>CAWKJE010000061.1:0-4882 GCA_963849735.1 uncultured delta proteobacterium
CGGCGCCATTCAAGATGCGCAGAATATTCTCAGCAACACCCCTAACGTCTTCGCGCGCCTTGTTCTCGGGATCCGCTTCGGCTCCCTCGAAGTCGCGATTGAAGATTACCACTATGCGCGGCCTGCTCCGTGCCTTCACGATGGTGAGTCTATCTTACCGATTCCAATTTGCGATTTGCAATCGCGAATCGGACAGGGGCGGCGAACCAACTCGATGCCGAAGCGACGTGCGAAGGCGTGCTCGGTCCGTTCCGCCATCTCGTCCATGGTCGGGCAAGATCCCAGTGTCCGCGCGATGGAAGTGACGCCAAGCTCGCGCAGGCCGCATGGGACGATGCTGGCAAAGCTTTCGAGGTCGACGCTCACGTTGAGCGCGAAGCCGTGAATGGCCACTCCCCGCCGCACATGCACGCCAACCGCGCATATCTTCTCCCGCCCCAGCCAGAGCCCAGGGTGGGACGTGCGCCACTCGGCTACGATGCCCAGCTCAGCCAGCACCGCGCCTATCGCCTCTGCCATGCCGGTCATGTGGGCGCGTATTCCGTCACGGAGCCGAAACACCGGGTAACCCACGAGCTGTCCGGGGCCGTGGTAGGTGGCGTCGCCGCCGCGGGCGACCCTGAGCACCGGTATTTGCAAGTCGGCGAGCTGGCTCGGCGAGGCCAGAACGTGGGCCGCATCGCCATGGCGACCCAGGGTTATGACGGGCGGGTGCTCGACCAGGAGTAGCGTCTCGGCTCCCGTGCCGCAAAGAACGCTTTCGCGTAGCTCTTCCTGCAGGGTCAAGACCTGAGCGTAGGGCGCCCGGCCCAACCATATGCTGTCGACCCTTCTCAGCGGAGAGGCTCCAGTCTACCGGCCCGGACACGGGCCGAGGCCGAAGCCAGCCGCCTCGAGCCCGGCAGGCTAGCCCTCGGACAGCTCGACAAAAAAGTCGGCATCGACCAGGTCGACCGTGACTGTGGAGCTGACCACGCCTATGCCGTGCCTCACGCAGGTCTCTGCCAAAGCCGGTCCATCGACGACCTCGACGGGCTGGCCTGACTGCTTCCACTCGGAGATGGCATCGTCGGCCAAACGGCCGGCCAGGATTAGCACGCCCTCGTCCTGACCGCGAGCCCGGATTCCGGCGCGCAACTCACCCAAGGCACGCCGTCCGGCAGCCGCGATACCAGGCCGCAAGGCGATGAGGCACTTCGAGGGCCGCAGGCCTCGCCCGCGCAAGGCCTCGACGTAGATTGTTCCTTCCACTCGCTTGACGAAGGTCGCCGGGCCAAAGCCCTCCCGCTGCAAGACCACGCGGGCCAGCGCTTCGAAGGATGCCGGTGGCAGGTCGGCCAGCCGCTGCTCCACGGCGGCGAGGGTTCGCTCGCGCAGTGCGCGTCGAGCTTCGCCGAACACGTGCTCCGCCTTTTCCAAGTCGGCATCGGGCACTCGCCGGGCCAGAGCGTAAAGCCCGCTGCCCGCCGACTTTATGCGGGGTCGCACTCCGGCGCGCAGACGCTCCTTGGCCTCCGAGGCCAGGGCCGCTCGCATGACTCGCCATGCCTCGTTGGGCTCGCCGTGGATCAGGCGTCGCCGCACAGCGCTATCAGCGATCTGCCTGACGTGCAGTCCGCGACCGGGCGACTGCCCTCTCAGGATCTCGATGGCCGCGTCGACCGGAGACATCACTCTGCGGATCGACCCTTGTCCCTGTCCCTGCCCCTGCCCCTGCGGCTCGGCCGATGCGGCTTGCGTGGCGCCTCCCGGCGGCGGCGCAACCGCCATCGCTGCTGGCTGCGCCGGAGCTGGCTCGCCCTCGGGGCCGGAGTGGGTAACCTCCATCTCGACCTCCAGGTCGGCGTCGGGCTGCACATGGTCGATTTCCACGTCGCCGACCTCCCCTGCGGCCTCGTCGGTCTCGGCTATTCGGTCGGTCTCGCCGCCAACCTCGGCGTCGTTGCCATCCTCGGCATCGTCATCATCGCCGTCGTCATCGTCGTCGCCGCCATCATCGCCGTTCTCGCCGTCATAAGGGGCTCCCTCGAGCACTCCGGTCTCTGCCAGCGCCGCCGCCCGCGCCTCGGCCGACAGGGACCCGATGTTGGGCTCCTCGGCTCCCTCTTGCTCGTCGGCGACCTCATGGGCAGCGTCGCGGGCGGCTGCCTGATCGGCCTCCGGCTTTTCTCCGTTGCCAGGGGATGGCGCAGGCACGTCCTCACTTCCGCCGGCCAAGAGCTCCGTGCCCTCTGGCCGATCGTCACCGCGTCGATCCTTGCGGCGACCTCGGCCGCCGCGGCGCCGGCGTCGGCCGCGCCCATCGCCCTGCTCCCCGGGCCGGCGGTCCGTGGCGTTGGTTGAGGGCGCCTCGCCTTCAGACTTTCCCTCGGACCGTGCTTCAGACTTTCCCTCCGACCGTGCTTCGGGATTCTCTGCCACCTCCGGCTCGGGCACATGCTCGGGATAGCGTAACAGCCCGAACACGCCAGGTTTCACCCGGACGAACGGAGCACCCGGCGCCTTCTTGACCGCGCTGGTAAGCTGGGTTTGCATGGTGACCTCCGGGGTTCGCCCGACGAAGGTCAGGAGCTTTCGCTCCATGGCTTTTTCGGTCAGCTCCTTGTAGTGCAGGGGCTTCCGCTCGCGCTTAAGGATCTCCAGCGCCGCTTCGAGGAATGTCATGGAGCTTGTTTCTTTACCACAAACCTCGGCTTCTGGGGGCAGACTGCGATGCAAGGGACGAATTGAGCAATTTCTTGACGCTGGCCCCGCGTAACGGTACCCGTTGAATATGAGCTCCAGCCGTAAAATTGGCGTCCTGCTCGGTGGTTTGTCGGTCGAACGCGACACCTCGATGCGAGCGGGCCGGGCCGTGACGAGCGCTCTTCGCCGTCTAGGACACGAGACTTGCCCGGTATTCGTGGATCGCGATATCGACGTGGCGCTTCGCCAGACCAAGATCGACGTCGCCTTCCTCGCGGTCCGCGGTCGTTACAGCGTGGACGGCTGTCTGCAAGGGATCCTGGAGCTACACGGTATCCCCTACACGGGCTCGGGCGTGCTCGCTTCGGGGCTCGCCACCAACCGGGTCAAGAGCAAGGAAATTCTTCAACTTTGCAATCTGCCGGTCGCCCCCGGATATGTCGTGCGGGGCTCTCAGGCCGAAAATGTGACGGACAGGCACGGTTCGTTCGGCTTTCCCGTAGTGGTTCGTCCGGTCAGCGCTTCTTCTCCGTGGGGTGGAGCCTTGGCCCACGACGAGATTGAGCTGGAGGGCGCCCTCGACGAGGTCTTCCGCCGGGAAGATGCGGCGTTGGTCGAGCGCTTCCTGCCCGGGCGCCCGATATTGGTTGGCGTTCTGGACGGTGTGGCCCTGGGCATGGTCGAGGCGCCCCGCTCGTCGTCGTGGGCGGGGCCGCCCGGCCCACGCGCCCGCGAGCTCACGCCGCCCGTGCGGCTCTCGCGTGAGCGCCGGGATTCGGTCTTGCGCTTGGCCAGCCAGGCTTACCATGCCCTCGGCTGCGAGGGAGCCGCGTGCATCGAGATGTTGCTGAGTGAGCGACAAAACGAGACCATCGTCGGCGTAGATTCCTCGCCTTTGCTCTTGCCCACCGGCGCGATCGGGGTAGTGGCCGGACAGGGGGGGTACGAATACGATGAGCTGATCGAGGAAATCTTGCGGGGGGCAAGGTTGCAGAGCCAGGGTCGTCAGAGCAATCGCAGATCAGGCCAGCTCGCCTGCGCCCATGACCGGCGAGTTTGCGCAGTGCCTCAGGCGCACTAGTTAGCCAGCCGGGTCTTCTTCCCTAGCTTGGCTGCCACGCTGCGAAGCCACCTGCGCCGCACGCGACGACTTCTTCCCCGCCCGTGGTGCCCGTGTCCCGGGCCGACATGGCTCGACATTGTTGTAGGATCAAAGGATTGGCAACCCGAGTCCGCATTGCAGCTCTGTTCGCCGTTCTGCTGGTGCTTCTAGGCGGAGGGCTGACGCTGACGTGGCGCTGGCGAGCCAGCCTGCTCGTCCGTCACAAGCTGGAGGCTTACACGGGCCACCGCGTCGCGGTGGGCGCGGTCGAGCTCACGTGGGGCTTTGCCCTGGTCGCGCACGACGTCGTGGTGATGGGTGCGCCACCCTTCGACGCGGAGGTCCTGGCCCACCTCGAACGGGTGGTGGTTGGCTTGCGCGGCCACTTTTGGCGGCCCAGCCCTGCCCACGTTCTCGTCGACGGCGCTGAGATTGAATACTTGGCGACCGGCGACAGCGACAACTGGCGTGGCTCGCGAGGACGCAGGTCGGCCGCGCTGGCGCCTGCGCTGAGCCAGAAGGCGCCCTGGCCACGCATAACCGTGCGCAATGCTCGCCTGCGAGGCCAGATCGAGCTGGCTTCTGGCCCCCGGTTCGTGCTACGCGCGTCCTCGGTCGAGATCGATCGCGACCAGGCCGGACTCATCGTGGGCAAGCTCAGCCATCTGGTTGCCGATGCGGATGGTCTTGCTTCGCTGGTTGCTGCCGCGGTCGCCGTCGATGTCGGCAGGGGATCGGCCCTGCGCGTCAGTGGCACGCAAGTCGGGGTTAGCATCCCCGGTGGTGGCACTTTGCTCGAAAATCTCACAGTTCTCGGGCAAGGCTCGTCTCAGGAGGGCAGCCTCGTCATCCGGGATCTCGGTGTGAGCTCCAACCCTGGATCCGAGGGCAAGCTGCAGGTGACCGGGACGTGGCAGCGGGACCGGGCCGAGCTCTCCCTGATCATGCATGAGCTTCCCTTGCGCGCTCTGAGCACGCTTGCCGAATCCCACCATTTGGGTCTGCAAGAGAGCAAAGCCGACCTTGTCACCCACTTGGTCATCGACCGGTCAGCGAGGCAGGCAAGCGTCACGCTCGCGGGCGGGCTCCATGGGC
>CAWKJE010000062.1:0-155332 GCA_963849735.1 uncultured delta proteobacterium
TGTACGCCGCGCCGAGCGGGAGCGGGACGAGTTGCACGCTCGCTAACCCGTGTACGATTGACCAGGCGGTGACTACGGTGCGCGGAATGACTGCGACTATGGCGAGCGACATCGTTGTCTATCTCCGTGGGGGCACGTACGCGCGCAGCTCCACCCTCACGCTAGGGCCAGGTGATTCCGGGCAGAACGGGCACACGGTCACCTACCAGGCATACCCAGGAGAGGTTCCCGTTATCAGCGGGGCTGTCCCCGTAACCGGTTTTGCGCAGCACGACGCGGCAAAGAATATCTGGCAAGCGGCGCTCCCTGCGGGCATCCAGGGGGTCGTCGGCAGGCAGCTGTTCGTGAACGGGGTCCGTGCGGTTCGGGCTCGAAGCGCGGGCAGCCCGGCTGGCGCCACGGCCACGGCCGCGGGGTTTAGTACCTCGGACGGGTCATACGCAACATACGGAAACCCGTCACTCCTCGAGGTCGTCCAGGACAATGACTGGAAGCAGATGCGGTGCCCGATCCAGAGCGTCACGACCTCAGGTGGGGGCGCGAGCCTCAACGTGGTTTCGAGCTGCTGGTCGGGCAACAACCTGAATGTGCCAAACGTGGGGTTCCCGTTCAACGGGGCCGGCCTTCCGGCGATGCAGGGCATCTCGTGGGTCGAGAATGCCTACGAGCTCCTCTCGCAGCCCGGGCAGTTCTACGTGGACACCGTCGGCGGAACCGTGAGCTACATCCCGCGCTCTGGCGAAAACCTGGCGACGGCGGACGTGGAGATCCCGATCCTGGAGACGATCCTATCGCTCAGCGGGACGCCAGGGCACCTCGCACCGCAGAACGACACCGACGCGGCGGCGACATACACCGGGAGCTGGACTCACGCCACGGGCCGCGGGTACGGCGATTTCGACGACGATGTTCACGCAACCCAGACCGCAAACGATTCTGCTACCATCAGTTTCAATGGATCTGGCATCGAGATCCTTGGTGAGACGAACAGCGACGAAGGGGCATTCCAAGTCTACCTCGACGGGACTCTTGACTCATCATCACACACGCAGGCGGCCACGAGCCGGCTTGCGCAGCAAGTGATCTACTCGGCCCTCGGTCTCTCGAGCGGGGCACACACCGTGAAGGTCGTCGCTGCTGGCGGGCAATACACTGTGATAGACGGGTTCGTCGTCGTTCCGGCGACGATCGCACCAGTGCACGACATCGCATTCTCCGGGATCACGTTCGCGTACGGAACTTGGAACCTGCCGTCGACGGTTGGATACATCGACAACCAGGCCGGCGTTCTGTGGGACACGACGACCACGATTCCCAGCCCGATCCGCATCCAGGCCGCCGTTCAGGTTCACCGCGGAATGAATGTGTCGTTCTCGGGCTGCACGTTTACCCATCTCGGCGGCACCGGAGTCGACTTCGCCGATGGAACGCAGAGCAGTCAGATCGACAAATGCACAATCACGGACACATCCGGAGGGGGAATCTCAATCGGGGAAGTCAACGATTACTTCCAGACTGAATCGGCCTTGATGACAGCGAAGGACACGATCTCCAACAACACTATCACCAACGTGGGATTCGACTACCACGACGCGGTTGGGATCTGGGCGGGGTACACCCGCAGTGTCACTATCGAGCACAACGAGATTGGACACACCCCCTATTCGGGATTATCGCTCGGTTGGGGATGGGGATGGGCGTCGCCTTGCACGCTCCAAAACAAACAGGGCCTCTCGGCCTGCAAGGTGGGCACGATCTACGCGGGGGAGAACCAAATCCTGGCGAACTACATCCACGACGTGATGAACTACCTGTTCGACGGCGGACCGATTTATACAAACGGTGGACAAGGGGACGGGGGCGGCACGATCGCGTCGACCCTGGCCCAGAACTACCTCACCGTCGGCAACCATACCAACAATATGATCTATCAGGACGAGGGGAGCTCCTATTGGGACACGCACGACAATGTGACTAGTCAAGGCGGCTCTTGCTGGATCGGCATGTGGACGCCGACGATCCACGACATCACCGTCGGCCCCATCAATTATACCGACAACGGAAGCGCTTGCCTAAACGGAACTAACATCACGTATACTCCAGCCACGGTGGTGAGCGGCGGCAACTGGCCCACAGCCGCGAAGACGATCATGACTTCCGCCGGGCCGCAATAATTAGGAGTCAAGACTGCGGTCCGGAGCCCGTGGTGTGCAGTAAGTCGCAGGCGGGATTCAGGGACGAATTTGTGGACCTCGGATGCACCGCGCCTAGCGGATTCGACCGAGGATGGTGAGCCAGTCAGCGAACCGTGAAGTCCGATCATGGAGAGACAATAGTGGTCAAGCTTGTTCCCGCAAGAGCAACCGCGGGGTGCCTCGGCGCCGGGCTTTTTGCGCTGGGCACGGCGATACCAAGCGCCGCTCCGGCAAAGACCTTCATCAACTATTTCCAGCCGACGCCCACTGTGTGCCCGGTCACGTCGCAGACGTGGGGCGTCTCGGGCGTGCTGCCGCGCGACACGTGCAACGGTACCACCGAAACGATAGCACCATTTGGTGCACATTTGGTGCAAGGCCGTGTCCGGCGATGGGTGCGAAGCTTCCCGATCTGGAAATTACCCAATAAAATCAGTGCCGGGGACGGGACTCGAACCCGTACGCCGCGTTAGCGACAGCGGATTTTAAGTTGAAAGGGGCGGGTTGCGCTGGGATGTCAGCGGCGGTTTCACCGACGGTGAGCGCGGCACTGGGTAATCGGCGATCCCCCCGAAATGAACTACGGTAGGACCCGGATAGGACCCGGCCGGGCTGCTCTGCACTGACGACGGCTCGCGCTCGAGACTTCCTGCGGCAATTCCCGTAAGTCGGCCGTCGTCGTGGCGCTGGTGGCTCCATCTTCCCTAGGCCGCGAGTCCGTGCCTGCTCGGGAGCGACTGCCGTATGTAGTCGTTAAATGCGTCGGCCAGGAGTTCCCGCCGCGCCTTCCAGAATCCGCTGGCCCGATCCACCGACCAAAGGCTCTTGTCGAGCGGGACGCACTGGCTTTGGAGGATGCGTGGCGTGATTCTCTTCAAGTAGACCTCCGGTCCGGCCAAGCCAATGGCCTTGTTTACATCCTCAGTCACGAAGGCGATATTCGCCACGGTGTCCGCCGCGGCTCGCTCGGATTCGTCGAACTGCGCCCTCGGCAAGATATGGTGCCGATCGATGTTGCTCTGAAGAACGACCTTGGCGCCAGTGAAAAAGTCGAGGGCGCCCCGCTGCTTACACGCGACATAGAGGGCAAGCAGCCCGCTCCGATCGGCGAGCGCACCTGAGAAGTCCTGCGGCTCCGCTGCGAGTGAAGACCGGGTGGCGCGGAGGTTGGTCAGAAGGGCGCCCACAGGGTCTGGCGCCCGGCAGGCCCGTAGGTCCTGATCAAGCGTGCTTTCGCTCGAATAGCTGTAGCGATGTAGAAGGGCGGCTAGAGCCAACCACGCCGCGATTTCAGGAGATCTACGTTGCCGAGCTGGAATGTTCGCGCATAGGGCGATGACCGGAACCAAGAGAGCGCCCGACCACAGCACGTTCATGTTGACCAGACCCAGCTCGCTTCGCACCAAGCCAATTGCCTGCTCGGTTGCCCTCTTGGTGTTGTTCCACGCAGAGAGAACTTCTCGACGTTCGAGTTCGTGCAGGGGCGTCCGGTTTCTTCCGTCGGGCTTGGCGACGAAAGCGCAGGCTCTGAACAGGTGCATGATGTTGAGCCGGTCGAATCCTTCCCGTCGTAGGTCGTCGAGAAACGGCGCGACATCGTCTGCGATGAAACCGGAATGGCGGGCCGCAACCTCGGCGCTTTCAATGTCTTGCTTCTTGAGCTTGACTCCTAGCGTGTTGATTCGAGTGAAAGCACGGACGGCATCCTTGAAGCTGTGGTCTACCATGCGAACCAACGGGACCTCGTACTTGAGTATCGCTCGCACGGCCTCGAACCTCGCCTCGTGTTTGTCAGCCCCGCGGCTGCCATCCAAGTTTCGGCGAAGCTGGCGATAGAGTTCGTCGTCCCAAAGTTCGGCCACTCGAACCCATGTTGGATCGTTCTTCGTTGCCGCATTGGCCAACCTGAACATGTCGAGTTCTGCGTGGAAGACCACGTCGATCCCTTCGTCACCAGTCATGGTCCGGGCAAGGGTGATCACGCGCTGCTGGCCATCGATGATCCACTGCATTAGCGGAGTACGCAAGGGGCGCGGATCTCGTTTTCGCGCGCGAGTCTCTTCGCTGCTTTGCCAAAGAAGGAGTGATGAGATCGGAAAGCCCCTGTACAGGGAATCGAGCAGGTGCGGGGCTCTACCCTTCTTCCAGACGTATTCTCGTTGGAACTCTGGTATGACGATGCGACCAGCGCGGTAGTCCTCAACGAGCTGTCTGACCTTGATGGTCTGGTGTTCGAGGTGCGGTTCCGGCATCGGCTTCTCCGTTCTGGCCAAACAGGTTTCGGATATGGTGGGATAACCAGGACCGCCATTGTAACGCAAATGGCCTTGGTGCGCACCGCTGGCGCTCGCGCCTTGTGCCGGGACCACGACGCTGGCGGAATCTTCCCCACCGAAGCGCGCAGGGGTACGATAGACCCCGTGATGGGCCAGACCCTAGACGATTTCATCGCCAAGTGGGCCGCCTCGGGCGCGGCCGAGCGGGCCAACAAGGATTCCTTTCTGAACGAGCTGTGCGACGTCCTCGATGTCGCGCCCCCGAACCCCACCGTAGGGGATCCAGAACGCGACAGCTACGTGTTTGAGCGCAAGGTACCGCTGGTCCACGAGGACGGCGACGCTACATTGGGCAGCATCGACCTCTACAAGCAGGACTGCTTCATCTTGGAGGCCAAGCAGGCATCGGGCGAAGGCACCAGTCGTCTGGGTAAGGCCAAACGAGGCACGCCGGCTTGGAACATCCTGATGTTGGAGGCCTACGGCCAAGCACTGGGCTATGCGCGCAGTTTCGACCGGCGTCCGCCCTTCATCGTAGTGTGCGACATCGGCCACTGCTTCGACATCTACGCCGCGTTCGACGGCAGCGGTAACTATCACCCGTTCCCCAACGCACAGAACAACCGCCTGTTCCTTCGTGATCTGGGCAAGCACAGGGACACGCTGCGGGCGCTGTTCGCCAATCCTCTGGACCTGGATCCATCCAAGCACGCGGCGCGTGTCACCCGCGAGGTGGCCGACCACCTGGCCAAGCTCGCCAAGAAGCTGGAAGACGACGGTAATGACCAAGCCCTCGTCGCGCAGTTCCTCATGCGTTGCTTGTTCACCATGTTCGCTGAGGACGTGGGACTCTTGCCCGAGGCCCTGTTCTCCAGGGCGCTGAAGGATCTTTGGCTGCCCAACCCTGCATCCTTCCCCGGCGGCGTGAAAGATCTCTGGCGTAAGATGAACGAAGGCGGCGAGATGTTCGGCGTGGCTGGGCAGATCCTGCGCTTCAACGGCGGACTCTTCGCAAGTCCCGAGGCCCTGAAGCTGGACAAGAAAGCGCTGGCGCTGCTGCTGGAAGCTGCCGAATGCAATTGGTCCGACGTCGAGCCCGCCATCTTCGGCACCTTGCTCGAACGCGCCTTGGATCCCAAGGAACGTCACGCCCTGGGCGCTCATTACACCCCGCGCGCCTACGTCGAGCGCCTCATTCGCCCCACTATCGAGGAGCCCATGCGCGCCGACTGGGACGTGGTGCAAGCGCAAGTCCGGCGTCTGGTGGTAGCGGCCGAGAACGCCAAGACACCCAAGGCCCATAAGGACAAGATCGAGGAAGCCAGGGAGGCCGTACGCGAGTTTCAGAAGAAGCTTTGCCACACGCGCGTGCTCGATCCCGCGTGCGGCTCGGGCAACTTCCTTTACGTCGCCTTGGATCTTTTCAAGCGCCTGGAAGGCGAAGTGCTGAGCCTACTCGAATCCCTCGGCGAGAAGCAGACCCTTCTTCACATGCAATCGGTGCGCGTAACCCCCGAGCAGTTCCACGGCATCGAGGTCAAACGGTGGGCCAAGGAGATCGCCGAGCTGGTCTTGTGGATCGGCTACTTGCAGTGGCACTTTCGCATGTACGGGAAGTCCATGCCCGTGCCCGAGCCCGTCCTGCGCGACTACAAGAACATCGAGTGCCGCGACGCAGTCCTGGCCTACGATGGCGAGCCAGAACTGGCGCGCGACGAAAAAGGCAAGCCCCTCACCCGCTGGGATGGCAAGACCACGAAAACAAACCCGGTCACCGGCGAACAAGTGCCCGACGAGTCCGCGCGCGTGCTGGTCTACAACTACAGGAACCCGCGCAAGGCCGAATGGCCAGCGGCCGATTTCATCGTGGCGAATCCGCCATATATCGGCAACTTCAAGATGCGACAGGACCTTGGCGATGGTTACGTTGAGGCGCTTCGGTCAGCATGGGCGCACGTCCCGGAGTCGAGCGACCTGGTGATGTATTGGTGGGATCTGGCGGCGGAGCTCGTTCGACGGGGCGCCGTCCGGCGGTCTGGACTTGTGACAACCACCAGCATCACGCAGACCTTCAACCGCCGCGTCCTCCAGGGCCACATGGAAGCGGACGATCCGGTTTCGATCGTGTTCGCAACTTCCGATCACCCGTGGGCGACGTGGAAGTACGGCACCGCCAAGGGCGGCGGCGCTGAAGTCCGCATCGCAATGACAGTGATAGCTGCGGGAGAGCAGCCCGGCGTTCTCGCCAAAGTTATACGGGAAGTGGAAGTGGCCGAAGGCGACGTCAGGGTCGACCTTGATCTAAGCCAGGGCGTCATCCATCCGGACCTGACGATCGGCGCGGACGTTGTCGGCGCTCGGCCCCTCCAATCAAATGATGGTCTTGGGTGTCGCGGCGTTCAGCTCATGGGCAGCGGCTTTATCCTCACCAGTGATCAGGCGCGTACCCTTGGGCTTGGTCGCACGCCTGGACTCGATCGGCACATCCGCCCCTACCTAAATGGGCAAGACCTCATGGCGAAATCGCGCGATGTAATGGTGATCGACCTGCTCGGACTTTCAGCCGAGGATACCAGGCTGCGCTTCCCCGAGGTTTACCAATGGATCCTTGATCGCGTTAAGCCAGAGCGCGATCACAACAACCGCGCGACCTACAAAAAGAACTGGTGGATCTTTGGTGAACCTCGGGTCAATTTCCGCCCAGCACTGTTGGGATTGCGTAGATTCATTGCTACGACCGAGAGCGCACGAAGGCGATTCTTCGTATTTATCGACGGCGGAGTCATCCCGGACAACACCATGGTGAACGTGGCCACCGATGACGCCTTCGTGCTTGGCGTCCTGTCGAGCAAGGTCCACCTAGCGTGGGCACTAGCCGCGGGTGGGCGCCTTGGTGTGCGCAACGATCCTCGATATAATAAGACCCGTTGCTTTGACCCGTTTCCGTTTCCGGTTTGCGGAGAGGAACAGCGAGAAGTTATCCGGGGTCTTGCGGAGTCGTTGGACGCGCACCGCAAACGTCAGCAGCAGCTCCATCCCGAGTTAGCGTTGACCAAAGTGTACAAGGTACTTGGCCTGCTGCGGGCCGGCGAGAGTTTGAGCCCAGATGAAAACCGCATCCACGACCAAGGACTTATCTCCGTGCTTCGGCAGCTGCACGACGACTTGGACGCGGCCGTGTTCGATGCCTACGGCTGGCCCCACGACCTCGGCAACGAACAGATCCTCGAACGACTGGTGGCGCTGAATGGCGAGCGCGCGGCCGAAGAGAAGCGCGGATTCGTCCGCTGGTTGCGCCCAAAATTCCAGAACCCGCAGGGAGCAAAGCCGGTCAGGCCTACAATCCAGGAAAGTCTCGCCGACACCGAGGATGACGACTCGGACAAGCCCGCGGCCAAGTCGGCGCCCGGCGCGGCCGTCACCGCGTGGCCCAAGAAGCTGCCGGAGCAGATCGCCGCAGTACGCGACCTCGTCGCCCACACCGGCGACACCTGGACCTTGGACAGGGTTTGTGCCGCTTTCAAGGGCGCCAAGAAGGCCGAGGGCGACGTAGGAGAAGTCCTCGAAAGCCTGGAAGCCCTCGGCATGCTGACTGGCTACCAGGCCGGCGGCGTCCGCCGCTGGAAGCTAACCTGAACCGCCCCGTAGGCAAGCGCGCCTAGACCAGTCCGTCGGGCGCTTGACGCGGATCGCTGGAGCGGACGTATGCCGGATGGCGGCTAGTTCGTGCCGGGTTGTCCTGCATACATTCGCACGCCAACAAGGACACCCGTAGAGTGTCTCCACGCGACCTCGGGTGTCTTGCGGTTTGCTGTTTGCTGATTACCGCTCATCGCCGAAAAGGTGCTCGCATTAAGAAAGTTCTTCCCTTTGGGACAAATAGGCTGCATGGAGGATCATCATGAACACTGCGGACGACAGCGCATGACCAGGATGATAGGGCGGAGACTTAATGTAATCGGGCAGCAAGTTATTCGTTCCACCTTTCGGAAACGCCCAAGGAGGGGTCTGTCTTGCTTCGCCTATCACCAGGTCAACGGCCCCTTGTGTCCGTCGGGCTTGGTGAGTTTGTCCACAAGCCAACAGCCCCCAGTAGCTCTAGACAGGTGTGGAGGATTGGTCTACCTCTGAGAAGCAGGGGATTGAATGACATCACTCACCATTGCAAGAGGTCCTGATGAAGGTTCCTAACAGCCAGGTGCGGACTAAGGCACTGCACGGGTTTGAATGAGAATGGAGCTCACCATGAAGAATTCAGAGCCAGCGAATGAAAATCGGGGATACGGGACGAGGCCGCTGATGGATGTGGAGGAAGCTGCCCACATGCTGTGCGTGTCAGTCCGCTTTATCCGCATCCTCCTGACCCGCGGTGATCTGCCGGTCGTGAGGCTGGGCAGGCGAACGCTGGTCAGACGCGCAGACGTAGACGCGCTCGTAGAACGCGGCGGGGTGGAGAAGACGGCGTAGAGGGTGGGTTGTGGCCCACAACGGCAAGTTGCGGTGTTGGCGTTTCTGCGGGTGCAGCTGTTGGCGGATAGCTGCCCACTGTTGGCGTTTCTGTTTGTTGGCGGATGGTTGGTGCTTCGATGGCGCGTAGATGCCTAGATAGATATCCTCTGGCGCCTACGGTACAAACCTACGTGCCGCTGGTGTTGGCGGATCTGAAGGAGTTGGGAAAGAGAGGCGTTCCAGATGCGATGCGCCCATGTTCGGTGACCTTGACCGCGCCAGCGGACACCGACAGTGCGGTGGTGGCCGCGCTCGACACGTGGGTGGACTTAGTGGCGTGCAATGGTGGGGGTAGCAGCGTGATCCTCGCGGAAGGCCGGGGAGGGAGGAAGGGAACCCGCCATTGGCACGGGTTGGTGGTTAGCTGGGAACCGGAGCGGCTGTTGGCCGCCTGGTGGTGCGAGGTGGTACCGGGCGCGGAGAACGAGGCACAGCGGATCATTCCCATCAGCTCGTGCTGCCTGCCCCTTGGCAGTGACGGGATGGGGAAGGACATCCGACAGGTGCTCGAATACGTGTTCGCGCAACATACCGGCACGGAAATCGTAGCGCGTGGATGGCTTCGAGAGCGTTGGTGCGACGCGGAGGCGGCAGGCCCAGTGGCGGAAGCTTCGCCGAGCGTCAATCATGGCGAGGCCGAGGTCGCTCCTTTCCCTGACAGGAAGTCCGCACACGAGACAGGCATCGGAACGGCATCGCGCGAGCGAGCCACCAGGGAGGCGCCCGGCCGAATCTGCGAGTATTGCGGCCGGACGTTTGAAGGGCGGCGGGCAGACGCTATCTACTGCTGCAAGTCGCATCGCAATATGGCATCCCGAAGGAACGCAAGACAACGGGTGAAGGCAGCATGACCGACGAAGCCACGGACGCCACGTCCTCGGCTATCCCCCCCGGCAAGGTAGGTAGGGTCACGACGGAGGGACGCGGATGCTGCGCCATCACGTTGGACGGGAATCCCTGCCGAGCCCCCGTGCTGGCTGGCTCGCGATTTTGCTGGAGCCACGACCCGGCAAACGAGAAGGCCGCAGACGCCGCCCGTCGCGCTGGTGGTGCCCAGCGCGCACGCCAGATGGACCGTAGCGGCTGTGGAGCGCCTGACCCCAGGCCGATGTGGTGGCCGCTCGAAAACGCCGCGCAGGCGCGAGCTGGATTGGCCTACGTTGCACAGGAAGTGCTGGCCGGCAATCTCCCAGCCCGTGACGCGAACGCGGTTGTCGGTGCGATGTCCGCGCTGGTGACCGTGCTCCGTGCCACCGACCTCGAACAGCGCCTTGAATCGCTCGAACGAACACTCAACAACCGGGCGAAGCAATGAGAGACGATAAACGGATCGAACGTTTGTATGCGGGACTCACCGCAAGGGAGACGGCCACCCTCGTCTTCTGCCACTTGAGTCAGGGTAATGTTGCCGAGGCCGACAGAGTCCGCGATGCGGTGCCGATGAAGACCTACAGGCTACCGGACCCAGAACATACCGACCACTTCGAACGGCTCCGACGCGCCACGCTGTACTATGGAATGGAGCGCTGGCGGTACCAGGCGCACGCCTATGCTGCGACCGGGGTCATGTTCCACAGCTACCACTCCAACGATGAGGAGGATGAGGTGCGTGGACAGCGATGCTTCGAGGCTTGGCAAGTCTGGGAGACTCGTCTCCTAAGCCTTGACGCAGCCCTTGAAGCCGTGTGCCGCAAACACGGTATCGACGTGGCGGACGTGCGCCGCCTGGTGAACGTCGATGGCCCGTACCAGGTCCTAGGATTGGGGGAGGTCGACCCCCAGCTCCTTGCCGAAATGACGCAAGCTTTTGACAATGTGCTTCAGCCGGACCGATAGACAGGATCCCCATGGTGTACACACACCGTCCGGCTTGTGTACGC
Source organism: uncultured delta proteobacterium (assembly GCA_963849735.1). Lineage (GTDB taxonomy): Bacteria > Myxococcota_A > Polyangia > Fen-1088 > Fen-1088 > Fen-1118. The sequence continues at coordinate 10,861 of CAWKJE010000062.1, forward strand.
TGGCGATATTTATCAGTTGACAACGGATTCCATCGGAATACACTAAGGGTATGGCAAAGCGGATCAACCAGGGCGATTCCAAGGTGGCAGTCGGCTACGTTCGTGTTTCGACCGAGGAGCAATCTCTAGGCCCGGACGCGCAGCGTGCTGCGATCGAGCGCTGGGCGCAGTCACGGGGCGTCCGCGTCGCGGCCATGTTCGAGGACCATGGTGTTAGCGGCGGAGCGCCAGCGGAGAAGCGGCCCGGATTGTTGGCCGCCCTCGCTGCCCTCCGGGAGAACGGTGCGGGTGTTCTGGTGGCCGCAAAGCGGGACCGCATCGCACGCGACACCGTGATCGCTGCCATGGTCGAACAAGCGGCGGGCCGCGCTGGTGCGACCCTGATCACGGCGGATGGTGCATCCGATGGCGTCGGCCCAGAAGGCGCGCTCATGCGGGGAATCGTTGACGTGTTCGCGGCCTACGAAAGAGCCGCGATTCGGAGCCGCACGCGCGCCGCCCTGGCCGTGAAGCGTTCGCGTGGCGAGCGCACCGGACAGGTGCCATACGGCTACTTGCTGGCGGCCGATGGCGTCCACCTGGAAGAGAACGCGGCCGAGCAGGCGATCATCGGTCAGATCCGCGCCATGCGCGCGGCTGGGCTGTCCCTCCGGGCCGTAACCGCCGAATGCGAACGCCTCGGCTTGGCGTCCCGCGTGGCGCGGCCATTCTCCCTCACCCAAATCGCGAGGATCTGCGGGTGAAGCGAAAGCCCGGCACCGTTGACCTGGTCGCCGTGCGCAAGGCCCGCGCGGCCATGAACGCGGCTATACAGCGTTGGCCGAGTCTTACCTCACGCGAGGCGCAGCAACGCCTTGGGGCGTATCTGGAAAACGAGAAAGGAACCGAGAATGCCAAAGGACAAACCCGCAAGGGGAAAGGTGCCGGGCGTGCAAACCGCCGTCCGTCTAGATCCTGAACTGCTAGCCCGCCTGGACGCCGTGGCCACCAAGCTATCGCGGCCCGGCCTCGAAGTAACCCGCGCTGACGCAATCAGGATCGCACTGGCGACTGGCCTTCAAGCCATCGAGGTGGAGAAGTAGCGATGTCTCGCCGCACCCGCCGAAACAACTTCGGGACGATCCTTTCCACAGGCACGACCACGCGTCCTGCGTTCTCGATTCGATGGTACGAGGGCAGCACGCGGCGCAAGCGGAGCGGCTTCAAGACACGAACCGAGGCGGCCGAGGCGCTAGCGCGCGTCCGCGCGGGCTTGTCCGACGGGACGTTGATCGAAAAACGGCGGGCCTCCATCGGCTTCGACAAGGCGGCCGAAGAATGGCTGCGACTTCACAGCGAGCCAAACCTACGCAGCCACGACGACAACGTCGAACGGTACGAGAAACACGTGAAGCCGATCTTCGGCACTGCGCCACTTGTGGCTATCACGCCAGCTCGCGTGCTTGAACTGCGTGCGAAGTTGCAGGCCAAGACGCGGACCGTGGGGAAGGGGGAGGCGGCCGAGGAACGGCGGCTAGCCGCGCGGACGGTGAACCTGACCATGGCACTGGTTCGCAGCATCCTGCGCTTCGCGGTCGCGAATGGGCACATTCCCGCGTCACCAACCGATCGTATAGGTCGCGGCAAGCTGATGCTCGCGGTGGACAAGACCAAGCTGGCCCCGCCGGTCGAAAGCGCGGAGACCGTCGGGCGGCTCTTGGACGAGATCCGCCAGATCGGCGAGGAAACCAACAGACCCAGCGTCTACGGACTGTTCGCCACCCTGGTCTACACCGGCCTTCGTCGCGGCGAAGCCTGCGGCCTGCGCTGGTCCGACGTCGACTTCGACCGCCGTCTGATCACGGTTCGCCGTTCCTACGAGGGCCGAACCAAGTCGGGGAAGGACCGAATGGTCCCCATCTCGGCCGAGCTCGTCCCGATCCTCCAGCAACACAAGCTGGCCGACCCCTGGAAGGGCGAGTTGGTCTTCCCCGACGACGGCGGCGAAATCATGTCACCCGATGCTCGCCTCCGCAGCGTTCTATGGTTGGCCTGCGACCGCTGCAAGATCCGCCGGATCCGTGTCCACGACCTCCGGCACGTCTTCGCCAGCTACTTCGTCATGCGTGGCGGGGACATCTTCACCCTGCAAAGAATCCTAGGCCACAGCACGCCGCAGATCACGAGCGACACCTATGCGCACCTGTCACCAGCGCATCTGGCAGGGGCGGCGGACAGGGTCTCGTTTCCTGTGCCTGTCGCAAATGGGCGCCTCCTGAACATGCTCCGAGAGTGAAGAAATCGACGCATGATGTTTCCTTCCCGTTGTAAAATCGAGGCCGTTGCGCATGCGACGGGCTGTTTCCCTGGCGGCCCGTAGTGTCTGCTGGAGCAATCCGCACCAAGGGGGGACCATGGATGCATCCGAGTTCGGCGAGAAGAACCGAGCATACATCACGGAGTACATTAAGTTCGGCGACGCCAAGGCCGGGGCGATCATTGCACTGGTGACCGCTGTCGCCGGAGCGCTCGGCGCATGCGCCAAAGCGGCCTTGCACCATGTCATCGTTTCCTCATGGATGTTCGCAATACTGGCCTATGCTGCGGGCGCGGTTGCCCTTGTCTCTGGCGTTCTATGCCTGTGGCGTTCCCTGGAGTCTCTCTCTCCAAGGACTCCTCGTGCGGGCGAATCGCTGGCTTCGTTTCCCGATGTGGCCGGCCTAGATCCTGCGGAGCTTGAGAAGAGATCGACAACTTTGGACGCAACCGGGATTGCTAGAGAGTATTCTCGGGTAAACGCAACCTTGGCTCGCATTTCCGCGGAGAAGTTCCGGTTGATTTCCAAGTCCGTCTTCTGGCTCAAGGGGCTGCTTCTTTCTACGTACCTGATGGTGGTGATTTACGCCATCGTCACTGTCATGGAAGGAGCAAAGAGCGGTGGCTAGCCGTCGTTCTCGAATCCAGGAATTTTACTCCGCGCCACGAGAGCAGCGGGGCCTCTATCTCGAGAAGGCGGCCGCAGCACACGACCAATTCTCCTTCGCTGGTGCGATGGTTGTGGATGCCGCTGTCGTGAGGACAGATCTAAACGGATATTCTGACTGGTCGCGTGACAAGCGCATTGATCAGAGAGTGGCGCTTCTCGACGAGTTCTTCTCGTTTCTCGTGCCGAAACTCAGATTCTATTCTGGGGTCTTCTTTCGCGACGAGGGGGATTGCCTCGTCTCCCTATTCACCCGTTACTTTGGAGAGAGTCCCACCTTGGATGGAATCGAGGCTTTCTGCATGGAGGCCACTCGCCAGCGATACGGTTGCGAGCTGTCTGCGAAGACCACCGTTGCGAGAGGAAAGGTTGCTATCTTCCAAAAGGCCCATGAAGTGGGGACCGAGGATTGGTCGGCGGAGGGTGACGCTTTTGTCCGGGCTGCGCGACTTGAACAGGCGGTGCAGAGCAAGCAGGAGATCACCTTTTTTGCGGACGAGTACGATCGGGACTTCTCGGCCACCAACATTGCCAAACCTGGCGCCCCATCTCGATGGACACCGTGTCGAGAGAGTATTCAAGTGCCTGGTCTTGCGCTCTCGGGCGGTTGGAGCGAGGTGGTAATACTGCGTTGTGCAGAGGGATAGTCCCCCGGTGCCGTCCATGGCGCAAATCCCGGCCTGCCGGAGGGGGAAATCTCGCGTAGACCGATGAGGTGTCGAGTGAAATTGAAGACCTTGATCCAGAAGCACCGGTCTTTTGACGCTTTTGCCATGATCGTAGACTTGAATGGCTACGCAAAGATGGTCTCAAGGGATCAAGTCGGAATCGTGGCCCAAGACACTCGCGATGCGCTCGTGGGCGGGATCGCTGCCGTCGAGGAGAACGGCGGCCTGGTCGTCGGTTTCATGGGTGACGCTTTCTTGGCTGTCGTTGACAGCGAGCACTCGGCTGCCATGGCAGCGTTCTCAACGGCGAAAGCTCTCGATCACACCTGCGAATACATCTCCGACGCTCAGCGAGATCAACCGGATAACTGGAGCCATATGCCCGGTGGGCCCAGTCTCAAGATCTTGATCGAGTACGGGCGCATGGGCGTCTCCACTATCCAAAGTGGCTTTCTCGGTAGGCAATTTCTGCTGGCGGGCGTTGCCATTAACTACGCCTCGCGAATCGGAGCCTTCGGCAAGGGGAATAGGTGTCTGCTTGGCCCGGAGGCGGCCAAAAGGATCGGAGAGAGCTATGAGGTCGAAGGGCCGCACATTGTCAAGGGGAAAGCTGGTGAGCGCCCCTATCGTTGCTTTCGCCTTCCCATGGGCGACATTTGGAGGGAGGGCAAGCGGAGTCCAGGCAAAGACACGTTCTGGGGGTAGCATTCGGTGATCGCTAGGACCTGTTTGGGACCTGGCTCCGATGTCTAGCCGGGCGGTCGGTTCTGTGACCTGGCAAATTCCCCAAGAAAATCAATGCCGGGGACGGGACTCGAACCCGTACGCCGCGTTAGCGACAGCGGATTTTAAGTCCGCGGCGTCTACCATTCCGCCACCCCGGCTCACTGTGTGTCTTTGCTAAGTTAGGCCAGCCTGTGCCGTGCCGTTGCTCTGGGTGATGGTCACGGCATGGTCAAGCGCACCGTCATCTCGAATCATGGGTCGATCTTGCGCGTTTGGCCGGCGAGGTCAATGGTCGGCGTATGTCCGCTGGAGATCGTCGGCGCCCACCCAGCTCATCGAACCAAAGCCCGACCTGAGCCAGGAGTCGCACCGTTCGGTGTTCTACCCCAGGCTGCGCAGCCGCGCCTCGGCCAGTCCGGGCGGAGCATCCACTTGCACGTGCCTGCCTCGCACGCTGACCTTGCCGGAGGCCACGGAGCGGACCACGGCTGGCAGCAGGCGGTGCTCTTCGGCGAGGATGCGGGTCTGGAGGGTCTGCTCGCTGTCGTCGGGCAGCACCGGAACCACGGCCTGGGCGATGATGGGGCCGGTGTCAGTGCCGGCGTCGACGAAATGCACGGTGCAGCCTGCTACCTTCGCTCCGTAGGCGAGGGCTTGCCTCTGGGCGTGAGTGCCGGGAAAGGCGGGCAGCAGGGCGGGGTGGATGTTGATGACCCGCTGGGGAAACGCCGCCAAGAAAACTGGGGTGAGGACGCGCATGAAACCGGCCAGCACCACCAGCTCTACCCCGTGCTGGCGCAACTCGGCCACCAGGGCTCGGTCGAAGTCTTCGCGCACGGCGAATGCCTGGTGGGGGAGAGCAAAGCTCGCGATGGCGGCTTTGCGCGCGCGTTCCAGGGCAGGGCAGCCCGCGACGTTGGCGCCCACTACGACCAGCTCGGCGGGAGCCAAGGTGCCGCTCTGCCAATGGTCGATGAGCGACTGCAGATTGGACCCGCTGCCCGAGGCGAGCACGCCGGTTCTCACGCCATGAACTCCACCGGGGCCTCGACGTCGTCCGAGCGCCTCACCGAGCCGATAGTGAAGACCTTCTCTCCTTCCAGCTCCAGGATCGACTGAGCGGCGTCGGCCGCGCCGGCGGGCACAGCGACTATCATGCCGATGCCCATATTGAAGGTGCGCCGCATTTCTTCCGGCGCGACGTGGCCGAGGCGCGCCAGCATGCCGAACACGGCCGGTGGCTCCCAGGCGGAGAGGTCGATGCAGAGCTTGAGCCGGGCTGAGGCGGGAACCATGCGCGGTGGATTGTCGACCAGCCCGCCTCCCGTGATGTGAGCGGCGCCCTTCATCAGCCCGGACGCGGCCAGGCGGCGCAGAGCGCGGACGTAGATGCGGGTAGGCTTGAGCAAGGCCTCGCCCAGAGTGCTGCCCAAGTCGGGCGCCCGTTCGGCCAAGCTCATGCCCGCCTCATCCAAGAACACCCGGCGCACCAACGAGTAACCGTTGGAATGAAATCCGGTGGAGGCCAGGCCCAGCAGCACGTCGCCAGCCTCGAGGTTTGCCCCGTTGATGACCTTAGCTCGGTCGACCACGCCCACGCAGAATCCGGCCAAGTCGTACTCGCCCTTGGCGTAAAAGCCGGGTAGCTCGGCGGTTTCGCCCCCGATCAGGGCGCAGCCGGCCTGCTTGCAACCGTCGGCGATGCCAGAGATCACTTGCTCCGCCACACCGACCTCGAGCTGGCCCGAGGCAAAGTAGTCGAGGAAGAGCAGGGGCTCGGCGCCGCATACGACCAGGTCGTTGGCGTTCATGGCCACCAGGTCTATGCCCACCGTGTCGTGCCGGTTCATCATGAACGCCAGCTTCAACTTGGTGCCCACACCGTCGGTACAAGACACCAAGAGAGGATCTTTGTAGCCCTTGGGCATGCCGCACAGCGCGGCGAAGCCACCCAGGTCGGTCAGCACCTCGGGTCGCATGGTGCGCTTGACGTGGCTCTTGATGCGCTCGACCAATGCGTCACCGGCGTCGATGTCCACGCCGGCATCGCGGTAGGTAAGCCCCTTTTTCGGTTTATCGAAATCGCTCGACATGATCAGTTGCTCCCCCAGAGGGTTGCCACCACGTTGCGCTCTCCGCCAGCGTCACGATGCTCGCCTAGATATATGCCCTGCCAGGTGCCGAGCAGAAGACGGCCATCGCGCACCGGAATAGTCGGTGCGGCACCGAGGAGCCCGGACTTGAGGTGGGCCGGCATATCGTCGGGTCCCTCGAGACGATGGACGAAGTAGGATGCGCCGTCGGGGATGGCTTGGTTGCTCCAGTGCTCGAAGTCGGCTCGCACGTCAGGATCGGCATTCTCATTGAGGAATAGGGAAGCGGAGGTGTGTTGCAAGAAAAGCTGGAGAATGCCGATACGGACCTCGGCCACCTCGGGGATGGCGGCGAGAATTTCGCTGGTCACGAGGTGAAAACCGCGCGGCCGAGCCTTTAGCTTGATGATGGTTTGGTGGAATAGCACCTGCGACCGCCTTCTCGCCTGTCCTAGGACCGTTTGTAAAGAGGGACTTGACGGGAAGAAAAGCTGTTCTGCGTAGGTTTTACGCATACGATTACGAGGCGCCACCCTGGCGGTGCGAGGAAACCCACATGACTCAGATCCGAAAGACCACATTGCTATCTTCGACGTGCCTGACAGTCGCGGGCTTGGCCCTGGGGCTGGGGCTGGGCTTGCGGGCGACGCCCAGGGTCCAGGCCGAGACGGCGCCAGCACCCATAACCCCGAAAACCCAAGTTCCCCAGGAGGCGCGCTCGCTCTCGCAGGCGTTTGCCGGTACCGCGCGGGCACTGCGGCCCAGCGTGGTTCGTCTGGACGTCGAGCTCGAGGCGCCCAAGATTCGCGAGCGCCATATGAGAGGTGACGACGTTCCGCCTGACATGGAACGTTTCTTCGAGCACTTTTTTGGCGGCTCCCCCGAGGGCGGTATCCCGCTGCCCAACTCGCCCGGCCGGGGCACGGGCTCGGGGGTGGTCCTAGACGGATCAGGGAACATAATCACCAATAGTCACGTGGCGGAGCGCGCAGCCAAGGTCACCGTCATTTTCGCCGACGGGCGGGAGTTTCCTGCCAAGGTGGTGGGTGCCGATCCCAAGACTGATATTGCTGTCGTGCGTATCGAGAATCCGCCGCCCGGTCTAGTTGCGGCGCGGCTGGGCGATTCGAACGCCCTCGAGGTGGGTGAATGGGTCCTCGCCATCGGCAGCCCGCTCGGCCTGGACCAAAGCGTTACCGCGGGCATCGTCAGCGGGAAAGGCAAGGTCACGCGCAACGTACACATGTCGGGTGAGCGGATGCGCGAGTACATCCAGACCGACGCCAAGATCAATCCGGGCAATTCCGGGGGACCACTGGTCAACCTGCAGGGTGAGGTCATAGGCATCAACACTCTCATCAACGTGGGCCCCGGGGGCGCCTACGGCTTTGCCATTCCCATCAACCAGGCTCGGCTGGTGGCGAAGAGCATCATCACCGAAGGCCGGGTCAGGCACGCCTGGCTGGGGATCGGGATCGGCGATGTCAAGGATGGGGTCAAGCTGGGTGACGACGGGGAGCCCGCGGGGAACCGGCAAGGCCAGCCCTCCGGCAAGGGCCAGCCCACGAAGGCCGCCTGGGTCAGTCGAGTGATGCCATCGAGCCCAGCCGATCAGGCCGGCGTGCGTGTGGGTGACGTCATCACCCAGATTGATTCCCAGAAAATCGAGGGGGCGGGCGACGTGGTGGATTATGTCTCCGGGCAGAAAGTCGGGACCAAGGTCACGCTGGCCTACTTGCGTGATGGCCGGCCAGCCAAGTCGCTGGTGACTCTTGGCGAGCTACCCACCAATCCCTACGCCGCCAACGACCCGCAGGTGCAAAAAGAGGACAGAATCGGCCTCAACCTGCAATCGCTGACGCCCGAGATGGCGGGCTATCTCGGCCTCGGGCGCGATGCCAAAGGTGCCGTGGTCACCGAGGTCGAGTCCGACAGTCGTGCCGCCAAGGCTGGACTGCGTCCGGAGGATGTCATCATCGAGGTCGATCACAAGCCGGTGGCGGGCGCTGATGACGCCGTCCAGGCGCTACGCTCGGCCGGGAAGTCCGGTCACCTGTTCAAGATCCGCCGGGGAGGCAAGTCGCTTTTCCTCGCGGTACCCTAGGCTGAAGCTCCCGCGGGTGGGGAACTTTGGCCCAGAGGATTGGGCGAGGCCGAGCGCGGCCAGGGGCGGGGGAGGTGTGGGCCAGGTGCGATCGCGCAGCTAACCCTTTCAGGGACCAGACATTGGTCGGCCCTGGGTCGGCGCTGGGTCGGCCCTGGGTCGGCCCAGGGTCGGCTCCGCCGGCTCAGGCGCCCGGGTTGGGGGTTGGCGCCCCGGCGGATACGATCTTGGGCAGATCGAGGGTGAAGATCACGCGTGCGTCGGCCCAGGTCGATATGCCCAAGATGCCCCCCATCATGCGGGCGATCTCGCGCGCGGACCAGAGCTGCAAGGCAATGCGATCGTAGTCCGACTCGCTCGCTCCTCCGTAAGCGGGGACTTCACGGGTCAGTGCGGGGGCGTGGGGCAGACTGAACTCGAGTCGGGCGCGCACGATCGGACCCAGATCATCCAGACGGAGGTGGATTTGCGCGGCCAAACCTTGTTCGCGCGCGGTCCGCAAGAGGGCGCAGAACAAGCGAGTGACGCGCAGGCGATCCCACCTGCCCACGATGGCGCTCGCCCCATCCAGCTTGACCGTTACCCTATCCTCGGCTGGGTCGTCGTTGACCTCGGCGATCGACTCGCGGGCTACCTTCACGAGGTCCAGCTCTTCCGGGCGTAGCACAATCTGCAACTGCACGAAGCCGGCGATTTCTTCCAGACCGCGCGACAGCCGGGTCATGGCCGCTAGGTGCTCGGCACAGCTATCGAGGGCGTCTTGGAGATGGGCCAAGCTCTGATCGTTGGCCAAGTCTTCGATGTGGCTACACATAGCAGGCAGGGGTCTGGCCAGCCAGCGCGCGGTGGTGACGATTAGCCGATCACGCGCCTCCACCGCCCTCCGCAATCTGGCGATTTCATCGCGATAGGCAGTCTCCCATTGACTCGCTTGCGCGCTCTCTCCATCGTCCTGGCGGACACAGTCACTCATTCCCTAGACCCCGGGCCGCGAAGCCATTATCGGGCATCTTCCCCGACGCCGTCAAGGTGTGTCGCACAGCCCAAGCCGGCGACTGCCCCGAACGTTGCTTGCGCGATCGAGCGTAATGAAAGGGGGCTCTTCGCTAGAGGCCTTGCCCAACCCCCCTGCGCTCTGGCTGGGGCGGGCGTAGACCACCCAGCCGGCTACTGGCCGTTGGCCAGCAACATGGGGAATGGGGGGACCCCAAAATGATTCCCCAATCGGGTGAGGCGCGGGTTACGACTTATCGGGCGCGGATCGTGCCGGCGCGGTTGCGGCTTTCTCCTTCGCCTTGGCTGTCGCTTTGGCTAGCTCGGCCATGGACTTGGTCGCCGTGGACGCGTCGATCACGGTCAAGCGTTCGAGCCACGCGCCATGAGCGAGCCGGCTCTTCTCGATCGATTCCAGCAGATACTGCATTGCGCGTTCAGGCTTGACCAAGTCGAGATCCCGCCCGGGTATGGCCAGGGCCAATTGCCGGGTGCCCAGGCCGTGCGCGGCCTCCAACGCGCAGTCGAGCGCCGCTGTGCATGATCCTTCGCCAAAGGCATGGCTCGGACCCGCGCCGATGCCGAGTATGCGCCGCCAGCGCACACGGCCCGTGAGGAGGAGCAGCTTCTCCCCCACCGAGCCGGCCACGCGCCCTTCGCGCAGCATTTGTGAGACTTTCCCGCACAGGCGCCAGTCGAGCAGGCCGGCCGCACCGCGCAAAGGGCGCACGTCGCTCCAGATCGGGACGACGAGGACATCGCCGCCGGGATCCGCGTCCCAGCGTTGTAGATCGACCGGCAGGAAGTTGATGGGTACCAGGTCGCTCATGCTCAGCTCAGACGGAATGGCCAACGGCCGTGGCCGCTCAAGGACGCTGGCCGAGAAGCTCCAGGGCGGAGTCCAAGAGCCCATTAATGAAGGCGGGGGCCTCTTCCGCCCCAAAACGCTTGGCTAGCTCGATGGCTTCGCTGAGCGCGACGCGCGCCGGCGTGTCTTTGCGATGCCCGAGCTCGTAGACTCCCATGCGCAGGATGGTGCGATCGACGCGGGCCAGCCGCTCCACTCGCCACTTGCGCGATAGCTTGCCGAGCACATCGTCGATTTCGCCGCGGTAAGTGCATACCCCCCTGATCAGATCGAGCGCGAGCTCGTCGTCGAACGGAGCGGCGGGAGCGGGCGGGTCATCGATCTGGTGGCCCGAAACCGGCTCTGGGGTGAGATCGGTTTCTTCTTCGGGAACGCCGAATTGATGGACGTGCGTCGCCAGGGTCTGGGCGGGATCGGGCGGAACAGCCCCGTCCAGGGCGTACAGCACCTGCATAGCGACGCAGCGGGCGCGGCGGCGAGGTGTCATCTCTTGCGTGACTCGGGAGCGCTCGGCGCCTCGCACGTGCCGTCACCTGCGAGGGCGGCATAGAGGTTGGCCATTTCGATGGCCGCCATCGCGGCGTCCGAGCCGCGATTGCCACCCTTGCTGCCTGAGCGCTCGATCGCCTGCTCGATGCTATCGCAGGTCAGCACGCCGAATCCCACGGCCAGCTTGGCTTCCTCGGCGATGGCGGCGATGCCGCGCGTGACCTGGTGGACTATGACGTCAAAGTGAGGAGTGGCTCCGCGAATTACTACCCCGAGGCAAACCAGGCCGGCAAATTTTCCGGTGTCAGACACCCGGCGGGCAAGCCCGGGCAGCTCGAACGCTCCGGGGCAGCGAAAGACCTCGATATCGCCGTCGGCGGCGCCGGTCTTGGCGAAGGTGTCGAGGGCACCCTCGATGAGCTTGTCCGCGATGAACTCGTTCCACCGGGAGGCGACGATGGCAAAGCGCTTGCCCTTCGAGCTCCAGATCCCTTGATGAATATGCGGCATGGTCAATGAGCCTCTCTTTCGTGGAGCACGGCCGCCTCGCTGGGCGGACCGCTGGGGACGCATTCCACAATCTGTATACCGTATCCTTCGATCCCGGCGAGCTTTCGTGGATTATTGGTGAGCAAGCGGATGGCGCGGATTCCGAGCTGGACCAGGATCTGTGACCCCAGCCCTATATCACGAAGCGGCGTTCCGGTAGCGTCATTGTCATTGAGCTCGGCGCCCAGCTCGGTCGCGAAGGAGCGGCTGGCGCGGGGCAGGATGTAGAGCATTACGCCTCGGCCCTCGCTTTCGATGCGCTCCAGCCATGCGCTGGCGGGAAGGGGCGAGCCCGGCTGCGCTACGGAGAACAGATCGCGCAAGAGGGCGGCTACCTGCACGCGCACTAGCACGGGTTGCCCGTTAGCCACGTCGCCCAGGCACAGCACCAGGTATTCGGCATCGTCGACATCGCTGCCGAAGAGATGAGCGCGATAGGTAGCATGTAGGCGGTGGCCGCGCGGCGTGATCTCGGTGTCCGCCAGGCGCCGCACCAGGTTCTCCTGGGCGAGGCGATAGTGGATTAGATCGGCGATTTGCACTATGCCCAGCCCGTGCCGGACTGCGAACGCCTCGAGGTCGGCCACGCGCGCCATCTCGCCGTCGTCGCGCATGATTTCACAGATCACCCCCGCTGGCGTTCGCCCGGCCATGCGGGCAAGGTCGACCGCTGCCTCGGTATGGCCCGAGCGGACCAGCACCCCACCTCGGCGGGCCCGCAAGGGAAAGATGTGCCCAGGAGTGACCACGTCGTCCGGGCTCGCTTCGGGGCTGACCGCGACCCGGATGGTGTGCGCTCGTTCGCGGGCCGAGATGCCCGTGCTGATGCCAGTTCCCGCATCTATGCTGACCGTGAAGGCGGTTCCGTGCGGAGAACGGTTGTTGTGGGTCATCATGGGCAGACGGAGACGGTCGATGGCTGCTTCGGCCATGGCCAGGCAGATCAGACCCCGGCCCTGGCTCGCCATGAAGTTGATGGCCTCCGGCGTGACCAGATCGGCGGCCATGGTCAAGTCGCCTTCGTTTTCGCGGTCGGCATCGTCGACCACGATCACCACCTTACCCGCTTTGATGTCGGCCAAGGCTTGGGTTACCGGGATGTTGGGGCTAGCGAGCATGGGTCCTTTCGATGAAGCGAGCTACCTGCTTTGCGATCATGTCGGCTTCCAGGTTGACATGCGTGCCGGGGCGCAGCTCGCCGAGCAGCGTAACGTCGAGGGTGTGGGGAATGAGCATGATCTCGAACGAGTCGCCGTCGACCCGATTTACGGTGAGGCTAACGCCGTCGAGGGCAATGGAGCCCTTCGCGATCAGGTAAGGTGCGACTGCTTGCGGTGCCTTGATGCGTAGAGCCAGGGCCCCTCCTCCTCGCTGGGCACTTTCCACCTGGCCCACCCCATCGATATGGCCGCTCACCAGGTGACCGCCGAGCGAGTCTCCCAGGCGCAATGCCTGTTCGAGGTGGACGCGCTTTCCCGGCCCCAGCCCTGCCAAAGTGGTGCATGCCAGTGTCTCTGGCCCGATGTCAGCCTGAAACATCGCGGGATTACCAGCGCGTCGCGCTACGATGGTCAGACAGGCGCCGTTGACGGCGATACTGGCGCCCAAGGGCAGCTTGGCCACCGGCAGTTTGGTATTGACCGTCAGTCGCCGCGTGCCACCTGCGCTTGCCCGCAAGGACTCAACCTTGCCGAGACCTTCGACGATGCCGGTGAACACGGATGAGACCTCTTGTCTTTTCTCGTCTTTTCTTGGCCTGGCTAGGTAGAACGCAGAACCTGGCCGGGATCGATGACGTCGGCAGTGATCAGGACGTCGCTCCCCAGTCTACGAATATGCATCGGGCCAAGCTTGGCGGGCCTTTTGAAGTCAAGTCCCCCACCTTCTACGACAGGTACGCCTCGGCCGACAAGGCGCGGGGCGAGAAATAGCGCGATGGCATCGAGCAAGTGTTGGCGGAGAAAGGCGCCGTGGATGCGGCTACCGCCCTCGACCAGCAGCGATTGCACTTGGCGCCCGGCCAGCTCGCGGAGCAGGGGAGGGAGGGCGACGTGTCCGTCATCATTGTCCGGGTCCCGACCTGAGTCTGGGGCGAGTAACACCACCTCGGCGCCGGTCGCCGTCAGCCTCTTGGCTCGCGCGGCAAGACCAGGGTCTGCCCGGGAGGGCGCTCTCGCCACTAGCAGTGGCGGAGGGTGGCCCCCGGCCGGCCGGAGCAGTGCGGCGGTGGTGGGGGTGCGCAGCCTGCTGTCCAGGACGACGCGCAGAGGTAAGCGGCGGTGCCTGGAGGAACCAGCCAATCGCACGGTCAGGAGCGGGTCGTCCGCCAGAATCGTGCCTATGCCGACCAGCACGGCGTCGTGCTCCGCCCGCATCCGATGCGCCCAAGCGCGCGCCTCGACCCCAGTGATCCATCGGGTGGGGCCCGAGCGCTGGCCCTCGCGGCGGTCACCTATGAACCCGTCCAAGGTCGCGGCCGCCTTCAGCACGATCCAGGGCCTTTGCCGGCGAATCCAAGTGAAGAAGGCACGGTTCTGGCGGTGGCACTCGTCCTGCAGACAGCCGGTCACGACTTCGAGCCCGGCTCGGCGCAAGATCCTGATGCCGCGGCCGCTCACCAGGGGGTTTTCGTCGCGGCAGCCGATGACCACGCGGGTAATGCCAGCGGCCAGGATGGCGTCGGTGCACGGACCGGTCCGACCGCTGTGGCAGCAGGGCTCCAAGGTCACGTACAGCGTAGCCCCGGGCGCACGCATGCCTAGACGTGTCAGCGCGACGATCTCGGCGTGGGGCAACCCGGCCCGGCGGTGAAACCCCCGCGCCAGCACGTCGCCCTTCCTGACGATGACGGCACCCACTACCGGGTTGGGGTGGGAGGTGCCTCGTCCTCGTTCGGCCAGGCTGAGGGCCTGACTCATGTAAGCCTCGTCTGCCGCGGCCGGCCCGGTCACGCCCCCTCCGTCTTCGAGCGGATGAGACGCTGAACTTCGAGCATGAGCTCACCGGCATTCTTGAAGGGCAGATATACCGAGGCAAAACGCAGGTACGCGACGTCGTCGATCTCACGCAGGCGAGACAGCACCGCATCGCCAATTTTCGTCGACGGGATCTCCCGGTCGGCTATCTCGCGCAAGTAGCGCTCGATCTCGTCGGCGACCTCTTCGATACGTGCCGCCGGAACTGGCCGTTTTTCACATGCCCTGTGCAGCCCCGCCACCACCTTGGCGCGGTCGTAGGCCTCTCGGCGCGCGTCCCGCTTGACCACCATGGGCAGTGCCTCATCGACGCGCTCGTACGTCGTGAAGCGCTTGCCGCAGCCAATGCATTCGCGCCGGCGGCGTATGATTTGGCCGTCATCCGACGGGCGGGTATCCACGACCTTGTCTTCGGTGGTGGAACAGAAGGGACAGCGCATGGTTTGGCAACCGTATCATCTACTTCTACCACCAAGCGCTTCCCAGGGGTGCGAGGGATCGCTCGGGGTCAGTCCATGCTCATGAGATATTTTGTTAGGCAACTTACCATATTCCTGTCGGTTTAACGAATTCCTCCTTACCGGCGGGAGACAATTGAGTCTTTCAGAGCCTCAATCTGTTAACCGTAACAGCACGAAAACCCAGGCCGGCATGGCGGTCAAGTCTTGACAGCCACACGCAGAAACGTAGTCTGGGCCAGCGGCTGCCGCATACAGTTCGTGTGGCGGGCCGTTCGTGTAAACAGATGTCAGAGACAGTCGGAGGTAGTGCATGGCAACGGGAAAGGTGAAATGGTTCAGCGATGCGAAGGGGTATGGGTTCATCGCGCGCGATGGCGAAGATGATGTCTTCGTCCATTACTCAGCTATCGCGGCGGAAGGGTATCGGTCGCTGAGCCAGGGCCAGACCGTGGAGTTCGGAATCACGCGGGGACCCAAGGGGCTGCAAGCGACCAACGTCAAGACCCAAGAGACCCCGAGCTAGTCAGAGGGTCGCCTAGATGGGCTAGATGGGCTAGATGGGGGCGAGGCAGCCGCGCCAGCGACCCCGCCCCAGATTGAACGTTGAATGGCCGCCTGGGGCTGTAGTTCACGCTCCCCGCCGGCCCCGCCGGCCCCGCTATCCTGGATCCATGCGGGCCGAATCGGCCAGCGGTACCGGGGAGCCGCCGAGCCTCAATCTCCGGTTTGCCAGGACATTTGCAGGTCCGAGCCCAATTCGGCGATTACCCGATCGCGGAACTCGCGCTTCAGCTTCTCTGCAATCTGGCCCATACGCTGTTTCGATACGCCGTAGCGTTCGCCGAGTGCCGCCAGAGGTACGGGCTCGCTGGACGGATTGGCGAGATGTTCTCGCCAAACCGCGCGCTCGCGCTCGTCCGGGAGCTTGCTCTCGAAATCGTCCATGAGGCGCCGGAGTGCGCCGGCCAGCTCGTTGCGGGCTGCCAGAATCCTCGGGAGAGGCTTCAGGTCTCGACAGTCGTTCCGACAACGAAACGCCTTCTTCGTCCGGGCGTGGATCGAGCGAGACTTCGCGCGAGGCCAGGTGGTCAGACACTTCAATTACGTCGGCCTCATCGACGTCGAGCTTGGCCGCCAGGAGCTTGGGGGTAGGGTCAAAACCCGTCGCGAGCAGTTTTTGTCGCTCCCGCTCCAGACGGAAGAACAACTTGCGTCCAGCCCGGGTATTACCGACGTGGATGAGGCGGGCGTTGGTCATCAGGAAGCGCAGGATGTAGGCGCGAATCCAGTACGAGGCGTAGGTGCCGAATCGCGTTCCTATCTCGGGGTCCCAGCGGCGAACCGCCTCCATCAGGCCCACCGAGCCCTCTTGGAAGAGATCGAGAACGCTCAGCCAGGCCTGCCGGTATTGGTAGGAGATGGCGACCACCAGGCGGAGGTTGTGTACCACCAGCCGTCGGGCGGCCTCTATGTCCCCGCGATCGCGGGCCGCACGCCCTAGCTCGCGCTCTTCATTTTCGCCCAGGCGGGCGCGCCGGCGCGCCTCGACGACGAAGCTGCGCGTTGGATCGCGGTAGGTGACCAGGTGCTGTTCCGGGGAAGCGATGCGGTCGAGCGCGGTCTCGTCCACGGGGGCTAGCTCGACCGCGGCTTCGCTCACCATGTCGCTCGCGCTCTCCTCGGTGGGCGGAAGAGCGAGCTCGGCGATCTCATCGGCTGTGCCAGTGGGCTGGGCGCTAGCGGCGGGCTCGCTCGTCGACCTGGCCCGGGCGGGCGCGGCGATGGTGGCCGGCGCGGAAAGGGCTGGGCGTGCGCTCTGGCCGGCCGCTGCGGGCGCAGGGCCCGCGCCGGCGTTCTTCTTGGTTGTGCCACCCCTCTTCATCGTGCTCTTCCGGCCTTAGCTCGAGAGGGCCCTCAGCAGGGCGTCGTTCTGCAGGGGAGTGCCGACCGTGATACGCAGTCGGTCGGCTAGGCCGGGCTGGTCGAAGAAGCGGACCAGAATCCCTCGCTGCTTGAGCCCGAGGTAAAGCTCGCGCGCTTTGCCACCCGGGCAGCGCACGTACACGAAGTTGGCCTGACTGGGTGTAGCTTCGAAGCCGCGGCGGCCCAGCTCGGACTCCAGGCGGGTGCGCTCGGCCCGCACGGCCTGCCAGGTCTGACGAGCATAGGCTTGGTCGTCGAGGGCGGCGGTGGCCGCCAAAATGGCCACCGCATCGCAGTTGTAACTGTCTTTGACCTTCATCATCTCCGCGATAATCTCCGGCGCCGCGATGGCATAGCCGAAGCGCAGGCCGGCGAGAGCGTAGCCCTTGCTCAAGGTTCGGCAAAGGATCAGGTTGGGCAGCTCGCGGACCAACTCCAGGCAAGATTCGTCGGCGAAGTCGACGTAGGCTTCGTCGACCAGCACCAGCCCGGCGAAGGCAAGGGCGAGCTCGCGTACCGCGGACTTCCCGACCAGGGTCCCGGTAGGCGCATTGGGGTTGGCGAAGAATATGGCTCGCGGCGCGGCGGCGAGCAGAGCGGAGGTGGGTAGCTGCCAGCCCGGGCCCCAGGCCACCCGGCAGACTCGGCTCTCACCTGCATCGGCCAGCACTGGATAAAGGGAGTAGGTCGGGTCGGGATAGGCGAGCACCTCGCCTGGTCCGAGGAAGGTGCGCATGACGATGGCGAGTAGCTCGTCGCTGCCATTGCCGGCTATGACCATGTCGGTGGTCACGCCGTGTACCCGGGCCGCGGTGGCGCGAAAGGCGTCGGCTTTCGGGGCCGGATAGCGACGCAGCGTCTCGGCGCTGACGGTGCGGATGGCCTCCAGTACGCGGGGGCTGGGCGGGAAGGGGTTCTCGTTGGTGTTAAGCTTGATGACCTGTTCGTGCGGGCCGGGTTGCTCGCCGGGCACGTAAGGGGTCATTTGGGCGACATTGGGGCGAGGCTTGGGCGTGCTCGGCATGGTTGGCTCTACTTCTTGGCTCTATTTCGCATATCGCCAGGCCTAGTGCCAGGACCAGGCGGGATGCTAGGAGGACGCTAGCTCGAGCCGGGCTAGCGGTCGAGGTAGCTTACCAGCACGGCGGTTGCGCGGTCCTGGGCGGCGCGCGCCGCCAGCGTGGAGCCGACGTCGTTGATCAGGATGGAGAAGACGAGAGGTTTGCTGGCGGGGGCGCCCACGATGCCTGACAGACAGCTCACGTTGGCCAGGGTGCCGGTCTTGGCGCGCACAAAGCGCTCAGCCGGTGAGCCGGACATGCGATGGGCCAACGTGCCATCCGCGCCACCGACGGCAAGCGAGGCAAAGAATTCGCTGGCAATGCGGAAGTCGCGCGTGGCTCCGCGCAGGATGGTGGCTATCTGCTCGGCCGAGAAGCGGTTCGAATCATAAAGGCCGGAGCCGTTTTTCATCACGTAGCTACCCCTGGCGATGCCGAGGCTGGCAAGGTAACGCGCAACACTCTCCAGGCCCTTCTGCCAGGTTCCCGGACGGCCCAGGATTTCGCCGCCCAGAGTGCGCAAGAGCTGCTCTGCGGCGAAATTGCTGGAGCGCTTGCCGAGCTCGTGCACCACGACGGCCAGATTCGGCGATTCATGAGTGGCGATCACGCGCAGGCCTTCTTTGGGTGCTTCACCCACGCGGCTGGGCTTGTCGAGGGTGATGCCGCGCTTGCCCAACACCTGGGCAAAAGTGTGGGCAAAATATGTCTCCGGGCTCACTATCCGACGCTGGAACACCCGTGGCTCGCTGCCGAGAATTATGCGGCCACTCACGACCACCCGAGTCTGGCCAGCAGTCCCGTCGCTGGTCTCCACGCTGGCGGTGGCGGGTCCCTTGCTGGTGGTCGTAACCTTACCTGTCAGCGCCAACGCGGGTGACGCTGGCTCGAGCGCGACCCGCGCGGGACTGCCGGGGCTAGGGCCAGGCGTGACGGTGACGGTTATGGTGTTGGCGTTGAGGGACGCGGCCGAGGAGGGCGCGCGGAATGCGGCCGAGTCGTCCTTCTGATCGAAAGCCGGAGCAAGGTTAGACGGATCGAAGGCGGTGGCATCAAGCACCAGGCCGCCGCGCACTTTGCGCAAACCCGCGGCGCTGAGGCTTGAGGCAAGCGCGGCAAGGTCTTGGGTCGCCAAGGTAGGGTCTCCTGAGGTCTTGACGTAGAGATCGCCGCGCAGCTCTCCGCTGGCGATGGGCTTGCCTCCTTCGGCAGGCGCGGGAGCCAGCACCGTGGTTTTCCAGCGAAATTCCGGCCCCAGCAGAGCAAGTGCTGCGGCCTCGGTGGCGATTTTCACGTTGGAGGCCGCGTTGAGCCCGAGCTTCTCGTTGCGACCGTAGATGAGATTCCCGGTTTCCGGGTCTATCACCGCCGCCGAGATCTTGGCCCTGGCCAGGGCAGGGGCAGAGAAGATCTCGTCGAGATGAGCAACGAGCCATTGACGGCGTGCTTCTCCATCCTTGGGCGGGGACAAAGGTTGGAGCGTGGCGGTCGCAGCTTCGGGGGAGGCCCCCGCGTGCGGCGGCCAGGCTGCTAGCGCAAGGCCTGCGACGGCGAAGACCAGGGGGCGGAAACGCATGGCTGGCAGCGTTCCTCGTGACCGAGAAAAGATCAACAGCTAAAGGGCCAATCCGAGCGCCGGCGCAGGCAACCCGACTCACGGTCACGCTCACGCTCACGGGTGTGATGACACGCCTACCCGGGACCAGCTATCTCAGGTTCCCGAATTTTCCGACGGACTCTGGGTATTATATTGGCGTGGACTTGTTCGCACATGCGGCGACGCGAGATAAGAGGGGGCAACCCCTGGCCGAGAGGATGAGGCCGACGACGTTGGCTGACTACGTCGGGCAGGAACACTTGCTCGGGCCCGGGCGCTGGCTGCGTCGCGCTCTCGAAGAGAAGCGTTTGACGTCACTCATTTTGTGGGGCCCACCCGGGACCGGCAAGACCACTCTCGGCCGCTTGCTGGCGGCGGATGTCAACGCGACTTTCGTCGCGCTGTCCGCGGTAACCTCGGGTTTGAAGGATGTCCGCGAAGCAGTGGCCGAGGCCGCGCAGCGGCGCGACCTGCGGGGCGAGCGCACCTTGTTGTTCATCGACGAGATCCATCGTTTCAACAAGGCTCAGCAGGATGCGCTCCTGCCTCACGTGGAGATCGGCACCGTGATCCTGGTTGGAGCAACGACCGAGAATCCCTCGTTCGAAGTCAACGCGCCGCTGCTCTCGCGGGCCAAGGTCTTGGTGCTGAGGAGCCTGGACGAGCATAGCCTGCGCGTCATCATCGATCGAGCCTTGGCCGATCCGCGCTGCGGGCTGGGAGGCGAAGCCATCGCTTGCCCGGATGAGATACGCACGGAGCTCGCGGGCGCGGCCCGCGGCGACGCGAGGAGGGCGCTATCGGCGCTGGAAGCCGCGGCGGCCATTGCGTTGCCTGGCCCAGACGGCACTCGGCAGATCACCGCGGCGATATTGGAGGAGGCTCTCCAGCACAAGACCCTGCTATACGACAAGGCCGGCGACGAGCACTACATGGTAGTGAGCGCCTTCATCAAGAGCCTGCGTGGAAGCGATCCGGACGCTGCCGTATATTGGATGGCGCGCATGCTCGAGGCGGGTGAGGATCCCATGTTCGTGCTGAGGCGCATGGTGATCTTTGCGGCCGAGGACATCGGCAACGCCGACCCTGGAGCTCTGCGGCTTGCCATGGCCGCCACCGACGCCGTTCGCTTTGTCGGGTTGCCCGAAGGCGTCTTGCCCATGAGCGAGGCGGCGATCTACCTGGCGGTCGCGCCCAAGAGCAACTCTTCGCTGACCACGTACTCGGCGGCCAAGCGCGACGTCGAGGATCTCGGCGCCTTGCCCGTGCCCATGCATCTGCGCAACGCCAGCTCGGCGCTGGGGCGGTCACTGGGCTTTGGTGAAGGTTACCAGTATCCGCACGACCATGAGGGCCACTACGTCAGCGAGAGCTACCTGCCCGAGTCGCTCCGTGGACGGCGCTACTACACGCCGTCCACTTCAGGGCGCGAGCGCGATATCGCCGCCCGCCTGAGCTCATTGCGCAAGAGCGAGAAGTAGCCCTAATCGTAGTACTCGGCGCCCAGGTGAGTGATGAGCTCCTCGCCTTTGAGGTAGCGCAGGGTGTTCTTGAGCTTCATCAGCTGGATGAAGGTGTCGTGCTCCGGATAGAGCCCGGGGGCGGTCATGGGGCTCTTCCAGTAGAAGGACAGCCACTCCTGCACTCCTGACAGACCGGAGCGCTGGGCCAGGTCCATGAAGAGCGCCAGATCCAAGACCACGGGCGCGGCGAGGATGGAATCACGGCAGAGGAAGTTGATTTTGATCTGCATGGGGTAGCCCATCCAGCCGAAGATGTCGATGTTGTCCCAGCCTTCCTTGTTGTCGCCCCGGGGAGGGTAGTAGTTAATGCGCACCACGTGATGCATCTTGGCGTAAAGGTCCGGGTAGAGGGCAGGCTGCATGATGTGCTCGAGGGCGCCGAGCTTGGACATCTCCTTGGTCTTGTGGGACTCGGGGTCGTCCAGGACCTCCCCGTCGCGGTTGCCGAGGATGTTGGTCGAGTACCAGCCGTTGATGCCGAGCAGGCGGGCTTTGAGACCAGGCGATATGATGGTCTTCATGAACGTCTGGCCAGTCTTGAAGTCCTTGCCCGCGATCGGGATTTCGTGTCGCTTGGCCAGCTCGACCAGAGCCGGCGTGTCGACGGTCAGGTTAGGGGCGCCGTTGGCGTAGGGCACGCGGCATTTCAGTGCCGCGTAGGCGTAGATCTGCGAAGGCGCGATCTCGGGGTCGCTCGTTTGCAGGCCTTTCTCGAAGCTCGCCAGGGAGGCGTGGACGGGCGCGACCTCGTGGTAGGCCTCGGTCGAGCCGCACCACACCATGACCAGACGGTCGAGGTTTTGAGCTTTGCGGAACCCTTCGATGTCGGCGATGACCTGCTCGGCCAGGTCCATTTTTGAGGTGCCCTTCTTGGCGTGCGTGGCGGTCAGGCGTTTGACGTATGACTGCTCGAACACCGCGGTCATTGGCTTGATGCTGGCCAAGAACTCCTTGCTTTGCGCCAGGTGCTCCTTGGTCAGGACGCCGGCCTTGCTGGCGGCTTGGTATGCATCATCTGGGAACAAGTCCCAGCCCGCGAATACCATGTCGTCGAGCTTGGCCAGGGGTAAGAGGTCCCTGATGAGCGGAGACCGATTTTCCGTCCGCTTGCCGAGGCGAATCGCGCCCATCTGGGTGAGCGAGCCGATGGGCTTGGCCAGCCCGCGTCTGACGGCTTCCACCCCGGCCATGAACGTCGTCGCGACCGCCCCCATTCCCGGCGTGAGGATTCCGAGCTTTCCGGTGGCAGGCTTGATCTCGACGGGTTTCGTTAGTGGCATAGCGGATGACTCCTTCCTGTGTTGCGAGCCTCCCTAGCAAAGGTTGGGCCCGATTGCTATGGCAATGAAACCGCATCATTGTCCTTTCAATGTTGGTGAAATGTGGTAAGAACTTGACTCTCTCGAACACCACACGCTGACCGAGGGCGCCGTGCGTGCTGGGTGGGTTTTTGCCTTCACCCGGTTGCGGCTCCCGCTGAGGCAGCGGCGGCTTACAACGCGAAAGGACAACATGGAAAGCACAGAGACAGGCCTGCCGGCCGGGCAGCCGGCCGCGGCCGACGTAGCAAACCCGATGGCGGCAATCGACGCTCCGCTGGGCATGCGCGAGATGATGGAGGCGGGCGTTCACTTCGGCCACCAGACCACGCGCTGGAACCCGAAGATGAAGCCCTACATCTTTGGAGCGCGCAACGGCATCCACATCGTGGACCTGCAGCACTCGGTCAAGGCCTTCAAGCGCGCCTTCGACTTCTTGGTGCGCACGGTCGCCGAAGGAAAACCGGTGCTGTTCGTGGGCACCAAGAAGCAGGCTCAGGACGTGGTCCGCGAGGAGGCGGTGCGCGGCGGCCAGTTCTACGTGACCAACCGTTGGTTGGGCGGAACTCTCACCAACTTTCACACGGTCAAGAGCTCGATCGAGCGTTTGCAGGCCATCGAGAAGATGTCCACCGACGGAACCTTCGAGCGCCTGACCAAGAAAGAGGTCATCCGCATCACGCGTGAGCAGGAGAAGCTCGAGAAAGCTCTGGGCGGCATCAAGTCCATGGGTGAGCTGCCCGGCGCGGTGTTCATCGTCGATGTGGTCAAGGAGCACATAGCGGTCAGCGAGGCGCGAAAGTTGGAGATCCCGATCGTGGCCATCGTCGACACCAATTGCGACCCTGACCTGATCGACTACGCTATCCCTGGCAACGACGACGCCATCCGCGCTATCCGCCTTTTCGCTACCAAGGTCGCCGATGCCTGTATCATCGGTCAGAGGGTGGCACGCGAGCGGGCCGCCACCGCGCGTGCCTCGGCCGACGTCGAGGGCGAGAGCGCGGTTCAGACCATTCGCGTCTCTTCGGGCGGTGAAGGACCTCGGGTCGAGGTGGTGTCCCGGCGTCGGGGGGAGATGCCCGTACCCGAGGCGGCTGCTTCGCCCGAGGACGAAGGCCAATAGCCGAGAGCGAATAGGCTAGCCGGCCCACCGGATTTTCAGGAGATCAGCCATGGCAGAAATCAGCACCCAGATGATCAAAGATTTGCGCGAGCGCACCCAAGCCGGAATGTCCGACTGCAAGAAGGCGCTCGTGGAATGCGGCGCCGACATCGAGAAGGCTGTCGATTACCTCCGCAAGAAGGGCATCGCCCAGGCTGCCAAGAAGGCAGCTCGCATCGCTTCCGAAGGCGTGATCGCGAGCTACCTGCACGGCTCGCGTATCGGGGTCATGGTCGAGGTCAACTGCGAGACCGACTTTGTCTCGCGCAATCCCGATTTCCAGGCTTTTGCCCGCGAGGTGGCGCTGCAGGTCGCGGCCATGAGCCCGCAGTACGTGGCGCAGGAGGAGATCCCTCCGGCGGTGATCGAGCAGGAGAAGTTGATCCGTCTCGAGCAAGCTCGGCTGCAGAAGAAGCCGGAGCCGGTGCTGCAGAAGATCGTCGATGGTCAGATGGCGAAGTGGTTCAAAGAGGTCTGCCTGCTCGACCAAGCGTGGGTGAAGGACCCCGAAGGCAAGAAGGACATCCGGGGCTTGCTCACGGATCTGATCGGAAAGATCGGCGAAAACATCAAGGTTCGTCGCTTCATGCGTTACGAGGTGGGTGAGGGGCTGGCCAAGCGCGCCGACGACTTCGTCGACGAAGTGAAACGTCAGGCCGGTCAGGGCTGAGGTACGGGCGCCGTCGTGACAGCTGAGGATCGCAGCGGGACGCGTATCCCTGTTGGCAGCGCCGATGGGGAGTCGGAGGCTGCGGTCTCGCATGAGCGGGTGGCCGCCGACAGCTTGGCCGTCGAGTCTCTCCTGGGTCGGGGCGGCGCGCCTGCCGTGCAGCGCGACGCTGCGCCGGCAGATGGTCCAGAGCCACGCCCCGCTCCGGCTCCCGGAGTGAGGTATCGGCGCATCTTGCTGAAGCTGTCCGGCGAAGCCCTCATGGGCGGTCGGGGTTACGGCATCGACCCCAGAGTGCTGTCCCAGATCGCGGAGGAGATCATCGACGTTCACAGTCTGGGGGTGGAGATCGCCTTGGTCATCGGGGGCGGTAATATCTTCCGCGGCATTGCGGGGAGCACGACCGGTATGGATCGGGCCAGCGCTGACTACATGGGCATGCTGGCGACCGTGATCAATGCGCTGGCTCTGCAAGATGCCTTGGAAGCGCGCGGTGCGAAGACTCGCGTTATGACTGCTATCGAGATCGCGCGACTGGCCGAGCCGTACATTCGCCGGCGTGCGATTCGCCACCTGGAGAAGGGGCGCTTGGTGATTTTTGGTGCGGGCACGGGGAACCCGTTCTTCACGACCGACACGGCCGCCTCGCTGCGGGCGATGGAGATCGGCGCCGACATCGTGATGAAGGCAACGCGGGTCGATGGCGTCTACGACAAGGATCCGGAAAAGTTCGCGGATGCGCGGATGTATAGCCACCTGTCGTACATGGAAGTGCTGAGCGGGCGGCTGGCGGTCATGGATGCCACGGCCATCTCGCTCTGCCAGGACAACAATTTGCCGATTCTGGTATTCAACATGACCAAGCTGGGCAACATCCGGCGTGTCGTCATGGGGGAACCCCTAGGAACCCTGGTGGGGAAGCGGCGGGCGACTGAAAACGGAGCGGACGCTCCAGCGCAAGCTTTGCAGGACGCGCAAGATTGGCAGGATTCGCGAGACGCACGAGATGCGCGAGTTTTGCGGGATGCGCGAGATTTGGAGGATAGCGCCCATGATAAATGACGTGCAAAAGGACCTGCAGGTAAATCTGGACAAGGCCATCGAGGCCTTGAAGAAGGATTTGGGCAAGGTGCGCACCGGCCGGGCCAGCGTGTCGATCTTGGACGGCATGCGTGTCGACTACTACGGTACTCCGACGCCTCTCAATCAGGTGGCCTCGCTCAACGTGCCCGATCCCCGCCTCATCACCATCAAGCCTTGGGAAAGGTCGCTTATTCCCGAGATCGAAAAGACCATCCGGGCTTCCCAACTCGGCCTCAATCCATCTTCTGATGGGGAGATCGTGCGGCTGCCCATGCCGCCTCTGACGGAAGAGCGGCGGCGCGAGTTGGTGAAGATGGTCAAGAAAATGGCGGAGGACGCCAAGGTGGCTCTGCGCGGAGCTCGCCGCGATGCTAACGAGATGCTCAAGGAACTGCAGAAGACGCGAGATATCACCGAGGACGACGAGAAGCGCGGCCTCAAGAAGGTGCAAGAGGCCACCGACGCTGCCGTCGCCAAGGTGGACGAGATCGTGGTCAAGAAGGAAACGGAGATTCTCGAGGTCTGAGGTCGGGAG
Source organism: uncultured delta proteobacterium (assembly GCA_963849735.1). Taxonomy (GTDB): domain Bacteria; phylum Myxococcota_A; class Polyangia; order Fen-1088; family Fen-1088; genus Fen-1118. Next base: position 36,625 of record CAWKJE010000062.1, read on the forward strand.
GCTCTGCCTCAGGGAGGCGCAATACCGTTGGCTGCATCTGCCTGGTAGGCGACTCTTGCTACGTCGACTTGGTTGAGGGCGAAACGCAGGACGGTGCCGGATCCGCGCAGCAGACCTTCGCGCTGGAACAAGAAATACGAGCGCATTCCTTCGCGCGTGGGCGGATGGCCGTGTGACTGCCTGCCGGGGATACCGCTGAGAATGAGGATCCGCTCGCCCGGCTGCAGCACGAAGCCAGGATCGATCTGTCCCATGACCGAGCCGCGCTTGCCCTGACGGCTGACGATTACGTGCAACCCGGCGGTGCTGATCGCGGACGCACCCTTGTTGGCCAGGACGAAGTATTCTTCGTTGACCTTCTTCTTGTCGGGCGCGGCGTGTACCTCTTCAAAGACGAGAGCCATGGCGGACTTTATAGTCCGCCCTGTCCGCCAGCGAAACTGAGAAAGACGAGGCCCGTGGACGCCGATGCAGACCCTGGCCGTGGTCCTTGTTCTGGTCTTGGCGCCGGTCCTTGTCCTTGTCATGGTCCTGGTCCTGGCGCCGGTGCCGGTGCTAGTGCTGCTGCTCGTCTTGTCCTGGCGCTGGTCCTGGTCTTGGCGCCGGTGCTGCTGCTGCTTGTCCTGGCGCTGGTGCCAGTCCCGGCCGTCCCCGCGGCCGGCTAGGCCAAGAGGTCGGCCAGTTGCTTGGCGATTCCGGCACGTATCGAGCCGGCAAACGGCCGCATGAAGAAGCCCAGGTCCATGTCGACGTGCACCCGGTTGTCAGCGATGTCGAGCCTGGCTTCGAGCCCCTTGCGCTTGACTACCAGGCGCTCCGCCCCCACCCAGCTGCACTCAGCGCTAAAGTCTTGCGCCAGCTTGGCCGTGACGCGGTCGATGCGCAAGCGAGCTTCGTCACGTGTCAGCCGGTGAGCGATGTTGACCTCGAGCTTGTTCATCAGGCCGCAGCTTAGCACTTTAACGTCAGCCGAGGAATGCCACTGGCGCGATGGGACGTGAAAAACGGACGGGCCAGGGGGGGCGTTAACGCCAAGGAACCGGTTGTTGCGGCCGGGGCCATGACCAGGATGTCGGTCCACCACCAAGGGCGACGGCCAGGGCCGCGGCCAAGACCAGAATGGCCGCCCCACGACCACCGGCCACTGGCGCCGGTCGGGGCCACCGCCAGGGCCACGGGCAGGGCCTCGGCGAGGGCCACGGCTAGGACCCACGGGCAGGGCCTCGGCGAGGCCACGGCTAGGACCCACGGGCAGGGCCTCGGAGAGGCCACCACCAGGGCCACGGGCAGGTACGGTGCCTAGCACGCTGCTCTTTACCCTGGAGGGGGCCGCTGATATAAAGGCAGGGTCTCCTACCCAGGCCGAGTGCAGGCTTACCCGCCTCTTTCCGACGGAGAAAAACATGACAGTCCGACGATCCGTGATCGGTTTGGCCGCGCTGGCGCTTGTGACTGCCGCTGCCGGCCACGCACAGGCGCAAGCGCCGGTTGGGAAAATCGTTAGCGCACCTATCAATCTGCAGACTTTCCAGCCCGCCATCGATACCAAGGGGTATATCACCCTGAATGGCGCCCAGGTTCTGGCGCCGCTGGGGGTTTCGTTCGGGCTCTACGGGACCGGGGCATGGAAGCCGCTCAAGCTCGACGCGGGAAACATCTACATGGGGCAGAACTCGACGGGAGCAGTGCAGTCCCGTTCGCTGACCGTCAACTACCTCATGACCTTTACTCTGCAGGGAGCGATCGGCATCTTTACCACCGATCACCTGGGGCTCGAGCTCGGGTTGGCGCTGCCTTTCGGGGTGGTCTCGGGAGAGGCATTGCCGTACGAGATGGGCTACCCGAGCGGTGACATCATTGCCGGCACGACACAGTCCGGCACCGGAAGCTCCAATCACTACCTGACGAATTTTCAGGGCATCGGCGACATTTCCCTGCAGCCCAAGCTGCGCCTCATCAATCCCAGCCGGAGCAAGCTGGGTATTGCGCTGATCCCGGGAGTGATCCTGCCCACCGGAGACAAGAGCAAGTTCCTGGGCGAGGGCAAGACCATTTTCGAGCCCCAGGCCGTGGTGGAAGCCGAGTGGGGCAAGCACGGTGTCTTTCGCACCGCTCTCAACCTGGGCGCGCGTATTCGCAGCACGCCGTCCGAATTCGATGACGTGGCGTCCAATTTCAACCGACCGGTCATGGTGCGGAACGCGAACAACTTGCCGATCCCCAACAGTTACCTTCCGAACACCAACACCGACATGGGGATAAAGGTTGGCAGCGAGCTCTTGGCCGGGGTAGGGGCCTCCTGGGGAGTGGTGCCGTTCGTATTCGACCTGGTGGCCGAGCTCTATACCTTCACCGGGCTAGACTCGAAGAAGCTGACCTTCAACTCGGATGGCACGACCTTGGCCAGCTCGTCGTCCATGGGGCCGGGCGGCGAGGCGCTGCTGGGCTTCAAGGCCTACCTGGCCCCGAATTCGTTCTTCATCGCGGGTGGCGGTTACGGAGTCATTCCCACGGCCTACGGGACCAGTCACGGCCGTTTCTTTGCCGGCATCGTGTTCGAGCCCGGACCCGGCGATCGCGACGGTGACGGCATCCCGGACGACATCGACAAGTGCCCGGATGATCCCGAGGACTTCGACAATTTCGAGGACGAGGATGGTTGCCCGGACCTGGATAATGACAAGGACGGCATCCCCGATCTTCTGGACAAGTGCCCCAACGAGCCTGGTCCCCCCGAAAACCAAGGCTGCCCGGTCAACCAGATCCACGACCGCGACGGCGACGGCATTCCGGATGAGCTCGACAAGTGTCCGGATGAGCCAGAGGACTTCGACGGTTTCCAGGACGAGGATGGCTGTCCCGATCCGGACAACGATCAAGACGGTATTCCGGACAAGCAGGATCTCTGTCCCAACGACCCCGAGGACTACGACAACTTCGAGGACGCGGATGGTTGTCCGGACAACGACAACGATAAAGACCGTATCCCGGACGTGCTGGACAAGTGCCCCAACGAGCCGGAAACCTACAACGGCTTCGAGGACGAGGACGGCTGCCCGGATAAGGGCCTGGTCATTGTGCAGCGCGGTAAGCTCGAGATCCTCGACAAGATCTACTTCGAGACAGACAAGGACATCATCATGCCGGTATCGTTCCCGCTTCTCGATGCCATCGCCGCAACCATCAAGGGGCACCCCGAGATTGCCTTGATCGAGGTGCAGGGCCATGCCGACGAGCGCGGCGATGACGAGCACAACCTCGATCTCACCGATCGGCGCGCCCACTCGGTGGTGCGGGCGCTCGAGGACCGGGGAGTCGAGCTGGGTCGCTTGCGGGCGCGCGGCTACGGCGAGACCAAACCGGTGTGCCGTCAGCACAACGAGGAGTGCTGGAGCAAGAACCGCCGGGTGGAGTTCATCATTCTCAGGCGGGTCGACGAGGCGGTCCTACAGAATGACTCGGGGCAGTAGACGGTGACCGGTTTTATTGGAGACGCTTAGACAACCTCAGCTGCACAAATAGCTCACGTTCCTCTTGACAGAGGCTGCGCCTGGGTTATTAACAACCACCCAATAGTTGTTGGGCGCGGGTTCAATTTGCCTCTGCTGCCACGCGAGAAAATCGACGATGTCCGAGAGCGGACGAATATCGTCGATGTCGTTAAGCGCTATGTCGAGCTCAAACGGGCGGGTGCCGGCAGCTTCAAGGGGCTTTGCCCTTTTCATGTGGAAAAGACCCCTTCGTTTCACGTTCACGAACAACGCCAGTTCTTCCACTGCTTCGGCTGTGGCGAGAAAGGCGACGTCTTCACCTTCCTGGTCAAGATCGAGCAGCGTTCGTTCATGGAGGTGTTGCGCGACTTGGCCAGGCAATCCGGGGTCGACATTCCCGAAAAGAGCATGACGCCGGCTGAACGGAAGGCAGCGGAGGATGCGCTCTCCGATCGGGAGCGCATGTTGCGCGCCATGGAAGAGGCGACGCAGTTCTACCAGGCGCAGCTCGCCGGTCCGGCCGGGGCAGCGGCGCGCGCCTACATCGATGGTCGCGGCATAACCAAACCCGTGAGCGAGCGCTTCCGCCTGGGCTATGCCCCGGGCCAGGGCGCTGCTCTTCGCCACCATCTATCCTCTCGGCAGGTTCCGGATGAGCTCGCAGAACGGCTGGGCTTGCTCGGCAGGAACGAGCGGGGCCATTACGACTTCTTTCGCGACCGGGTTATGCTGCCGGTGCTGGATCGACAAAAACGGCCCATCGGGTTCGCATCGCGGCTACTCGATCCCGACGCCAAGGAGCGCAAGTATGTCAATTCGCCTGATTCTCCGCTCTACCACAAGAAGGAGAACCTCTATGGCCTGCACGCGGCAATCGACTCGATCAGGCGCGGCGGGACCGCGGTCGTGGTCGAAGGCAACTTCGACGTGTTGAGCCTGCACGAGGCGGGAATAGACGAGGCCGTGGCCCCCATGGGTACGGCCCTCACCGCGGAGCAAATCCTCCTCCTGGCTCGGGCAGCCAAGCGGATCGTGGTGGTCTTCGACGGCGACGCCGCAGGCGCGCGCGCGGCCGACAAGACCGTGGCCCTGGCCGTCGAGGCTGGCATGTTCTTCGCCGAGGCTGACGCCGATGGTCGTATCGCCGAGCTGCCCAGCGGCGTCGATCCAGACGAGTTCGTCCGCGCTCAGGGGCCCGAGGCATTTCGCGCCCTGCTGGCGCAGGCCCGTCCGATGGTCGACCATCTGATTCAGCGCGCCGCGGACGACCCGACCGTGCCGGGCAAGGCGCATACGGCCAAGCGCGTCGTGGAGGTACTCGCCCAGCTGCGCAATCCGCTGGTACGCGACCTCTATGTGCGCGACCTGGCGGCGAAGCTGGGCGTTCCGGTGTCGCAAGTCGCGCGTATGGTGCGCGAGGCCCAGAATCACGGCCAGCGAGGCGCGGTCGAAGTGGCTCCCGTAGCGCAGTCGGTCACCAGGCGCTTGCCGGCCGATGAGCTCGAGGCCTTGGCCCTGCTGGTGGCTCAGCCGACTCTCGCGTCCAGCGGGATCGCGCAAGAGACCATGAGCATGCTGCGCGATCCTGCTCTGCGGCAGCTATATGCCTTTGCGCTGGATATGCTCCAGGTGAGCGGCCGGGTCGACGTGCCGGCTTGTCTCGACCATGGCCCAGCCGAGATCAGGCAAGAGGTCGCGCGGGCGCTGATGGATGGTCGCTGGGAGGGGGTTGTGGCGGCCGAGGACGCCATGCATGCGCTCTTGCTCAAGCTGCAGCGCTCGCGAGTCGATTCAGAGCTGGCGGATGCCCAACGCCAGCACCGCGAGGCGATGGCCCGCGGGGACGAACAAGAGGCCAGGGCCATTTCCATCCGGGAGATGGATTTAATAAGGGCCAAGCTGGGATTGGCCAACCACGACAAAGGCATGGCGACATGATCGAGGACGCCGACGAACGTCTTAGCGACGAGAACCAGGACGATGACGATGAGCTCGAGGAAGTGAGCAAGCAGCTCACCAAGAAGGGCCCCGTTAACAAGGAAAGCGAGCGCAGGAAGCGCGAGCTCATAACGATGGGCAAGGCCAAGGGCTTCCTGACCTACGACGAGGTCAACGACCACATGCCCGAGAGCATCGTGTCGTCGGATCAGATTCGACGACTGGCTGTCGACGTTGGGAGGCGAGGGTATCGAGATCGTCGATGCCTCGACGCAAGTCAAAGTCGAGGACAAAGGCGCTCAGACCGCCGAGCCCGAGTCGGAAGAGGAGGGCGAAAGCGAGACGGCGGCGCGGCCTGCCGAGGTGGAGGACGAGGAGGAGGACGACGGCTACTCGAAAACCAACGATCCGGTGCGCATGTATCTGCGCAAGATGGGCTCGGTGTCTCTGCTCACCCGCGAGGGCGAAGTCGAGATCGCCAAGCGTATCGAGGAGGGCGAGCGGCGCGTCCTGCAGGTCGTGCTGAATTCACCAGTGGCTATCGATGAGATCCTCGAGCTGGGGGAAAAGCTGCGCAAGCAGAAGGTCAGGGTCAAGGAGGTGGTGAAGGACGCCGACGACGACGAGGAGGAGTTTGACGAGAACTTTCACGTCGAGCGGGTGTGCAAGATCATCGACAAGGTCCGCCGCATCTACAAGGACCTGGAGAAGGTGGATGACAGGTCGAATGACAAGTGGAATGACAAGGCGAGCGACAAGTCCGCCAAGCGCGGCCAGTCGGACAGTGCCAAGAAAAAGAACCGATCGCAGGTCGCGGCGCTCAAGCAGGAGCTCCTGGACGCCTTGCAGGAGTTGCGCCTCAACAAGAAGCAGATAGATCGCGTCGTCTTACGTCTCAAGGGCCTGGTGTCGCGCATCGAATCAGCGCGGCGCGAAATCAGCGAGCGCGAGCAGCGCCTGGGCATGAGCGAACGGGAGCTGAAGAAGACCATGCGCGAGGCGCGTGGCTCTACGCTCAGGCAGCGCAACGTGACCAAGCGGCTGGGCTTGCGCGTGGAGGAGCTCGACGAAGCCGCTGAGGTCATCAGCAACGCGCGCAAGAAGGTGAAGAAGGTCGAGGACGAGGCCGGCCTGGGCGAGGCCACTTTGCGCGGCACCGTGAGTGAGATTCAAGATGGCGAAAGGCAGGCCGAGCTGGCCAAGGCCGAGTTGGTCGAGGCAAATTTGCGCCTGGTGGTATCGATTGCAAAAAAGTACACCAACCGGGGCTTGCAATTTCTCGATCTGATCCAGGAGGGCAACATCGGCCTCATGAAGGCGGTCGACAAGTTCGAATATCGTCGCGGCTACAAGTTCTCGACCTATGCGACTTGGTGGATTCGCCAGGCCATCACCCGCGCCATTGCCGATCAGGCGCGTACCATCCGCATTCCGGTCCACATGATAGAGACCATCAACAAGCTGATACGCACTAGCCGCTATCTGGTGCAGGAGCTCGGGCGGGAAGCCACGCCGGAAGAGATTGCCGAGAAGATGGAGCTTCCGCTTGACAAGGTGCGCAAGGTGCTCAAGATAGCGAAAGAGCCCATCTCGCTCGAGACTCCCATCGGCGAGGAGGAGGATTCGCACCTGGGTGACTTCATCGAGGATAAGAGCATCGTTTCACCGGCCGACGCCGTGATCTCGATGAATCTGGCCGAGCAGACTCGCAAGGTTCTCGCCACGCTGACCCCGCGCGAGGAGAAGGTGCTGCGCATGCGTTTTGGCATCGGGGAAAAATCCGACCACACCCTGGAAGAGGTGGGGCAGGACTTCGAAGTCACGCGCGAACGCATTCGCCAAATCGAGGCCAAGGCGCTGCGCAAGCTGCGCCATCCTTCGCGCAGCAAGCGCCTCAAGAGCTTCATGGAAAGTTGATGGCGTTTCCGCGCGTGAGCCGGTATCGGGCAGGCTAGGCCGACCAAGCGCCGACCAAGCGCAAGCTTGATGGCGTCCTCGCGCCCAGGCTGGTCCCGGGCAAACCCGGCTGACCAGCCCTCACGCCAGCGCCGAGAGGACCAGATCCGCCAGTGCCGTGATCTCGGTCGGCCCGATGTCGCTCGTGGGCAGGCGAGGCAGCTCGAGCATGGGCAGCGCCGGATCAACAGCCAGGCGGGCCACGACTTGCTCGGCATCGTGCCGCCGGGTGCCCAGCACCGATAGGCCGGCGACCAGGTGGCCGAGGGGTGGGGGAGCGCCGGCGCGCGCCAGCGCCGCGACCGCCCGTTCGACAGCACCATCCGCGGCCTCTGCCGGAGGCATGCCGTTTACGACCAGCGGTCCCAGGGGAATGCCGAGCTCGCGCAGATGGCGCACCAACGTCAAGGTCTCGCGCGCCGGTAGCTCCTCGGGCAGAGTGACCAGGACGACCGAGGTCGCCTTGGGGTCGCAAAGCGTAGCGCGGGCCTGCCCGGCGTCGCGGGCCAGCGGGCCTTTGTGCATGGCGCTGGCGACCACGCCGGGAATGCGCAGCATGGCAACGGCATGTCCAGATGCCGGCCCGTCCAGAATGACCAGATCGTACCGGGGCCGCCCCTGGTACTCCTGGGTGGTGTGCCACCAGGCCTTGCCCAGCATGGTCCAGTAGTCGAGGCCAGGAAAGGCACCGAGAAAGCTGCGCATCGCCTTGTTCTCGAAGAACGCCCGGTATATGGGCTCGAAGCGCAAGAGCATGACGCCATATTCGTGGAGGGCCTCCTTGGGTTGCATGTTCACCGCCGATAATTTGTCGTCGATGACCAGCACGCTGGGCCCCACGGGTTGATCGAGACCGAGGAGGCGTTCGAGCCGGGGTGGAGCATTGGTCTGGGCCAGCAATACCCGCTTGCCCATGCGCGCCGCGGCGCGGGCCAAGGCCACCGCGGTGGTGGTTCTCCCCACGCCACCCTTGCCAGCGACGAGGAGCAAGCGATGATCGAAGAGCGTTTTCATCGTCAGCGGTAGGGATGGGGGATGGATAACCTTGCCGGCGCCATCGACGGAGAACACTATAATGCGCCGATGTCACGCAAACGAGCAATGTCTGCCCGCCGAGAAGCGTCCTCCCTTTCCTCCGCGAGCTCCCGCGAGCGTGACTCGGCCGCGAAGGCCACGCTCAAGCGCGGTCGCGCCCGGCCGCTTTGGTTCGGCCATCCCTGGGTCTACGCCAATGCCGTGGAGCGTGTCGAGGGCGATGCGGCTCCGGGCAGCGTCTTGTCACTATTCGATCACGATGGCCGCTTCATCGGGCGGGGCATCTACAATCCGCGCTCGCAGATCGCGGTACGCGTGCTCACGACCGTGGACGAGCCGATCGATGGCGATTTCTTCGGCCGCCGTCTGCGCGTGGCTCGCGAGCTGCGGGTGGCGTTGGGTCTGCCCAATGCGCGCACCGACGCATATCGGCTGGTGAATAGCGAGGGGGACGGGCTGCCGGGTCTGGTGATCGACGTCCTTGGCGACGCCATCGTCTTGCAGGTGAGTACCCTGGGCATGGCGCTGTGGCGGCAGGAGATCAGCACGGCTATCTTGGATCTGCTCGGGCCTCGCACGCTTTACGAGGTTGCCGCGGCTAGCTTCGCCGAAACCGAGGGCTTCCTGGCCGAGACCCGGGTGGTGGCAGGCGAATCCCGGGCTGTGGTGCCCTGTCAGGAAGACGGCATCTTGCTCCAGGCCGAGCCTCTGGTCGGCCAGAAGACCGGCCTATTCTTGGATCAGCGGCCGAGCCGGATGCGCGTGGGCGCGATGGTGGCAGCGTCGCCCGATAAGTTCGCCCGGGTGCTGGATTGCTACGCCTATGCCGGAGGGTTTGCCCTGCAGGCGGGGCGCGCCGGGGCGAAGGAGCTGGTGGCGGTGGATAGCTCGTCCCGCGCGATAGCCCGCATCGAAGCTCATGCCCGCGCCAACGGCCTGGGTATCCGCGCGGTGGAGGCCGACGCCTTCCGCTTTCTGGAAACCGCCACGCCGCGGTCCTACGACCTGGTCATCGTCGATCCGCCCAAGTTCGCGCGCGCTCGCAAAGATCTCGAGGCCGCCAGCAAGGGCTACGAACGCCTCAACACCTTGGCCCTTACCGTCTGCGCGCCGGGTGCCGTGCTGGTCTCCTCGTCCTGCTCGCAGAACTTGAGCGCCGAGCACTTCGAGCGCGTACTGGCCGGCGCTGCTCGCCTGGCGGCGCGTGAGGTGCGCGTCATCGAGCATTTCGGCCCGGGACCCGATCACCCGCTGCCCTCTGGCTTCGCCGAGGGCCAGTATCTCAAGGTGGTCTTTGCCTATGTCGTGTAGGCCGTGGCTCGCTCATGGCTGGGCGGCGGGGATGACTCCCGCCGGCGAGCTTTGCATCAAGATGATGTAGTACACGAGCATGGCGACGATGGTGGCGAGCGACAGCCACTCGAACGGGATGCGGCCGAACAGCAAGAAGCGCTTCGCGAAAAAGCGTCCGTGCGAGCGACGGTTGATCCTGGTCTGGACCTGCTGCAGGAAGTTCCCGGGCGCCGGCCGCCTGAGGCTGCCGAGCTTGCCCAGGGTCTGGCGGAAGCGCTCGAGCGCCACCCGACACTCTATGCACCTCGACAGGTGGCCATCCACACGGGCGCGCTCGGAAGGTGACAGCTCACCCTCGAGGTAAGCCGAAAACGCGTCGATGGTTGGCTGATGCCCGTCGCCGGCGGTCACTTGAAGGTCCCTCCCAGCTGATCCTTGAGCGCCATGCGCGCCCGGTGCAAACGCGACTTCACCGTGCCCTCGGGCAGGCCGGTGATCTCGATGATCTCATCGTATGACAGCTCCTCCACGTCGCGCAGGACTACCAGCAGCCGCTGCTCCTCGTCGAGCTTGGCAATCGCGCTTTGCAGGAGGCGCTCGGTTTCGACGGCCTCCAGGATGACGTCGGGAGCGTCGAAATGTGCCTGGGCGGGGGCCGTATCCTCGTCGGCCATTTCGGTGACGTCCGTCCCATCGGCCAGCATTTGTCCCGTGGTACGGCGACGCGCGAGGTACTTGATGCGGTTCTTCGCGTGGTTGGCGGCGATGCGTAGGATCCAGGTGGAAAGCTTGGCCTCGCCGCGGTAGCTGTCGATGCTCTTGAATACCGTGACGAACACTTCCTGCGCGATGTCTTCGGCCTCGGCTGGCGACCCGACCAGGCGCAAAACCAGGTTGTAGACTCGGTCACCATAGGCCCTTACCACCTCGCTGAAGGCATCCTCGTCCCGCTTGAGCAGTCGGCCGAGCAGCATGCGTTCGGATAGGCTCATATGATACCTGGGTCGCCCCGGCGCCTCGTTGCTCGCGCCGCACTGTGCCCGCGCGGTCGCCCCATCAGCTGGCCGTGCTGGGTAAAATGCCAGGCGCGGGGCGATCTCGACCGGCCGAAGCAACAGCGTCTCCACGTCGCTACAGACAACCCGGGGGCCTCCAAGTTCTCGAAGTAGGGCAAGCCGCCGCAGTTTATCGCGATCACATGGTGGTAACGAACAAGCGGGCGCTGACTCCGATGATGGTCGTCTTGGCGCTGCCGGACACGTCCTGCCTCAGCCCGAGGTCGATGGCGCCAATGTCAGCCGACAGGGCAGAGATGCCCGCCGTGAGGTAGCCATTCCTGGTAACTCCGTCGAAGCCACCCCCGGCTCGCACCGCGCCCGCCGAAGAGAACGAGAATTCGGCGCCGCCCAGGTAATAGGTCGCGCTGTCGCGGCTTGGGTCGCGGTAAGCCTTCTCGTAGACGGTATCGAATAAGATGAGCACCATGGGCGTGGGCACGACCGCGATGCCGCCGCCCACCCCCCTGGGCAGCCAGGCGATGCCCAAGTCGTTCAGATTGTAGCCGACCGCGGCTACGGATATCTGGCGCACCGGTCTGACCGTGAGACCGGCATCGACGGTGAACCCCTGCGTGGTTTGACTGGGGGTGGTAAGGGTCGCGGGGGTAGTCAGATGGACGTACTTTGCGCTGCCGCCTATGAAGACCTTGTCCGCGAACGGAAAGGAAAGGGAAAGGCCAAGGACGTGGGCGCTTTGCGTTCCTCCCTCGGATTCGCGGTGGTAGGTGTAGTCGAGGGCCCCGCCCAGGTTAATCTCCGAGGTCGAATCGACCACGGAAACGCGCGCATCGTTGGATCCGGCGGTGCGGCCGTACTGGTAGTCACCTTCTACCTGGTAGGTGCGCAGCAGGGAAATGCCCGATGGATTGAGCTGTGGCCCGGCGTCTCCAGTGGCCATGGCCCGCATGGCACCGCCGGCGCCCAGGGGCCGGGCGCCGGGGAAGATGACGCCATCGGCGAAGGCCGCAGGGCAGAGGGATGGCCAGATCGGCGAGAAGAGAGCTGCCGCCGCGATTCCGGCCACGGCGACGAAGCTCGAGCCTTGGGGTGACATGGGGGGATATTATGGCGTCAGTCGCCCAGGCGCCCAAAGTCATTCGTAGGCCGCTGGTCAGGCGAAGGCCCGACGGGGGGCGGTCGTCGACACTGTTCCCGGCTCATAGCCGTGCTAGCGCGATCAAAGGCCACCCTGGCTGGCGATGCTGACGAAGCCGTCACCGGCCACCACCACGTGGTCTAGCACGGCGATGCCGCATAGCTCGCCCACCTCGCGCAGGCGCCTGGTCAAATCTAGATCCTGGCGCGAAGGCGTGGGGTTGCCAGAGGGGTGGTTGTGGCAGAAGATCACGGATGCCGCGGAGCTTCGGATCAGGGGGCGGAAGATCTCGCGGGGATGGACCTCGACTCCGGTGAGCGAGCCGCGTGCCACACAGGTCTGGAATAGCACCCGGTGCCGGACGTCGAGCGCCAGCATCCAGAATTCCTCGATCGGGGAGGCGCCGAGCTGCGCGCGAAAATGTGTCCATACGTCGGCCGAGTTGGCGAATCTCCGGCCGCGGTCCGGACGGCGGCCGAGCACCCGGCGGCCTAGCTCGAGGGCGGCTTGCACGCTGGCAGAGCGTGCGGGACCTATGCCGGAGATCGCGCACAGATCGGCCTCCGCGTTGGCGACGAGCTGCCGCAGATCTCCGGCGTGATCGAGCAATTCTTGGGCAACCTCGACCACGTTTTTCCCGCGCCGCCCCGAGCCAAGCAGGACGGCCAGTAGCTCGGCATCCGAAAGGCTGCCTGGACCTTTGGCGAGAAGCCGCTCGCGCGGACGGTCCTGGGGGGCGAGGGCAAGAAGGATGGGCATGCGTTCGGACAGAGCATGCGCCGTGCCCTCGGCCACCTCATGAATCTTGGCCAAGCTCGCCCTTAAGTTGTCCGTCATAAACTTTGTGGCTTGCTCGGAATCGTGCTAACGTTGCTTTGCGTTTTGGTAAGGCGGGCTACTAGCTCGCTCTAATGCGGCTGGGTCGAGGTCCTTATCTGGGCCGGCCCCCAAAGGTGGCCGCTGCCTAACGAGTGGCGGTTCTTGCTGTTAGCTGGTAGCCGCCCAGGCAGAAACTTCATATCGAGAAGAGTTCGAAGAGGAGTCGATACTGAGTACTTCACTAGAAGGCGAGCGGCAGGAAGCCGCCGCCGACGACGATTTTTCCCGCGAGCCCGCCGCGAAAGGCGCGACCGAATCTGGGAACGGCGAATCCGAGCCAACGCTGGTGATTCATGTCGCCGACGACGGCCGGGCTGCCCAGTCGGCCCATCCTTCGCGTGTGGGGCACGGGCCACCGGCTTATACGTCGGCTACGGTCAAGTCTGCGCTAGCCGAGGCTCCGCCGCAGCCCTACTCATCTGCCTTGCGCGCAGCGCTAGAGCGGGCGCGTGCGGCCCTTCGCATTCGCGATCTGCGTCCTGGCCAGGCCGAGGTCATCGAGTCCGTGCTGGCTGGGCGCGACACGCTGGCCATTATGCCGACTGGCAGCGGCAAGTCGCTCACTTACCAGCTTCCCTCCCTGTGGCTGCCAGGGCCGACCTTGGTGGTCTCGCCCCTGCTGGCGTTGATCGAGGATCAGGTCGGCAAGATGAAGGCCGCCGGCGTGCCGGTGGCGCGTATTGACTCGACGCGAACCGTAAAAGAGCGGGCGGCCGACCTGCAAGGGGTGCGTGAGGGCAATATCAAGCTGGTGCTGATCACCCCAGAATCGGTGTGCTCGCCGGCGGTGCAGGAATCTCTGGCCGGGGTGAAGCTCTCGCTCTTTTGCGTCGACGAAGCCCACTGCGTGTCGCAATGGGGCCACGATTTCCGACCGTCTTACCTGGGTTTGAGACGCGCTGCGGAGGTGCTGGGCAGGCCGCCTATATTGGGGCTCACCGCTACCGCAACCCCAGCCATCGCCGAGGATGTGCTGGTCCAGCTCGGGATGAGGAACGCGCATCTGTGCCGCGTCTCGTTCCATCGTCCCAATCTGGCCTTCGATGTGCGGAAGGTGGCGGGCGAGGCGGACAAGCTGCGCGTTCTGGGCAAGTTGATTCAGCGCTTACGTCGTCCGGGTATCGTCTACTGCGCCACAGTGCGTGCCGTTGACGAGCTCTATGTGGCATTGCGGCACGGGAAGATTCCTGTCGAGCGTTATAACGGCAAGATGACGGGCGACGAGCGGGAAAAGGCGCAGGCCTCGTTCATGTCGTCGGGACGCAAGGTGGTCATGATCGCCACCAACGCCTTCGGCCTGGGCGTCGACAAGCCCGACATTCGCTACATCATCCACTACCAGATGCCGGGTTCGCCCGAGGCCTATGTCCAGGAGGCAGGGCGTGCCGGGCGTGATGGCAAGCCGGCCCGCTGTGTGCTTCTCTTCCAGCCTGACGACATCGCGATCCAGGAGCATTTCCTCAAGGAGGCGCACCCCACCAAGACCCAGGCCAGGTTGGTGGCTGATGGTCTTTATGCCTGGAGCGACGAGGGCAAGGAGGTGTCGGTGCGCGACCTCGCGCTCTCCATGGCGCTGCCAGAGCGGCGCGTTAGGGTCGTGTTGTCGGTGCTCGAAGGCATGGGCGTGGCCAAGGAGGTGCGCGCCGCCCGTTGGACCGGGGTCGAGCCGCGGCCCACGCGCAATGAAATCGATAAGGCGGCCTCGGTCTTCGAGGCGCGGCGCATCTCCGATCGGCGCCGTTTGGCCGAGTTGCTCAAGTACATGAACGTGCAGCGCTGCAGGGTGCAGATGCTGCGCGAATATTTCGGGGAAGAGGCCGGACCAGCGTGCGGCTTGTGCGACTCGTGCGCGGGGCTGGACAGCGAGGTATTCGATCCAGGAGACGCCGATGCCCGTCACAGCTTGCATGCGGCTACCGACTTCCATGGGCGGCCTCGTAGGCGGCGACGGCATGGCCCCGATGCGGCCAAACCCGCACCGAGTGAGTACCGCCGTCCCACGTTCGCCACTCCGATACCCGATCTGCCACCCGCCACGGTTCCCCCTCCCTGGGTGCCGCCACGCGACAGCGACGCGACCATCGATCCATCGGTGTGGGTCGGGGATATGTCCGCCACGCCGGCTGCGGGCGAGATCGTGTTGGCACCGGGAGAGCACGAGGCCTGGCTAGGCGAGACTCTCGCGGCGAAGGCAGACGGTGGAGATGGGGAAGCCTTTGTTGCGGGCTGGTCTGCGGTGCGCGACGCGAGCATTCGTCCCTTCGTGGAATGGATCCCACCTGCCCACGTGTCACTACCCGTCATTCCCGTTGCCCGCGGTCCGGGCGGAGCGCCGCAGCGCCAGAGCCAAGCTGGGGACCATCAGCGGCCGCAGCAGGAGGAAGGTCGTGGCGGGAGGCGGCGCCATCGTCGCCGAGGTGGTCGTCACCGTGCCGGCGAGCGCCCCGAACGTGATCGTAAGTCCGGTCCCCGTTTGCCTGGCGTATACAACCCCGGCGGCGATTGAACCCTACCTCCGCGCGCTAGCGCTTACACCTTGTCGTCCGCGGCCGTGGCCGACTTGGTCATGTCCAGCTGCGGCCAGAGGCCGGTGTGATCATGGCCAGACGGTGCGGCCCTCGCCGACGTGGTCATGGCCGGTGTGGTCAGAGGTCCTGGCCGACCTTTCGCCTCCGTCCGGGAAACCTTCGCGCTCAGTGCCCCCCAAAAATGCGGCGCAAGAATGATTTGGCCGGTGGGGGTGCTTTCCTCTTGAGCACCACCTTGAGGGTTTGGTTCTTGCGACGCGCGATGGCGAAACGTCGGACGGTCGGGTAGTAGCCCTTCTTGACGAAGCGTAGCTCGAAGACGATGCCGGGCCGGAAGCGCAGGCTCATGGGTGCTCGACCGAATACGCGTTTGCCCACGCTGAGCACGGCTCCGTCTGGCACCGAGACCACGTGCACCGATACCGGCTCGGTGGCTACCCGGATGGCCCTGTGCCCTGGCCGATCCGCCACGGCCTCGTCGTCACCCAGGACTCTCTGCGCATCGTTCGGCTCGGCGTGCTGCAGGAGCTTGTCCTCGTCCTCTTCGCTTTCGGCGGCGGAGGCGTCGCTGGCCGTGGCCGGTGAGGCGGCGACACCGGTATCCACGCCAGGCGCTCCCGGGATAGCACCGGGAGCAGCGACGGGGGAGAGGTCGGGGCCGGCTAACGGGCGTTGGTCTGGGCTGGGGAGTTCGGGGAGTTGGCCAGGCAATTGGCTTGGGCCTGGGTCCGGGAGCGAGCCTTGGCTGGAGCGGGGAGCCCTGTGCTGGCCGAGCTTGCTTGTGCTGGCCGGCAAGTAGAGCCATCCGGCCAGCGCGGCTGCCGTCAGAACCAGGGCGATGGCGATAATGCGAGCAGGCACCCGGCTACGCCGCAGCGCTCCGGGGGCCGCGGCCACCGTTTTCTCCGCGCTAGCCGGGGCGCTGGCGACAAGCCCGTCCTGCGGCGTCGCAATGGTCGGCTCCATGCTGCGGACGACGGCGCTTATGTCGACCGATTCCTCGAACACGACTTCAGCGCCCTCGCCAATGTCCAGCGACTCGTGCTCGCTCACGGGCGACGCCGGTGCGTGGGAAACGGTGGGACAGTGATCGCGTGCCTGCAGGTCCGCGAGCCAGCGTTTGAGCTCGGTCTGGCCGGCTGGCCGATAAACCGTGCGCTGCAGGTTCTCGACCGCGAGCAGCATCTGGTCGGCGCTTTGATAGCGCTGCGAGGGCAGGCGGGCCATGGCACGACGAATGATCTGGGCCAGGGCGGCATTGAGGCCGGGCACGACCTCCTCGGGAGGGGTGTACCGGCATTCACGCACCCGCGTGATGGCCTCGAGGTCGGTAGGGGATTCGAAGGGGCGCCGCCCGGTGAAGAGCAGGTAGAGCAGGGTGCCCACCGAGAACAGGTCGGAGCGGCTGTCGAGGATGGAGCCCGAGGCCTGCTCGGGCGACATGAAGGCGAGCTTGCCTTTGATCACGCCCTGGTCGGTCCGCTCTCGCCGACCCATGGCTTTGGCTATGCCGAAGTCGGTAAGCTTGACCTCGCCCTGATCGCTGATGAGGACATTCTGGGGGCTGACGTCGCGGTGCACTATGGCCAACGGCTGTCCGGCGCGGGTATGCGAGTGGGCATAGGCGAGGGCGCGACAGATCTCCGCCACGATATAGAGCGCAATCTCGGAAGGAATGGGGAAGGCGACGGCAGCGGTGCGCGTCAGGATCTGGCTCAGGTCCCAACCGTCGACCAACTCGAGCACGAGAAAGTAGCGGCCGCTCACGTGCCCGAGATCGAGCACTTGCACGATGTTGCTGTGATTGAGCCCCATGGCGACGTGGGCTTCGTCGATCAGCATGTTGCGGAACTGGGGATCGGCGACCAGGGGAGCGAGGATGCGCTTGAGCACGACCGGGCGCTCGAATCCCTCCAGGCCGTGCTGGCTGCCGAGGAAAATCTCCGCCATGCCGCCGTCGGCAATCTTGCGAGCAATGTGGTACCTGCCGGGTCTCGGCACGGCTGCCGATTCTACTTCTCGAACAGGTCGGTCGCGGGAACGATTTTCACTGCCCCTCGAGAAATGGGCAGGGGATAGCTCTCGATGGTCTTGTCCTCCATCAAAATGCTTTCCGGAGTGTCTTTGGTGTCATACACGACGGGCGTCGGTTTCCCCGTGGTCAGGGCCGCGGCTAGCTCGCGGGCATTCTCGCCGACCACTACTATGGCAAGGCGGTCGGTGGCCAGGTGACGACGGACTGCGCGATCGACGTCATCCTTCGTCATCTTGGGCAAACGTGCCTCGAGCTCGGCGATCACGTCTCGGCCGTAGATCGTGGCGTCGATGGCATAGCCCAGCCGGCGCGAGCTGTCCTGCGCCCACAGGCCTACGTAGTTGAGCAGGAAGTCTCGAGTGGCCGCGAAGCCGGCGGCCGGGATGCCATCGCGAATCAGCTTGTCGGTCTCGTAGATGGCTTGCCGGATGGCAAAGCCGGCGCTAGCCGGGCGCACCGGCCGCAGCCATATCTCGAAGTGCTGCTGGCGGCGCGGCAGGTTGGGCTCGGCAAAGGTGGTAGCGCCGTCCTGGACGAAGTTCTCGACGTATGCGTAGTCGCCGTAGTTGAGCCCACGTTGCTGGCGCATTGCCAGCATGAGCAGGCCATTGAAGGTGCGGTGCTCGCCCAAGTATGAGGCTGCCACGGCCAAGGGGTAGAAGTCGTCGTCGCTGCGGTTGACCGCGATGGGATGTCCGAGGGATATGGCGTTCCCGAGGGCAGGCTTTTCCACCAGGAGCACGGCGAGCCCCTGCCTCGGCGCCAGCACGGGCAAGGGCGGCCGCGCGGCGCCACGGGCGGGCAGGGTGGCGAAACGAGAGGCGAAATCAGTAGGGAAGGACCTCGGGTAGCCGCCCGCCACTCCTACGATCAGCCGGTCTTGCACGAAATGCGTGGTGTAGAAGTTGCGAAGATCGGCCAGCCTGATAGCGGCGAGGCCTGTCACCGTGCCCAGGGTGGGGTGAGCGTAGGGGTGGCCCTGATACATGACGGTGGCGAGCGCCTGCTTGCCCAGCTCTTCATCGTCATTGCCGCGCAGGGTCTGGGTTAGCCCGTCGTGGGCATCGCGGCGCAGACGGGTGAAATCATCCTCCGAGAATCGCGGCGTCAAGATCTGCTCCGCTAGCAGGGTGGCAAAGGCGTCGAGATTGTCCCGGTGCACGGTCCCGGTGAAGACGAAGGTGTCCTTGTCACCGTAATAGTGGATGTCGGCGGCCATCGGATAGAGCGCATCGAGGACCTCGGTGCGTGTCCGCTTCACGGTGCTGCCCTCGCCGAGCATGGCGGCAGTAAGATTGGCCATGCCCTCTTGGCCGGGGGGATCGTCGGCGGATCCCACCTGAAACACCAGCCGGATGGTGACCAGCGGACTACGAGGCGAGGGCAGCCCGACGATGCGCACCGGGGATGACGCGCTCGGCCCGGCGGCGCGCGCAGGCGAGGAAGACGCGACTAGGGCGGCGGAGAGGAGCATGGCGGTGATCCTGTGGCTGTGTGTGGTCATCAGCGGGCGGAGGCTGCGGGCTCGAGGATGACCACGGTTCGATTTTCCGGGGTGAAGTAGCGAGCTGCTACGCGTTTGACGTCGGCTGCCGTGACCTGGTCGAGCTGGGCGGAGGTCTGCTCGATGGCATCGAGGCCACCGGTAAGGGCCAGAAACTCGGCTCCCACCTGGGCCACCTTATCCGCGGTGGCGAGGAAGCCGGCCAGCTCGTAGCGCTTATGGGCGATGACCTCGGCCAGAGTCTTGGCATCCGTGCCCTGGGCGGCAATGCGGGCGATCTCGTCGTAGATGGCCTTCTCCACGTAGGGCACGTCTGCTCCGGCCTTCACCGTGGCCAGGAGGTTGAACAGGTTGGGGTCGATGTGGCGCTCGGCCGATCCCTCTAGTCGCTCGACCTTCTGCTCCTCGAGAACCAGGCGCCGGTAGAGCGGCGAGCGCTCGGCAAAGGCCAGCTCGCCCAGCACATCGATGGCGGCGCTGTCACTGCTGGCGGGCGCAAAGGCCGGGACATGAAAACCAACCAGCAGCATGGGCAAGCCGGCGCCCTTCCAGGGCACCTTTACCCGTTGCTCTCGTGTTTGCGGGGGCTCGACGGGAATAGCTGGCCTCGCCGGCCCCGCTTGCCAGCCGCCATAATGTTCCTCCACCAGCGGCATGACCTGGGCGGCAGTCACGTCGCCCACCACGAGCAGGATCACATTGTCCGGACGGTAGTAGCGCTGGAAGAACTGCCGCGAATAGGCGAATTGGTGCGGCATCGCCTCGATGTCGGACAGAAATCCGATGGTGGTGTGGCGGTAAGTGTGAGTAGTGAAGGCATGGTCGTAGAGGGCTTCGACCATGGGCTGCAGGGGATTCGATGCCCCCTTGGTGTATTCGCCCAGAACCGCACGCGCCTCCTTTTGGAACTCGGCTTCGCCGTAGTCGAGGTGTTGGAAGCGATCGGATTCGATGTCCACGATGGTGGGTAGCGACTTGGCGCCGGCCAAAATGTGGTAGACGGTCATGTCGTCCGCGGTGAAGGCGTTCGAATCCGCCCCCATGCCTTTGATGGCAGCGTTGTACGCTTCCGTCGGATAGCGGGCGGTGCCGCGGAACATCATGTGCTCGAAGAAGTGGGCAAACCCCGACTTGCCCGGCTCGACTTCGTTGCGACTCCCGGTCCGCACCACCGAGTAGTAGGCCACCAGCCCGGGCGAGTCGTACTCCACTACGAATATCTTGAGCCCGTTGGGCAGAGTTTTCACGGTGGTGGGGAAAGGAAAGGCTTTGGCTTCTTGGGTCACAGGGTCACCTCGCACGATGTGGCTGATCTTGGGCGAGCTTGCGGTCGAGGCAACACATGCCGAGAGCACCAAGGCTAGCAGCAACCAAGGCTTCATGGTCGCGGCCATGGGCCACGAGGCGCGAGGCCAATCTGCGATTTCCTGGATCATGGGCCTCGCCCTAGCTGCGGTAATCAGCGTTTTCGCTCACGTATTCGTGGGTGAGATCGGCCCCCAGCACGGTGGCGGAGGCAGGTCCGGCGCCGAGGTCGATCTCGAGCTGGACACAGCGCTCATGCGGGGGATAGGCGATGGGCGGTCGGAAAACTCCCTCGGCGGGTGCCGAGCTGGGGTAGAGCTCGGCCTGGGCCAGGTGGGCCGCAAGCTGCCTTTCCGACTCCGCGTCGAGGGCGAAGCAGCCGTGCGCGAAGATGGGGTGGCCGCCCAGGCGCATGCTCACTTTGGTAGGGTCCAGCGCCAGCCCGCGCGTGCCCAGATACCTGCCTGCGGCGGCAACGACGCGCCCAACGTTGGGATCATTGCCCGCGATGGCACATTTCAGGAGAGGGGCGTTGGCCACCGCTTTGCCGAGGCCTCGGGCAGTGAGGTCGTCAGGGGCGCCGGTAACCGACAGGCGCACGACATGGCGGACCCCTTCCCCGTTGCGCACTACATCCTCGGCCAGATCGCCACAGACGTGCTCGAGCCCGCCCACGAACTCAGCCTCGGAGGGGCAGGCCACCCTACCCGACGAAAGGAGCACCACGCTGTCGGAGGTGCTGGTCTCGCTGTCTATGCTGATGGCATTGAAGGTGGCGCGGGCGACCTCCGCCAAGGCTTTGCGCAGGGTCGGGCGTGGCACGGCCAAGTCCGTCAGCAGGTAGACCAGCATGGTGGCCAGGTTGGGCTCGATCATGCCCGCGCCCTTGGCGATGCCGACGATACTGCCTCCCCCGACGGTAGCCCGCCTGACTTTGGGGTAGAGATCGGTGGTCATGATGCCCTGGGCCGCCTCGACCAGCGTGGTCCGGCCGAGGGCCTGCGCCGCCTCGGGCAGCGCGCCCAGCATGGCGGCCACGGGCAACTGCCACCCGATGACCCCGGTCGAGCTCGGGATCACTTGCCTGGCCGTGAGGCCAAGGATACCAGCTGCCCCGGCGCATAGCCGCTCTGCCGCGTCCACCCCGCCCGGTGCGCACACGTTGGCTATCTTGTTATTCACGACCACGGCACCGACCGTCTCTTCATCGAGGCGCTGCCGCCCGACTAGCACCGGAGCGCCGGGAAAGGCGTTGCGGGTGAATACCGCGGCGAAGTCAGCCGTCGGCCGATCGAGGACTATGAGGACCATGCTCATGGCCGCCGGTCGGGCCACCTCGGCGGGGAGGAAGCTCAGGCGCGTTGCGCCAACGCGGAAGCCGAGGGGCATGGCCGCCTGGGTGGCGAGCCAGGCCCGGTGCTCGTCCTGGCAGGTGAACGTGAGGTTAGTGCTGGTCACGGCGGGAGGGCGAGGGTTGGCTGGCCAGGGTGGTGGCCGGCACGGTGGGCAGGGCTTGGGGGCGGGCGTGCGGCATGGCTAGTAGCTGGCGACTGGCGGGCATGCGCATACGAACTGCCGGTCGCCCAGCACGTTGTCGAGCCGGCCAACCGGTGGCCAATACTTGTGGGCGCGCAGGTAGGGCAGAGGGTAGGCCGCGCGCTCGCGGCTATAGGGGTGCGCCCATTCCGTCGCCAGCAAGGCCTGCGCAGTATGGGGGGCGTTCTTGAGCAGGTTGTCCTCCCGGGATGCCAGCCCGTTCTCGATTTCGCTGATCTCGCGCCGGATGGCGATCATGGCGGCGCAAAAGCGGTCGAGCTCGGGCAGGGCTTCGCTCTCGGTGGGCTCGATCATCAGGGTGCCCGGTATCGGGAACGACATGGTGGGGGCGTGGAATCCGTAGTCCATCAGGCGCTTCGCCACGTCTTCGGCTTCGACGCCGGCGCTCTTCTTGAGCGGGCGCAGGTCGACGATGCATTCGTGCGCCACCCGCCCGTGTCTGCCGCGATAGACGACGGGATAGTGCTCATGCAAGCGTTCGGCGACATAGTTGGCATTCAGGATGGCGAACTGGGTGGCCCGGGTGAGGCCCGCCGGTCCCATCATGCGCAGGTAGGTCCAAGCGACGAGCAGAATGTTGGCGCTGCCCCAGGGCGCGGCGGACACCGCGCCAATCGCTTGCTCGCCCCCCGTGGGCACGACGGGGTGGCTGGGCAGAAATGGCGCCAGGTGGGCCGCCACGGCGATGGGACCTGCGCCGGGACCGCCGCCGCCGTGAGGGCTGGCGAAGGTCTTGTGCAAGTTGATGTGGCATACGTCGGCGCCCAGCTCGGCCGGACGACACAGGCCAACTTGTCCATTCATGTTGGCGCCGTCCATGTACACCAGCCCGCCGTGCTCGTGCACGATCTGGCAAAGCCTCTGTACGCCCTCTTCGAAGACGCCGTGGGTGGAGGGATAGGTCAGCATCATGGCGGCCAGCCGGTCCGCGTTCGCTTGCGCTTTGGCGGTCAGGTCTTGGGCGTCGACATTTCCTCCGGCGTCGCAGGCAACCACCACGACACGATAGCCGGCCATGACCGCGGAAGCCGGATTGGTTCCGTGGGCCGACGACGGGATCAGACACACGTCGCGCTGGTGATCGCCCCTGGTAAGATGGTACTTGCGCACCACCAAGAGACCGGCGTATTCCCCCTGGGAGCCCGCGTTCGGTTGCAGTGATACCGCGGCGAAGCCGGTGATCTCTGCCAACATCGTCTCCAGATCGGCGATGATGGCGGCGTATCCTTGGGCATATTCCCGCGGCACGAAGGGGTGAACGTTGTTCCACTCTGGCCAACCGAGCGGCAGCATCTCGGTCGCCGCGTTCAATTTCATCGTGCATGAGCCGAGCGCAATCATCGAGTCGGCGAGCGAGATGTCCTTGCTCTGCAGCTGGTGCAGATAGCGCAGCATCTCGGTTTCCGAGCGGTAGGCCGAAAAGACAGGATGCTGGAGGAAAGGGGTGCCGCGCTGGAGGGCGGGCGGCAGGGCGAAACCTACCTCGGGTAGCTCGCGGGCCGCAAGGGCAGGAGCCATCACCCGCGCGATGGTGGCGATGTCAGCCCGCGTGGTGGCCTCGTCGAGGGTTATGGTGAGGACCGTGGGGGAAAACCGGCGTAGGCAGATCCCGGCGGCCTCGGCCCGGGCGTGGCAGGCGGCGATCGCGGCCGGGCTGCCGTCCACGCGGATGGTATCGAAGACGGGGGCGGAGAGCACCGTGAGCCCTGCCTCCGTCAGGGCCTGGGCCAGGCTCGCGGTGAGCCCGGCCACCCGAGCGGCTATGGCGCGGATCCCTTCGGCGCCGTGATATACCGCATACATGCTGGCCATCACCGCGGGCAGCACCTGCGCGGTGCATATGTTGCTGGTGGCCTTCTCACGGCGGATGTGTTGCTCGCGGGTCTGCAAGGCAAGCCGGAGGGCGGTGTGGCCATGAGCATCCCTGGCCACGCCGACAAAACGCCCCGGCATCTTGCGGGTGTACTCCTTGCGCGTTGCCAAGAAGGCGGCATGCGGCCCGCCGTAGCCGAGGGGCAGACCGAAACGCTGCGTGCTGCCCAGGGCCACGTCAGCGCCCAGCTCGCCGGGCGGCACTAGCAGCGCCAACGCCAGGAGGTCGGCCGCCACCGCTACCCGGGCGCCCCCGGCGTGCGCTTGCGCGCAAAAATCGCGGTAGTCGAAGATCTTCCCATCGGTGGCCGGGTATTGGACCAGCGCGGCGCACACCCTGCCATCGAAAACCAGCTTGGAGTGGTCGCCAACCACGACTGCGATGCCCAGCGATTCCGCCCGGGTGCGTACCACGGCAATGGTTTGCGGGTGGCACAGCTCGGACACGAAGAACGCTCGGGCACTCTCGTCTTGCCGCGAGCTGGCGAGCATGTGCATCGCCTCCGCGGCGGCAGTCGCTTCGTCGAGGAGCGAGGCCCCAGCCACCTCCATGCCACACAGATCCATGACCATGGTCTGGAAATTCAGCAGAGCTTCCAAACGACCCTGCGAGATCTCCGCCTGATAGGGCGTATATGCGGTATACCAGCCAGGATTGGCGAGAACGTTGCGCGCGATGACCGAGGGCAAAATTGCCTCGGCATAGCCCATACCGACGAAGGCGCGCACCCGACGGTTGAGCTGGCCCAGGCGCGCAAGCTCGCCGAGCGCCGCGTGCTCGGACAGGGCGGGCGGCAGCGCGAGGGGGCGGATGCTGCGGATCGCGGCCGGGATGGTCTCGTCCATCAATTCGGCAAGCGAGCCGACCCGAACCGTTCGCAACATGGCGGCGAGGTCTGCCGGCCGCGGGCCGATGTGGCGTTGGCAAAATTCGCCGCAGGATTCGCCGCAAGATTCATGTTCAGGGGAGGTGGGCATTGCGTGACTGTCAGTCCTCGTGTTCCTTCAGGAAAGCCTCGTACGCCGTGGCGTCCATCAACTTCTTTAGATCGTTCGGCAGAGCTTCGGGATTGGCTGGCTCGATCTGGATCATCCAACCCCCATCGTAGGGATCCTCGTTCACATATTCGGGCGAATCATGCAGGGTGGTGTTGACCTTGACGACCTTGCCCGCGATGGGAGCGAAGATGTCGGATACGGCCTTGACCGACTCGACCGAGCCGAACGCGTCGTGCTGCTTGAGCATCTCGCCTTCGCGCGGCAGGTCAACCTGGGTGACATCGCCCAGTTGCTCGACGGCAAACTGCGAGATACCGACGGTGACGACGTTGCCCTCTCGGCGTGCCCATTCGTGATCTTCGGTGTAAAGGAGATCGTCTGGATAGCTGTCACTCATTGTGGTCTTGCTCCTTGCCGGAAAAGCTACGCTCGCTTACGGCGATAAAATGGTCCCTTCACTACCTCGGCCATGGCCAGCTTGCCACGGCAATCGATGCCGAGTTGGGTGCCCGCGCTGGCGTGAGCAGCGGGAACGTAACCCATGCCGATATTCTTCCCGATGCTCGGGCCGACACCACCCGAGGTGACCTGGCCCAGGACCGCTCCGCTCCTCGGGTCGGTGATGGGGTAGCCGTGGCGGGGAATGCCCCGCTCGCGCATCTCGAAGCCCGCCAACTTGCGCATGGTCGTCATGCCCCCCTCCCGCTGCCTTTGCAGCGCCGCCTTACCGACAAAGTTGCCAGCCTCGAACTTTACCACCCAGTCCAGACCGGCTTCGAGAGGAGTCGTGCTGTCCGACAGGTCGTTGCCGTAAAGGCTCAGGCGCGCCTCCAGTCGCAGAGTGTCACGGGCACCCAGACCGGCCGGTTTACCGCCTACCGCGCTGGCCGCCTCGAGCAGCGCTTGCCATAGGGCGACCGCGTGCTCGACCGGGGTCCCGATCTCGAAGCCATCTTCCCCGGTGTAACCGGTTCGCGCTATCCAAGCGGGATGGCCGGCGACATCCTGGCCGGGCAAGAAATGAAACGGCCGCAGCGTGGCAATGGCGGCCTTGGTCAAGCCGGTCAGGGCGGCCTCGGCCTTGGGCCCCTGGAAGGCGATCAGGGCGGTGGTGTCCGACTCATCGTCGATCTGGCACCATGTGCCGACGTGGGCCAGGAAGTGACGATAGTCTTTCTCGATGTTGGCGGCGTTCACCACGATGAGGAAGTGGTCAGTCGCGATGCGGTACACTATCAGGTCATCGACGATGCCGCCCGTCTCGTGACAAGCTACGGTGTAAAGGGCACGCCCCTCGGGCATCCCGGCCGCATCGCTGGTGACCAGGCGTGAAACGGCCTCGGCCGCGCGCGGGCCGCGGAAGTGGATTTCGCCCATGTGGCATACGTCGAATACCCCGACCGCGGTGCGTGTGGCTCGATGTTCCTCGAGAATCCCCCCAGGGTAGCTTACCGGCATCATCCAGCCGCCAAAATCGATAAGCTTCGCTCCGAGGTGTTGGTGCTCGGAGTAAAGCGGAGTCTTGCGCGCGGCAGTTGGGCTCGGGCTGGCCATGGACGGGCGAATCATGCGGAAAAGGCCGGCCGCGCACAAGGGAAACCGCGCGACCGATGCCGAGCGAGCTGGCGCGTGGGAAAATGAACCGCCAGCGCCACGTCGGCATCCGACGCGGTTGACGGGCAAGAGCGTCGCACCTATTGTCGTGGCTAGAGCGAAGGGTTGCGTCGCGGCCAGCATGCCCAGCACGGAGAAGACGATGACGAGCGAAAACCCGGACATTCAAAACGCCGAAATCGAGGAGCCGATGTCGGCCGAGGATTATCGCCAGGCGGCGAAGGCGTTGGCGCGGGACGGGCGTTGGCAAGACCTGGCCGAGCTGCTCATCGAGCGCGCCGAGTCGGCTACCAGTGCCGGCGCCAGGTCCCAACACCTGGTCGCCGCTGCACAGGTCTTCGAGCGCAACCTGGCCGACCGGGACCGAGCGTACATCACCCTCATGGCCGCCTTCGAGGACGATCCCACCAATCAAGAAGCGGTGAGCGAGCTCGCCAGGGTGGCGGTAGCTCTGGGTCGCTTTGCCGAGCTCATGCAGGAATGCATGGCCATGGCCGCGCAGATGACCTCGGCCGACAAGCAGTCAGCGATGTATGTCACGCTCTCGACCTGGTATCAGGAGCAGGTGGGAGACGCGGCTTCGGCCGAGCAGGCGCTCGAAGCGGCTCTGGGCGCCGACCCCGCCAATCCAACCGCCCTGCGCGCCCTGGTGGACATCTACCGCACGCGCGGCGAGCTGGCGCGCGCTGTCACTCGCCTGGCCGCCGCGGCCGCGGCCGCGCGCGATGTCGAACGCAGGGTTGGCTATGCTCTCGATGCCGCGGACATTTATCGCCGCCAACTCTCAGATCTCGATGGCGCCTGCGATATGTATCGCAACGC
The DNA here is from genome assembly GCA_963849735.1 of uncultured delta proteobacterium. Classification (GTDB taxonomy): domain Bacteria; phylum Myxococcota_A; class Polyangia; order Fen-1088; family Fen-1088; genus Fen-1118. The sequence goes on from CAWKJE010000062.1 coordinate 63,607, forward strand.
ACTCGAGGCTGACCCAACCAATCGGCCGGCGGCTGAGTCCCTGGCCGAGATTGCCTGGGAGCGGAAGGACTGGGCGACCGCCTTGCCGCTTTTCGAGAGCCTGGCGAGCGAGCGCGGGGTGGGCCCAGCTGCGGCACGCTCTTTCCAGCGCGCCGGTTGGTGCGCCCAGATGCTGGGCGACAACGACCGGGCGCGCAGCAGCTATCGCAGCGCCCATGGCTGCGACCCGACCTATTTGCCGGTCATGCTGCGCTGGGCCTCGCTCGCCATGGCGGAGAAGTGGTGGGAGGACGTCGTGATCACCGTTCCGGCGGTGATGGGGCGGGCCGATGCGGCTTTGACGGCTGATGAGCAGGTCGAGCATTTGGAAGGACTTGGCCATGCCCAGCTGGCGCTGGGTGACGCCGCGGCGGCGGCCACGGCGTTCTCGAGCGCGCTCGCGCTCGCCCCCGAGAACGCGACCTGTCGGGAGGGCTTGGCCAAGGCGCACGCCCGCCTCGGCCATCAGAGCGTGGCAGGGGCGCAAGCCCGCGTGGAGCAGCAACGCATGCTGCTCGCGGGGGCGAAGTCAGAGGACGAGCAATTCGAGATCCTGGCGCAAATCGCCCAGACCCAGCGCGATGCGCTGGGCGATTTGCACGCCGCCCTCAAGACCTACTCGGACATGCTGGCCGTGCGCCCCGACGAGCCCGTCATCTTGCACGAGATCCTGGAGATCCACACCCAGGCCCGCGAGTGGGGTAAGGCGGTCGAGATCCTGGAGCGCCTTGTCAAAGTCGAGAGCGGTGGGCCGAGGACGCGTTACCTGGTCGCCTTGGGCAACATCCTCAACTACGAGCTCAAGACGACCGAGCGCGCGGTCGAGATCTACAACCTGGTCCTCGACGAGGATGTCGGCGATGAGCGCACCATGGGGCGCATCGAGCGCATTCTCACCGCCCAGGCGGCGTGGCGCGAGCTCGTGCGCAATTATCGCCGCATGGTCAAGCGCCTGGGATCTCCTCCCGCGCCCGACCGGCGCGCCTACGCGGTGACTCTGTGGCGCAAGCTCGGAGACGTATGTCGCAAGCGCCTGCATGAGCGCGAGGCCGCCGCTTCGGCCTATGAGATGTGCGCCGAGCTGGCCCCGGAGGACCTGCGCTATCGCGAGGTCTTGGCCGACATCTACGAAATGATGGGCGCGGCCAAGCTCAGCGAAGCGGTGAAGGCGCGCGAAGCCCTGCTGGCCGGCGCGTCCGGCTTCGAGGACATAGCCAAGCACGTCCGGGCCCTGGCCCGCATTTACGGCAAGCACCAGATGTATGATTGCTTGCACTGCACGAGCGCGGCCTTGGTCGCGGTGGGGCAGGCCATTCCGCAAGAGGAGGCCTTTTACGAGCGCACGCGGACGCCGGAGCTGCGCCCCGCTCGCACGTCGCTCGCCGAGTCGATGTGGCAGCGCTATTTGGCCAGCCCGCGCCAAGAGCGCTCGGTCGGGCAGGTGCTGGCCGCGCTGAGCACGGCCGTGGCGATGGCGCGCGCCAAGGATCCGGCCACTCTGGGCCTCGATCCCGCGCAGAGGGTGGATCTGGCCCAGGACCGTTCGTCGGTCGGCCAGATGATCAGACGGGCGTGTCGGCTGCTCGGCGTCGACTTGCCGCCGGTCTATGTCGCGCCCGGCGCCGAAGGAGAGCTCGAGCTGCGTATCGTCCTCGAAGGCCAGCAAGTCGTGCCCGCGTTCTTCATCGGCAAAGACCTGCTGGCCGGGCGCTCGCCCAAGGAGTTGGCGTTCTTCCTGGCACGCAAGCTGGTGTGCTTGCGCGCCGATCAACTTCTCCTGGCTCCGGAGGCGGTGCCCTCGCTGGGCGAGCTACGGGTGATCGTCGCAGCCGCCGGCAAGCTGGTCCATCCCGAGTTCGACCTGCCCGGGGTCGACCCGGCCGCGGTGCAGAGCTGGGCAGGCTTCCTGCAGAAGACGGTGGTGCCGGCGGCCCTCTCCGCGGCCGGCCCGGCTATCGCGCAGATCATGGCCGATCCGGCCAGGGTCGACCTTGCATCATGGGCCTTCGGTGCACAGCAGTGCGCTGACCGGGCGGGACTGCTATTCTGTGGTGACGTCGTCGCCGCAGTCCGAGAAATGCTGCGCTCGTCAGACAGCCCGGCTGGCGATTCCGAGGCGGCAGTCAAGGATCTGGTGCGCTTTAGCGTGAGCGCGGACTACCTGGATCTGCGCGAGCAATTAGGCCTGGCCGCGGCGCTAGCTCCCGCCGCGCCCGAGGTACGCCGAGCGCAACCCTTCCCTCGCCGGCCCCCGCCGCTGCCTAAGGCATGACCGCCGCCTGAGCTTTCCTTGCGCTTAGCGCTTCATGGCCGCGGCGCTCTAGGCTAATTTGCCCAGGTGGCTAGCACTATTCGATCGTCAGCCAACGTGAGCGTCGCGATATTGGCGTCGCGCGTGCTCGGCGTGGTCCGCGACTCTATCTTCGCGCGCATTTTCGGTGTCAGCGGTCTGACCGATGCGTATGTCGCGGCCTTTCGCATCCCCAATCTGCTCCGCGATCTGTTCGCCGAAGGCGCCTTGTCGAGCGCGTTCGTGCCTACCTTCAGCGACGCCCTCGTGAAGGGCGGGTGTGTGCGGGCCTACCGCCTCGGCAACCTCGTCCTGGGCGGGATCCTGGTAGTGACCGGCGGGCTCAGCCTGGCCGGCTTTGTCTGGGCCGATGCACTGGTTTCGCTCATCACCCGTGGCTTTGGCGGCGACGCGGCTCGGGTAGTCACGGCCGGCCAGCTCACGCGCATCATGATGCCGATCTTGGCTTTGGTGAGTGTGAGCGCGGTTTGGATGGGGATGCTAAACGCCCAGCATCGCTACAGCGCGCCCGCTTACGCCCCGGCCGCGTTTAATCTCACCAGCATAGCGTGCGGCGTGATCCTGCTTCAGCTCCGCACGACGCAGCATACTGGTATGATCGTGTGGAGCGCGGGAACGGCGGCCGCCGGCCTTCTGCAAGCGTTGGTGCAACTGCCAAGTTTGTACCGGCTGGGCTACCGCGTGCGCCCCGCGCTGCGTGGTCTCTTGCGTGATCCAGAGGTTCGTCGCATCGTTCGCCTGATGGGGCCGGCTACCCTGGGGCTGGCGGCCATACAGATCAACGTGTTCGTGAATACCCAGTACGCCGCGGCCCTGGGCAGCGGACCTTTGACCTATCTGCAAAACGCCTTTCGCCTGTTCTATCTGCCCGTGGGCTTGTTCGGCGTGGCCCTGGCTACGGTGACCACGGCGCGGGCCTCCAACGAGGCCGCGCGCGGTGATAGCAACGCCATGGTCGAGCGGGTTGCCGATGGGGTGCGTGGGGTTTGGCTCTTGGCCCTGCCCTCGGCGGTCGGGCTAGTGGTGCTGGCCAGGCCGGTGGTGGAGCTGCTCTTTCAGGGCGGGCGGTTCCTGCCCATCCACACCGCTGCCACCGTGCCGATCGTACAAGCGTACATGATCGGGGTGTTACCCTATAGCCTGGTCAAGGTCTTCGCCCCGGCCTTCTTTGCCGTGGATCGACCCCGGGTGCCGATGATGGCATCGCTGGCCTCGGTGCTCGCCAATCTGGCCTTCAACGGATTAACCTATCGCAGCTTGGGCGCTCCGGGACTGGCCCTCGGTACTACGGTAGCCGCGCTGGTTAACCTGGCCATTTTGCGGACCTGGTTTCGCCGCATGATGGGCGGGAAGGCACGCACACGGCGGCGGGGCGAGCTGGCATGGCTGGCCCTGGCCAATGTCGTTCTGGGCTGGGTGGCTTGGCTGGCCTGGCGAGCGGTATCACGCATGCTTGTTATCCTGCCCTCCTTGGTGCGGCCGCACGGCCTGTTGCGTGTGGCGCATGGGCTTGGCCTGCTCGCGACCATCGCGGTGGCATTCCTGACCTACGTGGGCTGCCTCGCCCTCTTTCGTGTGCGCGGCGCCGAAGAGCTGTGGTCGCTCCCGCGCAAATTGGCGGGTCGCTTGCGAAGGTGAGCAGTGGCTAAGGCGTTGCTCAGCTGGCGGGGCCGGGACGGCGCAGGCCGAGCAGGCGGGGCAGCTCGGTGAGCGCTTCGTCGGGCGAGGGGCTGCGACGGTCGCGGACGAGAAGCGCCTCCAGGTCTTCGTCGACTTTGCAGGCTAGCGCGCGGGCTCGATCTACCGCATCCCTGACCCCTTGATCGTCGATCCAACCAGCTAGATTGCCCGCCCAATCCGGCTGTCCATCCTCGGCAGGAGATCCCGCGGGTCCTGCCGATCCTGCGGATCCCGAAAATCTTGGCGCCGCGTCGCCCCTGCTGCGGTCCATCACCGCCACCGGCGGTGTAAAGCGTGGAGGCAGATGCTTGCATTCGAGCAACCTCTCGAGCATCGGCCGCGATCCGGGGTCCAGCGCGAGAAATTGCACGCCCATCCCGTGCGCGCGATGAGGTTCGACCGGGTTGCGCTCGCGCACCCAGGTGACCTTGCCGGTGCCAGCCAGGAGCGGGGGACCCTGCAAGATGGCGACTTCGAAGGCGACGACAGTGCCTACCGGGTGAGGCGAGCGGCTGGCCAGAAATATTCCTCCCCGTGTCACGTTAGGCGCGAAACGCTGCACGAAGGTCGCCTCGTCCATGTAACGAAGCTGCACGCGAACCATTGGCGTATCTGGCATCAGCAGGCGAGTATCGAATGCAGGTCAGCCCAGGTCAATGCGGAAGAGGCGCAAGGCATTGGCGGTGGTGAGCTCAGCCGCATTGCTGGCGCTTATTCCGCGCACCTGCGCCAGGGTATCGAGCGTGCGAGTAATGAAGGCGGGCTCGTTGCGCTGACCGCGATGGGGTACCGGGGCCAGAAAGGGTGCGTCGGTTTCGACCAGGATGCGCTCGGGCGGGGTGTAGGCCGCCGCCTGGCGCAGGTCATCGGCTTTCTTGAAGGTGAGCACGCCGGAGAAGGAGAGGAAGAGCCCGAGGTCGAGGTAGCGGCGCGCCTCTGCGACACCGCCGGAGAAGCAGTGAATCACGCCGCCAGCGTCGGGGAGCTCGCCGGCACGTAGCACAGCCGCCGCGTCGTCGTGTGCCTCGCGCACGTGGCATATGAGCGGCCGCGCGACGGCTCGGGCCAGGACCACGAAGCGCTCGAAGACTTCTCGCTGCACCGCGCGGGGTGAGTGGTCGTAGAAGTAGTCTAGGCCAGTTTCGCCGATACCGACTACTCGCGGCGTCTGGGCCAAGGCCGTGAAGGCCGGCCAGGTCTCGGGTGTCACCTTGGCGGCATCATGGGGATGGATGCCGATTGCGGCAAAGATGTCGGGCTCCTGTTGGGACAGGGCAACCGCTCGCTCTGCGGTGGCAAGGTCGCTCCCCGACCCGACGCAAATCATGGCCACGATGCCACTTTGCCGCGCATTGTGCAGGACGTCGGGGAGCCCGCCACGAAAATCGGGGAAATCCAGGTGGCAGTGCGAGTCGACGATACGTGGCATGGCGCGACCAAGCTAGCGCGAAATGCGCCACATGCCACCCATCGCCCGGCTACTAAGTAAAGGACCCTGGGAGGGTCCTTTAGAACCCCCGCGGGCGAGCTCGGTCGGGCGAAGCCCGCCCGAGCTCACGCGACTACTCTATGTCTATGCGCTTGGGGACCTTGTGCGGCGCTAGCTGGCGCGCACAATGGTCGAGCATGGCACTTTGCGTCCAACGCCCGCTCGGCGTGACTCTCACGACAATCTGGCTCGAGCCGCTGTCGTCGTACTCGACGTGGGCCTGAGCAGCTTTGACATCGGCCAACGCCTCGATGCAACTTTCGATCTCGCCCAGGGCCACGCGATGGCGGTCTATGCGCACGATGTCATCTTCGCGATGAGTGAGGACCAGGCGTTGGTCGGGACGGAGGTAGCCGACGTCCCCGGTGCGTAGCCAGCCGTCACTCGCCGAGCGTCCGACCGGGACGATTTCCGCTCGAGTGGGCAGAGGGGGCAGAAAAGTGGTGGCAACGCCCGCGCCGCGCACCCAGATCGGGCCAGCGCCTCCGCCTGCCTGATCATCACTCGCCACTCTGATCTCGACCCCAGGTAAGGCCTTGCCCACGCTTTCCGGGTGTTGTCCCGCCATATCGAGGGTCACCGGGCCGCTCTCGCAGCTGTGGTAGCACGACAAGACGGGCACCGAGAAGCGCTGGCGAAAAGCGGCGGCAAGGGCGCTGGGAAGGGGTACGCCGCTGCACACGAGGTGGGTGGTGGGGTGCAAGGGTTTGGCGCTACTCGACCGGGCGAGGAGAGCGCAGTCGCGGGCCGTGGTCGCGCACAGGTCGATGCGTTGGTCGAGCAGCACCTTGGCCATGCGCGGTCCTGCGGTGCTGTCATCGAGGTATAGCGTCGCACCCACCGAAAGGGCCGCTACCAGGCCGAAATCGAAGCCTTGGCTGTCGAAAAGCGGGGCGGCGCACAAGACATTCGACTGGCCACTCGTGCCGAAAGCCTTGCTCAGGGTAGCGGCGATACCGCCCAGCTGGCCGGCCCCGCGCACTACTGCCTTGGGATCCCCGCCGGAGTCCAGGGTGAAGAGCACCACTTCGGGTCTGGTCGCGCCAGTCAAGGTTGGGCGTGACCAAGGGTATAGCGTGCAGGACAGGAGGGTTCCCGAAACACGATGGCGGCTCTCGGGGGTCACGCGTGGCACGTGGACGTGGACTTGGCGTGCCATGCGCAGCGTCCCTGCCGGGGCCGCCAGCGGGTCGATCGCGTTCGGCCTGGTCACGATCGCGCGCAGGGGGGCAGATTCCACCGTCATATCCAGGTCGCGCCCGCCCGTGGTGGGATCGATGGGTACGATAACCGCCTCGAGCTTGGACAAGGCCAGGGCGAGCACGACCAACTCGGGATCGTTGCCGAGCATGAGCCCGACCCAGTCATCCGCGACTATGCCCATGGCGGCCAGCTCCCGAGCGCGTCGCTCCACTCGGTGAAGCAGCCCGCGCCACGAAAGATAAGTGTCGTGGTAGATAATGGCATGTCCAGAGCCACCAGAGCCAGCTCGGTCTCTCACGGCGTTTGCCAGCCATTCGAAGAGCAGCGACATCGAATCCTCAACCCAGCAGTTGCCGATTGTAGCAGTCCGGAGGAGCGGCAGGCGTGGCAAAGCGCAGGTGGCGCTGCTGGCGCGGTCGCCCGGCTACCGCAGGTGGCGAATGTGGTGCATGTTGGGCACGTGGCGAATGCAGCGAATGCGTCGAATGCGCGAATGCGCGCGAATGTAGGGTGATGTGTCAGGTTTGGCTATATCTTTACCGCGCAGCATTCCTGCCCTAACCTGGTCATAGCCTTGGCTCGCAACCCACCGAAGCGCGATGACAGCACGCCTGACCTGGAACGCATCCGGGCGAAGACTGTCGTCACCAGTATCAACCGGATCACCGAGCATGCCCCGACCAAGGAGGCATGCCTGGTGGTGATCTATGGGCCGGAGCTGGGGCGCAAATACAGTTTGGAGGCGCCTTCGCTCACCTTAGGGCGCTCGAACAAATGCGACATTCAGATCGATCAGGAGTCGGTGTCGCGCGCCCACTCCAAGGTCGTGAACGCCGGCCGCTCGGTGCGCATTCGCGATCTGGGCTCGACCAACGGCACCTACGTGAACGACGAGCTAGTCGAAGAGTGCACGCTCTCCGACGGAGACCTCATCAAGATCGGGCGCACGATCTTCAAGTTCCTCTCGGGTGGCAATATCGAGCGTGCTTACCACGAGGAGATCTACCGCTTGACCACGGTGGACGGCCTCACGCAAGTCTTCAACAAGCGCCACTTTTCCGAAGCCCTGGCGCGCGAGGTCGCCCGCGCTACGCGTTATCGGCGCGAGCTGTCCCTGGTGATGTTCGACCTCGACCACTTCAAGCAGGTCAACGACACGCACGGCCATCTGGCGGGAGATGCCGTGCTGAAGACGTTGGCGCTCACCATAAAGGCCAGGATCCGCAGCGAGGACATATTCGCTCGTTACGGCGGGGAGGAGTTCTCCATCATCCTGCCCGAGATTGATCTGCATAACGCCCAGCAGTTCGCGGAAAAGATTCGCCGCATCGTCGAAAGCACCGAGTTTCGCTTCGAGGGAACGTTGATTCCCGTGACCATATCCATGGGGGTGGCGACGCTGGATGCCGCGGATCCGACGGCGGCTGCGCTCATCAAGCGCGCGGACGAGCACTTATACGAGGCCAAGGGCGCCGGACGCAATTGCGTCCGGGCCTGAGCAGGGAGTGCGGTCTACTGCGGCTTACTGCTGGGTAGAGACGGCATCCCGATCTTATGGTATTCCGCTGCTAGGATGAAGAGCGCGCGCCCAGATCGAGAGCCCTCGCCGGCCAGGCCGGCGGCGGATGCCGCGGAATTGTCGGACGAGGTCCTGGTGGCGCGGGCGCGCGGCAAGGACGAGGCGGCGTTCGAAGAGCTGGTCAGCCGCTACGAGGACAAGCTCTATCGACTGGCGATGCGTTTCGTGCGTAATGAGACCGACGCGCAGGAGATCCTGCAAGACGCTTTCCTCTCCGCCTGGCGGAACCTCCCCACCTTCGAGGGCAGGGCGCAGTTCGGGAGCTGGATGTACCGGGTGACGGTCAACGCCGCTCTCATGCTCCTGCGCAGCCGCAACCGCCACCCCGAGGTCACGGTGGATGACGTGGAGCCAGCATCACTCAACCAGGCCGTAATGGAGAGCGGCCAGATGCGGTCCAACGCCGACTGGTCGCAGCGGCCGGATGACCAACTGCAGTCGGATGAGCTGCGCCAGCATATTGCAGTCTCCGTAGACGCACTGCCCGAAGGCCTGCGCACCGTGTTCCTACTGCGCGACGTGGACGAGCTGTCGACCGAAGACACGGCCGAGCTCTTGGGCCTTTCGATTCCCGCCGTCAAGACCAGGCTGCATCGCGCCCGGTTGGCTCTGCGGGAAGCCATCGGGCGTTACTTCGCCAAGTAGCCCTGCTCGCGCCCTGCTCGGCGAGAGCACGCTTTGGCCAGCCTCCGGTATAATCGGGACCATGCCCGTCCGGCGGTCTCGCCTGGGTGGCCGCCGTTCCGTGGTGGTCGCCGTGTTTATTGGCGCGCAGATACCCATGGCGCTCTGCTTGGCGCATTGGGCCAATGGCGCCGAGCCCCAAGGTTTGCCCTCTTCCACCCCGGTTGAGCGGGCCTATGCGCGACTCGGGCGCGATGCTGCACGGCCCGAGGGAGTCGCTGCCTTGGCCCAGCTTCTCCGCCGGGCGGATACCGTTCCGCCCCAACGCATGCTGGCGCTCTTGCGCGGCTTCGTCGACGGCCCGCTGGCCAAGCGTGCCGATCCGCTGTTGCTCGCCCAAGCCGCCTTCGCTCTCTCGCTCGAGGAGGATCGGCAGGGCGAGCCCGCGCGGGCCGAGGCGCGGCGCCAGCGGCTGGGGCTGGTCGGCGAGGCTTGGGTGGTGGGGCCTTTCGACGGGCAGGGGCGTGGTGCTCTCGACCGGGTGTTCCCGGTAGAGGCCGTGCTGCCCACTATCGTAGCTACTCCGGAGCACAGCTACCCTGGCAAAGATCGCCTGGTGGCGTGGCGGAAGCTACCTGCGCCGGCCTTTGCCCAAGGCGCTCTGTTCCTGGATGGGATCTTGCGCCCGGATAGCGATGCCGTCGCATACGTGCTGGTCAACCTGCGCAGCGACCGGGATCGAGGAGCGGCCTTGCGCATCGGCAGCCCCGGACCAGTCAAGGTCTGGCTGGGCGGGACTCGGGTGTTCGCCCGCGACACCGTCCGGCCGCCCGCGCTCGATCAGGATGCGGTTGGCATATCGCTGCGCCGGGGAGATAACCAGCTTCTGCTCAAGACGGTGGTCACCCGTGGGTCCTGGCGCCTATTTTTGCGCATCACCGATAGCGATGGCCGGCCACTCACCGGCGTGATCGCGAGCGACTTGCCCGCCCATGCCGCGGCCGGGCCGCCGCGGACGGCGGGGTCAAGGCCGGTGCGCGAGCTGGGCCAGATCCTGCGGGGGCGAACCCGAGGCCGCGGCGCAGCCGTCGCGCAGTCCTGGCTCGACTATGCTCGTTTCCTTGCTCTGGTCTCGCCAGCTGACGAGGAGCTGCGTGCGGCCGAGGATGCGGCCAAGCACGCGGTAGCTCTGGCGGGCGAGCAGAACCAAGAGGTCGGGGTAGCAGCGCTCCTGCTCCTGGGTGAGGTCGCGCGCGAGGACGACGCGCGCCGCGCGGCCTTGGAGCGGGCACTGGTCCATATCCTCGAGGCCGGGGCGAGAGCCGAGGTGCTGGCCGACATAGGCGAAATGTGGCACCGGCAACGTCGTGATCATGATGCGGTACTGCGTTGGCAAGAGGCGGTGGCCACCGATCCCGCTTGCCTGCCCGCGCAATTGGCGCTTGCTCGTGAGGAGCAGCAGGCGGGCCTGCTCGGGGCGGCCTTCGCGCGGCTACAGGGCTTGCCCAAGGAGGCGCGGGAGCTGCCTGCGGTGGAGAGCGCCTTGGCCGATGTGCTCTTGGGGTTAGGGCGCCGAGCCGATGCCGAGGTCCTCTACCAGTCGCTCTACCAAGCTCGTCGTACCGATACCACGGTCCTGCGCGACCTGGCGGCGAGCATGCGCGCCCGCGGCGAGGTGCGGGCGGCGGCCGCTCTGTACCAAGAGGCGGCCCGCTGGCGACCCGACCTGACCGGTCTGGTCATCGACCAGGCCGACATGCTGGAGGCGGCGGGCGAGGTCGACGCCGCCCGGGCGGCCTTGCAGGCGGCCATGGCGCGCCTTCCCGACGACGCCAGTCTGTACGAGGAGCTGGGTCGGCTGGCGGCCCGCGCTGGGCGAGCCCAGGAAGCGGTCACCAATATGCGGCGCTCGCTCGATCTGCGCCCGCAAAATCCGAGTCTGCAGCGCTATATGGAGGTTCTGCAGGCGCAGGTGGCCAGGGAAAAGGATGGGCGCAGCATCGACGAGCTAGCGGCGGCTCATGCGGCCGATGCCGAGGCGCTGGCGCGCGAGGTGTTGTTAGGCACCACGCCGGCGAGTGACGCTGCTCCTGCCGAGGTGCTCCTGGAACGCACGGTGGTGCGTGTGCATGGCAATGGCCTGGCGGAGCGCTTCGTGGATCGGGTGGTGCACCTGCGTACCGAGCGCGCTGCCAGCGATAATCAAGAAGTGTGGATCCGATACGAGCCGGGTCGCCAGGAGGTCGAGGTGCGCAAGGCCAGGGTGCTGCGCAAGGGCAGCAAGGGCGGGCTGGAAGTTTCCGAGGCCACTTACCGGGACGAGCGGGATCTGTCCGAGCCTTGGTACGGCCTCTATTACGACTCGCGCGCCGAGGTCGTGGTGTTCGAGAGCTTGCGCGCGGGCGACATCGTGGAAATCCAATACTCGCTCGCCGACGTAGCCTACGGTAACGAGGTGGCTGACTACTTCGGCGATTTCGAGCTCATTGCCGATGCGCTGCCGACTCGGCGTTGGGACTACACCTTGATCGCGCCCTCCCAGCGCCTCTTCTACTTTAACCCGCAGTCATCGCCCATAGTGCGTACCCAGGTGGAGACGGTAGGAGGCGAGAAGGTGTATCGCTTTTCCGCCGAGCACGTGGCGCGGGTGGAGAGCGAGCCCGCCATGCCCGGCATGGCCGAGATCGCCCCCTACCTGCACGTCAGCACCTATCGTAGCTGGGACCAAGTTGGGCGTTGGTACTACAGTGTCATCGCCGACCAGATGCAAGACGACGGCAGCTTGAAGGCCGCGGCGCTGGAGGCAACTCGAGGTCTTGGCTCCACCCTCGACAAGGTCAAAGCCGTTCATCGCTTGGTGGTCGAGGGCACGCGCTACATCGGGCTGGAGTTTGGCATCCACGGCTACAAGCCCTACCGGGCGACGCAGGTGCTCAGACGGGGCTTCGGCGATTGCAAAGACAAGGCGACGCTGCTGGTGGCCTTACTGCGCACTCTGGGCATCGAGGGCGAGGTTGTCCTGTTGCGCACCCGCCGGGACGGACGAGTAAGTGACCAGCCTGCTTCCCTGGCGGTATTCGACCATGCGATTGCCTACGTGCCGGAGCTCGACCTCTACCTCGACGGCACGGCGGAATTTTCTGGTCTGGCCGAGTTGCCCGCGGAGGACCAGGACACCATGGCCTTGCGCGTGTCCGCCCGGGGCGCCGTCCTGGTGCGCACGCCCCTCTTGCCGGCCGCCAGCAACGAGGCCCATCGCACCTGGAACGTGGACCTGCACCGTGATGGCTCGGCCCGGATAGTCGAGGATCTCACCATCAGCGGCCAGGCCGCGCATGAATGGCGTGAGCACTATCAGACCGGCGGTGAGCGGCGCGAACGCTATGCCAAGGTCTGGAACGGTCGCTATGCCGGTTCAGTGCTCGACGAAGTCGATATGAAGCTCTTCGACCGCAATCGTCCGGTGGCGGTGCACGCCCTGGTGAGGGTTCCCCTGCTCGGCGAACGCCACACCACCGCTCAGATGGATCTCCCCTTGAGCTCGCGCGAGGCCGATTTCACCAGCACCTACGCCCGCCTCGGCCATCGCCAGTGGCCGCTCGTCCTCGGTTATCCCTGGCGACATGAGGAAGAGGTGCGCTACCGCCTGCCCGAGGGTGCTCGCATCGTGCGCAGCCCGGCTGCCCGCACCATCGCCAGCCGGTTCGGAGAATTCACCCTGAGCGTGGACGAGTCGCAGCAGGGCGCGGTCGGGGTGAGGAGCGCCCTGGTGGTCGAAAAGAGTCGGATCGAGCCGGCGGAGTATCCAGCTTTTCGGGCCTTCTTGCGCGAAACCGATGCGCTCCTGGCTGACCACCTGATCGTGGAAGTGAAGGGAGCACCATGACTTGCACGAGGCTGGGCGGCCGGGCGGCGCTTGCGGTATGGGCCTGGCTGATGTGCGCCGCGGGCGCAGGTTGCGCGAGTGGGTGGGTGGGGCGGGCGGGCCATCTGCCCGCGACCGCGCCTGCTCCCCCCGATGAGAGCACTCGCGCCTGGCTGGCCCTGCGCGGGGGACAAGCGGCCGAGGCAGAGCAGGGCTTTGCCCGCGCCCTGCTGGCCGAGCCGCGCGATGCGCGGGCGCTGTTCGGCGCCGCGAGCCTGGCCTACGAGCGGGGTGATGGCGAACGGGCCTGGCAAAGCTCCCTCGCCTTGCTCGAGTTGGCCGCCCGGGAGGCTGACCCGCTGGCGCACCAGCTGGCAGCCGCCACCCTGGCCCGCATCGCGCGGGTGCTCACCGAGTTGCCCGATCGCCGTGCGGCCGAAGACCGCCTGCTCGCCCTCGATGGTAGTAGGCTGTCCTGGCAAGCGCATTATGCCCTGGCTCTGGTCGTCTTCGACATCGCACGCCGGCGGGGCGACTCGGCCCTGCTCGGTAGGGCCATGGCCGACGCGGGTTGCGTTCCCGGCGCAACCCTGGTCGGTCGGAGCGGCCGGCTGCCCTTTCTCGACCTGGACGCTGAGGGCTACCTGCCCGAGCCGGAGCCTCGCTTTCTGCTGCGCGCTGGCTGCCAGCTCCAGCTCAACCTTCCCGATGCGCTCCCTGGGGTCAAAGTGCTGCAGGCCAACGTCGAGCTGCCCGGCGGTCGTTACGCCGTCGTGCTCGATTTTGCGGGGCCGGCGCGTTTGCGCGTCGATGGAGGCCCCTGGCAGGCGCACGGCGGCTCGCTGAGCAGCTACGGTGCGCGTTGGTCGGCGACCGTCGTGCAATTCGCTGGACGTGAGCATCACATCGAGCTGCGCATCGGCAGCTACGGCCAGGGCGTCGACCTGGCTTTGCTCGTGATGCCGGTGCTGGACACTCCGCCGGACAGCGTATCCGCGAGCAGTGCGAACCCGAACGCGGCCGCCGCGCGCTCTTTGCTACTGACCTACGCGTCGGCGCTGGAGGCCAATCTCGTGGGTGATACCGACCGCCTGCTCACCCAGATCGACAAGCTCGACGGGGAGGGCAATTTTGCCCTCGGGCTAGCCGCGGCCGCTCGTCTGGCGCAGTCCGACGCTACCCGACCGGCCGACATCATGCGCGACAAGGCGCGCGAGCTCTTCGGCCGTGCCCTGGCGATTGACCCGGGTATGGCACGTGCCTGGCTCGACCTGGCCGGCTTGGAGATGCAGAAAAGTCGCCCCCGCGATGCGGCCGCGGCGGCCCGCCATGCGCTGGCAGTGGCACCCGCCTGGTGGCCCGGCCACCTCGCTCTGGCGACGGCCTTGCGCGCCCAGGGCTTCGAGCGACCCGCGGACGACGAGATCGACGCGGGGATGAAGCTCCTCGACGAGGGCAAAGGCGGGTGCTCGCTCATCGCCCAAGCGCTCGACCGCGCCGAGGAGCGCGACCACGAGACCAGAGCAGCCTATCTGGTCGATCTTCTCTCGCGCTGCGATGCGCAAAGCGACGCGCCGCGATTGTGGCTGAGCAAGCACGGCGACCTGCCGGGTGTGAAGGCGTGGCTCGAGCAAGCCATGCCCCTCAGCAGCGACCCCGTGTGGCTACGCTCGGAGCGGGCCGAGGTGGCGCTTGCCCTGGGTAGCACGGCGGCGGCTAGCGCGGAGCTCGCCGATTTGGCGCGCCTGGCTCCGCGCGACGTCAATCTGCGGATTCGCCTGGCCGATGTGGAGCTGGCCGAAGGCGGGGCTGACCGGGCCCGCACGGTGCTGGCCCAGGCTCTCGCGCTCTATCCCGGCCGGCAGGAGGTGCGCCAAGCCGCCCGCCTGGTCGGGCTAGCGCTGCCGCTCGACGAATATCGGGTGGACGGGCGCAGTGTCATACGCGACTACCTGGCGTCGGGGCGCCACTATCCCGCTCCCGCGGTGGTCGTGCTCGATCGGGCGGTGGAGAAGGCTCTGCCCGATGGTGCCGGCATAGTGCTCACCCATTCCATCACCCAGGTGCTCAGCAAGGACGCCATCGAGCACGTGGGCGAGGTGACGGTACCTGAGGGCGCCGAGATCCTGGCCTTGCGCACTCACAAGGCCGACGGGACCGTGCGCGAGGCCGAAGAGATCGCCGGCAAAGGGGCGATTTCCGCTCCCAATCTGGCGGTCGGCGACTTTGTCGAGGTCGAGACCCTGGAATTCAAGGAAGCACGCGCCGCCGTGGCGCCCGGCTTCGTGGCTGAGCGCTTCTACTTTCAGTCGTTCGACGCGCCTTTGGACCGCAGCGAGTACGTGCTGATCGCGCCGGCCGGGGCCGAGCTCAAGATCAACACCCGCGGGCAAGCGCCGCCGCCGGTGACCAGTCGGGCGCACGACGGGACGCAGGTGCTGACCTTCAGCGCACGTGGGGTGGCGCAGGCCTTTGCCGAGCGCTCGGCGGTGCCCGCCCAGGAATGGATCCCGTCGGTGAAAGTGTCGAGTGGATTGTCGGTGCTCGCCTGGTCGCGCTTCATCGCCGATGGCTTCGTACGCGCGGGGCGTGGCTCGCCCGAAGTGGACAAGATCGCGGCGCTCATTGCCCGGCAAGCCGGCGGCCATGCCGGCCATCTCGCCGCAGACATCGTGTCCTGGGTGGGCGAGCACATCGAGCCCGAGGACGACTTCGCCGAAAGCGCCACGGCCACCCTGGCGCGGGGGCGCGGAAACCGGGCGGCCTTGTTGCTCGCGCTCGCGCGCAGCTTGGGGGTACGGGCTGATCTGCTCCTGGCGCGCTCGCTCTTGGCGGCACCAGCCGAGGCGCCGGTCGGGCCGGATGACCTGGACGACTTTCGCGAGGCGCTGGTAAGCTTTGCCGGACCGGGTGGCGACCTTTTCGTGGATCCCCAGCTACGGCGGGCGCCCTTGGGCTACTTGCCGCCCTACCTCGATGGCACGCGCGCCCTGGTAGCTGGCTCGGCCCAGCTCGCGACTTTGCGCTCACAGGTGCGCGACAGCCGCAAAGTCGAGCTACGCGCGGAGTTGCAAAGCGACGGTAGCGCGCAGGTTGCGGTGGTCGAGAAAGTCACGGGCTGGCCGGTGGTGGAATGGAACGAGCTACTCGACGTGACCGGGCAAGACCAGGCGACGCTACGGCGCGAATTCGAGCAGCGCTGGCTGGGGCAGCAGTTCCCCGGGGCGCAGCTCGATACCCTGTCAGTGAAGGCTGACCGGGAGAGCACCCGGGTCGAATACACCTTTCGCCTGGCCGGCATGGCCACGCCCCGGGGACCACTATTGGTGCTGCGGCCCTCGTTCTTTCAGAGTCAGCCCGGCCGACGCTTCGGCAGCGAGCCCGAGCGCAAGACCGCGCTCATGCTCGGCTTCGACGTGCCCGTGGAGCTGCAGGCCGATATCACTCTGCCTCCAGGGGCCAAGGTCGTGGAGCTAGGACGCGGCAGCGAAGTCAAGATCGGCGACGCCGTCTTTGTCGAGGAGCGGTCCAGCGCGGAGCTGCCGGACGGGCGAACCAAGCTGAGCCTGATGCGGAAGTCGTGTCTGCCCTTGATGCGGATAGCTCCGCAGCGCTACTCCGATGTGGCGGCTCAGCTGCGCGCGGTGGACTCGGTCGAGCAGGGCGAGATGCGGATCGCGCTAGCCGGCGACTGATCTGTTCCTCTCTGTTCCTCGCTACTCCCCGCTACCCCTCGCTACTCCTCGGCCATTCTTCGGCTATTCGTCTTCCTCCGCCGCCATCTTTGACTCGGCCACCACCTTTTCCATCAGGTTGGCCGGCAGCTCGTCGTAGTGAGAAAACTCGATCGAGAAAGAACCGCGCCCGCCGGTAATGGAGCGCAAGTCCGAGGCGTACTTGAGCGTCTCGGCCATGGGCACGCTAGCGCGGATGATCTCTCCTTTGCTCGTGGAATCCATGCCTTCGACGCGACCGCGCCGGTGGTTGAGATCGCCGATGACGTCGCCCATCGCTTCGCTCGGGCAGTGGACCTGGATCTTCATGATGGGCTCGAGCAGACATGGCTTGGCTTGCCGGAAAGCGGCCTGGAAGCCCTTGGAGGCCGCGATCTCGAACGAGCGCGAGTCCGAATCGACGTCGTGGTACTTGCCGTCGAACAGACGCACCTTCACGTCGGCCACGGGATAACCGGCGATTACCCCCTTGGTCATGCGATTGCGCATGCCCTTCTCGATCGCGGGGATGAACTGCCTCGGCACGGCGCCGCCCACGATGTCGTCGACGAACTCGAAGCCGCCGCCGTGAGGCAAGGGCTCCATGTCGATGTAGATCACGCCGAACTGGCCGCGGCCGCCGGTCTGCTTCTTGTGCTTGCCCTCGATGTTGGCGGCCTTGCCCCTGATAGTCTCGAGATAGGGCACCTTGGGGGCCAGGAGCTCGACCTCGACGCCCTGTCGTTTCAGGCGGTCGACGATGACCTCCACGTGCACCTGCCCGGTTCCGCCGAGCAGTATCGCCTTGGAGCTCGGATCGTGGCTGACCTTCACCGCGATATCCGCGTCGATGATCTCGTTGAGCTTCACGGCGAGCTTGTCTTCGTCCCCTTTGCTCTTGGGATGCAGTGCGTAGGTTATCAGGGGTGCGGGGATGGTGGGGCGGGGCAGGGCGAAGGGTGCTCTCTCGTCGGCCAAGGTATCACCGGTCTTGGTCACCTTCAGCTTGGCCACGGCCACGATGTCGCCGGAAAAAGCCTCGGCGACTGCCTCGCGCAGCTTGCCCTGCAAAGCATAGAGCTGGCCGAAGCGTTCCTTGGCGTCGTGATTCACTGACAACAGCGTGGTGTCGCCTTGCAGCTTGCCCGACAGCACGCGCAAGATGGAAAGCCGGCCAATGTCCGACGATGCCGTCTTCCACGCGTAGGCTGCCACTGGCGCGTTGCTATCCGGGGCGCGCTCGACCTCGACATTGCCTTGCTTGCCTCGCCAGGCTGGGCGATCGAGGGGTGAGGGCAACGCATCGACCACGAAGTCGAGCAAGGTCTGAATGCCCAGGCAGAGTCCGCCCGAGGCGGCCAGCACCGGGACGATGGCGCGGTTGCGGATACCCGCCGCGAGCCCCTTGCGCCCGTCATCGTCGCTCAGGGTGCCCGACTCGAGGTACTTCTCCAGGAGAGCGTCGTCGGTGGAGGCGATGGCCTCGTACAGAGCCTCGCGCGCTTTCTGGGCGGCCTCGGCCATGTCGGGTGGTATCGCGCCCACGGCAACGTCACGGCCTTCGTTGCTGAAGCGGTAGGCCTTCATGGTCATGATGTCGACCACGCCTACCAGCGCGGTCTGGCTGCCAATCGGAAGCTGCACCGCCACGGCTTTGCTGGTCAGGTTCTTGCGAATATTGTCCAGTGCCGTGTCGAAAGCCGAGTTCTCGCGGTCGAGACGCGATATGACAATGCAGCGGGGCAGGCCGGCCTCGTCGGCCATTTCCCAGGTCATCTCCGTGTACACCTGCACGCCTTCGTTGGCCGATACGACGAGGACGGCGGCGTCGGCGACATCGAGAGCGATGCGGGTTTCGACCAGAAAGCTGCCGTTGCCCGAGGTGTCGATAATGTTGATCTTGTTCTTCCTCCATTCCACGTGACCGACCGCGGCCGAGATGCTGGTCTTCCTTTTCTGCTCTTCCGGCTCGAAGTCGAAGGTGGAGGTATCGTCGTCGACTCGCCCGAGCCGCGGGTTGGTCTTGGCGCAGAAGAGGATCGCTTCGGCCAAGGTGGTCTTCCCCGCGCCACCATGGCCGATGAGCGCAATGTTCCGGATCTCGTTAGCCGCGTAGCTCTTCATGGTCACCTTCCTTGGTCACCTTTCTTGATGGTGTGCATCACGGGCCCACGACCTCCGCGCCCACAGTCCGATGTGACACTTCTAAAACACCTGCGTGGCGAAGTCGAGGGCAGCGAGAAGCCGGCGCACCTGGCTGCCACAGGTTACGGCGGCTGCAGACCCCGAGTTACAGGCTACAGCGGGCGCAAGCGGCTAGAGAGACACCGGCGCCCGCACCGACCGCTGGTAGAGCCAATGGAGGCCGGCCTAGGGTGGCATTCCCAGGCGGGCTGCCACCCCTTATACGGTTCGTGAGAAGACCTATACGGTTCGTGAGAAGACCGGCTCTTTCGCGGCAAGCTTGGGCTCTAGGTGGCTGTCGAAGCACATGGCCAAATTGCGCACGAAAACCTGGCCGAGGCCTATAGCACGCACGCCCAACCCATCGATCTGGCACATCTGGTCAGCCACGAAAGGGGCCAGTTTGGCCAAAGAGTCGCGCAGGTAGTCGTCGAACACCACGGCGTGCTTGGCCTCGACCGCCTTACGGTCGACCACGAAGTTGCACATCAGGCTGTGGATGATGTCGCGGCGGATTTCGTCGTCACGGGTGCGCTGATAGCCGCGCGCCACGGGCAGACCGCCCTGGTCGAGGATGCGGTAGTAGTGCACGAGCTTCTTTTCCACCTGCACCAGCGCACCGCGCACATCCCCGATAGCGGAGACGCCAAAGCCGATGAGGTCATCTCCCGCTCGCACGGTGTAACCCATGAAGTTGCGTTGCAAGCGGCCAGTGCGCTGAGCTGTTGCCAGCTCGTCGCCGGGCAATGCGAAGTGGTCCATGCCAATGGCCTGGTAGCCGGCGTCGAGGAAGCCTTCGCGCGCCAGGGCGAGCAGGGCGAATTTGTGATCACGGGCGGGCAAGTCGGCCCGCGCGATCCGCTTCTGGTGCCCGCGCTGAGTGGGCAGGTAGGCAAAAGAATACACTGCCACCCGGTCGGGCCGCAGGGCAACGGCCTGGGTCACCGTCTTGGCAAAGCTCGTGGGGGTTTGGCCGGGCAGGCCATAGATGAGGTCGAGGTTGATCCCGGCAAAACCGTGCTTGCGCGCACATTCGATCAGGGCCTGGGTGGTGTCCACCGGCTGAGTGCGCCCTATGGCCGCCTGAACCTGGCGGTCGAAGTCCTGCACCCCCAGGGAGATGCGCGAGAAGCCGAGCTCGGCCAGGGCAGCGATATGCTCGCCGCTCGTAACGCGCGGGTCCACCTCGATGGCCATCTCAGCGTGCGGCATTAAGTTAAAGTAACGCTTGAAGCTTCCTACCAAACGCCGAAGCTCCTCGGGCAGAAGATAGGTGGGCGTGCCCCCGCCGAGGTGGTACTGCGCCACCCGCCTGCGGTTGGGTAGCAGGGTCGCGACGCGCTCCATCTCGAGCTCGAGATGGTCAAGATAACTCGCTACCACGTCTCGTTGTCGCGTAGCGTAGGTGTGGCAGGCGCAGAACCAGCAGCGCTCGACGCAGAACGGAATATGCGTGTACACCGAGAGCGGCGCTCCGCCAAGCCGGTCGGCTTCGGACAGGGCTCGGCGGTAGTCAGCTTCGGTGTACCCCGCGTGGAAGTCCACCGCCGTGGGATAGGAAGTGTAGCGCGGTCCGACGGCATCGTAGCGGGCGAGCAGATCGGCAGGGACGGCTTGCCTCATTCAGCCTCTCTCGACCACGACCAGCACCTCTTCGGCGACGAGGTCGTCGTCTGTCCGCAGCTCGCGGGGAATACCATCGACCAAAACGTGACCGGACACGATCAGTGCTCCACTCGAAGAAGCCCAGTCTAGCAGGTCACGTAGGGTGAGAAGGTGTATGTTGGCCGATTCGTACCAACGGTAGGGCAGCCGTTCGGTGACGGGCATGCGACAGCGGGCCGCGAGGTCGACCACCACGCGGTAATGGGCGAAGTTGGGGAAGGAAACGATGCCTCTTCGGCCCACACGCAGCATCTCCTCGAGGACTTGGCGCGGATTCTGCAAAGTCTGCAGGGTTTCCTCGAGCACGACGACATCGAAGGTCTTGTCTTGGCACCAGGCGAGGCCAGCGCCCAGGTCGGCCTGGATGACGGGTACGCCGCGGTCGACGCAGGAGAAGACTTGGTCGGGGTCGATTTCCACCCCTTGGCCGCGCACGCCTCGCTCGCGGATTAGGCGCTCGAGCAAGAAGCCGTCGCCGCAGCCCAGATCGAGCACCGAAGCGCCCACGGGAATCTCGCGCGCTATGATCTCTTCCTGCCAGCGGCTGCCATCGCCTTGGCTGACGCGGTGAGTTTGCATCAGAGCGCTGATCTCGGCCGCGCGCTGCTCGAATAGACCCTCGGGCAGGTGTGACAGGCCGCGGTCGGTGACCAAACTCTGATCGGCACGGGGCTGGGCCATGGACGCCTCCTAGGGCTGCTCTAGTGTGCGAGAAAGCCGCGCAGCAGGCGAGCTACCTTTTGCGTTTCGACCAGGAAGGAATCGTGGCCGAAGCGCGACGGGACGTCGGTGTAGGTCACTTTCACCCCCGTCTTGGCCAGCGCGAACGCCAGGTCCTTGCAGTCGCCGGGCGGGTAGAGCCAGTCTGATGCGAACGAGACCACCAGCGCGCGGGCAGTCACTCGCCGGCAAGCTTCGACCAGACTGCCGCCGCCCCAGGTCGCCGCCGCATCGTAATAATCCATGGCTCGCGAGATGTAGAGGTAGCTGTTGGCGTCGAAGCGCTCGACGAAGGCGCGGCCCTGGTGGTCGAGGTAGCTTTCCACCGCGAACTCGATGCCGAAGCCAGCTCTTTGCTCGGACGTGGGTTGCAGGCGGCGGCCAAACTTCTCGTGCATGCCCTCGTCGGACAGATAGGTGATGTGAGCCAACATGCGGGCGGCGGCCAGGCCCGCGTCCGGGCCGTTGCCGCTGTAGTAATTGCCGCCGTTGAAGTGCGGATCCTTCAAGATGCAGTATCGGCCGACGGCATTGAAGGCGACGCCTTGCGCTGACAGACGCGCCGCGGCGGCGAGCACCACGATGCGCTCGACCCGGTCAGGAAATGCCATCCCCATCTCCAGGGCCTGTAGCCCCCCCAAGGAGCCACCCACCACCGCGGCCACGCGAGTGATGCCGAGAGCGTCCAGGAGCATGGCGTGCAGGCGCGCCCAATCGCCTACCGTTACCATGGGGAAGGTGAGGCCGTAGGGTTTGCCGGTGGCCGGGGCGAGGGAAGAGGGCCCGGTAGTGCCATAGCAACTGCCGAGCACGTTCGGGCAAATCACGAAGTAGCGCTGGGTATCGATGGCCTTCCCCGGACCGACGATGGCGTCCCACCAGCCTGGCTTGCGCTGGCGCCAGGCCCGACCATTGCGCGCTGTATCCTGGTCCCAGCCGGCGACGTGCGCGTCGCCCGAGAGGGCGTGAGCGATGAAGATCACGTTGTCCTTGCGCGGCGACAGGCTCCCGTAGCTCTCGTACTCGACCGTCACCGGGCCGATCTGTCCCCCGAGCTCGAGCGCCATGGGTGCCTCCGCCGATACCAGCTGAATGCTGCGGGCCGAGGTCCAGCCCACCGAATCAGGAGCGTCGGGCCCCGAGTGGCGCGCATCATCAGTTTCCGCTGCCATCGGCCATATAAGCTCACGATCGGGACGGACTAGGCAAGCCCCAAAAGCCCGGTCGGAAGAACGATCGCCCGGCTATCCCAGCGTCGCGTGGCGTGCTTTGATCGCCTCGGCCAGGCGAGCGACCGCGGCCAGCTCTTCCGCGCCGGGGAGGCCCTTGCTCATCAAGGGTTCGAGGAGCTCGATCTTGAGACCGGCGAGCAGGCCCTTGAGGACGTCGACCGTCTTGCCGCCCCAGGCCTGCGACCCGATGATGACGGCGTGGCGCAGCTTGGGCCTGATCGCGCCCGTCAGGTAGGCCGCGTACACCGCCGCGGGATGGGGCCCGCCTAGCACGGTCGGGGTGGCCAGGATCAGCGTTGCCGCATCGACCAGAGCCATGGCCAGCTCGCCCACGTCGATGGTGGCCAAGTCGAACTGTCTCACGTTGATGCCGGCGGCCACCAGGCGGTCGACCAGGCGGTCGACCATGATCTTGGTGCTCCCGTGCATGGAGACGTAGGCGACGATGGCCTCGTTTTTCACGCTGTCCGAGGTCCAATCCTTGTAGGCATCTAGGATGAGCTCGGGCCGGCGGTAGACCGGCCCGTGGCTGGGGGCGATGATCTGCGGTCCCAGGGCGTCGATCTTGCGCAGGTAGGCGGGATACTTTTGCCGGAATGGCATCATGATCTCGGCGTAGTAGCGCTTGGCCGACAGATACACGTGATGGATGTCGTCGGCATAGAGCGCGCCGGTGGCGAGGTGGGAGCCGAAGAAGTCGCAGGTGAACAGGACCTTGTCTTCGCGCAGGAAGCTGAACATGGTCTCGGGCCAGTGTACCCAGGGCGCGAATATGAATTGCAAGCTGCGGTCGCCCAGATCGAGCACGGCCTCGTCGCTGATGATGTCGCATGCCGTTGGCGAAACCCGCAGATGGGTGGCCAGCAAATCCATGCACTTCTGGTTGGTGATCAC
Source organism: uncultured delta proteobacterium (assembly GCA_963849735.1). Classification (GTDB taxonomy): domain Bacteria; phylum Myxococcota_A; class Polyangia; order Fen-1088; family Fen-1088; genus Fen-1118. The sequence continues at coordinate 86,805 of CAWKJE010000062.1, forward strand.
GCGGGCGCCGGGGTAGCGCTCCAGCACGGCCGGGATGCTCCCCGAGTGGTCCTGCTCGGCGTGGTGGCAAACCAGGTAGTCGATCTTCTTGATGCCGAGCTCATCCAGGTTGGCCAGGAGATGATCGACGAGGGCGGGCTCGACCGTGTCGATGAGCGCGGTCTTGCTCGAACCCTGTACGAGGTAGGCGTTGTAGCTGGTGCCGAGCGGCAGGGGGATGAGGGAGTCGAAGAGGCGACGATCCCAGTCGATCGCTCCGACGGAGTGGATTCCGGGCATGATTTTGCGTGCTGCCATGGTGGGCATGGGAATACCACAAACCGGACCCGAGTCTCCAACCTCGGTGCCACTTGATCAGGGGAGAAGACGGGGTAGGGTTGGGCCATGGCCGACCATACGCGCGCGGAGCGGGACCTGCTCGGCGAACGCAACGTCCCCGCCCACGCCCTGTGGGGCATCCACACCCTGCGTGCGACGGAAAACTTTCCCCTGGCCGGCCGGTGCGTGGCTCTACCCCTCATCCGGGCCTATGGCTTGGTGAAGCAGGCCTCGGCCCGCACCAACCGAGAGCTGGGCTATCTGCCGGCGGACAAGGCCCAGGCGATCGAGGCGGCGGCGGCCGAGCTGGCGCAAGGGCAGCTCGACGCCAACATTGTTGTTGATGCTCTGCAGGGTGGGGCGGGAACTTCGCTCAACATGAACGTCAACGAGGTGCTGGCTAATCGCGCCCTCGCTCTGCTTGGGCGCCGGTACGGTGATTATCAGGTGGTCGATCCCCTGGACGACGTCAACATGCATCAGTCGACCAACGACACCTACCCCACCGCCTTGCGGGTCGCCGCCATCGGGGGGCTGCGCAGTCTGGAGAAGGCAGTGGTCGAGCTGCAGGAGGCCTGCCAGGTCAAGGAGCGTGAGCTGGCCGGGGTGGTCAAGGTCGGCCGGACGGAGCTGCAAGATGCGGTTCTCGTGACGTTGGGTCGGGAAATGGGGGCCTATGCCGAGGCGTTTAACCGGGATCGCTGGCGCATCTACAAGTGCGAAGAGCGCCTGCGTGTGGTGAACTTGGGTGGGACCGCGATCGGCACCGGGCTGGGGGCCCCCCGCGACTACATCTTTCGCGTTGTCGACGTGCTACGCGAGCTGTGTGGCTACGGGCTGGCGCGCGCGGAAAACCTGGTCGAGGCCACGCAGAACGCAGATGTCTTCGTCGAGGTTAGCGGCATGCTCAAGGCCTGCGCGAGCAGCCTGTGGAAGGTGAGCTCTGACTTGCGCCTGCTCTCCTCCGGTCCTCACGCCGGGTTGGGCGAGCTGCGGCTGCCCGAGCTGCAGGCCGGCTCCTCCATCATGCCCGGCAAGGTCAACCCGGTGGTGCCCGAGGCCGTCACCCAGGCGGCCATGCAGGTGATGGCCAACGACGTGGCGGTCGGACTAGCGGTCGCGTCGGGCTCGCTCGAGCTCAATCCGTTTCTGCCCCTGGTCGCGGACGCGCTCTTGGCCAGCCTAGATCTCTTGCGTGCCGCCACGACCATGCTGGCGCGCAAATGCGTGACCGGCGTGACTGCCAACGCGGAAAGGTGTGCGGCCCACGTGCAAGATGGCACGGCCGCCTTGACCGCGCTGGTGGGGCGGCTGGGCCACGCGATCTGCAACGACCTCGCGCTCGCCGTGGCCAGGGGCGAGGGCAATCTGCGCACTCTGGTGGCGAAGCGCGGGTTGCTCACCGCGGACGAATACAACCATCTAACCTCACCGGGCCGGGTGAACCAACTCGGCCACGGTAGTGGCAATGGCCCCGGCAGCGGCCGCGGCGACGACCACGGCCACCACGGCGACGATCACGACCACGGCAATGGTAACGGGAATAAGGAGTCACAATGAACGCGGCACCTCGGGGAGTACGTTTACACATCGGGATTTTTGGCCGGCGCAACGTCGGCAAGTCTTCCTTGCTCAATGCCTTGACGCGGCAGCAGGTTTCCATCGTCTCCCCCGAGCCGGGCACCACCACGGATCCGGTGGAAAAGCCCATGGAAATGCTGCCGCTCGGGCCGGTGCTATTCATCGATACCGCCGGTATCGATGACGTGGGCGCCCTGGGGGCCCAGCGGGTGGAGCGCACCATGAAGGTGCTGGAGCGCACCGAGCTTGCCATCCTGGTGCTGGCGGAAGAGGGGCTGGGCAGCCTCGAGCTCGGTCTGCTGGATGCCTTTGAGCAGCGCAACATCCCCGTGTTGCCGGTGCTCAACAAAGCCGACCTGGCCCAGCCCGAGGAGGCCACCTCCGATCGCCTTGGCCACCGCGGCCTCAAGCCGGTGGTGGTGAGCTGTGTGCGCGGCGAAGGCATACGGGAGGTGAGCGAGGCGCTCGTCGACTTGGCCCCCGATGAGTTCCTGGAATCGCCGACCGTGCTCTCCGATCTGGTCCCCCCGGGCGAGCTGGCGGTTCTGGTGGTGCCGGTCGACAAGGAGGCGCCCAAGGGCAGGCTCATACTCCCGCAGTCGCAGGCCATTCGCGACCTGATCGATCACGATGCCTATGCCATGGTGGTAAAGGAGCGCGAGCTGCGCGATGCCCTGGGCCGGCTCACGCGCAAGCCCGCCCTGGTGGTAACCGACTCGCAGGCTTTCTTGAAAGTGGCCGCCGATACTCCGCCGGACGTGCCCATGACCTCGTTCTCCATCCTCTTCGCTCGCCAGAAAGGGGATCTGCTCGAGTTCGCCCGAGGCGCCCTCGCCATCGACAAGCTCGCGCCCGGAGATCGCATCGCCCTGGCCGAGGCCTGTTCGCATCATCCCATCGGCGAGGACATAGGTCGGGTGAAGATCCCGCGTTGGCTAGGGCAGTACGTGGGCGGCCCCCTCGACGTCCACCAGGTCCAGGGGCGTGACTTCCTCGACGATCCGAGCGAGTTCAAGCTGGTCATCCACTGCGGCTCGTGCATGCTCAACCGGCGCGAGGTCCTGTCGCGCGTCTTCGCCTGCAACCGGGCTGGCGTGCCCATCACAAACTACGGCATGGCCATCGCTTACAGCTTGGGCATTTTCGAGCGGGCTTTGCAGCCATTCCCAGCCGCGCTCGAGCTCTATCGCCAGGCGGTCGCCGCGCGCGGCGGTAAACGCATGCAGCCGATGGCCCATTAGCGAGCTAACCGCGAGGAACCGGGAGATGGCGGGACAGCCCCAGTGCGCGTGAGCGCGGGCGGGCTTTGCCCGGCCGCGCTCTCCGCGGGGGATTAAAAGGACCCTCTTAGGGTCCTTTTCCTAATGGCGGGGCGAGCGGTGAAGCCTGGGTTACGCCTGGCGCATTCTTTGCGCGCAGCGTGAGTGAGCGCGTGCCTTCCCTTTGCGAGCAATGGCCACGTCGGCAGCATCGTGGTGGATGGCCGCGCTCAGGGCTCGGCACGCTCGATGTAGCCGTGTCTTGATCGTGCATTCCGTTAGTCGGAGCTCCCTGCTCGCAGCCTTGATCGACAGCCCATCGACGTAGCGCAGTACGAAAACCGTCCGCAAGCGCGGGGTCAAATCCGCCATCTTTCGCAGCAGTAGCGCTCGTAGCTCCGACCTTTCCATGGCTTCGTCCGGGCGCTGTATCCAGCTCGAACCGAGGCCGCGGTGCGGCTCAGAATGACTCCGTTCCCATTCCACGATGTCACCAAGCGATTCGTCGCGCTTGCGCCGCCGGTGATACCTCAGATGCATCAACGCGGCATTCGTGGTCACGCGATACATCCAGCTGCTGAGGTTAGCTCGTCCCTCGAAGGCCGGCAGGTGTATCCAAGCTGCGAGCAACGCGTCCTGGATGATGTCTTCCTGGTCGCAGGATGCCTCGACGAATCGTGATACCACGCGGCGCATGAGCTGGTGTTGGCGCGCCAGCAGCTCGTAAGAGGCGTGGGCAGTGTGCACACGGTTACGCGCAGCTCGCAGATGCTCGGAACGAGGCTCTTCAGCTTTCTCAGAGTCCGGAGCAGGAGTCATAGTCTCTCCTATCTGGCAGTTGACCTGGCTCCAATGTATCTCATCTGCTCTAGCTCGGGAAGTAAAAGCCGACAAGATGGGTCCGGTTTATGAGATTGAGCAAGCCAGCGTTCGCGAACGCTGGTGTGACATGGGCGAGCGCAAGGCCCCAGCGCTACCCGGGCCGGAAGACGCGCTCACCGAGCCGGTCGCGAAAAAATCCGTCTGAAAAAGTCCGCTTCTGGCCGACCCCAGCGGGCACTTGCCGACCCCGGCGGCACTTGATCGACCCCAGCGGGCACTTGATCGACCCCGATGGGGCACTTGCCGACCCCAGCGGGCCGTTGATCGACGGGCACGCCCGGGGGCAGGGACGCTGTCGCGGCCGGCTGCCGTCGGTGCTTTTCCACCCGATCAGCCGGCGCGAGAGCGCTGCCTGATCTTACCCGCGCATCGGTGGCAGCTGCGCGCGAGGATTGGCCCCAGCTCGGAGCGCGCTTACTCTATCAACATCAACGAAGGGGGGGCCGCAGTGCTACTTCTTCAAGCTGCGGCAAGCCTTGACCAGCTCCTTGGCCTCGGCCGCCGAAACCTTGCTCGCCGGCATCACGGTCTTGCCATCCTCTTGGTAGCCCTCGAGGACGATCTTTTCCCACTGCGCGTCCGTGGCGGCGGCCTGCACCTTGGGATCGGTCAGGTCCTTGATGTGAAGCTTCTTGCCCATCGAGGTTTCCGCTTTGCCATCCTTGCCGTGACAGCCAGCGCACTTCTTGCCGAACATCTCCTTGCCGTCGGCATGCGCGATGCTCGACATGCCCGTTGCCAAAATCACGGCCGTGATCGCGGAAAGGATGGTCTTCATATAGCGCTTCTCCTTCGAGCTAACCTGTTATGAGGGTGGTCAAAGTCCTATTTCGCTTTGACTAACATGGCCAGCGGATTATGCAAGGCCTCGATTCCATCGGGCAAGCTGGGAGTTTTTCTCAGCGTCGCGCTAGGGCGAAGCGGCAGGGGCTCTTCGTCCAACCTCCCTGCCGCAGGGCTTCAATGTACGGCGGCGATGGCGGCAACCGTGCCCGGACCGTGGCACATCATGCACGACTCGGTCTGGGCCAGGGCTGCGGCTCGTGTCCCATAGAACGTGCCACCCATTTGCTTCATATGGCCAATCGCGGTGGTCGAGTCGTGGCAGGCCGAGCAGGCGGCGGTGATGGGGGAATTGACCAAGGTCGTTGGCGCGGCATCGCATGGCTTGGCCAGGCTGCAGACACAAGGTGCTGCGGTCGTGCAGGCGACGCCACCCTCGCCCGTGCCGCTGGTCAAATTGCTGGTGGAGAAGAGCTGGCCGTAGTCGGTGTTGAGGGCGACGTAGGGGGCGGTCGTGATATCAGCTGTGTAGCTACCCGTTGCCACCGTGGTCATGAGCAGGTTGGGCAGGGCCGCCGCCGACGTGGTTGCGCTGAAGTCGTAGGTCCCGGCTTCGTGACATTGTAGGCAGTTATTCAAGATGCCCGGGTAGGTCACTTTGGCGAAGTTGGGATTGGCGTTGGTCGTGGTGCAGGTGCCGGCCACGAAGCTGGTGCCTGAGGGGCAGCTGGCATTCCAGGTGTAGTCCACGGTGCGAATTGAAGCACTGTGGATGGCGTGGATGTAGGTCGAAGAAGAGACCGACCATCCGTCGCTGGTCTGGTTGGGCCGGTGACAGAATGCGCAGGTGGCACCGTCATTGCGCTGGCCAGCATGGAAGGTTGGGTTGGCGCCCAGTTGCTGGTGGCAAGCGAGACAGTTGTTATTGGCGACTATGGCGCGACGGGCGGTGTAGGCCTTTCCAGTGGTCGCATCGGTGGCGACCATTGATACGTCGGGTGCCGCCACGATGAGGCCGCCGCAGAGCTTGCCGGCGATGCAACCCGGTACCGTCGCGCTACCGCCATCCCCGGTGGTCCCACCATCTGCCGAGGTTCCCCCGTCCGCCGAGGTTCCGCCGTACGGGTAGGCCGGCAAGTTGGTCTGCACCAGAGGCGGGCTCGAGGAGAGGCTGTAGGTGTAGCCAATACCCCCGGTTAGCATGGTCGCGGTGTCGGGGATGGTGGTTCCGGTCAGGGTGAGGGTGTAGTAGCCGGTCGTGGCGTCGAAGGTCATGGTGCCGGCGCCTGCTCCGGTCGCGGTGCCGTTCCAGATAGCCTTGAGGTAGCCGCTCGCCGAGGCATTGAAGTCGGCCGGGGCGGCTATCCCATCTTGAGGCACGGCGAAGGCAAAGTAAGCGCTCGGCGAGTTGGCGAAGTTGTCCATCATCTCGGTCGCGGTCGCGGGGTTGTTGAAGGTGACCGGGGCGCCATCCTTGATGAGGCGGAATACGATGCTGGGGTTTTTGTTGGCATCACGGGCGACGCTCTTGACGTCGTAAGTTATGATCGACGCCCCGCTGGGCACGAATCCGGCGGCGGGCAGATAGGCGGCATTCGTGTTGGCGTTGGTCCCGCCCAGCCAGGTGGCCGTCGGATCGGGGGGGACTACCGGCATGTGGGTGTCGAGTATGCCTTCCTTACCTCCGCTGGCCGGGTGACAAGCCGTGCAGGCGCTGTCGTCGGTCATCGGGCCCCCCGGGTGGAGGGTGCGGGCGGCGGGCGGGGTCGCCAGAAAGCTGGTGTTGTCGTGGCAGGACCCACACGCTTTGCGACTCGGCCGGGTCTGGAAGTTTCCGGCAAGGGGGGCCGGGGCGCTATGGCACTTCGTGCAGTTGCGCACGTCCTGGGGATAGGTGTCGTCGTATGGGGTGGGGACGCCGCCGTAGGTCCCGCCGGTGAGGGACAGGAGATTGCCCATGTGGATTTTGTGGATGTACACCGGGAGGTCGACCACGGCTTCGCCGTTCACCAGCTCCGCCTTGCCCGTCCAGGCTCCGGTGGTCGGATTGACGGTGCCGGGCGCGTCGAGATCCACGGCCGGCAGGCTCCCCGTGCCGGGAATGGCAACAAAGCGCCTCTGATCATTATGGCAGGATGCGCATAGTCTGACGTCATAGCGAGTGCCACCGTGGAAAGCCCCCGTGCCTCCCGCCGGCGCCCGGAACGAGCTGTGGCAGTCGAGGCAGGCGGTGCCAGCTACCTTGTCGTTCTGCCCGGTGACATCGGCGCCGGTGGCGGGAATGAAATCCTTCACCACGTTGAGGGGTGAGAACGGGTTGCCGGATTCGGCCACGACGATCCCCAGCCGGTGCACTGCCGTGGCATCGTAGGTCGTGCCACTGTTGGCGGCGGAGAGGACATTGTGGGCGAAGGTGTAGGCGTAGCTGCCGTCCTGGTTGTCGGTGAGCATGCCGCTGGTCGCGGTCGCGGTGGCCGCGGCGGTTTCCATGCTGGCCGTGCTGGTCGGGTTGGCAGCGATATAGCTCACCCATGTGTCGTTGCCGCCCTGGGTGGCGGGCACCAGCTTCAGCAGAGCAAGACTCAGGTCGCCGGGAGGAAGCCCGGCCACGGAGTCGCCGTTGCTATCGGAGAGCCGAAAGCTTACCACCGGGTTGCCCGTGGTCGGGAAGGACACGCTCGTGATGGTCAAGGCGAGATCGAGGGCTGCCTTCTGGGGTCCGCTGAGGGTCGCATAGTTCACCAGGGCATTCCTGACCGTGATGGTGATGAGGCCACCATCTCCACCCGGGCAGGTCATCTGGCTGGTGCCGTCGCCGTTGCTCACCACCACGCAGGGAACGCCGTTGCCCGGGCTGGGCAACAGGGCCTCGCTTCCATCCGAGCAGACGAGCTTGCGCTCGCCGCCATCGGGCGAAACGATGGTGCACGTGTTGGGCAGGGGTGTCGACGTCCCTCCGGGACAGACGAGCGCGGAAGCACCGGCGTCATCGGTCCTGATCGTGCAAGGCTGGGCATCCTTCCCATTGCAGCCCGAAAAAGCGAGAGCGAGCAAGCATAACGACGCGCCGGCACCGGCAAAATGAGCGCGAGGGTAGCGATTCATGTTCGTTCCTCCTCAACCCAGCGTTAGGTGCCCAGTACGGTAACCCAGCGTAGGTGCCCAGTACGGTAACATAGACGCCACCGACTCGTAAGGAATATTCGACAAAGCCGGTCTTAATTAGCCCATTGGTGCCCATCCCGCATGACGATCGGCATAGCGGAGCCCGACCCGCCCGGGTGCGGCCCTCTGCCGGCGCTATATATAAGGTTAAGGAGTCGCGGCATCTGCAATAGGCGTAACCCCCGTCCTTGCTCCGTCACGGCGGCCGACTTGCAGGGGCGACTCGGCGATTACGCATACCATGGCCCTTTGCCTCGCTAACGCGTTGCGGGCTTCGTCCTCGGATCCATCCCCCTCCCGCGGCAAGTTGTCGGTAAGCGGGGTACAAATACGGCAATATAGGTCGGCATTTCTTTCTTTGGCCCCAGCGCTCCGCGGGCGCGCCCGGCGGGGCGGTTAGTAGGTCGATCGGTCGGTGAGTCGGGTGGCGGGAGGCAAAAATCATATCAGCGAGGTCTACATATGTCTTGCAAGGCGCGAGCAATTTGGCGAAACTGTCCCAGCTGTGCGCCGGATGGAGCAACGGCCAGCTTGTCAGGGAGAAAGGAGTTCCCATGTTATTCTTCGGACGCGCGCTCATCCTCGGACCTCTCTGCGCGGCTCTGCTCTTGGCCTGCGGGAGCAAGGTCAATCCCCTGGGCAACTATCCCTCAGTCTTACCTGCCGCGCTCGACGGGGGGCCAGTTGAAGCGGCGGTGCCGCCAAGCTTCACCTATCAGATCATGCCCCTGCTCAAGAAGTCCTGTCTGTGCCACGTGCAAGGCGCCGAAACTCCGCTCCTCGACACCTACACCCATGTGGTTGCCAACGCCGCGGCCAGCCTGCAGGCGATGGACGACGGGATTATGCCCCCGAGTGGGCCGTTGCCCGGTAGCGATATCGATCTCCTGCGTAGCTGGATCGCAGCCGGCACACCGAACAACTGAGCGCTTGGCTCCCTCTTCCTCGACGCGATGGCATTCCAACCAATTCGACTCTTGGGGTCACCATGAAAGCTGCCGCAGTACTTGCCCTGACCTGGACGTTGAGCTTGGCGGCACGGCCCGCCCTCGCGCAGACTGATTCTTTAGGCCAGCCCGCGGGAGCGGTGGGGCAGAGTCCTGCTCCCGTGCTGCCCGCGGCGCCGGCGACCCCGGAGGGAGCAGGTGCCGTCTCACCCAGCCCCCCCCTCGGACCCGCAGCGCCAGCCGCGACGCCTGCCCTCCCGCCGGCCATACCGCCGCCAGGCGCGGTGGCGAAGCCGTCCGAGGACGACATCGAGGTGCTGGACGAGGTGGTGGACTTGCAGGAGAGCGAGGATCCGGCGGTGGGTTGGTATGGCAAGGGCTATCCCGAGCGGGTGCGCATCCTGGCCCTGCCCACCGCGCGAACGACGCGCAAGGGCGGGTTCGAGCTCATGATCGACCACCGCTCGGCCTCCCCCATCTACGACAGTTCCAGCGGCAGCCCGTGGGTTAACATGGGCTACAACCTGGTCGGCCTGAATGGTCCGATGATGGTTGGGCTGGGACTGCGCTACGGGATACTGGACAGGCTCGATGTCGGGATCTATCGCACTGGCGGATCGCTGGTCGACACCTACGAGCTCGACGTACGCTACCAGATAGTGCGCCAGGAGGACAGAGGCATCGATCTCGCAGCTCGGGTGGGGGGAACCTGGTTCGAGCAGAGGAACGTCGAGGACTCGAGCGGATTCTGGGGGCAGCTCCTCGCCACCCGCCTGGTGGCCAATCGCCTGCTACTGTCCGCCGCGGCTCTCTATCACTCGAACTCGACCAACGCCACCAAGTACAACCAGGACACCAAGTACTCGGCGGGGGCCGGGGCGGGGGTGGAGGTTCGCCTGGCGGCGCCGGTCTCGCTCGATGCCGAGATGGTGTTCTGCGTGGCCGGCTATTGTGGGAAGAACCCCACCTTCTCGGGCGGGGTGAAGTTCTTCACCTCCCGCCACACCTTTGCCCTGGTATGCGGCAACACCCAGTACATCACCGCTGACGGCTACCTGGCCAACACCGACACCCCGTGGAAAGACCTCGTCATCGGCTTCAACATCACTCGGGAGTTTTAGCAATGTCCAACTGCGGTTGTTCTCGACGAGTCAGCCCCCCTCCGGGCGCGCCCGCCCCGGTGCAGGTTTCGCGGCGCGGCTTCTTGGGCACGCTAGGCGCGCTGTTGCTGGCTGCGGCTGCCTGGCCCAGGCGGGCCCGGGCGGGCAAGAAGTGGGTCGCGGTACCTCTCGCCAAGGCCCCGAAGCTGCGGCAGGCCGGGGGCTCCATGGTCACCCGCATCCGGGGCAAGGAGCTGCTGCTGGTCCGGGACGGGGAGAGCAGCGCCCACGCTTTCGAGGCCAAGTGTCCGCACGAGCTCTGCGATCTGAATTACGCCCCCGAGAGCCAGAAGATCGAGTGCCCATGTCATGCCGGCCTTTTCGATCTCACCGGCAAGGTGCTCGAGGGTCCGCCGCCCCGCCCACTCGAGACCTACCCGGCCATCGTGGACGGAGATCGCATTCTGCTCAACCTACCAGGCTGATGCCGAGTGGGCGCGTCGTTGGGTGGGAGCTGCGGAACGCGAGCTATGTTCGGTGCACGAAAGCCAATCGGTCTGAGCATCATCGTGATGGGGACGCTGGGTCTTTGCGCGCGAGCGCGGGCCGAGACCGGGGCCCCGGCGACCGCCGCTCCGGCCTCGCCCAGCAATGAGGATTGTCTGGCCTGCCACGCCGAGCAGGTCGAGCGCGCCGGGGGCGGCAGCTTGCCCGCTGTCGGCCACGCCTTCGCCGGCTCGGTACACGGTCAGCTGGATATGGCGTGCACCGATTGTCACGCCGACCTGCAGGGCAAGGACCTGCCCCACCCGGTCAAGCTGGCGGCGCCCGACTGTGCGCAGTGTCATGAGGAGGCGGTCAAGGCCTACGATCAGAGCGTGCACGCGGGCGCCCGCCGCCTTTCTCCCACCAGCCAGGCGGCGCGGTGCATCGACTGCCACGGCGTCCACGACATACTCAGCTCCAAGGATCCCAACTCGCGCACCTACCACTTCAACGTGGCCGCCACCTGCAGCAAGTGCCACGCTAACCAGGCAGTCTTCGCGTCGTCCCGCACCCCGGCCGCGAACATCCCGGCCCAGTTCCGCGATAGCATCCATGGCCGCGCCCTGAACCAGAGCGGCCTGCTGGTGGCGCCCAACTGTGCCACCTGCCACGGCAACCACGCCATCCGGCGTGCCTCGGACGAGCAGAGTGAGGTTAACCGCCGCAATATCCCCAAGACGTGCGGCTCGTGTCACGAGGGCATTCGCAATGTCTACGAAACCAGTGTACACGCCGCGGCCCTGCGCGCGGGTAACCCGCGGGCAGCGGTATGCAGCGACTGTCACACGGCACACGACACGCAAGCCGCCGACCAGTCGTTCAAGATGACCTTGGTCAGCGAATGCGGCACCTGCCACCAGGAGTCCATGCGCACCTTCCGCGACACTTTCCACGGCAAGGTATCGGCCCTGGGCTTTGCCCGCGCCGCGACCTGCGCCGACTGCCACGACGCGCATGGCATTTTGCCCAAGAGCAATCCGCGATCCACGGTGTCCGACGCGCGCCGGGTTGAAACCTGCCGCAAGTGCCATGCCGGGGCCACGCCGATGTTCTCGCAATACGATCCCCACGCTGATGCTCATAGTCGCGCCCACGATCCTGCGTTGTTCTACGTCACGCGGGCGATGAAGCTCTTGCTCATCAGTGTCTTCGCCTTTTTCGGCCTGCACACCATTATGTGGCTGGGCCGCTCGCTGGTTCCGGTGCGCAAGGCGCGCACGGCGCGCACGGAAGGAAAGCTGGATGGCGACGGATAGGACGACGGACGCGCCGGAGAAGCCGGTGGCCAACCCGATGGCCGTGAGCCCCGCCCACGCAACCCCGCTGCGCTACGTGTTGCGCTTCCACTACCACGACCGTCTCATCCACGGGGTGCTGATGGCCAGCTTCCTGACTCTCGCCCTCACCGGTATCCCTCTGCTCTTCCCCATGGCGAGCTGGGCTAGGGTCTTGGCTAATGTCCTGGGTGGCTACCGGGTGACCGGCGTCCTGCACCGCATGGCCGCGACCACCTTGATGCTGGTGTTCCTCACCCATATCGCGCGTCTCGCCCACCGCCTGTTGGTGCGCAAAGACTACGGCATGCTGTGGGGACCGCGCTCGCTGGTGCCCCAGCCCATCGATCTGGTGCAGCTCCTGCAGCACTTTCGTTGGTTCGTCGGGCTCGGCCCCCGGCCGTGCTTCGACCGTTACTCTTATTGGGAGAAATTCGATTACTGGGCGGTGTTCTGGGGCATGGCGATCATTGGATCCTCGGGACTGCTGCTGTGGTTCCCGCGCTTCTTTGCCCATTTTTTGCCGGGATGGGTCTTCAATATCGCTCTGGTGGTCCACGGCGAAGAGGCGCTCATGGCCATGGTCTTCATCTTCACCGTGCACTTCTTCAACGGCCATTTGCGTCCCGACAAGTTTCCTATGGATCTGGTGATCTTCACCGGGCGTGTCTCCGTGGAGGAGCTCGAGCACGAACGCCCGGCTGAGTATCAGCGGCTGGTGGCGGAGGACACCCTCGCGCGGGTGCTGACCGGGCCACCCTCACGTCGCTTGGTCAATCTCGGGCGCATCGGTGGGACCATCGCTGTCTGCCTTGGCCTCACCGTGGCTGGTCTGGCCATCTACGCGCTTCTCCATTGAATCACGTGTCTGAATCACGTATCCGTCTCCAGGCCGCGGGCTTCCTCCCGTCTTCCCGTGGCCTCCCCTCCGGTAGGCGTTGACAGAAGCTCGCGCCGGCGCAACCATCCGGGCCATGCTCGTTCGCTCCCCGAGAGTGCCGGTTCTGGCGCTTGCCTTCGTGGCTGGAGCGTGCGCCAGGCAACCGCGTGGCAACGCCCAGCCGGCGCCTTCGGCGGGAGGCGTCGCCGTTGGCGCGGCCGCGGGCGCGGCATCTCCGGGGGCGGCCCCGCCTGATTCACGGCGCATCCGAAGGGCGCAGGTCGCGGGCTCCTGGTACCCGGGTGAGCCGGACCGGCTGGCGGCCTATGTGGACGAGATGCTGGCCCAGGCCAGGCCGGCGCAGCTTTTGGAGGCTCCGGTGGCGTTGATCTCTCCCCACGCCGGTTATCGCTTCTCGGGCCGAGCCGCGGCAACGGGATACGCGCTGCTGCGCGGGCGCGATATCCACCGCGCGATAGTGCTGGCCATCTCCCACCACTTCCCTCTGCGAGGTGCGTCGATTGCCGACGTGAGCTACTTCGAAACGCCGCTCGGCCTCATCCCCGTGGATGCGGAGGCGGTGGCCCGCCTGCGCAAGAGCAGGGTGGTCGGGGTGGTACCCGAGGCCGAGGTCGAGGAGCACTCGCTCGAGATGCAGCTTCCTTTGCTCCAGCGTGTCCTGACCAGCTTCACCTTGGTACCCATCCTGGTCGGAGAGATGGCTGAGGCCGACTACCGAGAGCTGGCCGGAATTCTGGCCGAGATCGTCGACTCCCAGACGGTCGTCATCGCCTCGAGCGACTTCACCCACCGGGGCGAGAGCTATGGCTACGAAGTGCCCGGCCCGGGCAGCGTGGCCGAGCGTCTGCGCGTCGTGGACGACGGCTCGGTGGCCCAGATTCTGAATCTCGACCGCAAGGGGCTCCTCGCCCATGCTAGCAAGACTGGTACTACCATCTGTGGACTTCATCCCATCGCGCTCCTCTTGGAATTACTGGCGCGCTTTCCCGGAATGCGGGGCCAGGTGATGAGCCGCTATACCTCGGCGGACATCACCGGCGATTGGTCGAGCAGCGTCACCTACGTGGACGTCGCCTTCACCGGTCGATGGTCCGCCGGGGCCAAGCTGGCTGGCGCGGGGGCAGGGGGTGAAGCCATGTTGTCGCTCGACCATCAGGACCGCGCAACTCTCATGCGCCTGGCGCGCACCTCGCTCGAGGCCTCGGTGCGCAAGGGCAGGTTCGAACCGCAGGTCAGGCAACTGGTGCCCATCACCAAATCGCTGGAGCGGAAGGCGGGGGCCTTCGTCACCTTGCAGTGCAAGATGGGCGATGATGGGCGCTGTCTGGGCCGGGGCAGCGACTTGCGGGGCTGCATCGGGACCATCGAGCCGACGGACAGCCTCTACGACACGGTGGCCATGCGGGCGGCCAGCGCGGCGCTGGAGGACACCCGCTTTCCCCATGCGGTGAGCGCGACCGAGCTACCCTTCATAACCATCGAGATATCGGTGCTGACGCCACCTCAGCCCATCAAGGGCCCCGAGGAAATCGTCATCGGGAAGCACGGCATAGTGCTCAGCCGAGGTTGGAACCGCGCCACCTTTTTGCCTCAGGTGGCGCCCGAGCAAGGCTGGGATCGAGAGACCACGCTGCGCCATCTGGCCCTTAAGGCCGGTCTTGACGCCGACGGATGGAAGAAGGCGGAATTTCGGGTCTACGAAGCCATAGTTTTTGGGGAAGAAGCCTACCGCTAGAGCTATAATCGGACGCCGTGGGCTCGGGTGCGCAGAATTCCGACCGGCGACGTTTCCTGCAGGGGGTGATGGGTGCCGCCTTGGCGACTGCGGGTTGTGTCTCTTCGTGTCGCGCTAATCGAGCGGGAGCCAGCCCGCGCCAGACCTTGGCCATGGCGGCGCGGAAAAGCGCGCTCAGCCATTCCCGGCCGCGCGTGGTGGTGGTGCGCAGCGCGAAGGTGCTCATTCGCGGCTACGACGCCGATGCAGGCGTCCTGCGCGCCATGTTGCATGCCGGGCTGCGGGCGCTGTCGGGCGAGGCGGAGCCGGTGCGCGCGCTGGCGCAGTATGTCCGCCCCAACGAGCGGGTGGGGCTCAAGGTCAACGGACTTGCGGGTCGCAACGCCGCAACTCACGTCGAGCTGGTCGACGCCGTGTCCGACCTGCTGACCGCGCTGGGAGTGGAGGGGCGGCGCCAGGTTGCCTTCGACAGGTTCACCCGGGATCTTACCGCCGCGCATATCGTCGATCGCGCGCAGCGGGGCGGCTACCGCGCCGTCGGCAACGATGATGCCGGCCACGACGACGAGCTGGTGCAGATGCCTTCGTCGGCCTCGCGCCTGGCGAGCGTTCTCACCCGCCAGGTCGACGGGGTGCTCAACCTGCCGGTGCTCAAGCAGCACATGCTGGCGGGCATGACGGGAGCGCTCAAGAACAATTTCGGCTGCATCCACAACCCCAGCAAGATGCACGTGGACCACTGTGATCCCTATGTGGGCGAGGTTAACGCTGTCCCCGCTATCCGAGACAAGCAGCGCCTGGTCGTCATGGATGCGTTGCGTCCAGTATTGCAGAACGGCCCCAGCTATCAACCCGGCCTGGCCGAGCCGGCTAACGCCTTGCTGCTGGCGACCGATCCGGTCGCCATCGACACGGTGGCGCTCGCCCTGCTCGAGGATCTGCGGGCCAAGCGGGATCTGCCCCCGCTGGCTTCGGTGGGCCTCACCCCGACCTATCTGGCCAGCGCGGCCCGCATGGGTCTGGGGGTAGCCGATCGAGCCGACATCGAGGTAATCGAGGTGGAGGTTTGATGGCACCCAGCACTGGTGCTCGGGTGGGGCAGGGAGGCGAAGCGCGATGCTGACGACCCGTCGCGAGTTTTTCCGATCCTGCGGGGGGGCGGGCTGCGCCTTGGCCGCCGACGGCCTGGTCGGCGGCAGCCTGCTCGTGCCCCGACCCGCTCTGGCCAAGAGCGCTCCGCGCGCCTACCCGGCCCGCTTCTGGAAAAGCTTGCCGCAGAGGGCGGTGGAGTGTGAGCTGTGTCCCCGGCACTGCCAGGTCGAGGATCGCGAGCGCGGCTTTTGTGGCGTGCGCGAAAACCGCGACGGCAGCTACTACTCGCTGGTGTGGGGGCAGCCCTGTGCCGTGCACGTCGACCCCATTGAAAAGAAGCCGCTCTTTCACTTCCTCCCGGGTAGCCGGGCGTTTTCCCTCGCCACCGCCGGCTGCAACCTGGAGTGCAAGTGCTGTCAGAACTGGGATATCTCGCAGGCCAAGCCAGAAGACGTGGACTTCCAGCTCATGCCGCCCGAGGAAGTGGTTCGCCTGGCGCGTGACTACGACGCCTGCGTTACCTTCACCTACTCCGAGCCTATCGTCTTCCTCGAGTATTGTATCGACACGGCCAGAGTCGCTCGCCAGGCCGGGCTGCGCAGCACCATGGTCACCGGCGGCTCGGGCGAGGTTGCGCCCATGAAAGAGGTGCTCGCGCTGCTCGACGCGGTCAAGGTCGACCTCAAGGGCTTCACCGACGACTACTACCGGCGCATGTGCAAAGGCAAGCTGGAACCGGTGCTCAAGACCCTCGAGGTCATCCGCAAGAGCGGGACCTGGCTCGAGCTCGTGCACTTGTGCATTCCCGGGCAGAACGACAGCGAGGCGGAGATACGCGCCATGTGCCGTTGGGTGAAGGAGCATCTGGGCGCCGACGTGCCTGTCCACTTCACGCGCTTTCACCCGGAATTCCAGATGAAGAACGTCGCGCCGACTCCCAATGCGGCCCTGGCTCGTTGCCGTGACATCGGCATGGCCGAGGGCCTGCATTTCGTCTACACCGGCAACGTACCCGGCTTGGACGGCGAGGACACCCTGTGTCCCCGCTGTGGCAAAACCGTGGTAGCGCGGCGAGGCTTCGAGCTGCTGGCGATGCACATCAAGAACCGCGCCTGTGAATTCTGCGGGGCCGAGATCCCCGGAGTATGGAGCTAGCGGGCCGAGCCTCGGCCGGCGCAAAACTGGGCAACTGCCTCCGCTCTGGCTATCCTTTCGGGGGGCAAGCCCCCGTCAGGCTCGCGGTCGTGGCCAGTGGCGCGGCATCGCTCTTGGCCCAGGTGGTGCTGCTGCGCGAGCTGCTGGCATTTGCGCAGGGCAACGAGATGGTGCTCGGGATCGGGCTCGGGGTGTGGCTGGGCTTTACCGCGGTGGCAGTGGCTTGGGCGAGCAAGCTGGCGCTCACGGGCGCCCGCGCCACCCGGGCCCTCTACCTGGTGCTCAGCCTGGCGCCGCTGCTCTACCTGGGTGGTTTTGCCGCCACCATGATCGCGCGTCCCTCCCGCACGGGCGAGGCGGCCTCCCTGGTCGGAATTGCTCTTACCGCGCTGGTCGCGCTGGCGCCGGCCCTGGTGGGCGGCCTCTGCTATGCCTGGGCCAACCGTAGCCAGGCCGGGTCGGATCGAAGGCAGACCTCGCTCTACGCGGCGGAGACACTAGCGGCGGCCGGGGCGGGTCTGCTCTTCCACTTCGTCCTCGGCGAAAATTGGCGAGGAGTATGGATCTTGTGGCTGGCGGGAGCCATGTGCGCGGGCGTGGCCGCCCATCTGGCATGGTCCGGCAGGCGCGGCTGGGTGCTCCTGCCGCTCATGACCACGGTGGCGGGCGCGCTCCTCGGACCCAAGCTGGCGGGGGCGGTCGACGCGGCTCATTTCCCCGACCAGCGCTTGCTGGCGCTGCGGCCTTCGCGCTATGGCCAGCTCGCCGTGCTCGGGCGGGAGGATCAGCGCGTGTTTATGCAGGATGGCGTGCTCCTCTTCACCAGCGAGGACCAGATCACCGCCGAGGAAAGCGTTCATCTGCCCCTGTTGCTCCATCCGGCGCCGCGTCGTGTGCTGTTCCTGGGGGGTGGTCTCGGCGGCGGACTGGCAGAAGCGCTCAAGCACCGGCCCGAGCGCATCGACTATGTCGAGATCGATGGCGTGCTGCTCGATCTTGCGCGTCGCTTCGGCGGTCGTGAGACGAGGGCCGCCCTCGCCGATTCGCGCGTGCGCGTGGTGGTAGCGGATGGCAGGGCGCTGCTGCGGCAGACCACGGAGCCCTATGACGTAATTTTCGTGCCCGCGCCGGTGCCGCAGAACGCGCTCATGGCCCGCTACCTCACCCGCGAGTGTTTCGTGGCCATCCGGCACGCCCTCGCTCCCGGAGGGCTACTGGCCCTTGCCACTCCAGGGTCGGAGTCCGCTCTGGTCGATGTCGCCGCCCGGCAGCGACACTCGACCATCCTCACCACTTTGGCCGAGGTTTTTCCCGTGGTGGGGGTGGCACCGGGCAGCCAGACCATCTTTTGGGCGGCCAGCGCGCCTGTCGATGCGCGCGCGGCGTTGCTTGCGCAGCGGCTGCGCCAGCGGGGACTGGTACTGGTCCAAGTCGGCAGCACCTGGCTTTTCGATCGCTTGCTCCCCTTCCACCTGGCAGGCTACCACCGCGCCCTCGCGACTACGGTTGCTCTCGCCAACCGTGACTTCCGTCCTGTGGTCTACCTCTTCGGGTGGCTCGAGTCCCTGGAGCGCTGGTCGCCGGTGCTGGCCAGGAGGGCGTGGCCCTTGATTGCGTCGGCAGGCGCGGCGATCAGGGCGGTAATAGTGGTGGTCGGAGCGCTGGTCCTGGGCTGGCTCTCGTGGGGGCTCTTCCGCCGCAGAGGACTGGCGCGCCGCGCGGGGCCGGCCTTTGCCATGGCGGCGGCCGGGGCAGCAGGCATGGCCCTGGAGCTCGTGCTCCTGCTGGCCCAGCAAGCGCTGCAGGGGCATCTCTACCACGCGCTGGGTTTCGCGCTGGCGGTGTTCATGTCCGGTCTGGCGCTGGGGGCTATGGCGGCCGCGCGTCTGCGGTCGAGCAAACGCGGCCTGGCGCGAGCCTGTGCGGGGCTGGCCTTGGTCGCGCTGTCGGTAGCCGCGGCGCTGGCGGTTGCGCCTTGGCTGGCGGCGGCGGTAGGCGCGGCCATCGTCCCACTCCTCATGGCGAGCGGGGCGGCTACCGGGGCGGTGTTCGCGGAGGCGGCCCAGGCGGCGTGCCACCCGGAGGCGGGCGCGTTGATGTATGCCTGGGATTTGGTGGGCGCGGCGCTCGCTGCCTTGACGACCTCGCTGGTCGCGATTCCGCTCTTGGGGCTATTGCCGGTGGCGCTCTTCGCTGCCCTGGTGTGCGTCCTGGCGGCCCTGGCCAATATGGGTGAGGCCGGCGAGGCCGTTACCGGGTGACAGGCGCGGCTTTTCTGGGCAGGATGGGTGCTGTCATGAGCTCTTCCCTGAACGCACCTCAAGGTAGCGAAATCCTGCGCATCGGCATGCCGGCTGGATCGCTCGCCGACCCCAATCGGGGTGGCAACTTGCCTCGGCTGCTCGAGCAAGCCGGGTTTCGCACCTCGGGATATCAAACCGGCGGTCCGAGCAAGTTCACCACGGTGGGATTCCTCTACGGCTGGGACGGCCGGCCGCAGGAGTTCGCCACCCAGCTCGGGATCGGCGAGCTGGACGTCGCCATCGCGGGTGACGATTGGATTCGCGAACGCGTGCTCGAGCTGAAGCTCGAATATGGTCGCACGCTCGAGCTGCGGCGAGTGATGGCGCTCGGCCGGGGTGGGGTGCGTCTGGTCGGCATCGCGCGGCCCGAGCGCGAGTGGGCGAGCGCGCGCGACTTCTTCAAGGATCTGGGGAGCCGCAAGCCCCTCATCACCGCGGTGGCCGAGATGCCCTACCTGGCGCTCGAGTGGATCACCCGCCGGATGGAAGAGGTCGGTTTGGGGCAGGCCTTCGCCCGGTTTGCGGTGCAGAAGTATGCCGCGCCGGCCAAGATCGAGCAGGGCATCTTGATCTACGAGACCTGGGGCAAGACCGAAGCCAAGGTGAAAAATGGCGGTGCCGATCTTGGGCTAGAGATCACCCAGAGCGGTAGCGCTATCAAGAGCTACGGCCTCACCATCATCGACGAGGTGATGGAATCGGGCACCTCGATATGGGTCAACCCGGCCATCCGGGAACAGCCGGCGAAGTTGGAGATTCTGCGCATGTTTCTCCTCAACCTCTACGGCGCCATCAATGCCGAGAACAAGGTCCTCTTGCTGTTCAACGTGCCACTTGCGCAGGCGGCCGCGGTGGAGGCCTACCTGCAGCGCAACAATCTCTTCGCCGACGAGCCCAGCCGGATCAGCGGTCAAGCGTATGCCGAGTACAGCATCCAGGTCGACACCGCCGACCCCGCGCAACCCCTGGCCAGGATTCGTTACGATCTCGCTGTCCTAGGGGCCCGCGGCATCGACACCATCCCGCTGACCTCGGCGATACCCACCATAGGGGTCATCGATACCTGGTGATCAGAAGCCAAGGCCGGTACCGGAAGGGTTGTCGTTGGAAGGGCAGGGCTCCGCCCCCGCGTCGAGCGTGGCACCGAAGTAATACCATGCTTGGAAATCGAGCTGCGAGGCGTCAGGAGAGCCAAGCAAATTCTTGCAGTAATCGCCTGACAGCTTGATCCTGACCTGGCCCGGCCACGCACTGCCATCCATTTCGGTCCAGTTGGCGGGCGGTATTTGGGTGTCGCCCACGGTGACCTTGACCAACTTCCAGCCCGGCCATTGTGCTACAGCAGAGTAGCCAGTCAGAGTGCACACTTCTTCCTCAACCGCAGTGAATAGCGTGTTTAGATGCTGCTGAGCATCGTGAATGGAGGTGGCGTTGTAGAACGGGGAGATGCCACTTGGCAGCGCGGGGACATTGTTTCCGTTGAGCTGGCCAAAACAATCACCGCCATCGCCCAACCCGAGCACCACGACGGGAATGCCGCTGTTGTCGAGATTCTTGGCAGCAGTCACCGCCGCAGTGCAAGAGTCAGCTGAGCTCGCATCCGAGGCGCACGATGGGTCCGATCCCGTGACGAGGAGGACATATGATGGCGGGGGAAATTGCCCTTCTGGCGCCTTCACTTGCTGTAGCGCATACTGGGAAGGAGAATCGCTGGTCGCCGATGCACAGAGCGGCGGGCATTGCAAGTAGTTGGAGAACTGGGTTTCCTCAATGCTCTCGGCGCAACAGGTCTTGCCCGAGCAGGTGTCCGCCGGAAACACCCCTAGCTTGAAGACAATTTGGCCATAGTTGGCGATGTTGCCCGAAAGCAGCTGTTGGGCACCGGCCAGCTTGGTCGTGCCGTCAAACGACTGCCCCATATTACTGGAACGGTCGAGCAGGATCGTCACCACAGGAGCAGATTGCTGATACAGGGTCACCGGCCCGCATTGGGGATTCGAGGAAGGAGCATCTGCACCTGGATCCGCCGCCGTATCGGTGGTGTTGCTGCCGACGGACGAAGCATCGGCCGAGTCGTTGTTCACGTTGTTCAGCACGAGGTGCTGGGGCTTGCACCCGCCCAAGGCTACCAGCACTCCCGCGCCCACGCAGGCCCAGCGCCGGATCATGGCAATCACCGGCTCTCGGAGCCTGCCTCGGAGGCGCGCAGCCGATCGATCAGGCGATGAATCTCCGCCCGGCGCTCGCTGCTCGGGTGGCGGGCGATGAACGTTGTTGCCTCGTCGAGGGCGGACCTGACCTCGCCCAAGCGAGCGAGCGTGTCCACGATGGAGAGGTCGGCCTCGGTGCGGAGGAGACCGTCCGGGAAGCGGGTTCGGTACTTGTCCCATAGCGCAATCGCCTGCCGCGGTTGCCCAAGATTGTAACGCGTGATCCGCGCCATCTCATAGGCCGCATTTTCGGCAGCGGGGCCACTTCCTTGTGCGGTGCGACCGAGCATGGCCATAGCCCGGGCCACATCGCCTGTGTCCAGCACGGACTCGACGTCACCGAGCCCGCGGCTGGCGGCTGGCAAAGGCTGAGCAGAGACCAGCGGCATGTCAGGCCCTTCCGACGGCGCCTTGTATGCCAGGTGCGTCATGCGCCCTGCCTGTCCGCCGGACTGGGTCGAGGTCTCCTCGGGACGTGAGGGGCCGTGCCAGGCATCACCCGCCACCAGGCGCGTCGAGTGGGAACCGTGCCATACCTCGACCACTCCCTCTTCTACCTCCACGCCCACGCTTTGTCCGCCCACCTCTACCTTGAATTTGGTGCCGATGACCGTCACCACATAGGGCCCGGCGGTCACGGAAAAGCGCCAGCCCGGCGGCTGATGGGGAACCGAGAGGCGTGCGTTGCCGAACAAAATGCCCGGCCGATGCTGCGCATCCCAGGTCACGGCGGAGCTTTCGTCCAGGTCGGCCACGGCGCCGCCGCCCAGACTGACGCGCGCTCGTTCGCCCTTGCCGGTTCGCACCACGCTCCCCGCCGCGTGCTCGCTCTCGCCCTGGCCCATCGCCCCGCCGCTGCCGGCCGCAGGCTCGCGGACTCTGGGATCGGAGGCCGCCGCGCTTGGCCTGGTCGGCGCCGCCGAAGCGGCCGAGGTCGCGTGGCTCTTGCTGCCCAGGTAGGGATAAACGATCAGGGCGGTCACGGCCAGAGCCGTCATCGCGACGCTCGCTGACACGAACACCAGGCGTCCGGACACGCCAGCCACCGGCACGAGCAGGGCGTCGGCGACCTTCGCCCAAACCCGGCGGTGGGTGATCTCGTCGCCGGTGCGCTGAGCGGCCTGGTCGAGGCCTTCGCGCAAGAGCCTTTCCCCCGCGTCCGTGGGGTGTTCAAGCCACTTCACGACGCCATCCTCCGGGCCGCCTTGACCATCTCGGCTCGCGCATGATGGAGGCGAGACCAGACCGTGTTCTCCGGGCACCCCACCACGTCGGCAATTTCCTTGGCTGATAGCCCTTCGACCTCGAACAAGACCAGCACCGTCCTCTTCTTGGGTGCCAGCTTGGCCAGCAGGCGGTCGAGGGTAGCCAAACGCGTCGAACGCTCGGAGGGGTCCACTTCTGGCTGAGGCCGCTCCTTGGCCAGCATGACCCGCACGGTTTCCCGCATACGGCGACGCCGGCCGAGGCGGATGGCGTGCCTCGCGGCAATGCGATAGATCCAGGTGGAGAGCTGGGCCTCACCGCGGAAATGACGCAGGCTGCGAAATACGGCGATCAGGATATCCTGGACCGCGTCCTCGCGGTCTTCCCCGGGGACTCCGAGGGCGGCGGCAAAGCGATGGACCAGGGGTGAGTACCGATCGTAAAGGCTGCGCCAGGCCGTCATATCACCGGAACGACACGCCCGCACCAGATCCGCGTCAGCGACGGGCGGGGCGGGAACCGGCGGCGAAACCTGATGCTTCTGTCCCATAACCAACTCTCTATGGGTTAGAGCAGATAGGGCATCGGCATCATCATCGAACGACATCAAAACCGCACTCCTACCCCCAAGCCTAGGGTGGCCCAAATCCGCGTGCTGGCATGGTAGGCTTCATTCGGGTCCTTCAGGTAGATATCTACGCCCCTCAGCTCGAGGTCAGCCGAGGCGTCTCCCCGTATAAATATGCTCCTCGCCCAATTATACTGGTACGAGATCTTGATGCCAGCCGCCACAGCGAGGGCGGTCATTTTCTGCTCGCGACCTCCTGGGTAATAGGCGTGCAGCCAGAGCAGGTCGGTGGTTAGCGAGGGGCCCGCGCATAACTTGCTCTGATCCCACAAAAAACCGGCGAGCACGGCCAACTCGGCCGTGGGTTGTGCCATTGACGCGTACCCTCCAGAGTTATTGTTCCCGATCAAGGGTTTGTCCGTGGCCACTCCCGCTATGCCAGCCGATAGGTCGAGCCCCAAGTCCCATCGCGCGTTGCTGCTGCGAGCTAGCACGAAGCCTGCCGCCAAGGATCCTCCGTAGGGATGTCCGCCGAAATCGGCAGCCACGGTTGGGATGCGGCGGGCTCCGTTCAGCGACAGCGCAAACCTCGTCCATTGCGATGCTGGAGCAACTTCCGACTCATCCGGGGCAGTGGCCGGCGCCGGTGATTCAGGCCCCGTTGGTGGCTGATGCTCCGGTGATGGCGGCTCGGGCGGAGGGGGGGGCGGCTTGGGCGGAGACGACGGCGGCTTGGGCGGAGACGACGGCGGCTCGGGCAGGGGTGGTGGCGGCTTGGGCAGAGACGACGGCGGCTCGGGCTGGGGCGCTGGTGGCTTGGGCGGGGACGATGGTGGCTTGGGCGTGGATGCGGGTTTGAGCTCGGGTGCTGGCGCCTTGGGCTCGGGTTGCAGTGAGGCGGGGGGCTCGGGCAGCGCGGGTAACTCCAAGTCCTCGAAGTAGCGGATGACGATCAAGGCGACAGTGTCGGCCAGCGCCGCGCAATCGCGGGCGTGGTCGCCGGCTGGCGCCGGCAGCGAACGGTGAAGCCTCACCACACCGTGTCTATCCGTCATAGAGAAGGTTGTCTCTCCGCTGCTGGTGGGCACGAGAGTAAGCGTCATGGCTCTAGCCGGATCGCCATCCGAGGTCGCGGCCATGATACCTGGCGCATGGGTTTGCAACGCTACCAGCACCTGCGCCGGGGCCGGACAAGCGTTCGGTGGTGCAGGCGCCACCGTCAGGGCGGCTGCCTGGACGGCGCAGAGAAGGTGACTGGCGAGCACTGCGGCCATTGTAGCCGGAGCGGGTGGAAAGGCCGAGAAATCGCTGCGGCGCCATACCTGGCCGCGCTAATATCGCGTCCATGTTTGGGCGATCGAGTGAAGGACCCTGGGAAGGTTCTTTGAAGCTCCTGAGGCGTCGAATAGCATTGGCCTTCCTGATGGTGGCTTCAGTATTGCCGGGTCGACGGGGGGTCGCGGCCCCGAGGCTGCTCGAGCCCACGGGCAAGGTGACTGCCCGAGAGGGCGAGGTGCTCCAGGATGCCTTCGCTTTCGACGAGGGCGGTGGCAAGCTGGCGACCATCAGCCTTACCGGCGCGGGGCAGGTCTTGCTCTCGGTTGGCGCGCCAGGCGGCAAGCCACGGCTGACCGAGATCTCGAGCTTCACCTCCACGCCGGAGAAGATTTTTGGCCTGGGCGGGTCTTGGTTCGTGGTGGCGAACGAAGGCAAGCGGCGGGCGGCCGTCATAGATGCGGCCGGACGACTGGGAAAGATTACCCAACCCTTCGACGAGTGCGAGCTGTCGTTTTCCCCCAAGGCCTTCGTGGCAGTCTCCGAGCGGCAAGAGCCAGGTGGCAATACCCGGTACGCCATCGCGGCCTATCGGCCCGATGGCTCGACCTTGTTGAGCGAGGACACAGTGGTGACCGGGAATGGCAGTATCGTGGGCAGCGAGGATGAAACTTTCCTGGGTTTCAGCAACAGTCACTTCTCGATCATGGTGGAGAAGCCAGGCGGGTACGACCGCAAGACCGATGTTCGATTGCCGCCCCAGTTCGCTATCCGCGATGTGAAAACGGGCAAGACCGGCCCGGGCAAGACGCCACCCCAGCTCGAGGGCTACCTCGACTACGTGCGTAAGCGGGGCGAGAAGCCCGATCTGCCTGCCGTGATCGTGCCGTCCTCCGGGCGCTTGGGCTTCGAGCTGGTCGGGCCGCAGGAAAAGGTTCGCCCTATCGACCTGACCTTGCCGGTGGAGGACTACGACCCGACTTCCCTGGAGCAGCGGCAGATGGGTGGCCGAGTGCTCTTTTCGTTGCTCGCCGATCGCCCAGGGCGAAGAGGTGGCAAAGAAGGGGGACGTTACGCCCTCGACTTTTTCACGCTGGAGCCCAGCAGTGGCAAAGTGACCGTGATCGGCGAGGTCCCGGTCGAGGGCACTGCCGCCGCCTGGTCAGCCGGTGGCGGCAAGATAGCGGTCATGGGCAAGGCGGCCGGAGGTAATCGCGAGGTCGTCATCTATTCGTACTCGCGCTGAGGTCGCGCAGCAGGCGATCGCTTTCGGCCCGGGCACGGATGACGCAGTCCTCGAGGGATAGGCCGCCGAAGAAGTTGCCGGCCAGGTAGATGCCGGGGATGCGCAGGAGATCGTCAAGGGCGGCCACGATCTCGGGGTGATGGCGGCCAGGCGAAGGCAGGACCGCCGTGTGCTCGGCCACGTGCAGAAAGCTGGCGGGCTCCGCCCCGCTTACCCGGGCAATTACCGCCAGGCGCTGGTCGCGGGTGAGGCCGGGGCGGAAGTGGAAGGCAAGACCGCGCCGCTGCTCATCCGCTACCACGTCACGGGTGACCAGCGACAGAAAGTCGTCGGCGAGGGGCGCCAGCCCCAGCATGGCCGGGAGCCCGCCTTGGCCTTGCGCGAGCACGACGCCAGTCGAGACCACTTCGGTGGTGGCGATGCGCGCAAGGACGCGCGACAGATCCGGCCTCAGCCTGTCCAAGAGGCGTGCCGCCGCGGCCGGCGGAGTGGCGATCACCAGGCTGCGCGAGGTCAAGCGCGCGCCATCCTCGGTTGCGATGACGAAGCGAGAACCGTCTTGGCCAAGCTCCGCTACCGCGGCCCGCGTGCGCAAGCACACGTTTTCCTGGCGGGATAGGCGCTCGACCAACGTGGTGAGCCCGCCCGCGAGAGTGAAGGTACGCGGGAAGTCTTTGCGCCGGGGTCGGCGTTTGAAGAGCATCTCAGCGGGGAAGTCGTCCGCGCGCTGCGAGGGCACGGCCGCAAGAAGGGGCGAGAAGACGCGTTGCCAGTTGCGGGCTCCCACCAGAGCGCCGTAGTACTCCGCCACGGTGCGACCGGCCTTGCGTGCCCCGAGTATGCGCCAAGCCGAGGCCAGAAGCTCGCCCAGGGCAACCTCGGAAGCGAGGGAGCGTGCCTTGCCCCCCACCCACAGGCGGAAGGGCAGCTTCCGCCGGGTCTGCACGCACGCACGGGCACCCAGTCAATCCAGGATTTCGAGGAGGGCGCCGTAGGAGTTGTAAAGGGTGTGGGCGCCGAGCTCGAACCAGAAACCCTGGCTCGTGCGTACGGTGTGGATGCGGCCACCCGGCTCCGCCGCTTGCTCAAGGACAGCACAGTGTAGCCCCGCGCGCGCGGCGTAGCTGGCGCAGGCGAGGCCGCTGATGCCGGCTCCCACGATGACGACGTCTAAGTCCGAGGTCACGGGGAGGATTGTCCGCGACAGTTGCCGCCTGGGCAAGTCGCTTCCGGGCGGCTCGGCAGTGGTGAGCGCGTGGTGCTGTGGCGGCGGTGGTGGCGGCGCCTGGGGGTGGCGGTGGTGGTGGAGGGGGCGGCGGATGGCGCATTGCGGACCATGCGACTGGGGTGAGAACCGGGAGGAGAGGAGCAGGAGAGGATGTGAGGAAGGAAGGTGGATGCCAGCGAGCGGGTAGGGGATGGTAGGGTAGTATCCGGAGCAATTGCCTTGCCTGATGGAGCCGTATGAAGAGCCTGCTCCGCATCGTGGTCTGGACCCTGATCTCGCTCATCGGGGCTAGCGCCTATGCGATCATTGCACTGCGCCGACACGAGCCTCTGGGCGCGGTTTGGTTGATCCTGGCCGCGCTATGCACCTACGCCATCGGGATCCGCTTCTACTCGAAATGGATCGCCGCCAAGGCTCTGGTGCAGGACGATCTTCGTGCCACGCCGGCCGAGGCGCACGAGGACGGTCGCGACTTCGTGCGGACCAACAAGCTCGTTCTTTTCGGCCATCACTTCGCTTCCATAAGCGGACCCGGCCCGTTGGTCGGCCCGGTGCTGGCCGCGCAGTTTGGCTATCTCCCGGGCACGCTGTGGATTCTCGTCGGCGCACTTCTGGCCGGGGCGGTGCAGGACTTCGTTATCTTGTTCGCATCGGTGCGCCGCGACGGCAAATCACTGGCGGAAATGGTGCGGGATGAGGTGAGCGGGGTCGCGGGCACCATTGCCATGTTCGCCATACTCGGCATTCTCATCATCTTGGTGGCCAACCTTGCCCTGGTGGTGGACAACGCTCTGGCCGAGAGCCCGTGGGGGCTGGTGACCACGGCCCTGACCATGCCCTTTGCCATGCTGATGGGCCTGTACCTGCGCTATCTGCGCATCGGCAAGGTGCTGGAGATGACCGCCATTGGAGTCGTCTTCCTAATCGCGTCGCTGCTCGCCGGCTACGCCATCAACGATCATCCCACGCTCGGGCCACTCTTCACGCTGGGCCGGGAAAGTCTCGCGCTGGCCCTCATCGCCTATGGCTTCGCCGCCAGCGTCTTGCCGGTCTGGCTCTTGCTCGCGCCGCGCGACTATCTGGTCTCCTTCCTCAAGATCGGTGCAGTCGTCGTGCTTGCCGTCGGCATACTGCTGGTGCAGCCCGTCATCCAGATGCCCTACCTAACTCGCCCGGAAATGTTCACCGGGGGGATGCGGCCTGTGGTGGCCGGCAGCCTCTTCCCCTTCTGCTTCATCACCATTGCTTGTGGCGCCATCAGCGGGTTTCACTCGCTGGTCGCCAGCGGTACGACGCCCAAGATGATCACGCGCGAGCGCTTTATCCGACCGGTGGGCTACGGCGCCATGTGCCTCGAGAGCTTGGTCGCCATCATGGCCATGATCGCGGCCTGCGTGCTGGATCCTGGCGTGTACTTCGCGATCAATGCTCCGGCGGGACTGGTCGGCTCGGCGCCCGGGCAGGTTGCCCAAGCCGTGTCAGCCTGGGGGTTCCCGGTCACGCTCGCGGATCTGACTCGGCTGGCCAGCAGTATCGGCGAAAAGACCGTGCTCGCGCGCACCGGCGGCGCTCCCACCTTGGCCATCGGCATGACGAAGATCATTGGCGCCATCGTTGGAGGTGATGCGGCGATCAAGCTCTGGTACCACTTCGCTCTCATGTTCGAGGCGCTGTTCATCCTGACCACGGTCGACGTGGCGACGCGCATAGGGCGCTTCCTCATCCAGGAGCTCGCCGGTCGTTTTTGGCCGCGGGCCGCGGATACCAGGTTCTACCCGGCGAACATCGGGGCCAGCCTGCTCTTTGCCGGGGCTTGGGGCTACTTCCTGGTGGCGGGAGTCAAGGATCCCTTGGGTGGCGTAAATTCCCTCTGGCCGCTGTTCGGTATCGCCAACCAGCTCCTCTCCTGCGTGGCTCTATGCCTGGCAGTTACTATCCTCATCAAGGCGGACCGCGCTCGGTACGCGTGGATAGTCGCTTGTCCGCTGGTCTTCCTGTGCGGGGTAACCTTCACCGCCGGAGTAGAGAAAATTATCCATCCCAATTACCGGGTAGGTTTCCTGGCCCTGGCCAGAAAGTTGGGGCAAGACTCTGCTAGCGGGATGCCCGCGGCTCGGGTTGCGGCCACCCGGACCATCATCTTCAATAATCGCCTGGACGCACTGGTGGCGGCCCTGTTCCTCGGGCTGGTCGCTGCTATCTTGATGGTTTCGATGCGCGAATGGGCCTTGCTCCTGGCTCGCCGCAAGCCCAAAGTCTTGCGGGAAGCGCAGGCGCCCCGGTTGCTCGAGAGCGTTATCGACTCGGAGAGCCGGCGGCCGTGGTGGCGGCTCGGCACCCTGGTAGTAATCTTGGGCGCATTGGCACGGGAGCTGTCGGGCGAGGCCGCTGCCGCGCGCTCGTCGCTCCCGCCCGACCAGGCTCTTGCGCAGGTCCTGGCCAAGCGATACGACAATCCGCATGGACCAGGCGGGTGTTGCTGAGCGAGCAAGCTCGAGGCGATGTGCGCGCGAGCTACGGGCTCTGGGCAACGCAGTGACCGTTGCTCTGGCCGTCACAGCTCCCGGAGGGAGCGCAGTCAGCGTTGGAGGCGCAGGGCCTGGGTGCGCAGTAAGTTTGGGCCAAACCCGGGCTCGCGGCCGTGAGATGGTAGCCCAGGTCGCCGGGGCCCGGGCCGACGCAACCGAGCAGGGGATCTGCGGTACACTCGGAGCCGGTCGGGCAGGGTTCCAGGCATAGCTCGCGGCCGTCGCCCAGCACGGCGCAGCTCGAGCCGGGAGCGCACGTCCGCTCCGAGCAGACCATGGTGCACATACCCATCAGGCCAAGGTTTGCGCACACTCCACCGGTACACAGGTCTCCCCGCAGCTCGCCGGAAGCGTCCACGCAGGAATGGCCCACGTCAGCTGGGTAATCGCCAAAGCATCCGTCGACCCAGGAGATGCCATCGGGGCCAGGGAGGACGCGGCAGCGGAGCTCGGCACCGCAGTCGCTGTCGGTGGCGCATTGGCGCAGGCACAGCTCGGCTTGCCAGACCGCTATCGCACCGCCGGAAGCGGGCGCCAGATTGGCGCAAGTTTGGCCGGGGCCACAAGTGCCCGCTGGGCATGAGCCGGTGCAGCTTCCCTCGGGCGGGCCATATTGGCAGGCGCCGCCTGACGAGGGGGTAGCCGGCGTGCTGGCCGGACACAGACAGGTGAGAGGAGAAGCGCACTGGCCGTCGAGATTGCAGGGGTCGCCGATAGTGTCGGCGGTGACGGTTACGAAGCCGTCACGTGACTTGGTGACGAGGCTGCCTGCCGCGGTGGTGGCGACCAGGGTGACGGAGTAGGTTCCGGGCAGCTCGTAGGTGTAAAGTGGGGTCGGCGTGAGATCGGTAATCGCTGGCACTGCGCCAAAGCTCCAAGCGTAACTCTCGATCTGGGCGGTGGAGAGGGGAACGAAGCGCAGCGCCAGTGGGGCTGGTCCCGTACACGATAGAGTATCCGGGTCCAGGTCAGGGCAGCCTTCCACCGAGAAGTCGATGGCCACGGCCGGCGCGGTATCGCTGGCGAGCTGGGCCAGGGCATCGCTCAGCGCAGGCTGGGCAGCGGCGTCGCCTCCCGCCGGCCGGGAGGTGCTGCACGCGAGAGCGGAAACGAGCAAGAGCGCGAAGACCTTCATGCACCGCCAATGTTACTCGCCTGCGACAAAGAGCTGGCAAACTTCCAGGAAGCGTGACTCGGGCCAGTAAGCCGGAGTGGGAAAGTCGGGCGGCAAACCGCCCAGCTCGAGCAGAGCCGCAGGGCGACCGGAAAGTCTGATCCCCTCCTCCACGTGGCGCAGCACTGACGGTCCGCGGCGAGCATTGGCCGAAATCCAGAGGAGGCCACCGGTCACGGGCAGGAGCTTGGTGGCCAAGGCGATGAGCTGGGGATAGTCCTTCTTCATCGACCAGCCCGAGGCTCGGGCTGCCGATACGGTTGGGGGATCCATGATGATGGTGTCGTAGACGGCGTGCCGCTCGACCTCCTTGGCCATGAAACGGCGGACGTCGGAGACCTCGAAGCGAAAACGGCTCTGATCGGCGGGCAAGCCGGAAAGCCGAAAATTCTCCCGCGCCCAGGCCAGCACGCCGGAGGAGAGATCCACGCTGGTAACGCTGGCCGCGCCCGCGCGGGCGGCGGCGACCGAGAGGGCGCCGGTGTAGGCAAAGGCATTGAGCACGCGTCTGCCGGCGACGAAGCGGCCGATGTTTCTTCTTTGCTCCCGCATGTCGGGGAAGAGTCCGACGTTCAAAGCGCCCAGGAGATGCACCTCGTACGGGGTGTCGAGCTCGGTGGTGACGTATTTGTCAGGCGGGCGGTCACCGATGACCTCGTCCTTGCACGACCGGTCCTGGGGATCCTTGCCGCGCACCTTGATCACGGCGCCCCGTAGATCGCTCACTTCCGCCAGGACGGCCTGGGCCAGCAAGCGAGCGAAAGGCAAGAGGGGACGGCTGGGGGCGCAGATAACCGCGTAGTCGGCGAAGCGGTCGACGGAGAAGCCTGGTAGCCCGTCGCCTTCGGCGTTCACCAGGCGGTATGAGCGCTCGCCAGCTAGCAGCCCGACCGCGCTGCGCAGCGCGAGACTGCGCCGTACCCGGGTGACGAAGAATCCCAGGTCGAAGCCCTTCTGCGGCGCATCGGTGCTGAGCAGATGGATGATGCCGTTGTCCGGGTCGGCGATACCGCAGGCCGCGAGCTGGCCATGGTCATCGAGCAGTCTGACCGGCCGCCCCGGCTCGCAACTCTCGGTCAGCCTCAGGCTTTCGAGCGGCACTGCCGGTCGCCACCGGACGTCGAGTCCGTGGGGAAGGGTTACGCCGAAGAAATTCGCCATAAAATAGGGCTTCGTTCCTACGGGGCGCCTTGGGTCGGGTTGTTGCCCCGCCGTCGCCCCGAGCCGCGCCGTTTCGCGCAATAATTACGCTAATCTAGAAGAGGGTGGGCGAGGGGTTTCGAACCCCCAACCCTCGGATCCACAATCCGATGCTCTGCCATTGAGCTACGCCCACCAGAAGGTTGAAATTTTCGATAAGCCAGGGGGCCAGGGATACCACGTCAGCTACCGGCGCGGCAAGATGCACGACATATCCAACGTATCCACCATCGCGACGAATCCACGTGGCCCACGACGAATCCACGTGGCCCGCGACGAATCCACGGCGGCCTCATCGCGCGCCTTGCTCGCGCGGGCGGCGCTGATGGCTCGGGTCGCCCGGGCCGCGGCTATGCCACGGGGGACGGGTCGCTGCGTGCGGGTCAGGCCACGATCTGGCGGCGGGCAAAGAAGATGCCGATGATCGGGGCGTGGGGGAATTGCCTGCGCAGGACGCGCTTGGCCGCCACGAAATGCGAGCCGTTGGTCAGCACGTCGTCGACAACTCCGATTTGCGCGGGAGCCGGGCTCACCAGGGCGGGGTCGACCGCGAAGATCTCCTCGCGCTCGTCGGGGGTCAGGCGATGGCGCGCTTCGCCTGCGTTGTGGTCGGGCTCGGTCGAGCCGGTCTGCACGAGCAGCTCTCTGACATCGCAGTTAGCCTCAACCCTGATCGCCCGCAACACTCTGACCAGTCGGTCGTCGTAGCGAGGGTCGTCTTTGCTGGCGGAGGGAGGCATGGGCACCAGCGTTGCCGCGCGTAGCCACTTGGGGCTAAAGCTTTGGCGCAGCTCTAGCGCAATCTGGAGAACGGACTGCTCCTTATAAGCCCACTCCGGCCGATTGCGGCGATCGACGGGTTTCTTGAAGTTCTGGACGATGCTGTTGGTGTCGCTGTGGCAGAAACCGACCCGGGGGGTGTATTCGCGCAGGTAGTAACAAACGTCGTCCTGGGCCAGGTAGATGTGCTCGGGGCGCGTGAGCTCGTCGATCTTCGAGAATTTCAACCCAGAGCCTTCACGATATCGCCATAGCTCCGCACCCGCAGCGCTCCCTTCTTGGCCAGGCGCAGCGGCCAGGTCAGGGAAGGGTCTTGGAAGCAATTGTCCAAGATGAGCAGCTTCCGCCCTTGCTGCAGAGCTGCGCGGGCTTGGACGAGGGTGCCCGAGGTCTCGCCGGCCTCGACTATTATGGTGGCCTCGGTGAGCGCGGACATGGTCGCATTGCGCTCGGGGAAGAAGAGTCGGTTTTGCGGCGCATGCTGGACGGAGTAGCGCACAATCGGCACCTGGCTCACGAGGAGGTATTCCGCAGCTAGGCGGGCTTGCAAAGCGCGATTTTGCGGTGGGTAACAGCCAGCCAGCGAAGTTCCGATCACGGCGACGGTTTGGCCGCCTTGCTCGATGGCAGCCATGTGCGCGGCCGTGTCCACCCCGGCGGCCAGGCCGGAGACGATGGTGAAGCCGTCCTTGACCAGGCGGCGCACGATGGATCTGGTACGGCACAGGCTGTCGGCACTCGGGTGGCGAGTGCCGACCACGGCCACCGACCTGGTCTCGACCAATGGCCAGTAGCCCTGGTAGTAGAGGAGCTCGACCGGATTGACGGCATGGCGCAGTTTCTCCGGGTATTCGGCGGTTCGGTTCATGCGGACGCCGAAGCGGCCTATGCCGGCGGCGCGCAAGATGGCCAACGCCTTGCGCGCAGTGTCTTCAGCCTGGTCGACAGCGACGAGGTCGGAAGGAAGCGCTTGCGCGTGCTCGCGGAACAACCGCGCCAGTTTGGCGAAGGACGCCCCGTCACGCAGCCAGAGGCTTTCGTAGGCGCCGAGCTCGCGCCAGGGCGAAATCGGCGTCGAGGCTGCCACCGACAGCGCCTCCCAGCATAACGCTTGCTGTTCCATGTCGCTTGCGCATAATACCACTGCTCGCATGTGCAGCATCAGCTCAAACGGCCAGACAAGCTCAGCCAGGGAGGGTTCACAAACCACAAACCCTCCCGCTAGGGCGCCGGCGTGGCGGCGGATTTTCGGGTTGACTAGGCGAGCACCTATTCGTTGAAATGGACAAGCACCGCAACCAGGTGAGGGAAACATGACCAGACTTACGACCGCGTTCCTGCTCTTCGCCGTCTTGGCCGTCTTGGCCGTTCCGGCTTCGGCGTTGGCCGGAGAAGCCGACGATCTCCAGCGTCAGATCGACTACCTCAAGCAGACTACCAACGATCTGGAACGGCAGGACGAGCAAAAGGCGACTACCACGGACGTCACCATGATGCGCGCCTGGCTCGATAATGCCTGGACGTTGCGCTCCCAAGAGAAGTACGAGGACGTCAGGGTCCTGCTCGATCGCTGCAACGCGCAGGCCAACATGATCAGACAACGGCTCACGGCGGCGCAGCTGGCGGCTCAGGCCGCGGCCAAAGAGGACGAGCTCAAGCGGGCCAAGGCCCGTCTGGCGCGCACCAAGAAGATCCTCGAGGACGCCAAGATGCAGAAGGCGCGCATGGAGGGCAAGGTATGAGGGTTGCTGCTGAAGGAGGCACTACCATGGCAGCCAGGATCACAGCCGAGGCGACGACCAAGATGACGACTGCGACCACGATGATGATGACGAAGATGACGATGACGAACAAGATCATGACCAGCACGACGACCGGCAAGATGAGCGGAAGGGCGACCAGGATGACGGGCCCGATGGCGAGCATGACGACCAGGGCGGGGACGATGCTGCTGTCTTTGCTGGTGACCGGGCTCCTGTCGCTGAGCTGCGCGACCCCGCCCAAGCCGCGTGAGCTCGACGCTCTCGAAAAGTTGCGCGGGGATCCGCAGATGCCGGCGGCGCGCAAGAAGGCCCCCGATCTGTGCAAGAAGGCCGACAAGGAGTTCGAGGTTGCCAACGACAAGTGGCAGAGCAACGATCTCAACGACTCGGTCAATGCCTCGCTCATGGGGCAGATCTATTACCGGCACGCTCTCGCCCTGGCTGACCAGGATCGCTCGAATGCCCGCATCGCCGCTGCCGAAGACAACCTGGCCGCAGTGGCCGACGAGCAGGAGAAGGCGCAGAAGGATCTCGATGACACCAACGAGAAGCTCGGGCTTCTGCAGAAGCAGGTGCAGAAGGACGAGGAGATGAAGGCGCTCGAGGCGCAAATGGCCGCGGAAAAGTCAGCCTCGGAGACCGCGGAGAGAGTGGCCGACGCCGAGCTGGCGCTCAAGACCGCCGATACCGTCAATGCGCCCAAGTACGCTCCAGAAATCTACAAGGAAGCGCAGGAGATTCTGGCCAAAGCCAAGAGCGAGATGCAGGCCGGCCAGATGCAACAGGCCCAGACCAGCGCCACCATCGCCAAGAAGACAGCCGAGAACGCGGCCGCGGCGGCCAAGCCGAGCTATGCTCGCGATTCGCAGACGGAAGAGAACCGCAAGCGGGCCGATGCGCTTTATGCCGAGGCCAGCCGCATTCCCGGGGTGACCGTCCGTCGCGACATTCGCGGTTCGCTCCAACGCATGATCATTTCCATCGCGGCTGAAACGCTGTTCACCCGGAAGCAGACCGTCATCGCCCCGGGCAAGGACCAAGTCCTCGATCCCATAGCCGAGCTGATCAAGAAGAAGGACTACCAGGACTTTCCCGTGCAGATAATCGGACATACCGACTCCAGGGGAGCCGCCCAGTCCACCTTGCTGGCGATGTCAGGCGCGCGCGCACAGTCGGTCTACAACGCCCTGGTCACCCGCGGGGTCGATGTCCGGCGCATGATGGCCAGCGGGCAAGGTGGCGCCGAGCCCATAGCGGACGGGCGCAATCGCGCGAGCAACTTCCGGGTGGAGGTCGTGTTCCTCTATCAATAATCGCTCTTCGCGGGGGATCTAAAGGACCCGTCCAGGGTCCTTTTCATAATGGTCGTGAGCGCAGGCGGGCTTTGCCCGACTGCGCTTAGATCCGGCTACTTCGCCCACTTGAGGGTGCGTGAGATGCTGACCTGCTCTTTCGGGAGCCTGTCCAGAGCGTCCTTGTAGGTCTTGCTCTTGAAGCGCTCTTGTTCCTTCTCAGCCTGCTCGCTCGTCTTCTTGTGCATGCCCACCACCTGGAAGGTGTAGGCAGCGTGGGATGCGATCGTCTCCTGCAGGCGGGCGAGCAGGTTGTCGAACTGCTGACGTGACACGGAGATGCGAATGGCTGGCTGATCTCGGTAGAGACCGACGAAGGTCATCGATTTCAACGCTTGGGCGTTGCTGAACATGCTGGTCATGAACTCGGCCCACGCGGCCAGGGCAGAGTTCAGCTTGAGGTCAGCCGCGTATTCGTCTTTGCCCATTTCCAGATAGGGGTAGGTGATCTCGACCGACTGGTTGCCGCTATCGAGCTGGTATGTCGTCTTGTGCGCGAATTTCTCGTCGTAGCGCGGCTGCTTCTTCTTCTCGCCGATGTGGCAGGTGTCGTTCATGTCTTCCTCCAGCTCCTGTTCGCCACGGGTGCTGTGGATGAAGGCGCGCTCGACCTCTTCGGGAAAGTCGTACTTCACTCGGTTTTCGCAGCGCGGGGCGCGATCGGTCTGCTCGCGCACGATCTTGGCCAGCAAGCCACCGTCGCCGCCGGCCTTGGCCGCACTCTCCGAGGCGTAGAACCACCCTTCGAAATGGGTGGGCTCGAAGGCCGTCCGTTTCATCGCGTAGGCGTAGAGCACCTTCATGGGGCCATACATCTGTTCGCGTTTGGCTGGCTCGAGCATGGCGGCCCTGACGATGACTTTCTGTCCATCCGAGGGCCCGCTCACCTCGTCGGCAACGACGCTGAACTTGGCCACGCCCCTGGGGATGTCGGGCTGGGCGCAACACGCCTCCGGCCCTTCGGCCGGCTTCTTCTCGCAGGCGCCGGCGAAGCAGGCGAGTAAGATGGAGAGAATAGGTGTGACTGACTTCCCGGTCGTCTTCATATGGGACCTCCGTGGCGAGACCGAACCCGGCGGAGCATACACACAGGCCGGCCTGCCGGAAAAGAGCTAAGGATGTTCGGCTTTCCCGATTCCTCGCCGGCGTTCGGCGCTATAGTTGGGCACTCGCTGGCGCTGCCGGACGGCGCGGAGGCTCGGATTCCCGACATGACGAATGACCTATCCACTGCCCTACGAACCTTGCGGCTGGATCCCGAAGATCGAGCGGCCGGGGAGGCGCTTTCATCTTGGCGTTGTCCCGACGGCGATCCAGGCTCGGGTGAAGCTATTGGGAAGAGCCTGGCCCTCGAGCGCGGCTTCCACGCGGAAGCGAACCAATTTGCGCATTGCGTTCGTTTGCTTGCTATCGAGGTGGAGCTAGCCCCCGATGGTGCCACGCGGGCCGCGCTGTTGGTCGAACAGGCGAAGCTCTTGTGGTCCAGGCTCTGGCAATCCGATGCCGCCCGCGCCGCGCTCAAACGCGCGCTGGAAAGCGATGCGGAGTCATCCGCGGCGCACGCCATGCTGCGTGAGATCGAGGAGGAGAACGGCGACTGGGAGAAGAAGCTGGAGGCGCTCGCACTGCAAGTGTCCGAGGCGGGCGCAGGGCCGGCCGCGGCGTCGCTGCTCTCCGCGCAAGCCGATATGCTATTGCGCCACGGTGTCGAGACGGGCCGCGCCGAGTCGCTCTTGCGGCGCGCGATAGAGCTGGATTCTGGTTGCCGCCCAGCGCTATGGGCTCTCGAGCGTTTGCTCGGACGAGAGGGTAGGGAAAATGAGCTCGCCGATTTCTTGGCACAACGGGCAAAGGACGCGGAGGGTCCATCGGATAAGGCGGCGGCCGAGCTCGCCGCCGGGCGGGCTGCCGAGAAAGTCGGCAGACGCGATGAGGCAATCGGCCACTACCGCCGCGCCGTTGTGGCGGCGCCGCAGGACGAGCGACCCTATTACGCCCTGACCAGGCTGGCTAGGGAACCCGAAGAAGTGGCCGATCTGATCAAGACCTGCGAGGCCGGCCTCAAGGCCGCCAAGCGTGGTCAAGCCGAGGTCCCGGCCGCGCTCGCTCTGGGGGAGCTCTATTGGCGGCGGCTGGGCAAGCTGGAGGATGCCGAGCCGTACTTTCGCCGGGCGAGGAAGGCACAGCCGTTCGAGCCCAAGGTGATCGCGTTCTATCGCGACTATTACCTGGCCCGCGAAGATATACCCCAGCTTCTCGCACTGCTGGGGCAGGCGCAAAAGAGCGAAAGCGATCCGGAGGCGCGCATACGCTACGGCATCGAAATGGCTACGGTGGCCGAGCGGCGACCCCAGCTCCTGGAAAAAGCCATCGACGCCTGGAAGATGCTCTTGCGCCTGAGGCCCGGCTTGCCCGATGCCTTTGAGGCTTTGCGTCGTCTCTACACCAAGGCCGAGAAATGGAACGCGCTGCTCGAGTTGCTCAAGGACCGTTGCGAAGCGCTGCCTGCGGCAGAGGTCGACCAGAAGGTGAGCTGTTACCTCGAGATGGTTCCCATCTATCGCGACCACCTCAAGCTCGAGGTAATGGTGATCAATACCTACGCCGCGATTCTCGCTCTGCGTCCCGACCATGAGGATGCCTTGGCGGCGCTGGCCGAGCGCTACGAGGTGCAGGGGCGCTGGGGCGATCTGGCCGGGGTGCTCACGCGCCAGGCGCAAGCGGTGGCCGACACCGAGAAGAAGGTAGAGCTTTATCATCGCATCGCCCGGCTGTGGCTGGAGAAATTCGGCAATCACCACAACGCCATCGCCGTGCTCGAGCGCATCCTCGAGGTCGAGCCCCGCGACGCCCAGGCGCGTGCCACGTTGCGAGAAATCTATTCGCGCGGACGGTCGTGGCGTGCCCTTCTCGACCTGCTCCGACGCGAGCTGGTCTTCCTCGACCGGGAAGCGCGCAAGAGTCACCTGGCCGAGATGGCTACCCTGGCGGCCGAGCGCCTGGCGGACCTGCGCCAGGCCATCGGGCTGTGGAATGAGGTGCTCGAGCTGGTCCCCGGTGATCGCGCCGCGGTGACGGCGCTGGCCAGCCTATACGAGCGGGAGAAGCGTTGGCCTGCCCTGGCCGAGATTCTGGGCCGGTTGGCCGAGTCGGCGGGTGGCGCGACCAGTCCGGACGGCTGCGCCTTGCTCGAGCGGCGTGGTCTGATACTGCTGGAAAGACTGGCCGCCGGGCCAGCGGCGCTCGAGACGCTCGAGCGCGTGAACGCGGCCCAGCCCGAGAACCCGCGCGTGCTGCGTGCCTTGCGCGAGGCCTATGCCCAGCTGGGCAACATCGTCGCGCTCGAGTCGCTCTTTTCCGCACGCCATGCCTGGGACGAGCTCTGCGATGTGCTCTCGGGCGTGGCCGAACGCACCTCTGACATGGGTCTGCGCACGCGTGCCTTCGAGCGCGTGGCCGATATCGCGCGCAACCACCTCAACCAGAGTGAACGTGTGCTCAAGGCCTACGAGGGCATCTTGACCACGGATCCGCAGAATCGCCAGGTGGCACGGGCGGCGGCCGAGCTCTACGAAAAGTCGGAGCGCTGGAATCGCCTGGTCGCCACGTACGAGATTCTGCTCGGTCCCGAGGGCTCGCCCGCGCTGCCCCTGGCCGAGAGCTTGGAGATTCTCGAGCGCGCGCGCAAAGTGTGTGAAACCAAGCTGCAGGCGAAGGCGCTGGCCTTTAAGTGGTGCGCGCGTGCCTATCGCCTGGCTCCCACCGACGCCAAGGTGCGCGCCGATCTGGAGCGGCTGGCGGCGGAGACCGACGAGTGGAGCGCGTTGCTTGGCTTGTTCACCGAGCGGCAGGAGGCTCTGAGCAGGGGGCCCGCGTCCGGGCGAGACGAGCGCCTGGACTTGCTGCGCCGCTCTCTCAGCTTGCTGGCGACTCATGTCGACCAGCCCGCTCTGTTGCAACAAGTGGCCGAAGGGATCTTGGCTGAGGCTCCGGACGATGCCGACGCCGAGCTGGCCCTGGTCAAGCTCTTCACCGAGACGGAACGTTGGCCGGCCCTAGTTGCGTTGCAGCAGGCGCGCGCGCGACGGATGGCCGACCCGTTGCTGCGCGGCGAATGCCTGCTGCGCATTGCGCGTCTGCAGGAAGAGAAGCTCGGCGATGCCAAGGCGGCCGTGCAGAGCCTGCAGGAAGCCGTGGCGGTCGAGCCGGAAAACCTGCGCGCTCTGCACGAGCTGGCGCGCCTACTGGAGGCGCAAGGGGATCGCCAGAGTCTGGTCAGCGTGCTGGCGCGGGAAGCGGCTCTGAGTGAAGAGGGGGACCGCGTGGTCTGCCTGCTGCGCCTGGGAAGGATTTTCGAGCGCGACCTGGGCCGGTACCGGGAAGGCACCGAGGCCTATCTGCAGGCCTTGGAGATAGACAAGATCGCGGCTGGGGCGGTCGAGGGCCTGGAGCGTATGCTGGCGGCGCAGGCCATCCGCAGTGAAGACATCGGCGCGGTTGCCAGCCGCCTGGCTCCCTACTACGAGCTCACGGAAAACTACGTCAAGTGGGCGAGCACGCTCGAAGCGCTGGCGAGCGCCGCCCCGGAAAGGGCGGAACGAAAAGCCCACCTGGAGATGCTGGCCGACCTCTATGCCGGTCCGCTCGGCGACGCCCCGGCTGCTTATCGAGCCGTCCAGCGCGTCTTCGCAATCGACCCGACCAGCCACGCCACGCGCGAGCGCTTGGTCCAGCTGGCCGAGCTGGTAGGCAAGTTGCCCGAGATTGCCGAGAGCTGCCGGGGCATTCTAGCCGGCACCGAGGATCGCGCGCTGCGCCTGGAGCTCCTCATGCTGATCGCCGACGTGGAGGAGCGGCAGCCCGAGCGCTTGAGCCAGGCCGAGGCTGCCTTGCGCGAGGTCCTGACCATCGATCCCTTGCACAGCAGCGCCT
Source organism: uncultured delta proteobacterium (assembly GCA_963849735.1). GTDB lineage: Bacteria > Myxococcota_A > Polyangia > Fen-1088 > Fen-1088 > Fen-1118. The sequence continues at coordinate 127,308 of CAWKJE010000062.1, forward strand.
ACAAATCGCTATGTCGCATCTGCAAGGATGGGGAGCGCTGGGGGGATCTGCGCGCCCTAATCGTCGCGCGCGAACAGCACGTCACCGAGGTCAGACAGCGCATCGAATTGCTCTGGCAGGTCATCGAGATCGACGAAGGGTTGCTCGGCGATCGGGAGCACGCTGCCACGATTCTAGGTCGTATCGTCGAGCTCGATGCCCGTGACGTTAAGGCCTACCGTATCCTCGAGCGTCACCTGTGCGATGCCGAAAACTGGCGAGAGCTGGACAAGCTTTTGCAGACGGAAATATCCCTGGTCACGCGCGGCGAAGTTGCCGACCTCAAGGCACGCCGGGCGGAGCTGGCCCTGACCCGCTTTGACGCTGCTGACGCGGCACTGGCTCTCGTGAGCGAGGTGCTCGACCTCGAGCCCACCTCTACCCAGGTCGTCCCTCTCCTGGAGATGGCGCTCGAGGTGCCGACGGTCCGGCACCGGGCCGCGCAAATGCTCGACGAGCGCTACAGCAAGGGTGGGCAGTGGGCGCGCCTGGTGGAAATCCTGGACGTGGAACGGGAAGTCTCGGCGGGCGAGCCAGCGCTTGCCTTGCTCATGCGCAAGGCCGAGTTGCAGGAGCACAAGCTGGCCGCGCCGGCCCAGGCCCTGGCAACCTGGCAGGCTGTGCTCGACCTGGATGCCAGCTCGGAGCGCGCTCTGGCCGAGGCAGAGCGCCTGGCCGGCCAGTTGGGGCGCCACGGCGATCTCATCGCGCTATACCAGCGCCTGGCGGAGCGGCGCAAGGAGACCGACCTGGCGGGCATCGCCGATCTGTTGTCGCGGGCGGCCCGTCTGTCTTTCGCGCACGTGCCGGATCGGAAAGTGGCGATTGCGGCTTGGCGGCGCGTCCTTGACCTCGACCCCGGCAACCCCGCCACCGGCGGCCCTGCGGCCGAAGCTCTCGAGCTGCTCTATAACGAGGCGGACGATGTGCCCGGGCTGGTGCACGTCCTGCGCAGCAAAGCGGGCTGGTCGGCGTCTGCCGGCGAGCGCGCCCGCCTGCTCATGCGCGTGGCCGAGTTACAGGAGACGCGTCTCGGCGACAGCGAACAGGCGATCGCCACCTACCGCGACCTCCTCTCCGGCGACAGCGAAACTGGGAGTGAGGCCTTCGCCAACCTGGACCGCATTTTCCAGGCTACCCATCGCCATCGTGAGCGGGTCGAGCTGCTCAAGCTCCGCTTGGGGCAAGTCGATGCCGCCAGCCGGCGCAAGCTGCGTTTCCTCATCGCCGGTATTCTCGAGGCCAGGCTCTCCGATCTCGACGAGGCGATCGCGACCATCAGGCCGATCCTGGAAGACTTCCCCGATGACCGCGACACACTGAACGCTCTGGCTCGGCTCTATCAGGTCCAGGGGGCGGCGATTGACCAGCTCGAGATGCTCGAACGTCTTGCCCAGATCGCCGGCAATGAGAAGGAGCGCGCCGAATTGCTGCGCCAGATCGCGGCGCTCTTGCAGGGGCCGCTGGGGCGGCCATCCGAGGCGCTCGAGAAATGGCGCGAGATCCTGCGCCTCGTGCCCGGCGATGCGACCGCGATGGCCGAGATGGAGGGCATGCTGGCGAGCGAGGATCTGGGACTACGCTTTGCCGCGGCGGAAACCCTGGAGCCGATCTACACCCGGGCCGGCGATTTCGTACGCCTGGCGGGGATTCTGCGGGTCTTCATCGCCCTGGCCGACGACGGTCACACGCGGGCCAGCTTCCGGGCCCGGCTGGCTGGCATCGAAGAGAATCAGCTAGGTGACAAGAAGGCGGCCTTCAAGACCTGGTCGGAGACCATCAAGGACGCTACCGGCGATCCGGAGCTCGACCGCCTGCTCGACGCCTACGAGCGCCTGGCGACCGCCTTGGGCGAGGACACCATCCTCGACATCATCGACTTGTATCAGGCGGTCGAGCCCGAGATCCTGGCCGAGACCACGCGCATGCGGGTTGAGCAGACCATTGCCCGATTTGCGATTCAGCTGGGGGACTTGCCGCTAGCCACCTCATACTTCAGCCGCATCGTAGAGCGTCGCCCGGACGACGACGACGCTCTGGCCGCCCTGGAAACGATATACGAAGAGCAGGGTGACACCGACAAGCTCTATGAGGTCATCTTGCGGCGTGCGGATCTGACCCAGAGTGTCAAGGCGGAGTTGGCCTTGCGGCGCCGGGGAGCGATCCTAGCGGCCAAGCTGGGACGCAACGAAGACGCCATCGCCGCCTGGGAGCGGGTGTGGGCGATGCAGGGCGGAGGCAGCGGTGGCGGCGGCAACGCCAGCAACGAGGCGGTGGAAGCCCTCGATGCGCTGTACACACAGCTCGGCCGTTGGGACGATCTCACCAACCTCCTCGAACGCCGCCTCGAGCATGGTGTCTCTCCGGGCACCGCCATCGATTCTGAGGTTCCGTCTCGCAGAGATTCAGCGGGTCCAGCTGGCCAATCGCAACCGCGCCCTCGAGTACCTGTCCACGGTGTTGGCCAGCGAGCCCGACCATCTGCAGGCCATCCAAATCCTGCACGACATGCTGTCCGATCCCGAGGTCTGTGTCGAAGCGGCCAACCTGCTCGAGCCGGTCTACATCCGACGCAACGCTTGGAACGACCTGGTGGCGATCGACAGTTTGCGTCTGCGTTTCAGCGAAGACCCCGAGCGACGCCTGGCCTGGACGCAGCGCATTGCTCAGGTCTACGAAGAACAAATCGAAGACCTAGACGAGGCCTTCAATTGGTACGGGCGGGTCTTCCAGGAACGGCCTACCGATGTGGCCGCGCAGGAGCAGCTCTTGCGACTCGCGCCCAAGCAAAACCGCTGGCGCGACCTGGGACGTCTGCTCGACGAATACCTCGACAACGAGCCGGGCAACTCCGACGAGACCCTGGCCCTAGTACGGGTGGCCATTCGGGTCTACGACCAAGAGCTGGGGGATCGCGATGCGGCCCGGCGACACTACCTCCGCTACGTGGAGGCCCAACCGGGTGACCGGGCAGCCAGCCAGCTCTTCGAGGAGGCGCTCGAGCGCTGGGAGTCTTGGGGTGAGCTGCGTGACCTAATCGACGAGCAGATCCGGATGATCGACTCGTCTCGGGAGAGGATCGCTCTTTTGCATCGCAGTGCCGCCCTGAGCGACGGTAAGCTCGACCAACTGGGGGCCGCCATCGATGCATTGCGGGCCGTCCTCGACATCGACCCTGACGACCAGCAGGCCGCGGCGGACCTCGGCCACCTGCTCGGACGCGAACAGCGCTGGGAGGACTTGCGCAACCATCTCCTGTGGATGCTGGGACGGAGCGATGACCAGAAGCGCAAGGATACCCTGACTTTGGAGCTGGCCAAGGTCGAGGCCGAGCATCTCGGCAATCCCTCGACTGCGGTAGATCACTACGGCGATGTGCTGGCCCGCTCTCCCGCGAGTGGCGAGGCGATACTGGCCCTGCAAGGCCTCCTCGGTGAAAGTGAGCTCCGGCCGCGGGTGGCCGAGTTGCTCGAGCCGGCGTTTCGCTCCACCCGTCGTTTGGCCGAGCTGGCGCGCACGCTGGAGATTCGGCTCGAGACTCTCGACGATCCAGCTCGCCGCGTTGCGGCCTATCGGGAGATTGCGACCATCGAGCTCCACCTCGGCCGTGCCGGCGAAGCGCTGGCGGCGCGGGGCAAGGCCTGGCTGGAGGATGTGGCGGACAGCGAAACCCTGGGCGAGCTTCTGGCCATGGCTGCCGCCCAGAGCGAGTTCGAGAAGCTGGTGGATATTCTCCAACAGGGCATAGCCATGACCGTTGATCCCGACTTGCGCGCCGACTTGTGCGCCGTCAAGGCCAACATCCTCGACGTGCGGCTGGCCGCCCCGGAGCGGGCTATCGAGGCCTGGCGCGAAGCGCTCCAGGCCCGTCCCGACCATCAGGACGCCTTCGCGGCGCTCGAGCGCCTGCTCGGGGACGGCAATCGCACGGTCGAGCTGTGCGAAACCCTGGAAAGACACGCCGAAGTCGTGGTCGACGCCGAGCTGCGCGCAACGCTGATGAAGCGCATGGCGGGTCTGTGCGAGTCGTCTCTCGGCGATCCGGCGCGGGCAATTGCCGCCTGGCGGGTGGTTCTCGATATGGATCAGGAGGACGGCGAGGCTCTCGCTGCCCTGGCGCGCCTCTATGGGGCCACTGCAGACTGGCCCAACCTGGTCGAGACCATCGCGCAACAGATCCAGAGCGCCGGCGCCGGACAAGATCTGCACGACTTGCGCCTGCAGGCCGCCCGGCTCTACGACGAGAAGCTGGATCGTCTGACGGACGCCGCCGAGCAGTTGCACCAGATATTGGAGAGCAATCCCAGCGACGTCGAGGCGCTCACCCTGCTGTCCAGCATCCACGAGCGGGAAAAGCAGTACGGTCAGTGGGTCGAGGTCCTCGATCGGCTGACCCGCATTGCCACCACCGGGCCCGAGCGCGATGCCCTGGCGTATCAGGCCGCGCACATCGTGGAGCACGAAATTCTCGACTTGCCCGATGCGGTCGCCCGCTATCGGGCTATCCTGGACGGCAACTCGGCCCATGCCGAGGCGCGGGCCGCACTGTGGAGCCTGGCGCGCGAGCACGAGCATCGCTTGTTGGCCATCGCGGCCCTGGAGCCGCTCCTGCGCCGCGAGCAGGCCTGGCAGCCGCTTTGTGATCTGCTCGAGCTGCGCTTGCTCGCCGTCGATGGCGCGGCTGCTCGGATAGAGATCTTGGCCGATATCGCCCTGGTGCAAGAGACGTCTCTGGCCGATGTGCCGGCCGCCTTCGCCACCTGGGCGAGGGCCTTGGCCGAGGACCCAGCTCGGGAAGATGCCAGGAATGCCCTCGAGCGCTTGGCCGATATCGGGCAGAGCCATGCGCAACTGGCCGAGGTCTACGAGCAGCGCCTGGCCGATGGTTACGAGAGCGGGGAGCGGCGCTTTTATGCCAGCCGCCTGGCCGAGCTTTACGAGCACGTCCTCGGCAAACCCGAGCGCGCCGTCGAGCTGTGGCGCGAGGTCGAAGCTCTGCCGGGCTCGGAAGCTCTGGCCTTGGCACGGCAAGAAGCCTTGCTGCGCACCCTCGGACGCCATCAGGATCTGGCCGATGTGCTGGCGCGCGAGGCGGAGATCGCGCCTCTGGCGAGCGAACGCGGCGAGTATTGGACCAGCTTGGCCGAGCTGCGTCTCGGCACCTTGGACGACCGCGATGGGGCCATAGCTGCCTTCCGTGCCGCGCTGGAGGCCGCACCCGGGCAGGCGCGTGCACTCGCCGCACTGCGGAGCCTGGCGCTCGGCCAGGACCCGCCTGTCGAGGCTTTCGACATCCTGCAGCCGCTGGCGGAAGAGCGGGAGGACTATGGCGAGTTGGTGGTCTTGCTCGAGGCGCGCCTCGCCACCGTGGGCGACGCCATCGATAGAGCGGGACTGCTCAGGCGGATCGCCGACCTTTACGAGAGCAAGCTCGGTGACCTTCATCGCGCCCTGGAGGCGCTGGGGCGTGCTTTGACGGCCGAGCCGGGCTCGCCTGACATAGTCGACCGTCTCGAGCACGTGGCCGACCTGGCCGGCGCCCCTGCCGAGGCAGCGCGGTGGCTGGAGTCGGTGCTCGATGCGGTCATACCGGCTCTGCTCGCCGAGATGGCACTGCGCGCGGCCGGCCTCCATTTGCGCACGAGCGGCGAGGAGAACGAAGAGGCCGCGCTCAAGCTATACTTGCGCGTTCTCGAGGTCGATGGCGAGAACGTCACGGCGCTCGAGGCACTGGATGGTCTTTATCGTCACCGCGGGGACGGACGACATCTGGCCGAGGTCATCCAGAGACGCGGGGCTTTGGAGCTAGACCCATCGCGGCGTCTGGCCCTCTATGCCGAGGCGGCGCATTTGCAGGAGGCGGACGGCGATCTGCAAGCCGCCATCGCCGCCTGGCGGACCGGGCGCGAAGGAGACGAGACCAATCTGACCGCCATCGACGAGCTGGCGCGTCTTTACCAAGCCACGGGGGAGGCGGAAAACCTGGTGGATATCCTACGCGAAAGGGCGCGGGTTCTCGATGACCCCCGGCAGCGCTGCGCAACCCTGATGGAGATTGCGACGCTCAAGCGGGATCGTCTGGGCGACTTGGCCGGCGCCGTGGAAGCCGTACACGACGCACTCGACGCCGAGCCGCGGGACGGTGCTGCTCTGGCCGCACTGGTCGATCTGGAAGAAAGGCGGGGCGACTTCAACGCCGTGGAAGAGGCGCTCTTGCGCCAGGAAACCGCGCTCGAGGGCGCCATGCGGGTGGAGGTGCTCGGCCGTCTGGCCAGCAACGCCGCCGAGCGGCTGCATGACCCCGACCGGGCGCTCTCGTACCTGCAGCAGATCTTGGTCGAGGATCCTGAGCACGGCCCCGCCTTCGCGCAGACCGAGGCCATCTTGACCATGCTGGAGCGTTGGCACGAGCTCATCGAGGTGCTGGAGAAGAAGGCGGCGGTGGAAGCGCAGCACGGCCGTGCCGGAAGTGAGCTCGCCTACCGGGTCAAGGTGGCGGCCATATGGGGGGAGAAGCTGGGCGCCGAAGACAGTGCGCTCGAAGCACTGGAAGCGGTGCTGGCCCGTGAGCCTGGGCATTTCTCTTCTCTGATGGCGGTGGCTCGCATTCACGAAGGGCGGCAGGCCTGGGAGGAGGCAGGTGCGGCGCTGGAGAAGGCCGCCTCCGCCGCCGCTGGTCCGCAAGACAAGGCGGACGTGCTCTGCCGACGGGCCTCCATGCGCGCTGCGAGTGGCGCTGGCACCGACGAGGTGGTGGCTCTTTACCGCGCGGCTCTCGCTAGTGATGCGCGCTGGCTGCCAGCCATCACGGCGCTCGAGGGCATGGCGCGCGAGCGGGGCGACTATGCTGATCTAGTGGAGCAGCTCTCCGCCCGTTTGGCTCTCGAAGCGGACGAGGCGAGGCAAAAGCCTCTGCTCTCCGAGATGGCCACGCTTTATCTCGGACCTCTGGGGAAACCCGACCTGGCGGTCCCCCGCTTGGCGCGGCTTGTTAAGATCTTGCCGAATGACGCTGCAGTGCAGGAGAACCTGGGCCGTGCTCTCCTGGCCTGCGGCAGAACCGGTGAGGGTGAGATCGTTCTTAACCGCCTGGTCGAGCAGATGAGCAAAGCGCGCCGGCCTAAAGATAGCGCGCGTCTGCACGCTTTGCTCGGAGGGTTTGCGGACGGGCGAGGCGACGTGGTGTCGGCCAAGCAGCACTACCTGGCCGCCTACCAGGTCGACCCCACCCAGGCGTCGGTGCTGGGCGCTCTGGCCCGGCTGTCGTTGCGCCAGCGCGACGCCGAGTCGGCCCGCCGCTATCTGCGCACGCTTCTCCTGCAGAGCTTCGACGAGAAGGCTGCCGGCATTACCAAGGCCCAAGTCTATCTCGAGCTCGGCAACCTTCATCGCCAGGCGGGTGAGCACGCGAAAGCGCGCAACATGTATGAGCGCGGGCTCGAATCCGAGCCCAAGAACGACGAGCTCAAGCAGGCGCTCGCCGCCTTGCCCAAGTAACTCATAGAGCTCGCGTGAGCGCAGGCGGGCTTTGCCCGAATGCGCTCGTCCGCGGGGGATGTAAAGGACCCTCTCAGGGTCCTTTTGACAATAGCTCGCGTGAGCGCAGGCGGGCTTTGCCCGAATGCGCTCGTCCGCGGGGGCACCCCTGGTGGAACCCCGGCAGCACTAGCCGGGCCGGGCGTTGCGCGCTAGTCTGCGTTACCCATGCCAGCCTTCGTACCCGATCGAGCCAGGTTTCTGGACCTTGCCAGAAAAGGTCGCCTTTGTTTCGTGTATCGGGAGTGGCTGGCGGATGCGGACACACCGGTATCCGTGTTCGCCAAGCTGGGGCGCGGGCCTTATTCTTTCCTGCTCGAGAGCGTGGTGGGGGGGGAGAAGTGGGCCGCCTACAGCTTTGCCGGTGTTCGGCCGCGCGAGGTGTATCGGGCCAAAGGTCAGGAGATCGAGGTCATGCGACTGGAGGGACGCGACCTGGGCGTGGTGGAGCGGTTGCGCGTCGCAAACCCACTCGCCCACCTCTCGAACGTGCTGTCCTCGATGCCGGCGGCGGTGCCGCCCGGGCTGCCTCGCTTCTTTGGCGGCGCGGTGGGGTGGTTGGCCTATGATATGGTGCGCAATTTCGAGCATCTGCCCGAGCGGGCGGTCGACGAGCTTGGCCTGCCTGACATGTGCTTTGCCCTGACCGACACCGTGGTGGTCTTCGACAATCTACGTGGCACGCTCAAAGTGGTCGCTTCGGTGGATGTGGCCGGCCAGGACCCCGGGCGGGCCTACGACGAGGCGTGCGCTAAGGTGGAGGAGATCTGCGCTCGCTTGGCCGCGCCGGCACGGCCCCTGCCACCCTTGGACCTGGCGGGCGCCTTTGCAGGTGCAAGCACGCCCCAACCGGTCTTGCGCACCTCCAAGGTCGACTTCCTGGCGGGGGTGGCGAAAATCAAGGACTACATCGCGGCGGGCGACGTGTTCCAAGTCGTGTATTCGCAGCGCTTCGACCTGGCGCGCGCCGGGGTGGACCCGTTCGACGTCTACCGCGTGCTGCGCGTGACCAACCCGTCGCCCTACATGTTCCATCTCGAGTTTCCCGAGGCGGCGGTCACCGGCGCCTCACCCGAGGTGCTGGTGCGTCTGGAGGAGGGCAAGGTCGAGGTCAGACCGATTGCAGGGACGCGCCGGCGAGGAGCGAACCCGGCCGAAGATCTCGCTCTCGAAGGCGAGTTGGTCGCCGATCCCAAAGAGCGCGCCGAGCACGTGATGCTCATCGACCTCGGTCGTAACGACGTCGGACGGGTGTCGATACCCGGTAGCGTGCGGCTCGACGAGACCATGGTGGTGGAGCGCTATTCGCACGTCATGCACATGGTGTCCAACGTCAGCGGAGCCCTCAAGAGCGGGCTGGGGCCCCGTGATGTGGTACAGGCGGCCTTCCCCGCCGGCACACTATCCGGCGCGCCCAAGATTCGTGCCATGGAGATCATTGAAGAGCTGGAGCCGGCGCGGCGAGGTATTTACGGCGGTGCGATCGGCTATCTGTCATATTCGGGGAACATGGATCTGGCCATTGCCATTCGCACCATGGTCACGACGGGGGAGACCATTCACGTGCAGGCGGGGGCCGGCATCGTTGCCGACAGCCAACCCGAGGCTGAGTACGAAGAGTGCCTCAACAAAGCGAGCGCGGTCATCAAGGCCGTCGAGATGGCGCGCCGATCTGCGGTCGGCAGTGGGGGAGGGGGCTAGCCGTGCTGCTGGTCATCGACAACTACGACTCCTTCACCTACAACCTCGTGCAGTATCTGTCCGAGTTGGGACAGGCCGTCAAGGTGGTGCGCAATGATGCGGTGACGGTGGCAGAGGTGGAAGCCATGAACCCCGAGCGCATTGTCATCTCGCCCGGGCCATGCACCCCTGACCAAGCCGGCATCTCGCTGGCCGTGCTCACCAGGCTGGCCGGACGGATGCCCATCCTTGGCGTTTGTCTTGGGCATCAGGCGATTGGCCAAGCGTTTGGCGGTAAGGTGGTGCGGGCCAGGCAGGTGGTGCATGGCAAGACCTCGCGGGTTTTCCACGACGAGCGCGGGCTTTTCGCGGGTTTGCCCAACCCTTTCGCAGCCACACGCTATCATTCGCTTGTCATTGAGCGGGAGAGCATGCCCGCCTGTCTCGAGATTACCGCCAAGACCTGGGACGAAGAAATCATGGGCGTCCGCCACAAGACGCTCCCGGTGGAGGGAGTGCAGTTTCATCCGGAGTCCTTCCTGACCGTGGTGGGCAAGGATATCCTGCGCAACTTTCTGGCCCGCGGGCTGTGACCATGAGCGAGGAAGCGCTAACGGTTCGCGCAGCGCTGAGCCAGCTCGTCGGCGGTCGCCGTCTGTCTACCGCGGAGATGGCCGCGGTGGTGGGGCAGATCATGGATGGAGGCGCGACGCCGGCTCAGGTGGGTGCTCTGCTGACCGCGCTCAGCATGCGAGGCGAAACCGTGGAAGAGGTGGTGGGTGCTGCCCAGGCCATGCGTCAACGCATGCTGCGGGTGGAGACCGGACTACCCGTTGTGCTCGATAACTGCGGCACGGGCGGCGACGGCTCGGGCTCGGTCAATGTCTCGACTCTGGCGGCGCTAATCCTGGCTGCGGCCGGGGTGAAGGTGGCCAAGCACGGCAACCGTGCTCTGTCGTCGCAGGCGGGATCGCACGACGTGCTCGAGGTGTTGGGCGTCGATCCTGCTCCTGGTCCGGAGCTGGCGCAACGTTGCTTGAGCGAGGTAGGGGTGTGCTTCATGTTTGCTCCCGTGTTCCACGCGGCGACCAAGAACGTAGCAGGACCGCGGCGCGAGGTCGGCTTCCGCACCATGTTCAATCTGCTCGGCCCCCTGACCAACCCGGCCGGTACCCGCTACCATGTCAACGGTGTCTTCGCCCAGGAGCGCTGTGAGTTCTTGGCGCGCGCCCACGGCCACATGGGCGCCGAACGAGCCTTGGTGGTGCATGGTACAGGTGGCCTGGACGAGTTTGCGCCCGCCGGTCCGACCTTTGTGGCCGAGCTGGTCGCGGGGCAGGTCAGCTCTTACCAGCTCTGTCCCGCCGATTTCGGTTTGGCGGAGGCCAGCCTGGCTGACCTCAAGGGCGGAGCTCCGGCTCGTAATGCTACAATGTTGCTCGAGACTCTGCGAGGCAAGCCCGGCGCCAGTCGGGTGGCGGCGCTCATGACCGCTGCGGCAGGGTTGCGGGTAGTGGGAGGAGCCTCGAGCTGGCGCGAAGCCGCTCAGCGTGCCGCCAGCGCGCTCGATGACGGCCGGGCCATGGCCTTGCTCGAGCGCCTGCGCGTCTTGGCCCCGCGGCCGATGAGCTCATGATACTTGACGATATTCTGATCGAGAAGAGGCGAGCCGTCAGTAGTGCGCGTTTGCGTACCCCGCTGGCGGAGATAGAAGCCAGGGCGGCAGCCATAGCGCCCGCGCGCAGCTTCCTTGCCAGCTTGCGATCTGCGAGGGGCATCGCCTGTATCGCCGAGTTCAAGCGCCGTTCGCCATCCAAGGGCTGGATAAGGCAGGCCGCGGACGTGGCAGACGTCGTGGCTGGCTATCAGCGTGGCGGCGCCGCGGCCATCTCGGTCTTGACGGACACGCCCTTTTTTGGCGGCGAGCTGGCTGACTTGACTTCCGCGCGGGCGGCGACGGAGCTGCCCATATTGCGCAAGGACTTCATCATAGATCCCTATCAGGTCGCGGAGGCGCGCGCTGCGGGTGCCGACGCTCTGCTACTCATAGTGGCCGCTCTGGGGGAGCAAGACCTGCGCGAGCTATTGGCGGCAACTCGCGCCTCCGGCATGGAAGCCTTGGTCGAGACCCATGACGCAGACGAGCTGCGTCGGGCGATTGCGGCGGGAGCGCGCGTGATCGGGGTCAATAATCGCGATCTCCGCACCTTCCACGTCGACACGGATTTGGCGGTGGAGCTGCGACCCCAGGTGCCGGGCGAGTACCTCATGGTGGCCGAGTCTGGCGTGCGCACTGCCGACGACGTGCGGCGGCTGCGCCGGGCCGGGATAGAGGCCGTGCTGGTGGGAGAAGCACTGATGCGTTCCCCCGATCCGGAGTCGGCATTGCGCGAGCTCATGGCATGAGCTTTCTGGTCAAGATCTGCGGTGTCACGCGGCCAGAGGACGCTGCGTTGGCCTGTCGGGTGGGTGCCGGAGCTATAGGGCTAAACCTTTGGCCAGGGTCGAAACGCTTCGTCACCATGGCGCGTGCGCGTGCCATCACGGAGGCCATGACCCCGGGGGTGCTCAAGGTAGGAGTATTCGTGAACCCTGATCCGCTCGCTCTCGACACCGCCATGACCGAGCTGGGTCTGGATCTGGTGCAATTGCACGGCGACGAAGACTCGCGCTGCTGGCGGGATCTGCCTGGCTCTCGGGTGATTCGCGCCATAAGGGTCGCCGACGCGGCTTCGCTCGACCGGACTTTGGGCTGGAGCCCGCGCTACTTCCTCTATGATTCGTTCGTGCCGGGATATGGCGGGGCAGGCCATCCTGCTCCCTGGCGCACTATCGCGAGTGGGGCCCGTCGGCCATTCCTGCTCGCCGGGGGCTTGCACGCGCGCAACGTGGAGGAGGCCATAGGGGAAGTGCAACCCGACGGTGTCGATGTGGCCAGTGGTGTCGAGGCGAAACCGGGGGAAAAGGACCCGGGCGAGCTGGCCGCCTTCGTGACCAACGCGCTGCGAGCCGCTGCACGCCTTGCACCGCGCCCCCAGCAATAGCTCGGAAAAGTTCCTCCCCCTCCGTGGGATAGCTCGCGCAAGGCGCGAGCCGCGAGGCCGAAGGCCGAGACGGGGGAAGGGGGGACCCGTCGAGCTAAGCTCGACGGGGGGAGGGGCTCACCCCTCCGTGGGATAGCTCGCGCAAAGCGCGAGCCGCGAGGCCGAAGGCCGAGGCGGGGGAAGGGGGGACCCGTCGAGCTAAGCTCGACGGGGGGAGGGGCTCACCCCTCCGTGGGATAGCTCGCGCAAAGCGCGAGCCGCGAGGCCGAAGGCCGAGGCGGGGGAAGGGGGGACCCGTCGAGCTAAGCTCGACGGGGGGAGGGGCTCACCCCTCCGTGGGATAGCTCGCGCAAAGCGCGAGCCGCGAGGCCGAAGGCCGAGGCGGGGGAAGGGGGGACCCGTCGAGCTAAGCTCGACGGGGGGAGGGGCTCACCCCTCCGTGGGATAGCTCGCGCAAAGCGCGAGCCGCGAGGCCGAAGGCCGAGGCGGGGGAAGGGGGGACCCGTCGAGCTAAGCTCGACGGGGGGAGGGGCTCACCCCTCCGTTAAGATCTCCTCACCCCTCCGTCAGAATCCGCGGACCACGTCCTTCGCGCAAGACCACAATCTTGTCCCCGGCGAAGCTGACTACCGTCGCCGGTGGGCCCGACAGCTCTCCGGCATCCAGGATGAGATCGACACTCCTGCCGTATTCGCGCCGGATCTCGGCCGCGCCGGTCAAGAGGTCACCGGAGGGCGACTTAGCGGTGGCGGACAAGAGCGGCATACCGAGCGACCAGGTTATCTTCTCGCACAACGCGGTGCCAGGCACACGAACCCCGATGGTACGCAGATCATCGTGCAAGAAGGGTCCCGGAACCAGCGGTCCGGCGTTCACCTCCGCGCAGTAGGGACCGGGAAAAATCTTGCGCAGCACGCTGAGAGCGGCGTCGTTGACCTTGGCGAACTTGGGCAGCTCGCCGATGTCGGGCAGCAAGAAGGCGAGAGGGCGCCGGTTGGGGTCGAAGTTGCGCATCGTCGCAATGCGGGCGACCCCTTGCGGGTTGGCGAAAGCGCAAGCTATGCCGTAAAGGGTGTCGGTGGGCAGCACGACCACCCCTCCGCCTCGTAGCACCTCTAGCGCACGCTGTAAGACGTGGTCTTCGGGCTGCGAGGGCGCGACCGGAACGATGGGAGCGAGTCCTGCGGGAGGCATGGCTATTAGCCATACCGCTAGCGCGGGTTGAAGAGCGGTGCAAGGGTTTTGCCGATTGGGGGACGCACCGGGCCGACCGACCCCAATCATTACCGCGCGTCGCAAGTCCCCGCTTTATACTTCCCTGCTCGGTCATGCTCGTCTGGTTGCAGTTGCTCGTGCTCGCGGCCTTGCCGCCGGGGTCGCCGTCCATATATCGATCCGCGCCTGCGCCCGCGCACAGAATCGACATTCGCATCGCGGGACCATTGGCTATGGTAGAGGTTTGGCGGTCGCTGGACCGGCCGCGTCCGCTAACCCGCCTCGATGTGGACTTGCCCGCAGGAGCCGAGCTGGTCGACTGGGAAATTGGGGATGGTCGAGAGCAGGCCCGACTTGGTCAGCAAGAGGAGGCAAGGGCAAGGGCGGATTTGGCTGCCCCTTCCGAAGCGCAGGGCTCCCGACCGCGAGCTCAGGAGGGCGAGGAGGGCAGGTACCGTGTCCATGTCACGCGGCTCACGCCGGGGGTGAGGCCGCTGCTGCATTATCGCTTCGCGGCTCCGGTCGGCTGTCACCAGGGCAAGCTGGTGCTGCGCATGCCAGGAAGCTTGGAGGAGAGCCCAATTCCGGCCGAGGTGACGGTCACCTTGGAAGCTCAGAGCGGATTGAGCCAGCTGGCCCAGGTTAGCCTGGCCGGCCAGCCGGCGGAGCTCAGAGAGGGGACTAGGCATCTGGTCATGCACGCCCTAGCGCCATCGCACGACGAGTGGGAGATTTCCTGGAGCTACCGGGCGAGCGCGACGGAGCTGGCCGGCCTGGCCACGGCAGCGGTCGGGCAGTGGGGCGAAGATCGGCCGGCGGGGGGCCGCTCTCGGCTAGCTGCCATGGTGGCGATTTGTCGCGGTGGCGGTGCCCCCTCGAGCGAGATTCACCCCGCGGCTCCGAGCAGTGTCACGCTCCTGGTCGATCGTTCACGCAGCGTGGGGCAGGGGGGATTGTCAGAGGAACGTGTGGCGGCGCGTGCCTTGCTCGAGGCTTTGCCGCCCGCCACTCCGTTCAATGCCGTCTTCTTCGGAGCGACCGCCACGCCGCTGTTCCCGGTGCCGCGCCTGCCGACGCGGGAAGCGCTCGACGCTTTCAGCGAAGCGCTGGATCCAAATCAGCTCGAGCGCTCGACCGACGTGGTGGCGGCGCTGGCGCTGGCCCGGCGCTTGTACACGCCGTCGGCGACCGAGCCGGCCTGGATCGTCATCGTCACCGATGGCGCGCTCCCGCTCGGCCAGACGGGTGAGCGCATGCTGCAGGCTCTGGCCGGGGTACCACCCACCCATTTGCGGGTTCTGGTCCTGCTGGTCCGCCAGCGTGGCGACGAGAAGGTCGACCCATCGGCCCGCACGCAATACCTCCGCCTGGTGGAGAGATTCGGCGGGCTGGTGCGCGAGCTGCCGGCCGAGGCCGGCCACGCAGCTGATACGCTGTTGGCAGCGATGGCCGAAGGCGGCGATTGGTTCGAGCTGGGGGTTGCTAACAGAATGGTCGCGGAGGTGCTGGCGCCCGGGCAGGGAGCGAACCGGGTTTTCGCAATGGATCGTCCCGCCGTTGCGCGCGCTCTGGTTGCCGGCTCGTATCGCTCGCGCGGGCGGGGGAATATGGGTTGGCCCGCTCACTTGCGCCTCTCCGCCCGCGGGCTGCTGTCGGTAGCCCCTCCGCGGATGGCCACCATGGCCAAGGAGGTACCGACCGTCTCCGTCGAGGGGAAGTGGCTCGGACCCCTGGTCGAAGCGGGCGAGCGCCGGGCCTGGGCAGGCGCCACCGGCAAGGTGCGGGTAACGGTGCTGCCGATCCAGCCCCCGCACGAGCATCACGACGACGGCGAACGTGGAGGCATGAGCGAGGGTGTGCTGCGCAGCGCTTTGTGGTTGGGCTTCCTACCGCGCGCCCGGGCCTGCTACCTGGGGCGTAAGGTCGCAAGCGCAGCTGATGCGGCGCTGCAAGGTCGGGTTCGCCTCGAGCTTACCATCGAGCGGGGTGAGCTGAGCGCCGCGGTGGTGCGCAAGTCGACCTTGAACCATGCTGAGATCGAGGCTTGCCTGTGCCAGGCGGCCTGGGCCGTGGATTATCCGCGGCCCGAACACCGTGACGCTCTGACCGTCGCTAACCTCAACCTGGTGTTCCGGCCCCGTACCGCCCCCGATGACCATCCCGATGGCTCGGCCCAGCACCAGCAAATGGACCAGCAAATGGACCACCAGATAGACCAGGAAATAGAGCTGATGGTCGGGCCCTTGCCGGCCCACCCCGACTTCGAGGACTTGCTCAGCCCCCCGGACCACATGCCATAATGAGCTACGGTTACGGCAAGCTGACGTAACACTTGACCCGGGCGGCGGGTCCGACTATAAACCCACGTCTTTCAAGAGGTTCCGACACATGGCGATGAAGATGGGCCTGATTGGCCGTAAGTTGGGGATGACCCGTTATTTTCATGACGACGGATCGTCGCTCGGCTGTACCGTGCTCTCGATCGGTCCTTGCGTGGTCACCGGGCAGCGTACCCCGGAGAAGCACGGCTATTCAGCTTTGCAGCTCGGCTACGAGGAGCAGGCCAGCCGGAAGATGACTCGCCCGCGCACGGGGTACTTCCGCAAGGCTGGGATCGAGAAGACTCCGGCCATCCTGCGCGAGATCCGCCTTGACCAGGCCAAGGACGTATCTCTGCACGAGGTGGGTAAGGTGCTCAGCGCTGGCCAGGTGTTCAAGGCCGGCGACGTCGTGGATGTGGTCGGACTGACCAAAGGCAAGGGCTACCAGGGGGTGATGAAGCTGCACAAGATGGGCGGCGATTCCATGACCCACGGTACGCACGAGTTCTTCCGTCACGGCGGTTCCATCGGTTGCCGTTTGACGCCCGGCCGGGTGCACAAGGGCAAGCGCATGTCGGCCCGCATGGGCACCAACCATTTCACCTCGTCCGATCTGGTGGTGGTCAAGGTGCTCGAAGACAAGAACGTGGTTCTGGTCAAGGGCTCCGTGCCCGGTCCCATCAACGGTCTGGTCGTGCTCAAGGGCAGTACGAAGAACGTGAAGAAGTACATCGTGCCGGTCGTGCAGAAAGAGGTCGAGGCCAAGAACCCCATGAAGGCCTCCAAGAAGGCGGCCGCGGGCAAGTAGCCACCGCATCGGCTTGGGCCAGCTTCACGATCGCCGGCAGCGCCAGGACGCCTTTTTTCGCAAGGCGCGCAAGGAGGGCTTTGCCGCGCGTTCGGTGTACAAGCTCGAAGATATCGATCACCGTGCCCACCTCTTCCACGCGGGGGCGCGTGTGCTGGATTTGGGCTGCCGCCCTGGGTCTTGGCTGCAATATGCCGTCAAGGCCGTCGGCGGTCACGGCAAGGTGGTGGGGGTCGACCGAATGGCCCTGCCGGTACCAGTGCCAGGAGCTCGTGTGATCGTGGCCGACATATACACCCTCTCCGATGCGGAGCTGCTGGCCGGGTTAGCCGCGTACGACGTGGTGTTGTCCGATATGGCACCCGATACCACGGGCATACGTGCCACGGATCAGGCCCGCTCCGCCGCCTTGGTCGAAGAGGCTTTGGCTCGTGCCGAGCGTCTGCTGGCGCCTCTGGGAGTCTTCGTGGCCAAGATCTTCCAGAGCCCGGAGGTGGAGAGGTTGCGCAAACGCCTGACCGCGCGCTTTGCCGAGGTTCGTCTGCTCAAGCCAGAGGCATCGCGGCAGCAGAGCCCCGAGCTTTACCTGGTGGGCAAGGGCTTCACCTGAGCATATCCTAGCCGGCTATGGAGCGTCAGTCTTTGCCCGAAGGGCCACGCATTCGTGTGTTGCCGGCTACCTTGGCAGATCAGATTGCGGCGGGTGAGGTGGTGGAACGGCCGGCATCCGTAGTCAAAGAGCTGCTCGAGAACTCCGTCGATGCCGAGGCTCGCCATATCGACGTCGAGATCGAGGGCGGGGGCCGGCGCTTGATCCGAGTGGTCGACGATGGCGGGGGGATGACGCCGGACGAAACCCGTCTCGCGCTTTTGCGCCACGCAACCTCCAAGATCAGCGCGCACGACGACTTATGGGGGCTTGTCACCTTCGGGTTCCGCGGCGAAGCCTTGCCCTCGATAGCGGCAGTAGCCCGCCTGCTGATCCGCAGTAAGCGCCCGGGGCAGAGCGCGGGGTTTTTTCTGGGCCATGAAGCAGGTATCGAGACCAGCAGTGGCGATGTTGGCATGCCGAGCGGGACGCAGATCGAGGTGCGGGACTTGTTCTGGAATACGCCGGCCCGGCTGAAGTTCATGAAATCGGAGGCTACCGAAACCGCCAACATTGCGGAGGCCGTGCTGCGGCTTGCGCTCGCCCACCCAGATATACACTTCCGCTTGCGTGCGAATTCCCGCACCATGCTCGATCTTCCACCTCATCGCGATATGGCGGAACGGGTTCGCGCCGCGCTGGCGCGCCGTGGTGCGACCGTGCTGCACGAGGCGGTCGGGGAAGAGAGCGAAGTCCGCGTGCGCGCCTTTCTCGCCGCGCCGGAAGAGGCATCGGCCACGCCGCGCTCGACCTTCTTGTTCGTGAGCAAGCGCTTCGTGCGCGACCGTCCCCTCCTGCACGCCCTCGGCATGGGCTATGGCGAGCTGCTGGAAAGGGGGCGCTATCCCTTGGCTGCCCTGTTCGTGGAGGTGCCGGGGCCCATGCTCGACATCAACGTGCATCCGCAGAAGCTCGAGGTGCGCTTTGCCCAACCGCAAGTGGTGTACGGGGCGGTCCGCCACGTGGTGGCGGCGGCCGTAGCGCGCGCGCCCTGGCTGCGCCCGGCCGCTCTACACGCCTATACTCTGCCGCCTGAGCACCCGGCGCCTTCCGGCGCGGCTGCCGCCGACGCGCCATCTCCCCCGCCTCTTTCCTCCAGTAGGGATCGCTGGTCGCAGGCTTCTCTCGCCGAGCAGCCACGCCCGCGCGCCCTGGCCCACACCATCGAAGGACTCGACCTGGCCCAGGAGGAAAGGCCGCTTCCGCCCCAGGAGGAAAGACCGCTTCCGTATCCCGCTCGGCTCGGCTTGGTGCGGGCGTCGGGATTTTTCGCCGGCCTCGACTACATCGGCCAGTTGCACGGAACGTACTTGCTCTGCGCGGGCACGAGCGAGCTGGTCATCGTGGATCAGCACGCTGCTCACGAACGCATCACCTTCGAGCGTCTCCGGCAGGCGCACCGGCGGCGCGAGGTGGCTCGCCAGCGTCTGCTCTTTCCGCTTCCCATCGAGATGGACGATGCCACGGCGTCGGCGGTGGGGGAGCGCGAGGCACTGCAAGCCATGGACGATCTCGGTTTCGAGCTAGAGGCTTTCGGCCCGAGTACCTTGCTCCTGCGCGCGGTGCCCGACTTGCTCAAGAATGTCGATCCGAAGACACTCGTCACCGATCTACTGGCCTGCCTGGCCGAGGAACATGCGGACGGGCAGGCGAGCGGCCGCGATCTGGCCGAGGCTCGCTTCGATCACATCTTCGCCACCATGGCTTGTCACTGTGCCTTGCGGGCGGGCGATGCGGTCAGCCGCGACCAGGTGGTGGCGCTGCTGAGCCAACTCGACGAGGTAGACTTGCGATCCCACTGTCCCCACGGCCGGCCGGTGTTGTTGCGCATGCCGCTCGGCGAGATTGAACAAAGACTGGGCCGCACGTGATCGGCGCGGGGCAGCCCGGCTTGCCCCTGCCGGTGGCGGCGCTGCTCGGACCGACGGCTTCGGGCAAGAGCGCTCTCGGTCTCCGCCTGGCTGAACAGTTGGAGGGCGAGAAGCACTCTGCCGAAGCCGTGCGCGTCCGGCCGTGGCGGGCTGCCCCGCCGATCACGTGCGGCCCAGTCTTTGTTCAATCTCGCCGAGCGGCATGCGCAACAACAGCCGGCGCCCCGTGGGGGACAGTGGGATCGCAGAGGTACCCCTCGTCGAGTTGGCTCAGCAGCGCCACCACCTGGGTCGCGGCTGGCCCGCGCCCACCGCAAGGCACAGTGACAAGCCATGGTGGCGAAGATGTGATCGAAGCGGGCCTCGGCCGGATCGCGGCCGCTCGCCTGCCCGTCCGCATGTTCCTCGGCCAGGCAGGCCAGTCAATCGGTGACGAGTGTCTTCGGAATCGACGTTCTTGAGCCGGTCGGGCACCGCGCGCAGGACAAGGTACTCGGGCCGAAAGCCTCTAGGGGGGGGGGGAAATCGTCCATGGACTGCAGTGCCTCGCGCTCCCCCACCGCCGACGCCGTGGCATCAGTCCATCTCGATGGGAAACAGAAAGAGCAAGCGCTCGCGGGGGACGGGCGCGCCGGTGCGCCTGCCGGAGACGCTCGAAGGTGATGCGTTCGTGAGCAGCGTGTTGATCCACGATGACCAGCTCGCTGGGCCCCACACAAGCAAGCTGCGTTCCGTGCAGAGCATTGGCCGATGTAGTGGCGAGGCCGGCGGGAGATGCCGACGCCCGCACCAAGCCGAGCCGACGGGATACGGAAGCAGTACTTCCTCCTGGGGCGGAAGCGGCCTTTCCTCCTCGGCCCCTCGAGTCCCTTCGATGGTGTGGGCCAGGGCGCGCAGCAGTGGCTGCTCGGCGAGAGAAGCCTGCGACCAGACCCCTACTCGAAAGAAGAGGCGGGGGAGATGGCGCGTCGGCGGCAGCTTCGCGCCCGGAAGGCACGGGGCGGCAGCTATTAGCGTGTAGCGCGGCCGGGCGCAGACCGGGCGCGCGCGCTTGCGCCGCCCCGCCTGCGCGTGGCGGACCGGCCCGTACACCACTTGCGGTTGGGCAAAGCGCACCTCGAGCTTCTGCGGATGCACGTTGATGTCGAGCATGGGCCCCGGCACCTCCACGAACGGGGCCGCACGGGATAGCGCCCCTTTTCCAGCAGCTCGCCATAGCCCATGCCGAGGGCGTGCGAGGGGGACGGTCGCGCACGAAGCGCTTGCTGACGATTCAGCGGCAAGAGCGCGGCGTGGCCGGTGCCTCTTCCGGCGCGGCGAGAAAGGCGCGCACGCAGACTTCGCTCTCTTCCCCGACCGCCTCGTGCACGAGCGCCGTGCGCCAGCGCGGCGCGAACCCGTTCCGCCATATCGCGATGAGGTGGAAGGAGAATCGAGCATCGGTGCGGGAATTCGCACGCAAGCGGAAGTGTATATCTGGGTGGGCAAGCGCGAGCGGCAGCGCGGCCTCCGCAATGTTGTAGCAGGCAGTTTCGGTAGCGAGTTATGAACTTCAGCCGGGCCGGCGTATTCCAGAACAAGTCCCGCGCCTCAATCTGCGTCCCAGTTCGGCGGTCCAACATCGCCACTGTAGTTCTCGATACCTGCTTCATGGCCCTGAAAAAACCCCGCGCTCTGCCCCGGGCGCTTCTGTGCCGGATCGGGGGGGGGGTCTCTGCCGCTATCGAGGGCGAGGCTTCGCCGCGGAACCCGAAGGTGACGAGGGCCCGTGAGACCGTGGTGCCAGCGAGCTGCGCTTGGAGGTTGCGTGGCGCAAAAGCGCGGGACGGGTTTGAAACAGCATCATGCCCCCGCCGTGGTTCGAGCCACTCGGATCAAGCACGGCCCCCGCCCTCAATCTCGACGTCGATATGGCGAGCCTCGGCAGTCGACGAGAGTGCTCGAGCAGCTCTTTGACTACGGATGCCGGCCGCTCCACCACCTCACCCGCCGCGATCGAATCTCCCCCAGGTACCGGCAACACACGAATGCGTGGCCCTTCGGGCAAAGACTGACGCTCCATAGCCGGCTAGGATATGCTCAGGTGAAGCCCTTGCCCACCAGGTAAAGCTCAGGGCTCTGCTGCCGCGATGCCTCTGGCTTGAGCAGACGAACCTCGGCAAAGCGCGCGGTCAGGCGTTTGCGCAACCTCTCCACCTCCGGGCTCTGGAAGATCTTGGCCACGAAGACTCCCAGAGGCGCCAGCAGACGCTCGGCACGAGCCAAAGCCTCTTCGACCAAGGCGGCGGAGCGGGCCTGATCCGTGGCACGTATGCCCGTGGTATCGGGTGCCATATCGGACAACACCACGTCGTACGCGGCTAACCCGGCCAGCAGCTCCGCATCGGAGAGGGTGTATATGTCGGCCACGATCACACGAGCTCCTGGCACTGGTACCGGCAGGGCCATTCGGTCGACCCCCACCACCTTGCCGTGACCGCCGACGGCCTTGACGGCATATTGCAGCCAAGACCCAGGGCGGCAGCCCAAATCCAGCACACGCGCCCCGCGTGGAAGAGGTGGGCACGGTGATCGATATCTTCGAGCTTGTACACCGAACGCGCGGCAAAGCCCTCCTTGCGCGCCTTGCGAAAAAAGGCGTCCTGGCGCTGCCGGCAATCGTGAAGCTGGCCCAAGCCGATGCGGTGGCTACTTGCCCGCGGCCGCCTTCTTGGAGGCCTTCATGGGGTTCTTGGCCTCGACCTCTTTCTGCACGACCGGCACGATGTACTTCTTCACGTTCTTCGTACTGCCCTTGAGCACGACCAGACCGTTGATGGGACCGGGCACGGAGCCCTTGACCAGAACCACGTTCTTGTCTTCGAGCACCTTGACCACCACCAGATCGGACGAGGTGAAATGGTTGGTGCCCATGCGGGCCGACATGCGCTTGCCCTTGTGCACCCGGCCGGGCGTCAAACGGCAACCGATGGAACCGCCGTGACGGAAGAACTCGTGCGTACCGTGGGTCATGGAATCGCCGCCCATCTTGTGCAGCTTCATCACCCCCTGGTAGCCCTTGCCTTTGGTCAGTCCGACCACATCCACGACGTCGCCGGCCTTGAACACCTGGCCAGCGCTGAGCACCTTACCCACCTCGTGCAGAGATACGTCCTTGGCCTGGTCAAGGCGGATCTCGCGCAGGATGGCCGGAGTCTTCTCGATCCCAGCCTTGCGGAAGTACCCCGTGCGCGGGCGAGTCATCTTCCGGCTGGCCTGCTCCTCGTAGCCGAGCTGCAAAGCTGAATAGCCGTGCTTCTCCGGGGTACGCTGCCCGGTGACCACGCAAGGACCAATCGAGAGCACGGTACAGCCGAGCGACAATCCGTCGTCATGAAAATAACGGGTCATCCCCAACTTACGGCCAATCAGGCCCATCTTCATCGCCATGTGTCGGAACCTCTTGAAAGACGTGGGTTTATAGTCGGACCCGCCGCCCGGGTCAAGTGTTACGTCAGCTTGCCGTAACCGTAGCTCATTATGGCATGTGGTCCGGGGGGCTGAGCAAGTCCTCGAAGTCGGGGTGGGCCGGCAAGGGCCCGACCATCAGCTCTATTTCCTGGTCTATCTGGTGGTCCATTTGCTGGTCCATTTGCTGGTGCTGGGCCGAGCCATCGGGATGGTCATCGGGGGCGGTACGGGGCCGGAACACCAGGTTGAGGTTAGCGACGGTCAGAGCGTCACGGTGTTCGGGCCGCGGATAATCCACGGCCCAGGCCGCCTGGCACAGGCAAGCCTCAATCTCAGCATGGTTCAAGGTCGACTTGCGCACCACCGCGGCGCTCAGCTCACCCCGCTCGATGGTAAGCTCGAGGCGAACCCGACCTTGCAGCGCCGCATCAGCTGCGCTTGCGACCTTACGCCCCAGGTAGCAGGCCCGGGCGCGCGGTAGGAAGCCCAACCACAAAGCGCTGCGCAGCACACCCTCGCTCATGCCTCCACGTTCGCCGTCGTCGTGATGCTCGTGCGGGGGCTGGATCGGCAGCACCGTTACCCGCACCTTGCCGGTGGCGCCTGCCCAGGCCCGGCGCTCGCCCGCTTCGACCAGGGGTCCGAGCCACTTCCCCTCGACGGAGACGGTCGGTACCTCCTTGGCCATGGTGGCCATCCGCGGAGGGGCTACCGACAGCAGCCCGCGGGCGGAGAGGCGCAAGTGAGCGGGCCAACCCATTTCCCCCGCCCGCGCGAGCGATACGAGCCGGCAACCAGAGCGCGCGCAACGGCGGGACAATCCATTGCGAAAACCCGGTTCGCTCCCTGCCCGGGCGCCAGCACCTCCGCGACCATTCTGTTAGCAACCCCCAGCTCGAACCAATCGCCGCCTTCGGCCATCGCTGCCAACAGCGTATCAGCTGCGTGGCCGGCCTCGGCCGGCAGCTCGCGCACCAGCCCGCCGAATCTCTCCACCAGGCGGAGGTATTGCGTGCGGGCCGATGGGTCGACCTTCTCGTCGCCACGCTGGCGGACCAGCAGGACCAGAACCCGCAAATGGGTGGGTGGTACCCCGGCCAGAGCCTGCAGCATGCGCTCACCCGTCTGGCCGAGCGGGAGCGCGCCATCGGTGACGATGACGATCCAGGCCGGCTCGGTCGCCGACGGCGTGTACAAGCGCCGGGCCAGCGCCAGCGCCGCCACCACGTCGGTCGAGCGCTCGAGCTGATTTGGATCCAGCGCTTCGCTGAAAGCGTCGAGCGCTTCCCGCGTCGGCAGGCGCGGCACCGGGAACAGCGGCGTGGCGGTCGCTCCGAAGAAGACGGCATTGAACGGAGTGGCGGGCGGCAAAGCCTCGAGCAAGGCACGCGCCGCCACACGTTCCTCTGACAATCCCCCCTGCCCCACGCTGCGTGAACAATCGACCAGGAGCGTGACACTGCTCGGAGCCGCGGGGTGAATCTCGCTCGAGGGGGCACCGCCACCGCGACAAATCGCCACCATGGCAGCTAGCCGAGAGCGGCCCCCCGCCGGCCGATCTTCGCCCCACTGCCCGACCGCTGCCGTGGCCAGGCCGGCCAGCTCCGTCGCGCTCGCCCGGTAGCTCCAGGAAATCTCCCACTCGTCGTGCGATGGCGCTAGGGCGTGCATGACCAGATGCCTAGTCCCCTCTCTGAGCTCCGCCGGCTGGCCGGCCAGGCTAACCTGGGCCAGCTGGCTCAATCCGCTCTGAGCTTCCAAGGTGACCGTCACCTCGGCCGGAATTGGGCTCTCCTCCAAGCTTCCTGGCATGCGCAGCACCAGCTTGCCCTGGTGACAGCCGACCGGAGCCGCGAAGCGATAATGCAGCAGCGGCCTCACCCCCGGCGTGAGCCGCGTGACATGGACACGGTACCTGCCCTCCTCGCCCTCCTGAGCTCGCGGTCGGGAGCCCTGCGCTTCGGAAGGGGCAGCCAAATCCGCCCTTGCCCTTGCCTCCTCTTGCTGACCAAGTCGGGCCTGCTCTCGACCATCCCCAATTTCCCAGTCGACCAGCTCGGCTCCTGCGGGCAAGTCCACATCGAGGCGGGTTAGCGGACGCGGCCGGTCCAGCGACCGCCAAACCTCTACCATAGCCAATGGTCCCGCGATGCGAATGTCGATTCTGTGCGCGGGCGCGGCGCGGATCATATATGGACGGCGACCCCGGCGGCAAGGCCGCGAGCACGAGGACTGCAACCAGACGAGCATGACCGAGCAGGGAAGTATAAAGCGGGGACTGCGACGCGCGGTAATGATTGGGGTCGGTCGGCCCGGTGCGTCCCCCAATCGGCAAAACCCTTGCACCGCTCTTCAACCCGCGCTAGCGGTATGGCTAATAGCCATGCCTCCCGCAGGACTCGCTCCCATCGTTCCGGTCGCGCCCTCGCAGCCCGAAGACCACGTTTACAGCGTGCGCTAGAGGTGCTACGAGGCGGAGGGGTGGTCGTGCTGCCCACCGACACCCTTTACGGCATAGCTTGCGCTTTCGCCAACCCGCAAGGGGTCGCCCGCATTGCGACGATGCGCAACTTCGACCCCAACCGGCGCCCTCTCGCCTTCTTGCTGCCCGACATCGGCGAGCTGCCCAAGTTCGCCAAGGTCAACGACGCCGCTCTCAGCGTGCTGCGCAAGATTTTTCCCGGTCCCTACTGCGCGGAGGTGAACGCCGGACCGCTGGTTCCGGGACCCTTCTTGCACGATGATCTGCGTACCATCGGGGTTCGTGTGCCTGGCACCGCGTTGTGCGAGAAGATAACCTGGTCGCTCGGTATGCCGCTCTTGTCCGCCACCGCTAAGTCGCCCTCCGGTGACCTCTTGACCGGCGCGGCCGAGAT
Source organism: uncultured delta proteobacterium (assembly GCA_963849735.1). GTDB lineage: Bacteria > Myxococcota_A > Polyangia > Fen-1088 > Fen-1088 > Fen-1118. The sequence continues at coordinate 152,797 of CAWKJE010000062.1, forward strand.
CCGGCGCGAATACGGCAGGAGTGTCGATCTCATCCTGGATGCCGGAGAGCTGTCGGGCCCACCGGCGACGGTAGTCAGCTTCGCCGGGGACAAGATTGTGGTCTTGCGCGAAGGACGTGGTCCGCGGATTTTGACGGAGGGGTGAGGAATTTAACGGAGGGGTGAGCCCCTCCCCCCGTCGAGCTTAGCTCGACGGGTCCCCCCTTCCCCCGCCTCGGCCTTCGGCCTCGCGGCTCGCGCTTTGCGCGAGCTATCCCACGGAGGGGTGAGCCCCTCCCCCCGTCGAGCTTAGCTCGACGGGTCCCCCCTTCCCCCGCCTCGGCCTTCGGCCTCGCGGCTCGCGCTTTGCGCGAGCTATCCCACGGAGGGGTGAGCCCCTCCCCCCGTCGAGCTTAGCTCGACGGGTCCCCCCTTCCCCCGCCTCGGCCTTCGGCCTCGCGGCTCGCGCTTTGCGCGAGCTATCCCACGGAGGGGTGAGCCCCTCCCCCCGTCGAGCTTAGCTCGACGGGTCCCCCCTTCCCCCGCCTCGGCCTTCGGCCTCGCGGCTCGCGCTTTGCGCGAGCTATCCCACGGAGGGGTGAGCCCCTCCCCCGTCGAGCTTAGCTCGACGGTCCCCCTTCCCCCGTCTCGGCCTTCGGCCTCGCGGCTCGCGCCTTGCGCGAGCTATCCCACGGAGGGGGAGGAACTTTTCCGAGCTATTGCTGGGGGCGCGGTGCAAGGCGTGCAGCGGCTCGCAGCGCGTTGGTCACGAAGGCGGCCAGCTCGCCCGGGTCCTTTTCCCCCGGTTTCGCCTCGACACCACTGGCCACATCGACACCGTCGGGTTGCACTTCCCCTATGGCCTCCTCCACGTTGCGCGCGTGCAAGCCCCCGGCGAGCAGGGATGGCCGACGGGCCCCACTCGCGATAGTCCGCCAGGGAGCAGGATGGCCTGCCCCGCCATATCCCGGCACGAACGAATCATAGAGGAAGTAGCGCGGGCTCCAGCCCAAAGTCCGGTCGAGCGAAGCCGCGTCGGCGACCCTTATGGCGCGAATCACCCGAGAGCCAGGCAAATCCCGCCAGCAGCGCGAGTCTTCGTCGCCGTGCAATTGCACCAGATCCAGACCCAGCTCGGTCATGGCGGTGTCGAGAGCGAGCGGATCAGGGTTCACGAATACTCCTACCTTGAGCACCCCCGGGGTCATGGCCTCCGTGATGGCACGCGCACGCGCCATGGCGACGAAGCGTTTCGACCCTGGCCAAAGGTTCAGCCCTATAGCTCCGGCACCCACCCGACAGGCCAACGCAGCGTCCTCTGGCCGCGTGACACCGCAGACTTGACCAGAAAGCTCATGCCATGAGCTCGCGCAATGCCGACTCCGGATTGGGGGAACGCATCAGTGCTTCTCCCACCAGCACGGCCTCTATCCCGGCCCGGCGCAGCCGCCGCACGTCGTCGGCAGTGCGCACGCCAGACTCGGCCACCATGAGGTACTCGCCCGGCACCTGGGCGCAGCTCCACCGCCAATCCGTGTCGACGTGGAAGGTGCGGAGATCGCGATTATTGACCCCGATCACGCGCGCTCCCGCCGCAATCGCCCGACGCAGCTCGTCTGCGTCATGGGTCTCGACCAAGGCTTCCATGCCGGAGGCGCGAGTTGCGCCAATAGCTCGCGCAGGTCTTGCTCCCCCAGAGCGGCCACTATGATTAGCAGAGCGTCGGCACCCGCAGCGCGCGCCTCCCGACCTGATAGGGATCGATGATGAAGTCCTTGCGCAATATGGGCAGCTCCGTCGCCGCCCGCGCGGAAGTGAGTCAGCCAGCTCGCCGCCAAAAAAGGGCGTGTCCGTCAAGACCGACATCCGCGGCGCCGCCACGCTGAGACCAGCCGCGGACGCACGTCTGCCCCCACGTCCGCGGCACCCTCCTCCGAGTGGTTGGATGGCGAACGGCGCTTGAACTCGGCGAGACCGCGCGATGCCCCTCGCAAATCGCGAGTTGGCAAGGAAGCTGCGCGCGGGCGCTATGGCTGCCCGCCCTGGCTTCTATCTCCACCAGCGGGGTACGCAAACGCGCACTACTGACGGCTCGCCTCTTCTCAATCAGAATATCGTCAAGTATCATGAGCTCATCGGCCGCGGGGCCAAGACGCGCAGGCGCTCGAGCAAGGCCATGGCCCGGCCGTCAGATGCGAGCGCGCTGGCGGGGCGCTCAGCGCGGCTTCGCGCCAGCTCGAGGCTCCTCCCACTACCCGCAACCCTTGCCGCACGGTCATGAGCGCCGCCACCCGACTGGCGCCGAGTTGCCTCGCAGATTTCGAGCAACATTGTAGCATTACGAGCCGGAGCTCCGCCCTTGAGGTCAGCCAGGCTGGCCTCGACAACCGAAATCGGCGGGACAGAGCTGGTAAGAGCTGACCTGCCCCCGCGACCAGCTCGGCCCCGGAGACCCGGGACCAGCAGGCACAACTCGTCCAGGCCACCTGTACCATGCACCACCAAGGCTCGTTCGGGGGTGGGGCCGTCGGCGCGGGGCAAGAACTCACAGCGCTCC
>CAWKJE010000063.1:0-11740 GCA_963849735.1 uncultured delta proteobacterium
GAACCGCCGGGGCCGGCGGCGACGGCAGTGTCGGCAACGGCGGCAACGGCGGCAACGGCGGCGCTGTGGAAACCGAATCGTCGAGCACCGTCACCGGCGGGGCCGGCGCCGCGGGCGGCACCGGTGGCGCCAGCGGGGTCGGCGGGAACGGGGGTAACGGCGGCGCCGCGGTCAACTACGGGACCGGCGGGGCTGTCGGCGCTAACGGAGCGGCCGGCGGCACCGGTGGTCTGGGCGGCGGCAACGGCGGCGCCGGCGGTGAGGCGCTCGCCTACGGGACCGGCAACGCCACCGGCGGGAATGGTGCGTCCGGCGTCAGCGGCGGCGGCACCGGCACCGGCGGGTCCGGCGGTGCCGGTGGCAGCGCCTACGCCGAGACCGCCACGTCGACGGGGGCGGCTACCGGCGGTAGCGGCGGGAACGGTGCGAGCGGAACCACCGGCGGTACCGGTGGTACCGGCGGCGTCGCGTACAACTACGGGGACGGGTTGTCGACGGGCGGCGGCGGCGGCACCGGGGGCAACAGTTCCCACGCTGGCATCAACGGCGGCGCCGGCGGCGACGGTGGCGACGCTTATGCGACCCTGCTGGCCTCCGCGACCGGCGGCGAAGGCGGCGCCGGTGGCAATCCCGGAACTGGCGGCAACCAGGGTGCACATGGCGCGAACGGCACCGCAGCGGTGACGCCGTAGCTCGGAGGGCGAGATTCCCTAATGGCCCTGTTGGTCGTTGCACGACGATTTGCCCGGATAACAGCAATGAAGATTTGCGGCGGGGCGGGAGCCCGCCGAGTGTGGGCATCTTGCACGAATCTCGGGCAGGCATAACTACTCGGTCGCAAGGCAGCTCGGAGATGCTTCTGGCGATGGCGCGCGAGCGGGGTTGATTGCGCACGGGTCCGTGGCGCGGCTTCCCGACGGCAAACCGCAGGCAGCTAAAGTCGCGGCGACCATCACGAAAGCGGCCACCCGACTTGGCGCAATTTTAGTGCGCACGCGTCGGCGGGGATTTGAGGAGGGCCGTGGGTATCGGGTTGGGCGGCGGTGCGGGTCTGGTTGTCGGCCTTGGTTATCAGGGTCGGATGGCAGTGGGTAGCGCAAACGAGATTCTTTATGCCTGAACCTGTTTCGGCTTCGATGTGATGCCGCTAACCAATCGCTAGTTGGTTGGTGGTGGTGGTTGGGGCTGGAAGGGTTCGTACCACCACCAGTCGGCGCGTTCGCCGGTGGGGCCGGGGTAGGCCTTGACGGCGGGTGGGGGCAGGGTGGGGGCCCGCGCGAGTGATCCGGCGCTTAGCGGTTGCCCGGAGCTGTCGGTGACGACGAGGTCGTCTGCGGGTCCGGTGATGGTGATGGCGCCGCGGTGGTGTGCCCGGTGGTGATAGGGGCACACCAGGACCAGGTTGGCCAACTCGGTGACCCCGCCGTCTTCCCAGTGCCGGATGTGGTGTGCGTGCAGACCGCGGGTCGCGCCACAGCCGGGAACCGCGCACATGGGCTGGCGGTGTTCGAGGGCGCGGCGAAGCCGCCGGTTGATCTGGCGGGTGGTTCGGCCGGCGCCGATGACCTGGCCGTCGCGTTCGAACCAGACTTCACAGCTGGCATCACAGGTCAGGTATCGGCGTTCGGTGTCGGTGAGCAGCGGACCCAGATGCAGCGCGGCGGCGCGCGCGGCGGCGTCGACGTGCACCACCACGGTGGTGTGCTGCCCGTGTGGGCGCCGTATCGCCTCGGTATCCCAGCCGGTCTCGACCAGGCGGATAAACGCCTCGAGGGTGCCCGGCACCGGCGCCGCGGTCTCGGATGCGGGGTCGCCATTGGCGCGATCGTGTTGTACTGGGCGATCAGCGCATCACGATGCGAGGCCAGCGCCGCGTCGAACTTCGCCGCGTCCAGGTGGCCGAGTTTGATCCGCCAACAGCTGAACTGCTCGCTGGAGGTCTTGGTGATCGAGGGCTGCGGTTGCGGGCCGGGATCGGGTTCGGGTCGTGGTTCGAGCTTGACCGCGGTGCGCAGCTGGTTGACAGAGGCCACCGCCGCCAGCTGGGCGTAGTGCTGATCCGATCCCGCACCCGCGCGCGCCGCGATGACCCCGACCTGATCCAGCGAGAGTCGACCCTCCCGCATGCCCAGCGCGCAACGCGGAAACGCCTCCAGCCGGCGCGCCACCGTCGTAATCGTGTGTGCGTTCGCCGACGAGGTACCAGCTTCCAGGCCACCAACGCCGCGACCGACCGTGCCCCCGTGGCACCGCAGAGCTCGTCACGATCCATCTCGGCGGCGATCTCCACGATCCGCCCATCAATGGCGTTGCGCTGACCGGCCAACTCCGCCAACTCCTCGAACAACACCTCCAGGCGCTCACCAGGAGACGTTGGCGCAGAGCCCAACGATGCGGTCGAAGACATAGCCACATCATCGCAGCCAGGTCCGACAACAAATCTCGGCTGACCAATCCGCGCCGGGCTGTGACCGCCATCATTGGCCAAGCAGCACAACCCGATTGGCCACCAAACGCCGCCGCCGAGCCATCAGCACGTCCACCTACGCTCCATCATCCGCCCGACCACGGTGCTCGACCCAAGCTCAACAACCGGGGTAGTCCAATAACGTTCGGATTCGTAGCATGGTTTATGGTGGTGTTGACTTCGCGTGTTTCGGGCCAGAGTTTGGACATGCTCGAAAATTCGCCGAGCATGTCCAAACTCAGGCGCAGCTGCGTCCATGTAGAGCGGCTCCAGCGCCTTGAGGCTAAATCGACTCCGCGCCGACACGAATGCTTTTGCGCACCACTGGGTAAAGGTCGACCAGCGTCCCGCTGGGCAGCAACCCGTCGACCTCGTCCTCGCCTACCCCGCAGCGTCCGGCCAGCCGCAACAGGGCGGTCTTCTCGTACGGTGCGTACAGCGCCGGTGGCAACGGCGGCACGCCCAACTGCGCGGCGTTACCGCCAGCGCCCCGCCAGGGGCATACCCCTCGTCAATGGAACTCCCCGGTGGTGGCGATGGTGGTTGGCGGCTTCACCGTCACCATCGGGGCCCGCAGTTCCTGATCGACACGACGAACACGGGGTGGATACTTTTATCTGGCCAAAACTGGATACCTCCGCTTGGCCACTAATGGAGACTTTTTCACGGTCACGGCTATGCGGACGGATTCTCCTCCAGCGTCATCGCCGCGAAGTCCAGACGCCACAGCGCCTCGAACAGCCTGCGACCGAACTCCTGCAGGTCACCCTTGCTCGCGCCGGGCGAATCCCCGCTCTTGGCGACCCGATCAGCTATCTGACGAATCGTGCGCCGGCCATTGACGTGCTGCAGGAAACGCATCGAGCCGGCGTTCGGGCCGGCGCACGTGCGTCTGGGGTGTGATAAGCCTCGTAGACGCAGGCTGGAGCTATTGGCCCGCGGTGTCCTTGGGGCGGGGCGGAGGGGAACGGGGGCCCCCACTCTCGTTCGGGGCCTCGACCTTGGGCCAGCCTCGTGTGCCCGTCAGGCCCTAGCCCAGGCTTGCGCCGCTATGGCTATTCGGCTATTCGGCCGTGCGTGGCTGGGCGGAATGCTTCAGCTGCTCAACCGGCGGAGAGCCACCGGGCTCTCTTCCATGCTGCAGCCTGTCGGTAGCGCTTGCCCACCCGGCCGGTGGTCTTTGTACGATGCGAGGTAGGATCCGCAGAATTCCTCAGTCTGCGGTTGTGATGGTAATACTACTCACGGATATCGTGCCGCCCCAACTAGCGCCAGGCGCAAAGATTATCGCCAGCTGATTGCCTCCAATTGACGTGACGAGCGGGGCTGTCCACGTGTATGAGCCGTCGGGTATGGGCCCGCCGGTGCTGCTCACCCACAAAGACGCCCCGTAACCGGCTCCCTGTGTTTGGACCTGGGGATCACACGTCTTGGAGGTCGCGCAACCCTGTCCATCGTCACCAAATTCTGGTCCGCCGGGAGTGCTAGATATGGTCAATTTGACCGTAATGCTCGAGAGGGAGGAGATTACGGCTTCGTCACTACAAAGATACACGTTAAGCGCAAGTATTCCACCTCCTGCACCAATGATTGCATGGGAGATGACCAGGTCGCCACCCGAAGTACCCAGACTGCCGCTGCTGGGGCTATCCCCGCTGGTGGGAACAAGCGACCAATTATTGTTCGCGGGGTTGAAGCTCGGCCAGGATAGCGTGCAACAGTTGCCGCTCACGCAGGCGTTGCAGCACTGGCCGCCGCAGCCGGTGGTCCCGGCTCCGCAACAGTAGCCACCGGAGCAGGACAGCCCAGATGCGCATGGCATGGTGGCAGAACAAGCCTGGCCCGCCGTACCACTCGCGGTGCAAACACCGCTGGAGCTGCAGTAGTAGTTGTCGCTGGTGTTGCAGCAGCCGGAACCACACGAGGTGCCCGTGCTGCAGGCGCATGTGCCGTTCGAGCAGGTCATGTCGGCTCCACAAGAGTGGCCGCATGTGCCACAGTTGGAGTTGCTGGTCTGGGTGTTCACACAGTTGTCGAGACCACAGCCGGTTAGCCCAGCTCCACAACAATATTCGTTCGCACACGAGAGCGTGGATGCGCATTGCGAGGTGCTCGTGCAGGCCTGGCCGGCCGTGGCGCTAGGGGTGCACACCCCGTTAGTGCTGCAGTAGTTGTTGTCGCTGGTGTTGCAGCAACCGGAACCGCAGGATGTGCCGGAAGTGCAGGTGCACTTACTACCCGAGCAGGACTGCCCTGAGGGACATACGTTGCCGCATTTTCCGCAATTATTGCTGTCCGAGCTCAGATTCGTGCAGGTAGTGCTGCCGCAGAGGGTAGTGTTGTTGCCGCACGTGAAGCCACAGGCGTTGTCGTTACACGCGGGGACCTGATTGGCTCCGGTCGCCGTACAATCTGAAGGGACACAGCAATCGGAGGAGCTGATGCAGGTGCTGCTCCCTGAGCAAACCTTTTGGCCAGTTGGACAAGTGCCGTTGCATGCCGCATCCTGGGCGATGCAGGTTCCGTTGCAGTTCTGCGGTATATTGCTCGGGCAACTCTGGACGCACGCAGTTCCGCTGCACGTTACGGTGCCATTTGTCGGTGCCACGCAGGGGCTGGTACATTCAGTCAAACCGCAAGTTGCGAGAGCAGTATTGCTGACGCAGGTGCCGTTACAGTTGTGCCAGCCGGAGTTGCACTGGAGAGAGCAGGATCCGGACTGACAGATGGCGGTGCCGTTCGGATCGGTTGGGCACTCTTTGCAGGTCGATCCACAGGCGGTTGCGTCGCTGTCGGACGAGCACCCGCTGCCGCATTGGTGGTATCCGGAGCCGCAGGTGAAGGTGCATGTTCCCGCCGAACATGCAGTGCTCGCGGCGCCAGTGGGGCTTGGGCATGGGTTGCACGAGGTGCCGCAGGAGTTTGGGCTGGTGTCTTGAGCGCAAACTCCGCTGCAATCGTGCGAGCCAGCAGAACACTGGTTGTCGCAGGCGGCGGTCGCATCGACGCAGGCGCCGTTGCAGAGTTGCTGGGTGCCGGTGCAGCTACCCCCGCAGGTTCCCGAGGAGCAGGTCGCTGAGCCGTTGGTGATGGTGGGGCATGGGGTACAGGACGTCCCGCAACTGCCGGGATCGGTGTTGCTGAGGCACTTGCCAGCCGCACTGCAGTAGTGGTAGCCCGCGTTGCAGCTGATGCTGCAAGTGCCGGCCAAGCACGCCGCGGTGCCGTTAGGATCTGACGGGCACGCTGTGCAGGAGTCGCCGCAGGCCGAGGGACTGTTATCGGCCGCACAGGTGTTACCGCAGGCGTGAAACCCGGGAGAGCAGATGAAGCTGCAACTCGTGCCGTCACAGGTTGCCTGGGAGGCGTTAGCCGGTACCTGGCAGACGGTACAGGAGGCGCCACAGCCGGTCACGTCGCCGCTGGTCAGGCATAAACCATTGCAGGCATGGGTTCCGGTTGGGCAAGCGCCAGAGCAAGTGGCGTTGCTGGCGATGCAAGCGCCGTTGCACAGAGTATCCCCCGTTGGGCAGGAGCCGCCACAGGACGTGCCGTCGCAAGTTGCGGTCCCGTTTGGCGGAACCGGGCAAGGGGAGCAAGCGCTGCCGCAATTGCTGGTGTCTTTGTTAGAGACGCACTGGCCGCCGCACATATGCTGCGCGGCGGAGCAGACGGGCGCAGCGTCAACCGCCACTGATCCGCCGCTGCCAATAGGTGCGTCGGCGCCCGTCCCGCCTGCCCCGCCGCTGCCAATAGGTGCGTCTGCGCCTGCTTGACCGCCCGATCCGCTGGGATTTGTCACGCCGCCCGCTCCGCCGGCGCCCAACGGGCCAGCGTCGACGGCCCCTCCGATCCCGCCCGTGGTGGCGTCAACCCCCCCTCCCCCACCGTGAGCGTAACCAGTTCCGCCCACCGCGCCACCAAAGCCTCCCCCTCCTCCGTTGCCGTCGACGCCGGAGTTGCGGTCCGCACTGCCATCAAGGATCCCAGCATCGCCACTAACACATTTCTGGGTCTTGGTGTCGCAGGTGTAACCTTGGGGGCAGTGGCTGCTCTCCGTGCAAGCAACCTTGGTGGGGTCAAGCGCATGGATGCAGGTGACGGAGGTGGCGCAGCACATAAGGACGGCCCACAGCTTCGGCTGGAAGTTCTTCATTAGAAGGCTCCTCGGAAGGCCATTCCCGCCTGGTGGGGCATTACGGCGGGGACCAGGGCAACATTGCTCGACGAAGAAGTGCGAGCTAGTCCGATAGCGACGAGTATTGAGCCGGTTGCGACGCACGCGGCTCCGGCCCCGTATCCGACCCAGGCGAGGGTGCGGTAGGTGCTACGAGTGGAATCGCCATTCGAGGTGTAGTAGTTGAGCTGGGTTTCCATGTCGCTCACCATGCTGTTGACTTTGAGGTTGAACGCGATTCCGGCGCCCACTGCGGCAAGGCCAACCGCGCCGGTGATTATTCCCGCGGTCAGGTAGACCGAGCTGCCACGCTGCGCTTGGGGTTGGGCATGTGGCTCCTCCACCGCCTGGGTTGGCTGCTCCGGCTTCGCGTGGCCATCAGGCTGAGCCGGGCTCGCCTGGTCCGATGCTTGCGCCTTGTCCGGAGGAAGGTGAGCCTTGCAGTCGGCGATGTGCTTCTCGGCGGCTTCCCGGTCCTCCTGCCGTAGCGTCATCGTTTCGCCCGTGCGCAGATACTCCTCGAACCGTCCGATCGCCGCGGCGTACTGCATGTTCTGCTCGTAGCAGCGGCCCTGATTGAAGATGTAGGTTGGATCAGATGCGTCGACAAAGAGGTCGGAGAGGATCGCCACTCCCCTGGTGTAGTCCCCGCTTAGGCAAGCCTTGCGGGCCTCGCGCTCCTGCGCGCGCCGGTTGGCTGCGCTCGCCGACGTGCTGATGAGCAAGGACGCGATCAACAACACGGCTCTAGGCAGAAATCCCCGGGGCGCGCATCTAAGACACTGACTCATAGCGGCGCAGTCTGGCGCGAAAGGCTCCTTCTTGCAAGCGGTTTTCGAGGGGCGTGACGGACACGCAGGTAGCCTCCATGTAGCCTCTATGTTGGGCACGCAGAATCGAGACCTGACTTTCGTGGCGCGAGCGGGGCCAGATGCGGCGCGTCTGTCGCGGAGCTGCTGGCCGCCCCGTGGACTAGTCCTAAGACGTGGCCGTCACGTCGGCGCTGCCGACGATGCGGATGTTGTCGTCGACGGGAATGAACATCAGGCTGGGGCGCTCGATCTTGTGGGCGGTCAAGCTCTCGTCGAATTCGAAGCTAGCCTTGAAATGAATGCCGTCCTTGGTGTCGAGCTTGATGGTGACGGGGTGGGTGACCGCCACCCCGTGTAGCTCGATCTGGGCATTGAGGTTGATGGTGGTGCTGCCGCTGCTGGGCAGCTTGAAGCCCGGGAGGACGGCGCGCAGCGACACCCAGGGGAATTTCTCGCCCTCGACGGTTTCCATCATGTGCTCGTCGCGGTTGGCGTTGTCGCTGTCGAAGGTCCTCACCTGCGCGCGCGCCATGATCTTGAGGCCGGAGGCGTCGACCGTTCCCCGCACCATCATCGTCTTGCTGACGCCGTTCACCTTGTGGAATTTGTGCACCATGCGGTACTCGACCGTGCCGGTGCCGGAGAGCTGGGTGGTCTGAGCCAAGCCCAGGCCGGGGGCCAGGGCCGCCCAGGCCAGCCACACCAAAATGGAAGGAATGGTCTTGATGAACATGATGGGGATTCCTTTCTTTGCCGGGGTAGGCGCGCAGCGGCTGGAGGTACGATGCCGGTGGCGGTGGGTAGGTTGCTGGGTGCCGACACTATTCCGGAATTAAGATGAGATTTATCCTTTTTTGTGGCCAGGCGTGGCGGTCCTGCGCTCCCGGCGGCTCTAACCATGAGCAGGACGCTGGACAATGCTCATCCCTCACGGCCGCGTTGTCGCCGGTATGGGCTCGCCGGGCAGGGGTGCCGGGATCTGACCGCCCAGGAGCGCGACCGCCTTGACCTGGGCCTGGCGAGACATGTCGATCGACTCGGCCAGGATGCGTGCCATCTCTTGCGGGGCGTGGAAACCCATCGAGTTCTCCGCGGCGATGAAGTCGAGACGCCACTGCGCCGCTCGCTGCAATTCTCCGAGCTCGTGGATCTTGGGGTCCTTCTCCAATGCCACGCGCCAGGCGGCGTCGTTGTAGCGCTTGCGCACGGTTGCCAGGGCGTCGAGCATGGCCACCGCCGCCTGGCCGGCGCGGGTGAGCAGGGCGAAGTGGCGATTCTTGGATGGCCTCGACTCTGGCCTTGATCTCCTGCTCGCCGTAGGGGTGGCAGGTCTCGCAGGATCGGTTGATCTCGAGCAGGGGGCTGCGCACCCAGTGCTCGGACACCTTCATGGCGCCCTCGCGCTTGTAGGGCATGTGACAGTCGGCGCACGCCACACCGCTCCTGGCGTGGATGCCCTGGCTCCACAGCTCGAACTCGGGATGCTGGGCCTTGAGGACGTCGACCCCGGTTTCGGCGTGGGTCCAGTCCTTGAAGCGCTCGCCATGCACCCGCATGCCATCGTAGGTGGCCTCGATCTGCTCGACCTTGAGGCCTTTGTCCCACGGGAAGAGCAGAGTGAGGCCCTTGCCACAGTAGTATTCGACGTGGCACTGCCCACACACGTAGGAGCGCATCTCCTGGCGGGTGCCGTCGACATTGGGATTGTAGGCCACCGTGCGCTTGCCCCGGCGCCAGCGTTCGATGCTGGGCAGGTGGGGCACCGGAGCATCAGAGGCGGCGAGCTTTTGGATGCCGGTGATAAACCCCGGACGGGTGACCCGCAGCTCCATGGTCTTGGGACTGTGGCAGTCCACGCACGATACCGGATGCACCGTACCGGTGGTCTGCTCGAGCAGCTTGTGGGCCTCCCAGTAGCCCATCTCGCCCACCCGCTCGAGTCCCCTCTGCACCTGGGCGGCCGGGGCGGCTCCGGGGAGGGACTCGGTCCCGAGCTTGCGGTAGAGCGGCATGATTGAGGCATGGCAGTGGAGGCAGTTGCCCGATTGCTGCGCCTCCCCGGGCACATTCCTCTTGGTGAGCTCCTGATCTTGCAGCATGAAGGCGTGCCCGCGCCGCTCGCGATAGTCGACCGCGAAGAGATAGCCGGCGAAGATTCTGGTCAGCCAGGGGTCGCGTGACGCCTTCTCCGGGGTCACCGTGCCCTCGGGCCCGATGAGCCCGCCGCCGTACTTGGTGTTGGTCGGCTCGGCGGTGCGCTGGTATCCGTCGTACTCGCGCGGCCAGTTCACGCCCCATTTCTTGGCGTCTACGTCGTCGTCGCCGACCTCGACCAGCTTCAGGAAAGGGTTCATCGCCTCTTGCTTGCGCTGGAAGATGTTGACCAGTAAGGCAGCTACTACCGCGGTGGCGATCGCGGTCAGGAACCCGACCAGAAGGTAGGCGGCGATTGAGGCGCGTTGGCTCTTTTCCATTGCTCAGCTCACTGTTCTTGCCGGTGGCGTTGCTCGATTGCTCGGTGGCGGGCCTGCCCGATTACCCGACTATCAGATTGATGGCCGATGGCCTTCACCGGCGCGCTCCATGGCCGACGGCACGGTGGCACTCGACGCAGCGGATGGCGTGGTCAGCCCAGGTGCTGCCCCGGACGATGTTGTGGACGAAGTCGCCGTGACAGCGCAGGCAGTTGTCCTGCAGGATCTGGCTATTGGTGTCCTTGATCCGGATGGGCTCGGCGAACACCCGGCGCGCTCCCGGTTCGTCCGGGGTCGGGGATTGGAAGGTAAAGCCCATCGAGTGGTGGTAGCCATTGCGGGCCTTGGCGATGTACTTCTGGGGGAAGTGGGGGGGCACGTGGCAATCGTTGCAGGTCGCCACCGCATGGTGGGGCCCCTTGCGCCAGGAATCGAGCTCATCGTTCATGATGTGGCAGCTAGCGCAGGTCGCCGGGTCGTTGCCTAGATAGGCGGGTCCGCCCGCGTAGCTGAACGTGAAGGCTCCGATCCCGGCGAGGCCTCCCGCCAGCACGGAGATCGCGAGCCACGACCTCGACCAGCGCCACGTCCTCATGCCCATCTAGCCCCAAGAGTCATTCGGGACGTTGGTCATAGCAACACACCGGCCCCGCGAGAATATCCTGATCAGGCCACGGGGTAGGCCGCGATGGGCGCGAGCTCATTTTCGGCCATGGTAGCCAGCCCCGCCGACAATCTCTAGCCATTTCACGGGGTTTTGCGCTCCGGACAAGATGGGTATTGACTGCTCGAGGGTTCTGTGAAGATAATCACAGCATCGTGAACGAGACGGAAATGGCCCCAACCGGCGAGCCGAGCGGCGAAGCGGCCAAGCGCGCCGACCGTCATGTCTCGGTCTCCACCGTCGAGCGCCTGAGCGTCTATCGCAAGATCCTGGAAGAGCTGCACTACGACGGGGTAGAGTACGTCTACTCGCAGCAATTGGCTGAGATGGTCGGCGTGACCCCGGCGCAGCTGCGCCGCGATCTGGCAAGCTTCGGCTCCTCGGCAACATCAGCCGCGGCTATAACGTCTATCAGTTGACGCGCACTATCAGTCGCATTCTGGGGATCGATACTCAGCAGACCGTGGCTCTGTTCGGGGTGGGCGATCTGGGGCGATCGCTGCTTGCCTATCGTGGATTCGAAGAGCGCGGGTTCCACATCGGCGTGATATTCGACTTGGACGCGGACAAGGCGGGCAAGGTGTTTGTTTGCACCAGGCCTTTTTCTTTGATAATTGTCTGCGGCGATTTACCGGTTTTATACATATTTTCAACGATTTCTTTGGCCATTTTCCCGCTGATAGCGCCTTCATCAATCAACAGAATCATATCTGCCAGAGATGTAGCCGTAATCGAGACGGGGATTGACCAGATGTCGCGCTTTTCTTCATTGAGAAAGCGCATAACGTGGCCCATGATCCAGTTGCTCGCTCTTTAGGCTGGGAACAGAACTTTACCACTTCTTCATAGTAATTAGCCAGCGCCTTGTCGGCGGTGAGCACGCCCGCGTCGTAGGCGGGAATCTGATAATCTTTAACAAACCTTTCCCGTTTAGTAAGCGGCAATTCGGGAACTGTTTTTTCTGATTTTTGCCACCCATGCGTCATCGACTAAAATCGGCACCAAATCCGGATCAGGAAAATAACGGTAATCATGGGCTTCCTCTTTACTGCGCATTGAGTTTGTCGCGCCTTGCGCATCATCCCACAGACGGGTTTCCTAAAAACAGTCGCATCCTTTTTCCACAAGGTATTGTTGACGCTTGAT
>CAWKJE010000064.1:0-182390 GCA_963849735.1 uncultured delta proteobacterium
ATGGCTTGCGTGACATGAGCAAAAATCTGGGCCAGCTTCGCACGGAAACTGCCCAGGTCCTTGCCATAGTAGCGGTCGGGGTGCAGCTCCTTCGAAGCCGCAGCAAAGGCGCGCTTGATGGTGGCAACATCAGCGCCGGCATCTACCGCAAGGAGCTCGTGGGGGGCAAGCTTGCCCATCCGCCGGTGGAGCCGCAGGATGCGCCGCCGGGTCTCTTCGGGCAGATCGCGCCCTTCGGCCAAAGCCGCTGGGTCGACCGGCGACCCGTCATCCAGGCGCTCGAGCAGCGACCCGACCGTCGTCGCTAGCTCGGAGGCCTTGCCCTCCGCGCCTCGCCCCGCGCCCCCCCGTATCTCCGCCGTCACTGGGGCACCCCCCGTCACTGGGGCGACGCCCGGCACTGGGGCGACGCCAAGTATCAACTCCGCCTGCTCCAGCTTGCGCAGGACGCGCAGCGTCTCCTCGCGACCCAGGCTCGACAGCAGGCAGATCTCGTCGTAGCTGGAGCGCCCGTCGATGCGCGACAGAACGAAAGCTTCGGCGGGGGTGAGCCGCACGCGCGACAGATCGGCGCCCGGCTTGAGCTGGGGTGCCGGCGCCGCCGGCTGGGTCCGCACGCGCGAGTTCAGGGGAGGAGCCACTCCAGCAGGGCCTTCTGGGCATGCAGACGATTTTCCGCCTCCTGCCAGACCACGCTGGCAGAGCCCTCGATCACCTCGTCAGTGATCTCCTCACCCCGGTGCGCGGGCAGGCAGTGCATGACAATGGCCCGTGCATCGGCGACAGCCAAAAGCTTGGCATCGAGGCAGTAGCCCGCGAAAGCCTTGCGCCTGGCCTCGACCTCGTCTTCCTTGCCCATCGAGGCGAACACATCGGTCGACAGCACGTGACGACCAGCGACGGCCTCACGCGCGTCGTGGGTGAGCTGGATACTGCCCTTGCGGGTAGCCCGGGCGCGCCCGAGCACATCGGGGTTGGGCTCGTAGCCTTTGGGACAGGCCAGCACCAGGTCCAGGCCGAGCAAACCCGCCGCCTCGATCCAGGTATTGGCCATATTGTTCCCATCGCCCACCCAGGCGTAGCGCACGCTGCGCAAGACACTGAGCACGTCAGGCGCGGACGCCAGCGCCACCTCGGCACCACGCAGGGAAGCCGAGTGCGTCAGGTCAGCCGGGTTGGCCCTATCAGCCAGGTGCGCCAGGTGAGAGTAGACGGTCTGCAGGTCCGCCAGCACCTGGCAGGGGTGCAATAGGTCGGACAGACCGTTGATCACCGGCACCCTGGCATAGCGGGCCAGCTCGAGAACCCCTTCGTGACCGAAGGTACGCACCATGATGCCATGGCAGTAGCCCGCCATGACCCGCGCGGTGTCCTTGATGGGCTCGCCGCGGCCGAGCTGGGAGTCGTTGCGCCCCAGCACCACCGCATGCCCGCCGAGCTCGGCGATGGCCACTTCGAAGCTCACGCGCGTGCGGGTGGAAGCCTTCTCGAAGATGAGCGCCAGCATGCGGCCCGGGCGCGAGGCGTGCGGCTCGCGCATCTGGCGCAAGAAGCGCAGCTCCTCGGCGCGGCGGATGAGCGAGGCCAGCTCGCGGTCGCTGACGTCGAAAAGGCTCAGGAAATCGCGTTTCTTCTCCATCTTCTAACTCTCGGCCAGGGCTTGGTCTAAAATCGCCAAAGCTTCGTCGATCTCGGCCCGGCCCACGATCAGCGGGGGGGCGAAGCGCACGACATTTCCGCCCGCGCTCGACAACAAAAGCCCGCGGTCGCGGGCGCGTAGCACCACCGGCCCCGCCTCGCCCTCGAGCACCAGGCCCTGCAAGAGACCGCGGCCCCGCGCGCCGCGGGTCTTCGGCCGGCGCCGCTCGGCCATGCGTGCCAGAGCGGCACCCAGATAAGCGCCCATCTCGTGACAATGGGCGAGCAAGTCGCGCTCGTCGATGGCTTGTTGGATGTAAAGCGCGGCGGCACAGGACAGGGGATTACCCCCGAAGGTGGCGGCGTGGGTGCCCGGCTCGAAGGCGCGTTCGACCTCGGCGCTGGCCACCATGGCCCCCATGGGCACCCCACCCGCCAGGCCCTTGGCCAAAGTGACGATGTCGGGCACCATGGCTTCGCGCTCGAAGGCGTAGAAGCTGCCGGTGCGGCCGATGCCGGTCTGCACCTCGTCCAGGATCAGCAAGGCGCCGCGCTCGCTGCACAGACGGCGCAGCTCCTGCAGATACCCAGGCGGCGGCAGATTGATGCCGCCTTCGGCCTGAATAGGCTCGGCGATCACCGCGCAGGTCCGCGGGCCGATGGCCGCGCGCGCGGCCTCGAGATCGCCGAAAGGCAGGAAGCTCACGTCGGCCAGCAAGGGACCGAACCCTTGTCGGTATTTCGCCTGGCCAGTCACCGACAGCGCCCCCATCGTCCGGCCGTGGAAGCTCTTGTCGAAGGCGATGAGCTCGACACGCTCGGACTGGCCACGCACCACCGTCTGGTAGCGACGCGCTAGCTTGAGCGCAGCTTCGTTGGCCTCGGTGCCCGAGTTGCAAAAGAAGAACTTCCCCGGGAAGGCCCGCTCGGCCAGCGCCTGGGCCAGGCGAACCTGCATCTCGATGTAGTACAAGTTCGAGGTGTGGTGGAGCCGCCCGGCCTGCTCGGCGATGGCGCGAGTCAAGCCCGCATCCCCGTGACCCACGATACACACCGCGATACCGGCGGTCATGTCGAGGTAGCAACGCCCATCGCTGTCCCAAAGGCGGCAGCCTTCGCCGCGCGACATCACGATGGGCGCCCGGCCGAGGTTTATGAGTAGCTTTTGCCCTATGGCGATGAGCTCGTCTGACAGCGACATGGAAAACCCTAACCATAACAGAATTGCCGCGGGCTATGCGGCAAAACCCTCCCCCGAGGATCAAGGCAATCCGTCCCATCTCACCAGCCGCGAGCGCGAACCCCAACCCGATAGGGGCGGCGGCCTTGACGCGACGGGCATATCCCGCGCGGGAATGATTACAGTATGCTCAACACCCGCCGAATAGTTGGTAAGCCAAGATGCCACTCGCGGTTCGAGAGAAGCTCGCCCAGTGTGCCCATCTGCCGAGCATGCCGGCGGTGGCGATCCAGATCCTCGATACCTGCCAGAGCGACGAGCCCGACTTGGCCCTAATCGCCAAGCTGATCAGCAACGACCCCGCGCTGTCGGCGAAGATATTGCGCGTAGTCAATTCGCCCCTTTATGGCCTGCGCAGCGAAGTCCGCACCATTTCCCACGCCGTCTGTCTGCTCGGACTCTCGGCGGTGCGGCCCCTTGCCCTGTCATTTTCGCTGGTCAAGGGCCTGCAGGAAAAGAACAGGAAGGCGCTGACCTGGTTCTGGAAGCGCTCGCTGCTCTCCGCGGTAGCCGCGCGGGAGCTAGCGCTGGCCACCGGGTTCGGGCTGGTGGAGGAGGCCTTCATGGCCGCCCTCCTGCAGGACATCGGCATCCTGGCTCTACGGCAATTGCCTGGGGTAGAGTACGAAGCTCTGGCCCAGGCGGGCACCAGACACGACGCGCTAGCAGAGGGTGAGACCGCGCTCTTCGGAGAGGACCACGCCGCCCTGGGTGCCTGGCTAGCGGAGCGCTGGCAGCTCCCGGCTACCATACGCACCGCCATCGCCTTCAGCCATACGCCCGACCTGGTGACGGCGGATGCTCATCCCGAGGTGGCCAACCTGGTGCGCATCGTGGCGGTGTCGGGCGCCGTGGCCGACGTGTGGATAGAACACGACGCGGCCCTGGCCATCGCGGCCCTGCGCAAGTCGTGGTCACAACTCCTTTACCTAGGCGAGGAGACGCTGGACCAAGCGCTCAAGCTGGTGGCCCGGCGGGCGGGCGAGATCGCCTCGCTCTTCGACGTCAGCCTGGGCTCGCCCGAGGACATGACCGCCATCTTGGACCAGGCCAAAGAAACGCTGATGATCCTTGCCATCGCCGCCCATCGCGAGGCAAACCAGGCCAAGGAGGCCGCCCTATCACTCGAGGCCAAGGCCAAGTCGCTCGCCGAGGAAGCGCAGCACGACGGGCTGACCGGCCTTTACAACCGCCTGTTCTTCGAACATGCGCTGGCGGAAAAGCTTGGCCAGGCGCAACGCGGCGGTAAGCCGCTCGCTCTGGTCCTTATCGATGTCGACAAGTTCAAGGGCGTGAACGACAGCTACGGCCACCAAGCCGGCGACAAAGTGCTGACTGGCATCGCCAAGATCCTGGGCAGTGGTCTGCGCCCCTCCGATATCGTGGCTCGCTATGGCGGCGAGGAGTTCGTGCTCCTGCTCCCCGAAACCGACGGCAACGGCGCGGCCGTGGTGGCGGAAAGGCTGCGCCAGCGGGTGGCCGACCTGCGCCATGACCTCGGCGATGGCCAGGCGTTATCGGTTACCATATCCGCGGGATGCGCAACCCTAGATCCCGAGTCGCCCACCCCCAAGGAATCCCTGGTTGCCGAGGCGGACGCGGCCCTCTACGCCGCCAAGCGTGGCGGCCGCAATCGTGTGCTGGCCGGCTGTCGATCCGCCTCGCGCGCCAGACCGGGGGCGGCGGCAGGTTAGCCAAGCCCGGCTTGCGGCGCGTGGACGGCACAGAGGCGGACCCCACCCGTCAGGCCTTAAAGGCGATCGGACGTCCGGTTATAGACGCATTGCGCGTGTAGCCCGAGCACCGCAACCGCCTCGCCACCCGGAAAAAAGTCGTGCTCATTTGTAATCACGGTCGAATAAAGTCAGACCTAGCTTGTTCATGTCCTCCTTCACCTTGCCCTCCCAATCGGCCGCTCGCGCACCGCGGTTCACGTGAGCTCTTGATGCCCGACTCGCCCCAGCCCGACCGACCGCGCGGCTACTATGGTCAGTTCGGCGGCGCCTATGTCCCCGAGACCCTGACCGCCACCTTGCAGGCCGTGGAAGCGGCCTTCCTGGCGGCCCAGGCCGATCCGACGTTCTGGCCCGAGTACGAAGCCCTGATGGGCGAGTATTCCTGCCGGCCCACCCCGCTGACTTTCGCGGCCAACCTGACCGCCCACTTCGGCGGGGCCAGGATTTTCGTCAAGCGCGAAGACCTCAACCACACCGGCGCGCACAAGGCCAACAACGTCATGGGTCAGGGTCTTCTCGCCCAGCGCATGGGCAAAAGGCGCGTGATCGCCGAAACCGGGGCCGGCCAGCACGGCGTGGCCACGGCCACCATGGCGGCCAAGCTCGGCTTCGCGTGCACCATCTACATGGGCGAGCTCGACGTCGAACGCCAGCGACCCAATGTGTTCTGGATGGAGCGGTTGGGCGCCCAGGTGGTCTCGGTCAGTGACGGCGCCCGTACCCTCAAGGACGCCATCAACGAAGCCTTCCGCGACTGGGCCAACAACATGGACTCCACCCACTACGTGCTCGGCACGGCGTGTGGGCCTCATCCCTTTCCCACCATGGTGGCGTACTTTCAGTCCATCATCGGCAAGGAGCTACGCGCGCAGGTGGAGAAGCGTGTCCAGCGCTCGCCCAGCCGCATCTACGCCTGTGTGGGCGGTGGCTCGAACGCTCTCGGTGCCTTTTCGGCCTTCCTCGACGACCCCGCGGTCGAATTGGTCGGGGTGGAGGCAGGCGGCAAGGGACTCGCGAGCCACCAGCATGCCGCCCGCCTGGCCGTGAGCGACGCCAGCATCGGGGTCGCCCAAGGCTATCGCAGCTTCTTCTTGCAGAACCAGGAAGGCCAGATGCAGGACACCCATTCCGTGGCCGCCGGTCTCGACTACGTCGGTGTCTCGCCCATCCTGGCCCGTTTGCATCAGAGCGGGCGGGTTCGTTTCGCCGCCGCTACCGACGACGAGGTGGTCGCGGCCTTGCAGTTGACGGTCCGCAAGGAAGGGATCATTCCCGCCCTGGAGTCAGCCCATGCCTTCGTGCAGGCATTCAAAGAGGCGCCCACCCTCACGCCCAACGATGTAATCGTCATCAACCAATCGGGCCGAGGCGACAAGGATATCTTCACCGTGGCCGACGCCTTCCGTGACCGCGGCTGGGAAGACTTCGTTCGCCGCAAAGCCAAAGCCTATGGGGGCTGACCGGTCATGCTCGAAGCCACCATCCGCAACGCACGCGCGCGCAAAGACATCCTGCTCATGACCCACATCGTGGTGGGCTATCCAAGCCTGTCCGCGAGCCTCGAGATCGTCCAGGCCATGGTCGAGGCCGGCGTTGACCTGATGGAGCTGCAGCTGCCCTTTTCCGAGCCCATGGCTGACGGCCCGGTGATCCTGGCCGCCAACCAGAAGGCGCTTGCGCAAGGGATCACCGTCGACCAGTGCTTCGCTTTTGCCACCACCGTCACCCGCCAGCACTCCATCCCCTTTGTGGCGATGAGCTACTACAACCTGCTCTTCCGCGCCGGCCTGCCCCGCTTCGCCGAGCGGATGCAAGCCGCCGGGCTCGCCGGCGCCATCGTGCCCGATCTACCCCCCGAAGAGGCGGACGACTACCTGGCGGCCATGAGCACCGCCGGACGCGATCCCATCTTCATCTACTCCCCCACCACCTCCGACGAGCGCATGCGCACCATCGCCCGGGTCGGCCGTGGCTTCATCTACTGCGTCGCCCGCAAGGGAGTCACCGGTCGCCATACCAGCTTCACCGGCGAGCTCGCGAGCTACCTCACCCGTTGCCGAGCCGCCACTCAGCTGCCGCTGGCCGTCGGTTTTGGCGTGCAGGACGCCGCCGACGTCTCCTTCCTGCGCGGCAAGGCCGACATCGCCGTGGTCGGCTCGGCCACCCTGCGCCTGGTTGACGCGCAAGGCCCGGCTGCCGTGGGCCCGTTCATGCGCAGCCTGCGCGGCTAACCGCGGGGGGGCAGGAGAGTGGCCGCCGGCGCACCCGGCACGTGCTCGGGCTTCCGATCCAGGGTAGATTCGAGCGCGGGCTGGGGAGGGCGGTCCCCTCGTCCCATCTGAACAAGGAGAAATGTCATGAAGAGAAGTGCAAACGCGACCTGGAAAGGCGGCCTCAAGGACGGCGCAGGGACCTTCGGCGTCCAAAGTGGCGCGATCAAGGAACAGAAGTTCGGTTTTCGCACTCGGTTCGAGGATGCTCCGGGCACCAACCCCGAGGAGCTCATTGCCGCAGCGCATGCAAGCTGCTTTAGCATGGCGCTTAGCGCCCAGCTGGGAGAAAGAGGCATCACCCCCGAGGTCGTCGAGACCAGCTGCACGGTGACCTTCGAGAACCTCACCCTCACCAAGAGTCTACTGCAGACCAAAGTGAAGGCACCCGGAGCAGAGCAGGCCAAGATCGAGGAGGCGGCGGCGGCGGCCAAAGCGGGGTGCCCCATATCCAAGGTGCTCAAGCTGGAGGTGGCGCTCGAGCTGACGGTGACCAGGTAGCAGCGGGCTCGACCAGCCTCGCGGACATGATAGGAGCAGGGGCCAGCTACCGTGCGCATCGGTTTCTGGCAAAAGCTCTGGAGTTACCTCGAGCCGGTGAGCCTGGACCGGGCCACTAGCCCGGGGGGTAGGCGCCTCGAGCTGTTTCTCGCGCGCAACCAGTTCCTGCTGCACACCGAGGGTGCCCTCTACTCCGATGGCACCCGCTACCTGCCCGCCGTGGTGCTGGCCGAGCACCTCGCCGATCGCCTGCCCGATATCGGCACCGTGCTCGTGCTGGGGGCGGGCGCTGGCAGTCTGGTGCGCGTGCTCAGGGCGCGGGGTTGCCGTCCCAGCTACACTCTCGTCGACAACGACCAGGCCGTTCTGCGCTGGGCCATCGAGACGCTGGTGGATGGAGGACGGCAGCCCGGCGATGGCCTCGTGCCGGTTTGGCGGGACGCCGAGGCGTTCATGGCCGAAAATCGGCTCCAGTTCGATCTGGTCTTCGTCGACATCTTCCAGGGCCGACGGGTGCCGTCCTTCGTGACCACAC
This sequence comes from uncultured delta proteobacterium, assembly GCA_963849735.1. Classification (GTDB taxonomy): domain Bacteria; phylum Myxococcota_A; class Polyangia; order Fen-1088; family Fen-1088; genus Fen-1118. The sequence goes on from CAWKJE010000064.1 coordinate 7,921, forward strand.
CGCTTTTTCTGCGTCGGTGCCGCGCCAGCGTGGCGGCGGGCGGTCACTTCGCCCTCAACTACTTGGTCGATGACGAGCAGCGCTGGGCGAAGCTGCACACCTTATTGCTGACGATCTTCCCCCGCGCCCAGGTCGAGACAGCGCGTGACAATCGTATCGTGATCAGCGACTAGACCACACGAGCTTCCGAGCGCGCGTCGCTGCTGCACGATAGCGCGCCGGTCGCAAGGGACAGCCCAGACCGCGCAGCCGGCTACGGCCAGCTACTGCGAGCTCACGATCTTCAGCATGACGATGCCGTGCGAGGGAATGCTGCTCGCCGTGTACGAGCCGGTGGAGGTCCCCATGTCTTTCTGGGCATACAGATCGCGTACGGTGGCCGAGCCCCCCGACGGCAGCCCGATCTGGCTCCACTGCACGGTAATCGACGCCGCGCTGCCCGAGCGGTTGAACAGGGCCACGGCGTAAGTATTGGTGCCGGCGAGCTGCTTGGACCATATCTGCAGGTTCGAATTTCCCGACGCCGACCCGACCAGGGTGCCCTGCTTGCCCAGCGGGTCCTGGTCCACGGCGATCACGTCGGCATTGGTCAGAATGGCGGTGGTGGCCGCGCTCATCGTGGTGATGTCGTTCCCGGCGATGAGCGGTGCCGCCAACATGGCCCACATGCCGAAATGCGAGCGATCCTCATCCTCCGACATCCCTTTGCCCACCTCGAGCATATCGGGGTCGTTCCAATGTCCCGGCCCGGCATACGGGGCTAGCGGCTCGTCGTCGTCGATGAGGCCGGTGAACGAGCCCCAGCTGGCATTGATATCGAAGTTGATGCGCCACATGTTGCAGATCTGCAGCTCGGGGACCGAGCAGTTGCTGGAGGGCAACGGCGTGCACGACCCCGCGCCGTAAACCGGGTTGATGCTGTAGAAGATAGGGCGTCCGGTGGCAACCAAAGCGGTGTGCATCTGCTGAAAACCGCTCAGCGGGCCCCCGCAGTCATCGTACTTCAGGTAGTCGACCCCCCACGAGGCGAAGGAGTTGGCATCCTGAGTCTGGTGACCCTCGCCTCCGGTCTTGCCCGCACAGGTGGTATTGGCAGGCGTCTCGTAGATGCCGAGCTTCAGCCCCTTGCCGTGCACGTAATCGGCCAGCTTGGCGATGCCGTCGGGAAACTCGGTCGTGTTCCACTGCAGATTCCCGCTCGCGTCGCGCCCGCTCATCCAACAGTCGTCGATGTTGACGTATTGATAGCCCACCGCCGCCATGCCGCTCGAGACCATCACATCGGCGGTCTTCTCGAGCAGCGACTCGCTCGGGCTGCAGTTGAAGGTGTTCCAGGAATTCCAGCCCATGGGCGGAGTGGCCCCCACCATCGTCGATCCCGCGTCAACGGCGCCCCCGCCTGCCGCTGTCCCCGATCCACCCGCGCCGGCACCGCCACCACCCATCCCGGCCAACCCGGTCGCGCCACCTCGGCCCGACGAGCCGCCGCTGACGGCCGCGTCGATTGCTCCGCCCCCACCCGCGCCCCCGCCTGCCCCGCCCCCACCCGCCTTTCCGCCAGATGGCGCAAGACCTCCGCTCCCCGAGCTCCCGCCGGTGGCCATACCTCCGCTCGCCGAGCTCCCGCCGGCCGGGCTGCCCCCGCTGGAGACCGCTCCGCCGCTGCTGGTTGCGCCTCCCGCAGCTCGCGCTCCTCCCAAGCCCAGTGCTCCGCCGCTTACCTTCAGGTTGCCTGCCGCACCGCCCCCGCCGCCCGCGCCCGGGCTGCTCGAGCATCCCACGGTCATGAGCCAAGTCGGCGCCAGCGCTAAGGGAGCGGCTAGCAGGGCCAATCGGGCGTGTATTCGGAAGGCTTGCATGCGGTTCTCCTTGGGGAATTCATCACGCCCCGCGCCCAGGCGGGCCAGGGCGGCTGCCCGGGGTGGGATGTTGTGCTAGGGCCTGGTACCAACGCGTATTGTGCTAGAGATTTCGCAGCAAAGGAAGCCCTCCGCTCTCGGCCGCTGCGAAACGCTCATAAGCGCCCTCTACGCCAACCCGGTAAGATGTGGCCATTCCTGTCTTACCAGACCTAGCCGCCGACGTGTCATGGGGGGTGCGCCTACCAGCGTCACGTATCCGGCTGTACACTCGGCTGCCGAGGAGCCCAACCATGACCGTTGCCCGCCAAGCCCATTTCGCACTCCCGCCCGCGCTCGCTTGCCTCACGGCGGCCGCCATGTGGCCGGTCCCCGCGGCCGGGCAGACGCCGTACACGGCAACCTGGGCCTCGGTCAACACCCACACACCGGCTCCGGAGTGGTTCGAGGACGCCAAGTTCGGCATCTACTTTCACTGGGGGGTGTACAGCGTCCCCGCCTTCGATAGCGAGTGGTACCCGCGCAACATGTACGACAAGTCGGGTGACACCGACGGCGTGTACGCCCATCACATGGCAACCTACGGCAATCCCGACTCCAACTGGCCGTACAACAACTTCATCGACGGCGCCAAGGACAAGAGCGGCAGCTTCGTGCAGTTCGCCCCCGCGTTGACCTCGTCGGGCGGCAACTGGGATCCCGATGCCTGGGCCCAGCTCTTCCTCAATGCCGGTGCGCGCTACGTGGGCCCCAGCATGGAGCACCACGATGGGTTCTCCATGTGGGATAGCAAGGCCAACCCGTGGAACTCCCTCGACCACGGACCGAAGCTCAACCTGGCCCAGCTGCACGTGAATGCCTTCCGCAAGGCGGGCTTCAAGATTGTCGCCGCGCTGCACACGGCCTACCATTTCAACGGCTACTACCAGTGGGTGCCTCCTCAGACCGATCCCAACTTGATCATTCTCTACGCCCAGCAGAGCACGGCGGCGGAAAACGATCTCTGGCTGGCCAAGCTCAAGGAGGTCATCGACGAGTTCCAGCCCGACGTCCTCTGGCAGGACTTCGACCTCAACCTGGTCGACCAGACCCACCTGCTCGAATTTCTCGCCTATTACTACAACGCCGCGCTCGGATGGGGGAAGGACGTGGTGGCGACCTACAAGGATGGCCTCAACAGTCAGACCGCCGTCTACGACTACGAACGGGGTGGCCCGGCCGACATCACTACGCCGTATTGGCTGACCGATGACGCCATCGGGGTGAGCAGCTGGTGCTACACCACCGGCATGACCTACTACTCACCCCAGGCGGTCTTGGACGCCTTCATAGACCGAGTCAGCAAGGGCGGCAATCTCCTGCTCAACATCTCGCCCATGGCTGACGGCACCATACCCCAGGAGCAGCAGACCATCCTCGCCACCATGGGCGCCTTCCTCAAGCAGTCGGGTACCGCCATCTACAACACCCGGGCCTGGAGGGTATACGGGGAAGGACCGACCAAGATGGGCGGAGGCTCGTTTACCACGCCCACGGCCGGAACTTCCGCCGACGTCCGCTACACCGTGGCCAAGGACGGCAACACCCTTTACGCCATTTTCATGGGCTGGCCAGGCAACGGCAAGCAGGTGACCCTGACCTCGGTGACCAGCACCGCCTTCGCCATCGGCAGCGGCAAGGTCTTTCTCTTCGGACCCTCGGGCCTGGGCGGGGACGCCAATGCCCTGACCTTCACCCAGGATAGCTCGGGCCTGCACGTGACCATGCCGGGAAGCCAGCCCTATATCGCCACGGCGTATGCGCTTGCCTTGAGCAAGACCGGGGCAGAGCCCGGGGCGACCCCTTGGCTGGCCAACGAGACCGCCGACGCCGGCGTGCCGGCGGCCGACGGCAGCGCCGGGGCGGCTGATGGCGGTCTATCCCCCGGCGGCACAGGTGGCGCCCAGGCCAGCGGAGCGGGCGGTAGCGCGGGCAGCCTCGCGAGCAACGGTGGCGGAGGTGCAAGTGGCGGTGCGGGAGAAGCGAGCACTGGCGCGGGTCCGACCAGCGGCGGCCGGGCTAGCGCTGGCGCATCTGCCTCGGGCGGGCATGGCTCCGGGGGCGAGGTCGGCGCAGCCGGCGGCTCGAGCAGCGGGCCGGGGGCCGGCGGCTCGGGGGGCGGCTCGCCGCGCACCGGCCTGGGCGGTTCCGGCGCAGGGGGCGCCGCCGCCGCGACGACCGGGGCATCCTCGGGCTGCTCGTGCGCCGTCGATCAAGGCAAACGTCCGGGCCGCGCCGGTCAGCTCATTGCGCTCGGCCTTCTCCTCGCCGCACTGACTCGGCGACGACGTCGGCGGTGACGATCAGCCGGCCCGGCCCCTCACCTGCGTCGGTGGAAACCCTGCCGCCTAATTAACTCCTTGCAGGGTCGCATTGGTGATGGTCGAAGCCTTGGCGTTCACACCGAAGGCCGTGCCCAGGTCGGGCCCGGAGTTGACCTGGGTCCATGAGCCGCCGGTGTTGCCGGTGATGGTCGAGTCCTGGACGGTGATGGTGCCGGAATAGTCGTCGCTGGTCATGAAGACGCCACCGCCGAAGGCATTGGCGCCGGCCACATTGTCTTCGACATCGACGCCGCACAGCAGAACACTGGTGGCATCGCCGCCATCCTGGTAGATGGCGCCGCCGTTGCCACCCGAGCCGCACTCGTTCTGGTCGTTGTTGATGGCGCTGCATTGAGTGGGGTCGTCGCTATTCGCCCCGTTGCCAGTGGCCTTGTTGTTAGTGAAGACACTATTGTAGATATCAAGCGTGGCGAACAGAGCGCCCACGGCACCCGCGTTGGACGCCGAATTGCCAGTGAAGATACTGCCCACGATTATTGCGCCATTCTTACTGCCGGTGATGTAGATGGCCCCACCACCGGTATCCGGCCCGAGCAGGGCGGCTTGATTGTTCGAGAAGGTACAGTCGATGACGGTGAGATTGCCGTCCTGCATGTAGAGGGCGCCACCTTCGCCGTCGTCATACCCCTGCGAGCAGGGTGCGGGAGCGGTGGGGATGAGCTGGGTAGGGGTGGTCTTGCCGTTGACGAGAGTGAGGTGCTGCAAGGTCACGCGGGTGTCTGACTTCATGAAGTCAGGGTGGTTGTAATTGAAGATTTGTACTTGGCTCTGACCGTCGAGGGTTATGGTGTTGCCGCCGTCGATCACCGTATCGGCGCTGGTGGACAGGATCATGGTGCTGGTGACCGGTATGGTCACCGGGGCAGAGCCACAATCAAAAGTGATGATCCCGCCCTTGCTGATCGCCGTATTCAAAGCGGCAAAGGTGCAGCTGGCGGACGTTCCCGTGCCGATTGTCGCGCTCGGCTGCGACACGTCCACCGCCTGCGCACCCGCGGGCAATGCGCTGGTGCAATGGGTGGAAATGGTGGTGGCCGAGCTAGACGAAGCATTGCCGCCGGCGCCACCCGCGGGGATGACCCGGGTGCCCGCCGAGCCCCCTAACCCGGTTGCCGTCATCCCGGCCGCGCCACTTGCACCGGATCCCGCGACCGGACCGCCTCCGGCCACGCCGCCTCGGCCGCCCCGCCCCGCCCCCGGCCGGCCGCCCGCAACCGCCGAGTTGCCGGCGCCGCCGCCCGGTACGCCGCCGCTCTCCCCGCCCGCGCCCATCCCGCCGGACGGCGCGCTGGTACCCACTCCACCACTGCCGATACTTTCACCACCGCCGCCCCCCCCTTTGCTCAAGCCTCCGCCCGTCGGGTCAGGACCGTCTGGGCTGGAGGAACACGTTGCCACGGACATAACCAGCACGAGCCCAATGGGCAGCGCGAGCCGGCGTCGAGAACGATGATCGATGTGCATGAAGAACCTCCCGTCGCTGGTGAGGGACTCGCCCAGCGATTTATTGTAGAGCCAATCGCGAGCCCTGCATAGAAGGTCGCAAAAGGTTAGAGCGCCGGCCCGGCGAGGTCGAACAGCCAGATAAGGGGAAATGTGCGCGGCTAGCCCCTGCTGGCCCACAAGCGTGGGCGACGCGGCCGGCGAGCTTCCTACCAACCAACGAGCGAGCGAGCGAGCCGAGCTACCAGCGAACCAGCATGCGCAGAATGGCCAGCATCAACTTCCACAGTGGCTCGACCACCCCGGTCACGAGCGCGCCGCGAAACTCGGGAAAGTCGATGGTGGCGGTGAAGCTCTGCAGCAGGTCACGGTCGGGCACTTTGCGCAATTGTGCGACCGCGCGCCGGCCGCGCCGGACATGAGCCCACGCCGCCGGGCGCATGAACCAGGCCAGGGCACGCAGCTTGGAGCCCAGCCAACCGCCTCGCGCTGCCATGAGCAAGAGCCCCGCGTCGGCTGCCAGCAGGGCCGGCAGGAGTAAGAGGATGGTGGCCAGGCGGTAGTTCTTGAGCAGCACGATCCAGCGATTGCGCTCCATCCAGTACCATTTGCCGGCCGAGCGCGAAAACTCATAGAAATGACGACAAACACTGGCGGGGGCGAGCAAGTTACGATACCCGGCGATGCGCATGCGCCAACCGAGGTCCAGGTCCTCGTGGTAGAGCCAGAGTGTCTCGTCGAAGAGTCCGACCTCTTGCAGGATGGCGCTCGGCACCAGCATGCAGGCGCCGGAAGAGAAGGTGATATCGCGCGGCGCCAGCGCCACGTCTTGGCGCAGGGTCTGGTAGCCGCCCACATAGCCGAAGCCGAGGAAATGAATGTGATTGCCACTGGTATTGACCACTTCGGGACGGTCACCCAGCACCAAGAGCGATTGCACCGAACCCACCCTCTCGCTTTGCCCAGCCACCCGCACCGCCTCGGCCAGGGCGGCCGCCTCGAAGGTCGCGTCGGGATTGAGCAGGTAGCAGTAGTCGAAACCTGCAGCGATGGCGGCACGCAGGGCCAGGTTGTTGCCCGCGGCAAAGCCCAAGTTGCGCCCCGGCTCGTGGATCACCACCTGCGGCAGCCGGGTCGCCAAGCTAGCTGCCGCCGTGCGCGCCACCTCCAGGCTGCCGTCGCCCGGTCCGTTATCCACTAGATGCAGCTCGAGTCGGTCGCGCGGATAGTCCACCTCGGCCAGGCTCTGCATGAAACCGGGCAGGTAGCTTGCGCAACGGTAGATCACGGTGATGATCGCGATACGCGGGAGCGGCTTTTGCGGCGCCGTAGTCAAAGCCGGGCCTATCCGCTCTCGGGACCGCGCTCTTCCGCAGCAAGCTCGGCCAGTACCCTGAACGCGGCCTCGCGCTTGGCCCGCTTGCGGGCCTCGAGATCCTGAAGCGCCGCCGCGCGGGGCTGGGGCAGCGACGGCAAGGGAGGCGGCCTACTGGCGGGCGACCGTGCCGGCAAAGGCGTGGCCAGGACGACCGGGGCCGGAGTGGTGGCGGCCCGAAAAGTCGGCAGGACTTCCTTGAGAAAGACCTCACGCTCGGTCGCCTCCTCGGCGATGGCCTTCGCGTAGATGGCATGCATGAGCTCGGAAACCCGGGCCACGTCGGTGCGGGGAGCCGACTCGGTGATCGCATCTGACAGGGCCAGCCGGAACTCCTCGGCGCTAGCGAAACGCTTGCCGCGCTCGGGAGAAAGAGCGCGCATGACCACCTGGTCGAGGCTGGGCGTGACCCAGGGCGCGCGGGTCGATGGTGGTGTCGGCTTGGGGTGGCGGACCAGCGCCAGGGCGGCCACCGGATCGAGCCCGGCGATCTGCAGATATTGGTGGCCGGTCAAGAGCTCCCAGAGCACGACCGCCAGCGAATATACGTCGGTGCACGGATCCGCCAGCTCCCCCCGGGCCTGCTCGGGTGCGAGATAGGCGGCCCGCCCAAAGACCACCCCAGGTTGGGTGTGCTCCTGCTTGAGCGCGCTGCGGGCCAACCCGAAGTCGGTCAGCTTCACGTCGCCGTTGTAGGCCAGCATGATATTGGGTGGCGCGACGTCGCGATGGACCAGGTTGAGCTCGCCATAGCTGTGTACGTAGGCCAAGGCACGCGCCACCTCGCGAGCCACGTGCAGAGCCACCTCGAGCGGGATGCGGTGGCGGACGCGCACGCAGCGATTCCAGACTTCACGCAGGTCCTTGCCCTCGACCATCTCCATGGCGATGTAGAACTCGTCGCCAACCTGCCCGGCGTCGAAGGTGTTGACCAGGCCCGAGTGGGCCAAGCGCAGGACGACCTTGGCTTCGTCGAGGAAGCGCTTGGCCTTGCCGTCGTCGGACTGGGGGATGACCTTCTTGATCACACACAGCTTGTCGAATCCGTCTAGCTGACCCAGCGCCGCAACGTAGATCTCACCCATCCCGCCCTTGGCGAGAGGCTTGAGCAAGACGTACTTGCCGAACTGACGCGGAAAGCTAGCCGTCATGGCCGCCTTGCCGGCAAGCTTATCATTTTGCCGCCCCTCGGGCGGTTACTGCGCTTCCACCAAGCGCAGCCCCTGCCCAGCAACGCTGTTGTTGGGATCGAGCCTGAGCGCGTCGGTGTAGGCCTTCTTGGCTTCGCCATAGCGCTCCAGCTTGAAGTAGGCATCGCCGAGCAGCACTCGCGCTTCCGCGCCCCCGCCAAAGCGCGCGCTCTCTTTGGCGAGATCCACGGCTTCCTTGTATCTCATTTCCTGGAAAGCGATCTTGGCCAAGCCCGCCGCCGCCGTGCCCTTGCTGCGCTTGCTCGCGAGCAGCCTGCCGAACGCGGTACGGGCTTCGTCGTAGCGCTGGGCGTGCAATAGCTGCTGGGCCACGCGCATGGCCTCTTCGTCATCCTGTCGCGCGGCCGACGCCGGGGTTCGGCCGGCGCGAGCGCCGGCATTGCGCCGATTGAAGTCCGCCTCAGCAAGCGGCTCGGCGCCCTTGCCCCGGTCGTCTAGCTGACCGTCCTCGACCGCGTCGATCGGTGATCCCGCGTCGGCCGCGCCCCCATCGGCCAAGACCAACGGCAGCGCTGGCACCGGGGCGGCCAAGGGGCCTGCACTGGCAATACCGACCGCCACCCGAGCTGACGGCGCCGGCGGGGCACGCAACGAATGCACCAGCCAGACCAGCCCGCCGGTCAGAAGAGCCACCGACGCCACCACCAGCGCGAGAGCCCTCCGGGATGCCCTGCGCAAGGGGCGAATAATGCGCGTCTGCGATCGCTCTCCAAACACGGTGCGCTCGCTGGAATGGCGGTCATCACGCGGCAAAATGCCGGGGGTGGTCAAGAGGACCGGCGGAGCCGTCGTCACCAGGGCGGCCTCGAGAGAGCGGATCTCGTGCGCAAGCTCGGCCATGCTTGCCGGACGGTTGTCGGGCAGACGCGCCATGGCGCGCTCGACCAGGGCCACCACACTGGGCACGAGCCCCGGTCGCAGCTCGAACAGAGACCTGGGCGGCTCGTTCGCCTTCTTGTGCAACACCTCCATCACGTTGTCGCCCTCGTAGGGCGGAGCACCGCAGAGCATTTCGTACATGATGGAGCCCACGGCGTAGATGTCGGAGCGCGGATCCGCGGGATAACCGGCCGCCTGCTCGGGCGCCATGTACTCCGGCGTTCCCATGGCCACTCCCGGTCGGGTCAAGCGCTTGCCCTTGTGGGGGCTGTCCTCGATCTCGGCGCTCTTCGCGATGCCAAAATCCAGCACTTTGACAAAGTCGATGTGATCGCGAGCCTCGCTCCCGGCGCTGGGCTGGCCACGAGGGGGCGTGCGGCTGGAGGAGGTCAGACCCAAGAGCAGGATATTTTCCGGTTTGAGATCGCGATGGATGACGCCAACGTCGTGGGCCGCCTGCAACGCGTCGCACATCTGAGCCGCGATGCGGAGGACCCGCACGGGAGGCAGCGGCCCCTCGCGATGCACGAGAAGCCCGAGCTCGATGCCCTCGATGAACTCCATCACGAAGAAGAGCAAGCCATCCAGGGTAGTGCCGAAGTCGGTAACGTTGACAACGTTGGGATGCTCGATGCGCGAGGCCGCCCGCGCCTCGCGCCGGAAGCGCTCCGCCAGATCAGGCGTGCGGGTATAGGCGGGATGGAGCACCTTGATAGCCACCCGCCTGCCGATCTCGATGTGCTCGGCCTCGTACACCCGCCCCATGCCACCCTCGCCGCACAGACGCTTGATCTGATAGCGGCCCGAGAGCAGAGCGCCCACCATGCGCGAGCCTTCTTCGAGCGGTTTGGAGGCTTGCGGAGGGGAGTCTTCGCCTTGTCCCAAGGGCGCGGTGGCGACGTGGTCTTTGCGCCCCTCCGCCAGCGCCGAGCCCCCTCCAATGTTGGGGGTGCGCGTGCCGCTTACGCTATCGAGGAGAGCCACCCCGGTGCGCACGAGCTCGGCCCGTTCCGCGCGTTCCTTGGCAATTAGATCGCTGAACAGATCGCGCAAGAAGCGGGCGACCTGGTGGCCATCCATGGCCGGAGCGTTCTTGGCCAAAAACCCCGCCAGCTCGCTCCTGAATTCCTCACCGCTCTGGAAGCGATCCTCCTGCTTCGGAGCCAGCGCCTTGATCAGGATGGCGTCGAGCTCGCGCGGGACTCGGCTCGCCTTGTGGGAAGGTGGAGTGATCTCGGGATGACGGACCCGTTCGAGAAGATCGTCCTGCTGATCGTCATCGGTGCGCGGCGTGGTCCCGAATAGCTGCCGGCCGGTGAGAAGCTCCCATAAAATGATGGCCGCCGAATAGAGATCGCTCCGCCCATCGAGTTGCTCGCCCCGCGCCTGCTCGGGCGCCATGTAGCTGACCTTGCCGTAGACCACGCCGGGCGCCGTCTTCTCCAGCTTCAAAGTCGAGGTGGCGAGCCCAAAATCGGTCAGCTTCACCTCCCCGGAGTAGGACAAGAGCACGTTAGGGGGCGAAATGTCCCGGTGAACGAGGCGCAACCCCTCGAAGGAGTGGGCATAGCCCAAGCCACGCGCCAACTCCTTGACGATGTGGACCGCCACCGGGAGGGGAAAGGCCATGCCCTTCTGGGCACAACGATTCCAAACCGCGCGCAAGTCCTTGCCCTCGACGAACTCCATGCCCAGGAAGATCTCGCCCTTGACCTGGCCGGCATCGAATACGCCGACCAGATTCCCGTGCGAGAGCCGGACCACAACCTTGGCCTCGTCTTTGAACCGCTGGAGGTATCCCTTCTCGATGAGATGGGGTAGGGCGGTCTTTACGACGCACAGCTTCTCCATGCCCCGCTGCCCGTGCAGAGCCAGATAGAGCGCGCCCATCCCCCCCCCGCGCCAGGGGTTTGATCAGAACATACCCACCAAAGCGTCGCGGAAAGCCTTCCATATGGCAGCTGCTGTAGGTTGATCTTAGGGGAATCGGTGCCAGATTCCTAGCTCTGTCGAGCAGAAACCATACACCCTTCTGTGGGGTAGAGCAGCATTCAACGTGTGGGAATGAGGCCGCGCAACCTCTGCGACCGCCAGTAGCTTCTCAGGCCCCGAACAAGCGTGAGCGCCGGAAGCCCATCTTGGCCAGCCGGAACTGCAACGCAGTCCACAAACAGCCGAGGCCGTACTCCATGCTGCGCACAAAGTTGATCGACGAGGCCTCCTGGAAGTACTTGGCCGGACAGGTCACCTCGGCGATCTTGAAGCCCAGGTAATGGATCTGCGACAGCATCTGGTTGTCGAAAACGAAGTCGTCGGAGTTGCCCTCGATGGGCACGGTTTCAAGCACCCGGCGGGTGAAAGCACGGTATCCGGTGTGGTATTCGGATAGCTTGGCACCCATGAGCAGATTCTGCGCCATGGTGAGGAAGCGATTGCTCAGGTACTTGTACATGGGCATGCCGCCCTTGAGCGCCTGCCCGCCCAAGATGCGCGATCCCAGAACGACGTCGTACAGACCAGATTCCAGGATGTAGGCCATGGCCGACACCAGCTTGGGCGTGTACTGGTAGTCCGGGTGAAGCATGATAACGAAGTCGGCGCCGGCGGCCAGAGCGACCTTGTAGCAGGATTTCTGGTTGCCGCCATAACCGCGGTTCTTGGCATGCACGACGGTGCGCAGGCCCAGGGCCTGGGCGACCGCCACGGTTTCATCGCGACTGGCGTCGTCGACCAGGATGATCTCGTCGACGACATCCATGGGCACCTCGGCGCAGGTGGCCCTGAGCGTCTTGCCCGCGTTGTAGGCGGGCATGACCACCACGACTTTCTTTCCGTGAATCATGTAGGCACTCTCTCCGGGAGGGCATCTTCCAGCTGGCCGCGGCAAAGGACAAGCGCCTTGGCAGCTGCCTGCCCAAGCCAACCACCCAGCGCCCCGCGAGGGGCTACTTCTCGAAATGCTGGTAGTCCTTGAGCGACTGCCAGGCGCCCCCCCAGACCCAGCCCCGACGCGTGAACTCGCCCACGGCGGCAGCTCCCTGGCGCAGGATGCCCGGACCGGACGCCTGATCGAGGAAGACCACCCCCGCGGGTGGCGTGACGCTCTTGCCCTTCACCATGGGATTGAGGCGAGGGTTGATGTCGATGGCCCGCCCCTGGCTGTGCCGGGAAAAGACCCCGGGCTTGCCCGGGACGAAGCGACAGTTGAAGGCCGAGGTGTTGTTGTCCGCCATGGCCGCGTCGTCGTCACCGTGGTAGGCGTCGATGAGCTGCATCTTCTCTATGGGGAAGCGGCTCTGGAAAAGCGCGCGGAAGATGGCCACCACCTCGTCAGCGAGATCCCGGTGCACTACTAACTGCCCCTCGTGCACCTCGCCGTCGAAGCCGAAGAAGGCGAGGCGCAGGTAGGCCAAGTCCGCGATGGGGGTGGGGCACCCCTCGCGCCACGAATACCTGAGCATGCCTACCCTGACTGCTTCGGGCACTGGCTCGGCGCTGCCATGAAAAGTCGGCGAGGTCGGCGCACCGCCATCCGGCCGAGCGAGGACGAGGAAAAGCGAGAGGCAGTGACAGCCGGCGAGCATGATGGCAACCGACTCTTATGCTAGCAGGTGAGGGCAGGCGCGGAGCTTCCCCCTCAGAAATCTGAGAGCAATGGCCCGGCATGACCCCGACAAGAGCCAATAAAGCTAGGGGCGACCGGCCGCGGGCGTGTGGCACGAAGCCTGCTCTGCAGGCGGTCGGAAAGAGAAGGTATACCCATGCGAACCACGAAAATGCTCCTAGCTCAGACATCCTTGTACCTAGTCACGGCAGCGCTCTTGATGGGGCCGGCCTACGGGCAAACATGCGCGAGTGATTCCGACTGCGGGCAGGGCATGGTCTGCCACAGCCAGACCATGACCACGTGCTCGGGCGCGGGCTGCGCCAAGGGCGTGGAGTGCGATGCCGTAGCGCTCTGCGCCACGTCGACGGTGAATGCCTGCACCTATCGGGCACTGCTGCCGTGCAGCTCGGACACCGACTGTGGCTCTGGCTTTACCTGCCAACCTACGGTCGTTGAGAGCTGCTCGGCCTCGGCCCCCAACCCCAGCAGCGGAGACAGCGCCGGAGCCAGCACCGGCGGCATATCAGGTAGCGCGAGCGTGGCCTTGCCATCGCCGGTGGACGCGCCGGTCGGGGGTACGTGTACGACCTCGACCTCGTACCCCGGGTACTGTCAGCTGACGACCGCCACCTGCGCCAGCGATGCCGACTGCCCGGCGCCCTACAGCTGCCTCGACAGTCCGACCTCGGTCACGGTTGGCGTGGCCACCCCCGTGCAGGCACCCGTCGCCCTCGACGGCAGCGCCATCGCCCCCACCCCGGAGCCCATCCCGGCCACCGCGGTCGACGGCGGCGCGCCTCTACCGCCCTCGCCGGGCAAGACCTGCCAGCTGCCCATGCGCGACGCAGGCGCCAGCGGCGCGCCCGAGAGCGCCGATGCTGGCACCCTCCCCGGAAACCTGGTGTTGCCCTTGTCCGCGCCTGCCCCGGTGGACGCCGGCGCCCCTGCCGTGACGACGCCTACGCTCACTCCCGGCCCGTCAACGGGTGCCTCGGGCAATGTCGAGGACGCTGGCCTCCCCGCGAGCCAGAGCGTCGCCGCCAACGGGGGGGGATGCGCGATTGCCAGCCGGGGGCTGCACCATCAGGCCGTCGTGCTCGTCGGCCTGGGCATGGCCATCGCGGTGCTGCTGCGGCGGCGCAGTGGCACGCGATAGCAAAGGCCCGGCGGCTGACATCCTGGCAAACGCATCGCGCTAGGCAGCCCGCGCCTTGGTCATCGGCCTTGCTTGGCCTATGATAACGGCAAAGGAGAAAGCGAGTGCCGCTATACGAATACGTCTGCCGCAAGTGTTCGCGCGAGTTCGAAGAGCTAGTCTTCGGCGATAGCAAACCGCAATGCCCATCGTGTCAGTCGCCGGATGCCGAGCGGGTTCTCTCGGTGGTCGCGGTGGGCAAGGGACAACCCGATGTGCCGCCGAGCCCCTGCGGGTCATGCAGCGAGCGCGGCGGCTGCGGGATGGCCTAGAGCAGCGAAGGGCTTGACTCCCGTCGGAGAACCCTCCGCCCGAGCAGTTTGCCCCCGCCAAACTGCTCGCTGCTCTTGCACCGTGCGAGGCTAGGCCAAAATGCCGGCGTTCTCGACCCGGGCATGCGTGCTGGAGCTCGAGCGCGCCGGTGAGCTCGTGCGGGTGGAGCGCGAGGTGGATCCCGAGCTCGAGATGGCCGAGATCCACCGTCGCGTCTTCCGCGCGGGCGGGCCCGCGCTCTTCTTCCCCAGGGTGCGAGGGTGCCGCTTCCCGATGGCGAGCAACCTCTTCGGCACCCTCGCGCGAGCCCGCCTCCTGCTGCGTGACACCATTGACTCTGTGCAGCGCATCATCGAGTTGCGCACCGACCCGTCCGGTCTGTGGCGGAACCCGTTACGCTACGCGCCTCTACCCCTGGCCTTGCTGCGCACCAAGCCGCGACGGGTCAGGGGCGGCCCGGTGTTCGCGAATCGCATCAGAGTAAGCGAGCTGCCCCAGCTGAAATGCTGGCCCGCCGACGGTGGCGCCTTCATCACCTTGCCCCAGGTTTATACCGAAGACCCCGACCACCCCGGACCCCGCAATTCCAACCTGGGCATGTACCGGGTGCAGCTCTCGGGCGGGGACTATGAAAAGGACCAGGAAGTCGGTCTGCACTACCAGATCCATCGCGGCATAGGAGTGCATCATGCGGCCGCGCTCAGAAAGGCCCAGCCTCTACCCGTCAACATCTTCGTCGGAGGCTCACCCGCCATGACCCTGGCTGCCATGATGCCGCTTCCCGAGGGCATGCCCGAGCTGGCCTTTGCCGGCATGCTGGGCGGCCGGCGCGTGCGCCTGGCGAGCGAGCCGGATTGGCCCCTGCCTGTCTACGCCGATGCGGATTTCTGCCTGCTCGGGGAAGTGCAGCCCGGCCAGAGCAAGCGCGAAGGACCTTTCGGCGATCACCTGGGCTACTACAGCCTCGCCCACGACTTCCCCTTTCTCCGCGTGCACCGCGTATATCACCGCGACGACGCCGTGTGGCCGTTCACGGTGGTCGGACGTCCGCCGCAGGAGGACACGGTCTTCGGTCAGCTCGTGCACGAGCTGACCGCTCCCCTCATCCCCGCGCTCCTGCCGGGTGTCCACGCCGTGCATGCCGTGGATGCCGCCGGGGTTCATCCGCTGCTGCTCGCCATCGGCAGCGAGCGCTACGCACCCTACGCGACCCCGGACGAGCCACAGGAGCTCTTGACCCAGGCCAATGCCTTGCTCGGCCAAGGACAGCTCTCCCTAGCCAAGTATCTCTTCATCGTGGCGCACCACGATGCCCCTGCCCTGCGGATAAGCGACGTCACCGGCTTCTTCCGCCACCTGCTCGAGCGCGTCGACTGCCGGCGCGATCTGCACTTCCACACCCAGACCACCATCGACACGCTCGACTACTCGGGATCGGGCCTCCACCGCGGCTCCAAGCTGGTGGTAGCCGCCGTCGGACCGCCGCGGCGCTCCTTGCCAGTTGGCCTGCCCGACCTAAGGCTCCCCGACGGATTTTCTCGTCCCCGCCTGGCCATGCCCGGCGTGCTGCTGGTGCAGGCGCCCGCCCACGCGAGCTCCGCTGGCGCTGGCCACGCTGACCTCGCTCGCTTTTGCGCCGCCTTCACCACCTCCGACGTCATCAACACCTTCCCCTTGGTGGTGCTGGTCGACGATTCGGATCTGGCCGCGCGCAGCCTGGACAACTTCTTGTGGGTCACTTTCACCCGTTCCAATCCCGCCGTCGACGTCGCGGGCATCGGCGCCGCGACGACGCACAAGCACTGGGGCTGCCAGGGATCGCTGGTCATCGATGCCAGGAGCAAGCCCCAGCATGCCCCTCCGCTGGTCGAGGACAAGGCGATAACCGCCCGGGTCGACGAGCTCTTCGCCCACGGCGGCCCCCTGGCCGGGGTAGCTTGCGGATCGAGGCCACTGCCCGGCCTACTTGGCGCCACGGACAACCACGGACATGTCGGCCCGCAAAGCCGCATTCCCGGCGGTGACGACGCGATCCCCGGGGTCGAGCCCTTGCACCACGATGGCCGAGCCCTCGTCGCGCTCGCCCACCACCACCGGCCTGGCTTCCAGGCGAGCATTCCCCGCCACCACGAGCACGCTGGTCAGCGTCGCGCTGCCCCTCAGGGCGGCCACCGGCAAGACGGCAGCGCCGAGGTAGCGAGCGCGCGCCAGACGGGCCGCCTTGCCCGCCAAGGCAGAGGGAAGCGCGGACAGCTCGACCGTCACCCGCTCGTCGGCACCGGACGAGGGGGCAGCCAGGCAGTCGAGCAGGTAGCCCGCGACCTCGACCTGGCAGAAGCCCAACCGCCGGACCAGGTCGCTCTGAGCGGGCAACAGGGCGAAGCTCGCGCTGAAACCGGGCGGGCGTAGCTGAGCCGCCTCAGCCCCCGCCGCCACGAGCTGACCTTCCTGCACCATGGTCTCGTCGACCTCGCCCGCGCTGGTGGCAACCACAGCGACTTTGGCCAGCTCACGGATGGTGCTCGCGATGGCCGCTTTGCGCGCATCGACCTTCGCCGCCTGGCGCTCTTCATCCTTGCTATTGCCCATCTGATGGGTGGCCTCGGCCATTTGCTCGGTGTAGGCAAGTCGCTCGCGCTGGCGAGCTAGCTGATCGAGGAGCGGTTGAGCCGCGGCCACCGCGGCGACCACGTCGCCCGCCGCCACGGAGCTGCCCTTGCCCACCACCCGGATGACCTTGCCGCCGCGCGGGAACCTCAGCACGGCGGTGGGCGCCGGCATGATGGGTGACGTGACGCTGAAGTAGCGATAGACCGTGCCCAGGGTGACCGGAACAACGCTGACCTCGACCGGCGCCCGCTGGCGGGGCGCGAGCACGAAAGGCAGGGCGACGGCCAAGATCGCCGCGGCGGCTAACACCCCGAGGGTTCCGAAGCGCAGCAGCGAGCGACGGAGACGCCAGCGCGCGACAGCGCTGTTGCGCAAGTCCGGGCCATTCCCATTGGCTAGAGTCGCGAGCGGTGCGGCGGCGGCGGGGCCGGCGGTGGCCAGGCTGGCCAAGCTGGTATCGAACGGCGCGGGCACCTCCATCCTGAAAGGAACTGGCGGCGCCGGGGCGATGGCGGGCAGTGGGCTGGTCGCAATAGCTGCGCCTGGCAAGGCCTCCTGCGCAGACCGCCCGAGCAGATCGCTCGCCGCAGGCAGTGGCGCGGCACCTTCCCCCTCGGTGGGAGCAGCCGCGGCACGACCGGTCGCCGCGCGGGGGACAAAGATGCTGGCCCAAGACGCGGGCGGCGGCGTCTCTCCCACCACCTCGGTCGGGTGCATGAACACCGCATCGGGCGCCGGCGGACCGGGTAGCTCGTCAGCGCTCGCGAGATCGTCCGACTCGACCGGGGGCGGGAGCGCGGTCGCGCCTTCAGGATCGGGCTCCAGGAAACCAAGCTCGCGCAGGCGCTCGGCAAATTCGCGCAGCTGGCCGACGTCGAGCACCAGACCAGTGGCCAGCTTGACCCAAGGGATCACCTTCGCCAGCGGCAGCCCATCCAGCGCTAACGCGACCTGGTACTCGAAGTCGTAGAATAGAAAGGTTCTAGCCGTGACGGCGTCGCGAACCTCGATATAGCTTTGCCCGTCAGCCACTACGGGCCTCGCCTCCAGATCACGGCGAAAACGCGGTTTTTCGAGCGGCATGGCGCGAAGACGTTACAGACTACCCCTATTAGGCGGCCGCTTCCTCTTTTGTGCTAACGCGAACGCCACTACCGGCATCTATTAGGCGAAGGACCAACTGATCCCGATCGCGCGCAGCGACCCGCGGCCGAGCAGATCATTCGCAAGAGAAAGGCACATCATGGCTGACTTGAAGACGACGTATATGGGTATCCCTCTAGCCAATCCACTAGTGGTTGGCGCCTGCTCGCTATCGCGCAGCGTGGACAGCGTCAGGGCATTGGAGGCAGCCGGTGCCGGCGGATTGGTCATAAAGTCGCTGTTCGAAGAACAAGTGCAGATCGAAGAAGAAGAATTCGAGAGCCGGATCTCCGCGAGCGAGGGTACCACTGCCGAGGCGCAATCGTTCTTTCCCCAGCTCCACCACGGAGGACCCAAGGAGCACGTGTACTGGGTGCGCGAGGCGCGCAAGGCGGTCAAGTTCCCCCTGTTCGCCAGTCTCAACTGCGTTAACAGCTCGTCCTGGGTCGAATACGCGAGCCGACTGGCTGATACAGGCGTCAACGGGCTCGAGCTCAACTTCTACTCGCCTGCGCTCAACCCCGAAATCACATCGGGCGACATCGAGAAGCGGGAAGCCGACCTGCTGGCGGCTATCCGGGCGGCGGTTCAGTTGCCCATCGCGGTCAAGCTGCACCCCTACTACACCAGTCTTATGAATGTGGTGGCCCGTTTGGAGAAGGCCGGCGCCAGTGCATTCATCCTCTTCAACCGCTTGTTTCAGCCTGACATCGATGTCGACGCACTGGGCAAGCGAGCGGCATACTATCCCAGCGAGTCGAGAGACTCGTTGGTCGCGCTGCGCTGGCTAGCCTTGCTGAGCCGGCGATCCAAGACCGACTTGGTGGGCAGCACCGGGGTGAGCACGGGTCGCGACATAGCCCGCCTCGTTCTGGCGGGCGCCAACTCGGTACAGGCGGTGAGCGCGTTGCTCAAGAGCCCCGGCCAGGCGGTGCCGAGAATGCTGGGCGAGCTCGAAGCCTGGATGGACGAGCACAAGTTCGCCAATCTTGCCGCCTTCCGTGGCCGGCTGGCGGCCGGCAAAGACAGCGATCCGTGGACCTTCGAACGGGGCCAGTACATCAAGGCCATCGTCGGCATCGATTAGTCCCGAGCGCCCGCGCAGCTAGGGGGCCACAGCCCTGGTCGGTCGCGCTATAGTAGCAGCATGCCCAAAGCGAAAGTTGCCATTGTACGCACCCGGCCCGCCACGGTGATCGAGGACTACCACCGCCTGATGAACCTGGCCGGTTACCAGGACGTGGTGGCCAAGGACGCCGACACCGCGCTCAAGATGAATATATCTTGGCACTTCTTCTTCCCCGGCGCCTCGACCACGCCCTGGCAGATCGACGGGGTGGTGAAGGCCATGCTCCGTGATGGGTACGCGCGCGACCTCATCCATGCCTGCCACAACCGCACCGTGGTCATCGACGCTCACCTGGGCGAGCGCGAGAACAAGCACATCGATGTCGTACGCGCGCACGGCCTGCGCAACGTGCACCTGTACGAAGGCGAAGAATGGATCGACGTGCGCGATGCGGTCGGTGACCTGACCAAGAAATTCCTGTGCCTCAACCAGGTCTATCCCAAGGGCTTCAGCATCCCCAAGCGCTTCATCGGCGAGAACATCATCCACCTGCCCACCATAAAGACCCACATCTTCACCACCACCACGGGCGCCATGAAGAACGCCTTCGGCGGGCTCCTCAACGAGCATCGCCACTGGACCCATCCCGTGATCCACGAAACCCTGGTCGATCTGCTCATGATCCAGAAGAAGATCCACCGGGGCGTCTTTGCGGTGATGGATGGAACCTTCGCCGGTGACGGTCCCGGCCCGCGCTGCATGATCCCACACGTGAAGAACGTGCTCCTGGCCTCATCCGATCAAGTCGCCATCGATGCCCTGGCGGCCAAGCTGATGGGCTTCGACCCACTCAAGGACATCAAGTTCGTACGCCTGGCTCACGAGCAGGGCTTGGGCTGCGGCGACGTGCGCGACATGGAGCTGGTGGGTGACGTGGACGCGGCCCGCGAGAGCTGGAGCTTCGAGGGCCCGTTCAAGCACATGACCTTCGCCTCGCGCAACCAACATCGCATCTATTGGGGACCACTCAAAAAGCCCCTGGAGTGGTCGCTCAAGACCTGGCTCGCACCCTGGTCGTACGTGGCCAGCGTGGCCTACCACGACATGTTCTGGTACCCGCGCTACGCGGAACAGCGCATGAAGCCCATCCTGCAGAGCGATTGGGGCAAGCTGTTCGCGTCGTGGGGCAAGGTCACGCCCGACGAGCGCGGCTACCCCGACGTCGGCCAGTGCGACGGCCGCCTGGTGCGCATGACCACCCGGCAACTACTCGAGGGCCTGCGCCTGGTCGGTATGGCTATCGTGGAATCCCCCGAGTGGAAGGCCAAGCCCAAGACGACCTAGTGCTGCCGTCCGCGCGACGCTGAGGATCCGGCCAGGAGGGCGGCCGGATGGGATGCGGACGCCCCGACCGGGAAACGGACGACCCTGCTGACCGCCGGCCAGCGCGCACCGGCCTGGCCCTGGGGGCAGCGAGGATTGGCTCCGGCACGCTTTTCGCTTCGGCTCCCCCTCGTGCTCGCTCAGGTTCTTTCGGCTACCGTGGTTGGCATCGACGCCGCTCCGATTCACGTCGAGGTGGACGTGGGTCAGGGCCTGCCCGGCTGCCACATCGTCGGCCTGCCGGACGCTGGCGTGCGCGAGGGCAGGGTCCGCATCCGCGGCGCCATCGAGAACAGCGGCTTCAGCTATCCCCTGCGTCGCATCACCGTCAACCTCGCTCCCGCCGATCTGCGCAAGGACGGAGCGGCCTTCGATGTCCCCATCGCGGTCGGAATACTGTCCGCGGCCCAGGCCATTCCCCCCCAAGCCAAGCACGACGCCCTGTTCGTCGGCGAGCTTGCTCTCGATGGGCGGGTCCGCCCCGTCCGCGGCGTGCTACCCGTGGCCGCCTACGCCCGCGCACAGGCCATCGGCCGGCTATTCGTGCCGCGCGACAACGCAGCCGAGGCTGCCGTGGTCGGCGGCGACTGCACCATCGTCCCCGTCACTCATCTCGCCGAGCTGGTCGAGACCCTGCACGGTCACCCACGCCCGGCCGGCCCGGTCGCCCCGCCCACCTTCTTGCCCTCGATTGCCGCCGACATGGCCGACGTGCGCGGACAGGAGGTCGCGCGCCGCGCGCTCGAAATCGCCGCCTCGGGCGGGCACAACATCGCCTTCATCGGGCCACCCGGATCGGGCAAGACCATGCTAGCTCGCCGGTTGCCAGGGCTCTTGCCTCCCCTCACCTTCGACGAGTCGCTCGAGACCACCATGGTCTACTCGGTGGCCGGCATGCTGTCGGGGCGCTCCCTCATCACCGAGCGCCCCTTCCGCGCGCCCCACCACACCGTCAGCGTGGCCGGCCTGGCCGGGGGCGGCCCCGCAGTACGCCCGGGCGAGATCTCCCTCGCCCACCACGGCGTGCTCTTCCTCGACGAGCTGCTCGAGTTCGGCCGGCCCGTGCTGGAGGCCCTGCGCCAGCCCCTGGAAGAGCGCTCCATCGCCGTGGTCCGGGCCAAGCGCACCGTCGTCTTCCCCGCCGACTTCATGCTGGTGGCCGCCCTCAACCCCTGCCCGTGCGGCCACCATGGCAACCGCCTGCGCACCTGCACCTGCTCCCAGCTCGCCATCAACGCCTATCGCGCCAAGCTCTCCGGCCCCCTCCTCGATCGCATCGACATGCACGTGGAGGTCCCCGCCCTCAGCTATCGCCAGCTGACCAGCCAAGCGCAGGGCGAGGCCACGGCGGCCGTGCGCACGCGGGTGGAAAGGGCGCGCTTGCGTCAGCAAGAGCGCGGGCCGCGCAACAACGCCCGCCTCTCCACCAGCGAGCTATTGTCGGTGGCGACGCTCGACGGCGATGGCCATCGCCTGCTCGAACGAGCGGTCGAGCGCCTGGCCTTGTCAGCGCGAGCTATCGAGCGCGTGCGCCGCCTGGCCCGCACCATCGCCGATTTGGAGGGCAGCGTCGCCGTCCGCGCTCCCCACCTGGGCGAAGCCCTCACCTATCGAATCTCTCGATCGAGAAGCTAGCTGAGCAAAGGAGAATGGAAATGTCCACGATCAAGGAGAAGCTCAAGGCCATCGCCATAGCGCTGGCCGCCATAGAGAAGCAGTTCGGCAAGGGTGCGATCATGTCGCTCGGGGGCGAGGCCGAGGACATCGCCGTCATCCCCACCGGCTCGCTCGGCCTCGACCTCGCCCTGGGCGTGGGCGGGCTGCCCCGCGGCCGTGTCGTCGAAGTCTTCGGGCCCGAGTCCTCGGGCAAGACCACCCTGACCTTGCACACCATCGCCCAGGCGCAAAAGGGCGGCGGGGTGTGCGCCTTCATCGACGCCGAGCATGCCCTCGACGTCAGCTACGCCCGCAAGCTCGGCGTCCGCCTGGAGGATTCTGCTGATCTCGCAGCCCGACAGCGGCGAGCAGGCCCTCGAGATCGTGGACAAGCTGGTGGCCACCGGCGCCGTCGACCTGGTCGTGGTGGACTCGGTGGCCGCCCTGGTGCCCAAGGCCGAGCTCGAGGGCGAGATGGGTGATGCCCACATGGGCCTGCAGGCCCGCCTCATGAGCCAGGCCCTGCGCAAGCTGACCGCCGCCACCAGCCGCAACAGCGCCTGCGTGATCTTCATCAACCAACTCCGCCAGAAGATCGGCGTGGTCTACGGCAACCCCGAGACCACCACCGGCGGCAACGCTCTCAAGTTCTACGCCAGCGTCCGCCTCGACATCCGCAAGACTGGCGTGGTCAAGAGCGGCGAGCAGGTGCTGGGCAACAAGACCCGGATAAAGGTGGTGAAGAACAAGGTCGCCCCACCCTTCCGCGAGTGCGAGCTCGAGATCCTCTACGGCTCCGGCATCTCGCTCAACTCCGAGATCGTCGACCTGGCCAGCGCCGCAGGCCTGCTCGAGAAATCCGGCGCCTACTACGCCTGCAACGGCGAGCGCATCGGCCAAGGCCGCGACAAAGCCTGCCAGTACCTTGACGAGCACCCCGCCCTGGCCGAAGAGTTGCGCACCAAGCTGGTCGCTCTGCGCAAAGCCGAAAACGCCCGCCTGGGCCCGGTAGCCTGCCCACCCGCGCCAGCGGTGAGCGGCAGCGAGGCGGCGTAACGACAACGCCAACTGCCGAGGACTGAAGCACAGTTACTTCGTCGGAATCATGTGGTGGTATGGCTTTCCCGTCTTTTCATACGTGGATTTTGAATAACCGGCTTCATCCGTCTTCGACACGGATTCCGCTTTCATGGTCTTGAAATAGGCCTTCAGCTTCTCATTGAACGCGGCGATCGCCTGATTGTACTCGCCCCCAGTCATACCCACATGCAGGATGGGCAGATCAGGTAAGGGGTGCGACTTCAGATACGCTTCGTAGTCATCTTGATGGCATTTCTCGTGAAAGCCCAGCGTGACATCGCCGCTATTAGAGCTTGCGCACCGTATGCGCTTCCTTCCGTCTACACTCTGTGCATGCGTGCCACCAAGGCCACGGCCGCGCACCGGCACCGGGCTTCGATTCTGCTCGTGATGGCATGCGGGTTTGCTACCCGGGGAGCTTGGGCAACATGTCGCGTGATAACGGAGAAGGCCAGCTTGAGGGATGTGGTGGTGGCGACACCTGGATTGACTTTCGCTCTGGACCTCAAGAACGTGCCGGTGACTATTGATCTGGAGGAGCCAGGCAGCCAGACAGCGATTCTTCAGGTGCTGGCGCCCCTGCGTTTCGTGGCCTCGTACCAGGCAAACCACCTTACCTATCGCATCAAGCGAGGCGTAGCATTGGCTGGCGGCCACGACCACATCTGGGTCCACGCGAAGGACATTCTCGGACCAGTCCCTCGCATCGGGGAGTAGCCGGTCGTCCCCGGTCCGCGCCGATCGAGACGCTCAGCGTCGAGAGCTAGCTAGAGCGAAAAGTGAACGCTGGCCGCAGGCGGCCCCTGGCCAGCTACCACTCGATGCCAGGCATGGCCCTTACGCCCGCCTGGTACGCGTGCTTGGGCGATGTCATCTCGCACACGGTATCGGCCTGCGCGATCAGCCCGGCAGGAGCGCTCCGGCCGGTTACCACCACGTGCTGCATGCGCGGCCGCTGGGCCAGCGCGGCTAGCGCTTCCGCAAGCGGTACCCAGCCGTAGTTGATGGCGTAGGTAAATTCATCGAGCACCACCAGGTCGATGCGAGCATCGCTCAGGTAGGCGCATGCCTGATCCCACGCCGCCCGGGCATTGGCACGATCGCGTTCGTCATCCTGGGTGTCCCAGGTAAAGCCAGCCCCCATCACGTGCCAGCGCACGCCCTTGCAGGCCCGAAAGAAGGACTCTTCGCCCGTGTCGGAACGGCTCTTCACGAACTGGATCACGGCGCACTGCAAGCCATGGCCCAAGGCGCGTGCCAGCATACCAAAGGCCGAGCTGCTCTTGCCTTTTCCGTTGCCGGTGTGCACCAATAGTAGGCCACGCTCTTCGGCCGCCGCAGAGATGGCGGCGTCGATGATGGCCTTCTTGCGCTGCATCCGGGCCAGGTGGCGCGCCTGCCGGTCCTGATGATCCTGATCATGGGGCTGGCCACCGGGATCACGGTGCTGGTCACCGGGCGGGGAAGCAGCCTCGGGAGCGCTCCCGACAACTCCGGCAGCTTTTGTCTCGGTGACTGATCGACGACTTGCCATCTCGTCCTCCAGATTGAACTGGAAAACCGCGAAGGTCGACTCTTGGTGCACGTGAGATCCACGCGAGAGCCGATTTTGGCGACAGCGGCCAGCTCCAACCCGGCTCCTAGGGAGCCACCGCGGTCATGAAGGCGGCGGGGTAGCGTAGCCCGGCCGCTGATCCCTTCGGGGCAGCCTCGTCGATCTGCTGCAGCTCTTCCGAGCTGAGCGAGATCCGCGAGGCAGCGACGTTCTCCTCGAGGTATGAGCGTCGCTTGGTGCCCGGGATGGGGATAATGTCCTTGCCTTGGGCCAGAACCCAGGCCAGGGCGAGCTGGGCCGGGGTGCAGCCCTTGCGGCCCGCGATCTCCCGCACCCGGTCGAGCAGGACCAGGTTCTTGGCGAAGTTGTCGCCCTGGAAGCGGGGGAGGTGGCGGCGGTAGTCGTCGGGCGCGAGATTGGCGAAGCTCTTAATTTGGCCGGTCAAAAAGCCCCGCCCGAGCGGGCTATAAGCCACGAAGCCGATGCCGAGCTGCCGGCAGGCCGCAAGAACGCCGTCCTCGGGCTCGCGGCTCCAGAGCGAGTACTCCGACTGGACGGCGGCGATGGGATGGACCTTACTCGCCCGGCCCAAGGTCGCGGGCCCGGCCTCGCTCAGGCCGAGGAAGCGCACCTTGCCCTCCTCGACCAGCCTGGCCATGGCCCCCACCGTGTCTTCGATAGGGATTTTCGGGTCGACACGGTGCAAGTAGTAGAGATCCAGGTAATCGGTCCCGAGCCGCCGGAGGCTGCCCTCGATGGAACGCCGCAAATTGGCCGGCGAGCCATCCATGAGGCGCTTGGTCACGTCGCCCGGATCGCGCACGATGCCGAACTTGGAAGCCACTACCAGATGGTTGCGCCGCCCCTTGAGAAAACGCCCGAGCAACTCTTCGTTCTTGTAGGGGCCGTACATCTCCGCGGTGTCGAAGAAATCGACGCCCAGCTCACAAGCGCGCGTCAGGGTGGCCAGCGACTCAGCTTCGTCCCGGCCAGCATAGAAATCACTCATGCCCATGCAGCCGAGCCCCTGCTCGGACACCGCCAGGCCACTTCCGCCCAATACTCGTCGTTCCATGCGGCTAGTAGACGATATTCCTGGTCGGCTGGCCAGTGCCAGAGCTGCAAACAGAGGGCTTCAGTCGAGGGCCGCGCCGAGCTCGGCCAGGACCTGCTGCCAAGGCAGAACCTCGACCCCGTCGATGGCGCGAGGGGCATCACCCAGGTAAGCGACCACGGCACGATGCCTGCGTTTGGCCGTCTCGGCGAAGCTGCGCAACCCCCTCAGGTCGCTGGGGCCGACCTGGCGAGAGGCCTTGCACTCGATAGACCACAGCTTGCCTTGCGGCTCGACGATAAAATCCACTTCCGCGCCATGCTCGGTCCGGTAGCTGCTCACCGGCACATCGACGTCGCGGGCCGCTGCCAGGGCGCGCAGCTGGCCGAAAAAAAAGTGCTCGAACAGGAGGCCAATCCGATCGGGCGACACCGCGAAGTTACCCAGAAGGCCGTTCAGCACGCCATTATCGAAGAAGAAGTAGCGCGGATGGCGCAAGAGACGGCGACGATCGCTGCTGGCGAACGCCGTGGCGCGGTGGACGAGCAGCGTCTCTTCCAGAATCTCGAGGGCGCCAGGGAGCGCATGAGCGTCGACTTCCCCGTCTGGCGTGGCCCCAAGAGCAGCACGGACTTCTTCGTGCTGGCGATGACCGGAGCAAGCAGGCGCTCGAAAATCATGTGGTTAAATTACGCGGTATTTTAACCGCGTGCAATCTGTGCGCGCCAGGTCGCCTCTAACCAGCACGGCATCTGGAACCGACCTGGCCCCGAGCCACGACGCCCTTGGTCGACCTAGAGCGACCTGGAGGGCACGCTGGTTGTCGGCGTGCAGCCGCCCGATCTCCGGCGAGCACGGCAAGCACGACGACCCCGCTATGGCACGCGTTGAGCCAATAGGATAAGCTTGAGTGACGCGATCGCCGGGCAGGCCAACGATGAACGGTACACCAGCAGGCGTTACGGCCGAGGACGGCTCAGATGACCTGAGCGGGGTGGGTCAGCGCCTGGAGTACACCTTCAACCCGGACAGCCCGCGTATCCTGGTGGTGGACGATGAGCGGGTGATCCGGGAGATACTGTCGGACTTCCTGGGGCTCGAGGGCTATGTGGTGCGCACGGTAGAGGACGGGGAGCAGGCGCTGGAGGAGCTGCAAAAGCGCAGCTACAACCTGGTGATCTCGGATCTCAAGATGCCGAAGATGAACGGCCTCGACTTGATCGGGAAGATCACCGAGGCGGGCATCCCGGTGCTGATAGTGATAATGACCGGGTTCGGCACGGTGGAGACGGCCATCGAGGCGATGAAGCATGGCGCCTACGACTACATCCAGAAGCCGTTCAAGGTGGAAGAGGTCATCCACATCGTCAAGCGCGGGCTCGACCGGCAGCGGCTGCAGCACGAGAACCTACGCCTCAAGGACGCCCTGTCCATCTACAAGGTGAGTGAGGCGATTGCCACCTCGCTATCGGTGGAGAAAGTGCTCGACCTGGTGCTCGACGCGGTCTTGGACGCGGTCGATGCCGACATCGTCAACCTGCTACTCGAGCGGCCGGGCGATGCGCGCGAGGTGAGCGACGCACCGGGGACGTTCGTGGAGCACGCGCGCAAGGTTTCCCCGCGCCTGAGCCAGGGCGAGCTGGCGCCGCCGCTCAACCTGGCCGAGATGCTGCCTCTCCTGCAAGAGGACAAGCCTTTGCTGGCCCACAGCGCGCGCGCCTTCCGCTATCTGTCGGGGGCGCCCGAGAAGAGACTGGTCAGCTTCTGCTCCATTCCCCTCAAGCTCAAAGGCCGCATCATCGGCATGCTGAACGCCTTCAGCTACACCAAGGGGGCCAAGTTCAGCGAGGGCCAGCGCAAGATGCTCTATGTGCTCGGCAGCCGGGCGGCGGTCTCGATCGAGAACGCCCGCCTGTACGAGAGCCTGGTCGACGCCAACGAGGATCTGGTCCACGCCAACGTCTCCCTGGAAGAGAACTTCAAGCAAACCATCATCGGCTTTGCCCACGCGCTCGAGGAGTCGGACCGCTACACCCGCGGCCATTCCGAGCGGGTGTCCACTTATGCGCGCCTCATCGCGGTGGGGCTCGGCCTGCCGAGCGCAGAGATCGAAACGGTGGTCAAGGCCGGACTCTTGCACGACGTGGGCAAGATCGGGATTCGCAACGACCGCCTCAACAAGCCGGGCAAGCTCACGCCCGAGGAGCTGGCCATGTTCCGCTCTCACCCGGCCAAGGGCAGGCGCATCCTCGAGCCCATCCCCTTCATGCGCGACCTGGTGCCGGGTTGTTACTGCCACCACGAGGCCTGGGACGGCTCGGGCTATCCCCAGGGCCTGGGTGCCAGCCGCATTCCCCTCATCGGTCGTATCGTGGCGGTGGCCGATGCCTACGACGCCATGACCACCGACCGCGCCTACCGCAAGGCCCTGCCCCACCCCATCGCCTGTGGCGAGCTCGAGCGCTGCAGCGCCACCCAGTTCGACCCGGAGGTGGTGCGGGTCTTTCTGGCCCACGTCGACGACTTCAGGAAGGCGGAGGCGCTGGCGGGGCGGGTGGTGCCGAGGTAGCCTGAGGTAGTCCGAGGTAGCGTGAGGTGGCGTGGAGTAGCCCGAGGTAGCGCCGGGTAGCGCTGCCTCCAGCCCTCGGCCGCCCGGCCCGGCACCTGCGAGCTTACCGCAGCGTCGCGAGCGAAGAGCCGGCAACGGGTGTACGATCTTCATGCTGCCCAGCGTAGGGCGATGGCATGGCGCCGGTCGAGCGTCGAGCCCACCGCCAGGATCGCGGCGCGCAGGGCAGTTTTCGAGTGTTCGTCGTCACCTCATGACCAGGAGGCTCTTGTGAGATTACCTGCCCACGTCGTGGCCATCCTAGCGGTTGCTGCCCCGGGGGGGTGCTCGTCCAGCACGCCATCGGGCGGAGGATCGGACGGCGGAGGCGGTGGCACCACCACCACCAGCTCCACCACCACCGGAGCAGGCGGCCTGGGCGGCTCCGGCGTGAGTGATGCGCAGGGAGCGAGCAGCGGGGGCGTGAGCGCGGGCGGCACATCGGCAGGGCACGGGGGGCACACCGGGGCCGGTGGCCAGGTCGATGCGGGCAGAGATACCTCGGCGCAGAGCACACTCGCCCTCACCACGACGAGCTGCCCAGCGGCCACCCAGGGGCAAGCTTACAGTTGCACGCTCGCGGCTTCCGGAGGTACGAGCCCATACACCTTCTCAGTGGTCAGCTCACCCTCGTATGCACCGCTCCCCGAGGGCATGGCGCTCGACGGTACCACGGGGGTGATCGCAAGCTCTCTGGTGGGTGGTCAGGGAACCTATGGCGTCCAGTTTCAGGTCAGCGATGCAACGAGCCACACGGCCACCGCAACCATCACCTTCGCCATCGCGGGGAGCAACGCCTTCCTGGCCTCGATCTTTCCCTCGGGCTCCATATTCCATCACCGCGTGGACGCCGCCTCGACCGGCCTGCCGGTCGACACCTCCCCCGCCGCCCCCATCTACAGCGACTACCTCTCCTCGAACATCCGGGTGTTCTTCGGCAACGCCGACTACCTCAATCTGCCTAACGGCATACCCGCGATAGCGGTCCCTGGCGATCAACCCGACGTTCCGGTGGCGACCACGCAGTACCAGTCCTACTTCACCGCGGGACCGATCCCACCCTACGCCCCGGTGGAAGGCACCTCGGTTTCCGTGGCCGGGGGAGGAGACGGCCATGTCCTGGTCTATGTCGAAGGCGCAGGAGGCACCCCCCCCGCGCTCTACGAAATGTGGCAGGGCATCTACCTGGGCGCTAAGGGTTGGACGGACTCCTCTAACGCCACATGGAGCGACGTGACCTCCAACGCCTTGACCCCCCAGGGTAACGGCACCACCGACGAGGCGGGCCTGCCGGTGGCCCCATTGCTGGTCAACGCCGACGAGGTCATCGGCGCGGGGACGCCCAACGCGCCCAGCGGGGTGGTACAGCACCCCATCCGCTTCACGACCAATCACACCCTCAACTACTGGGTCTGGCCCGCGACCGAGACCGCGGGTGTCGGGTCGTGCAGCGGTATCGCGACGGGTAACCTGCTCTCGCAGTCCACCCCCCCGAGCTCATGCACCTTCTCCGGCGTCCCCGGCGAGATCTATCGGCTCAAAGCCTCGGCCGCCACCCCATCGTGCGCGTCCACCAGCCCGCAAGCCAACATCATCATCACGGGTTTCCGGAACTACGGCATCATCCTGGCCGACAACGGCGAAACGGGAGGATTGATCGGCACGCCGGACAGCCGCTGGAATGATGACGACCTATCCTGTCTGACCAAGATCAGCCTGGCCGATTTCGAGCCGGTGAACGTTAGCTCATTGATGGTCAGCTCGGATAGCGGAGCGACCGTTCGGTAAGGCCGACTACCCCACCGCGGGGAGCACGCCACCCGGGCGACCATAGTGCGGCGCCACCTCGTCGCCCGGCTTGGGCTCGACGAAATGCCCCAAAGCACGAGAATAGTAAAGACACCCGACCTCGCTGGGATCGCGAGTGGCAAAGAAGCGTTCGGCCGCATCCAGGGCTGATAGCCATCTGACCTTCAGCTTGGGCAGATCCACGGGTTCTGCAAGGTGGAGCCGAGCGAAGTCCTCGGGACGGTACCGGCCCCGCCGGCGCAGCAAGTCGAGCAGCATCGCGGGCGTGAAGCCCGGATCCTTCCCGGCTGCCGCCCAACACAAGGCCCCAAGAGGCAATAACTCCATCGCCTGGTGAACGTCGAGGTAGTCGCGCGGCTCGTCGCGGCCGACCAGAGCCAGCAGCTTGTTGACTGCCAAATCGATGTCCGAGAGCTGGTAGCCAGAATCCGGGCGGCGGACCGTGGGCAGAAAACGCCACGCGGAGTCGTGGGCCCATTCGACCTTGGTCGCTTCCTCGCCCTGACGAACGATGGCGCGGGCGCCCGTCAGCCAGCCCTCCCGCCCGCCATGAGTCATCACCTGGCGCGCCACCCACGGTATATCCTCCATAGTGACCACGTAGTCCTTCGGTGAAGACCAGAAGCAGTTGGCATGAAAGCGCTTGAAAGCTCGCCTCGCCTCGCGCAGGCGAACCATTCGCCGCGCCGTTTCCGCTGGCAGAGCCCGCCGGCTGCGCCGCCCTCCCCGTCGCCCAATCTCGGCTAGATATGATCGAACTACTGCCTTCACGCCGACGATCGTAACCCGCTTATGATCGGTCGTCCAGCAGACCGAGAAGAGGAGGGGCCGCTGCCTCAATCGAGCGCGGATAGCCTGACCGGCAG
This sequence comes from uncultured delta proteobacterium, assembly GCA_963849735.1. Taxonomy (GTDB): domain Bacteria; phylum Myxococcota_A; class Polyangia; order Fen-1088; family Fen-1088; genus Fen-1118. The sequence goes on from CAWKJE010000064.1 coordinate 38,980, forward strand.
GTCGACTACGGACAGAACCTCGATCTTGCCGCCTACGGGATAGGACGACTTGCCGGGATAGACGACGAACAACTGGTCAAGCTTTAGGTCGGCAAGCGCGATGTACATCGACTTCGTGGCGACCGGCGCATCCGCCAGCTTCATCTCGAAGCCGTAGCGCTTTCCCCTGTGCATCACCAGCAGATCGAGCTCAGCCCCTTGGTGGGTGCTCCAGAAGTAGGCCTCGCGCGCTCGCAGCATGGTGATCACTTGCTCTATGGCGAATCCCTCCCATGAGGCGCCCGCCTTCGGATGACCAGTGAGCTGACGGTGATTTTCCAGGTCTAGCAGGGCATGGAGCAGCCCAGCATCACGGACGTAGATCTTGGGAGACTTGACTTGGCGCTTGCCCAAATTCTCGAACCACGGCGGAAGCGACCGCAGCGCCCACGCGCCGACCAAGATGTCGAGGTAGTGGCGTGCCGTGCTCTCCGAGCTGCCGAGCGAACGAGCAAACTCCGCCGCGTTCCAGATTCCGCCATGATAGTGGGCGACCATGTTCCAGAAGCGACCGAGAGTGGCAGAAGGGATGGTCACGCCGACCTCGCTCAGATCCCGCTGTAAGAAGTCTCGCACGTAGTCCTGACGCCAGGCCAAGCTTTGCCGCTCAGACCGGGCCAAGAACGCACGCGGCAGACCACCCCGCACCCATAGCCGGAAGGCGTGGTCAACTCCGACCTCGGACAGGTCGAAGCTAGACACGTCGATGTGGCTCACCCGCCCAGCCAGACTCTCAGACACGCCGCGCACGAGGCGGGGGTCTGCACTACCGAGAATGAGGAACTTCGCCGGGGAGCGCGGCCGGTCGGCGAGAACCCTCAGGATTTCGAACAGCCTAGGCAAACGCTGAATCTCATCGATCACCACCAGACCACGCAACGGCTCGAGAGTCTGCATGGGCACCGACAGGCGCGCCAGATCAGCCGGATTTTCGAGATCGAAAAATGTCACCTCCCGCCCGCGGGCCACCATGTGCGCCAGCGTGGTCTTGCCCACCTGTCGTGGCCCGAGCAGCGAAACGACAGGGGTCCGCGCCAGCGCACCGCGGATCAGGGACTGATAGCTTTTTCGGATTACCACGGGTGAATCTTCCTACCATGAAAATCCTTGCCTAATGTTATGTTTTTCATGGTACATGGGCGCGGCTTGACCCGACGAACCAGGCCCTCGAGTCAGTAGAGCGTCACGCTGCTGACCGTGAAACTGGCTGAACAGCCGCACGCATCACTGACCGGTCCTCTGGGGCACACCAGCGGCGGGGCAGCTGCTCTATCCCTCGGCCAGCAGACCGGCCACGGCAACGTCATAGTCGGGCGGGGTGCCGTCCCAGCGGGGCTGGTTGGTGTCCGGGCTCAGGTTAAGGCCCCGCTCGGCCGCCCAGCCCTCGAGCCAGGTGACGCTGTCTCCAGCCACCTCGGGGCGCGCCTGCCCGGCCATACTGCCGCCGTTGGGCGCCACGAACCGCCATTGCCCCTCCTCGTCACGTTCGATCTGCCAGCCGCCTTCATGGACCAGGCGGTGATGGTATGTACAGATTTCCAAAAGGTTGTTCACGCTGGTCTCACCCCCGTGCAGCCAGTGACGAACATGGTGGCCGTGCAAGAATCGCTGGTGGGTGCAGCCAGGGAAACGGCAGCCTCGATCCCGCTCGTGCAGGACACGCCGGATGGCGGGCGGAATCGAGCGCGTGCGCCGACCCACGTTCAGCTCTTCGCCTGTGCCGGCCATGGCCACCAGGCCGCAGTCGCAAGCCACCCTGCGCAGCGCTTCCGCTGCCACGCGGGTTCCATCATCCAGGGTGGCGGACAGAGTCCCATCTTCGGCCAGCGGGTCTTGGTCGACGTGAATGATGACCTGGAACCTCTCGCCCCCGTTACCCCCGACCGGGTGGCCCGCCAGGAAGCCTTGGGCCAGCATTACCAATCCCGCGGCCCGCGACGGCCACGCAGGCGGAGGGCTCGCCTCCTCGTCCGAGGTCTCGCCCTGCTGCACTGACAACCGGGATGCCGGCGTCTCTTGCGACGTTTCCGCGGAAACGTCCGCCTGGTCGCCCTCTCGCATCAGCGTAGCTGACGCTTCCGCGGAAGCGTGCGGCTCGTCGCAGTCTCTCTCGGCCGGACGTGCCCCGGGAATTTCACCGCGCGCATGCTCGACCTCGCGCGCCCGGTCGAGCGCCCGCACCACCAGGTCGGCCTCATCCGGGCTCAGCACGATCTCGAGCTTCACCATGCCGCCCGGCAGCGGGCGACGGCGCAGCGAGCGCGCCTCGGGCGGAATGGGATCGTCCTGCCCCCGCGCGCTTCGGTAGCCACGACAGATGCGCTCCAGTTGCCCGCCCGTCGCACAAAGCGCCATTTCCAGCAGGGTGGCCTCGTTCGCCGGAGTCGCCACTCGAGTGAGCGCGCGCACCTTCGCATACGACAGCGTGCCCGCGGCTAGCGCCCCGTCGACGGCCGGCAAACCGCCCAGCGCCCGCGCCACCCGCACCCTTTCGCGCGCGGTCGCCAGGTCGAGCCCAACCCGCCAAGACAACCAGTGTGCACAGGTAAGCGCCCCCTGGGCACTCCAGCCATTCGCCGCATCGAACTGTCGGATGCATGCGAGCAACCGGTGCGTCGCTGCGTCCAACCGGACTGACAATTCCGCGATCTCCTGCCCTAAGTCCTCGACGCTGACCATGGGCGATACTATACGCATGTGCAGTGGCCGGGCAAGGTGAAAGTGAACAGAGAAACGAGAGCTGTCACTCGCCTTGTCCTCGAACGATATCGACTCGGCTTCGGAAGTTGGCCGAAGTGAGATAGGGCCTGCTCATCGGTACTCAAGCCGCCGGGCGTTCCTCCCGACCAGGGCCGCGAAGGCGCTCGCCTGCTCGCGCTTTACCCATGGGCTGGGTCGGTCCCGCAGGGCCCGCATCACCTGGGCCGTGAGGCGGTCGAGTGTTCGCTGGGTGACGATGTCCGGGATCTTGAGGTGGTGCGCGAGCGCTGCGAAGTCGCGCCGTTGCAGCCGGTTCTTGCGCCCGTTGATCGGCAGGGCGAATTCCTCGGCATCGCGTACCAGCAGGCGCACGGGCAGCAGGTCGTAGGCGGGTGAGAGCACTACGCGTCCTGCATCACGCACAAGGGTCCAATTCTTGAGGTGCATGTCCGAGTTTCCGACCAGGAACGAGAAAACTGTTAGCTCCAAGAGGCGGAGCGCGTCGTCCCCTGGCGTGCTGGCCAGGTCACGTACCAAGGTCCCGACCTTCTCCATGCTGGAACGGTATTTGTACTCGGTTGGTAGTCCGGATAGCTGGCAGAGGTCTTCAACATGAACCCGGCGGGTGCCCTCACGATCGAAGCGTCGCGTGATATACGCCGGCTCTCCCGACGAGAGCGGGAGAAGCCCACAATCGGCCGTGCGCAAACCCGCAGCCTGTGCGAGCACCATAGTCCAATGCTCGAGCTCTGGCATGCCGGGATACTCAGGCGCCGGCGGTTTGAGGATATGCGAGCCGCCGAGAACCCCTACGATGGTTAGCCGGCAGTTCCCACCACTGCCCGCAAAACCCAGCGACAGCTTGCGCTGCACCCCAGTGAGAGCCAAACGACGGTTCACCGTCTCCACCGCCAGGCGCTCCACGTCGTCGATGCCGACGTCCAGTCCGGGCGGAGAGGGCGAGCCGTAGAGGATCCGCGAGCAGGCCGGGTGCTCTCGTCCGTCACGTGAGGGAAGGAGGCAGATGGGGCAGACTCGGCTCAAGGCAGCACCCGGACGGACCCGATGCACTCGGAGCACAGGTTGAGCAGTAGGCCTACCCGGTCCCTTGGGTCCAGCTTCCAGTTGCGGGTGGCGATGTTGAGCAGCCAGCCCTCGGGAACGAGCCCGTCAAAGAAGGGATGGAGCCCGGTCGTCTCGACCGCTTGGGGCGACAGGGGCAGCGTCAGAGAGACCGGCTCGGCATCGGGCCGCTCCAGGTAGTCCGGCAGGTAGCGGAACACGACGGTGCCGTCAGCACGTTCTTCGATCTCACCCGCCGGGGTGTCGCCGAAGAAGACGCGACCCCGGCGCGCAGTGATCGTAGCAGTCGCCGGAGGGCGAGGCCGCTTGCGCATCGGTAGCACCCTCCGAGCGGCGCGGGCCATCAGCGTTCTCCCTTGAGCCGTGGTAGCACCCCGAGCTTAAGCCCGGAATAGGCCAGCACTTGCTCGACCTTGTCCATGCGCAGTGTGCGCTTGCCACGCTCGAGCTCGCGCAGGAAGCGCAGCCCGACACCCACCCGAGCCGCGAGCTGGGCCTGGGTATAGCCCATCTCCCGCCGGCGGACCCGAACCGTCCACGCGATTTCGCCTACCTCCGCTTCTAGCTGCTCATGAGTCCGGCGCATGTGATGTACCCCGTAAGGGTACTATGAGCGCCATCGACAGATTAAGCGACCCGAAAAGGTAGCAAAATGGCATTTGCGCCAGGGTAGGCACCCGTACGGGTGTCTAAATGGCGCATGGCCCTCCGACGGAATACTCTTGCCGGCTCTTACACTGGTATGCGTCCCTCGTCTTCAGCGAACGCAGCGCACCCTATAGTAGGGGGACTCGCCGAGGTAGGTCGACTCGCCGCTGTTGAAGTCCACGACCCAGACGTTACCGGGTGAACCAGCATTCAGCGACGATGTCCAGTAGATGTCTGCCGGCGCGTTCGGAAAAGCTGTCAGGTTGATGGTGACTCCGGGGGTCACCGTGAGATCCACGATGGATTCCAACTCCTTCAGCGTGGGCAACCGATACCCCCCGCCGAGAGCCGAACAGTACGATTGGGCGGCGGCCCAGTTCATATCCGTAGCGCTCGCTGTGTTCAGCCAGGTGAGTGTTGTCAGTGTATCGGTTACCACCCCAGCCCCACCCCCACTTGGGCCTACAAAGCGTGACGTAGGATAGCAACGTGACCCGCGTACACAGCGCACGTTGGCCAGGTTCGCCGGGAAATCGGGTAGCGATTCGCCGTCCACAAAGTAGATGGTCCAAAAGTCGCCAGACTGGAGAAGATAAGGCGATGACGTCCAGTATCGAGCTGCCGCCGTGCTAGGGAAGGCGGTCGTGTCGACGGGTGGATTATATTGGGCATAGTCAACGATAGTGTGCAGCTCATGCTCGGCGGGCAGCCGCCAATCGGAAAAGCCACCTAAGGAAAGACCGCTGCAGTAGGTCGCGGCCTCGGCCTGGGTACAGGTCAGGTGGGTGCTATCGGTGGCGCAGGCTGCTCGCGTGCCCGAGCCGTCGGCCTGCCATACTAATCCGGTAATGGTGTCGGTCACGGTGGATCCGTCCGTGCTAGCGACGAACTCTCCAGAATCCGTTCCGTCGCCCGCCGGCAGTGCGGTACCGTCGCAGCTCTCGCTCGACCCGTTGCAGCAGGTGGCAGACGAGGGACAAGCCGCGGAGGCCGAGCAGATCCCGGCGGAAAGGAGGACGCAGGTGGGTGCGGCACCGCTCCACGTCCCATCGGCCTGGCAGGTTGCCTGTGTGTTCCCCGACGCGCTATACCCCGTCTTGCAAGAGTATGTAGCGGTCGAGCCACACGTTGTCGTTGGCGCACTGACCGACCCGTTCGCAGGGGCAGTAGGAGCCGCCCCACAGTTGACCAGAGTGCAGCTCGGCGCGGCACCACTCCAGGTCCCGTTGGCCTGACAAGTTATCGTTGCGTTCCCCGACGGGCTATAGCCCGTCGTCGTGCAAGAGTACCTCGCGGTCGAGCCATACGTCGTCGTTGGCGCACTTACCGACCCGTTCGCTGGGGCGGCAGGCGCCGGTCCGCAGTCGACCAGAGTGCAGCTCGGCGCGGCACCGCTCCAGGTCCCGCCGGCCTGGCAGGTTATCGTTGTGCTCCCCGACAGACTGTACCCCGTCGTCGTGCAAGAGTACGTTGCGGTCGCGCCATACGTCGTCGTTGGCGCACTTACTGACCCGTTCGCAGGGGCAGCAGGCGCCGGCCCGCAGTCGACTAGAGTGCAGCTAGGCGCGGCAGCACTCCAGGTCCCGTCGGCCTGGCAGGTTATCGTTGCGTTCCCCGCGAGATTGTATCCGGAGAAGCATTGGTAGGTCGCACGCGAGCCGACGGTGAGAGCCGGTGCGATAACGGTGCCGTTGGCCGGGTTCGCAGGCTGGGCGCACGACGCCGCTAGCGAGCTAGAGCCGCCCGTGCCTCCGGTATTGGCCGCCCCACCGTTGGCTGGCGACCCTCCACTGGCGATGAGGCCCCCAGATGACAGGCCGCCACCGGTGCCTACGACTCCACCGGAGCCGGGCAAGCCGCCACTTGCTGGGGAGCCACCGGTAAGCCCTCCGGTCGGTTCGATGTTTCCCCCCGTACCGGACGCCCCTCCGGTCCGGACAGCTCCACCCATACCCACGCCGCCCGAAGCCGTGGCTCCGCCTGGAGTGATAGTGCCGCCCGAGCCTACAGTTCCGCCTGTCCCGCCTGCCCCGCCGCCGCCAGTGCTGATGACTATGTCTGGCCCCGCGTCGACAATCTGTCCGTCTAGCGCGGCGAGTAGGAGATCATCGGGGCGGTCTGGAATCGAAACCTGGTCTGACCCTCCACGTTGATCGCCACTGGCGTCTACGGCCAGGCCTCCTGCAAGAGTGGCGTCGGTCACGTTGGTTGCGCCGTCCGTGCTCTCCCAGCGGTCCCCCGTTGCGCCGTCTCCTGCTATAGCCCCGCATCTCCCCAGACCGGTCGCCGTCGCGCCCTGGCAGGAATATCCGGCCGGACAGTTCTGGTCGCCCCTGCAGCTCAGGCTGCTTACGTCGATGCTCGGCTTACTGAAGCATCCGCCGCCCGCCACCGCCAGCCACAGCAACCCCGTACCAGGCACTAGCCTGTTCCGCGCGAACATTTAGAATGCCCCCTGCAGAGCGGCGCCGAGTTCGCCTGAGCTAAACATCGGCGCGACTGCCACTTGCTCATTGAGGGCTTGGCGATAGCCCAGGTAATACAAGATGGCGCCACCTGCCAGGCACGCAGCCCCTGCACCGTAGGCCACCCAGCCACCCGTTTCGTAGTGTGACTGCTGGGCCTGCGCGCTGCGCTGATAGAGAGTTGTGGATGAGTTGTTTGCAGCGTCGAGCTGGCTGGTGAGATGGTTGGCCTTCAGGTTGAGGAACACTCCGGTGACGATGCCAGCCGCGCCGGTGGCGGTTGCGATGATCCCAGCAATGCGCCAGCCGCGCCCCGGCGAGGCCGATGCGACTGCCTCAGCTGCTCGGGCACTGGTCTCGGGCTTCTCCGCCGCCACCGGGAGCGCCGGGGCCGCTGGCGCCGCTCCTGGTGCTTCCCGAGAGGCCCCTCCCGGTCCCCTTTCCTTGTTGAGCAGCGCCTGGCAATCCGCGATGTGCCTGTCCGCCGCCCTGTCCGGCGGGTTGCCCACGTCCACATTCTTGCGCTGGTACTCGCGGAAGTGGACGATAGCTTCTTCATACTTGCCATTCTGCTCGAAGCAGCGGCCCTGATTGAACAAATATATAACGTCGTTGGTGCTGACGTAGAGTTCGGCGAGCAACGCCACGCCCTTGGCGTACTCACCCGACAGACAGGCCGTCTTTGCCGCGCGCTCTTTGTCTCCTCTCTCTCCGGCGTCGGCTCGCAAGGGGAGCGCTAGCGCTGTCGCTACAAAGAGTAAAGCCCATCCCAAATGTGGAGACACGCTAGGCCTATTCAAGTTTCTAGGGCGCATGTCTCCATCGTCGTACGACTAGGTTTCCGAGTCAATGCGCCGTCACGCCAGCGGTCTGATCACGGGCCGACTGCGCCCGGGCGCCGGCGCGGACGGCGTTCTATCTGCTGGCGCCCTGGGCACTCCGGCAGGGGACGGGCCGGCCTCGAATAGCCTCCGGCCATCTGCTTTCACTGCGGCCGGCTACACCTGTACCCGGCCATCCAAGGAGATCCCCGAAGCGCGCCCACACTCCCACAAGCCACCTCCATAAGAAAAGCCCCGAGGCAGAGGGCCCCGGGGCTCTTCACATTAGCGCTCTACTTCTTGATCCGGACTATGGTCCGCCCACTGACAGACTTCCCGCGATCGTGTTGGGGGCCGTCCCGTCAGTCACCGTAAGGGTCGCGACCTGGGCCGCAGTCGTGTTGGAGGTACCGGTGAAGGTCACCGTCACTGTGCAGGTACTCCCGGCCGCCACCGCGGTGCCGAAACATGCATCCTGCGTGATGGCGAACACCGATGCATTCGCCCCACTGAGCGAGGCCCTCAGGAGGCCAGTCGAGCTGCCACCATTGTTCTTGATGGTGAACTGCTGGGTGCCAGTGGCGCTGGCCGGGCTAATCCCGAGATCCCCCGTGCCATTGCCCGTCAAGGTGATCGCCGCCGGCGTGCCACCTGGCGTGGCGGTTATGGTCACGGTGGTGGACAGGGCTGCGATGGAGGCTGGAACAAAGTCCACGACGATGTTGCAGGATTCGCTGCTGCCGATGGGCAGGGACTGGTAGGCGCCACCGACAAGGCAGGTACTGCTCGAATCCACCACGAAGTCGGTCGTGTCAGAGAGCGTCACGCCAAGGACACCGGTGTTCTGCAGTGTCGTGGAGCTGCCCCCGGAGGTGCCGTTCGTGACGGTGATGGTTATTTGTGGCGCGATGGCCAAAGTGCCAGCGAGATTTACGACCGTGTCTGCGAAGCTGGTCGCCGAGGCCAGGCTAGAAAGTGACGCCTGGGCCACGCCGTCGGCGGCGAGACTCCAAGTGGCACTGGGCACCGTGCTGTTGCTCGCCGGGGTCGCCTGCGTGGCCTGTACCGAGAGACCACTGACGCTGCCCAGGTTTGCCGCACTGAACTGCGAGTTGACCTGCACCGTGCAGCTGGCCTGCGAAGCCAGAGTGGCCCCGCAAGTTGAGGTGCCCAGGACCGCGTAGGGGTAGGTCGGCGTACCAGCGATTGTAAGGCCGACGGCACCTGTCGTCGCCACATCGCCGACGTTGGTGATGGTGACAGTTTCCGACGGCGTGGTTCCGGTCGTGATCTGACCGAACTCGATCGTAGTGCCACTTACCGTGACCTGACCGGTGCTAGCTGCGCTGAGTGACAGGGTGGGCGGCATCTGAACGCGTCCGATCAACCCGAGCAGGTTAGTGGGAGCTCCTCCGATACCCACTCCTGCCCAGCGATACAGCCGAGTGATCGACGTCCACGCGGGTGCGAATTTCACCCCGAAGACGCAGCTCCCCCCCGCCGCCAGCGTCGTGAGGCTTGGACACGCCGTGCCGGTAACACCACTGGGAAGAGTCGTCGCGGTCGACAGCGCAAACTCGCCGGCTGTTGGGTCTCCATAGCCAGTGTTCACCACCAAGCTCGAAATCGCGACCGGCGAGGTCGTGCCGTTATTGAGCACGAAGTACTCGGTGTCGCCGCTTGAGGGTGTGTTTGCGTTGGCGCTCGCCGCCCCACCGGAGTAGGTGAAGAACGACGACTTGCTCCCGGCGAGAGCCTGCACGTACACCTGGCTCGTCCCGCTTCCGTATGCCTGTAGGTTCACCGTGACCGGGGCCACGCCGCTCGAGGTAGTCGCAAGAGACAGGGTGGCGGTGCGGGCCCCTGCGGCCGACGGAGTGCACTGCACGGTCACAGAGCAGGTGGCACCTGGGGCCAGGTTCCCTGAGCAGGTTCCCTCCGGCTGAACGGTGAAGTCGCCAGCATCTGCTCCGGTCACGCCTGCCGACAACGCCGTCGCCGCGACGCCACCGGTGTTGGTGAACCAGAGCGTGAGCGAACCGGTGGAGGTGTTCAGCGGTGCGCTCCCTAGGTCGATGGCGCTCCCCGAATAGTCACCGAACCCGTACCGCGCGAGGACGGGCGGAGGCACCATGGTCGCCGTCAAAGTCAATGAAACGTCGGTCACGGGCTTGACGCCATTGTTGACGATGAAGGGCGATGAGACCGCTCCCGTGCTCGCCGTCGGAGTAAAGGTCAGACTCATCTGACACGAAGCGCCTGCAGCGAGGCTCGTGCCAGCTGCGCAGGCGCTGCTCGCGGTGGTCGTGGCGAAGCTGAAGCCACCAGAGGGCAAGGCCGGGCCCCCTACCCCTAGTGCGGCCCCCAAGGCCGTGATCGCCGCGCCGTTGTTGGTCACCGTGAAGGTCTCGGTGGCGCCAATACCCTGGGCTACGTTGCCGAAGGCCAAGGTGCTAACGCTGTTGACCGTGGAGATTGCGCTCCCGGATAGGACCAGCTGGGGCGCGACCGTACCACTCAGCGCGATGACCGGAAGGTTACCAGCAGACGTCCCGATTGTCAGAGTTCCGCCAATCGCCCCCACCGGCGTGTTGGCATTCAGGATGGGATTCAGCCGTACCTGAATGGTGCAGCTCGCACCGGGATTGAGCGTGGTGGCGCCGCTGTTACCACACGAGCCGGCCGGGTACGCGGTGACACCGGCAGAGCTCAGGGTAGCGATCTCGAACACGCCAGGGTTCAGACCACCCTTGGTGGCCGTCACGTAGTTGATGGGCGCCGTCGCAGAAGCGGTCGCAGGATTGCTGATGGTGAAGGTCGTCCACGCACCGGTGTTGTTCTGGGCCACTGAGGCAAAGGTCGCCGAGCTCGGAGTAGCGGTGAGCGCGGCGGCCGGACCGCCGACGCCGGACAGCGTGGCGCTGGTAGTCGCACCGGTGTTGGTGGCCGTCACGGTTACCGTAGCGGACTCGCCTGCTGCCGTGGTCGGAGAGAAGGCCACGCCGATGGTGCATGATGGCGTAGCACCTCCAGGCGGAGTAAGCGTCACGGTGGAACAGAGGTCTGCGACCACCGAGAAGTCTGCCGCATTTGCGCCGGACACGGCCACGGTCAGCGGTCCCTGTGCGGCTGAGTTCCGCGCCGCGTTCGCCACCGTAAAGGTCGTGGCGGCTGTAGTCTGGCCGATCGGGATCGGCGTGGTCGCCGTACCGAAGGCCTCCGTGGTCGGGGTAATGGTCAGCGGTCCGGTCGCGGTACCGCTCAGGGACAGGCTCGATGTCCCACCGGCCGTCGCAGTGGCGGTGAGAGTCGCGGCTTTTGCCGTGGCGCTCTGGCCGCTTTGCGGATCGAACTCGACGTAGAAGTCGCAGGTCCAGTAGCCGCTGGTGGACTGGTCATCGGTGGTTCCGCCAGGCAGCGAGGTGTCCAGAGCATTCGGGCCAAGGCTGGGATTCGTCGGTGTCACGGTGGTGCGCGACCACCCGGCCTGGGTTCCCGTCGCCGGCAGAGCGAGGGTGGCTCCAGTGCATGGGGCCGTCGTGGTAGCCGTCCACGTGGGTCCGGCGGCCCCGGTCACATACGTGAAGTCCGGCGGGGTTCCTGCCGCCAGGGCAACGCTGGGCACCGTCGAGGCGGTAGTGGGGGTCGTCGCACCGCGGACTACGAGGCGGTAGGCGAAGACGTTGCCGGCCGTCGCGTTCGGCGCCTGGCCGAAATCGAGCCCGGTGTAAGGGGTGGTTGCGGTGGTGGCCGTCTGACCTAGCGCAATGAGCTGAACCGGGGCCAGGCCGGTGCCGGTGAGGGTGAACGGGAAGGTGCCGCCAGCGGTTGAGGTCACCGTGAGGGTGGCCGCACGCGCGCCCACACCACCGGGGGTGAAGGAAAGCACGATGTTGCAGGTCTGGCCCGGCTGGAGCGAGGCGCCGCAGGTGGTGCTAGCCGCCACAACGGCAAAATCAGCCGCATTGGCGCCCGTGATGGGTAGCGTGATCGCACCCGAAGGAACGGTCGTGCCCGCCGTCACCGTCATCGCAACAGCGGTGGCGGTATACGTATAGCCAACCACAGTCGGCGAGAAGGTGAAGACGGCACCGGCTGGGTCAGTCGTCAGTGCCGTTGCCGTCAAGCCCGTGCCCACCATGGGGACCGAGATAGTAGCGGCTCCATCGGTCACGTTGATCTGGCCGTTGACGCCGGTGGTGTCGGTCGGGGAGAAGACAACGGCCACGGTGCAGGTCGCCTGGGGAGCCAGGGCTGCGGTGCAGCTATTGCCGGATAGCGTTACTTCGGCCGCGCCAGTGCCCAAGGCGGTGGCTGTCAGCACGCCGCTCGCGGCGGTGCCGGTGTTGGTGATGGTGACGGTCTGCGCAGCCGAGCTCTGCCCGATCGGAATGGAGCCGAAGTTGATCGAGGTCGGCGCGGCGGTCAGCACGGCGGCCGAAACCGGCGCGGCGGTGCCGCTGACCGTGAGGGACGCGATGGCGCCGCCCGCCTGAGTGACAGTCACGTTGGCGCTGGTGGCACCTGCGGCACCCTTGGCCGGCGGGGAGAATGTCACCGCGAAGGTGCAGGTAGCGCTGGCGGCGAGAGTGGTGCCGGTGCAAAGGTCGCTTGTCACCGGGAACGAGGCGCTGGCGCTGGTCACGGTGAGGGCGGTGGTGGCGGTTCCGCCGCCGTTGGTCACGGTGAAGGTGGTCGGCTTGGAGCTCTGGCCCTGGGTGACGGTGCCGAAGTCCGAGGGATTGGGCTTGATGGCAACGGCTGCCGAGGTTACGGCCACGCCATTGACGGTCGCGGTGGCCTGGACGGTGCCATCGGTCACGGTGACAGTGGCAGTCGGGCTTCCTGCTGCGGTCGGGCTGAAGGTAACCGTGACATGGCAAACCCCGGCCTGAGCGAGGGTCGCACAATCGGTGGAGACGGCGAACGGGTCAGGCGTGGTGCTCGAGGCGACGGTGGCCTGAAGAGCGCCGGTGGTGGCGCCGCCGTTGTTGATTACGGTCAGGGTGGCCGTGCCGGGGACGCCGACGACTGCGCTAACCGCCGCCGGATTGGGCTGCACGACCAGCTGGGCGGGCGCCAGCACGGTGGCCGTCACGGGCGTGGTGGTGATCTTGCCGCCGCCTGTGCAGGTCACGGTGTCGTTCTTGGCGCCGGCCGTGGCAGCTTTGAAGGTGAAGGTGTAGGTGCAGGCCGCGGCGACCGCCCCGGTAGCCGGGCAGGTCGTCGTCGGGGTCGCGCTCAGGTCGGCGCTGCCGGTGCACGTGATCGACGGCACCGAGGGCTGCGGAGTGACCGTGACCACGACCGGCGCGGTCTGGTTCACTTGTAGCGTACCGAGAGCGACCGTGGGCGGAGTCACGGTAAAGGTGCCGGGGGTGTTCCCGCTGCCGCTGAGGCTGACGGAGGGGGAATTCGCCACGCCAAAGGTCAGCGTGCCGTTGGCCGCGCCGATAACGCCGGGAGCGAAAACCACGGCGACGGTGCAGGTTCCTGCCGCCTGCGGGCTCACACATGTCCCGCCGCTTCCGAGGGCAAACCCGGCGCCAGACACGGTCGGATTGAGCGCCACCGCGCCGCCCGTCACCGTAACCGTGACCGTCTGGGCGCTGCTAGTGGCCCCGACATCGACCGAGCCGAAATTCAAGAGGACTGAGGACACGGTAACCTGGCCCACCGGTGGCGGGCCATCAGTCGACGTGGTTATGTGCTCGACCGCCGCGTCGGTGACAGCTGTGGTCGAGCTCCCACTACAGCCGACGACCGTCAGCGTGCCAATGAGCCCCAGGCAACTGGCCTGGAGCAACCGTCCGAATCTCTTAGAACACGTCATGTAGTAGCCTCCGTCAATACCCGATGATGTTGTTAGGCAATGCGTACGCATTGCAGCAGCTGGACCATTCTGGGGCCAGTCGGAAAAGAGGCAAGAAAAATTCGCGAATAGTTCGTTTTCTTACGCTGCCTTGGCACGCTTTTGGACGGAAATGTAGGTTCCGGTCTGAGAGGAGACGTGACGGCGGGCGCAGAGGAGGGCGAATTGTCGGAAGGTGGTGTCGCGGTTGTAGTGGCGCGCACAGTTTTGGGAGGGGATGAGGGAAGATGGGAGGGCGGCGAGGGGCGCAACGGGGCGGGCTGACCAGGGTGCGCTCGGGGCGGGATCGCGGGCGTGACTTGGGGGCGGCTCCTTGATAGGTTTCGCGGCCACGCTATGGACACGATAGAAGGCTCGGCGCCAGCTTCCCCTCCCCCACCCGGCTCACCCCCGGGGGCACCGCCGTCCGCGGGGACGCGGATTCCGGTCTCTATAGAGGAGGAGATGAAGTCGTCGTTCATGGATTACGCCATGAGCGTGATCGTGTCGCGCGCCCTGCCTGACGCGCGCGATGGGCTGAAGCCGGTTCACCGCCGCATCCTCTTCACCCAGCACTTGATGAACAATCAGTGGAACCGACCCTACATCAAGTGCGCGAGGGTGGTGGGGGATGTGCTGGGCAAGTTCCACCCACACGGGGATACGGCTTGTTACGACGCGCTGGTGCGACTGGCGCAGGATTTCTCGATGCGCTATCCGCTCATCGACGGGCAGGGCAACTTCGGCTCGGTCGACGGTGACCCACCGGCAGCTTACCGCTACACCGAGTGTCGCATGGAGAAGATCGGGCAGGAGCTCCTGGCCGATATCGACAAGGAGACGGTCGACTTCCAGCCCAATTACGACGACAAGGAGATGGAGCCCACGGTACTGCCCACCCGCCTGCCCAACCTGCTGGTAAACGGGGCAGCGGGGATCGCGGTGGGCATGGCGACCAACATACCGCCGCACAACCTGGCCGAGATCATCACCGCCACCATCGCCATCATCAGGCAGCCCGATATCTCGGTGGACGAGCTCATCGAGCTGGTGCCGGGGCCGGATTTCCCCACGGGGGGCTTCATCTGCGGGCGAGCGGGAATCCGCGAGGCTTATCGCACCGGGCGGGGCAGCTTGCTCATGCGCGCGCGCACGGAGATCGAGGAGCACCCCAAGAGCGGGCGCAAAGCCATCGTGGCGACGGAGATCCCCTACCAGGTGAACAAGGCCAAGCTGGTGGAGAAGATCGCGGAGCTGGTGCGAGACAAGAAGATCGATGGCATCGCTGACGTGCGCGACGAGTCTGACCGCGAGGGCATGCGGGTGGTCATCGACCTGAAGAAGGACGCGGTGCCGGAGGTGGTGCAGAACAACCTGTGGAAGATGACGCCGCTGCAGGAGTCGTTCGGCATCAACATGCTGGCCATCGTGGAGAGCCGGCCACAGACGCTCTCGCTCAAGCAGGCCCTGCAGCACTTCATCCAGCACCGGCGCGACGTCGTCACCCGGCGCACTCAGTACGACCTGGCCAAGGCCAAGGCGCACATGCACATCCTAGAGGGTCTCAAGATCGCGATCGACAATATCGACGCGGTCATCGACCTCATCCGCTCGGCCAAGGATACCGAGTCGGCCAAGACGGGCCTGATGGAGAGCTTCGATCTGTCGGCGATCCAGGCGCAGGAGATCCTCAACATGCGGCTGGCGAAGCTGACGGGCCTCGAGCGCGACAAGCTGGAGGCCGAGATCAGGGAGACGGCGGCGCTCATCGGCCGCCTGGAGGAGATCCTGGGCAGCGACGCGGTGCTGGTCGGCGTGATCGTGGCCGAGCTGGAGGAGCAGAGGCAGCTTTACGGGGACGCGCGACGCACGGAGATCATCGACGTGGACGTCGATATCGACGTGGAGGACATGATCGCAGAGGAGGAGATGGTGGTCACCGTCACCCACGGCGGCTACGTCAAGCGCAACCCGAAGGACTTGTATAAGCCGCAGCGCCGCGGCGGACGGGGCATCACGGGGGCCTCGACCCACGAGGAAGACTTCGTGGCCCAGCTCTTCGTGGCCTCGACCCACGACACCATGTTGCTGTTCACCAACAAGGGTCGGGTGTATGCGAAGAAAATCTGGGCCATCCCCCAGGCGGCGCGCACGGCCAAGGGCAAGGCCTTCGTGAATTTGATCCCGTTGCGCGAGGGCGAACGGGTGGTGGCGTTGCAGCCGGTGCGCGAGTTCTCGGAGGGCGCTTTCGTGGTGATGGCCACCAGGCGCGGCCTGATCAAGAAGACCTCGCTAACCGCCTTCGCCGCCATTCGGGCCTCGGGCATCATCGCGCTCTCGATTCAGGATGACGACGACCTGGTCGGGCTGCGCATCACCGAGGGCTCGTCCGACCTGATGCTGGGCACGCGCGATGGCTGGGCCATCCGCTTCCGGGAAGAGAACGTGCGGCCCATGGGCCGGGCGGCGCGGGGAGTGCGCGGCATCCGCCTACGCGATAAGGACGTGGTCATCGGCATGGCGGCGGTGCCGCGCGAGCTGCCGGCGACCCTGCTCACGGTGTGCGAGCGGGGCTTCGGCAAGCGCACGGTCAGCACCGACTACCCGACCAAGAACCGCGGGGGCAAGGGGGTCATCACCATCAAGACCACTGAGCGCAACGGCCGGGTGGTGGGCTTGCGCCTGGTCACCGACGACGATGATCTCATGCTCATAACCAGCAGCGGCAAGCTCATCCGCATGCCGATGGCTGGCATCCCAACCATCGGGCGCAACACCCAGGGCGTGCGCTTGATCCGGCTGGAAGAAGACGAGGTGGTGGTGGCCATGGAGCGCATGGCGGAGAAGGAAGAGGGCGAGCACGAGGTGGCGCCCGAGGTAGCTGCGGCGCGGGCGGAGGAGCAGACGCTGGCCGAGGAGGATTCTGGCCGAGGAGGCCCGGGATGATGATGATGATGATGATGATGATGATGACGACGACGACGACGACGACGACGACGGGGGAGACGGCGGCGATGGCGACGGGGAGGTAGGGGGATTAGATGGGGACGAGGGAGTAATCGGGCAGGAGGGGGAGGGCGAAGACGATGGCGCAGGCGAGGGTGGCGAAGAGGAGGGAAAGGACGGGGGAAGGAATGGGAGCGGCGGCGGATCGGCCAGGAAGCCCAACTAAGGATGGCTTGATGGCTACCCGTGAGCGTTCGCGGCAGCTGTTCGCCCGAGCGTGCGAGCTTTTTCCCGGTGGGGTGAATTCGCCGGTGCGCGCCTTCCTGGCGGTGGGCGGCACCCCGGTCTTTCTGGCGAAGGGGGCGGGGGCCTCGGTGTGGGATGCCGACGGCAATCGCTATACCGATTTCTTGGGCTCATGGGGCCCCCTGATCCTGGGTCACGCGCACCCGGCCGTGGTGGCGGCGGTGGCAGAAGCGGCGCAGCAAGGGACCAGCTTCGGCGCGTCCACCGAGCGCGAGGTACTGCTGGGCGAGGCGGTGCGGGCGGCCTTTCCGGCCATGGAGAAGATGCGCTTGGTCTCGTCGGGGACAGAGGCGACGATGTCGGCGCTGCGGGTGGCGCGCGGATTCACTGGGCGGAGCAAGCTGATCAAGATCGAGGGCGGCTACCACGGTCATGCCGACATGCTGTTGGCCAGCGCCGGGTCGGGAGTGGCCACCCTGGGGATTCCTGGCTCGGCGGGGGTGACGGCGGCGGCGGTGGCTGATACTCTGGTGGTCCCCTTCAACGACGCGGAGGCGGTGGCGACGGCCCTGGCCGCCAATCCGGGCCAGGTGGCGGCGCTCATCGTGGAGCCCATCCCGGCCAACATGGGGGTGGTGCCGCCCCAGCCCGGCTATCTCGAGGCCTTGCGGGCCATGTGCGACCGGGCGGGTGCGCTGCTGATCTTCGATGAGGTGATCTCGGGATTCCGGGTAGGCCGAGGGGGCGCCCAGGCCAGGTTTGGGGTTCGGCCGGACATGACATGCCTAGGCAAGATCGTGGGCGGCGGGCTGCCGCTCGGCGTCTATGGCGGCCGGCGTGACATCATGCAGGTGGTTGCTCCCGATGGCCCGGTGTACCAGGCGGGCACCCTGTCGGGCAATCCGCTCGCCGTGGCGGCGGGCTTGGCCACCCTGGCCCTCCTCGACGACGCTGCGTATCAGCGGCTGGAGGAGCTTGGTGCTCGTCTCGAAGTCGGCGTGGCGAAAGCGATTTCCCATACCGGGGCGGGCGCGTGTATCCAGAGAGTCGGGTCGGCATTCACCATCTTCTTTTGCCCGGGCCCGGTAACGAGCTTCACCGCTGCAAAAATGGCATTAGCCCGACAATATGCGGTATTCTTCCAGGGAATGCTGGACCGCGGCTTCTACCTGCCGCCCGCGCAAATGGAGGCGGCGTTCATTTCCCTAGCCCATGACGAAGCGCACATCGACGGTTTTGTAAAAGCCGCGGGCGAGACTCTGGCAGCCGCCGCGGTTTTGAGGTAAGAGAAGCCCCCGTTAAGGACGGAGCCCTACCATGTCGCAGAAATCCCCTCTCGCACTCGTGAACGAAACTTTTGGCGCCAAGGACAAGCTGGTCGATAAGCTGGTGGGTCTCCTGGATCGCGGCGATGAGTCAAAGGACGATCTCCGCAAGCGCCTGTCGAGCGCTGCCAATGTCAAGCTGCTGCACCTGCACACCGTGGCCACGGTGGTGAAGGAGAAGTACGGCTCGCACGAGGCGCTGGTGGAAAGCGTGGCCAAGGCCCTGGGACGCAGCAAGGACAAGCCGTTCGTGGAGCGCCTGGCTGCCTATTCGGATGCGCGCCTGATCGACCTGGCCCGGGCCAGCGAGCGGCGCGAGAAGAAGGCGGTCAAGGTCAAGGCAAAGAAGTCGGGCAAGGCCACGAAAGCCGCCAAGCCCACCACGAAATAGCCGAGCTCGCCCCACAGGCGCTCGCTTTCCTCCCACCCCCGCTCCCCAACCGTGAGATCCTGGACCATTCTCCAGGTTCTGCGTTGGACCACGGCCCGGTTCGAGGGCCGAGGCAACACCAGTGCTCGTCTCGATGCCGAGCTGCTGGCCGCGCGCGCCTTCGGCTGTTCTCGGGTGGAGCTTTACACTCGCCACGACCAACCGCTGGGGGAAGGAGAGCTGGCGAGCTACCGAGCTCTGGTGCAAAGGCGGCTGGCGGGCGAGCCGGTGGCATACATCCTTGGCCATAAGGAGTTCTGGAGCCTGCCTCTGCAGGTCGACGCCCGGGTACTGATTCCCCGCCCCGACAGCGAGACCCTGGTCGAGCTGGGGCTCAAGCTCCTGGCGGAGCAAGCGGTCGCCCGGGTAGCTGACATCGGCACCGGCTCGGGAGCGCTGGCCCTCGCCTTCAAGAAGGAGCGCCAGGGCGATGAGGTGGTGGCCGTCGACATCTCAGCGGCAGCGCTGGCGGTCGCGGCCGCCAATAGTGAACGCTTGGGGCTGCCCGTCACTTTCCTGCAAGGTGATCTGGTAGCGCCACTCGGCGGGCAGTTCGACTTGATGGTGAGCAACCCACCCTACATCGCCAGCGGGGAGATCGACGGGCTGCCGGCTGAGGTGAGGAGCGAGCCACGTCTGGCGCTCGATGGCGGGCCCGACGGGCTCGCCTTGGTCAGGCGGCTGGCGCACAATGCCAGCGCGGTGCTAGAGCCGCGAGGCTGGCTGGCGATCGAGATAGGCGCGAGTCAGGCCGACGCGGCCGCGGCGCTGCTGCGCGAGGCGGGCTACCGCGAGGTGGGCACGCGTCGGGATCTGGGAGGGGTTGAGCGGGTGGTCTTTGGGCGGCGCGGGGGGGTAGCGGATGAGCCCGCGGCGTAGTTGGGTGGCTCGGCGGGCTTGCTCGAGGGTTGCGGCAACCTGTAGGCTCTCACGGAGCCGCTATGACGAAAAGCCGATTCTTGCTGGCGCTGCTGGTGCTCGTGCAGGTGGGCGCTTGCTTCGCGCCCGCGCAGAGGCGCGAGGACGATCTGCTGCAGGAGGCGAGGGCGTGGAACGATGACTTGCGCTGGGCGCGCTGGGATGTCCTGGGCCAGGCGCTCACCCCGGAAGAAAATGCCCGGATGCAGGAGCGACGCGACCTCATCGCCAAGGAGCTGGTGATCGCGGACAACGAAGTCACGGCCGTCCACTTCCAGCCGGGCTCGCGCGGCGCAGCGGTGAGCGTTACCCTGGATTGGTACAAGAAGAGCGAGGCGGTCCTGCGCCAGACCACCTTGGAGCAGCAGTGGGAGCTGCGCGCCGGGCACTGGATTATGATCAAGCAGAAGCGGACTCGCGGCGACCGCTTCCCTCTCGTTCCCGAGCCGGTCGAGAAGCAACGCGCTCCGTCGCCGGCAGCCGGATCGGTTCCGGGGTAACGTCGGGCAAAGCCACGAGCAGGGACGGGGAAAGCAGGGGCACCTCCTCCTCGGGTGCGTGCCACAGCCCGCGCAGGGCCTGCCCGAAGCTCCCCTGCCAGGTCGAGACCGCACCTACGTAGGCGAAGCCGAAGAGGAAGAGCAGCAGGAAGGGGAGCGAGAGGTAGTGGCCGTTGATAAAGGCGATGTCGACGGCGACCACGAAGTAGCAGGCCATGAGAAGCTCGAGAAAGGGGGTGAGCGACTTGGCGGCGCGATAGCGCTTGCCCGACCAGGTCTCGAGGCGCCCGCAGATGCCGTGCTTGGGCGTGCGCACGAATTCGGTTTCACGCCCGAAGACTGCCTCCAGGACGGCGCGGGTCTGATTGACGCAGAGGCCTATGCCGAGAGAGAGCACCAGCGGCAGCTGCGCCAGGGTGTGCCAGGTGCTGCGCGACTTGTCCCCACTCATACGCGCGACCTCGCGCTCCGAGGCGAGATAGAAGGACGCGATGCTGAGGGTGGTGCCGAAGAAGAGGGGCAGATCGATGATCAGCACCTCCCTGACCCCGTGCATGGTGCGGAAAACCAGGTTGGGCAGGAGCAAGAGCGAGAGCAAGAGCAGGAGGGGATAGGCGAAGTTGTTGGTCAGGTGGAAGAAAGCTTCCACTTTCTGGGGAAAGGTCGCGTTAGAGGCGAAGATGCGCGGCAACATCTTGCGCGCCACCTGAATCGAGCCCTTGGCCCAACGAAATTGCTGCGCCTTGAAGGCCGACATCTCGACGGGTAGCTCGGCGGGCGCGGCGATCTCGGGCAGGTAGACGAAGCGCCAACCGCGCAGCTGGGCCCGGTAGGACAGGTCCATGTCCTCGGTGAGGGTGTCGTGGTGCCAGCCCCCGGCATCCACGATGGCGGCCCGCCGCCAAAGGCCGGCGGTGCCGTTGAAATTGAAGAAGCGCCCGGAACGGTTGCGCCCAGCGTGCTCCATGACGAAATGCCCGTTCAGCATCAAGGCCTGCGCCTCGGTCAAAGCGGAAAAGTCGCGGTTGATGTGGTCCCAGCGACACTGCACCACCGCGACCCGGGGATCGAGGAAGTGGTGCACGGTACGATCGAGGATATCGGCCGTCGGCACGAAATCCGCGTCGAAGATGAGCACCAGCTCACCCTTGGCGGTGGCGAGGCCGTTCTCCAGAGCGCCGGCCTTAAAGCCGGTGCGGTCCTTGCGGTGCACGTACTCGATGTCGAGGTCGGGATAGCGCCGCACCAGCTCGTCGATCTTGCGCCTGCAGATGGCGCGGGTCTCGTCGGTGGAATCGTCGAGCACTTGGATCTGGAAGCGATCGTGCGGGTAGCGGATGCCCGCCACGGCTTCGAGCAAGCGCTCCGCCACGTACATCTCGTTGAAGAGAGGGAGCTGCACGGTAACGGCGGGCAGCTCGGCGAACTTGCCGCTCAGCACCGGGGCTTTGTCGCGGTGCCTGTAATAAAGGAACACCAGGGAGGATCGGTGGAAGCCGTAGACGGCAAGGGCGATCAGGATGACGAGGTAGACAGCGGTGAGGGTGGAGGAAACATCCATGCCGCGGAAGGTACCGCGGCAATTGTAATCGAAATGTAATCATTCGTGCTTTTTTGTCGGAGGAGGTGGGAGTCGCTTCAGGTATTCGCCGCACAGGCGCAGCCGCCGACGCACGATGTCGCGTCCGAGCACCGCCAGGGTCTCGAACAAAGGCGGAGTGGCCTTGCGTCCGCTAGCCGCCATGCGGACCAGCATGAAGAGCTCTTTGGCGTCCCAGCCCAGCTTTTCCGCGTAGGATCGAGTCACAAGCTCTAGCGCGGCGGGGGAAAAATCCCGCTGCGCATCGAGCACCTCGACCAAGCCGGACAGGCATGACGCCACCTCGGGGGCCGCGCGCCGCGCCAGCAGATCCTTGGTCAAGGCAGCGTAGTCGAGGTCGCCGGCGAAGAAGAACTCGGTCATGGGCACGAACTCGTCCAGACGGGATATACGCTGCCGCACCAAGGGGACGAGCTGCTCGAGAAAGCTGTCGGCCAGACGCCAGGCACGCAGGCGAGCCACCACGGCGGCGTCATCGAGGGCGCGCAGATAGTCGGCGTTCATGGCCGAGAGCTTGACCAGGTCGAACACCGGCCCGCCCAGGCTCATGCGGTCGAAGGTGAAGGCCTCGATCATCTCGGCCAGGGTGAATTGCTCGCGGTCGCCCGCGATCGACCAGCCCATGGTGCCGAGGTAATTGAGCAGGGCTTCGGGGAGAAAACCGGCGGCCCGGTAGTAATCGAGCGACACCGGGTTCTTGCGCTTGGAGATTTTCGACTTGTCGGCATTGCGCAAAAGGGGCAGGTGGATCCACTCCGGCGCCGGCCAGCCGAAGGCCCGGTAGAGCACGACGTGCTTGGGGGTCGAGGACAGCCATTCCTCGGCGCGAATGACGTGGGTGATGCCCATCAAGTGGTCGTCGACGACATTGGCCAGGTGGTAGGTGGGAAAGCCGTCGCTCTTGAGCAGGATCTGGTCGTCGATCTGACCGTTGTCGAAGCGGACCTCGCCGCGCAAGCAATCGGCGAACGCGGTTTCGCCGGTCTTGGGCATGGCCAGGCGGACCACGTGGGCTTCGCCGGCCTGGGCCCGGCGCTGCGACTCCTCCGGAGCGAGGGCGCGGCAATGGCCGTCGTAGCCCACGAACGACTTGCCCTTGGCGGCGGCGCGCATCTCCTCGAGACGCTGGGCCGAGCAAAAGCAGCGGTAGGCCGCGCCCGCGCCCAAGAGCTTGGTCACCTCGGTACGGTAAAGCTCCGTGCGCTCCGACTGCCGGTAGGGGCCGCACGGCCCGCCCACGTCCGGACCCTCGTCCCAGGCGAGCCCCGTCCAACGCAGAGCGCGCAGAATGGCCTGCTCGGAGTCGAGGGTGGAGCGGGTGCGATCGGTATCCTCGATGCGCAGGACGAGCTGGCCGCCGTTCTTCTTGGCGAAGACGTAGTTGAAGAGGGCGACGTAGGCGGTGCCCACGTGGGGGTCACCCGTGGGCGAGGGAGCAATGCGAACGCGAACCGAGGGTAACATCGACATTGGGTATCATCCTTGCGGTCACGTGACCTTGCCGTCAAAGGTCACATGACCAATTTGTAACCGGTGCCGTAGATGGTCACGATGTGGCGGGGGCGGGAGGCGTCTTCCTCGATCTTTTTGCGCAGCTTGACCACGAAGTTGTCGACCGAGCGACTGTTGGCGCTAGGCGAGACGCCCCAGATCTTATCCAGGATTTCCTCGCGCGAGACGGGCTCACCGGCGCGCTCGAAGAGCAAGCGCAGGATCTCCACCTCGTAGAAGGACAGCGCCATGGTCTTGCGGTTGCGCACCAGCTCGTGGCGGCGGGGATGAAAGGCCACCGGCCCGATCTGAATGGCCTCGTCGCTGCCCCCGCGGTGGAGGCGGCGAAAGATGGCATTGATACGCGCCACCAATTCCCCGATGGAGAAGGGTTTGGTCACGTAGTCGTCGGCGCCCGCCTCGAGGCCGCGAATCTTGTCGACCTCTTGCGAGCGGGCGGTGAGCATGATGATGGGGACGACGGGATGGCTCTGCCGAATCTCTTCGCAGACCGTGAAGCCATTGATGTCGGGCAACATCAGATCGAGAATGACCAGATCGCTGCCCCGGTCGCGCAGGATGCGAATGCCCTCCCGACCGTGACCGGTGGTGGTCACCTCGAACTGCTCGAATTCCAGGGCATCACGCAGCCCGCGGGCGATATCGGGCTCGTCTTCCACCACCAGAACGCGGCGTCTCGGCGCCGAACCACCGGATCCGTTGCTCATATCCGCTCTTTCGCCGGGAGGTCGTGCACCGCCACGCCGCTGTCGTCCGCCACCGGAGCGGGGATGAACACGGAAAACCTGCAGCCGGCCCCGGCCGAGCCACGCACCGGGCTCTCCACCGTCACTCGCCCGCCGTGGGCTTCCGCGATGTGCTTCACGAGGGCCAAGCCTATACCACTGCCGCGCACGTTGCGCTCGCGCGTGCTATGCGACCGGTAAAAGCGCTCGAAAATCCTGGTCTGCTCGACCAGGGCGATGCCCGGGCCATAGTCGCGCACGGCCAGGGCGACGAAGCCGGGCGCCCGCCGCACGGAGACCTCGACCTTGCCCCCCTCGGCGGCATGCTTGATGGCATTGTCGACCAGGTTGAGCACGACCAGGGTCATCTCGTTTTCGTCCATGCGCACGGCGGGCAGGCCGCGATCGATGTCGACCAGGAGCTTCATCTTGTCGCGCTCGAGACGATAGCGACAGACGTCCAGGGCGCGCTCGACCACGTCGGCCAGATCGCCTTCGGCGAAGTGGTAGCTGGCCTTGCCCCGTTCCAGGCGGGCGAAGTCGAGCACGTTGTCGATGAGGTGAGAAAGGCGCTCGGATTCGCGGGTGATGATGCCGCCGTATTCGCGCGCGGCCTCTTCGCCCTTGTGCCGACCGGTGGCGACCATCTCGCCGAACATGCGGATGAGCGAGAGCGGGGTCTTGAGCTCGTGCGAAACATTGGCAATGAAATCGCTCTTCATGCGCGACGCTCTGCGCTCGGCGAGCACGGCCAGCCAGACCAGGACCAGGCCGACCACGATGATCACGGCGGAGGCCCCGATGAGAACCCGGCGCACCCACTTGGTCCGCTCGCGCTGCGCCTGGAACTCCTCCGCGTTCTGGGGAACCATCTGCACCCGCCAGCGATAAAGGGCTTTGCCCAAGGGTCCCTCGTAAAATAGCCGCCCGCCCGACCTGGCCTCGGGCCCGCTCGGTCTGACGCCGGCCACGAGATTGTTGCTCTCGTCGAGGATGGCCACGCGGCGATTCTTGCGCGCGGGCCCGAGTTCGCTGTCGGTCCATAGCTTGCCGATGAAGTCGAGCTTGAGCCTTACCACCACGTAATAGAGGTCGCCGTTGCTGGCCCGCCGCGCCGTAGAGGCCAGCAGAGCTGACCCGCCTCCATCGAGCACCTCGTGATGGTAGGCGAAATTGTCCAGGTCGGTTGACCACGCCATGTTGCGCAGCTTGCCCAACCAGGAGATCTTCGCGGCCGCGCTATCGCCGCCCTTGCGGCGCTTCCCGTCGCTCTCGCGCGGGCGGGGCCAGGTGCACTCGATGCGGCGGGACGCGCCCAGCACCACGAAGGAATCGATGTCGGGTCCTGGATCCAGATCACAGGGATCGGCGGAGGCGGGGTCGGCGGCGCGCTCGGCCACCTGGTCGAAAAGCGACAGGGCCTCGCGGTCGAGCCGGGCTTCGACCGCCTTGGCCAGCCCATCGGCCCAGTCCTGACATTCCTGGCGAAAGAGCTGCTCGATCGGACGGGATAGGTCTTCGGCGTGCTTGAACCCGTAATAGGCCAGGGCCACCGCAGCGGCGATCATGGCGGGGAAAACCAGCGCCAAGATGAGGGACAGCGAGATGGGGAGCGCGATGGGGCTGCTTACGCGGGGGCTGCTTGGGCGAATCATGGGTGGCGTCGGCTGGGCAGAGGCTTGAGACTACACCACGCGGCCTTTTCCCATTATGGTCCCCTGGCATGTAGATCGTGTACAATCGCAGGCCACTTTCGCGGTGGGCCAGGACCAGGCGGGCCTGACATCTGGCCTGTGGCCTCATTAGTAGGAGATCTCCGTGATGCAGAACAGGATCCTAAAGCAAGCGAGATTCTTGGCGCCTTTGTTCGCCTCCTTCGGCCTCTGGGCGGCCGCGGGCTGCGCCGGGAGCATCGGCCAGGTGGCGGGGCCCGAGCCCCAGGGCTCGAGCCACAACCCCTTCGAGGGTGTAGATTTCTACCTCAATCCATCCTACACGGCGGAGGTCCTGGCCACGGCCAAGCGGCACCCGGAGGAGGCGGAGAAAATCCGCAAGGTGGCCAGCTACCCGACGGCGGTGTGGCTCGACTCGATCGCGCAAATCGATCACTTGGCGGGTTGGCTCGACGGCGCCAAGAAGCAGCAAGAGGCGAGCGGCAAGCCGACCGTGACCGTGGTGGTGGTCTATGATTTGCCCAATCGCGACTGCTCGGCCGCGTCGTCGGCGGGCGAGCTCAAGGTGGCCCAGAACGGCGAGGCCAGGTACAAGTCCGAGTTCATCGATCCGATAGCCGCCCAGTTCAAGGCCCATCCCGATCAGCCCATCGTGGTAGTGCTCGAGCCCGACTCGCTCGGCAACCTGGCCACTAACATGAGCCTGCCCATGTGCCAAGAGGCACGCTCGGCCTACAAGAACGATGTCGTCTACGCCATCAAGAGCTTTGCCCTGCCCAACGTGAGCGTGTACCTCGACGCGGCCCATGCGGGCTGGCTGGGCTGGGACGGCAATCGCAACCTGATCGCGAGAATATTCAAGAACGTGCTCAACGAAGCAGGCGGGCCGCAGATGATCCGCGGCTTCGCCCTCAACACCGCCAACTACACCCACCTCACCAATCGCGACGGGGCCGTGCTCGAGCCGACCAATCCTTGTCCCAACGAGCTGACTTATGCCCGCACCTTGCGCAAGACGCTGGAGATGTACGGCTTCAAGAACCACGGCTTCATCATCGACACCTCCCGCAACGGGAAAGGCAACATCCGCAAGCAGTGGGGGAGCTGGTGCAACGTTCACGGCGCCGGCCTGGGCGAGCGCCCACGTGTCAATCCCGAGCCGGGCATCGATGCCTTCTTCTGGGTCAAGCCCCCGGGCGAGTCAGACGGTGTCTCGGATCCGACGCAACCGCGCTACGACGAGATGTGCGGCGGCGCGGATGCGGCCAAAGGCGCGCCCCAGGCGGGTGAGTGGTTCGAGTCGTACTTCCTGGATCTGGTCCGCAACGCGCGGCCACCGCTCTAGGGCTGGCCGAGCTGGAGCTTCTGGCCGTGGTGGTCAGGGCTCCGGCTTGCCCCCGGCCAGGGCATCGATCTTGGCCGCGAGCACGAAGTCGTTTGCCGATAGACCACCGATCGCGTGGGTGGTCAAAGAGACCTCGAGCACGGTGAAACGCACGCAGAAATCCGGGTGGTGACCTTCGGCCTCGGCCAGGCTCGCCATGCGGTTCACGAAAGCGATGGTGTGGGGGAAGCTCGCGAACTTGAAAGACTTGCGCAACTCGGCCGCGCCCTCGATGCGCCAGCCCGCGAGCTGGCCGAGCAGCCGATTAGCTTCGGCCGCGGTCAGGGCGGCGACCCCACCTTCGCAAGGAATGCACTTCTTGTCTTCGAGCTCCATATGACCTCTCCTGGCTGTGGCCGGGATAAGATGCCGGCTGACCACTCCCGGCTACAGCCGGGGTAGAACGGGGGCCGCGGCGCGGAGATCGATCAGCCCCGCGGCCACCGAGACATCCACGAAGCCATGCTCGAGCTCGCCACCATCGAAGCAGCGCTACACCGCCTCTACATCGGGGCCGTCGGCACTTCGCTGCGCAAAGAGGACCGGCAAAAGGCGCGCGAAGTGACGGGGTTTCTGGGCGAAATCGAGCGCGCCCTGCCCGCGCGCAGATCACCTCTGACTCTGGTGGATGCCGCCTCCGGCAAAGCCTGCCTGGGCCTGCTCGCGGCCGAGCTGTTGCTCGGCCCGCGCGGACAGCTCGGCCACGTCACCTTGATCGAGCGCGACCGCGGGCAAGCCGCACGCGCCCGCTTGGCCGCCCGCACCGTCATCCCGGACGGGTCGGGCTGCACAGTGACGGAAGCCGAGGTCGGAGCCGCGGTATG
This sequence comes from uncultured delta proteobacterium, assembly GCA_963849735.1. Classification (GTDB taxonomy): domain Bacteria; phylum Myxococcota_A; class Polyangia; order Fen-1088; family Fen-1088; genus Fen-1118. The sequence goes on from CAWKJE010000064.1 coordinate 66,670, forward strand.
GCCGACAGCGCCCGACCTGGTGGTGGCCCTGCACGCCTGTGGCCCGGCCTCCGACGCCATTATCGACCAGGCGGTGGCCAGCCGAGCTGTCCGTCTGATGCTGGTGCCCTGCTGTACCTCGCGGCAGGTGGCGGCGACTGCCCTGGCCGTGCGCCGAGCGGATGAGCTCGGCCTGCCCCGCCACGCCGAGGTCAGGCGCCAATTCGTCGAGGCCATGGTGGCCGCCGAGCGCACCTTGCGGCTGGAAGCCGCTGGATATAAGACCACCGTATGCGCTTTCGTTCCCCCTACCGTGAGCCGGTACCACCTGCTCTGGCGAGCGCAGCGCGTCTGCGAGCCGGCCCGCATGAGGCGCGCCACGGCCGCCTGGCGGCGTTTGCACGACCTCGCCATCGCCTAGTCCGGGCCCGCTTCGCCTATTCCGGCAGTTCGGTAGCGATTATGTTACCTGGGGCGCCAGCCCAGCATCTAACGGACGCTTCTGTCCCAAGCTGTCACAATGGCAATGAGCTCTCACAATGCTAACCGGACCGGGTTTGCTCCAATTGGGCCCGGCTGGGGAAGAGGCGAGAGGACCCCGTGCATCCCCGTGATCGATTCTGGCGAATGGTGTTGCCCATAGGCGCTGCCGCCGTCTTGACCACGGTTTTGGCGGTCGGTTATGCGACCGAGCCTGACCGCTTGGCTACCGGGTATGCCCCCACCCAGCCCATCCCCTTTTCACACAAGCTCCATGCCGGCGACAACCACATCCCCTGCCAGTACTGCCACACCGGCGCGGAGCGCTCGCGCAACGCCGGTGTCCCCGCCTTGGAGACGTGCATGAACTGTCACTCCGTCACCCGCACCGATCGGCCAGCCATCATGCGGGTGACCGCCGCGTTCAAGGCCAACCAGACCTTCGCCTGGCAGCGGGTGTACAACCTGCCTGACCACGTCTACTTCGACCACCGCCCCCATGTCCGGGCCGGGGTCGCCTGCCAGACCTGCCACGGCGAGGTCGAGACCATGGACCAGGTTTCCCGCGTGATGCTCATGCGCATGGGGACTTGCCTCGACTGCCATCGCGACGCCCACGCGGCGGTGTCCGCGGGCTCGCAGATCACCCAGGCCTCAACCGCTTGCTTTGCGTGCCACCGATGAGAGCACAGCCCAGGCCTGACCATGCCGGCGAGCGACGCCTGGTGCTCGTGGGCGCGCTGGGCTCGCTGGCGGCGGGACTCTTGCGCTCTCACCTGGGCCGCTGGCAAAGAGGCCGCGGCTCCGCTCCGCCCCGGCATTCCTCGACGCCCGCCGCCGCGGCGGCCATCGGCGCCGCCCCAGCGGCGACTTCCCCCGCCACTCCATCCCGGCTCGCGGTCAGGCCCGCCGGCAACTCGGTCAAACGTCGAGGTCAGGGTCATGGCTGAAACGAGAAAGCCGCCCAAGCTGCCCGTGCTAGCCGGCCCTGACGACGAGGGCTTGTCACGCCGACGTTTTCTGGCCCTATTCGGCGCCTCGGCGGCGCTGGCCACCGGAGCCGGGTGCAAGGCCACCCAAAGCCGCACCACGGTTGTTCCCTACACCAAGAAGCAGGAAGAGGTCGTGCCCGGGGTGGCCGACTTCTATGCCAGCACCTTCCAGGAGGGCGAGATCGCCTACCCCGTGCTGGTGAAGGCGCGGGAAGGGCGTCCCGTGCTGGTCGAGGGCAATAGCGATCATCCCCGCTACCGGGGCAAGACCAGCCTGCGCGCCATGGCCGACCTGCTCGGGCTTTACGATCCCGACCGGCTGCGCGGTCCTTATCGCGATGGCCGCCCGATAGCCTGGGACGAGGCCATGGACGGCTTGCGCAGTGAGCTTGGGCGCGTGGCTCCCGGCCAGGCCATGGTGCTCATCACGCCCGCCGTGCTCTCGCCCAGCCGCCGGGCGCTCTTGGCGCGGCTCACGGCCGCCCTACCCGGGCTACGCCACATGGCCTGGGAGCCGGCGGCCGACCACGCCGGCCGGCAAGCGGAGAGTGAGCTCTTCGGTGCCGCCCGACGGCCGCGTTACCACTTCGACCAGGCGGAAGTTATCGTGGCGCTCGAGGCCGACTTTCTCGGCACCCATGCCGACAGCGTGAGCGCCACCGCTGGGTTCGCCGGCCTGCGCCGACCGGCATCGCCCAGCGCGGCCATGAGCCGGCTCTACGTGCTCGAAGGTGGCATGAGCCTGACCGGCAGCAAAGCCGACGTGCGCCTGCCGGTGCGTCCTTCGGCGCTCGGCCGCCTGGCCTTCGGGCTCCTCCGCGCGGTGCACCTCGCGAGCGGGCGGCCTCTGCCCGCCGGCCTGCCCCTGGCGGCGCTGGCGCCCTTCGCTCTGGAAGCTCTGCCCGAAGCCCGACCGTGGGCGGGGGCCCTGGACGGACTGGTGCGCGATCTGTGCGCCGCCCGGGCCAAGGCCTTGGTGGTGGCCGGTCCCGCGGCGGGGCCCGAGGCGCACGCCGCCTGCCTGGCCATCAATTGGATGCTGGGGGCCGAGGGGACCACGGTAGCAAGCGCGGCGCTGCCCGCTCCCGAGCTGGCCTCGCCTGACGATCTCGCTCGGCTGGTGGAGGAGATGGCCGCCGGCCGAGTGGGCGCGGCCATTTTCTGGGACGTCAACCCGGCCTACGACTATCCCGACGACCAGGCCTTCGCGCGGGCGCTGGCCCGGGTGCCGACCCGGGTCCGCCTGGGCCTCGTGCCCGATGAAACCGCCCATCTGTGCTCCCTGGTGCTGGGCACCAATCATTGGCTGGAGAGCTGGAATGACTTCGAGAGCGACGGGGACGGGTTGACCCTGCAGCAGCCGCTCATCGCTCCGCTCTACGAGACACGGCAGGGCGAGGACATCCTGCTCGGCTTGCTCGAGCGCCTGGGCCACCGCCCGGCCGCCAATTACGAGGCCTATCTCCAGCAGCGCTGGCAGGACGAGGTTTGGCCCCAGGCCCAGCCCAGCCCGATCGGTTTCGCCCGCTTCTGGCAGACCGCCCTGCACGACGGCTTTTACCGGGGCGCTGCTAGCCCACCCCCGGCGCCACGCCAGCTCGACGGCGCGGCCTGCGCGCGCGCGGCGGCTCGCGCCCGTGCCGGTCAGAGCGGGCCCATGGAGCTGGTAATCGACATCGATCCGCGGCTTTACGATGGTCGTTATGCCACCAATGGCTGGCTGCAAGAGATGCCGGATCCGGTAACCAAGGTCTCCTGGGGCAATCCCCTGTCGGTCGCGATCGCCGACGCCGACCGTCTGGGCCTGGCGAACGGTGACCTGGTGACCTTGGGCCGGGGACCGACGATCCCCATCCTGCGCCAGCGCGGACAGGCCCCCGGGGTGCTGCGACTCACCCTGGGTCACGGCCGCACGACGACCAGCGTGGCGGCGCAAGTCGGCACCCGCGCCGCGGCCTTCGCAGCGCGGCCGGGAGCACAGGTGGTCGCCATCGACACGCTGGCCCGCACCGGTGGCCACGCGGAGGTCATCCTCGCGCAAGATCACGACACGGTCGACGGCCGCGATATCGCGCGCGAGTGGAGCCGGAGCAAGCTGGCGCGCGAGCTGGCGAGCGCGCCCGAGACCGAAGAGCTAGCCAGTCTGTATCCCGGCCACCAGCACAAGGGGCCACGCTGGGGCATGGCCATCGACCTCTCGGCCTGCGTGGGCTGTGGCGCCTGCGTGGTGGCCTGCCAGGCGGAGAACAATGTTCCGGTGGTGGGCCCCGAGCAGATGAGCAAGGGTCGCGCCATGCACTGGATGCGGGTGGATCGCTATTATCACGGGCCCGCCGACACGCCCAGCGTGGTGCACGAGCCCATGCTGTGCCAGCACTGCGATCATGCCCCTTGCGAGACGGTGTGTCCGGTGAACGCGACCAACCACAGCGAAGACGGCCTCAACCAGATGGCCTACACCCGCTGCGTGGGGACGCGCTACTGTGCCAACAACTGTCCCTACAAGGTTCGGCGCTTCAACTTCCTCGATTTCACCCGCGCCACTCCCCCGTCGCTGCAGCTCGCCTTCAACCCCGAGGTCACGGTCCGCCCCCGCGGCGTGATGGAGAAATGCACCTTCTGCGTGCAGCGCATTCGCAACGCCGAGCAAGTGGCGGCAGGGGCCGGTCGGGCGCTGCGCGATCACGACATCGTGACCGCGTGCGAATCGGCGTGCCCGGCCAGCGCCATCGTGTTCGGCGATCTCAACAACCCCGAAAGTGACGTGGCCAAGCTGGCGCGCGACCGGCGGGGCTTTCACGTCCTACGCGAGCTGGGCACTCGGCCCGCGATCACGTACCTGGCCCAGTTGAAGAACCCTCCCGGGCGAGGTGAGCCATGAAGACCGCGGCAATACCGCTACCGGATATCCTTGCCCCGCAGATCCTCCTCGAAGGCGAGGTCACCTCGGGCTCGCTCGATGACCAGGTACTCCAGTTTCCCGAGCGCCGGCCGCCGCGCGCCTGGTACCTCGCGCTGGCCTTCACGCTCAGCTTGCTGGGGATAGGCGCGGTCTGCATCACTTATACGCTGTACGAGGGCATCGGCGCCTGGGGCAACAATCGTCCGGTCTGCTGGGCCTTCGGCATCATCAACTTCGTTTTCTGGGTCGGCATCGGGCACGCTGGCACGCTGATCTCCGCCATCCTCTTCCTCTTTCGCGCCCGCTGGCGCAATGCCATTGCGCGCTTCTCCGAGGCCATGACCATCTTCGCGGTCATTTGCGCCGCGATCTTCCCCGTGCTCCATACCGGACGGCCGTGGTTCGGCTACTGGCTCTTTCCCTACCCCAACGAACGCCTCTTGTGGGTCAACTTCCGCTCGCCTCTCATCTGGGACGTCTTCGCGGTCAGCACCTACTTCTCGGTGTCCCTGGTCTTCTGGTACCTGGGTCTGGTCCCCGATTTTGCCTCGATGCGCGACCGCGCCCTGCCGGGCTGGCGCAAGCGCGCCTACACCGTCTTGAGCCTGGGCTGGCGCGGCTCGGCCACACACTGGATTCACTACGACAAGGCTTATCTGCTCCTGGCCGGGCTGGCCACCGGCCTGGTCATCAGCGTCCATAGCGTGGTGTCGTTCGACTTCGCCGTATCGCTGGTGCCGGGCTGGCACATGACCATCTTCCCGCCCTACTTCGTCGCTGGGGCCATCTTCGCGGGGTTCGCCATGGTGGTCATGGCACTGGTCGTCGTACGCAAGACCATGAACCTGTCCAATCTGATCACCGACAATCACTTGGACACCATGAACAAGCTCATCTTGGCCATGTCCTGCATCATGGGCTACGCCTATGCCATGGAGGCGGGCACGGCTTGGTACAGCTCCAACCGCTACATCCAGCACACCTTCCTCAACTATGTCACCGGGCTTTACGGCTGGGCGGGTATCACGACCATCACCTGTAACATAGTCATTCCCCAGCTCTTCTGGTTCCGGCGCATGCGCCGCTCGATTCCGGCCATGTTCCTGGTGGCAATTGCCGTGACGGTGGGCATGTGGATGGAGCGCTTCGTGATCATCGTCATTTCCCTGTACCAGGACTATCTGCCCTCGGCCTGGCACGAATACCTCCCGACCAAGATCGATTTTGGCGTCCTGATCGGATCGTTCGGGCTGTTCTTCACCCTGGTGCTGCTCTTTGCCCGCGTCCTGCCCGTAATCGCCACCAGCGAGATGAAGGCCGCTCTGCCCGGAGCGCAGGCCCATCATGGGGCTCAGCCGGGCCACCCAGATCGCCAGGACGACGCGGACGGCAGCGCGGCCATCCGCGAAGCCATCCCGGGAGACGTCCATGCCTGATAGTGGTCCGAGCAGCGCTAGCACCTTCGCGGTGGTCGGATTGTTCGCCGAGCCCGAGGCCATCATCGCGGCCGCCCGCCGGATAAGGCCGCGCAAGCTTGGGCGCCTGGAGGCCTATTCGCCCTACCCGGTCCACGGTCTCGCCCAGGCCATCGGCCTCGGCGAATCCCGCTTGGGCACTTACGTGATGGGCATGGGCGTGCTGGGCGCTCTCCTCGCCATCCTGTTCGAGTGGTGGACGAGCGCGATCGACTATCCCCTGAACACCGGCGGCAAACCGCTGTTCTCCTGGCAAGCCTTCGTTCCCGTCATGTTCGAGGTCACGGTTCTGTTCGCGACCTTTACCGCCGGCTTGGCCATGTTGTTCGCGTTCAACCGGCTGCCGCTCTTCGGGCATCCCATCCTGCACACCAAAGTGATCGGGCAGATCACGCGCGACCGGCTGGCCCTCAGCCTCGAGAGGACGGGCCCCGGCTTCGATACCGAGCAAGCGCGGCGCGCTCTGCTCGAAAGCGGCGCCTTGAGCGTCGAGACGGTTGCCCTGCCAAGCTTTGCCGAGCCCAGCTTGCGCTGGCTCTTGCGCACGGTGGCCGGCATCGTAGCCGCCTGCCTGGTAGCCGGGGTGGGCATCTACCTGGCCGAAAAGCTGGTGCCGGTGGTCCCGCCCATGATCCACATGCATGACCAGCCCAAGCTCAACGCCTTCCGTCCCTCCACCTTCTTCGCCGACGGCAGCGGCATGCGACCGGCGGTGGCGGGAACGGTGGCCCGCGGCCACTTACCCTTCCTGCCCAAGAGCCCGGAGGAGGCCGGCCGTATCCTGGTCAATCCTCTGCCCCTCGACCAGCGTGTCGCCCAGCGCGGGCGCAAGGTCTTCGACGATCACTGTGCCGTCTGCCACGGCGTGGTCGGCAATGGTGTCCCCTTGCTGTCGAGCGCCTACGGCGCCAAGCCAGCCAATCTGCTGTCCTCCGATCTGCGCGGCCGCCCGGACGGATACATCTACGGGGTGCTGATGCTGGGCAAAAATGCCATGCCGTCGTATGCCGCCGATCTCGACGCGGACGATCGGTGGGCGGCCGTGCATTACGTGCGCATTCTGGAGCGGGCAGAGGACGCGCGCGACGAGGACTTGCCGTGAATCGCTCCGTCACCCCTTCCCGGCTGGGCCGCAATCTCCTCTACGCCCTGGTCTTGCTCGGCGGGGCGGGATCCGCCGCGGCGTATCTGACCGTGGGTCCCCAGCGCTTCTGGGCCAATTGGCTCTTGTGGGCCATCTTTCTCCTCACGCTCGGGCTCGGCAATCTATTCCTGGTCGCCCTGGAGCGGCTGGTGGGCGCCCACTGGAGCGTACCCATGCGACGCGTGCCCGAGCGGATAGCCTCGCTCATTCCCCTCGCGACCACGCTCTTCCTGGTGGCCCTGCTCGGCGTGCCCGTTCTCTTCTCCTGGACCCGCCCGGAGGCGGCCCACAACCCCATTCTGGTGGCCAAGTCGGCTTGGCTCAACCTACCCTTCTTCGTGGTCCGCCTGCTGCTCTGCATCGGGGCCTGGCTGCTCTTTTACCGCTTCTATGTGCACGGTTCCCTCCGCCAAGACAAGAGCCGAGACTTCGCCTTCACCGTGCGGGCGCGCCGGCTGGCGCCGCCCTTCATGGTGGTCTTCTTCTTCAGCATCAGCATCCTGGCCTTCGACTGGATTTCCGGCCTCGAGCCGGAGTGGTACAGCGACATGTTCGGGGTGTACCTGTTCGCCGGCACCTTCCTGGCCGGGATTGCGAGCATGACCCTGGGAGTGCTCACCATGCTGCGGAGAGGCCGCCTGCCTCAAGTGGAGACCCGCCACTACTACAACCTGGGCACGCTCGGCCTGGCCTTCACCGTGTTCTATGCCTACATCGCTTTCGCCCAGTACATGCTCATCTGGTACGCCAATCTGCCCGAAGAGGTGGTGTGGGTCCAGCGGCGCGTTACCGGAGGGTGGGGGCCGGTCGCACTGACGCTGGCCTTCCTGCATTTCTTCGTGCCCTTCTTCCTGCTCATAGGGAGCGCGGGCAAGCGCAACCAGACCGTGGTCATCATCGCCACCCTGTCGATCTTGCTCGGGCATTTCATCGACATGTACTGGCTCATCTTTCCCGAGCTCGGTGCCCCGCGCTTCGGCTGGCCCGAGGCCAGCATGGCGGCGCTCTTCCTGGGCCTGGCCTTCCTGCGCCTCCGCGCCGCCATGCAACGTGGGGCCGACCTACCGGTGGGCGATCCTCTGCTGGCCAAGGGCCTGGAGTGGCAACCATGAGCGCGCCCGCGCGCAAACCGGGACCGCAAGCGGAGTCCTGGAAAAGCGAGGCCACGGGGATGATACAGCGTTCCGCCGTGACCCTGGCGGTGCTGATGATCTTCGCCGTGTTCGCCGCCATCGTCGTTCCGGCCATGATACGCGAGCGCAGGCCGCTTCCCGCGGCAGCCAGTGAGCAAGTGGCCCTCACGCCCGGCTGGCTGGATGAAGCCGAGGCCCCGGCGCGCAAGGGACGCGACCTGCCGCCCGTCGACCCCGCCACGGTCATGAGCTCCACCCCCAAGCTGCTGGCACGCGGGGAGACCCTGTTCCGCCAGAACTGTATCAGTTGCCACGGGGACAGTGGGCGGGGGGACGGCCCGGCCAGCAGCACGCTCAATCCGCGGCCGCGTAACTTCACCCAGCCGGCGGGATGGACAAGCGGCTACCGCATCACCGACATCTTCAGCACCATCACCCACGGAGTGAAGGGAACAGGCATGGCCGCCTTCGACTTCATCGCCCCGGCCGACCGGATGGCCTTGGTGCACTACGTCCGCTCACTTGGCGCTTTCGACCACGGCCACGAAGACCCACAGGCTACTGCCGCGCTGGCCAACCAGTTCCGCAGCAAGGGCGTCCACATTCCCAATCGCATTCCGGTGAGCCTGGCCAGCAAGATAATGATCGCCGAGCAACCGGAGTATCCGCCCGTCCACCTGCCCGCCGCCAACGACCACTCGCCCGCGGCCGAGCTACTCAGAGGGGCCATCCGCAATGGCGAGCGGGTGGCGCGCACGGTGGCCCTGACCAAGCCCGGGCAAACCTGGCAAGACGTCGCCCAGGAGTGGGCGGCCGGCGCGCCAAGCAACGGCTTTGCGCCGGCAGTCGCGGGCATGAATGCTCCCGCGTGGCAGGAGCTGGTAATCGCCTTGCTCCCGCACCAAGCGGTGGCAGAACCTCGAGCAGAAGGGCAAGGCAAAGGGCCATGAAACGACGTAATCCGATCGCGAGGGTGGACAAGCCACGAGTTGCTTCGGGGACGAGCACGGAGACGGGCACGGGCACGGGCGGAACATTGGGCTCTGCCTTGCTCGCGCGCGGGCGCGCCCTGCACTGGGGCGCTGTGGTGTTGGGGCTGCTCGCGGGGGGCGCCTTGGGGCGCGAGGCGCGCGGGGATAGTATCGCCAACTCCCCACCGGAGGTCGGGATTGAGGAGAAGCTGGGCCAGCGGGTGCCGCTCGATCTGATGCTGATCGACGAGCAGGGCGAGCGGGTAGCATTGGGCAAGCTCATAGACAAGCCGACCGTGCTCACCCTCAACTACTTCCGTTGCGCCGGGCTATGCACCCCGCTCTTGAACGGCGTGGCGGAGATGCTGTCGCGCACCGACCAGATTCCGGGCAAGGACTTTCGCGTGCTCACGGTCAGCTTCGATCCGCGCGACGACGCGGAGCTGGCCAGCCTCAAACAGGCCAACTACCTCAAGCAACTCCCGCCCGGCTTTCCCGCCGAGGCGTGGCATTTCATGACCGGCGACCCGGTATCGACCAAGCGCCTGGCCGACGCGGTGGGTTTCCACTTCGCCAAACGCGGCGATGACTATGTCCACGCGGGCGCCATCATGGTGCTCTCGCCCTCGGGCAAGATCACGCGCTATCTCTACGGCATCACTTTCCTGCCTTTCGACGTCAAGATGGCGGTGCTCGAAGCCAACCAGGAGCGCCCCGGACCCACCATCTCGCGCTTCCTCAGGTTCTGCTACAGCTACGACCCGGCGGGACGCCGCTATTACGTCAACGTTACCAGGGTGGCCGCCGGGTTCACCGTCGTGCTCGCGGCGGGCTTCGCGGTCGCCCTGGCCGCGCGCAAGGGCAAGGGCAAGAAAACCGCGGAGCTGGACACCGAGGAGTCGTCATGAGCACCGCCGTCGCGCCTGCCCCGGCCGCCTCCGAGCCGAGCTTTTACCAGGGCGAGGGCGCGCACTCGATCCGGTCATGGTTGCTGACCACCGACCACAAGCGTATCGCGATTCTTTACCTGAGCGCGATGCTCGTGTTCTTTCTGACCGGCATGACTATCGGAGTGTTCATGCGCCTCGAGCAGCTCACCATGGGCCCCACCCTGATGAAGCCCACCACCTATAACGCCCTCTTTACCCTCCACGGCGTCATAATGATCTTCCTGTTCGTCATACCCGGCCTGCCCGCGGTATTCGGCAACTTCTGCCTGCCCATCATGATCGGCGCCAAGGACGTGGCCTTCCCCCGCCTCAACTTGCTCTCCTGGTACCTGTTCATGGCGGGAGCAGTGATCGCCCTCACCTCTCTGTTCACGGGCGGAGGGCCACCCGACACGGGATGGTCCTTCTATGTCCCCTATAGCGTCACCACCAGCACCAACGTCACCTTGGCCGTACTGGGCGCCTTCGTGATCGGGTTTTCCTCGATCCTGACCGGCATCAACTTCATCACCACCATGCACCGCTTGCGCGCTCCCGGCATGAGATGGATGCGCATGCCGCTCTTCCCCTGGGCGCTCTATGCCACCGCCTGGGTGCAAGTGCTGGCCACGCCCATCCTGGGCATCACGCTTCTGCTCGTCGTGCTCGAGCGCGTCTTCCACCTCGGCATCTTCAATCCCGCCATCGGCGGCGATCCCATCCTCTATCAGCACCTGTTCTGGACCTATTCCCATCCCGCGGTCTACATCATGATCATCCCGGCCATGGGCGCCATCTCGGAGATCATACCCACCTTCGCTCACCGCACCATCTTCGGCTACCGCATGATCGTCGCTTCCAGCATGGGCATAGCGGGGCTAGGCTCGCTGGTCTGGGCTCACCACATGTTCACCAGCGGGATGAGCGATACCGCCAACGTGATCTTCTCCTTGCTGACCTTCCTGGTCGCGATACCGAGCGCGATCAAGGTGTTCAACTGGGTCGCGACGCTCTACAAGGGATCGATCGAGCTGCGCGCGCCGATGCTCTTCGCCCTGGCCTTCATCTTCCTGTTCAGCATCGGCGGCCTGACCGGCCTCTTCCAAGGGGCGCTGGCGGTCAACGTGCACATACACGACACCTACTTCATCGTGGGGCACTTCCACTACGTCATGTTCGGCGGCACCGGGTTCGCGTTCTTCGCCGCCCTCCACTACTGGTACCCGAAGATGTTCGGGCGCATGTACAACGAGCGCACAGCGGTAGTGGCGTGGGTACACATGTTCGTGGGCTTCAACCTGCTCTACTTCACCTTCTTGGTTATGGGAGTGCAGGGCATGCCACGCAGGTACTATGATCACCTGCCGACGTTCCACGTCGGCCACCAAATTGCGACGGTGGGCTCGTGGATCCTGGTGGCCGGCATCCTGATCATGGTTGGCAACCTGGTGCGCGGGCTTTTCCGTCCGGTCAGCCTGCCGGCCAACCCCTGGGGCGGGGTCACCTTGGAATGGAGCGTGCCCTCGCCACCGCCGGTGGAAAACTTCACCGTTCTCCCCGTGATCACGGGACCACCCTATCAATTCAATCCCCCGGCCGAGGAGGCCGCCTGATGGACGCCCGGCCCGCCGCCAGCGTGGTAGAGCCTCACCCCGCGGCCGAGCACCACGACTACCAAGGGGCCAAGCTCGGCATGTGGATCTTCATCATGACCGAGCTGATCCTGTTCGGCGGGCTGTTCATCGCCTACGGCGTCTACCGGGAGATGCACGCGGACGACTTCCACACCGCCTCGAGCGAGCTCAATGTGCGCCTGGGCGTCGCCAACACCCTCATCCTGCTCACCAGCAGCTTGACCATCGCCCTGTCGATCACGGCCCTCCGCCTGCGCCGTAAGGGACAAGCGATGGCGCTCCTAGCCTCGACCATGATCCTAGGCTGCGCCTTCCTCGTGAACAAGTTCTTCGAGTGGAGCGCCAAGATTCACCACGGCCTCTATCCCGGCTCGGAGCACCTCATGGCCCGCCCACCCGGCCAGCGCCTGTTCTTCGGCCTCTACTATGGCATGACCGGGCTCCACGGCCTGCACGTGACGGTCGGCGTGGTGCTGATGGCCGTCATGCTGAGGCTCATCGCTCGGGGCAAGGTTCGCCATGACAACTTCATCGCCCTCGAAAACAGTGGCCTTTACTGGCACCTGGTGGATGTCATCTGGATCTTTCTCCTGCCGCTCTTCTATCTGGCGGCATGAACGGCGAGGTCTACGTGCGGAACACAAACAGCCCGAGCGACCAAGAATGAGCACGAGAGTGAGCACGAGCATGGAGGGCAGCATGCACGGTGGCGCCGAAGCCGAGGGCGGTCACCTCACCAGCTACGCCACCTTCATCAAGGTCTGGCTGGCCCTGGTGGCCTTGACACTCGGGCTGGTCGGGCTGAGCGCGAGCCACCGGCCCGACCTGATCCTGGTCGGGCTCTTGATCATAACCCCGGCGAAGGCCAGCCTGGTGATGAGCTACTTCATGCATCTGCGGCACGAGGGCGCCGCCATGAAGCTCATGGTGGTCGCCGCTTTCGGCGTGTTGGTCATTTTTCTGTTCCTGACATTCAGCGACTATCTCTACCGGTAACCCACCCATGTTCTTCGGCGGTGCCTCCAGCGCTTCAGAAAGAGTCGATGCGGTCTTTCTGTTCATCTTCGCCTTGACCGCGGCATTTCTCATCTTCATCACCGGCTTGATGATCTACTTCGTGCTGCGCTACCGCCGGACGCGCAACGCGCGCGGGGAGGACATCCACGATAACCCGATACTGGAAGGGCTGTGGACAGGCATCCCCCTGCTGTTGTTCCTTGCCATGTTCTATTACGGCTGGACCAATTACCGCTATCTGCGCCAGGTGCCGCGCGACGCGATGGTGATCCAGGTGACTGCGCGGCAATGGGCGTGGTCATTCACCTACCCTAACGGCCGGCAAACCGCCGAGCTATATGTGGCGCAAAACCGTCCGATTCGCCTCGACCTCAAGTCGCTCGACGTCTTGCACGGTTTTTACATCCCCGCCTTCCGCATCAAGTCCGACGTGGTGCCGGGCAAGGCCAACTACACCTGGTTCTCGGCCACCCAGATGGGCGACTTCGACATCGAATGCACGGTCATGTGCGGGGTGAACCACTCCTACATGCTGTCCAAGGTCCACGTCATGCCCGAGCAGGATTTCGCGCGCTGGTACTTTGGCGATGCCGATGCGCCGCCGGTGCTGGCGAATCTCCCCGCGCTGCCCGATCCAATTCGGGGCGAACGGGCCTTCAAGCTCAAGGGCTGCGTCTCGTGTCACACCAACGACGGCACGCGTCTCTTAGGCCCCACCTGGAAAGGGCTTTTCGGCAGCGACGTCACCGTGCTGGCGCAGGGGAAGGAGACCAAGCTGGTCGCCGATGAGGCCTACCTGACACGTTCGATTCGCCATCCCCCGCAAGAGGTGGTGAAGGGATTCGCGCCCCAGATGCCAGTGGCCGATCTGAGAGACCTCGACGTCGCGGACCTGATCGCTTACATCAAGACCTTGCGGTGACGGGCATGACCATCCGCGACTTTGGCAAGCTCTGCAAGCTCCCCATCTCGGCCATGTCGACGCTGTCGGCCGCTACCGGGTTCCTGGCCGCGCAAGCTTTCAACTGGCGCTTGCTGCCGACCGCGCTGGCAGTGCTGCTGCTGGCCTGCGCGGCCTGCGCGCTCAACGAGGCGCAAGAGCACAAGCAGGATGCTCTGATGCCACGCACGCGGCAACGCCCTATTCCCACTGGCAAGATCTCGGCCAAGGCGAGCGCCCTGCTGGCGCTGGCACTCGGCGCCGTCGCCCTCACCCTGCTCACCGCCCTGGGTGGCCGGGACGCCCTTGGCCTCGGCGCACTCGCCGTGCTCTGGTACAACGGCGTCTACACCTACGCCAAACGCGTGACCACGCTGGCGCCCGTCATCGGTTCGCTCATCGGCGCTATTCCGCCCGCCCTGGGCTGGGTGTGTGCCGGAGGCACGCTCGACGGCCCCATCCTCTCGCTCTGCTTCTTCTTGCTCATGTGGCAGATCCCGCACTTCTGGCTGCTCGCCCTACTCATGAAGGGCGAATACGAGCACGCCGGTTTCCCGACCTTCGTTGGCCTTTTGGGTGCGGCTTCGGTAACGCGGGTGACGTTCACGTGGACGACGGCCACCGCCGCCTCGGCCTTGCTCTTGCCGCTCTTCGGTCTGGCGCGCTCGCCCCTCCTGGGCCTCGCCCTCGCCGGCCTGGGGGCATGGCTGGTGCTGGTGGCCTGGCGCGCCCTGCGCAAGCCCAGCCCGCTCGGCATCGGCCGCGCTTTTCGCGCCATCAACTACTACGCCCTGCTGGTGATGGGCGCCGTAATGCTGGACGCGGTGCTGGGGCACTAGGTCGACGTGGCGAGCTGCCGGCTGGGGTTGCTCACGGTCGGCCGAGCGCTTGGCAGTCGCGTTCGGCGCGCTTCAGCTTGTCGGGGGGAGCCGCGGGCAGGCGCTGGTAGGCCTCGGCCAGGCTGCAGTGCACGCTCGGATCATAGGGATTGACGGCGAGGGAGAGTAGCAGAGGCGCAAGGGCGGCCTCGGCCTCGCCCTTGCCCAGCAGGGCCTGCCCGGCGATCAGATGCGGCCAGGGCAGCTCGGGGTAGGTGGATTCGGCGTCGGCTATGACCTGCAAGGCCCGATCGTTTTGGCCCTGTGCCAGGTAAGCGCGACCCAGCTTCACCGCGAATATCCAGTGTGAGTTGCCGCCGATCCGGTAACCCTTCTCGTACTCCACGCTGGCCGCTCGGGTTCGGTTGCGCATGAGCATCATATTGCCGAGGCGCAGAAAGCGCTCGCCCTCGCCGCTCGCTGCCTCGTCTTCGCTGGGGCCGCGGTCGCCATGGTCATCGTGCCCTGGCGCCATCTTCTTCCGATAGCGCGGCACGAGCGGCTCCGCACCCGGCAGGGTCTGGTAGCGCAGGCTCAGCATGTACTTGTGCCAGGCGTGCTCGAAATCCGCCCACGCTCCCGTGCCCCCGAAGGCGCGCGCTACCGCAACCCGAGCGTCGCCGCCATCGCGCACGGTGGCCAGGACCTCACGCAGGGCCGCTGCGCCACCCTGCGCGTACAAGCAGGCAACCGCGGTAGTAACCTCGGCGAACGCCAAGGTGGCGTCTTCCGCCTTGGGGAGCTTCGCCATCGAAGGATGCATCGCATCGAAGCCGATCAGGTTGCCGCCGGCCAGAGCCTTGGCGAGAAAATGCTGCATGGAGGGATTGAGCGCGAGACCAGGAGGCCGATGCCAGCGATGCTCGAGGAACTTGGCCATGCCCTCTTGCAACCAGACCGGCGCCCGGTCGAAAGTAAGCGCGGCCACCACGTAGTGGACATATTCGTGGGCCAGACTGTCCTGCCATTCGTAGCCGAGCCGCATCGCGCGCGGGCTAGTCAACATGATGCGGCTCCACTTCGACACCGCCACCGTACCGGTGCGCTCGATGTCGGCCTCGCTCAGGGTGGTCATCGCCGACAGGTCCTGCCCATCGCGCACGATATCGACGGTGATGGGCCGCCCCGGAACGAAGCCGAGGTCATCCGCCAGGGCAACCACTTCCGCTTCGAGGCCCTCGAGGCCGTAGTCGGCCAGGACCGCGTCCGCGGCCGGAAAGCGGAAAAGGAAGTGGGCGGAGCGGCGTTCGAGATATCCGGTGGTGGCTCTGGCCGACCCCTGGGCAAGCTCCGCCATATCGACAATCTCGTGCGACGGCGGCCCGCTCGCCGCCGCCGCTTGGTACAGGGCGGCCGCGGCCGGGAAGTCGCCGGCCATAAATCGTTCGTAGCCTTTGGCGACAAGGGTAGCCTGCTCGCCCGGGTGGCTCTTGCTCAAGAGCGCCAAGGCGCGATCACCCTCATCGAAGCGCCACTCGGAGTAGAAGCGCTCCGCATTGGGGATCTCGCTCGCGGCCCGGGCCGAGAGAGCCAGCGTCAGGATGGCGGCCAAGAGCGCCCGCCCGAGTGGCTTCGGGGTGGCGGAGCGCCGGGGAGGGTGCGGCCGCATCCTCACTTGACCAATTCCTCGTAGTAGTGACGAACCTCATCGCGGAATTTCTCGGGCGCCCGTTCGCGCATGGCTTCCATGAGCTCCTGGCGCCATTCGCGTGGGGCGCGCGAATCCTCGGCATTGGGAATGCGTACCGGCTCGCGACTGGCTTGTCCGCCCGTGGCGCCGGACTGGCCCATGCCCTGCCGCAATCTTGCCAGCTGCTCGGCGATCTCGCCCGCGCGCCCCGCCCCTTCGTGAGCGTCACCCTGGCCGAGGTCGTCGCCGGTCTGGCGCATTTCGTTGGCAATCTGCTCCAGCTCGGCCTTGGCCAGCGCGGCTCCGGGCACCACGTCTTCCTTGCCGCCCAGCTCGCGGGAAAGACTTCGGGTCTTGTCTTCGATGCCCGACTGCCGCTGGCCCAGGCTGTGCGTGCGCATCCGCTGCTCGAGCGACATGAGCTCCGCCCCGGGAGGGACCAAGCGCGCCAGGTCGGCGGCCAGCTCACGCGCCAGCCCGGTCGCCTCGCCGATATTGCCGGCAAACGAGAGCAAGTCCCGCGAAGGCGGACGCGCCTCGGCGCTCGGGCGGTTCGCCAGCTTTTCCAGGTACGCCAGACCGTCGGCCATGCGACTGGCTTCGTGGCTAGCCTCCATCCACTCCTTGGCACCCAGCAAGCGTCGCACCTGACGCAGATTCCCGCGAACGGAGGCGGCCGCCCCCTCGCCGGCGGCCATCTCGTGCGGGATCCCAGACCCCAACGTGCGCTGGATCTGCTCGAGCTTCTGCTTGGCACGGGCGAGCTGGTTTATTTGTTGTGCCTCGAGGCGCCTGGTCAATTCGGCATCGACTTCCTTGGCCAGGGCGCGACTATCCTCGGCCAGGCCGCGTTGGTCCCCTTCCAGATCACTGATCTTTCTGGTCAAGTCGGCCGTGGCCTTGGTCTCCTGGGCAAAACGCGCGTCGGCGAAGCTGGTCGCATTGCCGGTCAGTGAGTCACGCAGCGACGCCAAAGAATCGCCCAGCTCGGCCAGGGCATCGGCAAGTGATTTCGCATCACCGCGGGCGAGCAAAGAGTCGAGGCGGGCCGCCTGATCCAGCGCTTTGCGCGGGTCGGGCATGTTCGTCCATTCGGGGCTGACCTCGTTGCGCGTCTTGACCTCGGCGATCCTGTGCGCGAGCTCCGCTATGCGGGTCTTGAGCTCGCGCACGTCGCGCTCGATCTGGCGCCGCAGTTGCTCGTCACCACTTGCCTGATAGCGCTGCAGCAACTCGCGCAGGCGCGCGTGCGCCGCCACCAGGTCCTCGCCCATGCTCGACAAATCCTCGAGCCGCTGACGACCGATGAGGTCGTCCAGGGCCAGAACGACGTTCTCGAGCTCGGCCACCTGCCGGGCCGCCTGTCCGCGCAGACGCGGCCACAGCAAGGCGCTGGTGGCGCTGTCGTCGAGCTTGGCCGGTCGCAA
Source organism: uncultured delta proteobacterium (assembly GCA_963849735.1). GTDB lineage: Bacteria > Myxococcota_A > Polyangia > Fen-1088 > Fen-1088 > Fen-1118. The sequence goes on from CAWKJE010000064.1 coordinate 84,201, forward strand.
ACCGAGGACCTCGCCCTCGTCGCGCAGGGCTTTGCCGAGCCGTAGCAAGCCCATGCCCAAGGAGCCCACCGCCTTGGGCGCCCCTGCGGAGTGCCGCTGCTCGTCCAGAAGACGGCCGAGCCGCTGCACAGTGACGTTCTCGCCGTCGTGGATCTGGCGCAAGCTTGCCAGCGCGGTGAGCGCCGGGATGGCGGTGGCCCCACCGTCGAGCTCGATACGGTCGGCGAGCACTCCGATCAGGCGATCCAGGATCTCGTGCTCACGCCCGAGATATTCTTCGGTGTCGTGGCGCAAATCCTGGACGACGAGATAAAGAGTGCGCGAAACTCCGGTCTTGCTGCCGGAGACCTCGTCCCGATCGTTGGCCTCGATGTGGTAGGCGACTTGCGCCCCGGGAGTGAGCAGGACGGTGGCCGGCTCGAATAGGGTGCTGCCGCGGACCTCGCGGGCGCCCTGGGCACTCTTGAGCGGGATGCGCGTCTCAGGTCCGCCGTTCACGCGATAAACCAAGGCCACTTCGGCCAGACCAAAGTCGTCGCGCGCGTGGTAGGCGACCTCCACGGGTCGGGGATTAGCGAGCTCGAGCCGGTCGGCCGGTCCGATCACGTCAACCTCGGGCGGCTGATCGACATCCACCGCGATCTGGTGCGCCCGCTCTTCGCGGAGCGGGCGTCCCAGGAAGGGCTGGAGCCAAATCCGATAGCTACCGCTGTCGCGCAAATCGAGCGCGGCCGAGAGCTTGCCCCGATTTACCTCCACATTGACGACACCGCCGTCCCCGCTGTCGCCGAGCAAAAGACGAGCACGCCGCGCAGTACGCAACGACTGCATCTCGAGCCGGACCCGTGTCCCGCGCAGAGCATGCAAATCCCCGGTGGAGTTTTCGATGACCTGGCGAGGCAAGCCGGTGTAGGCCGGGAACTCGTAGGTCACGCGCACGTCGCCGACCAGCGGATCGCGCGCCACCAGCGCGCCTTCGAACAGCGTCGGCGTGTGGAAGAGCGTGCGCATGCCGCGCCCCACGGCCGGCGGTCCAACCAACACCGCGAGCAAGAGGAACAGCAAGGAGCAGGCGGAGACCGCCAGCGCATACAGAGCCGGACGAAGCGGGATCAAGTTATCGACCGGCAAGGGCTCGGAAAGGTCAGCGACGCCGGCGAAAAAAGCCTGGGCCATGTCGGCCGAAACGGCCGCCCCGCCAGTACGCGAGGCCGCGAGCTCGACGGCTGACAGGAGATCCCCGGCAAAGGGGACCCGGCCACCCAGAAGACGGGCCACCGCCGCCGGATCGGCGAGAGCACGGGAAGGGCGGAAGAGGCCGAGCACCAGCCCGACCACGACGCAAGCAGCCAACAGCGCCCACGCAAGGTAGGGCCACGAGGCCGCCGGGCCAGCGAGAGCCGCCAGAAAGGCCAGTAGCAAGAAGGCAAGGCCGGTAGCCGCCACCGCATATGCTCCGGCGCGCACGCCCATCTCGAGCAAGAACCGCGCGCGCGCGCGCTGCAGAAAGCGGTGAATGCGCTCGCTGTCAGTCATCTACGCCGACAGTATAGCCCGGGCACGGCGGGGGAAAGGCCCACAAGCACGGCTCTCCACCCACCTGAACCGCTGTTCACATGCACGATCCGCCAGATCCGGTCCCAACCTTGCACGAGGGAGAGTAAGCCATGCCAACCGCCCAGGAAATCAGCAACTTCCGGCCCGAGCGCGCAGAAATGCCACACCAGGCAGTGGCAATTGCGCCCACTCGAGCGAGGACGGTGGCTCCCCCGGCCTGGGTGACGGATCAGGAAGCCGCCCCTCACCTCGGGCAAGAGCGCTCGGTGCAGGCCGCCCTGGTCGAGCAGGCTCGGGCGGGCAACCGGGAAGCTCTCGACCAGCTGCTGGCCATTTTGCGGCCGCGCGCGATCGCGGTGGCGATGAAAGTCTTGCGCAACGACCAGGATGCCGAAGATGCCGTGCAGGAGGCTTTCGTCAAGCTTTGGCGCAGTCTCCACGCCTTCGCGGGACGGTCGTCGTTTTCGACCTGGGTTCATCGCATAGTCATGAACTCCAGCCTGGATCTCCTGCGCAGGAGTGGCTCGCGCTGCGCGAGCCGTGCCGCCGACTGCAGCCAGGAGGCAAGCGCCCCCGAGCCAGCGAGCCCGCACACCCCGGAGAGCGATCTCGCGGAGGACGAAGTCAAGTGGATGGTCCGCAGCGCTATAGCCCGGCTCCCAGTGCTCCACCGGCAAGCGGTAGAGCTGCGCGAGATCGAGTCTTGCTCTTACCAAGAGATGGCCGACATCATCCAATGCCCGATCGGAACGGTCATGTCGAGGCTTCATCACGCCCGCCACCGGCTGGCGGCCGACCTAGGCCAGCCGCTCGACGACGCTGCCGCCTTGGCTGCAGCTTAATGCGGCAAGGGCGTATCGGCAAAAACAGCAGCTAGGCGCGCCACAACTATGGGTACAATGGCGACTTCTTGCCATGAGGCCTGGAGACAGCCTTGTCATAGGGCGGCTCAAACGCCTTCACCTCAACAAGAGGCAGTGGTCACTCCTCCTGCTCGCAGCCTTGCTCGCGACCTACCCGGTTTCGTTCGGCATGCTGGGGGGATGGCTGGTGGCCTCCAAGCTCGCGGCAAAGCTCCATGCTCCGGTCGCCTACGCCAAGGCCCGCGCTGGCCTGAGCACTCTACGCATTGCCGATCTGGCCATCGGGCCCGCGGCGCATCCCATGGTCAGCATGACCGGCGCCGAGATCTCGTTTGCCGCGGCCTGGGGCGCGGGCACCATCGTCCTCGAAGCCCCCAAGATCGACCTCCGCCGCGGCGGCCCGGACGATAATGTGAGCGCGCTCCTCGCGCGCATGCGCCCAACCTCCGGACGCGGCGCTGGCGAAAGACAAGCCTCCTCGTCCTACCCTGCCCTCGTCATTCACCAGGGCAGCTTGCGCTTGCAGGACGCCCAGAGCGACCTCGCGGCCAGCATCGGCAAATTCGATGCAGACTGGCAGCCAGGGCGGCGCTTCTCGATCGCGGGGCTCGATATCTCGGCCCGGCTCGGGTCGCACGGCAGCGAAGGCGCGCCCGCTTTCGCGGCAGAACAGGTAATCATAGAGGGGCCGCTCTTCGGCATGCGACCCCAGGGCTTTCCGCAGATCACGGTCAAGGAGGGGATGGTGCAACCGCTACCTAATCTGCCCTTGACCGGCATCGCGGGCAGCCTCGCTCCCACCCAAGCCGGGGGGGATGCCTTCGACGTCATGTTGGCGGGCAGCTACGCCGGCGCCAAGCGGGTCTTGTGGACGGCGAGCGGCAACCTCAAGCTCGCCAAGGACTGGGCGAGTGTCGACGGGTTGGTGGGACTGCGGGCGCAGCGCTTTTCTCTCGACAAGATCGCAGACGTCTTGCCGTCCTCGGTCCTGGAGCCGGAGAACACCGAGGTCGATGCCGCCATCGAAGCGCGCTTCAACGGCAGACGCGTCGCGCTAACCGGAAATCTCGAGGTGGCGGGGCTGAGCCTGGCCCACGAAAGCTTGGCCAGCGATCCGATCGAGAACACGAGCTTCGCGGTCAGCTTCGAGGCCAACATCGACCGCGATCAGAGGAAGTTGGAGCTGACCTCGCTCGAGGGGAAAATCGGCAGCCTGATCGTGCGTGTCGCCGGCAGCGTGGCGTTGCCGAGCGGTACCTACCGCTTCAAGGATGGACGCTCCCTCAAGGTCTTGCCCAAGATCGAGCTCACCCTGCAAGTGCCGCGCACTCCGTGCGCCAAGATCCTGGCCAGCATTCCCCCGCCGCTGGTGCCCAAGCTGCAAGGCTTCGTGCTGCAAGGGATGTTCGAGGCCGACCTCCATACCAAAATCGACTTCAGCAACCTCGACGCGCTCGATATCGGCGGCAAGGTGGGCATCGACGGCTGCCAGGTGCTGCGCGCGCCGCCCGAGGTGATCGCGCTCGGCGAGTCCGAGTCGATCATGCAGACGGTGGAAGTGCCGCCAACGCCCTCGGGTAAGGACGACGAGCTCATGACTTTCGCGGTGGGCCCCGACAATCCCGATTTCGTGCCCTACGACAAGATCTCACGCCACCTCATCGCGGCTGTCATGACCACGGAAGACTCCGGCTTCTTCAAGCATCGCGGCTGGGTCTCGGCCCAGTTCAAGAATGCACTGCGGCGCAACTTGGCCGGGGGCGGCTTTCGCTTGGGCGCCTCCTCCATCACCATGCAGATGGTGAAAAACGTGCTGCTCAGCCGGGAAAAGACGCTGTCGCGCAAGTTTCAGGAGCTGTTCCTGGTCTGGTATGTCGAGCAGATCCTGAGCAAGGAACGAATTCTCGAGCTCTACTTCAACGCCATCGAGTTCGGCCCCCGCCTGTACGGGATCGGGGCGGCGACTCGGCACTACTTCGGCAAGACGCCGGCAGAGCTCACGCCGTTAGAGGCGGCCTTCTTTTCCTCGATTCTGCCCAGCCCGAAGAAGCGCTACGTGCAATATTGTCATGGCACTTTAACGCCGCAGTGGGAACGTTATCTGCGGCGGATTCTGAGCAAGATGCACGAGCGCGGGCGCCTCGACGATGAGGAGTTCACCACGGCGATGGCGTCGAGCTTGGTATTCGACAAGGCCGAAATGACCATGACCGAGAAGCAGTGCGTTGACTGGGTGCACCGGATCACCCTGCGCCCCGAGCCCGAGCCCGAGCCCGAAGCCGACGGGCAATAAAGCGATGCCCCGACCAACCCGGCGGCGCTCGCGCGCGCTCTTTGTCCTGCTCGCGGTGCCGGTGGGCTTGGCCATCGCCGCCGCCGCCGGCCTGCTGGGAGTCTTCTACTACTATGGCAGCGATCCCAAGTTGCCCAGCCTCAAGGGCATCGGCGATTATCGGCCTGAACAGGTGGTCCGGGTGCTCGACCGGGAAGGAAAGCTGATCGGGGAGATCGGCAGCGTACACCGCATCGTGGTGCCCTACCGGAATATACCCAAGGTCATGGTCCAGGCCCTGCTGGCCGCCGAAGACGCCGACTACTTCGAGCACGAAGGCGTCGACTACAAGGGCATGCTGCGCGCCTTCTTCGAGAACGTGATTAGGCGCAAATTCGCTCAGGGAGCATCGACCATCACGCAGCAGGTGGTAAAGCAGCTCCTGCTCACGCCGGAGAAGAGCTTGCGCCGCAAAGTGCAAGAGATAATCCTGGCCCGGCGACTTTCCCAGCGTCTGTCCAAGGAGGACGTGCTGGCGCTCTATCTCAACGAGATGTGCTTCGGGCATGGTCGCTTCGGCGTCGAGGCCGCTGCGCGCTACTACTTCGGTAAGTCGATTTCCGCCGTGAGCCTGGGCGAGGCCGCCCTGCTAGCCGGGCTGGTGCAGTCGCCCGAGCGTCTGTCACCCTACAAGCATCCCGACGCGGCCAAGCAGCGCCAGATCTACGTGCTCGGGCAGATGGCCAAATTGGAATACATCCAGGAAGATGCAGCCAAGCGAGTGGCCGCCGAGCCCATCGCCGTCATTCCGCAGGGTGCGGGCGGGCCGAGCTTGGTCGCTCCCGAGGCAGTGGAGTCGGTGCGCAAGGAGCTGGAGGGCAAGTTTGGCGCCGACCGGGTGGGGAACCTGGGCCTCGAAGTTAAGACCACCATCGACGCCAAGTTGCAGGCTCTGGCTCGCCAGGCCCTCGAGCGTGGCCTGGAAGAGGTCGACCAACGCCACGGATTTCGCGGCCCTCTGGCTCATCTGACGGGGGCCAAGCTCGAGCACAAGCGCGCCGAGCTAAGGTTGGGACGCAAAAAGCCCATCGACGTCAACGAAAAGGCCGAAGGCGTGGTCGACGCGGTCGAGCAAGATCCGGCCAACCCCGGGCACGTGAAGCTGGTGGTGTTCCTGGGTGACCAGGAAGGGGTGGTCGATCTGGCGGACGAGCCACGCTACACGCTAGGGACCAAAACGCCGGGCGAGCGCTTCAAGCCGGGCGACTTGATCAGGGTACGCCTGGCCCCGGAACGCAAGCGGGACGGCAAGGGCCGCCTCGGCCTTGCGCTGGAGCTCGGCCCCCAGGCAGCCGTGGTGGTGCTCGATCCGATGCGCAGGGACATCCTGGCCTTGGTAGGCGGGTACGGCTACCGCGCCGGCGGCTTCGACCGCAGCCAGCGCGCGCACCGGCAGCCCGGCTCGGCGTTCAAGCCGTTCGTGTACGCTGCAGCCATCGACTCCCGGCAATACACCGCAGCCTCGATCGTCAACGATGCTCCGGAGGTGTACCAGCTGTGGAAGCCGCAAAACCACGAGAAGGACAACTTCTTGGGCCCGGTGAGGTTGCGGATCGCCCTGGCCAACTCCATCAATACCGTCGCCATCAAACTGCTCTCGTCGGTCGGCATCGGCCCGGTCAGAGATATGGCAGCGCGCGCCGGCATCGTTTCGCCCCTGCCGGAGACCATGGACCTGTCGCTGGCCCTGGGCACGGCCACCGTGACCCCTATGGAGATGGCCAATGCCTACGCCACCTTCGCAGCCGGGGGCCAGGCAGGGAAGCCGCGGCTGGTGACGGCTTTCGGCGACGAGCTGGTGCCCGCACCCGAGCTCCATCAGACTATCCGCCCCGAAACCGCCTACATCATGGTGTCGCTGATGAAGAGCGTGATCGAAATGGGCACCGCCCGCGCCGCCGCCGGCAAGCTGCAAAGGCCAGCGGCCGGGAAGACCGGCACCTCGGATGACGTGCGCGATGCCTGGTTTGTAGGCTTTACCCCCGAGCTGCTCACCGCCGTGTGGGTGGGCTTCGACGAGAAGAGGGTCCTCGGCCGGGGTGAGGAGGGAGCGCACACGGCGCTCCCCATATGGCTTGCCATCATGACCAAGGCCTTGGCGGGCCGGCCGGTGACGGATTTCGAGCAACCGCCTGGCATCGTCGTCACGCGCATCGATCCGGCTTCCGGCCTCTTGCCCGCCGCGGGCAGCGAGGGCGTCGAAGAGGTCTTTCTCGACGGCACCGCGCCAACCGACACCGCGCCACCCCCCGGCGAGGCCAGCCCGGACCAGATCTTGCTCGAGCGCCCCGATGGCCAGTGAGCGCGTGGAGCGCGTGAGCTCGGGCGGGCTTCGCCCGAACGAGCTCGCCCGCGGGGGTTCTAAAGGACCCTCCCAGGGTCCTTTTCTTAATGAGCGCTCAAGGTAACGAACATGAGCATGAACGCCAACTCTCTCCTCGCTTCGCTGCTCGTGGGCTCGGTGGGCATGGGAATCTTCATGTATGGGCGACGACAGCGGCGCGCTCCTCACCTGGCGGTGGGGTTCGTGCTCATGGCGTACCCCTACTTCGTGGCCAGCGTGCCGCTCATGCTGACCCTCGCCGTAGCCCTGGTGGGCGTTCTGAGCCTGGCCAGCTACCTTGGTCTATAGCCGCGTGAGCTCGGGCGGGCTTGGCCCGAACGAGCTCGCCCGCGGGGGATCCAAGGGTCCCTCCCAGGGTCCTTTACCTCATAGCGATGTCCTCGGAGTGCGCTAATATACGCGGCCCGGCGATGCCCATGACCCGAACAGCGGAGCTTAGCCTCGAGACGGTACCCGAAAGCGCGGTCGAGGAGCACATGCGACTAGCCCTAGACGCCGCGCGTCGAGCGTCAGGCATGGGTGAAGTCCCGGTGGGCGCCGTGGTCGTGGTGCGCGGCGAAGTCGTCGCCATCGCTCACAACCAGCGCGAGACCAAGAACGATCCGACCGCCCATGCCGAAATCGTTGCGCTCCGGACAGCTGCCGCGGCGCTCGATAGCTGGCGTCTGGTCGACGCCGATCTGTACGTCAGCATGGAGCCATGCCCGATGTGTGCGGGGGCTATCGTCAACGCGCGCGTGCGCAGGTTGATCTACGGCTGCGACGACCCCAAGGCCGGGGCGGTGCGGACGCTATACCGACTGCTCGACGATCCGCGCCTCAACCACCGCGTCGAGATCATGGCCGGCGTGCTCGCCGACGAAAGCTCCAGCCTGCTCAAGTCATTCTTCTCCCGGCTGCGACTGCGCTGAGAGCGGAGGACGCCGCTTTCCCGGCTGGGGCGCCGTCGTCATGGGCTCGCGTAGCCCCCTTTGCTCGCGACTCTGCAGATCGGTGATGGCGCCCGCGAGCGCGGCCGCGATGGCACGCTGCCCAGCCTCGGAGAGCAAGTAACGACCTTCCGTGGCGTGGTCGAGGAATCCCACCTCGACCAAGACGGCGGGCATGGCGAGCCCCTGCAAGACATCAAGGGTGGCACCCTCCTGCTTGATGCCACGGTCGCGATCGTGCCCGAGCGCATCGGCCAGGCGCCATTCGATCCGACGAGCCGCGGCCAAGCTCTGCTTTGCGGCCTCGCGCACCTGATGACCGGCCCAAGCGGCTTCGCTGTCATCGCGAGCGAGGAGAGTGACACGCGCGACCTCTCGATCGACCTCGCGCGCGGGGAGGAGGTAGAGCTCGAATCCCATCTGGCTGCCGGGTAGCTGGGTGGGGCCGGCCGCGTTGGCATGCAGGCTGATGAACAAGCGCGCCCCGGCCTGATTGGCGCAGCGGACGCGGGCACGAATCGGCACGAGCACGTCGGTGGAGCGGCACAGCACCACCCGGAGCGCGGGCTCGCCCGCGAGCAACTCGGCCGTCCGCCGGGCGATCGCCAACGTGACGTGCTTTTCGTACAAATCCGTCTGCTGGGTCGCGGCGCCGCGATTCGAGCCACCGTGGCCGGGATCGATGGCAACCGTGAACGGCAGGGAAGCGGCGGCGAGCCAAGCCGAGAAAGCGACGATGGCCTTGCCGACGAGAAGCATGCGTCTTACCCGGTGATACTAGCCATAGGTGCGGGTTATCTCATCGAGGACCTGGTCGGGCAAGAGCGACAGTCGGCCCAGGGCGCGCGCATCCACCAGGGAGCGCGCGGTGAGCTCGGCCACCTCCAGGCGATCGAGGACCGCGAAGGGCGACGACCCGGTGACCACGACACAGGCGTTTTCGACCAGCGCGACTGGCGACTTTTGCAAGCTCTCCGCCACCCAGGCGCCTTGGAAACGGGCTGGGAAAGGCAAAGTGGGCACCGCCTTGAGGAGCAAGTAGGCTTCCGGGATGGTACGCGCATCGAAGGGTGTACCAGTAGCCGCGAAAGCCATCAGGTGGCGCGGCAGAGCCGTGGCGATGGCCTGGACATGGGCGCAGGCCTGGTAGAGCGCAAGGTGGAGCGAGGCCATGGCATCAGGGGTCTTGCCAGCTTGCGCAGCAGATGGACGATCAGCAGCGACGTAGACCAAGTCCGCCGGTCCGAGGGTGGCGTTGTCGCCGCGCTCGGGCGCCACCAGGAAGCCGCGGTCGCAGCGACAAGAAAAGGCGCCTACCCTCCCCCCCACCAGACCACGACCGTGCGCCCGCCGTATGTGCTCGGCCAGATCGGTGCGCAAGGCGAGCTGAGACTCCACATCCACCGCCATGGCTTCCCAACCAACCTCCATGCGGCTCTGCGCCTCGCGCATGCATGCTTGATCGAGAGGCCGCAGAGCTCCCAAGCGAGCACCGGCCAGCAGAATGCCGGCCAGGTGCTCCAGCACGTCGAGCCGGTGGAAGGCTTCGGGCAGGTCGCGCCCACAGGTCACGACCCCGTGATTGTCTAGCAGCGCGGCGTCGCAGCCCCGGGCAAAAACCGGACGCAGGGTTTCGCCCAGCGCGCTCGAACCCGGGGTGGCATAGGGCGCAGAGGCCACCTGACTCACCCACCGGCACAAGTCGGGAAAGTGAAGGAGGGGTAGTGGCTGGCCCGCCAGACTGAAGGCCACCAATGACGCCGGATGAGCGTGCGCGACGGCGCGGCAATCGGGGCGAGCTTGCAGGATGGCCCGATGGAACGGCCATTCCGAGGTCGGCTTGCACCCCGCCGTGGCGGACGACCACGATCCGTCGGGCGCCATCCGGACCATGTGCTCCGGCCCGAGGGTGCCCTTGTCTACCTGACTGGGGGTCACCCATAGTGCGCCGTCGCGGTCGAGCAGCGAGAGGTTGCCGCCCGAAGCAGTGGTGAGGCCCTCGCCGTAGATGCGCGCCATGACCGCCGCCAGCTGTTCGGGACAGGTGAGGAGGGGAGCGCTGGTCATCGGTGCGAGCCTTTCCGCCACAGGATCTCGGTGCGACCCGGACAGACCAAGTCGGGAAGACGGGCCAACCGGGCAAAGCCCAGCTTGCGATAGAAGCGCGCGGCCGGGCGATTTTGGGAGTCCGAGGAAACGTAGAGCCAGCGCCGGGCGCGAAAGCAATCCGCCTCGATCCGCCCGACCAGGGCGCGCCCAACGCCGGTGCCGGCCGCATCCGGGCGCACCGCCAGAAGCGCGATGAACTGACCCAGCAAAAAATCGGGCTGATGGACGGCTATGCCCACCACGCTACGGCCGCGCAGCACCACCAGTGCTCGCCCGCCGCGCGCCATGCGCGCGAGGTAGCGGCCAAGCGGCGCCGACGCGTACCCGAGCGACAGCCACGGCTCCATGGCCGCGATCCACGATGCCTGCGCCCGAGCCTCGGAGGGCAGCGCCCGACGAGCTCTCACCTTTACTTGCGCTCCGGTTGGTCGTGAGTGGGAGGCGCGCTCACCAGGATAGCGTCGGGCAGGGACAGCAATTGCGACACGGTCACGAAGCGGAAGCCCTTGGCGCGCAGCCCGGTGATTATGTCGGACAGAACCTCCTTGGTGAAGGGCCCGCGACCGTTGATGTGGAAGATGACTATGGCGCCCCGCTCGGTTTGTGCCAGCACCAAACGACGCATGCGCTCAGCGGGCACGTGCCCACCGGCATCGCCCGAGACCACCGTCCACAGCACCACGGGGAGATGCGCGCGGGCAGCGGCGAGCAAGACCTGCCGATTCCAGGCGCCCGCCGGTGGGCGCAGGCTCAAGGGCGGCCGTCCGAGCGCACCGGACAAGATTTGATTGGTGTCGTCTATCTGGGCGCGCAAGCGGTCGGGCGGTAACAAGCTGAGCCGGGCGTGGGAGTAGCTGTGGTTGCCGATTTCGATATAGCTGGCAGCCGCGATCTGGCGGACGGCGGCGGGGTGCGTTTCCGCCCAGGTGCCCGTCATGTATATGGTGGCCGGGATCTTCTCCCGGGTCAGGATGTCGAAGACTTGCTGGTCGAATCCGTTGGCCTGCTTGGAAGTAGCGCAGGCGTCGAAGGTAAGGGCAACCACGGGCGCGTGGGTCCTAACCCCGGCGATGGGGGCAGAAGCGACGGGTTGGGCCAAGTCGCTGCGCAGCGCGAGCGACATCAGCCAGAGCAGGAGTGACATGAAAGGCGTTCTTTATGGCGTGAGCAGATCAGGGGGTGAGCAGCAGGTCCATCAGTACCGCGTCTTCGTGGTTGTTAGCGTAATATTGCGGCCGGGTCCCCACCTCGCGAAATCCGAACTTCTGGTAGAGCGAGCGGGCGGCACGGTTCGAGACGCGCACCTCGAGCGCAAGCAAGCGCACCGCGTGCTCGCGTGCCACCGCCACAACGTGGCCTACCAGCTGGGAGGCCCCGCCCTGTCCGCGCCGATCGGGATGCACGGCAATATTGAGGAGGTGAAGCTCGTCCGCGACCAGCCAGTAGTCGCAAAAGCCGATCACGCGGCCGTCCTCCCCCTCGCGCAGCACGTCGAGATGGGCCCAGGGACGGTCGAGCTCGTCGGCGAAGGCCTGCCTCAGCCAGGGGCTGGCAAACGATAGCCGATCGATCTCCATGATGGCATCGATATCGGCCTCGCCTGCCTCGGCTACCCAGAAAGCTGAGGCTGGCTCTGGCTGTCCCAGGATGGTCACGATACCTGATGCTAACCCGATCCGAGGGCGGCGTCGCCTTTACCTTTCCCGGCGTTCCCGGCGCGCCTCGAGCGCCGCTGCCATGCCGGCCCACAGCGCGTCCACACCCTCGCCGGTCTCGCCCGAGACCATGAACAACGACGCAACTATATCTTTGGCCTGCTGGCGCAGAGCGTGCCGCAGAGCTCCGCGCTCGGCGGCGCCCAATTTGTCGGACTTGGTCACCACCAGGCAGCAGGGGATCGCCAGGTCTTGCAACCAGCTCATCAGCTGCAGCTCTTCCTGGGCCAGGCCGCGACGAGCGTCGACCAGCACCAGGAGCAAGACGAGGTTGGCCCGACCTTTGATGTAGCCCTCCACCATCTCCTGCCACGCCTGGCGCTCGTCCCGGGAAACCTTGGCATAGCCGTAGCCAGGCAGGTCCACCAGGCGCAGGGGCTCGGCCGCGGACACGTCAGGCAAGCGCACGACGAGGTCGAACACGACCAGCCCACGGGTGCGGCCGGGCGTCTTGGACACATGGGCGAGCCCTTTGCGCGCGGCCAGCCGATTGAGCAGGGTCGACTTGCCCACGTTGGAGCGGCCGGCGATGGCGATTTCGGGCGGCCCGGCGACGGGCATGCGCGCGAGGCTGCGCGACTCGGCCAAGAAAGCGGCTTCCATCACCACCACTTTGGCGCTGGCCGTGGCTCGCTTGGGAGGGTCAGGTTGGGGCATGGCACATGCAAGTGTAGACTAAGTTGCGCATCATGAAGGTAATCGCTGGCACATCATGAAGGTCATCGGCCTTACCGGCGGCATCGGGTCGGGCAAATCGACGGTGGCAGCACTGCTGGCCGGCCATGGCCGGCCGGTCATCGATGCCGACGTCATCGCGCGTGAGATCAGCGGGCCCGGCCAGCCGGCCCAGATTGAGATTGCTCGTGCCTGGCCGGTGGTCGATGACCGGGGCGTAATCGACCGCAAGAAGCTTGCCGCCATCGTATTCTCCGACGAGCAGAGCCGTAAGCGCCTCGAGGCGATCACGCATCCCCACATCCGAGCCAGGGTGGCCGAGCAGGCCGCCGCGCTCGCCAAGGCCGGCCATCCGCTGGCCTTCCTGGAGGCGGCCCTGCTGGTCGAGACGGGTTTTTACCGCAGCCTGCAGGGGCTCGTGCTCGTCACCGCCGGGGAGGAGACACGCATCGCGCGGGTCATGCAGAGAGACGGCTGCAGCCGCGCCAGCGTGCTCAGCCGCATGGCCGCCCAGGCCCCCCTGGCGACCAAGCTGGCCCTCGCGGATTACGTGGTCGACAACGATGGCACGCCCGAAGCGACCGCCCGCGAGGTTGCGCGGATGTTGGCGAAGCTGGCCTGAGCTCGCAGGAGGCTGCGGGCCAGCTCGTCCAGCATCAGGGCTCTTCGCTTTCGAGCAGCGCGGTCAACGCCGACAGGGCGGGAGGGCCTCCCTCCGCCGTGAGCTTGGCGACCGCGCGCAGGTGGTTAGCCAAGAGGGCGCGGTTGTCTTCCACCGACAGATTCTGCATCTCCAGAGCGCCGATGCGGTCGTCCGGGGAGAAGGCGCTCTTCACCTTTTCCATGGACAGCTTCTCGGGCCCGTAGGCCATGTGGGGAGCACGAGTATCGACGATGGTGTAGTCATCGCCCCGCCGGAGCTCGAGGGTGACCTGGCCCGTGATACTGGGGGCGACCCATTGCACGAGAGCAGTCTTCAGCATCATGGCTTCGGGATCGAACCACTTGCCTTCATAGAGCAGGCGCCCCAAACGGCGACCCAAGGCATGGTAGAGGTCGATGGTTTCTTCGTTGTGGATGGCGGAGAGCAGACGCTCGTACACCAGGTGGAGCAGGGCCATGGCGGGAGCCTCGTAGATCCCGCGGCTCTTGGCGTTGATAACGCGGTTCTCGATCTGGTCGCTCATGCCAAAGCCGTGGCGACCGCCGAGGGCGTTGCAGGCCATGAAGAGCTCGAAGGGCGAGGGCAAAGCGCGCCCGTTGAGAGCCACCGGCGTGCCTCGCTCGAAGGTCACCGTGACCTCTTCGGTGGCGATGGCGGTACCTGACTGCCAGAAGGCAACACCCATGATGGGGCTAACCGTACGCATGCCCTTGTCGAGGTATTCGAGGTCCTTCGCCTCGTGGGTGGCTCCCAGGCAGTTGGCGTCGGTGCTATACGCCTTCTCCGTGCCCATGCGGTAGGGCAACCCTAGCCCGTCGAGGTACTCGCTCATCTCTTTGCGCCCGCCAAAGCGATCCACGAAGACCTGGTCCAGCCAGGGCTTGTAGATGGTGAGCGCCGGATTAGTCAGCACCCCGTAGCGGTAGAAGCGCTGGATGTCGTTGCCCTTGTGAGTGCTGCCGTCACTCCAGATCTCCACCCCGTCCTGCTTCATGGCGTGCACGATGGCGGTGGCGGTCACGGCGCGTCCGAGCGGCGTCGTATTGTAGTATTTGCGGCCCGCGGTGCCGATATGAAAGGCGCCGCATTGGATGGCGATGAGACCCTCGCGCACCAGCGCCTCTCGGCAATCGAGCAAGCGGGCGACCTTGGCCCCATGGACGAGGGCGCTCGGGGGAATGTTCGCCGGATCGCTCTCGTCCGGCTGCGCCAGATTCGCGGTGTAGGCGTACACCTCGAGACCGTTGCGCGCAAACCAGGCTACCGCGCAGCGAGTGTCGAGGCCGCCCGAATACGCGAGGCCTATGCGCGAGCCCCGCGCGGGAAGACTGCGGTGAATTCTCATGAGCAAGCGATAGCATGGGGGGGGGCGCGGGCGCTAGGGTCTGGCGTTGGGGGTGGGCGCGGCGACGACCACGACCACGGCCAGGGCCACGGCGGCGACCACGGCCAAGGACCACGGCCACGAGCGTGGCTGGAGCGTCAGAGGTGCTTGGCGTCGGGGACGCAACCGAGATAGATTCGGCAGCTCATGATTCTTGCCGGCCGCTCCTCGCTCAGCGCACAACAGGACAAGCAGGCCCGGATTTATGAGGAGGAGGTCTATCCGCTGGTCGGGCAGAGGCTAGCCGACCTGCTCACCGAGAAGCTTTGCTTGCCCCCGCGGGCTCATGCCCTGCAGATTGGCTGCGGGCTCGGTACCACCACCACCCGACTGGTCCAGCGTCTCGACTCGGAAAGCCAGTTGGTGGTGAGCGAGCGCACGCCCGCTCTTCTCGAACGCGCGCGCGCGGCGGCCCTGGCCCTTGGCGATGCCAGGGTTCTGTTCCAGGCGTACGAGCCGGGCCAGCATTTGCCTTTCGCCGACGGGGCCTTCGACTGCACTTTGGCCAATACCATATTGGCGGAGCTGGCGGCACCGGTCGCCTTCCTGGCCGAGGGTGTCCGCGTGACCAAACCCGGAGGCACGCTGCATCTGGCCACGCTATTGCGAGGAAGCTGGTGCGAATTCCTGGACGTGTTCGCCGACGTGCTGGTCCGTTTGGGCAAGACGGAAATGGCGGACGCGCTGGCGCGGGACACGGCGGGCTTTCCCGAGCCCGAGGCGCTGGCGCAAGAGCTCGAAGCGGCCGGATTGACCGGGGTTGCGGTCGAGACCACGCGCTGGGAGCTGATCTTCCGCACCAGCCGGGAATTCTTCTACGCCCCCGTCATCGAGCGCGGGCCACTCGGACGATGGAAAGCCGTGGCCGGCAAGGGACCCGAGATGCAGGACATCTTCTTGGCGGTGAAAGAGGCCATCGACACCTACTATGGCGGAAGCGCGTTTGCCGTGACCTTGGTGGGCGGGGTCTTCGCCGGCACGGCGCGCACGCCGGGCAGAGCTGGCTCATAGGCCAGGACCACGAGCGCTACAGCGGGGGTAGCAGGTCGATGGCCCTGGCACGACGCAAGGCCGCGAGCAGACGGACGGCATCGAATGGTGTCATGCCCGAGCTGTCGATCAGCTCCGCCAGGCTGGTCATGCCGTCTAGCCTGGACATGAAGAACGCAGCTCGCTCGTCGAGCCCCAGATCGGAGATGCTATAGGTGGCCACGGAGCGAATCGGACAAGCGTGGGGATTGCCGGCAAAAGCGCGAAAGGCGCGCTCGAACAAGGCGCGCGAGGGATTGATCAAGTCATCTAGCCCCGGCGGAGCCGCACGCTCCCCCAGCTGCAGCGCCATCTCGGCTGCAAGCGCCGCGGGACTTGCCCGGTTGTCGTTGAGCGCGGCGCGGCATTCACCAATAAGCTCGACGGCGCTGGCCCGCAGGCGCTCCGCTTCCACCGGGAGGTCCTCGAGGGTATCGGGGGCGGCCGTGGCCGCCCCGGCCGAGGTAGATGGTGCTCGGCCTCGGCCGCGCTTTGCGGCCGGGCCGCGCAAATTGCCCTCATCGGAGTGCCCGTCAGCGCCTGCGCCCGGTCCAGCCTGCTCCGCTCCGGCAGCCACCTGCCGCGGGTTCCCCTCGGTCAGGGCCGCCAGGAAGCGTGGTATCGGGGATTCCACCGTATTGCGCCGCGATGACACGCTGTGCTCGTCAGCCGCGAGCTCGCGCTCGCGCTGGTGGGCAAACTCGACCAAACGTTTGACCTGACGGTCCTGGGGATCGAGCTTGAGCGCGGTCTCCCAGTCAGCCAGAGCATCAAGGCGGCGCCCATGCTCGTAGTGAGCGAATCCGCGGGCAACCAGCTGGCGGAGCTCGGCTAAATCTTTGGCCACATTATCTCCTAGCGCATGCGGCCGCTATCGACCACGCCGCGGAACATGTTCAGGGTGCGCACCAGCGGTTCGGCAACCTGCTCGAGCCCGCCGGCATCGCGTCGTTCCACGGCCGTGCGCGCGTCGTCCAGGATCAGCCTGACGTTATCGAGGCTGTCCTCGGCGAAGGGCGTTTCGGCCAGGATCTCCTCCACCTTGGGCAAGAGCTCCTCGGCCTCGTCGACCAGGCGCTCGATGCGCTGGCGTTCCTTTTCCACCTCCTCCTCGGCGCGCGCCGCCACCAGGTGGTCTTGATTTTCATTGGCCATGCGTGCGATTTCGTTTTCCGTCAGGCTGCTGGCCGCGGTGACCACGATGGACTGCTCGACACCCGTCTCCATGTCCTGCGCCGATACACTGACGATGCCGTCGGCGGAGATCTCGAAGGTGACCTCCACCTCGACCTCGCCCTTGCTGGCTTTGCGCAAACCCGAGAGGACGAATTCGCCCAAGAGCTCATTGTCTTCGGCCCTATCCGATTCGCCCTGAAACACGACGATCTTGACCGAGGTCTGAGCATCGCGGACGGTGGTGAAGATGTGGCTCTTGGCCGTGGGCACGGTGGTGTTGCGGTCGATTAGGCGGTGGAAGTGCCCGCCCGCCACCATGATGCCCAAAGAGTGAGGCGTCACATCCAAGAGGAGCATGTCCGGGGCCGCCGCCGCGTCGACCAGAGCCGCGCCTTGAATGGCCGCCCCCATGGCAACCACCTCGTCGGGATGCACCCCTTTGCAGGGCTCGCGGCCGAAGAATTCACCCACCAGCTCTTGCACCTTGCACATCCGCGTCATTCCACCGACCAGCACCACCTCGGCCAGCTCTCCGGGCTTGATGCCCGCATCTTCCATGGTGAGCCGGCAAATCTGAATAGTGCGCTCGGTGAGATCCATGGTCAGCTCCTCCAGTTGGGTCCGACTCACGGTCCGAGTGAGGTGGTAGGCCTGGTTGTGACTGGTGGAGATGATGAAGGGCAGGTTGATCTCGGTTTCGCGCACCGACGACAGGTCACACTTGGCCTTTTCCGCCGCGTCCTTGAGCCGCTGCAGCGCCATGGTGTCGCCGCGCAGATCGACCTTGTGCTCCTTGGTAAATCCCTGCGCCAGCCAGTCGACCAAGCGCTTGTCGTAGTCTTCTCCGCCCAAGAAGGTGTCGCCGGCGGTGGCCACGACCTCGAAGACGCCGTTGGTTATGTCCAGGATAGAAACGTCGAAGGTGCCCCCGCCCAGATCGAAAACCGCGATCTTGCCGTCAATCTTCTTGCCGAAACCGTAGGCCAAGGCGGCGGCGGTGGGCTCATTGATGATGCGGATTACGTCGAGTCCGGCGATGCGCCCGGCGTCCTTCGTCGCTTGCCGCTGCCCGTCGTTGAAATAAGCGGGCACGGTAACCACCGCCTTGGCAACGGGCTGTGCGAGATACTCCTCGGCAATGGCGCGCATTTCCTGCAGCACGTAGGCGGAGATCTCGGGCACGGAAAAGGCCTGATCGCGCAGCTTCACCCGCACGTCGCCATGCGGCCCCTCGGCCAGAAGATAGGGAACCGCGGCCTTGACGGCCTGCACTGCGGGCGAGGTCCATGGGCGGCCGATGAGGCGCTTGACCGCCCACGCCGTGTTCTCGGCATTGGTCACCGCCTGGCGCTTTGCGATGTGCCCGACCAGGCGCTTGCCGCTTTCCGACAGGGCTACCACGGAAGGGGTGGTCTTGTATCCACCTCGGTTCGCGATGACTACCGGCGCTTTGCCGTCGAGGACGGCCACGCAGGAGTTCGTGGTTCCCAAGTCTATTCCGATTACTGGCTCTGGCATGCTCATCCACGAAACGGGCGGAACTGCCCAGTGGAAAATGTATCATGAAGCCGGAGGCGCCGATACCAAGCGCGGCGCGCTAGCCGGCACTTCAGTCAGGCGCTTATCCCAGGAGCTTGTCTCAGGCGCTCATCAAGCGCTTATCGGGCGCGGGTGAGCTGGCGGTTTCCCGCTAGGCTTTGCCGCGATGGCGGGAGAAAGCAGCGGGCTCGGTGCCCACGGTCAAACGATAGGCTTCGTCCCAGGCGAAGGCTGCCTGGGCATCCATGATCAGGTCGGGCGTCACCGGCGCCGGTAGCCAGGCCCCGGCACTGATCTCGGCCTCGAGCTGCCCGGGCGCCCAGCCTGCGCATCCCAGCAACATACGAAAGTCAGCCGGCCCCTGCCCGCTGATCACTGCGCCAAACGCGGCAAGCTCGCCGGTCACGGCTAGCTCGGGTCCCAGCGCGACCTCGCCCGGCAGCGGACCGGCCATCCGCCGGTAGAGCAGCCAGCCCGCCGCCGGAGCGACCGGCCCGCCCAGGCGTACCGCCGAGACGAAGGCGGGCGTGTCGGGAATGGGTTGGCCGGCCTCGACCAGCTCCGAGGAGGTCAAGAGCTCCCGCACCGTCATGAGCTCGCGGCCATTGATGATCCAGCCCAGGGCGCCCTCGTCTCCGGCACGGCCAAGCAGCACCACGCTGTGCAGGAAGTTGGGGTCGCGTAGGCTCGGTGCGGCCAGGAGCATTCCCGGCGCTAGGTCTTCAGCGGGCATTGCGGCCATCTTATGCCTATCTGGTGTCGGTCTTGCGCCTATCTTGCGCCTGTTCTTGGGCTCAGGCGGAGCGCTCGCTGTGCTCGCCGCCGTCGTAACGGAGGGCGCGTGCCTTGCCTTCGACGAGGGTGAGCACGCATATCGGGCGGTGCCAGATGCGGTACAGAGCCTCCATGGTCGCTCGCCCATGATCCAGGTGCAAGTCGACGCCCTCGTGGCGGTGGCGCAGCAGCAGCTCGCCCCGGTTTTCGTGGTTGGCGTCCTCGACCAGCATGACTGGCTCGCCGAAGTTCGTGAGCTGATAGAGCAGCTTGCTCCTGATCTTGTGGAATTCGCGCGAGTCGATTTCGTAGCTGCCCGAGCTGGCGTTGCGCGAGAACGAGAAGAACTGGTTCTCGCGGCAGAAATCCTCGGTGAAGAACTCGTCGATGAACGTGAGATCGTTGTAGAGCTTGCGCACCTCGAAGATCTTTTGCCGCCCCAGCCCGAGCTTGCGGTCCCAGCTGCGCCGCGCATCATCGTCATCGCATTCGTTCCAGCTCTTGCCGAAACGTCCCTTATCCCAACGCTCCTCCACATAGCGAAGCAGCGCGAGCCCTACTTTATAGGGGTTGAATTGCCCTGGCGCAGCAGCCAAGACGCCGGCGTTGTGGTCGGCATAGTCGATGAGCTCGGAGGCGTCGATGATCTTCTCCGTCATTAGCTTGCTGTGCCAGTAAGCGGCCCAGCCTTCGTTGAGGATCTTGGTCTGCCGCTGGGGAGCAAAGTAATAGGCCTCGTCGCGAACGATCTCGAGAATGTCGCGTTCCCAACTTTCGAGAGGCGCTTGCTGCAAAAGGAAGAGCAGGACGTCACGCTCCGGCTCGGGCGGATTGTGCCTGGGCTTGTCGCGCTCCTCCTGCATCCGCTTGCGCCGCTCGTCGAGGTAGTCGGGCGGGTTGATGAATTTCTCCATGTACGACTTCGCGCGCAAACGCGGCACCTCGACCGGCGGCTTCTCCTGGTCCGCGAGCGCGGGCAGATCGTGCCGCACGATGAACGGCGACATCGGGTCGATTAGGTTGTCGAGCGACAGGCAAACGTCGATGAAATCCTCGACCTTGTCCAGACCCTGGCGCTCGACGTGGCGACGGACGCGGGTGGCGTGGTTGGCCATGCTGTCGACCATTTTTCGGTTGGTCTTGGAGAAGTAGTAGTTGTTCTTGAAGAAGTCGACGTGACCCAGCACGTGGGCGATGACCATCTTCTGGTCGACCAAGGAATTGCCCTCGAGCAGATAGGCGTAGGCCGGGTTGTTGTTGATCACCATTTCGTAGATTTGCGAAAGCCCGTAGATGTGGCTCTTGCTCAGGTGATCGAACTCCATGCCAAAGCGCCAATGCGGGTAGCGCACAGGGAAGCCACCGAAAGCCGCCACCTCCTGCATGCGCTTGTAGTCGAGCACCTCGAAGCTGGTCTCCCAGAAATCGAGGCCGTAGCCGCGCGCCTCCTCTTCTATGGTGCGCTGGATGGCGAGCAAGTCCTGTGGCAAGGAGGAATTACGATGAGGCATCATCTGCCCTTGCCCAGGAACGAGCGGATCGAGTCCGCGATGTCGTCCTTGTTCTCGATTTCCGAAGTCACGACGTTGCCTTCGTCGGGGAAGGAGGCACGCAGGTCGGCAACGAACTGTCCCGAGCCGTAGGGACTTTCCACCTGGCCGTAACAGAACAAGTTCACCTTGGGCAAGATGTCGCGCTTGAGCACCTCCATGCACACCGACGTGTCATCGGCCGACCAATTGTCGCCGTCGGAGAACTGGAAGGGATAGATGTTCCACTCCGCGGGCGGGAATTCCTCGTCGATGATCTTGGCGCATAGCTTGTAGGCGCTCGAGATCATCGTGCCGCCCGACTCGCGCGTGCGAAAAAAGGTGTCGCGATCGACCAGACGCGCCGTGGCATCGTGAACAATGAAGCGCGCCTCCAGGCCGTCGTATTGCGAGCGCAGCCAGGTGTCGAGCCAGAATGACGCTATGCGAACGATCTCCTTTTGCTCGTCCCCCATCGAGCCCGACACATCCATTATGAAGATCATGACGGCATTGGACTGCGGCATCGGGATGGTCCGCCAGGAGCGGTAACGCTTGTCTTCGCGCGTGGGGACAACCACCGGCTTACGCGGATCGTAGTTGCCCATCATGATTTGGCGACGCAAGGCCTGGCGAAAGGTGCGCTTGAAGTGGCGCAACGATTCCGGCCCCACCCGCCTGATGCCCACATAACGATCCTTCTGCGTGATCAGGCGCTCCTTGCCGCGCGGTTCAATGCGCGGCAGCTCGAGCTCCTCGCCCAGAATCCCGGCGAGCTCCTGGATGGACACCTCCACCTCGAGCGCGTGCTCACCCGGCTCGGAGCCGGCCTTGCCCTGACCCGACTGCCCGGGACCCGCCGGTCCCAGACCGTCACCCACCTTGCCCGGACCTTGCCCGACCCCGCCCTGGCCCTGATCGTCGAAGCGAAAGCGGGGCATTTCGATCTGCGGCACCGGAATCGAGACCACATCCTTGCCCCGCCGGGCCAGCCATTCACCGTTCGAGATGTACTTGCGCAGGTTCTGCTTGATCTTACCCCGCACGATATCGCGGAAGCGGTTGTGGGCGGCATCGATACGCAGAGCCATGATTACCCCGGACCGGCTAGCCGCTAGTCCTTGGCGTCCCCGCGGGCAAAAATGGAGGCGACGAAGTTGAGCACGTCGGTGGCGCAGATCTCGCAGTAGCCATGGTTGCGGATGAGGCGGTTCTTGACCACGTCAATCTTCTCCTGGGTGTCGCGGTCGATGACCTGGGACACCAGGGAGGTCAGCTTGATGGAATCCTTCTGATCCTCGAAGAGCTTGAGCTCGAGCGCCTTCTGCAAGCGCTCGTTGGTGCGAAAATCGAAGTGACGGCCCTCGATGGCCAGGGCACCGATGTAATTCATGATCTCACGCCGGAACTCTTCCTTGCGCGATTCGGGTATGTCGATCTTCTCTTCGATCGAGCGCATCAGCCGTTCGTCGGGTTCCTCGTAGTGCCCGGTGTAGCGGTTCTTCACCTTCTCGCGTTGGGTGTAAGCCTTTATGTTGTCGATGTAGTTCGCGCACAGCTTGGCAATGGCTTCCTCATCGGCACTGATGGCGCGCTGGACCTCGTTCTTCACCATGTCCTCGTACTCCTGCTTCACCAGGCCGAGCAGGGAGGTGTAAGTCTTGCGCTCCTCCTCGGTGGTGATGAGCGAGTGGTGCCGCAGCCCGGATTCCAGCTCGTTCATCACCATGAAGGGATTCACGCATCCTTCGCCGCGGTCGCTCACCAGCGCGTTCGAGATCTTGTCCTGGATGTAGCGGGGCGAGATACCGTCCATGCCTTCGCGCTGTGCCTCCTTGCGCAGCTCCTTGATGTTGTCCTGGGTGAAGCCAGGCAGGGTCTTGCCATCGTAGAGCTTCATCTTCTGCACCGGCGAGAGCTGGTGCTTCTTCGGGTCTTCGAGCCGGGTAAGCACCGCCCACATGGCAGCGGTCTCGAGAGTGTGGGGAGCGATATGCTTGCCGCGTATCTTCTGCGCGTTGTAGTCCTTCTCGTAGATCTTGCGCTCTTCCGAGACGCGCGTGATGTAGGGGATGTCGATCTTGACCGTGCGATCGCGAAGCGCTTCCATGAACTCGTTGGACAAGAGCTTCTTGTATTCGGCCTCGTTGGTATGGCCCAAGATGACCTCGTCGATGTCGGTCTGGGCAAACTTCTTGGGCTTGATCTTGTGCTCCTGCGAAGCGCCGAGCAGATCGTAAAGAAACGCGACGTCCAGCTTCAAAACCTCGATGAACTCGATCACGCCGCGGTTGGCGATGTTGAATTCGCCATCGAAGTTGAAAGCGCGCGGATCGCTGTCCGAGCCGAATTCGGCAATCTTGCGGTAGTTGATGTCACCCGACAGCTCGGTCGAGTCCTGGTTCTTCTCATCCTTGGGCTGGAACGTCCCGATGCCCACGCGGTCTTGCTCGGACAGCACCAGACGCCGCACCCGCACGTGCTCGATCACCTTCGACCAGTCTCCGCGGTGATGCGCCATTAGCTCGCGGAAGATGAGGCGACACGCCGGATCCAGGTCGCCGTCGACGCGCACCCGCTCATGGTCAGGGGTGTTCACCCCTAAACTGATGAGGGCCCGCTCGCGCCAATCGACGGGTATGAGGTGCAAGGGCTCCTCATGCATCGGGCAGCGAAAGACCTGCTGTCCGCCGGCGATCGCGGCCAGCTCGGCTGGCAATACCCAATCGAAGGTGTAAAGCGCCCCCTCGGGGGTGCGCGAATACTCCTCCAAGCCGCGCTTGACCAGCCGGGCAATGGTCGACTTGGAGCTGCCGACCGGCCCATGTAGCAAGATCACGCGCTTTTCCGTGCCATAGCGCTCAGCAGCGCTCTTGAGCACGCTCACCAGCCGCATGAGCGGGATGTCGAGGCCGAATATGGCGTCCTGTCCGGCGTGGTGTGGATCTTTGAAGAAGTTGTAACGCAGCAGACGCTTCTTGTTGTCGAGGTATTCCTCGTGCCCATAGGACAGAATCATGTCGTGAACGCGCTGAAAGGCGGTGCGCGTGACGGACGGGCTTTGCCGCACGATTGCCAGATAGTCCTCGAGCGAGCCTTGCCAGGACAGCTCGGCAAAAACCTCTTGGTTCTGCAGAGATGCAATCGTTTGTACGAGGGAGGAAGGCCGCAACGTGCTCATCCATGCTCCTTAGGGGTGAAAGCCGGTGGGCAGAACTCGGGATAAGACGATTTTATCACGGGCAATCGCGATCCGCCGGCACGGGTAACGATCTAACGATCACACGACATTCTGGAACGCGTATGCCCGGGAAGCGAGCACGAATATCGGGCTCGTGGGTGGGTTATTACCTCGATCAACCGGGCAGCCGGGCAGCAGCCAGTCCGCCAGCCTCGGGCGCCGGACGCTAGTCCCGGTGGCCGGGTTGCCACCCCTGGCCCACTTTCGGTAGCCATGGCATCCTCTGCCCGATGTCAGAGCCCGTACCCCTGCCCACCATGAGCATGCCACCACCACTGCCCGACGCAGCCCACGCGGGCGACGTCGCCATGATCCGCGAGCTGTGCGGAGCGCGCAGCGCGCTGGCGAGCGAAATTGCAAAGCGCATCGTTGGCCAGCACGAGGTCATCGAGCATCTGCTGATCGCCCTGTTTGCGCGCGGTCATGGGCTGTTCGTGGGGGTGCCCGGCCTGGCCAAGACCATGTTGATCCAGACTCTGGCCGAGGCCCTGGACCTGGCTTTCGGCCGCATCCAATTTACCCCCGACATGATGCCATCGGACATCACGGGCTCCGATGTGCTAGAGGAGGACCGCACCAACGGCCGCAGGGTTTTCCGCTTCGTGCGAGGTCCGGTCTTCGCCAACCTGGTTTTGGCCGACGAGATCAACCGCACTCCGCCCAAGACCCAGGCGGCGCTCCTGCAGGCGATGCAGGAGTACCGGGTTTCGACGGGGGGCAACGATTATCCCTTGCCGCTGCCGTTCCTGGTGTTCGCCACCCAGAACCCGATCGAGCAAGAGGGGACCTACCCCTTGCCCGAGGCCCAGCTCGATCGCTTCATGTTCCAGATCGACGTCGGCTACCCCAGCGCGGCCGAAGAAATCCGCATCGCCGCTCAAACCACGGCCCCGGGCGGCCAGGCGATAAAGAAGATCCTGCATCCCGCCCGCATCGTCGAGCTGCAAGACCTCGTCATGCGGGTGCCCGTGGCCGAGCACGTGCTAGCCCACGCGGTCGCGCTCTGCCGGGCCACCCGGCCAGCGCCGGAGGCGCCGCCGCTCGTACGCAAGTATGTCTCCTGGGGCGCCGGCCCGCGAGCATCGCAGCACCTGGTCCAGGCCGCCAAGGCGCGCGCCGCCCTGGCGGGCAGGTTCGCCGTATCGATCGAGGACGTGCGCGAGCTTGCCGCACCTGTGCTGGTACACCGCATAGTTCGCAGCTTCCACGCCGAGGCCGATGGGGTGAGATCGCGCGACATCATTGCGGCGGTGGTCGAGGCCGCGAGGCAACGCCGGCCGTGACCCCAACCGGGGCTGGCCCCTCCGCTCCGCGGGTAGAGACGCTGGCCGCGGTCGAGCTAGCCAAGCTGAGCTCGCTGGCGCTGCGGGCGCGCACCATAGTCGAGGGGGCGCTATCGGGCATGCACCGCAACCTCCATCCCGGAGCTTCCTTGGAGTTCACCGAGCACAAGGAATACGCTCCCGGTGACGAGGTTCGCCGCATCGACTGGAAGGCGGTAGCGCGTACGGATCGGTACACGGTAAAGCGTTTCGAGGACGAGACCGAGATGCGACTCTTGCTCGTCTTCGACAGCTCGGCGTCGATGGGCTATCGAAACACGTCACTCACCAAGCTCGAGTACGCGACCTACCTGGGCGCCGCCCTGGCCTATCTGGCGGGTGAGCAGCGCGACGCGGCCGGGGTGCTGGCCTTCGACAGCGAGATCCGGGCCTTCTTGCCGCCCTCGACCCGAGCCGGGCAAATGCGCGAGGTCTTGCTGATGCTCGAGGGCTTGCGCCCGAGCGGCAGCACCGACCCCAGGCATGCCCTCGACGCGGCGGCCGAGGCGTGCAGCAAGCGCAGCTTGCTGGTGATGTTCTCCGACCTCCTCGACAGCGAGCCGGGCGCTACGGGTGGGAGCCTGGCCGAGCAGATGCGGCAGCTGCGGGCTCGCGGTCACGACGTCGTGCTCTTTCATGTGCTCGATCCGGATGAGGTGAGCCTGCCTTTCGCCGAGATGGTCCACTTCGAGGGCATGGAGCCGGGCGATGAGCGAACCTTGCTGGCCGAGGCGCGCGACCTGGTGCAGGCTTTCGCCGAAGAATCAGAAGCCTTTCGCCAGCGCTGGCGCGCCATTTCGCTCGATGCGCAAATCGAGTACCGTTTCGTGAGCACCGACATGCCACCGGCTGACGTGCTACGGGCGTTTCTGGCCGACCGCCAGCATCCGGCCAGGCAACGCTGACCATGCACTTCGTGGCTCCCGCGATCCTATTGGGCCTGGTGGCCGCGGCCTTGCCCTATCTGATACATCGTATCGGCACGCGGAGAGCGGTACCGGTCCGCTTTGCGGCGATGCAGCTCCTGCTGAGGTCAGAACGGCGCATTCACGCCCGCCGACGGTTGCGGGAAGTCTTGCTCCTGCTGGTGCGGACCACGGCGGCTGCCAGCCTACCGTTGCTTTTCGCCCGGCCATTTTCCGAGCGGAGCACCAATCTACCCGTAGTCAGCTTCGACACGCAGGCTGCGGTCATCATCCTCGACGATTCGGCGAGCATGCAACGCTCCGCGGGCGTAAGCTCGCTCTTTGCCCGCGCCCGGAGTCGCGCCCAAGCTCTGGCGCGGCAGTTTCCCTCCGACGCCGAGCTGGCTTTTCTGGTGACCTCGGCGGGCTCGGCTCCGCGCATCGGCGAGCTAGAGCCGGATCGCGCGCGCATCGTGGAAGCCATCGAGCGCTCCACGTGTTCGGCCCGTCCTGCCGATTTCACCGCGGCCATGCGCCAGGCCAGCCTCATCTTGGCAGGTAGCAACCAACCCCGCCGCCGCATCTACCTCTTCACCGATTTGCAGGCAACGGGCTGGGAGGACGGGGTGGGGCTGCCGGCGCAAGATCCGCCCGAGGTCATCGTGGATGACGTTTCCGCGGGCGCCGGCTGGGAGAACCAGGCGATCGTGGAGGCCCGCGTTGAGCCCTTTGCCGAGTCGGGGCCCGGCGTCATCGCGGTCACGGCGGAGATTGCCGATTACTCGCGACGCGGTCGCCCCGCCCTCGGGGTTACTCTTCGCGTCGATGGCAGCGCGGTGGCGCAGGGCTCGGTCGATCTTCCGCCCGGAGGCCACGCGCGCAAACGCTTTCTGCACAGCCTGCCCACGGGCGACTCGAGCGCGCACAATCTGACCGTCGAGATCGAGGGCGACGCCTTTGCCCTGGATAACCGGCGCTACGCCCATTTCGAGATGTCGCGCATCCTGCGGGTGTTGGCGGTGGACGGCGATCCGCGCACGACGCGGACCGAAGACGAGGCGTTCTTCCTCGAGGCAGCGCTGCGCCAAGGCAGCAGCGGGGCTCTGGTCACCACCAAGCTCGGCGACGAGGTCTCGCCCGACAGCTTATCCGCGTACACGGTGGTCGCCCTGCTGAACCTCGCCCAGCCGTCGGTGGCCCTGGCGGCGGCCCTCGAGCGCTTCGTCAGAGCGGGCGGCGGTTTGTTTATTTCTGTCGGGGACCACGTCGACACATCGTCATGGAATAGCCGCATGGCCCAGCTCTTGCCTCAACCACTCGCCCTGGTACGAACGGCCGCTGCCCCGCCGGGCCAGCGGCCGGGGGAAACCGTCGATGACCGTCCCGCCGAGCGCTTGCTCCCGCTCGATCGGCGCAATCCCTTGCTCTCGGTCTTCTCCGAGCAAGGGGAGGGTCTGGTATCGGCGCGCTTCTTCAAGTACATGTTGCTCGACCCGGTGACCGACACGGCGTCGCGCAGGGTGATCCTGCGCTACGAGAGTGGAGCTCCTGCCCTGGTCGAGCGGGATGTCGGCAAGGGCAAGGTGGTCCTCCTCACCACCACGGTGGACCGCGAGTGGACCGATCTACCCATCCGCACCGGGTTCTTGCCCCTGCTGCGTGAGACTTTACGCCACCTGGTGGGTGCGAGCGACGACGACGCCTCCGCCACCCTGCTGGTGGGAGAGCCCCGGGTGCTCAGTTTCATGGGGGATGCGCAGGCGCTCGAGGTGACCCGGCCCGACGGTTCGGTATGGATCGCCAGGCGCGAGCAGACCGGCAACAGCCTGGTCTACAGCAGCACCGATCAAATCGGCCTCTACCGTGCGCGGGTCGCCGGTCCCGACGGCTCATTCGTGGCTCAGGACACGCAGGACTTCGCCGTCAACCTGGATCCGCGTGAGTCCGATCCGGCTCGACTGGCGCCCGATAAGCGTCCCGATCGCATCGTGGCGACGAGCCTGGGCGCCGCTCATCCCAAGCACCGGATCGAGCTCTGGCACGCCCTAGCTGCCCTGGTCATTGCCTTGCTTCTCGTCGAGTCGCTGCTGTCGCTGCGCTGGCGCCCAGCGCGGGGCGTTGAGCCAGGCAACTTCACCCGCAGCCCACGGGTTGGTTGACCACCTGTGAAGATTCGCGCTAGGACGGCACCCCATGAAGATAGGTCTCGTTGGATTCCCGGAATGCGGGAAAAGCACGGTATTCAATGCGCTGACCGGGCTGGCCGCGGAAACTGGCTATGGCGCTGCAAAGGGCAAGACCAACCTGGGAACGGTGAAGGTCCCCGACGATCGGGTCAATGCCTTGGCCAAGCTCTACGCGCCCAAGAAGACCATCTTGGCGGAGATCATGTTCTGTGACGTCGCGGTGGCGACGCCGGCTGGCTCGAGCAAGGGCCTGGACGAGCAGGTTCTGCGCGCCATGCGCGAGGTGGACGCCCTCTGCCACGTGGTGCGCGGATTCACCAATAGCGCCGGCGACCCTCCCGCCCTGCTGGCCGAAGCCGAAGCCTTCGAGACGGAGATGGGCCTGTCCGACCTCATCCTGGTCGAGACCCGCCTCGAGCGGGTGCGCAAGGAGAAGGCCAGAACCAACGAGAAAGAGCTGCTGGAAAAGCTCAAAGCTCATCTCGAGACCGGCCGACCGCTGCGCAGCTTGCCCGAGCTGTCGGCGGGGGAGCTGGCCCTGATTGCCGGCTTCCGCTTCCTCTCGCAAAAGCCGCTCCTCCTCGTGGTCAACGTGGAGGAAGCGCAGGCCGCCCGGCCGGCGCCGGACGACCTGGTCCACTACGCCGCCGCGAATAATCTGGGCCTGGTCGTGCTCGCCGGTACCGCGGAAATGGACATTGCCCACATGCAGCCCGAGGAGCAAAGGGACTTCGTGGCCGCGCTCGGCCTGGATGAGCCTGCCTCGAACCGCTTCATCCGCGCCGCCTATACCCTGTGCGACCTAATCTCGTTCTTGACGGCGGGCGAGGACGAATGTCGGGCCTGGCCGCTGCGCAAGGGCAGCACCGCCCACAAAGCGGCGGGCAAGATTCACTCCGACATCGAGCGCGGCTTCATTCGCGCCGAGGTGGTGCGCTGGGACGACCTGGTGAAATACGGCAGCGAAGCCAAGTGCCGGGAAGCGGGTAAGCTGCGGCTAGAGGGCAAAGAGTACGTCGTCACCGACGGCGACGTGATCAACTTCCGCTTCAACGTTTGAAGCTGGGACAACGTCCGGGGAGGTCCGCGGCGGGTCGAGTCAGGCTCGTAACATACGGTAATAATTGGCTCGCGTGGTCCAGTGCGTTCCAAGGCGTGCCATTGCGTTCCATCAGACTGGGGGGTACGCTTAGGGGTACGGACAGACGAGATTGGGGGTACGGGACTTACGTTTTCCCGCGTACCCCCAAAATCGTCGATCGCACCGGGAGAATCCTCATGCCCCAGAGCCTCCTTACCGACCTGAACCTGCGCCGGCGGCGAAGCCCTACAAGCTGTCGGATGGCGGGGGCCTGTTCCTCCTGGTGAAGCCCACCGGCGCCAAAGCGTGGCGGTGGAAATTCCGGCTGGCGGGCAAGGAGGGGCTTTTCGCCGTCGGCAGCTATCCCGAGAAGAGCCTGGCGGAGGCGCGCAAGAGCAGAGACGCCGCGCGCGAGCTGGTGGCCAAGGGGATCAACCCGGCCCACCAGCGCCAGGCAGAGAGGCGCCAGAACATCGCCGTCGCCGAAGCCCGCCGCCGGGAAGCCGAGGGCACTTTCGCCAAAGTAGCGACGGCCTGGCTGGAGCAGGGCCAGCAGCTATGGGCGCCGGCAACCCACGCGCAGAAGGCCAGCCGGGTAAGACGCTACCTGCTGCCCAGTTTTGCCGGTCTACCCATTACCCGGATCGGCGCCCCCGAGCTGCGCCGCGTTCTGGAAGCGTGCGGAAAAGCGGGCGCATGGTCCGCCGTGAACGTGAAAGGCGACCTTTCCGCGATCTTCGACTACGCGGTCAAGCGTGGACTGGTGGACGCAAACCCGTTGCCCGGTCTTCGCGCGCTGGTGCGTATTCCCCAATCGCAGAGCAAAGCCGCCCTTACGCTGCCCCAACTACGCCAATTTTTTGCCAAACTGCGCGGCTACCGCGGCTATCCCGAAACGGTCATGTGCCTTCGCCTAATCGGCTTGACCGCGTGCCGGCCCGGCGAGGCCGCCGACGCCGAGTGGTCCGAATTCGACTTCGAAGCGAAGCTGTGGAGGCGCCCTGGCGAGAAGATGAAAGCTGGCCACGAGCACGTTTCGCCGCTGTCAGACCAAGCCCTAGCATTGCTGGAACAGCTACAAGTCGTCACGGGCAGCAAGCGCTACCTCTTCCCCCATCGAGACAAGCCTGACACCTTCGCAACGCCTGCACGCCTTCGCTACCTCATGCGCGATCTGAACATCACGGAGCGAGCAAGCCCGCACTGCTGGCGCACCACGTTCTCGACGTGGGCAAACGAGAACGGCTACCGGCCCGACGCCATCGAGAAGCAATTGGCCCACGTCGAATCCAACAAGGTGCGCGCGACATACAACAAGGCGCTGCTGGTAGACGAGCGCCGCAAGCTGATGCAGGCGTGGGGCGACTACTTGGCGATGGCCGAGGCGGAGAACGTGATTCCGTTACGGGCGAAGGGCGCGCCCTCCGGATAGGAGGCTACCTGTGGGCCTTCTCTCGGATTTCGGCCATCAAGGTGGGGATTTCGCTTTCGGTGAACAACCGCGTGTCGAAATCACCAAGGAGCCTTTTCAGGTCTGGCACGAGATCGACGTTCCCAAAGGCTCCCACGACGATCAACCTGCGCTCCACGCTCCCGTCAGGGTGTTTGGCAAGAAGGTGTCCGTCGGCGCCTAGTTCCTTGGCCTCCTGGATCGCATCGTCGACTCCCACAGCAAAGCCCTGCGGCTTGATGAAGCTTCGCACGCCGTTCTTGAACGCATATGGGTAGTGCAGCTCCGTGGGTAGACCGGGGATCGCCACACTGACATCACGCTCGATGGCAGCGCCCGCAGCCAGCAGCGATTCGAATGACGTCGCCAGATTCGGCGTCCTTGGCCGTCGCACGCGCCGCTCCGGCTTCATCTCGCCCACCAGCTCGTTGAAGAGACTCGCCAGATCCTCGTCTAGGTCGCTGATAGCGATCGGCCGCGGGTCGAGAAGCACGAGACTGCCAGCCTCCTGCGCAATAAACGATCGGAGTGGTGCTTCGCCGGGCTCGATCCGTTCAAGGCGACCTGCGAGCGCTCTCTTCGCGCTCGTGAGACGCATGTCGTCGAAAGCGTCCTTCCCAAAGCGTTTCTTGGACGCCTCGTTGTTCGAGCTGAAGATGGTCTTGACGGCGTTCTTCGATGGGCACGCCACGACCACGCCGACATTCACGCCCTCGGCTCGGGCTTCGTCAGGCCTGAACTGGATGATGCTGTAGTGCGATTGCCTTGCCGTCATCTTTCACCTCAAGTTTGTCCCTGGAAGGACCGGATGCCAGCCACATGCTCGTTCTAGTATGTTCTCGACCGCCCTGACCATAAACTTGGCCCGACCGACGCAGAACGTCCTGAGTCGATCTCGCGTGTCGGCGCGCAGTCCCCAGGCGCCCGGAAGCCCGTTGGCGCATGCGTCGAAGTCCTGCGCCCGAAAGATGGCGAGCTTGTCCACGAAAGGCCTCACCCTGTCTCGCGTCACCCAGTCGTGGAATCCAGGGAAGAGACCGTATATCCGTTCATCCTGTATTGCGCCAAGATCGAACAGGCTCCTATCGGTTAGCGCGTGGCCCGTGCGAAAACATTCGGTGTGGTCCATGGCCAGCAGGCGATAGCGCCCCTTCTTGGCATTCTCGTATGAGAAGAACACGTTTCGGAAATTGCAGCGCGTGGCACCTCCGCCTTCTGCGCATCGATCATAGTTCCGGGACCAGGTGTCGAAGACGACGAGCCCTGCAATCGCTTCTGGATTCACGAGATTGGCAAGAGCGGCCTCTGAGCCATCCCAAACGTGGCCGGGAACTTTGCGGGCGATGAACGCCGGCCCAGCCTGGGTTTTACAGCCCTTGGGAAGCGTGAACTCAAGTTCCTCTGGATATTCAACCACCGCTACGTCAAAGGTCGTCAGCCCCAGCCACTGCGCGAGCCGCGTACCAATCCACTCCGAGACCAGCGCGTCTGGTCCTTCCGGATTCCCCAGCGTCTTGACAAACGCCAGTCCAGCGTCAGTCATCACGTAGAGCGGCCCGGTACTCGTCTCAAGGCCACGAATTACACGCCGGACTCTGGTCGGTGGCCACGGAACGGTTGCGGGAGGCTTGGTCGCCATTGCGTTAGTGTAGACTGCAGAGTTTCCCGCCCATCCTAGGCCTGCCCCGTCCATTGCGAAAGTTCTCAACTCGGCTAGATGTACCCAGCACCAAGGCATACACCGCCCCCTCGGCAGTCCATGTTCGAGCCAGCCTTCCGCAACATCGACGACGTCCTCAGCAAGGAGGCCGACTGCACCACCGAGCTGGACTACACCGAGCAGACTTCGTGGCTGCCTTTCTTCAAGTACCTCGACGGGCTGGCGCAGGAACCGGGCCGACGAGGCGGCGCTGTCGGGCAAGAAATCACCAAGGATCGGGTCACAGGAGCGCGCAATCGTACGTCACTTGGCCACGCACTGGCCACGGCGACAGGTTGGGATGCACCTCGTGGTCTGTTGAGCGAGCGTGATCGACGGGCAACCCTGGGCGCGTATCGCAGCCGCAATGGCCCCGAGGCCAGGAGCTGCCATTCGGCCAACTACAACCCGCAAGCCGTCGAACGGTGGTTGTTCCACGCAAACGCAGTCAAGGTGCGAGCGGCACGAACGATCTGCATCCGCGAGTGCCCGGGCATGGCGCGCTTCGAGTGACGGACAGGGCAGCGCCCCCGCATTGACAGCAGGTCTCTCCGCTGCGAGGGCAGCCGAATCTACGGCAGGCGAACTCGCTGTTCGCACCTGCGCGCCGGCCGTAGGTACCGGCGACCGGATAGAACATGAGACGAGCACGGTCAGAAACACGGCCGCGCTAGGAGCGTGCCACGCCATCGAGGTAGCCCCTGGCTTGTCCTAGTTGCTCGGCTGCATAGTTGGTATGGCCGTCGGTGGGAAAGGGGAAAGGCGGCGGTCCCAGGCGCGCCGCTAGATTCACCGTCAAATCGCAGACCCTGAGATGCTCCGGGCCGGGTAAGCCATCTGCGCCAACGCGGAGCACGGGAGTCAGGTCGCCGAGAAATGGCACTAGGTCAGGCAGCGCCCACGCAGCTCCCAGGAACTCCAGTTCCTCGAGCACACTGCTGGCCTGCCGCCCCAGCAGCGAGGGCCAAATTGCGGAAACGCGCGTTCGCGCTTCGCTGTCGCCAAGATGGGCAACAACCAGCGCCAGTGTCGCCTTGGCATCTGGATCGGGCTCGGATTGCTCAAGCGCCAGCACGTCGCTGCGCGCGGCCCCGATGCGCCCCATAACCAACGCCAGGTGTCTGCGAACCATCGCCTCCGGAGCGGATTCGTAGTCCCCGAGCACCTGTTCCAAGACCTCGGGGGTTGCGTGGTGGCGTAAGACGCGCAAGGCGACGCCCACGACCTGGGGATGTTCGTCGAGCACGGCAGCAGCAGCAGCCCGGATCGCGGCGAGACCACCCAACGCATCGAGAATCCAGAGCACGAGCTCGCGCGCCCGGGGATTCGGCTCCGTCAAGAGTGAAGCGACGGTTGCCGAGTCCAATCCACTCAGGTCTTGGAGCACACTGAAATCTGCGGACCTAATGCGGGAGAGCATGGTGTCGAGCATGTTTGCCTTAATACGGTCCGGTGGGCGAGGTGATGGTGGCACGCGCCGTCGCGCATTCGCCATCGGTGGTCAACTGCGCAAGATTCTTCATCGTGATCATACAGCCTCGCCGAATAGCGCCCCCCGAAGAGCCATAGCCGAAGTCGTCACGCCAATCGCCCGATGCGGTCTGCAGGTTGAAGTTATGCATGAGCATGCGTCGCGACCAGGAGTCCTTGCGCTCGTTCGGAGGTTGCAGCATCTCTGGATGCTCTAGCTGCAGGAAGTGCCCGATTTCGTGCGCGAGGTCGTTCGCGATCCACATGGCGTCCGCCGTACGGTTGCTACCGTCCAAATTGGTATCGCCGAGGATGATGCCGGGAGCAGGCAACCCGTGCGCGGTGGCAAAGGCCCGGCTGAGGCCCAATCCGAGGACGCCCGGGCTCGTCGGTATGTCGATGCAGTGCACGAAGTGGGCGTTCACGGACGCAGCCGCGAAGCTGTGCCCGAGCAAGCTGTTGACCTCTGCGTCCCAGGTGACGTGGCCGGGGTTGGCGAACGTGTAGGCATCGTTGACCGTAGCACTGATGACGAAGTCGATACCGCAAGGCCGCCAGATGGCCTTCACGAGGTTCATGACGTTGGCCACTACCACCGAAGAGGCCACGGCAGCGCCGGTCGCCGAGGCAATCGCGGCCACGTGCGGGGTGATCTGCATGGTGAGTTGCGTGAAGACCCAGGCCATCATCCGGCCGACGATAGGCCCCGTGGCGCTGCCAAAGCGGGCGAAGATCTTCACCTCCTTGGGCGTGCCACCCAACAGGCCCTTGATCTCGAAGTCGGCTTCTGCGCCTGCAGCCAGCTTGCCCCCCGACGGGGTCACGATAGCCGCCGACACGGGATCATCCGAGGTCACGTAGATGTCGGCGCTGGCGTCCAGGTAGAGACGTTGCAGCCTGACCGTCACCGTGTTGCCCTGGAGCACACCGACCAGCGGTCCGTGCTCCGTGCCTGTGTAGCCGCGATCATCCACTGCCGGTTGGCTCAACGTGGGGTTGCCGGTGCCAGCGCGCACGAAGGCCACAGGAACCAGTTTGCGTTGCTTATAGATGGGAAGACTGATGTCGGCCAAGACGCGATCTCTCCTACTCGCCCACGGCGCTATTGATCTTGTTACGGGTGAGTGAGCCGACAACCCCGTCGGTGTCCAGATTGTTGTCGGCCTGGAACTCCAACGTGGCCGTCCCCGTCTTCTTGCCAACGACGCCATCGATCGCGTCGATCGCGTAGCCCAAGTGCTGCAGCCGCCGTTGCCAGCCCCTTGTCTTCGTCGCATCCTCTATGTGGGCCAGGGGGGTAACGGCGAAGGTGGTGCCAAGGGCATCCACGGTGGCTTTCAAGCCTGCGGGAATGTGCAGTTCGATGGTGCCGTTCGCGCCCGTGGTAGCTGTGATCGCCGCCTTGCCGATCGTGACCTTGTAGGTCACGCTGGAAATGGCTCGCTCGGTCTCGGTGCCGGCCGTACCCGGATAGGTTTGCAAGACTAGACGAACCACATGTACGACGAAGGTATTGTGGGATGTGGTCCCGGAGCCGGTGGGCGAAACATTGGCCATAGCTCACTCTCCGTCGTGCTTTTCGCGCAGCTTGGCCAAGGTGGCCGCATCGGCTTGCCTGGTGACGTCGAGGCCATTGGTTTCCTGGAACGACTCCAGCGCCGCAGCCAGATCCTCCGTCTCCGCGCCGTCGATCTCGCCTGCGAAGAAGCCAAGGTTGGCCAGTCTGGCCTGCACCCCGCTCGTTTCGCTCAAGGGATCGAGGTAACCCAAGTTGATGGGAATGAGGCACGGGAGGCCGCTGGGTGAATCCGGCCATAGGGTGAGTTGGCCCACTCGCACGGCGATCGGGATGGGCTCATCGACGAAACCGTCGGCCTGGGTTTGCCCCTCGCGTTTGTAGCTGTCGAACGCAAGGCAGTATTTGATGCTCGCCAGTGGCTTGCCGTCGCCATCGAGGAGGCGCATGGAAAATCGCACGAGCGGGCGGTGGATTACGATGGTGTGGCTTTGGCCCGTGGCGCGCGATAGCCAATCGTTCTCGGGCGGCGGTATGACAACCTTATCACCGGGGAACAGTATGTTGGGATTGCTGCGCTTGCGCTTGAGATCGGCGTTGTCAACGTGATCGTAGATTGGCTTCCAGTCGTGCCATCCGTAGTGCGCAGCGATGCTGGGAAGACTCTCCCCTTGCGTGACTTCGTGGGTAGTGGGCGGTGGCAGGACGCGCTGGATCTGCACTTCGCCTGGCTCGATCCCGTCGAGGTGGACGGTGCCGTGGTCATCCACCGCATCCTCGCGTTGGCTGCCATTTGCCAGACGCAGGCGCAAGGTACCTTGCCAAGGTGCGCCGACCTGGTCCTCGACCACGATGGTGATCCATGTCGAGGGCCTCAGTTTGAGGAGCTGCGACGGCGTGATGGCCGGTCCGGTGTCCTTCACGGGAGCGCTCGATTGGCGGATGCGCCGAAGCAGGATCAGTCCGTCAGGCTGGCGAGGCGGGCGCCAATCGGGCGTCAGCTTCGCGCTGGCTTGGACGAGCAGAGCGCTTAGGTCGCCGGATGTGCCTGCTTCTTTGGCCAAGCCATCGAGCACGCGCAGAGCCTCGTCGCGGCCGGCCACCTCGTAGCTGTTACGGCCGGGCACCTGGCCGAGATCCACGTCCACGACCAACTTATACTGGCGGCCGGAGAAGTTAAGGTGCCCGTGCGTCTGCTTCTCGATATTCCTGACCAGGCGGCGTTGCTCGGTGGTTGCGTCGACCCGCTTGCCTACCTTGTCGATCTTGCGGAGACCGCAAACCCTGCGCGTCTCGATGGCAACACGGACAAAGTCGGCGACCTGCCCATCGTTCATCTCCATCAGGTCTGCGCGGAAGCCGGCATCGGCAACGAACTGGCGGATTTTCCATGAGGAAAGTGGTTGGCGCTTCAGCCGCTCGAAACGCCGGAGAGCTTCGTCCACCGGCAGATCTTCGCAACCTTCCTCGCGACGCAGCTGCCAGGCCACGAAGGAAGACGCCAGGACGGTGTCTCTCCCCTCGTCCCAGAAGGGCGCGAGCTGCAGGACGCCATGGCGGAAGAACACGGGCTGATGCTACCCAACAACTAGCTCGACGTGCATGGAAAAGACCAGTGCGGCAACCAACCCCAACCGGCATTGTCCCAGCGTGCTCGTCCGCGTCAAGGGTTCGCGCTCTCGCAAGCTCGCGCGCCGGCGCAACGCCGCCCTTGACACGGCCTGCGCGCGCTAGGGGGCCGGCTGATATGGGGTTGATGGCGGCGGCCTGGGTAGCCTTAATCTGGACCCGCTGCTCGAGTCTCGATCACCTTGCTCATAATGCCGGGGCCTTGGAGCAATGGCATGGTCCCCCTCCGTCCAGCCCACCTTCAATGGGCTCGTCAAGGGGAGCTACTCGAGTTACGTGGGCCACCGCGTTGCCATCCTGTTCACGGGGCCGAGTCGTGGATCCCACCCAGAGCGAGGGCCGGCCGCAAGATCAGAGGACCACCTGCTAGTCGGGCGGAGGCCGGCCTGCACGCCCTGCGGAGGCACGCGTCGTGCGCAGTGCGCGCATCCATCTCCGATCCGCCCAACCCGGCGCGCCCCGCCCGCCCACGCCGCCTTCAAGCTGGTCTGGTCCTCCAGACCCCGCCTTTGTGTCTTCCATGTCCTGCCCGCGTAGGCCCACCTGGTCTTCGCCCTCGCGCTGGCACAACTGACCGCCGCGGAACCGAGCCGCCCGCGGACAGGACAACCCCGGCGTGAATCAATCGCGCAGAAACGTCCCCCCGATGGCTGACGAGCCGTGGGGCTGGCACGCTCGCGGACGAGCCAAGCCACGAGCCTGCGGTGCCCTCTCGTAGAAGCGCCTCCAGCCCGTATCTGCAGCACAGGCGCTCTGCTTCAAATGCCGGAGTCTCCCAGTCGCTTCCGCGCCAGCACGGCAAAAAAAGCCACCCTCCATGGACATACTACATCGCCCTTCGGCGATGCAGTGACGCTCCACGGCAGCACAGCTGCTCGCGGAGCCGGGGGCTAGCGCCCTGGCCTACCACCTGCGCATGGCCACGCTGGGCTCAGCGAGGACCGGCTCGCTCCGTCGGGCTCTGAGCTACATGACCGACGGCCAGCGGCGCCACGCGAAGGAAGGGAACGACATGAACCCCGCCAAGGCCGCGGCGCCGAGCCCGATCAGTTCTGGGCGCAGGTGCAGAGATACGCCAACCTCTGGCGCAGGACCGAACGCCTAAGGACGAGGTCAAGGGCATCCTGGCGCGAGCACAAACGCACAAGCCAAGCCGGATAACGTTGCAGCTCATCCGGGCCAGCGCCGAGCGGCATGCGGCTCTCAGCCCAGCTCCCAGTCCCCGATCCTTGCGCCGACGCAGCCCATCAAGACCGTCTTGCGCGGCGCGCATTTGCGCTCCGAGACTTCCACGATGTCCTGATCCGGAGCACGGCTCGATCGTGCGAAACGAACTCCACCTGGATCTTTCGGCGTTCCCGGCGTTGAGGTGGCCGCGCCACGGGCGCACAGGAAACCCCCCCGCGCGATCAAACACGGATCCGGTGCAGCCGGTAGCCGCCCGGCCGGACCGATACCAGATGTCCTGCGAGGTCGGCGCGCTCGACTCGGTCCCAGAACGCGCCGAACATGGCGTCTAGCTGGACTGCCGTAAGCGTCTCCGGCCCGCGGAGGAGAATGATCGAGGCCGGCGCCGGCCGGATCGGCAGGGCCGTGGCGCCTATGTCGCGCGTAACGAACACGCGCCCCTCGGTGGCCGCGCGCCGCCAGAGGTAGTCGTCAGGCTTGCCGCGCAGCGGCCCGGCGACGACTTCGACTACGTCGTGCCCCTCCGCCCTGAGTCGTTCGGCGATCCGCCGCGGGATGTTCTCGTCAAGGAAGAAGCGGTACAAGCCGCTCCTCGTCGACCACGTCCGCGGCGTAGCGCAAAGCCGCGAGCACTTGGGGCCTCGTCAGGCGGTACTCGTGCATCACCTCGTCGACGGTCATGCCGCCGCCGACGCTCCCGACGACGAGGGACACGGGCATGCGCGTCCCCTTGAGGACCGGCTTACCGCCCAATACCTTCGGATCGCCGGAGATCAGGCGCTCCCATTCGTCGCTCTCGTAATGCCGTCTGGCTGCGCTCTGCCGTGCCATCGTTCTGCTCCCGCGTTTCTGCTCCGACAAGTCTAAGCCATCCCGGCCCCACCACCAATGCTGATCGCGCAAGGAACCATTGCTAGGCTGTGCGGGTGACCGACGAGATGACGGGCGTGACAACGACGACGATGACAGGTGGCGGCGACTATGATCGCAATGCGCGCGTGCAGGCGACCGCGGCGTCATTCGCGTTGCCGCTGCTGGAACGCGCGGCCGGCGAGGCGGCGCTGCCACCGGCGCCGACGGCTGTGACCGTTGTCGACTACGGCTCCGCGACAGGGAAGAATTCCGTCACGGCGCTAGCTGCGGCGCTGCGCTCGCTGCGACAAAGGACAGCGCAACCGGTCTGGGTTGTCCACGACGACCAGCCTGGCAACGACTTTTCGCAGCTGCTTGCAACCTTGGCGACGTCCGCAGGCTACCCTTTTGACGCCCCGGAAGTCTTCGCATGCGCAATCGCAAGGTCGTTCTACGGCCAGGTGGTCCCGGCCCTATCCGTGAGCCTAGGCTGGTCGTCGACGGCAGCGCACTGGCTATCGCGTGTGCCGACGACGCTCCCGGATCGAGCCTGGGCACCGACGGCGCGCACGCCAGGCTCGGCTCCGTTTCTGGAGCAGGCGCGCCGGGACTGGAGGCGGTTTCTCGATCTACGGGCGACCGAGCTCTGCCGCGGCGGTCGCTTGGTCGTGGTCGTCGCGACCGTAGACGACGATGGTGTTTGCGGCGGCGAGCACGCGCTTGACGGCCTAGACGAGGCGCTGCGAGCCGAGGTTGCATCGGGTGCGATCTCGCGTGACGAAGCTGGCCGCGTCGTCGTGCCAAACTTCTTCCTATCGCGCGCGGAGCTCGAGGCACCGTTCATGGCACCGGCGCTTGGGGAGCGTCTGCGACTGATCGAGCACGAGCGCGTCGTCTCTCCTGATCCCTTGTGGAGCGCGTTCGCAGCATCAGAGGACGCCCGAGCGCTGGCGTCATCGTTTGCGGGTTGGGTGCGAGGGTTCTCGCAATCTTCGCTGCTGGCGGCGCTGGCACGGGAACGCACGAGCGAAGAACGGCGGAGCCTCGTCGATCGAATCTACGCTGGTGTCGAGGCCCACGCGCGAGCTAATCCCGGGCACACCCGTTGCGCGTGGCGCATGGCCGCCCTGCACGTCGAGAGGATCATGTGAAATTGGGCAAGAACTGGGGCACCCCCTCGACCGGCTGGATCCGCCTCTCGGGAGCTGCGCTGCCATCCCCTACCCGAGTGACGCCCGCTTTCTGGCCAAACTAAGTGTCAGTCTCTACCCCCGCCTCAGTGTCGGCCCTCTTCCAGGTCTTTCTGGAAATACCAGGTTCCCGCTGGTTTGATCGGTCCTGTCGGTCTAGTCGACGACGTTCTCTCCCGACATCGCCCATCCGGGCCTTGGCCTCATCGTCTGGATCCGTGTGTCTTTCAGCCACGATCTCGGTGGCGCGCTCCACCGCCTCGTCGAGCGGGGCGCCCAGGCTGAGCAAGCCTCCCGGCTGAGCTACCGGCGGCGGCGCGCCCCAAGCGCGAGCAGGCCCACCAGAACGAGCAAACCCCAGGCCGGCGACACACCGCCACCAGAGAACGCGCAATCACAACCTGGGGGCTTGGCCAGGCGAACACCAAGTCCGGTTCCTGTCATAGTTGGTGCCACCTGCGTCACGGTTACAGTCGAGCTTCCCGATTGAGTCGGCGCAAGGCTCTCGCCATTCGCCGTACCTGTCGCGGATTCACCGCTCCCAGCCGACGTGTCCGGGGGCGTGATTGAAATGGCGGTGTTCGTATCCGTGCTCGTGATCATTGTGGCCGTGGCCGACGCAGTCGGCGCCGTGGTCGGGCTCGTAGCCGAGGTCGCAGTGAGCGTGCCGTTGGCCGTTGCCGTGGCGGTGGCGGTGGCCGAGTTGGTCGTGCTCGTGGAAGCGGTCGAGGTGGAGATCAGCCAGACAACCTCGGTACTCGTAGTCGTACCCGTCACCACGACGGTCGTCAGCGTGCCAGTAGCCGTGCCCAAGGGACCCGTCAAGGTGGCGGTGCGTCCGTCACTGGTTATCGTATTCGTGGCCGTTCCCGTGTAGATGATCTCCGTGTCGGTGACGGTTAACCCAGTGGTGACGGTTACGGTTACGGTGGCGGTACCAAACGTCGTGATCGTGGCCGGCGGAATGCACACCTGCATAGCCTCGCAGCGCATACCGTCCCCGCAGGTATCGCCGGGCGTGCTGCACGGGCCTTCCACAGCAAGCAGCGCACCACCCACGTCCGCTCCGCCGCAGTTTGTCAAAGTCGGGTCTATGCTGGTCGTGCAGAACCAAGTGTCGCTGCAGAACTCGTCTGCTGCACAATCACCGCTGTCGTTGCAGCTGAGGGCCTGGCAGTAAGAACCTGAGCACGCAGTCGTCACCAACCTCGAGCCGTCCGGACAGGGTGGAGGCAAAAAAGCCGCCCACGCGACCCGCGTCACCACGGGAACCATGGCCAGAACGGCCAACGGCAAAGCTTTACGCATCTCCGCCTCCTTCAGGGGAGATTGTCACCCCGTCGTGTCCGGAGATCCATCGCGACGAAGCTCCGCGACCAGGCAATCCCAAGACCGCAACCGCGGCCACCAGCCCCCGTAAACAAGATTTAGGGGTACGGCTGGGGGTACGCAGCCACTTTGCAAGTCATCCGTCGACGGAAACAGCTTGTACTACGAACACTTCCAGGCCAACTTCCGCTTCAACGTTTGAAGCTGGGACGACGTCACACATCGACGTCGACCGCGACATCGACCGGTGGTGATAGCCGCGCGGCCAACGGCAGAGCCGTGGCGCCGGCAAGAGGGGATGCAATCCGCCCGTTGCGGCGCCACTTCGACCCGGCCAGAAACGACCAGCACCTGCAGCGGCCCCCAGCCAGGCTGGGTCTAACCGTTCGGTGCTCTAGGTCTGACTGGTCGGGTCCTTTTCAGGCTGTGGACCGGGCAAAATGCCGGCCAAATCTGGATCTTCACCGGAATCACCTCGACCACGTTCCTGGCGCTCAGCCTGCCGTTGCTGGCGTCGCTCGGCCTTTTCCCGCTGCCATTGCTGGCGCGCGAGCTCCTTCCGGCGCTTTTCGGCGGGGTTGGAAACCGGTTTCACGCTCCCAACTACCAGCGCTGCTTGCGGCCACCGCCGAATCCGCCACGGTCGCCGCCCCGGCCACCACCCCCACCACCGCCAAATCCTCCACGCGCACCACCGCCCCCTCCCGCGCGCTCGCGGGCTTCATTCACGGCGATGGCCCGGCCGTGCAAATCCTTGCCGTTGAGAGCGGCGATGGCGTTTTGCGCGCCAGCATCGGTCGCCATCTCGACGAAGCCAAAGCCGCGCGGACGGCCGGTATCGCGATCGAGCACGAGCTTCGCTTCGGTTACCTCGTCACCAGTAGCGGCAAACGCATCGCGCAGATCGGCCTCGGTCGTGTCGTAGGACAAATTGCCAACGTAAAGTCTCTTTCCCATCTTCATCTTTCCTTCTGCAGGGTTTTCGTCGTTCCCCAGCAGCGGCTCATGCCTCAGACGGGATCCGATCGCTTGGCTCTGCCCCCACTCATCGGCGGGCCCCAAGTAACCGGTAGAATGCTCCGCCGCGCGAAAAAAGTCCAAAAGTTTGTTTGCGTCGCAATGTGGCCAGCGCGGTGCTCAAGCACGCGGATATGCTTCGCCGTGGGCCCGACCCGCAGCCGTGGCCCCGAGGTCGGTGCTCTCGGGGCAAGCCGCACGCAACCATAGCAACTAAAGGCCCACGCTCACCTGCCGATCTCCTAGTCGGGCTACCCCGAGTTGCTCGCCTGCGCCCAGTCTGCTACGGGCCGACCGGCACTCGGCCAGTGCGCTTATAGAAGAGAGGGGAGAAAACCGGGAATGGTCCTTTTCGCCTGGTGCGACGACTACGCCATGAGGATTCCGTCCATAGACGCCCAGCATCGCGGGCTGGTCGACATGCTTAACTCTTTGCATAATGGGATGCTCGAGGGAACTGGACAAGAGCAGCTCGGGCCCTTGCTCCGTGGGCTGATCGACTACGCCGGGTCCCACTTCGAGCACGAGGAGCAGCTCTTCGCTCAATATCAGTACCCGCAAGCCGAGAGGCACACGCAAGAGCACCGAGAGCTGACCCAAAAGGTGCTCGAGTTCAAGGACAAGCTCGAGAGCGGCCAGGCGCGAATCACCGTTGAGCTCATGATATTTCTCAAAGACTGGCTCATCCACCACATCCTGGGATCGGACAAAGCCTACAGCAAGCACCTGATCGAACGAGGCGCCAGGTGACGCCACCATCGCCACCGGCAGAAGCGCAGCTGGCGCACGAATCCTGGCCGGATTCCCTAGCCGAGTTCTTTCGGCGTTTGTGCAAAAGCGAGGATCTGAGCGAGCGCCTCGATCTCGCCTCCTCATCCCCCGAAGTAACGCGAGTGGCCGAGGCCATAAACACCCTCCTCGATCGGCTCTGGGCGAATCAGTTCCAGCTCGGCGCCAAGCGGGAAATGCTGGAGAAGCTACTCGAAATCAGGACCAACGAAGTCAAGGAGATTTTGAACGGCGTCAGCACGGGATTTCTTCTGGCGCTGCGGGACCAGACGGTGCTCGCCAATTACTCGCACGCCTGCACGGTGATCTTCGGCAGAAGCGACATCGAGGGCAAGAAGCTGTCGGAATTGCTGGGGCTCGACCCCAGGGAGCGAGACTACTTCGCCCAGGGCTACGAGCAGATCTTCGAGGATGTCTTCCCCACCGAGGTGGCCCTGGCTCAGTTGCCGAAGGAATTCCATCTCCACGGGCGCAACTACTCTATAGGCGCCTCTCCCATCTTCTCTCCCGACGGTCGGTTGGTGAAGCTGCTCTTCACCATGAACGATACCACCGAGATGAGTAAGCTCTTTCGCGAAAATGCACTGCGCAAGGCGCTGGTCGAGATCATCCGACAAAAGGACGCTTTCGCGGCCTGTCTGTGCGAAACCCGTCGCGCCTTTGCCGAAGCACGCAACTCACCCGGCGAGCACGCATTCCGCTTCCTGCTCCACACCGCCAAAGGCAATATGGTCTGCTTCGGGCTGCAGGAAATAGCGGAGCTGATCCACGCCATTGAAGATGCCCCGGAGGTGACACTGCGCCACCTCCAGACAGTCGAGGAGGCCTTGGATAGCTTCCTGCGGACCAACCGCGAGGTGCTCGGCCTCGACTATCCCGAAAGCCGCGCCCCGGCTGGCGACGTCACCGTCAACCGCATGCGCGGCTTGCTGGAGAGCCTGGTAGGCCAGGACACGCAAAGGGCGCGCCGCGCCCTGGTGGACGAATTCTACCGTCAGTCGAGTTGGACCAAGGCGGGAGTGCTACTGGCCCCGTTGCGTGGACTGTTCGAGCGGGTGGCCGAGCGGTTGGGCAAACGCGCCACACTGGCGATCACCGGCGAGGACTTGTTGGTAGACCCCGACCGACTCGGC
Source organism: uncultured delta proteobacterium (assembly GCA_963849735.1). GTDB lineage: Bacteria > Myxococcota_A > Polyangia > Fen-1088 > Fen-1088 > Fen-1118. The sequence continues at coordinate 128,817 of CAWKJE010000064.1, forward strand.
AAGATCTTCGCCAACCTCGGCCACCTCGTGCGCAACAGTCTCGACCACGGCATCGAGATTCCCGCCGAGCGGGGCGCTAAACCCGCGGTCGGCCGGGTTACCATCTCCTGCCAGCAAAACGCTGACGCCTGGCTCATAGAAGTGTCGGACGATGGTCGTGGCATCGATGTCGCATCGGTATGCCGCTCCGCCGTAGCAAAGGGCGTGATAACGGCCGAGGCCCTCACCGGCGCGAGCGAAGACGAGCGTCTGGCGTTGCTCTTTCGCGCGGGGCTATCGAGCAAGAAGGTGGCGACGCTGGACTCGGGTCGGGGGATGGGCATGGCCGCGCTTTACGAGAGCATCGAGGCCGAGCTCGGCAACGCGACGATACACACGGTCAGCGGCCAGGGCACCCAAGTCACGCTGCGCATTCCGAAATAGCGACGGGCGTGGCGAGCTCGGCCGGGATGGACCTTTTCCGGTAAACTGCTCTCGTGCTCTACGAACGCCCAAGCGCATCGGCCAGGATCGCGTCCCCGCACCAGTCGCCGCCCGAGGCCAAGCTCCGGCGAGGAAGGGCGGAGATCCTTGCGACGTCGGTAGCTCTACTCGCCGGGCTAGGCGCATGCGGCGGAGCATCATCCGGGGCACACTTCGATGAAAGCGTCTGTCCTTTCGTCGTCGATCCAAGCCAGGTGCAGGGGTCGACCATACGCTGCGGTATCCTCTACACGCCGGAGCGGCACGAGTCTCCGACACAATACATCCAGGTTCCGGTGCTCATTTTCAAGGGACAGAACCCCACGGAGCCGCCGGTGATTAATCTAAGCGGTGGTCCAGGCCAGTCATGGGCCGACCTGGGCCTCGACCAGATCACGGCCAGCGAGACCCAATCGTGGCCCATGGACATGGTCTTCCTCGAGCAAAGGGGTACCGGCCTTTCCCGGCCGCGGCTCGATTGCCCCGAGCAAGGCACGAGCGAATCCGACATCGACTTTGCTATCCGTTGCGGGGCTGACCTGCAGGCGCAGGGCATAGATGCCACCGCCTACAACATCCAAGAGATGGCGAGTGACGTAGCCACCTTCCAAGCAGTGCTCGGCTATCCCGCGATCGCGCTCGACGGAGTTTCCTATGGCACCGCATGGGGTCTGCAGATCTTGCGGGCCTACAGCGCCCTGGTGAAGTACGCCATCCTCGATTCGGTCGTCAATCCCACCATACCCACGCTAAGCGCATCAGCTTCGGCCACCGACACTGCCCTGACAACCACCTTCGCCTCCTGCGCCTCCGATAGCTCGTGCAGCGGCGCCTACGGCGAGCTGGAGTCGGACATGGCGAACGACCTCACGAGTCTCAGCAGCAGGCCACTAACGCTAGCCGGGAGCGCCACGCCATACGATGACGGCTCCATGTTCGGCGACGCCGTGTCGGTGTTGGCCTTGGCTCCCCCTCTCCTGCCGCGCATGATTGCCGCGGTCACGGCGGCCATCGCCAGTGGTAGCGGGCAGTTGCTCTACGACAGCGACATCAGCGCCATCATAGGGACCGACACGCAGGCGCTGTCCAGCATCGCCATCGGTCAGTACTTCTCCGTGTTGTGTACCGACAACCAGCTCGTGACGCTTGCCCAAGTGCAAAGCGACCTGGCCAAGGTCACCCCTGCCTTCAGCCCATACCTCGACAACTCGGCTCTCCTCTCCATATGCCAGGCGTGGAAGCATCAACAACGCACCCCCGCGGACTACTCGGCGGTAACGAGCGCGGTGAGCACGCTGCTGGTTTCCGGGGCCCTCGATCCACTGACCTCTCCGGACTGGGCGCGGCAAGCCTCGACCACGCTTGCCCACGGTTATTGGGTGGAATTCCCCGGCCTCGGCCATGACGTGGGGGCTTCGACCCAAACCTGCCCGGAGGGTATCCTGTCGCGGTTCTCGCAGTCGCCCTCTGCCCCCGTCACCAGTTGCGTGCAGTCGATGACCATCGCCTTTGCCGCGCCCGCGCAGCCGGTCACGGTGGTGGAAAACCAGCAAGTGAGGGCCAGGCTGGGAGAGCAGGCCGGGCCGGTGGGTCTTGCCGGATCACGCTCGCTCTATCAGCGGCTGGCCACGCAGTCACGCATCGAGACCTTGGCGGGCCGCCGCCATGTCCGGCAGCGCATAGCGGAGCTGGTGAAGCTGCGCTAGCCGCGATCCACAAATCGGCAAGGCCGCTAAGGCAGTCAGACCGTTCGCTGCTCCAGGGCAGTGCGCACCACCCGGGTAAGCTCTTGCCCCAAGACGCTCTTGGTGACGAAGCTGTGTGCCCCTGCCCGGAGCGCAAGCGTGGCGTAGGGCGATTCCGGCAGCGAGCTTATGATGATGACCGGTAGCCGCGGCCGCGAGGCGCGCAGCTCCTTGAGCACGTCGATTCCGCCGCATCCAGGAAGCCGCAGATCCAGGAGCACCAGATCGAACGACTGCTCGGCCGCAAGAGCTAGTCCCTGTTCTCCCGACGATGCGGCCACCAACTCCACCCCAGGCGTCACGCTGGCCAAGAGCTCCCCGATGCGCTGACTGACTGCAGGATGGTCATCCACGATGAGGATCCTTTTCGCAGGCAGTCGCTCATCTTGCATGATGCTGGTTTCGCACGTCCAGCTTTGCGCGCATGCCAGCATGTGGCCGAATTCGTTGTCCTCCGTGGTCCTACAGCTGCTCCACTCCGGCGTAGGACCTGGTCATTCGACCAGACCTTCGCGCAGGGCGTACTGAATCAACTCGGCATTAGTACGCATCTGCATCTTTTCGAGCAGCCGGGTGCGATAGGTGCTGACCGTCTTCTCCGAGAGAGCGAGCTCGATGCCGATTTCCTTGACGGTCTTCCCGGCGGCCAGCCCGCGCATGACCTCGAGCTCGCGATCAGACAAACGCTCGTGCGGTGGCCGCGAAGCATCGTTGCGCAAGCTTTTGGCCAAGGTCTCCGCCAGCCGAGCGCTCACGTGGGTGCCTCCCGCGAGCACCTTGCGGACCGCGCCGGACAAGTCTTCGGCGGCGCTCTCCTTGTTGACGTAGCCCGAAGCCCCGGCGCGCAGCGCACGCAGGGCGTAGTGGTCTTCAGCGTGCATGCTGAGCACGAGCACCGGCACCGACGGCCTGAGACGCTTCATGTCCCGCAAGGCGTCTAATCCGCCGCGTCCCGGCAGGGAGATGTCGAGCACGATAACATCCCAATCCGTGCTCTGCAGCTTGTCGATGGCTTCCGAAGGCTTGCCGGCTTCACCGAACGACACCTTGCCCAGCGATTCCGCGAGGATCTCCCGCACCCCCCGCCTAACCACGGCGTGATCGTCGACCAACAGAATCCGAGTCACAGCTGCTCCTTACCTTGCTTGAACACGCAATGCTGGTGCAATAGGAAGGGGAAGTCGCTTCTTGCTCCTCTGGCCGCAGCCCATGAGGTACGCCGGCAGTCAATCAGTCGTGTCCCAGATCGCCGTCGGAACGCCCGCTCAGATCCCGGGTGGGGCCAGGGGTATCCTCCTCTTGCATGCCGTGCATAAGGCGGGCCTTGACGCGCATGACCTGCCGCTCCTTGTAGCGGTCGTGGCTATTTTCGCCCAGCTCATTGGCACGCGAGGTCGGCAAATCCACGATCTGAAATTCGGTCAACACGAAGACCACGCTGCCGATGTCGGCGAACACGGGATCATCAGGAGAGAAGCCCAAGCTGCGGTCGATGCGGATAGGAAGATCGGCTACGAAATTCACTACGCGGTAGCTCGGCCCCGAGAACTCGTTCACAGTCGGGTTGCGCTTGTCCTGGGCAATGTTGGACAGGTCGAGCAGATCGGGCAGATGGCCGTGCAAAGAGGCGTCGCTCTCGATGAACGACTGCAGATCCACGATGTCGTTCTGCGATTCTCCGGGAATCACGTAGTTGAAGGGAACCAGCCGCCCTACCAGCTCACGCAACACCAAGATGATTTCCTCTTCGCTTCTGGTGATCATCCGGAAGCGCAGCTTGTCGTAGACGTGGGCGGCGATGTTGTCGCGCTTGGCCAAGAGCTTGGTGATCAGGCTGTCCTGCTCCTTGCGGCTCCATTCGAATTCGACAATCTGGCAGCCCACGCCCTTCATCTCTTCAACGGTGCGCAGGACTTTGTCTTCGACGAGCTGGAAAATCTGATCGGCGCTCACGGACAGTCGGGTGGCCAATTCACCCCCGGCCAAGTGGTGTAGAACGTGCATCACCTTGAGCACCACGCAGGCCTGCGTCCGGCGCTTCCCCTTCTGGGAGGCAACGAGCAAAAGATCGCGGGCCGGCAGCCCGGATGCCACCTCTTCCGAGATGCGGAAGCCGAGATATCTCTCCAGGTACTCGACCGCTTGCTCACGCAGATTCTCAAGACGAGCAATGTCTTCGGGATTGGCGGGATCGTACTCGTTGATGCGCAGAAAACGGTCAACCTGACCGCGATCGGCGAAGTAGAGGCGATGCCAGTCAATCACCGATCCGCCGCGCAGGAGGTTGCGTACCGAGGTTAGGTCGGCCAGATCGAAAGCCGCAGCAAGCTTACCCATAGTCGCGAGAGCGCTGCGGTTCTGCTCTACTCTCGACGTGAGTCCCGTATTCACCAGCGTCATTAGCACCTAGCTATCGACTCGAAGTCGCTGGGAGTGTAGGCGGCGGGGCCGCCAGCGGCAAGGGCGAATTCCACGTCGTACATGTGGGTATTGGACCCAATCACCTCGGTCGGGGACGCCGGCAGCGGCGTGCGCGCCGGCCGCGCGCCAAGGCGACCAGGAGCAACAAAACGAACCATCCGGCCACGCCCATCGCCACCGCCTGGGGCACGCGTTGGCCTCGACCCTGGTAGACCACCGACAGACAGAATGCGACAGCGGCCAGGAGCCCCCACAGCACCTGCTGGCCCATGGCATAGATGGCTTCGGTAGACTCGCCCAGGTGGCGCAGGCCGACCTGGATGTCACCCCGAGCGGCCAGGCTCAAGAAGCGGCTGAGCTCGCCCGGCAGGGCAAACGCGGAGAGTGCTGCCTCGCGGGCGGTTTCCAGAACCGTCTCGGACCATTCCTTGCGCTCGCCCAGGATGAAGCGATCGACGTAGGGCTGGATGACGTCGGCCGGGTTGAGCTCGGGGGCCAAGCTAGTGCACACGCCGAGGAGCAAGAGCAGCGTGCGCTCGAGCAAGACCCACTCTTTGGGCACGTGGAAGGCGTCACGCAAGTCGGATAGGGAGACGTCGAGCTGACGCAGGTCGAGCAAGGTTGCGATCTGACCGCGCAGGTCGAGACCGGAGCTCAGGGTCCCGGTCGAGAATTGCTGGAAACGCATCTGAGCACGAAAGCGTTCGTAGAAGTGCTCGATGACGCGATCGAAGACCTCGTGGTCGGCGTGCCGCGAGATAAAGCCCATGTCCTTCATGGCCGTGGCGATGCGAGTAACATCTCGAGTCACAGCTCCCTGCAAGAACGCTACGATCCCCTTCCGCATGGAGTCGGAGACGCGTGCCGTCGCTCCGAAGTCCAGGAATACCAGGGCCAGGCTCTTACCTCCGTCCACATGCGGTACCAGCAGCAGGTTCCCGGGGTGCGGATCGGCGTGGTAGAAGCCGTCATTGAAGATCTGCTTGCAGTAGGCTTCGATGCACAAGCGCGCGGCTTGCATGCGATCGATACCGGCCGCCGCGATCGCTTGCAGGTCGTTGACCTTCACGCCGTCCATCCACTGGGTGGTCAGGACACGACCGGTCGAGCAAGAACCGATAACTCGAGGGATCAGCACGTCGGTCCGCCCAGCGAAGTTAGCCGCGATCGTCGCGATGGCTCCGGCCTCTTGCCGATAGTCAAGCTCGGCCAGGACCATATTCTGGATCTCGCCGTAGATTACGTTCCAGCCCCAGTCGGGCAAGAACCAGCTTATGACCCGAAAGACGAAGCGCAGAGCGCGCAAATCCGTGTCCACCACGGCTTCGATATCGGGGTACTGAATCTTGACCGCAACCTTTTCCCCGGTGTGCAGACGGGCCACGTGCACCTGACCGATCGAGGCCGACGCAACCGGAATGGGATCGAGCTCGGCAAAGCTCTGGCTGACAGCCCGCTCGCCCAGCTCTTCACGCAAGCGAATCTCCACCTCGGCGAAGGGTCGGGGAGGAACGCTGTCCTGGAGGGTTTCGAGCTCCTTGCGGAAGGCGGCCGGGAGCAGGTTGGCCATCACGCTGATGAGCTGGCCCACCTTGATGAAGAGACCCTGCAGGTCGACGATAGCGGCCAGCACGCGGCGAGCGTTCTTGCGATGAGCTTCCTCGGCCAGCTGCGCGGCCCGGTCGCTCGCGTGCAGGCGGCGGCTGACGGCGAAGAGGGCATACGACAGCAGAACCCGCAGCGTGACGTAGTAGACACGCAGCAGGCGCCGAGTCGGCTGGTAACGGTGCTCGCCCCTCCCGGTCATGGTCTTGGGTCGGGCAGCATATCCCGAGTGCCGCCCCGGCGCACGTGCTGCCGTTCCCCCGCCCCCATCCGGCCATCCCAGCGCAGAGGCCGCCCCGCCTGCGCGGTGGAGACTTTCGCCCTGGGCTGCTAGGCTGGGGCTATGGCCGACGAGCGCAATCGAGACCCATATGCCAGCAAGGAGTCGGACGACGGCGATACGCCACCCGAGCGCGCGGAACGCGGCCTGTCTGACCGAGTGCGCCGGGCGGTGGTCGCGGGTCTCGAGGTGGCCTCGCGCTCGAAAGATGACCTCGTGCGGGCCGCCTCGGCCGAGATCGGCGCCTGGCTGGATCGCGTGGATGTCCAGGGTGAGCTGGCAAAAGTGCTAGCGAATATGGTGCTCGAGGTAAAGGCCGAGATCCGCTTCCGCCCAAGGGAGGACGGCACCCTGGGCGCCGAAGTGACGGCAAAGAGCAAGGTGAAAGACGGTGAGCCGCAGGAGCACGGGTGACGCCCGCGGAGGTGAAATCCGAGCTTCACGCGGGGTTGGCCAGATCAGGCGGCTACGCGTCCGTCTCGCCGGGCGCACGCCCCGTCGTCGTGATGCCGTATTTCTCCAGCTTGTAGTAGAGGGCGCTGGTCTTGATGCCCAGGAGTCGGGCCGTCTCGGTCTTGACGCCGCCGCTGCGGTCGTAGGCTCGTTGGATGAGTTGTCGCTCGAGGTCGTCGAGTATCTCGGGCAGGCTCATGTTTCCCGCGGGAAGCGCCAGCGCGGCTTCATCAGCGCCTTCGCGCAAGAATGGCGGCAGCGCGGCGACGTCTATGCTCTCGCCGTCGGCGAACACCAGAGCCTGTTCGACGGCATTTTCCAGCTCACGCACGTTGCCTGGCCACGGATAGGTCTGCAAGCGAGCGAGAGCCGCCGCGCTGATCTGCTTGACGGAGGGATTGGCGCGAGGCCCCAGCTTCTTGATGAAGTGCGCGACCAGGAGGGGGATGTCGGCGCGCCGCTCGCGCAGCGACGGCACCCGAAACGGCACCACGTGCAGTCGGTAGAACAAGTCTTCGCGAAAGGTGCCCTCCTCGACGGCTCGCTTTAGATCACGATGGGTGGCTGACACCACGCGCACGTCGACCTGGACAGTCTCTTCGCCACCCACGCGCTCGAACTGCTGGTCTTGCAAGACACGCAAGAGCTTGAGCTGAAGGTTGGGCGTCATGTCGCCCACCTCGTCGAGAAACAGGGTGCCCTTGTCGGCCAGCTCGAAGCGGCCCAGCTTGCGCTTCACCGCCCCGGTGAACGCGCCTTTCTCGTGCCCGAACAACTCGGATTCCAGCAGGGTGTCGGTGAGCGCTCCGCAGTCCACTTTGACGAACGGCCCCCCAGCTCGCTTGGACTGCACGTGCAGAGCGCGGGCGACCAACTCCTTGCCAGTGCCAGACTCGCCCGAGATATGCACGACCACGTCGGACGATGCGACCTTGGCGATGGACTGGAAGAGAGCGACCATGAGCGGCGACTGGCCCACCATCTCGCCCGGCACATAGCCCGCTGCCGCATCGGCACGCAGGACTTCGACCTCGGCTTCGGCACGCTGGCGCGAGAGCTTCTCGCGACGAATGTCGAGGGCGCGCTCGACCTTGAGGCGCAAGACCTCCGGGGCAAACGGCTTCTGCAGGAAATCGATCGCCCCGATACGTATCGCCGTGACCGCGGTCTCCACCGTGCCGAACGCGGTCACGATCAGGGCCGGGCACGACGGATCGATGCGCTTGGCCGCCTCCACCACCTCGAGGCCATCAACACCTTCCATTTTTAAATCGGTGACGAGAAAGTCGGGGGCGTGCTTGCGCATGAGAGCCAACCCTTCGGCCCCACCGGATGCAAGCAAGACCTCGTGCCCCATACGCCGCACTGCAGCTGCCATGCCCTCGCGCATGGTTTCGTTGTCGTCGATGATGAGAATGCGCCCCATCGCGTGACCATAACACCGTCACGCCTCCTTGGCTCCGAGCCGAACCCCCGGGACGGCACGGCATGACGGCGGCCCGCCGACAGCCGCCGGCCCGCCGAAGCGGGTCAGATCACCTCGGCGCGAACAAAGGGATTCTGGTCGCGCTCGCTCCCTATGGTGGTCTCCTGGCCGTGGCCAGGGACTACCCTGGTGGCGATGGGGAGCGAGTAAAGCCGGTTGCGGATGGACTTGACGATGTCGGGGTAGGATCCGCCCGGTAGGTCGGTGCGGCCGATTGACCCGGCGAAGAGCGTGTCCCCGGCGAACAAGACCCCCTCCGCCTCGAAGTAGAATCCCACCGAGCCCGGCGTATGCCCGGGTGTGTGAACAACGGTGGCCGTCAGCTTGCCAATCTCGATTTTCGCCCCATCGGTCAGGACCAAGTCGACGGCGGGCGGCGATTCGGCGGAGAACCCGAAGATGCGCGCTTGGCGGGGCAGATTGTCGTAAAGGGCGCGATCATCCTCGTGAATCGCCACGCAGGCCGCGGTGGCGGAAGCGACCTCGGCGGTGGCCATAATGTGGTCGAAGTGCCCGTGGGTGTGCAGGATAAACTTGACCTCGGCATCCATGCTGCGCGCCTCAGCAAGAACCAGCTCGGCGTGTCCCCCTGGATCGACTATTGCCGCCTGCCGCGTCTCGTCGCACAGCACAATCGCGCAGTTACACGCCACCGGCCCAACTGCCAGCGTCCTAAACTTCAACGCCATGGTGGCCAACTTTGTCGCAAAGCGGGCGCCGGCGCAAGGTGTAACCCCCGGGCTGCGCCAACGATATCAGCTAGGAGCAGCCGCTGGTGGTACCGCAGTTCGGACACTTATGGCAGCTGCCGTTCGGGACCATGATCGAGCCGCATTCCGGGCAGGTCGGCGCGTCGGTCCGCACCAAGAAGGCATAGGGCGAGGAGCTGCCGCTCTTGCTCAGCTTCTGCTCACCACCCAGCGCGGTGGCGGCCGCCGGGGAGAGAACCGGCGCGGCGGGAGCTTCCGCCCTCGCCTCCTCCCCGCCTTCGCTTTCGGTTTCGGGGCGCAGGAACTTCGCCGCCAGCCAACGGAACAGGTAATCCATAACGGAGGAGGCGCGAGGAATCTCGGGATTGCCGGTGAAGCCAGACGGTTCGAAGCGCATGCGCGAGAATTTGTCGACCAAGAGGCGGAGCGGTACACCGTGCTGCAGGGCGAGCGACACCGCGGTGGCGAAGCTATCCATGAGGCCAGAGATGGTCGACCCCTCCTTGGCCATACGGATGAAGATTTCGCCCGGCTCGCCGCTATCGTAAAGACCGACGTGGATGTAGCCCTCATGTCCGCCCACCGCAAACTTGTGCGTCAGCGAGCGGCGCTCGTCGGGCAGTTTGCGTCGCACCAAAGCCTGGGACGCCGCCTGTATTCGCTGCACACCGGGGTCGGTCTTACTCGTGGTCACCGGCTGGGTGCGCTTGCAGCCTTCGCGATAGATGGCGATCGCCTTGAGCCCCGCCTTCCAGGCCTCCAGGTAGGCGTTCTCGACATCCTCCACCGTGGCATCAGCGGGCTGGTTCACGGTTTTCGAAATCGCCCCCGAGATGAAGGGTTGCGCCGCCGCCATCATACGGATGTGGCCCATGTAATGAATCGATCGCGTGCCGCTGGCGGCACGGAAGGCACAATCGAAGACGGGCAGGTGCTCTGCCTTGAGCCCGGGAGCGCCTTCGATGGTCTCTTCCCGATCAACGTATTCGACGATGGCCTTGCGTTGATTCTCGTCATAGCCGAGGCGCACCAGCGCCTCCTCGGTGGTGTTGTTGACGATCTTGATCAGGCCGCCACCCACCAAGCGCTTGTACTTGATGAGAGCGATGTCGGGCTCGATACCGGTGGTATCGCAGTCCATCATGAAACCGATGGTACCGGTGGGCGCGAGCACCGTGGCCTGCGCATTGCGGAAGCCGTGCTCGGTTCCGACATTGATGGCCTCGTCCCAGGCCGAGCGTACCGCGGTCATCATCTCCTCGGGCAGATGGTGACCGTCGATGCGCTCGGTGTGGTAGCGATGCTTCTTCATCACACCCAGGAAAGGCTGCTCGTTTTCCGCATAGCTGGCGAACGGACCGGTCACGTCGCGCGCTATGACAGCCGAAGTGCGGTAGGCCCAGCCCGTCATGAGCGCGGTTATAGCGCCGCACCACGCCCGCGCGGGAGCCGAGTCGTAGGGCAGACCGAGCGTCATGAGCAGAGAACCCAAGTTGGCGTAGCCCAGACCTAGAGGACGAAAGCGAATCGAGTTCTCCTCGATGGCCTTGGTCGGGTACTTCGCGTTACCCACGATGATCTCTTGGGCCAAGATGGTGAGCTCGACCGCCCGCTTAAAGGCTTCGGCGTCGTAGCTTCCGTCGTCGCGCAGGAACTTGCGCAGATTGAGCGACGCCAGATTGCAGGCCGAGTTGTCGAGAAACATGTACTCGGAGCACGGATTCGAGGCATTGATGCGTTCGGTGCCAGAGCAGGTGTGCCAGCCGTTGACGGTGGTGTCGTACTGGAGGCCGGGATCGCCACAATCCCACGCCGCCTGGGCAATCATGCGCCACAACTCACGCGCCTTGAAGGTCGCGATCGGGCTGCCGTCCCGTACCGCGCGGGTCTGCCACTCGCGATCCTTTTGCACGGCCTCCATGAACTCGTCGGTCACCCTGACCGAGTTGTTCGAGTTCTGGAAGAATACCGATTTGTAAGCCTCGCCGTCGAACGCTCCGTCGTAGCCCGCATCGATGAGCGCCCAGGCCTTCTTCTCTTCCTTGGCCTTGCAGGTGATGAAATCCTCGATATCGGGATGATCGACGTTCAGGATCACCATCTTGGCGGCGCGGCGGGTTTTGCCGCCCGACTTGATCACGCCGGCAAAAGCGTCGAAGCCTTTCATGAAGCTGACCGGACCCGATGCCGTGCCGCCGCCCACCAGCAACTCCCTCGACGAACGGAGCGGAGAAAGGTTGGTGCCGGTACCGGAGCCGTACTTGAACAGCATGCCCTCGGTCTTGGCCAGGGTGAGGATCGACTCCATGGTGTCCTCAACGCGATTGATGAAGCACGCCGAGCACTGCGGCTCGGCCTCGATGCCGACATTGAACCAGACCGGCGAGTTGAACGACATCTTCTGCTCCACCAGGAGGTGGCGAAGCTCGGCCCGATAGCGCTCGGCAGATGCCTCGTCCGCGAAGTAACCGTCTTTGAGCCCCCATGCGGAAATGGTGTCGGCCACCCGGCAGATTAGCTGGCGCACCGATCGCTCGCGCCCTGGAGTCCCCAGCTGCCCCCGAAAGTACTTCTGCACAACGACGTTGGTCGCGGTTTGGCTCCAGGCCTTGGGAACCTCGACCTCGCGCTGTTCGAACACGATCTTCCCCCCCTCGCCGATGATGCTCGCGGTGCGCAGATCCCATGCGATTCCGCTGAAGCCGTCGTCGCCAGAACGAGTAAAGAAGCGGTCGATTTTCATCCCGGGCTTTGACGCAGTCCTGTTCACAGGCCTTGACCCGGGCTTCATGACCAACTTTCCCGGCTTCGCCTCAGATTTCGCCACGGAGCTCCCATCTGAGCTCTCTGCTATTTCGAATTCGACGCCGTTCGGTTTGGCGCCAGATTGACTCGTATTGTCATGTCCTTCGAGCATCCCTATACCTCCTCCATACTTTAAGGTGGACGATCAGCCGACCAGTGAGGCTTCCGCCACGACGATCGGCCTTGGACAATAAGTCGCCAAACGGTCGGGCGTCAACCAAAAACACAATATATGGTACCTCACCACAGGCTACTACACTATATGTTGTGTGAGGCGAGGTTGTGGACAGCTGGCGAAAAGACATGCCTCGCCGGCCATTTGCGCGCAAGGCGACCTGTTGACAAGCGGGGTATTTCCATGACGCGCAGCACAGCTAGACCAACAGCGCAGCGGGTCTTTTCGGTGCGGCTAAGTCGGCTAAGTCACGGGCAGAGCGGGCGGGAAATATCGAAGGCGACAATCTTGGCTTATGATCGGCTGGTGATCTGGCTCGAAACTGTCGGCTGCGAGCGCGACGGCACAGCCGTCCTTACGGAAGTCACGTTCGGGATCGCGCGTGGGGAGCTCGTCGTAATAGAAGGCGGCACTGCTTCGGGCAAGTCGACCTTGCTCGAGATCGTGGCGATGCGCCGGCTCCCCGATCGCGGCACCGTGTGGATAGGCGGTCGGAACACCCTGGCCCTGCAAAGATCGTCCCTGCCTTACGTGCGCCGTAACATCGGATATTCCGCTCCCACCGCGCTGCTGATACCCGACTACAGTGTTCTGGCTAACGTGGCCTTGGCCATGGCCGTCCGGGGCTGGTCGCCTGCCCATGCGGAAGCGGCAGCCCGCAACGCCCTGACGCTGGTCGCCGCCGACGAGCTGGCCGACCGAAGGCCGGGCTCGCTGTCATCGGGTCAGCAAGGCCTGGTTAGCCTGGCACGCGCCATCGTCGGTCCGCCCCCGGTCGTGGTGGTCGATGAGCCGGCGGCGCTGACGGATCAGGCGACTCGCCAGCGCATCGTGGCAGCACTGGCCGCGGTTCGCGCCGCCGGATCCGCCGTCCTCTGCGGAACCGCGGAAGCCTCCATCGCCACTCAGCTGGCGGAGCAAAGCGGCCAGATCATTCGCCTTGTGGGGGGGCGCATCCTGGCCCGCCCGATCGCGCTGGTACGTGGCCTCACTCCCGGACCGGCCGAAGCCGCGCGCACGGACCTATGTGCCATTCCCGACCTGGCCATAACCGCGCGAGGCCCGGGGTGAAGGCGGGTTTCACAATTGGAATCGTCCGGCACCAGCTTGCCACTCAACGTCGACTGATGGCTTGCGCAACCCTGGCTTTCTGCCTGGTGACGGTCTCGGCCTGGTCGGGACGTCTGGGCGTCCGAACGGTAACCCGTTGGGCCTCGTTTGCCGAGCAGAACGTCAATGTCATCGCCTACTTATCTACTAGTGCTGCCGGTGCCGCCCCAAGTGCCGCCTCTGCTAACGCGAGCCCTGACTTGGCACAGGAGCTGCGAGCGCTCGTGCTCAGAGTGCCAGGCGTGGCCGATGCTCGGATAGTCGAACCGGCCGAGGCTTTGGCGCAGCTACGGGCACTCTCCACTTCGCTCGACGCCGATGCCGCGGCCCTGGCTCCCCTCGAACCCGGCTTCTTTCCTCGGTCGATCGAGATCCGGCTCTTAGCCACGCCTGAGTTGCCGGAGCGTGCCCTTGCCCTAGCCCAGCGCCTGCGCAACGTACCTGGCGTCGAACAGGTCGACGCCATGACGAGCGGTCTCGCCCGCTTGGCCGCCTGGCTCAAGCTAGCCCGCCGGTTCGGATGGGCGCTCCTGGGCGCTTCCGGACTGCTGTCGCTCCTCATGCTCGTCGCGGTCTGCGTGCATCACCAAGGTGCGATACGAATCAGGACCACGGTGCTCATGCAACTGGGCGCCGGGGAAGTAAGCGTGCGCACCCCGGCCGCAGTGTGCATGGCACTCTGCGCTCTGGCCGGAGGGGCGCTGGGAGCCGCCGCCTTGGGCCTCACCTGGCGCCCCCTCCTGACCGCTATCGAGCACGGCCTCGGTATCGCGTCACCGGGACCACTGCCAGCTTTGACCCACACCGAGATCCTGGCGGGGCTAAGCGCGGTCTGCCTGCTCGGGCTGGGGCTGGGCTATCAGGGCACACCCCTGCCGAAATCCGGCGATGTTAGCTAGCGCAGCGATTCCGCCGTCTTCTGCCCGCGCTCGGGCGGGGCTGGTCTGGTCGCCAACGATCGGGGCCGTGGCCGTTTTTGCCGTGGCCATATCGGCGGCAAACACATCCGCCGGGGCTGTGTCTGACGTGGCCGCATCTGCCGTGTCCGCTTCTAGCGTAGGTGCGTCTGACGCGGCCGCATCTGCGGCAAGCGACGAAGACCTCCTGTGCGCAGGCCTCGGGGCCCGCGAGCGCGTTCTCGACGCGCAACAGGAGGCGGCTCTGGCCACCGCGCGCGCGCAAGCACTCGACCTCTATCGCATCGCACAGCACCGCCAGCTCACTTTCGTGGCCAGCCCCGAGCATCGTCTGGAGGATGCGCGCGCTTTCGACCTTGCGCTCACGGCGTTGCGACGCAGCAGCGAGGAAAAGCGGGCTATCGCTCATGAGCTCGACCTGGTACGCGACGAGCGGGCCACCCTGGCGTCGGTGATGACCAGGCGTGCCCGTTCCGGGGACGCCCGGACTGAATCCGACGTCAGGACGAAGGCAGCGTTCCTCCGTCCCCTCAAGCGGGGGACGCCGGTCGCGGTACCGGGCCTACGGCGTGACGGACCCACCAAAGTCGAGCTCCGCCACGACGATGTCGACCTGCTGGCGCGCATGAACGCCCCCGTGCGCGCCGTGGCCGCAGGCGTGATCAAGAGGGTCGAGCTACTGCCCGAGGGCGGCTTCGCGGTGGTAACCCTGCACGCGGACAGAATGGTGAGCATCGTCAGCGGCTTGCGGGACGTTGTCGTGAGGCCAGCCGCAACGGTCGAAGCGGGACAGACGCTCGGCCTGGCCGGAAGAAACCTGGATGGCGCAGCCGTGGTATCAGTAGAGATCTGGCGCGATCGCCATCCGCAAGACGCGGCCAGGCTGCTGCGGCTGCGCTTATAGTCAAGGGGGCGCAGGATGCGCGCAATACTTGCGTGAGCTCGGGCGGGCAGAACCGTCCGCCTTGATCATCTGGAGTCGGGGTTTAGGCCGCGCAACCAGAGCTGGCGAGGCGAGGTCTGGGCGCCCGCGAACATGCGCACCGAGTCCGTGCCCTCGCGATACTCGTGGGCAAGGTGGTAGCGCGCACTCAGGTTGGGCCATTCGCCGGGATAGGATTTCCAGTCGAGGACAATGGCAGCAAAGCGGCCCTCGGCGATAGCCTGGTCGAGACCGCGGGGCCGGCCAAGCGCCGCTTCGACATCGTGCACGCCCATGCGATGAACGAACGGCTGCTTGCCGGCGAGGACGGCATAATAGGTGTGAAAGGGTATGAAGAGCGGGCTGGGCAAAGCGCGTAGCTCGCCCATAAGGCGCGCTGCCGCAGCCCAGTCTTGATGGGAGGGCACGGCGCCCGCCAGCGTGGGCAAGGCCGTGCCCAGGCTGGGCCAGCCGAGGAAAATTGGTGGCCGGACGCGCCCGTGCGCGGGGCTGGGTCGCGCGGTATGCAGACTCTGCCCCGCCAGCAAGCCCACGCACGCCGTCGCAACGAGCAACAATCCCCACTTCCTGCCCGCCCAGGCCACGTTGCCAAGGCGCGCGACCAGGATCGCGGCCGCGAACGCGGGGAAGAAGATCGCGGGAATGAAGGCATTGCTATCAGCCCATTGCGTGGCGAAGCCGATAAGGGCGGCGAGCTCACCGGCCAGCGCAACCGCCCAAAGAATCAGGTCACTCCGCCGCAGACTCCGTGCCAGGGCCAGGCCCGCGGTCGCGAGCAAGAGGGCCAAGCCCATGGGCCAGCAGAACTGGCGCGTCAGTGGCCAGGCGACATCAATAACCGCGTCTTTGCGGAAGGCGTGGCTCTGATGAAGCTTGAATATGTAAGTCCAGAACCAGCCGTGTGAGGTCTTGACCAGGCAAGCGATACCGGCGGCGAGCACGGCCGTGGCCACGGCGGCGAAGATCAGGCCGCGCTTGGGCCGCACGAGCAAAAGACCCACTCCCATGGCGATCCCCATAACAGTTGCGGTCTGCTTGGCAAAGAAAGCCAAGGCAATCAAGCCGCCCGCCAGGGCCGCGCTGCGCCAGCCGCGCCCCCGATAAGCGAGCCATAAGGCCAGCGCCTCCAAGGCCAACAAGAGTGAGTCGGCTCGCACCAAGTCGTAGAAGTACCCCGTGAAGGCGAAGCTGGCGGCTACCGCACCCGCACCGCAGAGGCCGATGAGCAAGGCGAGCGCCTGGCCGACGCGCGGGGATCCTTCGTGCCACGCCGAGACCACGACGGTCGCGAGCGCGACGGCGAAGGCCAAGATGGAGAGCAACCGCCCCATGAGATAGCCCAGCGGCGCCAGCGCGGAGAGCAAGGCCAGCAGCGCCGGGTAGAGCGGCGGATAGAGGAAAGGAATGAACTCCAGCGATGGCGCGACATAGATGCCCTGACCATTGACCATCCGCTGCGCGTGAACGAGCACCCCGCCTTCCATCCACTCGAGGTCGAGGGGAAAGGCTGCCCGCCCGGCGAAGAGCCTGGCCTGCCAGATCATCTGGGCCAGCGCCGGCACGGCCCCCACCACGACCACGGCTAAGAGCAGGCCGGGCAGGAGGTTACGGCGCAACGTGGCCATCATCGCTGGCTCAGCCCTTGAGCGACACTACGCTCACGCCATCGCCACCTTCACCCGCCACGCCTTGTCGATAGTGCATGACGTAGGTCGAAGTGGCTAGGTACTCACGAACCGCCCGGCGCAAGACGCCAGAGCCGTAGCCGTGTATCACGATCACAGTAGTGGCGGCCGCCAGCGCCGCTCGATCCAAAAATGCCTCCAGCTCCACCAATGCCTCCTCGGCCCGATAACCGCGCAGATCGAGAGCCTGGACGCCGGGTCGCGCTACCAAGGGCGGATCGACCGGAACGGTGACCGGCGCGGGCGGGGCGGGCTTGGAGGGACTGGGCGGACTGCCAAAGCCGCGCTGGGCCAGGGCATCACGCAGCTTGCTCACGTTCAGCGGCGGCGCCTCGGGCAGCTCGGCCGTCATCTCCTTGACCTTGTGGTCGAGCGCCAGACGTGCCGCCTGGACGGCTTGCGGGCTCTTCTCCCGTCGTGCGTCGCGCAGAATCTCCGAGAGTGCGGCGCGGGCTTCCCGCACCGCCGCGTCGATGGCGGCGCGCGAGCGCACTGCCACCTCGTGCTCTCTGCGCAAGAGTGCATCGGCGGCCGCGCGCTCCGCCCCCGCCCGCTCCTCGAGCTCACGCCGCGCCCGCTCGAGCTCGTGCCGGCTGTCATCTAGCTCTTGGCGGGCGCGCGCCAGGGCACGCTCGCGCTCTTGCAGGTTGCGCACGGTCTCTTCGAGAGCAAGGCTGCCCTCGCTCATGAGCGATTGAGCCCGCAAGATCAACTGCTCCGGCAAACCGATGCGGGCCGCGATGTCGAGCGCGTACGAGCGTCCGGGCGTGCCGTCCTCGAGGCGAAAGGTCGGGCGCAGCTCTACCGGGTCGTATGCCATGCCGGCGTTGCGGAAGCGGCTGTCATCTTCCGCGAGGGCCTTGAGGCTATCGAAGTGAGTGGTCACGACTACCAGCCCAGGCCCCTCGGCCATGGCTTCCAGCATGGCACGCGCCAGCGCCGCCCCCTGCTCGGGATGGGTCCCCACCATGAGCTCGTCGCACAGGATCAAGAGGTTTTGTCCGGGCGCGCCCCGGGCGATGGCGAGGATGCCCGCGAGATTCGCCAGGTGGGCCGAAAAGGTCGACAAGTCGCCCAGCACCGACTGCTGGTCGCCGATGTCGGCCAGCACCTGGGCGAAGAAGCCAACCCGGCTGCCCGCGGCGACAGGAACGTGCAATCCGGCGCGTGCCAGCAGGGCGGCCAGCCCGATCGACTTGAGCAGCACCGTCTTGCCCCCGGCGTTGGGACCGCTTACCACCAGGACCTTGGCCTGGCTCGAAGCGGCGACGTCGCCGAGAACGAAGTCGTTGGCCGTCACCTCGCGCCCGCCCTCCTTGCCAGCGCGCAAAGCGAGCAAGGGATGGCGGAGCGCCAGCAGATCGACGATGGGCTCGGCCACTATTTCCACCGGCGAGCCACCGTAGGCTTGCGACAGCCGGGCCGCCGCGCATATCACGTCGAGGCGAGTGAGCAACTCGCGGTCCTCGCGTAGCCGCGGAGCCGCGGCGGCGATGGCCGCGGCCAGACCATCCAGGATGCGCCGGCTTTCCCGCCTGATCTCGATCTCGGCAACCTTGAGCCGATTGTTCAGATCGACCAGGGCGGTGGGCTCGACGAACACGGTTTCGCCGGTCCGGGAAGTGTCGTGCACGATGCCGAGACCCATCGACTTGAAGGAAGCGCGCAGGGGCAGCACGAAGCGGTCCTCGCGCAAAGTCACGAACTGATCCATGAGGTAGGGGGCGTATTCCTCGGAGAGCATGAGGCGCTCGGCCTGCTCACGCGCACGCGCCGTGATCTGGTCGCGCTGGTGGCGCAAGCGCCCCAGCTCAGGCGAAGCATCGTCGCGCAGCTCGCCGTTGGCGGCGAAAGTGTCACGGGCCATGCGTACCAGCTCATCGTGGTAACCGAGCTGGGCCGCCAGTCCAGAGAGCCGGGGCGTCGGCGCGGCCTGGGAGGGAATGCGACCGAAGAAACGGCGGGCTTCCGCCACTTTATCACACAGCGCCGCCACCAGACTGAGCTCGCCCGGGCCGAGAGGAATGCCTTGCATCACCGAGCACAGATGGGCTTCGATCTCGGGAAAATCCAGCAAGGGCAGGCTCTCGCCCGCGCGCAGGACGGCGAGAGCCTCGGACACCTCGGCCATGCGCTCGCGTGCTTGCGTGGGAGTATCGCAAAGCGGCAGGCCATGACAGGCACTCACGCCACGCGAGGATCCAGCGCGTGATGCCAGCTCGGCGCGCAGCTCGGACCAGTCGAGCAACTCGAGGTAGCGCCGGCTGAGGTCGGGTCCGTCAGCGGGATGCATGCGCGCGGAGTGTACCCTAGCCCAGCCTCACCTCAAACACCGGGGCCCGGACGACGGTGGGCGCAACGGTGGGCTTTACCCTTTACCTAATACACCCGGCCCACCAACGCCTGACCATGGAGGAAGCGCTGGAAGTTGGCGATGAAGAGCGCGACCATGCGGTCGTATTCATCGGCGTGTCCGCCCGCCACGTGGGGCGTGAGGTAGCAGTGGCGCTGGGTCCACAAGGGATGCCGCGGTGGCAGCGGCTCGGGCGTGGTCACGTCCAGATAGGCCGCGCGTAACCCCCCGGCCAAGGCAGCGAGGAGCGCCGCCTGGTCGACCGTGGCCCCGCGACCGATGTTGATGAAGACGGCGCCCGGCTTCATCAGGGCAAACTTGTCGGCCGCAAAAAGCTCGACCGTGTCACTGTGGGCGGGCAGGGTGTTGATCACGAAGTCTCCCCGTGGCAGCCAGGCGGTAAGCTCGGCGATGGGGTGAACCTCGACCGTCTCGTCGCCACGCGGGGTTCGCCGGAAGCCGATCACTTTCAGGCCAAACGGAGCCATCAGCTCCACCAGTCGGGCCGCAATGGCGCCGTAGCCCACCAGCAACACGGTCTGGCCACCGAGGAGGAAGGAATGGGCGCGGGTGCGCGTGGTGTCCCAGCGCTGATTATCCTGCTGATCGCGCAAGGAGCGCGGCAGCTGGCGGGCTTCCGCCAGCATGAGGGCGAGCGCGTGCTGGGCACACGGCTCGGCGTAAACCGATGAGCTGGTGGTGAGGGGCACCGAGCGGGCGATGAGAGACGCGCGCACGTCCGCCGCGGCGAAAGTGGTGTAGCCCGCGCTGGTCAGGTGCACCCAGAGCAAACGCCCGGAAGCCGCACACTGATCGGCCTCGGGTTGCCCGAAGACCACGTCGGCCTCGGGCAGCAGGCGATCGGGACGTCCCAGGGGTTGATTGTACTCGGGTAAAAGGGCGGCGCGCAGCAAACGGTGAGGGGCGAGCCCGAGGGTGAGAGCGCCGAGCGCACTTCCGGGCAGCGGCAAATTGCACCACACCGTCAAGGTGGTCGATGTCATAAAGTCCGTACTATACCGCTAGGACGGCGGCCGGGCCGGTAAGACCGGTGGGGCGGCGGGGCCCGGCTCGGCAAGAGCTATCCACCCGCGCCCCAGCACCCGGTCGCCGTCATAGAAGACGGCCGCCTGCCCTGGGGTGATGGCCTTGGCGGCGCTCTCGAGCTCTACCCGCAAACTACCGTCGGGCTGGGCCGTGACATTGGCCGGCTCGCTGGGATGGCGGTAGCGGATCTGAACCGTGCAGGCGAGCGGCTGCCTGGGCCAATCGCCAGCGAGCCAGCTCACTTCGGTCGCGATGAAGGCGCGCCCCAAGAGCTCCTCGGCCCGGCTGGTGATGGTGACCAACCCGGTCGCGGGCGACAGGGACTTTACCCAGCGGCGTCCGGCCGCTCCCGCCGGTAACCCCTTGCGCTGGCCGACGGTAAAGGCGTGTATACCACGATGGCGACCCACCAGCCGGCCAGCTTCGTCGACGATGGACCCCGGTTGCGCGCTAGCGGCGAAGCGTCGGCGCAACATCTCGGCGAAGGATTGTCCAGGCTCGACCAGACAGGCGTCCTGACTTTCCGGAGTTTCGGCGCTGGGCAGGTCGTGCTGCTTGGCCAGCGCCCGCACCTCGGGCTTGGCCAGATCACCCACGGGAAAAAGCGCGCGTTCAAGCTGCTCGCGCGACAGCCCGGCCAAGAAATACGACTGGTCCTTGGCGCCGTCACGGCCACGCAAGAGCAGGAGCTGGTCCGCCGAACGCAGCAGGCGAGCATAGTGCCCCGTCGCCACCCGGGCGATGCCCAGGCGCGCCGCCCAGCGCAGGAGGAGGCCGAACTTCACCCGCTCGTTGCAGAGCAGACAGGGACTGGGCGTACGCCCCTGGGCGTAAGACTGCCAGGCGGGCTCGAGCACCAAACTGGCAAACTCCTGCACGCAGTCCAGCACATAATGGGGAAAGCCGAGACGACCCGCCACTTCGCGCGCGCGGGTGATGCCATCGACACCACAACAGGATCGACTGCCACGAGCGTCGTGGCAGTCGCGCAGCTTCAGGGTAACCCCGATGAGAGGATGGCCGGCACGCTTGAGCAGAGCCGCGGCCACACTGCTATCCACGCCACCGCTCATGGCCACCGCCACCCGCTCACTCATGCGCTCGCCCCGCGCAGCAGGGTCACCACCTGCGCCACCAGCTCGACGATACGATCGATGTCCGCGTCGGTGTTGTCGCGGCCAAAGGAAAAGCGCACCGCGGCCCGGGCCAGAGCTTCGCTTTGCCCCATGGCGACGAGCACGTGCGAGGGCGCATGATCGATAGCGCTGCACGCGGCGCCATTGGCCACCGCCACGCCCAGCATGTCGAGATTGATGCTGATGGCCTCGCCGTCGAGACCCGCGAATGAGACGCTCGAGGTGTTGGGCAATCGCCCGTCGCCCGGATGACCGGGGCCGCGCGTGCCCGCCCCGCTGCCCCCGCCGCCATTGATACGTGCCTCGGGAATGCGAGCCCGGAGGAGCGACTCGAAGCGCGCGCGCAGAAGCCCCAGCCGGCCAGCATCCACGCCCAGGCGGGTGCGGGCCAACTCGCACGCTTGGCCAAACCCGACGAGCGCAGCCACGTTCTCGGTACCCGGGCGCAGACCGCGCTCCTGCCGTCCCCCGTGCCATAGCGGCGCGAGGTCGACGCCACGCCGGACGTACAGGGCGCCGGCGCCCTTGGGACCATGGAGCTTGTGCGACGACAAGGAGAGCAACGATACTCCCAGCTCGGCCACATCGATGGGCAGCTTACCCGCGGCCTGCACCGCGTCGGTGTGCACCAGCGCCCCGCCTGCCGACGCCTCCTTCACCACCCCGGCCACCGGCTGGATCACACCCGTTTCGTTGTTCGCCAGCATGACCGTGAACAGCCCCACCTTGCCGTGCCCGTGGTCGTGTGCGTTACCGTGGTCGTGCTCGTGGTCTTGGTCGTGCTCGTGGTGGCGACCGTGGTCGTGTTCGTGGCCGCGGCCACGCGCCGCCGCAGCCAGAGCGCCCATGTCCAGGCGCCCCTGATCATCTACGGAGAGGAAGGTCACCTCGTGTCCCAGCGAACGCAGGTACCGGCAAGGCGCCAGCACCGCCTGGTGCTCGATGGTGGAGGTGACCACGCCCCTCTGGTCGGCGGGCAGGGCACGTGCCGCGCCCAGGACAGCGAGATTGTCGGCCTCGGTGCCACCGCTGGTGAACACGATCTCGTCGGGCTGGGCACCGATCAGGGAGGCGACCTGGGCGCGGGCCCGCTCGACCAAGCGCCGCGCCTCCTGCCCCGCCAGGTGCAGACTCGAAGCGTTGCCGAAGCTCGCCCCCAGCGCGGAAGCCATGGCCTCGTGAACCTCGGGCGCCAGCGGCGTGGTCGCGTTGTGGTCGGCGTAGATCATCAGTGCCTTCCTACTCGACCACGATATTGGCAACCCGCAAGCGATTTTGGCCATCGCTCGCGGAGGCGGGCACGACCTGAGCGCGCTGGCCGCCCCGGTATAGGCCGAGGAACGCAGTGTAGGTGCCCCGAGGCAAGGCGGCGAAGCTTATGCGCATTCGATCACGCACGTGCTGACCTGGGCGCCAGCGCTCCAGGGGGTAGGCGCCCTCGACCGGGACGTGGTCGAGGTTGCGAAAGCCGCCGGGACCTTCCAGATGGAAGAATAGCCGCCAGCCCGGATCGAGCTTGCCGGTAAGCTCGAAATGGGCAACCAGCTCCGCGCTTCCCCCCTGCGGCACCACCGACGACGGCAGATCGTAGCCTAGCACCCGCAGATGCGGGCCGACCATGGCGGCGAGCGGGTGCACGGGCGGCGGCGCCGGGCGGGCGAGACCGAAGGCCACCTTGTCGGCGTAGCCGACAGGAAGAGACAAGAGCGCCACTTTGGCACGTAGCGCATCCTTCAGCTCGGCGCAGGCCCGCTGCCCGGCGGGACTATCCCAGAGATCGCTGGCCTCGCCCGGATCATGCACGATGTCGTAGCATTCGGTAGTGTTGTCGGGAGTCCAGTTCCAGATCAGGTGGTGGGTGAGGTCGACCAGCGCCCGCCGCTTGACGTTGCCTTCGTAGCTCACCTCCTGGAATACGGGGCCACGCGGCGGCGGCTCCGGCTTGCCGGCCAGGAGATCCACGAGCGAGCGTCCCAAGAACGAGGGCTCGTGCTCGCCCCGGGCCAGATTGAGCAGAGTCGGGGCCAGGTCCACGTGTCCCACCGGGGTCGGGAGACGCTGGGCGGGCAAGCCAGGCACGCGCACGATGAACGGCACCTTGGTGTGCGGGGTGTAGAGATGGTAACCGTGGGCCACGATCCCGTGCTCGCCCAGGGATTCGCCGTGGTCGCCAGTCACCACGATGGCGGTCTTGTCCCACAGTCCCAGGCGGCGCAGCTCGTCGAGCACGCGCCCGAATTGCTGATCGGTGAACCAGATCTCGCCGTCGTAGAGGTCGGCCTGGGCGCCGCCGAAGCTCGGCGCCTCGGGGTGGCGTTCGTAGCTCAGGTGGGGATCGTAGAAGTGCATCCAAAGAAAGAACTTCTCTTGCCCGTGCGCCTGCAAAAAAGCGATGCCTTTGTCAGCCATCTGGCGCGCCGAGGTGCCCACCGATTCAGCGGGGCCCTTGACGTTGACGTGCAAAGCGGCGCAGGTGTCGTCGTAATAATCGACGGCGCGCTCGAAGCCGCGCCGGTCAGCGCGGTTGAAGTACAGGTAGGCGTAGAAAGCAGCAGTGGTATAGCCAAGTCCCTTGAGCGATTCCGCGATCATGCGCTGGCCTGGAGCAATGCGCGGCCACCAGATGGATTCGTCCCAGGTGATGGCTGACGGCCAGCGCCCGGTGGCAATGGCCGGCATCGAGTAGCGCGTCGAGGGGGCGTGGGCCCAGCCGTTCTCGAACACGGTGCTCTCGCTGGCCAGGCGATCGATGTTGGGGGTGGTCGGCCGGCCATAGCCGTAGGTCCCGACGTGGTCGGCGCGCAGGGTATCTATGGTGACGAGCAAGATCTTCAGATCGCGCGGAACCGCGTCAGGAACCGGCACGAGCGGCGGCGAGCGCAGCTCGGCCATGCTGGCGTCTTTACCGTCGCAGTCCTGATCGATGCCGTCGTCGGGCCAATCGATGGCGCCCGGATGGCGCTCGGGGTCGTTGTCATCGCAGTCGCCGCCGCCCAGAAAGCGCGCGTATCCGTCGTGGTCGAAATCGAACAGGCGCTGTCCTTGCGCGAGCAGCTCGCCCGCCAACCCGGCATGAGCGGTGGCGGCCTTCCGGGCAGCTTCGCACTCGGAAGCGGTGAAAACCGCCACCAGGGCCAAGGCCGGCAGACCGGCCACCAAGCCAAGGTGGGATACCCGCGCCCACGGCCGCGCGCGCGACAAGAGCGCGAGCAGGGCGGTGGCGGCGGGCAGGGCGGCAATGACCAGGACGCGCGGCCAGGGCATGAACTGGAAGTCCTGGGCCCAGCGCCCGTAGACGAGCAGCAGGGCGGGCAGCCCGAAAAGGAGCGCGGCTGCGATCGCGCTCGAGCGCAGGCGGAGGCGAGCAAGCCGCGTGCTCGCCTCCGCGAGGAGAAAGGGCAGGGCGGCGGACAGCATGGCAGCCCAGGCGGCCCGTCCGGCCAAGGCCTGCCCGCGCAAAGGGGCCCGCGTTTGCCATACCACGCAGAAGAGCACGATTTCGACCAGCAAGGCCGCCAGCGGGGCCACGAGCAGTACCCCCGCGGCCGTGATCGGCGGTGCCGCGCGCGAGGACGTACCGCGCAGGCCGGGAAGATGGCCGAGTAGGCGGGCCACCGCTGGTCCGAGCAAGGCGGCAGCAAGAGCAGCGGCGAGCGAGAGCAGCGCAACTTCGCCGGCCGCGAGGAAGCGATTGTTGCGGGTGGCGGTGGCGCTCACCATGGCCAGGGCAGCCCACGCGGGCCCCGTCCCTGCCACCAACCATCCTCCGGCCCGGGCCAGGAGAGAAGGCGAGCGACGACGGCCCCAGCCGGAGAGCGCTAGCACCAGAGCCAGCCCTGCCCCGCCGGCAAAGGCGGCAAGGACGTCGAAGCCGATGGTCAGCGCCAAGGCCGCCAAGAAGCCGAGCGCACCGCCATGACCAAGCCACGCCGCGCGCAGTCCGTCACACGCGCCTACCCAAAGACCTGCGAGAACCGCACTGCGGAGCACGACCAGGGCCAGAGGTGGAGTCATCGCTCTTAGAGCTATCAGGTTCGCAGACCAGGTCAAAGGCGGATACATGCATCGGGGCAGCCTTGCCAGCCGAGGTGGCCAGGCGGGGCAGTCGGGGGCTCCATGAGGGCGGGTGCTGGCCGAGCGGCGGAGGCTCGCGGCAAGAGCCGGGCCGACCCTCCTCCGGCCCCAGAGCGGCAGGTGAGCCCAGGCTAGCGGGCGACGCTCATGACCCCGAAAGCGAGCACGGCCAGCATGATGCCGGCGTACGACCGCAGGGGCACGATGTCGCCCAAAAGCAAGACCCCGAGCAGATTGGCCAGCACGATGGAGGCCGCGCCGAAGAGCGCCATGGTGCGGCCGACCGGTACCGTGGCCAGGATGTAGAGCTGCCCCACCGTGGCTATCTGGCGGCTGGCCAGATAAACGAGGAACCAGAGCTTGAGGAACGCGGCCGCGGTGAAGCCGTGCTTGCGCATGTTGGCACGCGCCAGCAAATCGCCCGCGCTGAACAGCAACTGGGTCGCCACCGCCAAGAGGAGGGGCGACCTCAACCACGCAATGCTCAAGGCGCGGGCTCCCGGCCGGTCGTGAGGGTGGACGTGGCCGCGATGGGTCGCAAAGACGAGCGTCGCAACACTAGGGGCAGTACCCTGCCGCTGGTGACGATTTCCATGTGACTCAGCTGGGAGGCGATTTCCAGCACCGGAGCAGTCCTTTCCGCTGGGGTCAGATCGCGGAAGCGAGCGGGCAAGTGTGCCCGCCGTTTGGCTTTGGGAAGATGGGCGGGAAGATGGGCCAAAAAGCCCGCGGCATGGCCAGCAGTGTCGCGTGATACTAGCGTCAAGCGCGGCTCGCCACCGCCATCCTGCTGGGCCAGCCAGGCACGAAACTTCTCTTCCATGCCATAAAACCCGTCGAGCAAGATGAAGCTGGCCACTTGGCGATCGGGGCGGGGCTCATCGGTCCACAGGCCCAAAGTGCGCCAGGCGCCGCTGTGACCGGCAGCCACGATGGGCGAGGCGGCGCGCAGGCCGGGCAATTGCCTCTCCACCTCGGCCAGGAGCTCGGACAACGCCGGCCACACCACTTCGCCGCTGCTGCTGGCGGGCGCCTCGGGCACGATGAACAAGGCGTTGACCTTGCTGGCAGCAAACTGCTCGGCCAGCGCGTGCTGGACCCAGGCCGCGTCGACGCCGGTGTGGTAGCCATGCACGTACACCACCGTTCCCGCGCTGGCGGCGTCGTAGCCACTCGGCCGCCACACGTGAACCGGGCCTTTGGCGGTGGCGAGACGCCAGTGCGCCCCGCTCGAGATCCAATCGGTAGTGGGCCGGGTGGTGCCGGTGGCGGGCATCTGGCCGGTGCGACGGGTGACCATCATGTGGCCGTGACCATCGCTGTCGGGATAACCGAAGTAAAAGGGCAGCTCACGCTGAGGGCTAGCCTGCCACAAGGCCACCAGCTCGCGCTTGGTGCGCGGGCTTTGGGGTAGAAACGGGCCGTGGAAGAGACCCCAGCATTGCTGCTCGAAGCCGGCGGCGCGGGCCAGCGCCGGCTCCACCCCGGTCGAATCCGAGAGCATCCACTCGGCCTGGTCGAGGAGATAAGAGCGCACGTGCGAGAAGGTGTCGAACCAGAGCAGGTAGCTCGCCGCCTTGATCAGGACGGAGACCCGTCCCTTGCCCCGCAGGTGGAGGGCCAAGGGTTGATTGGCGACGAAGTGGGCATCGTCGAGATTGGCGGCGAAGTGACGATACACCCGCAGGTGCGCTCGCGGATCTTGGCGCGCGCGAAAAACGATCTCCACGTTGGCGAAGCGAGTCGCGCTGGGCTGGGCCAAGATCTCGCCCGCGCTCAGATACACGATGCCGCCCTCGGGGTCGAGACGGAAGTAGCGTAGAGCAACCGGCTGGTAGTCGAAGACGGCAAGCGCCACGAGGGCAAAGGTGATCTCGCCGGCCAGTGCCGCGTGGGAGCTGGCGCGGAGGTTGGTGGTCTTGGAATGGCTGACGGCGAACAGGCAACGCAGATACCGCCGCGTCGATGCAAGACTGGGCCCGAGATCTTCCCAGTCCAGCGCCGCGACCCCCCGGATGTCGCCGGCATTTTCGAGGGAAATAGTGGTGTACTCCTCGGCGCTGGGGAAGGCATGCAAAGCGGTGAATAGATCGCCGCCCCCGAAGGGATAGACCACGCGCTTGGGGAGATCGGGCGGCACCAGCTGGGCCAGGTAGCTCTGGGTGCGCTCGATCCAACGCGAACGGTAACGCGCGATCATAGCGCGCAACGCATCGCAATGTTGGCGCAGCCCATCCTCCGGCCAACTAGCAGGGAGCGCGACGTTGCCGACACAAGCCGCCACACGCATGAGCACCCGCGCCTCGGCGATAAAATCCGTGCCCGGCACGGGCGCCTCGACGACCGCGTTGTGCGGGAGGCGATCCATGGGCACAACTGGGGCCACTACCGGCTGCTCGACATCGCTCGCCGCACTATCAAGCGACGCGGCATCCACCGCATCCGCCGCATACAGGGAGGGCACGGCCAGCGATTGGGCTGTCTCTGGCACCGCCGCCTCCGTCGCAGTGCTGTCGCGCGCGCTGTCAGGCGCCGCCGCGTCCAGCCCCGGGGTCATCCCCGCATCGAGCGCGCTGGCAGCCGCGGGACAAAGCACCACCACCAGCGCTAACCAGCTGAGCCTGGCCCACATCGCCCACATCAGGGCGGCCGCGGCGAGGATGCGTGACACGCGCGGGGATTGCACGGACGAAATTTAACCCAGCTAGCCGAGCGAGCGAAGTGACATCCAGTCAAAGCGAAGGGACAAGCGATCCAGAGCTGCCCTAGCCGGGTAGGTTGTCCCCCGCGAGGGAGCAGGAGAGCGCATTTCGCCCTACCGGCGGGCAGATCGGTGTTGTAGGACGATCGGCAGCACCTGGTGAATCCTCAACCCGATCCAACGAATGGAGCCTTCAATGCCACTCATCCCTCTCCGTCCGCTTCTCGATCACGCCGCGCTCAACGGCTACGGCGTCGCAGCGCTGAATGTCAACAACATGGAGCAGATCCAGGCCATCGTGGAGGCCGCGCGCGCAACCCAGAGCCCGGTGATAATCCAAGCCTCACGCGGCGCGCGCAAATACACCAATGACAACTTCCTGCGCCATCTGATACTGGCGGCCGCCGAGCTTTATCCCGAGCTGCCCATAGTGATGCACCAGGACCACGGCAACTCGCCGGAGACCTGCGTGAGCGCGATTCGCTACGGCTTTACCAGCGTCATGATGGACGGATCCCTCGAGGCCGATGGCAAGACGCCGTCGAGCTACGAATACAACGTGGCGGTCACGCGCGAGGTGGTCAACATCGCCCACCGCTTCGGCGTGTCGGTGGAGGGCGAGCTCGGCTGTCTGGGCTCGCTCGAGCACGGCACGGGAGAAAAGGAGGACGGCCACGGGGCCGAGGGCAAACTGTCGCTCGACCAGCTCTTGACCGACCCCGCTCAAGCGGTGGACTTCGTGGGCCGCACCGGAATTGACGCGCTCGCGGTGGCGGTGGGCACCAGCCACGGGGCCTATAAGTTCTCGCGCAAGCCAACCGGCGACGTGCTGGCCATGAAGCGGATCGAAGAAATCCACACCAAGCTGCCCAATTGCCATCTGGTCATGCACGGTTCGAGCTCGGTGCCGGCCGAGCTTTGCGCCGTCATCAACAAGCACGGGGGCGCCATCAAGGAAACCTATGGAGTGCCAGTCGAAGAGATCCAGCGGGGCATCCGCGCCGGCGTGCGCAAGATAAACGTCGACACCGACAACCGGCTGGCCATCACCGGCGCCATCCGCAAGGCTTTCGCTGAGAAGCCCGCCGAGTTCGATCCGCGCTACTACCTCACCCCGGCGCGCGCCGCGATGCAGCAGGTGTGCGAGCAACGCATGCGCCAGTTCGGACAAGCCGGGCATGCGAGCAAAGTTCCCGTGGTCTCCCTCGACGACATGGCCAAGGGCTACCTGGCCGGCAAGTACGGTGACGCTGCCCGACCAAGCGGGGCACAGGGTGGCCGCTGAGAGGCTGCCTTTGGCCTGACACCCTGAGGAAGCCGCCCCGTGCTTCTCATCCCGGGCGGCTTGGGTGTCCTGACTCTGCCCCCATGACATTGTTCGGAGGTTCCATGTGCCGAGCGCTGCTCTCTGTCATTCTCGCCACTTTTGTTGCGGCTTGCGCCAGTGCTCCCCCTAACGACGACGCCGCGACCACGGCGCCAGCTAGCGGGGGCAAGAATGTTGCGGGCGGAGCTTTGGGCAAGGGCGGCGCTCCTGGGCCGGGCGGCGAATCGGGCAACGCGACCACGGCTAACGGCGGGGTGACGAGCAGTGGCGGAAGCAGCGCAACGGGCGGCGGGGGGGCGAGCGGCAGCGCAGGCACGGCTGGCGCAAGCTCGCCGCCCACGGTGGCCTGCACCGACACCTCGAGCATGGCCGCCATCGTCAACGATCAGTATGGCACCCAGCCCATCGTGGTCGACAACTCCAGCAAGACCTATATGTTCCAGGCCAATTGGTGGGGCACGCCGTACGACCAACAGAGCGAGAGCATAAGCGGCCTCGGTTTCACCGTGACCAACTCCGGGGCGACCACGAGCAACCCCAGCGATCCGCTCGGCTTCCCCTCCATATACATCGGCTCGTACCAAGGCAAAGGCACCACCGGCAGCAACCTGCCCAAGCTGGTGAGCAGCTTGACCTCCGTCCCCACCATTTTCAGCGTGAATGCCACGAGCGACACCTCCAGCCTCAACGCCACCTACGATGTTTGGTTTTCCCAGTCGTCATCCGGCGTATCGGGCAGCAACCCCGGGTCGGGTGGGGCTTACCTGATGGTCTGGCTGTTCAAGCCGAGCAGCAAGCAGCCGCGAGGCAACACGGTGATCCAGGGCTACAGCGTGGGCACGGTGCCTGGCTCCTGGTCGGTCTGGTACGACCCCACCAACAATGGCAGCACCCAGCCCTGCGTTTCCTACGTGAGCTCGACGCCGCTCTCCGAGCTGGAGTTCGATCTCAACGACTTCATCAAGGACGCCATCTCCCACAACTGGGGCGTGACCTCCTCGCAATACCTCAGCATCGTCTTCGCCGGCACCGAGATCTGGAGCGGGGGTAACGGCTTCCAGGTCAAGCAGTTCTGCGCCAACGTCGAGTAGCCGGGACGAGCGGGCTACCCGCGGCTCTGCGAGCAGGCTGGGCCAGACAGAGAGAAGCCGGGCGACGCAGAAGCGCTAGCTCGCCTCACTCGATGAAGTAGACGTCGTCGACCCAGATTTCGAAGTTGTTGGCCAGGACCTTGTCGCCCTGGTAGATCGCGTTCACTTGAATCGCCATCGAGGTCAAGTGGGCGGTGTCGATGTGATCGCTCGGCGCAGGCAGGTGGAAGCCTTGGTTGTAACGGTCCTGCAAGGTATCGGCGAACATGATGTCGAAACGGCTCCACACGGTGTTGATCTGCATGTTCTGGTAGGCGGGGAAGTCGCTATCGGTGGTATCGCCCAGCTTGACCAGGAACGGGCTGCAATTGGAGGCCGGGTTGGCCGGGGCGTAGACGCAGGGCTGGACCGAGGGATTGATGAGGGTGGGATCGGCGGCCGCATCGGTGTACACGTCGGGAAAGCTGACTTGAACCCCGGTCAAGGGCGTCGTGGCCATGGCCCAGAAAGAGACGCCCTTGTACTTCGACGCGTCGTAGGTACCCTTACCACCAGCGTCGTTGGCGGCGGGAACGAAGTTGGTGCCGAGGGCCGCACCCCAGACGGCCCAGTTGGTGGCCTTGGTGTGGAACGATCCGGGACCCGAACAATGCGGGTTGCCGGTGGTGGTGTCGATGGGGTAGGTCTGCCCCGTCACCAGGGCCGGGACGAACTGGCCCAGAGTGCTGCCGTCGCCATAGACATAGAAGGCGCCCGACCTCCCGTCCGCGGGATAGAGGCTATTGTCGGTGGTGAAATCGGCGATCTTGTCGGCCGTGATGGTGATGCAGCTCGGAGTGGCGTCGACGATGGGGGTGTTATCGACGACCGGAACGAGGTCGGTGAGCGCGGTCTGATCTTTGAGCGTGGCGGCATCGCTGACCACGGGACTGGAGCTGCCGGGACAGCCCCCTGCGCCTGCACCCGCGATAGCAAGGACCACCAGTGACTGGGAAGGCTTCATTGGGACACCTCTCGAGCGTTGCTATGCATCGGACAGGCGCAGCGGTCAAGCTTCGCCAGGTACTCCTAGTGGGAGAAGTTACCGTTCATCATGAGCAGAGTCAGCATGCCGACCGTGCCGTTGAAGTACGAGTAGGGTGTCTTACCCGATGCGTCGGTCGGGGCCAAGGTACCGCGCGTCGCCGAGTCGAAGACCGACTGGTAGGCGGCATTCAAGAAGGACTGGTTGCCCGCGGCCATGGCGCCCACCGCGGCCGTGCCCAGGATCGAGGCGGAGTTGGGCGCCGTGCCCGAGACCGCGCCCCCGCTCGGGGTGTACATGTCGAGTATGAAGCCAATGCCGTCCTGACCTTGGGAGGCAAGGAAGTTGACTATGAGCTTGGTGTAGCTCTGGGCGGCCGCCGTCCCATTCCAGCAGTAGTCGAGGCCAATGCGCATCGGGATACGGTGTGAGTCGTACTGGTAGTCCCCGTCGGTGGCGGCTCCGTTGGAGCCAGGAGAGGTGCAGCTGCTGGTGCACCAGGCGGGAATGAGACCGTCGCTGCCCGCGATAGCACCGATGGCCTTGTATACTGCGGTATTGACGCTGTCCCAGTCGTTGGTGTCGCCGGCGGCCTTGAAAGCGGAGTAGTAGGCAGGGGCGAAGTAGGATGCATTGGTGACCGCGCTTGACGGGGAGCCATAGTTGCTCCCCCCTTTGGGCAGGTTGGTGCCGCCGCCGTCGATGTCGTGAGTCCAGATGTCGCCGATCATGGTCATGGCCTCGCTCTTGTACGAGCCGCCGCCGAAGACCTTGTCGGCCTGGAGCAGGGCGAAAGCGGCATCCTCGTCGGCGTCGGTGGCGGAGCCTCCCGAGGCGCTGCAGCTACCCGAGCCGCCCGGAATGCACCAGGTCATCAGGCTTCCCGCGGTGGAGTGGCCCGACCAGTAGGAATAGAGGCTGTCGAACAAGGTTTTGTCGTTCATGTTGACCGCGATGAGCATGCCGTAAGCGATGCCCTCGGAAACCGTGTCGTTGCCGTTCTCCGGGCGAACCACCGCGCCGCTCTTGACGAAGGTGCTCTTCCACATGTTGTAGGCGGGCACCAGGAACTTGGCCCCGGCGCTGGCCCCCGCCGGTTTGAGGCAGCTACCCCAGGTGCCGGAGCTGGCGAGGGGGAAGCCGGTCTGGGTCTGCAGGACCGAGTCGTCGGTGGTGAACTTGACGTTGTCGAGCCAGATATCGAAGGTGCCAGCGGTGGAGCCGGTCGGATCCGGCCAGCCGGAGTCCTCGTAAAAGGAGAACTGGAGGCCGAGAGCGTCGGTCGGAACGAATGCCGGCGCCTGGCAAGGCGGAGTGCTACTGCCCGCGGTGCAGGACGAGCCGGCGCTGCTGCCGGCGGCGGGAACCCAGCGGGGGATCAAGGTGCCAAAGGGCACGTTCACGGTCTGCCAGGTGCTCGAGATGGCGTTGGGCGTCCAGGGGGTGTAGATCATCTGGCCGCGAGTGTTGTAGAGGTCGATCGCGGCCTGGGTGGCGGTGCCGCCGGCGGTCGAGGGTTGGTTCTCCTTGGTCAGCATCTCGAAGAAGAGGGCGGGCGGGGTTCCGGTGCCCGACTGGATCTGGAAGCTGATGCCGGTGTACTTGCTCACGTCATAGGCGCTGCTACTGGAGTCAAAGGGCACGTGGGGGCTGAAGTTGGCGCCGGTGCCGGCGTAGTTGTTGGGGCTGGTGTTATAGCCGGAGCCGGTGAAGTGCAGGGCATAGCCGCCCGCGCTCGACTTGGCCGTGGCGACGGGCTTGCCGTTGTCGATAGCCGGGCTTATGGTCATCGGGCTCGCAGGGGCGCTGGCCGTGCCGGAGCCCGGGAAGTACACGTACCAATAGCCGGTGCGGCCGCCGTTGGGGTCCATGGTGGCCTGGCCGGGGGTATCCTCGAAGTCGGAAATCATGGTCGGATCGGTGCTGGCGGTTCCGCTCCCCGCTGCTCCCGCCGCCCCGCCGGTCCCGGTGCTGCTCCCCGCCGCCCCACCCGCGACGCCGCCGCTGCCGTTACCGCCGCCGTTACCGGCGCTGCCACTGCTGCTCGAGCCGCCGCTGCCGTTACCGGCCGCGCCGCCTGCCGATTGGCCGCCGTTGCCGCTCCCGGCCGCGCCGCCCGAGGACGAGGACTTGCCGCCGCTACCCGAGCTGCCGGTACTCCCGCCACTGTTCGAGCTAGTGTTGCCGCTCCCGGCCGCGCCGCCCGAGGACGAGGACTTGCCGCCGCTGCTCGAGCTGCTATTGCCGCTCCCGGCCGATCCACCGCTGTTGCTACCAGACGATCCGCCGGAGGAGTTGGTGCCACCGCTTTGCTGGCAGCCTATGAGCGGAAACGAAACGAGCAGCCCGAAAGTCAGGGGCCCAAGAAGTGACCGTGCTGTGCGATGCATTCCTTTTCTCCTCCCGGAGCAGCTCCGGAGCCACGCGATAACCCCCGGGACCAAAGCCCCTGGGCCGCTGGGTTTAAAAAATCCTCGGCAGGATAACAGCGCTCGGGGCAGAAAAGAGAAAGAAAACCGTCAAACGTATGCGAGCCACTCGGGATGGAGCTCGCCCGGCCCCTTCACGGCTTTGGCTAGAGCGGCTTGTAGGCGGCAGGTGACCGGCCCGGGCTTGCCCGCACCGATGGTGCGACAATCCACCTCGCGCACGGGCGTGACCTCGCACGCGGTCCCGGTGAAAAAGACCTCGCTCACCTGATAGAGGAAGTCCCGGGTAAATGACTGCTCCACCACCTCCAAACCGTCGGCTTTGGCCAGGGTTATGACGGCGTCGCGCGTAATGCCTTCGAGAATCGGCATGTCGAGAGGCGGCGTGTAGATGCGGCCCTTGTGGACGGCGAAGATATTCTCGCCCGTGCCCTCGGCCACCCGTCCGTCGGCATCGAGCATGATGGCTTCGTCGAAGCCGTGACGCTGAGCCTCGCGCTTGGCCAGGACGGAATTGATGTACTGCCCCGACAGCTTGGCCTTGCTCATGATGTTGTTGGCATGGCCGCGGACATAGCTCGACACGTGAGTGCGAATGCCCTTGACCTGGGCGTCGTCGCCCAGATAGGCGCCCCACGGGAACGCGATCACGACCGCTTCGATGGGCGCATCTTGCGCGCCCAGCCCGAGCGATCCCGGGCCAGCATACACCAGGGGCCGCAGATAGGCCTCGGCCAAGCGGTTGTGACGCAGGACTTCGAGGCAGGCTTGCTCGAGCTCGGCGACCGAGTACGGCACCTCCTGCCCGCACACCTTCATCGACCCTATCAGACGATCGATGTGCTCGCGCAGACGAAACACGGCGCTCCGGCCGTCGTGGCGGCGATAGCAGCGTATGCCTTCGAAGGCCGCGACACCGTAGTGCAACGTGAAAGCGGAAACGTGGGTGGTCGCCTGGGCAAACGGGATGATCCTGCCGTTCATCCAGGCGAATTGGGATTCGATCATGAGACTCCTTTGAGGCGGCGAATTTCTTCTTCGACATCCGAGAGTCCTGGGCTCATGCGCAACACCTCCTCGAAGATGCGCACCGCCTCGTCGGGCTGGCCCGTCTCCGCGTAGAAACGCCCCAGCGACACGCGCGACCAGGGGTTCTTGGCATCGGTCTTGACCGCGGCCAGGAGCTCCGCCAGGCCGGCGGCCACGGCGCGTGCGTCGGCGGGCGCTTGCCGGTACATGGCCCAGCCTAGGGCACTGCGATAGCTGGCCTGACCGGGTGCCAACGTCGTCGCTTTGCGGAATGCCTCGGCGGCGTCGCGGTACCGGCGGGCCCGCAAATGCGCGACACCCTTGAAGTAGATGCGCTCGGCCACCACCAGAGGGGATTCGCCCGGGCTGCCATCTCCCGCCGGGGCGCCCGGCGGGTTGTCCTTCGGCCGGGGCGAGCTGCCGTCGAGCTGGGCCAGGTAAAGGTGACGCGCCGCCGGGTCGGAGAGCACGGCGTGCGCTTCCTCCAGACGCTCGAAAATGCGCTCGGCCGTCACCCGCACCTCCTCTGACCGCAGGTGGAAGCGATCGGGGTGGAAGTCTTTGGCGCGCACCTCATAGGCGATGTCGACTTCGGCCAAGGAGGCCTCCCGGTCGAGGGCCATCACCTCGAAGTGATTCTGATGGTGCATCACCTCGAGAATGGCGGCTAGGTCCTCATAGCTGCGGTCGCTGGCCGCCACATGGGGTTGGAAGTCCGCGCCGGCCGGCGCCTCCACGCTCGGCCGGGCCGCGACTTGCGCGGGGCTAATCATCCCGGCCTCGGACATGGCCACCAACAAGAGGCGCGCGCGATCGGTGGGGATCAGGGTAGACGCAAGCGCGGCTTCGAATCTCAGGCTGCCGTCCAGGCCGGCTATGAAACGCTGCTCGTTGGCATCGGCAGTGATGTCCTGGAGTCGTTGCCGGCGGTCCGGCGCAGGCATCACGTACTGACCCACGTATGTCGAGAGCACGGCGTGCATGCGCTCCGCGTCGTAGAAGCGACGGATGCCTTCGAGAATCAAAGCGGCCGGGGAGCGCTCGAGCCGGACGGGCTGGTCGCGGGGCACTTCGCCCTTCTTGAAGTTGAAACGGCCTTCTCGCCACGCGAAGAGCTCGAGCAACTTGGCTTCCATCTGCAGCACCAGCGCGCGCGACAGGTTGTAGGGCGAGAGCGCGCCCATCTCCACCAGAAGCTCACCCTGACGCCTCTGGCTCACCTGCATTTGCCGCAGCGATTCGGCCAGGGCCTCGGCGGAAATCATGTGCTGCTCGAGCAAGATTTGCCCGAGGCACTCGGTGGGCATATTGGAACGCACCGCGACAGGATAGCCGTTCTGGGCGTAGATTATCTTCTTGGTATTGCCATTGACGAGCAGGATGGCGCCGGACAGCCGACCGGTATAAATCCGCTGCAGCACACGGGCAAAGGGCTCGCGAGCCAGCAATCCGCGCAAGTCCGCAACACTGCCGAGGTGCCGGGCCGCGCTCTCGACCGAACGGCGCTCTTCCTCTTGGTCGGGCTGGTCAGGCTGGTCAGCAGCAAGCGCACCAGCCGCGACCGAGCCGAGCGAGCCGGGGTAGTTCGGCACCGCCGGCTCTGATCCGGCGGGACGGGGAGGAATCATTTCCAGGAGTAGAGCGAGCAGGCGCGACACGTCGAGCGGGGTGGACAGGTATTCCGCTGGCGCAAAACGCCGTCTGGCTTCCGACGCGTGGCTGGCGCCCCGGTGGGTGCTGGCAACGAAAAAAATCGGGGCATGGTGCGTCGCGGGCGCGCGGCGTATCTCTTCCGCCAAGGCAAAGCCACTGCCATCGGGCAAGGTGGTGTCGATCACGAATGCGTCCGGCACCTGGACGAGGATGCTGCGCCTGGCCCATCCGGCCTCGGCCTCCGCGGCAAGCGCATAACGCGCTTCCGACAGCGTATCGCCGATGCGGCGCTGCAACTCAGGGTCGCTTTCGACCACCAGAACGTAGGGCGACATCGGCGCCGATTGTATACCCATTAAAAACCGGAAAGGAGGCTTCGCGATGAGTTTGACGTACAATGCTGGCGCGCCCGAAGGAGGGGCTCCTCGTGAAGAGTCGCCGTAGCCATCGCAAAATTGCCTGTCTGATTCTCGCCGCGGGAAAGGGAACCCGGATGAGCTCGGCCACCAACAAGGTGCTCCACACACTGCTCGGTCGTCCTATGGTGACGTACGCGGTGGAGCGGGCGCAAGAGCTGGGAGCCTCGCCTATCGTTGCGGTGCTCGGCCATCAGATGGATGAGGTGGCAAAGGCCATGCGTGCCCACTTCCCCGGCCAAGAGGTCGAGGTGGTGCGGCAGAAGGAGCAGATGGGTACCGGGCATGCCGTGCGGCTAGGCATGAAGCGGCTGACTCATAGCGACGGCCTGGTGGTGATTCTCTACGGCGACGTCCCCCTCTTGCGCCGTGAAACCCTGGCGGCGCTGGTCGCCCGGGCAGAGCGCAGCGGCGGATTGGCCATGCTCACCGCGTTGGTGAACGACCCGGCCGGCTATGGCCGTATAGTTCGTGACGCTGGCGGCAATATCCAGGGGGTGGTCGAGGACAAGGATGCCGACCGGGGCCAGCGGGACATCAAAGAGGTCAACGCGGGCATTTACGCGGCCCCGGCCGCATTCCTGCGCGAAGCCGTGGGCAAGCTCTCAGCGCGTAACGCGCAAGCCGAATACTATCTGACCGACATCGTCGCACGCGCGGCTGATAGCATCGGGGTGACTTCGGTCGATGTCGCGGCCGAGGAAATGGCCGGGGTCAACGACCGCGCCCAGCTGGTGGCGGCCGAGCGGTTGCTGCTAGATCGCTTGGTACGCAAGCACAGCAAAGTGGCGACCTTCCGCTCACCCGCCCAGGTCTACCTGGAAGCAACGGTCACCATCGCGCCCGACGCCGAGATTGGCCGCAACGTGGTCCTGCGCGGCCAGACCAAGGTCGGCCGAGGAGCGATCATCGATGATGGCGTGATCCTGGCCGACACGGTGGTCGGCGCCGGCGCCCGCCTTTTGCCCTACTCGGTCGTGACTCAAGCGCTGATCGGAGAAAACGCCCGCATCGGCCCCTTCGCCCACCTCCGCCCCGGCACCGAGCTCGCGGCCGATGTCCACGTGGGTAACTTCGTCGAGACCAAGAAGACCCGGCTGGGTCGTGGCAGCAAGGCGAATCATCTGACCTACCTCGGTGACACCATCGTGGGGGAAAAGGTCAACGTTGGCGCCGGAACCATCACCTGCAATTACAACGGCTACGAAAAGCGGCAGACCATCATCGAGGACGGCGCCTTCATCGGTTCCGACACCCAGCTCGTCGCCCCCGTGCGGGTGGGCAAGCGTGCCATCGTTGCCGCCGGCGCGACCATCACCGAGGACGTACGCCCGGGTGTGCTCGCGATCTCGCGAGCGCCGTGCCAGCAGGTGGAAGGCTACGCCGAACGGCTGGCTGACCGTTACCGGAAGAAGGTGCCCGCCTAGAGGACCGATAAGGCATGACGACATCGGCAAGAGAGTTTTTCGACGAACGCGTTCCGGCAGCCCTGGCAGCCCATCCCGAGCGGGCCAAGGAGGTGGCGGCCGTCTACCTGTTCAGGATCGCCGGTAGCGAAGGCGGGACCTGGACCGCGAATCTGGCCTCCTCCCCGCCCTGGTGCAGGCCGGGCAGCATAGGCGACGCCCACTGCACCATCGATGTCTCCGCGCAAGATTTTCGCGCCATGCTCGACGGTGGCGTCCCGGCGGCGATGCAGGCACTCATGGCCGGCAGGCTGAAGATTGCCGGCGACCCGGTGCTCATCGCCAAGCTCACCAAGGTGCTGCAGATGGGCGATGGGGATTGGCACAAGGCTTGACTCATTGTGGGCGGTGATTAAGCAACAAGCAGTCGAGTGACGGATCCAGAAACCGGCCGGTAGCGAAGAGTTTCGGATCCGCAACGCCCAAAGGAGGAATGCCATGCTATTGAGAAGAGTCTGGCCCTCGAGGCCTTTGTTCGAGAGCCCATTTTCGGAATTCGATCAGCTCCGGCGCGAGATGTTGCGCGTGTTCGACTCAGTGGTGAGCAACGAGCCGGCGGCCGGCGTGTTCCCGCCCGTGAATGTGACCCAGGATGACGACAACTTTTACCTGCGGGCCGAGCTGCCGGGGATCAAGGCCGCCGACCTCTCGGTGACGGCCCTGCGCAACCGCGTCGCCATAAGCGGCAAACGCTCCATTCCGGAGGAAAAGGGGAAAGTGAGCTATCACCGTAAGGAACGTGCCGAGGGTGAGTTCAGTTCGAAGCGTAGCTCTGCCCGGCGAAGTGGCCGCCGACAAGGTGGCGGCCAGTTACAAGGACGGGGTGCTAGAGCTGACCCTGCCCAAGGCGGAAGAGACCAAGCCACGTCAGATCGCCGTCAGCGCTCAGTGACCCGATCAGCAGAAAGGAGATGGCACCATGTCGATGTTGCGTAATGAGGAAGGCAAGAGCATGGAAAAGAGCGGCAGGGCTCCGGAGCAGACCTATCACGGTCCGGTATATTCACCAGCGGTTGACATCTACGAAAGTGACGATCGGATATCGCTCCTGGCTGACATGCCCGGGGTCAAGCCGCAGGACCTCAAGATCGACCTGCGGGACAGCACGCTCACATTGAGCGGTCGCGTCGACAGTGGCGCGGGCCAAGGCGAGACCAGCATAACCACCGAATACGAATCAGGGACCTACTTCCGTCAGTTCACGCTATCGGAAATGATCGACCAGGCGAAGATCGACGCCAAGTTGGAGGGCGGCGTCTTGCATCTCGATCTGCCGAAGCTGGAGCGAGCCAAGCCGCGCCAGATAAGCGTGCAGAGTAGCTAGACTGGAGCACGGAATGGCGGGCCGGAGGCGCCTCCGGCCCCTATGGTAGCATCTCGAGCGCGGGCTCGGGCATCGTAAGCGATGTGGAAAGCGACGGGGGAAAGGTCAGCTCCTTCTTCGATTTGCACGCCACCACTCTCGAAGGAAGGGAGCAGGCGCTTTCCGAGTATCGAGGGCGAGTCGTTCTGGTGGCGAACACAGCCTCGCAATGTGGCTTCACCCCGCAGTACGCGGGGCTCGAGACGCTCTGGCGAGATTACCGCGACCGCGGTCTGGTGGTGCTCGGGTTCCCTTCGAACGACTTCGGCGGCCAGGAGCCGGGCAGCACGGCTGAGATTCGCGAGGTTTGCGACGCTCGCTTTCACGTCACCTTCCCCATGTTCGCCAAGGTCGCGATCAAGGGGGCGGGTCGGTCGCCGATTTTTGCTTTCTTGACAGCGCGGCATGCCAGGCCGCGCTGGAATTTCTTCAAATATCTGGTGGGGCGCGACGGACAGGTGCTCGACTATTTCATCTCCATCACCAAGCCAGAGAGTAAACGCGTCAGGAAGCGCATCGAGGCGGCGCTAGCAGCCACCTAGTCTCTAGCTAGCCTAGCCGCAGACGCGCGGCCGCCGCTTCTGACGCGACGCGGGCCGCGACATCTGCGTCAGGCTGGTTGCGTGTTTCCCGTGACCCGATCCAGCAGTTGCGCCATTTCCACGCCGGCACGTTACTTGCTGCGCAACGCTGGCCATGACCAGACAGAACGTGCTGCTCTTGGGCGCTGGCGTTCTCTTGGGCGCGGCGTCGGGCATGACCATGGGGTGTAATGCATCGAGCTCAACCGAGGGGGGATCGGCAATGGCTCCCTCCTCGGGTGCGAGCGCGAGCGCCGGCTCGCTGGGCATCGGGGCGCCGGTGGCGGTCAGCGAGGGCGCGGGGGGCGCCAGCAGCGCGGAGGGCTCGAGCACCTTGCCCGCCGAGCAGAAGGAGAACCTCAACTTTCTCCCCCCGCTCGCAGGTGCCCGCTATGTGTATGTGGCCAACCCGACCAGCAACACGGTCGATGTCATCGATTCCACCAATCTGTCCATCACCCAGCTGGCGCCAGGAGACA
Organism: uncultured delta proteobacterium; assembly: GCA_963849735.1. Taxonomy (GTDB): domain Bacteria; phylum Myxococcota_A; class Polyangia; order Fen-1088; family Fen-1088; genus Fen-1118. The sequence continues at coordinate 169,783 of CAWKJE010000064.1, forward strand.
CGCCCACCTACCTCGCCACCGTGCCGGGCCAAGACGTGGCCCTGGTCATCAATGTCGGATCGCACACCCTGCGTGTCCTCTCCGACGTGCGCATGAACAGCGGCCCCATTCCCATCGTCGCCCTGGCCAACGCCATCGCGGTGGCGCCCGACGGCGCGCACGCCGTTATCTGGTTCGATGCCTCCCAAACTGATACCACCACGGGGAGCACGAGCAGCGGGGGCATGCCGGTCACCGGGAGCACGCAGGAGGTCTCGGTGGTGAGCCTCACCCCGGCGACCACGACCACCCCCGCCCAGGGCAGCGTCATCTCGATGAGCGTAGGTTACAATCCCAGCGCCGTGGTCTTCTCCAGCGACGGCACCGCAGCTTTCGTGGTCACCGACAGCGGCATTTCCGAGCTGCGCTTTGCCCTCATCACCGAGCCGGACATCGCCCCCTTCATCACCATCGACAACGGTACCACCAGCCTGGTCGCGGTGGACGCGGGCGCCACCCGCGACACCGAACCTCCGCTTGCGGCCGATGCCAGCGAGGGCACCGGGGGCAACACCGGCCTCGACGGCAGCGTTGCCTCCGTGGACGCCCTCTCCTCCTCGGCTGACGGGGGAGCGAGCGCCCAGGCCGACGGGGAATCGGTCAGCGCACACGATGCGGGACCAGCCCCCCTCGGCGATGCGCCGTCTGGCACCCCGCCCACCGCCGGCCCGCCCGCCGATGTGGTCGATGTCTCGGTCACCCCCGACGGGGCCTATGCGATTGCCCGGCGGGACGGCACCTCGCAAGTGCTGCTCGTCGACTTGCAAAGCGGAAGCGTGACCACGCTCAACCTGTCGAGCGCCGTCACCGACCTGGTGGTCCTCCCGTCGGGGAGCGCGGCCTTCGCCGTCCTGCGCGAGGAGAGCAAGCTGGTCCGCCTGAGCATTCCCGGCGGCTTCACCACCGCCAGTCAGCGCACCACCTGGCAGTTCCAGGGGGAGACGGTGGGCTCGGTGACCATGAGCGCACAGGGCAAGTACGCCGTGCTCTACACCACCGCCATCCCGGTCGACAGTCTGATCGTCTTCGACCTCGGCAGCGAAAGCTATCAAACCGTGGCGCTACAGATGGCGGTACGTGCCGTAGCGGTGGCCCCCGACGAGAATACCGCGCTGGTGCTGCACACTCCCTCGGGGCTCGCGGGGACGGGGGGCAGCCCGGGCACCCGATCCGCCAGCACAGCTGCCTCATCCTATGGCTACACCATGATCCGCCTGGCGGACGGCTTTACCAAGCTGCAACAGACGGCCGCCGATCCCAACCCCTTCGCCATCACTCCGAATTCCAGCTATGCCTTCGTGCTCCTGCGCGACGACAACGCGGGGGTACGCATCGCCGAGCGCATTTCGCTCACCAGCTTTCTCACCGACGACTTCCCGCTCGGCAGTCCTCCTGATGCCATCGCGGCCTTGGCGCAAGACATTCACAAGGTGTTCGTGAGTCAGGTCTACTCCGAGGGGAGGATCAGCTTCATCGATTGGCTGAGCGGCAGCGTGCAGACCGTAACCGGCTTCGGCCTCAACGGAGGAATCCAACAATGAAACCACGCAGCGCTGCCCTGGGGCTCGGGCTGTCGGTCCTTGGCGGATGTCAAGGCAACACCGACTTCTGGCTGCCCAAGAACAATCTTTTGCCTATGGTGGCGCTCGCGGATCGAGTCGCGTTCGTGGAAGGCAATTCCCGAACCGCCTTCCTGCTGGACCCAGCGGATCCCACCCTGGTGCCGCGTCAGGTCCCGGGGCTGGGCCAGGCACCCATCACCGCGATGAAGCGCAACCAGGCGAACCAGCTGCTCGTCCTCGCCGGGGGCAACCGCGGTTCGGCCAGCAGCGCCGCGGTACCGGCCGAGCTCGACGTCATCGACGCTCTGCCTGCGGCGTCCTCCCCGGCGGGCTTGAGCAAGTGCCAGCTCGACGACCGTTTCGACACCATAGCACAGTCCGACAACGGCCGGTTTCTTGTCATCTACCACTCCTCGTCCAGCCAGGAGCAGACCGACGCTCTGTACAACCAGAACGAATTGGCGCTGGTCGATTTCAACGTCCCGCCCCTAAGCGCAATCCCCAAGACCATCCGCAGCCTGGGGGGGGTGCCGAGCGCCATTCTCTTCTCCCCCCCATACGCCTTCCAGAAGGGTCAGCGCAACCTGGCCGTGGTGCTCTCGCAGAACTACGTCACCATTTTCGACCTCATCTACCCTAACAATACCGAGATCTCGGTGCCCCTCTGTCCGGCAGGCTCGCAGTGCAACTTGATGCCCGTCCAGGTGGTATTCGACCCCGACAACCTCAGCATGTATGTGCGCGCGAGCGGGGCCCAGGACATCTACCAGATTACGCTGACCGACCTGGTAGCCGGCGGTGCGGCCGCGCCCGCGCCTCCGAATAACGACTTCGTCGCTTCCCTATCCATGCTCGCCGTGGGCGCGAGCCCGGCTGACATGGAGCTCTATGGCTCGGGCAAGAACAACACCCTGTTGGCGGTGGCCGCGCCGAGCAGCCAGAGTCTGGTGATAGTCGAGCCCAGCACCAGCCAAACCGTCAGCGTCGCCACCTCGATCCCGGTGAGCCAGATCATCCCGTTCGTCGATCAATCGGCGCAGCAGCAAGCCCTGCTGGTCGACTCGGTATCGGGCAGCACCAGCGTAATCTTCGCCAATCTTGCGCAGGTGCAAGAGAGCGGGGGCCTGGCCTTGACCGAGTATCCCTTGGGCGCCGCAGTCAGCGGGGTATACCCCTTCGTCGCCCAAGGCATCGTGGCGCTGGTCTCGGGCCACTTCTCGGGCAACGCAGCGCTCACGGTGGTCAACCTCGCCACCCACTCGTTCGCGGCCTACAGCGCCCAAGACCCGCTCGCCCTGCCCACCTTCGAATCCGACAGCGCGAGTCGGTTGTGGGGTGCGGACGAGGGCACGGGCCTGTTCTACCTCAACCTGGCCGCGGGCAGCGCGAGCACGCCCGGTCAGGGACAGGGCGCGCTTACCATGGGCGAAACCTGGCTCGACCAGACCATCACCAGCATAAGTCCCTTGTCCCAGTCGAGCACGCAATTCACCAGCAACACCACCCGCTACCTGGTGGTCGGGCTGAGCGATCCGAACGCCGTCGGCAACCTTACGGTGCTCGACGCCGACAATCCCCAGCGCAGCACCGCACGTAGCGCCTACGGTTTCCTCCTCTCGGACTACCTGCAGCGGAGCCAGCCATGACTAGGACCACGACGACGACCACGACGACGACGACGATGGCCACGACCACGAACGGGGCCAGGGCCAGAAAGATGCGGCGACCGGTGATGCGAGGGCGCTTCGCGGCCCTGACCTTCGTCGGGGTGGCCGCGACCGTGGCGGGCGCGAGCAGGGGTGTGGCGCAGCCGAGCGAGGCGGCTGGGCCCGACGGCGAGGACTACACCCAGACCCAGACGCGACCCGCGTTGCAGGAGCGCCCGCGCGCGCTGCCCAGCGAAGGACCAGTGAGCTCATGGCAGTCGCTGCCGCTGGCCGTTGCCCTCGAGACGCGCACCACGTGGCCGCCCGGCGCCGACCAGCGCTTGGTCGGGGAGCGGTCAACCGTCAGCGCCGGCGTCTCCCTGCAAGGTGACATAGTCAGGACGGACAAGGGCCTCGTGCTCAGGCTAGACCTCGGTTGGGTCACGCGCACCACCTCGTCGATCGAGGCCGACTCGGGGCTGTCCGAGACCCTCGCCACGAACCAGCTCTTCTTGGGCGCTTCCCTGCGCTATCAGCTCTGGCGCTGGCTCGCGCCCTTTGCGCGCGTCTCCGGCGGCCCGGGTTGGGACGCGGTAACCGTGGTGGATCTGCACGATCGCGAGGCCTTCATGCAAGGAGCGGCCGGAGGCGGCCTCTTCCTGCGCACCCCTGGGATAAGCCTGACCCGAAACGGCGCAGGGCCATACTTCGGACTCCTGGGCCAGGTGGAGGCCGGCTATGCGCTGGCCACGAGCAGCGACTTCGCCATGCACGCCTCGTCCACATCCGCCGCGAATAATCCCATCCCCACCCCGGCCGTGCCCCTGGGCCACGTCGGGCGCAGCTCACCCTATCTCCGCGTGTCCCTGGGCCTGGGTTTTTAGCGGCGGCTGGGGAGCTGCGGGCTCCACAGGCTAGGGTGGCTGGAGGCGAGTCGGGCGCGTGGGCGCCCGCGCTTTGGCGCGGCGCCGGATGGCTGCTATCATTCGTCGCCATCTAACGCCAGGAGACGGACATGCCACAGAACCCAGATGACCTCGTCGCCTCCCGCGCCTTCGGGCCAGCTAAGTCGACCGTAACCGGAGCTCCGCTCCCACCCGAGACGTTAGCCAGCCTCGACCGTTTTTGGCGCGCTTGCAACTACCTGGCGGCAGGGATGATCTACCTGCGCGACAATCCCCTGCTGCAGGAGCCGCTGGCCCCCGCCCATATCAAGAAACGGCTGCTCGGTCATTGGGGCACCAGCCCGGCGCTGAGCTTCGTCTATACTCACCTCAACCGGGTGATCCGCGAGCACGACCTGGACACGATTTTTCTCGCCGGTCCAGGCCACGGCGCGCCGGGCGTGCTCGCCCCCTTGTATCTGGAGGGCTCGTATAGCGACACCTATCCCGATCGCAGCCAGGACGCGCGTGGCCTCCAGCGCTTCTTCAAGCAGTTCTCGTTTCCGGGGGGCATCGGCAGTCACTGCACCCCCGAAACGCCCGGCTCGATCCACGAGGGCGGCGAGCTCGGCTACAGCATCTCGCACGCCTTCGGGGCCGCCTTCGACAATCCGAGCTTGCTGGTGGCGGTGGTGGTGGGCGATGGCGAGGCCGAGACGGGGCCGCTGGCCACCTCCTGGCACGGCAACAAGTTTCTCAACCCGAGCCGGGACGGCGCGGTGCTGCCCATCCTCAACTTGAATGGCTACAAGATCAACAACCCCACCGTGCTCAGCCGCATTCCCGTGGCCGAGCTGGCTAGCCTCATGCGTGGCTACGGCTGGGATGCCCTGTTCGTGGAGGGCTCGGAGCCAGCCAGCATGCACCAGGCCATGGCCGCCACCTTGGACCATGCCCTCGCGCAGATACGTCGCATCCAGTCCGAGGCTCGCACGAGCGCCGGCCCGGGCCGACGACCGACCTGGCCCATGATCGTTCTGCGCTCGCCCAAGGGCTGGACGGGCCCGGCCACGGCGGGCGGCCACAAGGTCGAAGGGACGTGGCGGGCCCACCAGGTACCGCTTACCGAGGTGGCGAGCAAGCCCGAAAACCTGCGCCAGCTCGAAGCCTGGCTGCGCAGCTACCGGCCGGAGGAGCTATTCGACGCCGAGGGGCGCCCGGCACCCGAGCTGCGCGAGCTTCCGCCCAAAGGGGCACGCCGGATGGGCGCCAATCCCCACGCCAATGGCGGCCTACTGCGCAAGGACCTGCGCCTGCCCGACTTTCGCAGCTACGCGGTGGCCGGCGTCGCGCCCGGACAAACCACAGCCGAGAATACCCGGCCACTCGGCGCCTTCCTGCGCGATACCATGGCAGCCAACCCCAGCAATTTCCGCGTGTTCGGTCCTGACGAAAACACCTCGAACAAGCTCGACGCCATCTACGCCGTGACCAAGAAGTGCTGGATGGCCGAGCCCTGCCTCGACGACAACGACGGGGGGGAGCTCAGCCCCGAGGGCCGGGTGATGGAAATGCTGTCGGAGCACACCTTGGAGGGCTGGCTCGAGGGTTACCTGCTCACCGGCCGGCACGGCTTCTTTTCCACCTACGAAGCCTTCGTGCACGTCATCGATTCGATGTTCAATCAGCACGCCAAGTGGCTGGAGATCTGCAGCCATCTGCCCTGGCGGGCCGACATCGCCTCGCTCAATCTGCTCATCACCTCGACGGTGTGGCGCCAGGACCACAACGGATTCACTCATCAGGATCCCGGGTTCCTCGACGTGGTGGTCAACAAGAGCGCAAGCGTCACCCGCATCTACATGCCCCCCGACGCCAACTGCCTCCTATCGGTGGCCGATCACTGTCTGCGTAGCCGCAACTACGTCAATGTCATCGTGTCGGACAAGCAAAAGCACTTGCAATACCTGGATATGGACGCGGCCATTCGTCACTCGACCAAAGGCGTCGGCATCTGGGAGTGGGCCAGCACCGATGCCGGACAGGACCCGGACGTGGTCATGGCCTGCGCGGGCGACGTACCCACCAAGGAGGCGCTGGCGGCGACCGCGCTTCTGCGCCAGGAGTTCCCGGATATCAGGTTGCGCTTCGTGAATGTCATCGACCTCTTCCGCCTGCAACCCGACACCGAGCATCCCCATGGCCTTTCCGATCGCGACTTCGACAGCCTGTTCACCACCGACCGGCCGGTCATCTTCGCCTTCCACGGCTACCCGTGGCTGATCCACCGTCTGGCCTATCGCCGCGCCAACCATCGCAACCTGCACGTCCGCGGCTACAAGGAGAAGGGCAACATCAACACGCCTCTCGAGCTCGCCATCCAGAACGAGCTCGACCGCTTCAGCCTGGCCATCGACGTGATCGATCGCGTCCCCCGTCTGCGCGCCATCGGGGCCCACGCCCGCGAGCGTTTCCGCAACCTCCAGCTCGACTGTCGCAGCTACGCCCACGCCGAAGGGGTCGACCGTGCGAGCGAAGCGGACTTCACCTGGCCGTTCAAGTAGGCGCGGCGTAGGCTGGCGGAGGCGGCACGGCTTTGCAAAAACTGCAGCACGATGTGATTGCGCCCGACGGGAAAGGGTTGCTAGGCTGGGCTGTCTTGCGCAAGGCGCCGTCCATGGCTCGCTCCTCCAGCTCTTGCCCGCGCGCCGTTTGGCCGCGCCTGGGGCTCGCCCTGCTGATCGGGTCGGGCATGCTCGCCGGACGGCCGGCAAGCGCGAGCGCCCAAGCTATTACGGCAGCTGCGGCAGCGCAGTGGTCGCCGCCGAGCCACATCGTGGATGCCCAGCTCTTCCTGGCTACTCCGGCCGCTCTGACCACGGGTCTCAGCGAAGGCGTCGGCCTTAGCTACCTGCGGCCGATCCTGGGCAGTCCGGTCTTCGCCTGGGGCGCGCGCGCCTCCTGGTCGACGGCGACCGAGTATTCCCTGGTCGACACCGTGCGCAACGACGACATCCGGTTGCGCCTGTGCGCTCTCGCGCAACACCTCGTCGGACGAGGTGGGTTCGGCTTGCGTCTAGGGCTAGGCGCCACCACGGTCTACGAAGCGCGCACCCGCGACCAAGGGGCGCGGGTCGGCCTCACCGGGAGCGCCCTCGAGGCCACTAACTGGTACCTTTACCCCGCCGCCGACCTGGACGGGGTAGTTCTGATCCGGGTATGGAACGGATGGGGCATGAGCCTCTCGGGCGGCCCCACCCTCCACCTGATCGACGGCTCCGCCCGCGCCGGCTGGAGCACGGGACTGGGGGTGGCATGGGAGCCATAAAGCGTCTATCGCTCCTGCTGTGCGCGGGCAGCTTCGTCGCTGCTTGCGGCAAACCAGTCGGCCTGGGCGCCACGGTCACGCCGCTGGTCGAGGTCAACGTGCAGATATCGCAGGTATCGGGCGCCAGCGCCGCTGGGTCCGACGCCGGCGGAGTAGCCTTGGACGGAGACGGAGGGTCCAGCCTGCTCGACGGCAGTGACGCCCTGCTCAGCCTGGCGGGCGGAGCGGGGCTGCCCCCGCTGCGGGTCGCCCTGGTGTGGGGGCAACAATGGTGGCCGGAGCCGTTTTGCCTGCTGGCGCAGGCCGCGCCCGCGACCCTGGCCACCGACCCGACCCAGCTCGGGGCGGTGGAGAGCGTGGCCCAGGCCGGCTGCCGCGACAACTTCGGCTTCGTGCCCTTGCAAGTGGGAGCAGACGTGCCGCTCGAGGCCAGCGGGACCACTGCGATTCCCATCATCAGCTTGCCATCGGCCGCCGAGATGGTGGGCAATCCCGCGGCGCGCGTCGCCTACGCCAGCCTCATCGTCTACCAAGACGGCAACGGCGACGGCATCCTCGACTTGGCTCATCCCGCAGACCAGCAGCAACGAGGCCAGAGTAACTCCAACTCCAACGATGCCACCAACTCGCCCGATACCGTGTACGGCGCCAGCTTCATCTCGATGACGCAACCCGATCAGCGGGTCGCCTACCGCGAGGGCGGCTTCGATCCCAGCGTGGCCTTCTATCCCCGGGCCGGCTGCGCTGCTCCGCTGCCCTCGTTCTCCATCCTGTCGGCGGGAGGATTCTCCGTGAGCGAGGGTCTGCTCAGCGCCGTCACCGGACAGTTTCCGGCCGAGACGAGCTGCGGCAGCGCCCCCATCAGCGAGCCAGTCACCGTCGCCTTGCAAGATCCCGCCACGCTGGCGGAGCTGGCCTGCACGGTCAACGACGCCAGCGGCGTCACCTATTACAGAAAACCGCCGGCAGCCGATCCCCGAACGGTCGGCAACGCCGGCGGCGCCACGATAAGCGCGGCCTGGGCCTGCACCAATCTTCCCTACCTGAGCGGCGACGATGGCGGGGTACCGCCTGGCCAGCAGTTGGTGGTGGCCGGGCCGCCCGGCCAGACCTGCCTGGGCACCCTGCACTACACCCTGCGCGGGTGCAACGACAACCCCTCCTGTTCCTTCCCGACTTGGGACGTCAGCGCCTCGCCGCCCGCCTGGTGGCCGTGCTCGGAATCGCCATGAGCTTACGCCCCGGCCTGGCCAATCTCGTGCTCGTGCTCGCCCTGACGTCGCCGGCGTACGCGGCCTCGCCCTTGGCCGCGCCCGCCACCGCGGCCGAGGCTTCCCCCCTCGGCGGGCCTGCCGCCGCGGGAGTCCCCGCCGGGTTGCCCACGGCCACTCCGGTCTTCGACGAAGACGCTCCCCCGCGCTTTTCCTTGCCCACCGAGAGCGACCGCGCCCTGTGGAAAAAGCCGGGCTTCCGCTTCGGCCTCGGCCTGGGCTACGGCCGTCTTTACGGCATCGACGGGCCGCCCCAGGGGAGCCTCATCGGACCGGTGGTCCGGGGCGGGGTGCGCCTGGACGAGAGTTGGTCCATCATGAGCACGCTGTCCTACCAGTACGCCATGGGCACGGGGACGGTCATGCAGGGCTTGCGCTACGCCGGCACCATCGAGCCGACCTGGCACGCCACCGAGCATCTTTCCTTGGCGGTCGGGTTGGGCTTTGGCGGCATTGTCGAGCCCTCGACCTCGCGACCCAATCCCGACCCCCAGCCCAGCACTCTCACGTCGTCGTACACCTTCCCCAATGCCGAGCATCCCCTGCCCAGCTGCAGCGGGCTAGGCCTGGCGGCGCTGGCCCGGGCGGAATGGACGGTGGTGATGGGTCCCCGCTCCGCCACCGGCTTGTTCCTGCAGATGGACAGCCAATGGACCGGCTGCGTGGAAGACACGGGCTCGGTCGACCCCGACACCGCCCAGCCCATCACGCGCCGCCAGTGGTGGGGCCACCTGGGCGGCTCGCTCACCTGGGAGATCTTATGGCGGTGAGAGCAGTCATCGCAGCCTTGCTCGGCCTCGGGCTAGGCCTGGGGACGGGACGATCGGCGCACGCGGCGGAGGCGGGAGACGGCGCTGACGGGGGGGCGGCCGCGCCGGCCGAGGAGGCAGCCCACGCTGATGGTGGTGGCGGGGGCGGCGGCGGGGGCGGCCACCCCGGCCCGGCCGGCGACGCTGGGGCGGGTAGCTCGCCCGCAACTTCAGGCCCGGACGCCCCGGCTCTCGAACCGCCGCAGCCCATCTCACCCACCACGGTCCCCTATCCCAAGGACGCTCCGCCCCACGACCAACCCATCGTGGTGCGAGTCAAGATGCTGGTGGGCAGCGACGGATTGGTGCAGAAGGTAGAGCTCGTCACCCACTCCTTGCCGGTCTTCGACGATGCGGTCGTGGCGGCGGTTCGCGCCTTCAAGTTCCAGCCGGGCCGCTATGGCGGCAAGCCCGTCCCGGTCGAGATCAACTTCACCCAGACCTTCCAGCCTCCCCCTCCGCCACCGCCCGCAGCCGAGCAAGGGCCACCTTTGGTGTCGGCGCTGCGCGGGCGCCTGGTGGAGATGGGCACTCGCCTCCCGGTCACGGGAGCGATCGTAAGCGCACAGATCGGGGATCGGCACTATTCCGCCGATGCCGACCAGAAAGGCCACTTCCGCCTCCCCCTGCCGGCTGGCACCGCGCGGGTCATGGTGAGCGCGCCCAACTACAACGCCTTCCTGCAGCACGAGCAAGTGGCCGCCCGCCAAGAGCTAGTGGTGACCTACTATCTCGAGCGGGATCGCTACGATCCGTACGAGATCGTGGTGGTGGGCGACCAGCAACGCCAAGAGGTTTCCCGCATCACGTTGCGCGGGCCCGAGATTCAGGAGATCCCGGGTACCTTCGGCGATCCCTTTCGCGTGATCCAGACCCTGCCGGGCACGGCGTCGGTGGTCTCGCTCTTGCCCTACCCCGTGATCCGGGGCGCCAGCCCCAGCTCGAGCGGCTACCTGCTCGACGGCACCAGCATCCCCCTGCTCTACCACCTGCTGGTCGGGTCGAGCGTGGTCCATCCCGAGTTCATCGAAGAGATCCAGTTCTATCCCGGGGGAGCCCCCGTCCTCTACGGTGGCTATACCGGCGGCGTCATCGACGGCCGGACCCACCGCGCGGGCGCCGACGAGCACCTCATCGACCTCGACGCCAACCTGACCGAAGCAGGCGGGTTCGTGCGCGAGCCCATCCCCGGCACGGGCGTGACCGTCTCGGCCGCCGCTCGTTATGGCTACCCCGGCTTGCTCCTGGGCCTGGCCACCAACAAGATCTCCCTCTCCTACTGGGACTATCAATTCCGTCTCGACGGCGGCAACGCGCGCACCGGCTGGACCGCGCTCATTTTCGGCGCCAAGGACGAGCTCGAGACGCCCTCGTCCACCGCCCCGGCGGGCAGCAGCAATCCCCCCCTGGCGCCCGCGCTGATCCTCGAGTTCGATCGCGCTGATCTGCGCGCCTACTATGGCAAGGGCGGCTTCGATGGCCTGGCCCGGGTGGTGCTCGGCTACGATCACACCGACAGCTCGGGCAGCAACGTCGAGGACTGGTCGGTCTCACCTTCCCTGCGCCTCAGCTATCGCTTCGGCCAGCGCTTGACCCTGGTCGCGGGTCTGGAGGGCGGCTTCCACGATTTCGTCCAGGGCCAGTCGTCCACCATCGCAGCCAATGGCTTCAACCTGGGCACCTTCACCCAAGGTCTCACCGTGCTTTACCAAGGCTCGGCGCTGGCCGAGGCTCTGTGGCGACCTACCCCGCGCTGGCTCATCCGTCCCGGGGTGCGAGAGGACGTCTACGACGACGGCACCATCGAGCACGCGGGCTTCGATCCGCGCCTCACCGTGCGCTACAAGCTGGCCGAGCGCAACCTGCCGGGCATCGCCGCGGGCAGCGATGACAGCGCCATCTGGCTCAAGAGTGCGGTGGGCATCTACCACGAGCCACCGCGCTTCGTCTTGCCCTTGCCCGGGTTCGACTTTCTGCCGCTCAAGTACGGCCTGGAGGAGTCCGTCCAGTCGAGCCTGGGCCTCGAGGCGCCGCTGCGGGAGCATTTCACCCTCAGCCTGGAGGGTTACTTCGATTATATGAATCCGACCCTGTTCGACCTGTCGTTCAACTCGCAGAACGTAAACACCACCGGCAACACCACCCTCCTCCCGCTCACCACGGCGCCGCCGCAAACCACCGCCCAGGACATCGTGAACCGCCTGGCCCAGGCTAACACCGGCCGCGCTTATGGCATGGAGGTCATGATCCGACGCGATGCCAAGAGCGGCCTTTTCGGCTGGCTGTCCTATTCGTTGTCGCGCTCCGAGCGCTACCGCGACGGATCGTGGGTTCCCTATGATTTCGACCGCACCAACCTGGTGAACCTGGTAGCCGGTCTACGCCTGCCGCGCAACTGGGATCTCGGCGTGCGCTTCCAGTATCAAAGCGGCCTGCCCGAGACCACCACCGCCGGATACAATACCGGGCGCGAGAGCGGCTACTACCGAGTCGACTTGCGGGTCGACAAACGTGCGGTATGGCAAAAGTGGATGCTCGATTTTTACGTCGACCTGCTCAACGCGGCGTTATTGCCCGAAGAAGTCACACCCGGAACCTTCATCCGCTACGTCCTACCCACCGCGGGCATACGCGCCCGATTGTGAGGAGCCTCCATGAACCATTCCATCGATGCCCGAGCCCTCGACCTCATGCTACGCGCCGGATCGCGCTGGGTGCTCTGGCTGCCGTCTGCCTCAGCGTCGCCGCGGTCGCCGTGGCAATCGAGCGGCTGTGGTTTTTTGCCCGGGCGCGCAGGCGAGCGGGGGCGGGTGGAGGCCGCTCTGGCCGCGCTACGCCGGGCCGGCCCGGTCGAGGCCCAGAAGGCCCTGGGTACGGCGCGCTCGCTCGAGAGCACGGTGGCCCAGGTGTGCTTCGCCCACTTGAGCGAGGGCGCGGAAGCGGTGCAGGAATACGTGACCGCCGCCATCGATACTGATCGCGTCCACTATGAGCGCGGGCTGGCCTTTCTCGGCACGCTGGGCAGCAACGCCCCCTTCATCCGGCTCTTCGGCACCGTGCTGGGCATAG
>CAWKJE010000065.1:0-62817 GCA_963849735.1 uncultured delta proteobacterium
AAAAAATCAACAAGATCGCATAGTCCCACCGTCTCATGGCGAGCAGTTCCTTGAGGTCGACCGATGCATCTTGCGATGAATCGCTGTGGTTCGCCTGGTATCGCCGGGCCAATTCGTTCGCCGCCAGGTATTCCGTCACCGATTGGTGGATGAAGGCGACGCGATGGCCTCGATGCGGAACCAGGATCGAACGCGTGATCAGCCAATTGACCACTTCGCGGGCATCGATCGCGGCCGCACCGGGCTCGTTCCGGCCGTCTTCCAAAGCGCGCAGCACGTCGGCGTGCGGAAAGGCCTCTTCACCGCGATTCAAGGCGTCATAAGCGGCCCGCGAGAGACGTTTTTCGAGATCGATATTGCGGCCGTACCGCTCTGTGAATGCCCGTTGGAGGTTGGCGAACAATATCTTGAAGAAGTCGCGCGGGTGCGGCTCCGGCGGCAACCGCACCTCGCCGCGGGCGACGTAGTGAAAGTAGAACGGCGCTCAACAACTCGCGAATGTCGCGAACGAAACGCCCCCTGATCTGAACATCCATACGGATAAGCGCAAGATTCAGGTCCTCCTCTTTCGATCTGGTCCAGACAGTACGTCGCCAGATCGAATTTGTCCAAACCCTCGGTCGTCGCATGCAATCACCAGCGAGGAGTCGCCGATGATTTTCAGGAACTCGGTCAAGTCCCGCTCATAACTGGCATTGTCCCAGTGCTCCCGCGGCATCTCATTGAAGGAATCGAGAAAGACTTTCACGCCGAAACGCTCGGTCAGCTCGCTCAGCGAAATATTGCCCGGCAGGGTCTCGTTGACCAGCGCCATGAGATCGCCGCGATAGAGTTTCAAATCGGCGAGTATTGGAATCACCACGGAACCGTCCGTGAACGAGCCCTCAATGCACGCGTGAAAAAGCTGTTCTGCCATCCACGCCAAGGCGCGACGCATCGCATGGCTCTTGCCCGCACGGGCAGGCCGGTGATGGCGACTCGCTTCAGTTCTCCGTGGAGCAACATTGCGACGGGATTGTGATTGTAAATATTGTACTTGAATTGGACGCCGAACTTCCGTTCCGTTTCCGGATCGATATGTACGCGAAGCTGGAACTCGGGGTCGAGCTGCCGGGTGAACACCAGGGTTCCGGCATAGCGCCAAGGCCAACCGGTCGGAAATCCACTCCCGGGAGCCGCGGCCGCGGTGCCGCGGCGGCCGACGCCCGTGCTTCGAGCAACCGGTCAAAAACTCTCATCAACGGCGAGTGGTCCGCCGATCCGTCCGCGTGCAGTGTTGTTTCGTAACCAACGAGTTCGACGCCATAGTTCTCGTTCCAATATCGCTGTTCGGCTTAAATTGCCTTAGGCACGATCGCAACATGATCCCGCACGGCGTTCTTGTGCGTGTCGGCCAGAATCTCGCGAAGTAAAGCAGATCAATGTCGCCTGCCTCGAAGCCGATGTAGACCACGGGCCGGCTCAGCAAGAGCGTCTTCAGTGCGTCCAAGGCAAGTTGCCGTTCGCCCGGCGGAAGCAATTGCTGGTATTGCTCGCGGGTTACGATGATGCTATCGTCGTCCGCGGCGTCGCCGAACGGTTTGAAGACGAAGTCCTTCGCACAGGAGTACGATTTCCGCGATCTCCGCAAGCTGCAAATTGGTGATCGGCCCGCGATACGACCGCTGGGGCTGCCACTTCCGCAAACTCTCTTCAATCAAGTTGTCATAGTTGGTTGTGACAAAACATCGCGGCCACCACGAGATGATCTTCTTGTGAATCTCATGAGGCTCGGCTCCATAGCGGCAAGCGGCCCTCACGAATTCGCCGATCTGCTTCTTGGTTAACTTGTCGAAGGCATAGCTTGCAGCCTGCAGGAACTCGCCACGATGCGCGGCGGCGCGCACCATCGGCGCCCACGCCAGCCGTGTCGACGAAAGTGGCGAGTTCCTCGATCCAACGCTGCCACGTCGGCAGGCCCGACCACCGCAATATCTGTGATCCAACGACGAGAACCGTGTCTTCGTAAGCCAGGATTTGACTCAGCTTTTGCATGACGTGATCTCGGGGTATCCGTGTATTGTACGATGCACGACCGGCAGTCGGAACGGGTGGCAAGTTCCGCGATCTGCCTTGCTGGCCGATAACCCGTCGGGTGGCCGAGTCAAAAAGGGTTCCCTTCTCAGGTCGCCGAAACTGCCCCGATCTGGCTCGGCCGGCTTGACCGGGAATTTGCCGTTCGCGTCCCGCGGCAGGGGCAGCGCGAGCCTGCGTCTGAGTGAATTAACGGCAGCGCTATGCGAGTCCCAAGAAAAGCAGGAATCGCTGAGAGAATCCTCCCTCGCGACGCAGTCCCTGCCCGACGCGATGCGGTGTCACTCCTGCCCATACTGGGCGAGCACGGCGTCCAATGCCTGAATTGAAAGAGCTTTATTCTGGTCCTGATTGCCCCACTGCCAGGAATCTGTGCTGTTGGCGAGCCAAGCTAGATCGCTAGCGGCATGCTGTTTCGCAATTGCCGCTGCGGCGGCCGGCCCGTCAACCTGCGGCAAGAGGGTTATAACCACAGGTGTTGGGCATCGCTTGCGGCACCTGGCGCGGCCGCGCCGGCGCCACTGTCGGTCGCGGCAGTTGTCGTGCCAAAACTATGCTGCCCGCGGTCACATTTGATACATTTTGCACGACGGCCCTTGAAGCCCAAAGCGCAAGCAAGGTCTGGTTTTGCATTGTCTCGCTTGCATTCGGGCTTCAATCACGCTTGACCGCGGGCAGTATGCTTTGGCCGAATTCGCCGAGGCAACCATCGGCCCGGCGATGGTCGCGTTCGACGCACTCGCCGTCGGGCCGAAGACGAAGGTCCCGCCCGCCCCGACGATCAAGCTTGACCCGCCAGGCAAGGCGGTCGCATTCGCCAAGATCAGCGTGCCCGACAAGACGGTCGTGCCGCTGGTATAACTGCTCGCGCCGCTCAGCACGACCGTTCCCGGACCGTTGACGGTAAGCGAACAGCCGGAACCACTTACATTGCCGGAAATCGCCAATTGGCTGGGGGCGGCGGGAAACACCGTGACGCTGTTGTCGAGGATGATCGGGCGCCGGTCGTTGTACACCGGTTGCAATCGTCACTGTAGCCACATCGAAGCCGTTATTCAGGACTAGCGAACCGCCGCTGCCCTGGGCAATTGCCGAACCGCTTGCGGCGTCGAACGTGATTCCCGCCAGGCTGGGACTGACGCCGTGAGATCAACGTCGCCAACCGCGGCAGGGCCGATCAAGACCGTGTCGCCGGTGATGCCGCGAATGCCGGGGGTGGCAATCACGGCCCCGGAAACCGTGTTCGTCCAGTCGCCGCCGGTATTCCAGGAGGCGGCCGCCGGGAAACCCATTGGGCCTGTCCGGAATAGGCGACAGCGGCGGTCTTGCTCGCCGCGGCCGTCCGGCTACCTCGACCGTCGCGCTCCCGGAGGCGTAAGGCGGCGTGTAGAGTCCAGCGGTGGTGAGGTTTCCAGCACCGGTCAGCGACCAGGCAAACGCCGGCTGGCTCGTCAAGGCTGTGCCAAACTGGTCCAGGCGGTCGCCGAAACTGCTGCGATCCGCCGGCGTCAGGCTGGGCAACGGCGGGTTCACGCAATGCTCGGAGTGTCTGGTTGACGGCTACGCTCGTGCTGCTGGTGGTCGTGACCCCGCTGGGATAAGCGACCGTCACCGTGAACGAGTAGGAACCGGCCGCGGTGAAGGTTGCAGTGACGTTCTTTGCGGAATTGCCGCCGTTGGACAAAAAATCACGGGGGCGGGCGGGGTGCCGGTCGTGGCCCAGGTGTACGTCAGATTCGACTCGCCGCGTACGCCGCCAGCACGCTCAGCACCGTGCTGACACCCGTTACCGGCGAGTCGGGCTGGCGGCGGCCGCCGTGGCCACGATCGCGCCGGCGTCAGGTCGAGCACGGGGTCATCGAATACGCCGGGAAGCTGTAGCTGAAATTGCTCCCGCTCAGGGTCAGCGTCGCGCTCGGGATTTCACGGCGCCGATGCCCCCGTGGGACTGAGGCTCTGGGCCGTCTCCTGTGTCTCGCCATACTGCCAGACCTGCACCGGCCCGCCCCGGCTGAAACCCCGTCAAGGCGAATTGCTCCGTAAGAGCAGCGGAGGGATTCGTGTTGATCGCCAGGAGGTCCAGATCGCCCGACGATTCCCTGACCGCGTAGACATCCAGATCGCCGTAGTTGCTCGCGGCCGACACGACCTGGCCGCCGCTTTGGATGATTTTCGACGCCAATTGAAGGGCCTGCACTTTCTGAAAAAAACGGCTACGGGCCGTTTGTTTATCGAAATTGATCTTGCAATGAAAAGGGCTCTTCCATCACAAGACGTTTTCCACGACGCAAGTGATGGGAGAGCCAAGGATGGCGAACGCAAATTGGCGATGTCCAGACGAATGGAAGGAATGGAGCGAATGGTTGGCGGCGGGGCTGCATGCCCGCAACCGCTGGAGGCTGCCGGTGCTGTTGCTGGGCATTCTCTTCGCCCGCGGACGGCGCACCGTGACCACCTGGCTCCGTGCCGTCGGCATCCGTCACGACTACGCCGACTATTATTACTTCCTGGCACCCCTGGGACGCAAGGCCGAATCGGTCGCAACGCAACTTTTTCTGCTCCTGGTGGAGAAATTGCCCCTGCCGCAACGTCTCCTGGCGGTGATCGACGACTCCCCCACCAAACGCTATGGGCCGAAGGTCGAAGGGGCGGATATTCATCACAATCCCACGCCCGGCCCGGCCGACCAGAAGTATCTTTATGGACACATCTGGGTCACGATCTCCCTGGCCCTGCGGCACCCGTTGTGGGGCGCGTTGGCGCTGCCGCTGCGCGCGATGCTGTATGTCCGCCGCAAGACACTGCCCACGATCCCCAGGAAACGAAACTGGAGGTTCCGCACCAAGCTGGAGTTGGCCGCCTCTTTGTTGGAATGGCTGGCGAGACTGGTGAACAAGGCGGGAAAGACGCTCTGGGCGGTGGTCGATGGCGGCTATACCAAGTTGCCGTTCTTGAAGCGGGCATTGGCTGCTGGCGTGGTCGTCGTGGGCCGACTCCGCAAGGACGCTGCCCTGTGCGATCTGCCTCCGTCGCTGCGACCCGGCCGGCAACGTGGCCGTGGCCGGCCTCGCAAGTACGGCAAGAACAGAATCAGCCTGGCCAAGCGCGCCGGCCAGAAACGCGGCTGGCAGATGGTCGCATGTACCCTCTACAACGAAACTACCACCAAGCGTTGCAAAACCTTCCTGGCGACCTATCCTCCGGCGGGTGGCGTGATTCGCGTGGTCCTGGTCAAAGAAGATCATGGTTATTTCGCTTTCTTCTGCACCAATCCCCAGGCCACCGTGGTGGAGATCCTCGAAGCTTTCGCCGACCGGGCGACCATCGAGCAGGACTTCCACGACATCAAGGAAGTCTGGGCGCCGGGCAACAACAGGTTCGCAACATCTGGACCAACGTCGCCGCGTACCATCTGATCCTCTGGATGCACACGCTGGTCGAGCTTTGGGCATGGCACCGCAAGCGTGGTACGCTGGGCGACCGCCGCGATTCACCCTGGGACGACCCGGATCGCCGACCTTCACACGCGGATCGTCGCAAAGCCTTACGCCGTCTCATCCTACAGAACGAATTATCCGCGATCACCGCTGCTTGGTCGCTGCCCCGAAAAATCACGCAACTGGCTCGACGCCTCATGGCATTGGCCCTGTAAACTCATAAACTATTCAGAAAGTGCAGGATGGTATACGAATGACGCTTTTCGGATTAGGGGAAACGGCCGTGTTTCACGGTGTTTCTGGGAAGTCGCGTTGCCGGACTGTTGCTATGTGTTGCCGGACTGTTGACGGTGCCGGGGATCGACGCCGCCAAGGGCAGCACCGGTAGGCTGGTCATCGTGCCGCCGGTAGTGCCGACGATCGACGCCGGTTGGCGTTCCGATGATCGACGGCGGGCAAAGCCAGCGCCGGCAAGCTGGTCATCGTGCCACCGTCCCCACGGCCGCACGTGTCGCCGTGCCGTCGATCGACAACCGGGAAGCTGACGCCGGGCAAGCCGGTAATCGTTGACCTGGCAAAGCGTGCCGGGGCCTCCCCGCGGCTCGCACGTTCCGCCGTGTCGCCGTTCCGCGCGTAGTGCTGATTGTGGCCGGCCTTCGGGCCTGCAAATCGATCGACGCCGGCCAAGCGTCATGACCTGAACCGGTTCCCGATCGTCGTGCGCGTCGAAGAGCAATAGTTCGACCCCGTGGCATTCCGCGAGAAAACGGAGAAGTTCACGCCGTCCTTGTCGGGGATGGCGCCGAGCGGATGCGGACGGCCTGGGGCGGATTCGTATGGGGTTCTCAGCATTGAGATTGCTCCTTGGGGACTGAAACATTCACTCGCAATTGTCGCACGAGTGAAACGACCAGCCAAGCGGTGCCCGCTGCGGCTGTAGAAAAGACGCACGCGGTTCGTTGCGCCGGCGGTGGACTCGGCCTTGGCGTTGCGATCAGCCGGTCCCAATCCTCAACTTTTTTGCTCACCTGAACAAAATCACCGAGCCAGCCAGCACCCAGCACACGGCCGCTCCGATCGCTCTCGTTGATCGGGTTCGCAGCGGCCTCTTCTCCCGAAGAGCCCGTCGTTTCACAAAGAAATCGCATTTCACCTGCCCGATGCAGTAGAGGTTCTTCAAGCCGGCGAGAAATAGCCGGCCTTGGGCGACGGCGGGCGAGGGATGGTTGCCATCCCCGAGGTCGTTGACGGCAAGTATGCGGAATTCCGGGCCGGGCTGGATCACGTAGCTCTTTCCAGCACTGGCGAAATAAAGACGGTGATCACCGTCCACAACGGGACTGGCCCACGTTGTCGAGATACCCGGTAGCCTCCCCACGTACACCTTTTTGCCCGTCGATGCGTCCCAGCACTCGACGACGCCCGGTTTGTGCAGGCGATACACGTGGGTACCGACAATGACGGGAGAACTGATCGCTTCGGGTATCTCGGGCCCGGTCCAGCGAACACGGGTTGCCGACACGTCGCCAGTGCCGCTGGGGTCCACGGCCACGCCTTTTCCTCCTCGCCCACTGTCGAAGTAAACGATCCCAGATCCGAACGCGGGTGAGGCGGCGTCGCCCGCACCCCGGCACCACCATAACAGCTCGCCGCTCGCAGGATCCAAGCTGCGGAGAGCGTTGCTGTCTCCTTCATCCCCGAAGCCAGCACCAGCATCTGGGGCTTGTCCTTTACCGGGATGATGGCTGGTGTGCTGTGGCCGAAAAGCATGTCCGGGAACTTTCGCTGCCACTTCACAGTACCGTTGGCCTTATCGAAGGCGACCACGTTGGAATCGCTGGAATTGGCCATCGCGCACAACAGGATTACCGTGTCCTGGTGAAGAACCGGACTGCTACCCACAGTCACGTCGAAACTGTGCGGGACAATCTCTTTCCGCCATACGATCTTTCCCTGGAAATCCAGGGCCGCGATGACCGAGGAACCAAAGACACAGTAGACGAGCTTACCATCGGTGACGGGCGTCGGGCCGGCGTAGCCACCGCCGGCGCCGGAGCGAAAATCGTTTCGCTGCCAGGGCCCCGGTGGCACGATCGTGCTCCACAGCCGTTTTCCATCCGCGACGCGGTAGCAGGCGACGTGGTGGTCAGGGATCACACTTTCCTGTGGCTCGCCGTTTCCCGGCCATTGCACAGTACAAACGAAAACCGAGTCGTCCCAGACGATGGGACTGGCGTGCCCCGCACCACAGAGCGGACTCTTCCAGACGACATTCTCATTGGCGGGACCTCCCCATCGGAGAGGCAGATTCTTCGCCTCGGTGTAACCGAGCCCGGTCGGGCCGCGAAATTGCGGCCAATTCTCGCCGCCTTCTGCGGAAAGCGAACTGGAAAACAGTCCCAGAGAAACGATTATCGCGTGCCAGGAATTCCGCTTCCGATGCGTTTCCAAACCGGCGGAGCCGGGCGCCGGCGTAGCTGGGGGCTGTCAGTTGCTGCCGGCGTTCGCCTGAAGGACGTCGCTCTTGCCGCGGGCCGCGAAAACACGTCGAATTGATCTTTTCGATTTCTGCGAAGTTGCGTATGGTATGTCCTTGCGGACTGCGCGGCGGCGAGGGAATCACTGCCGCATTCATCATTTGGCCATGGGGGGATTTTGTCGGGCGTCGTGGAACGCACTCATGATCCTCGCCAATCCGACCATCATCGAGCTGGACATGGGCAAGCTGGAAGACCTTGTCTCGCGGGTTGACACCCACGAACTCCGCGAAGAACTTATGCCACGCTCCATTCCGTGATCGAGTCCTACGTGGGGCTGTTCTTTGCGGTGGGCAACCAGAACACTTCGGTTCGAGGCTGCGGAAGATACTACTCGCGCAGAAGACGGAAAAGACGGCGGCGGTCTGCAAAGACCATCCGCCGGACAGCGACTCCGCAGCCCACCCGGCCAGCGATGTTCCCTCGCCCGACGCGGCCGCCCCTGGCACGGCGCTGGCGAGGCGGCTGTGATCCCCGCATCCCCCGCCGGCAAGGAAACGCTGCCGGAATCCCGGACCCCGGAGCAGGGCGGATCCACCCTGCCTGTCGAGGCGGAAACGGCAAGCGGCGCCGCGGCCAAGCAGGACACCCCTGCCGTGGCCGTCGGCGATGCACCCGCCAAGCCGTCGGGGCACGGCCGCAACGGGGCCAACGCTTACACGGCGGCCGAGAAGATCGAAGTGCCTCACCCCACGCTTTGGCCGGGCGATCCCTGCCCGACGTGCGAAACGGGAACCGTTTACGAGACAAACCGTCCAGGCGTGGTGGTGCGGTTGGTCGGTGCAAGCCCCCGTG
This sequence comes from uncultured delta proteobacterium, assembly GCA_963849735.1. GTDB lineage: Bacteria > Myxococcota_A > Polyangia > Fen-1088 > Fen-1088 > Fen-1118. The sequence continues at coordinate 8,843 of CAWKJE010000065.1, forward strand.
GCACCACGATCTATTATCTGCAAAAACTCCGCTGCAATCCGTGCGGTGCCGTCTTTACGGCCGAACTGCCGCCGGACGCGGGCGGCACAAAGCGCGACGCCACCGTCGGCAGCATGATCGCCTTGCTGAGATGGGACGGGCATGCCGTTGAACCGCAACGAGACGCTGCAAGAGGGGCTGGGCATTCCCTTGCCCGCCTCCAGAGCAGGTTCCGCACTCAACGGAAAATATGGCAACTCCACATAATTGTCAACTCGCCATAAATCGTGAACTTTCACGTCCACGGGTATAAAATGCTTTGTGTATCGCATGGTGTTCTCCTTGGAATGAAGGCTACTAACTTTCATTCTTGGGAAACACGGTGCGATAATCACTCGCTCTTAAGTGTTATAAGTGCTAGCGGTGCAAGCACCTGGCGTGCTAGCATGTACATGAAACTTGGAAGTACTGACATTGAAATTGATGAGGGCGGCAACGTGCGAGCGTGGGCCGAGGCGGAATAGGAAGGACGAACCCATGTTCCCGCATAAGATCCTGTCGGGAGAGCAGACAGGAGTGGACCGAGGGGCCTCGACGTTGCCCTGGAACTTGGCATCCCCATCGGCGGGTATTTGCCAAAAGGGCGGAAGGACGAAAACGGCAACGTGCTGCCCGACAAGTATGCCGGCATGCAGGAGACGGACACCGATGACGTAAATGTGCGGACGGAACTGAACGTGCAGAATTCGGATGCCACGCTGATCTTCAGTCACGGGCGTTCTTCGGCGGCTCCGAATACACGGAACGCATGGCCCGAAAACATGGGAAGCCCTGCCTGCATGTTGACTTTGACAAGTACGATGCCGATCAGGCCGTGCGGCTTATCAAGACCTGGTTGGGAGACACGCAGCCTGGGGTGCTGAATGTTGCCGGGCCTCGGTCGAGCGATGATTCAGAAATCTATTCCAAGGTCAAGTGCGTGCTTGCCGGTGCCTTGGCTTCTGTCGTAAACTGAAACGACCGAGAACACGATTCTTACAAAAGCGAGAAAAAAATGATGAAACGATCTGCAATTACTGTCTTGCTGTGTTCCATTTTCTGCCTGGGGCAGCAAGCCTTGGCCGCCGAACCGACCAAGCTGGCCTTCGACACCTATTCCGGTTATTTCGTATCGAACAAGTTTTTGCCAAAGGCTCCCGGAATCGTTCTTCGTCATCGCCGACCAGGAGCAGTTCGACAAGGTGTTCGGCATGGCAGTCGTGATGCAGGACAAGTCGCACCGGCTGCCCAAGGATGCCTTCAAGTCGCTGATGGTCGTGGCAGCAATCAAGCGGGGCAATGCAGTCGTGGAGTACAAAGTGGACGGTGTGACCGAGGTGGACGGTGTTGTCGAACTTCGCTACATGACTTCTTGACCAAGAGCGATACTACCATCTTTGCCTGTCCGCTGATCGTGTCCATCCCCAAGGGCAAGTACACGGCAATCCAGTTTGTGGAAAACGGAAAGTCGGTGAAGAAGGTGGAGATGTCGATTCCCTTCGTCCTGTCCCTGGACAAGGCGAAAGTTGGGGAGTTGCCCGAAGGATGGTCGGCGGCCAAGACCGGCGAAGGCCCTGGCAGCGTGTGGAAAGTCTTGGAGGACAAAGGCGGCAAGAAGGTCTTGGCCCAGACCTCCGACCAAGGCCCCAACCGTTTTTTCAACCTCTGTGTTGCGGTGCGTGAACTTCGCGGCCAGCGCCGTGCGGGTCGAGACGTCGAGCTTCTGGAATGCATGGCGCAGGTGGCTGTTGACCTTGTGCGGCGAGATGAACAGACGGGTTCCGACCTCGCGGTTGGTGAGCCCCTGGGCGACCAGCTCGGCCACCGCACGTCACTCCAGGTGAGGCTTGGCCAGCCGGTCAAGGCCGCTGACGACCGCCGCGGCTCCCGCGGCGCCCGCCGAGCTTCTCGCAGGCGTGCGGTCGCCCTTGAGGTCAGCCGTGTGGCGCCAAGCGCCTCGTAGCGGTCGATCGCTTCGCCGAGCAGCGATCGGGCTCGCTCGCGGTGGTCGTGACCTGCGAGGACGGCGGCGGCGTCCTCGCAGGCGCCGGCATGGTCCAGTGCTCGCCCGCTGCCCGCCTCGCCCTCGATGAACGCAGTCGCGGGCGTCCCGTGGTGGGCTGCACGCAGCAGCCTTCGAAGTTGCTCGAACTCGCGGTCGCGCCCGATCAGTGGGTCGCTGAAGGCGGACGACACCGGGCAAATATGTCAAACCGTGACTAGAGGAGGATATGCGCCGATGACGGAATCACAATCCGCGAAATCGGGGCTGCAACTGGCGGCTGCCTCCACTCTGAGGCCATCACTCGTGGCTCTTGGAGTAACCGGACCTTAAGCTCAAGCTGCCCGCGACGACCCAAGGACTTCACTGTCTAACTGGCGGGTGGCCACGCGTCGGCGAGATAGCGGAGGGCCCACGCGACCCGCTCCTCGAACTCCGAAAGCTCGATCACGCCACGGCTGTAGGCGTCCCGCAGCGAGGCGACGGCGGCCTCCGACGGATCCTCGAGGACGGGAGGCCGTGAGCCCGGGGAATGCGCACGGAGGGCCGTCCAAGCTGACAGCGAGATCGCTCCCACCGCGACGATGGCGACAACCAACAGCGCCACCGCAGCGGCGGCACACGCGACGGGGAGTGCTACGACCCAGAGCCAGACCGGCACTTCCGCGTCTCGGCGTCTCGGGCGATCCGGCGGTGCCTGCCAGACGTGGACCTCAAACCGCTCGATCTGCGGCCGAACTGACATCAGGCTGACAGCCTACGCCTCCTTTGGCTCTATGACTCAGATGCTCACCGCCTATCCCGGCACATCCTCCTTCGGCTCGGGGCGCCGGATTCCGTAGACATGCGCGGCACCGCCGTAAAGCTCGATCGTGCGCTCATAGTGCTCGCCCAGTCGCTCAGCGACACGGATCGATGCCGCGTTGTCGGGCCGGATCAGGCTGATCACCCGCTCCGCGCGGAGCACCGTGAACGCGTACGTGAGCGCAGCGCGCGCCGCCTCCGTCGCAAACCCTCGCCCCCACTGGGTCGTGCGAGCAGCCAGCCGATCTCGAGGCCCGGCCAGCCCTCGGGTTGCCAGAGTCCCGCGCGCCCCCACAAGCACGTCGCTGTTGCGCGCGACCAACGCCCACTGTCCGTAGCCTCGCAACTGCCAATGACCGAGATGCAGGGCCATGGATCGCCAGGCGGCGTCGCGGTCAAGGGGCCGCCCGTGCTCGAGATGGCGCATCACCTCAACGTCGCCATAGATATCGGCGTAAGCATCGAGATCATCTATCCGAAGGCCGCGGAGCAGTAGCCGCTCGGTCTCCAGCGACGGGATCACCACACGTTGAACTACGACTTCCGGCGCCGCTCGAAAGTCGGCGCGAATCGCGACGGTCGATCCAGCCGGTCCACGATCACGACCGCATCAGACTGCACGTGCCTGGACTCCAAACCGAGCTTCACGACAAGCCATTGTCCTGAGCCACCCAAAAAGTTCGGGGCCGTTCGTCAGCGTGCTCGGTGGGAGCACCGAGACAGCGCTAGCGTTGCTTGTCGGTGAGCGCAGAGGAGTTGACGACGCCCGGCGATGATCTCGCTGCGCTGGTTGCCGAACAGATCGCGTACTACCGAGCGCGTGCCCCGGAGTACGACGATACAACCCGTCGACGCGCACTCGCGCGCCGAGCTAACGGCTGCGCTCGACGCCTTCGCGCCTGGCGGGCGAGTGCTTGAACTCGCGTGCGGCACCGGCCAGTGGACCGTCGAACTCGCAAGGCAGCCGTGCAGCTGACTGCGGTCGACGCTTCCCCAGAGATGATGGCACTCGACCAGTCGCGCGTGGCGAGTCCAAACGTCAGCTACGTGCAGGCTGACCTGTTCGACTGGTCGCCGCCTGAACGATATGACGTCGTCTTTTTCAGCGCCTGGCTGTCGCACGTTCCGCCGCAGTCCTTTGATGACTCTGGACGATGGTGGGTGGGTGTCTGAATGCGCAGGGTCGAGTGTTCGTGATCGACGAGCTTCCGGCAGTGGCCGCGATCGAGCAGGTGATCCCGGGCAAAGCGGCTCCCGTCGTCGAGCGACACCTGGGCACTGGCGAGCTGTTCCGCGCTGTCAAGGTGTTCTACGAGCCAGCTGCGCTTGAGCACCGACTGGCAGGGCTCGGATGGCAAATCGAGGTCCGCACGGTGGGATGGCGTTTCTTCTACGCCACCGATCCAAGCGCGCTCTGGCCCACTGGACGACGAGCTCGACCGCGAGCCAGACCCCTCGGCCCGGTTGTGAATTCGGTCATCAGAACATATCCGGGCGTGTGTCATCCTGAGCGAGTGGAGCGCGCCAGAGCGTTCGGTCTAGTCGCCCAGGAGTACGACCGGGGGCGTCCCGGGTACGCCGCCGAGGCGATTCGCTGGCTCCTCGGCGAAGAGCCTTTGGACGTCGTGGATCTCGGCGCCGGCACCGGAAAGCTGAGCGACGCCCTGGTCGCTGCCGGGCATCGCGTCACCGCTGTCGAGCCGCTCGTCGAGATGCGGACGATCCTTCAAGCGCGGGTGCCGGAGGCCAGAGCGGTGGATGGCACGGCCGAGGAGACCGGGCTGCCCGACGCGTGCGCGGACGCCGTCGTCGCGGGCGCCGCATTCCATTGGTTCGATCGCGCCCGGGCATTCCCGGAGATCGCCCGGGTGCTCCGGTCGCCTGGCGTCATGGGCCTGCTTGGGAACGGCTTCGACACCTCCGTCCAATGGGTCGCTCACCTTCGCGAGATCCTCGGCGGATCGCGACTCGGCCGACCGGGTCACTGGCCGAGCGAGCAGGAGCTGCTACAGCACTTCGGCTCGGTGAAGGACTGCGAATTCCCACACGAGCAGACCGTCGACCGCGATCTGCTCAGGGACCTCGCTCTCTCTCGCAGCAGCATCGCGGCGCTGGAGGAGCCCGAGCGGGCGGTGCTTCTGGAACACCTGGCTGCGCTGTGGGTGAACGAGCCGAGCTCCAGGATCGCGCTCGCGCTCGGCTTGGCTACCTCACTCGCGTAAGGCGCTGCTGGGCATCCGCTGGGGCGACCGAGCCGGCTGACCGGTCGGTGCCGCAACGCTTCGTATCACGCCGCTATCAAGCGCCCGGCGGCTGGACGTCGGTGACGACCCAACCCCGGTGGGCGAACAACCAGCCGTCAGAGCCGAAGGACGCGACGTGTTGAGCGTCGGTCGCCGAACTGTCGACTGCCGGGTTGCGCTCGAACTGCCACACCTCGGTGAAGCTGTGCGCCGTTCCGTCGTCGGAGAGGACGCTACCGCTGGCGTCGTCGCGCTCGATGTGCTCGGCCGTAGCGACGAAGCGCACGGTGAGCTTCTCGCGTCCGCCGTCGACGGCCGCCGAGACGATCGTGGCTTCTGCGCACTCGAGGCCGGCGAGGACATGCCGGTGGTGCGACGCGGAGTCAGCAAAGATCTCGTCGTCGATCTTGCGTTCGAGAAGGGAGTAAGGAGGCTGTCGTCCTCCTGCTCGCGCTCGGTGCTGCGGGCCTCACGGACCTTCAGGAACGTCTCTCGCGCGATGGTGCGGAACGCGGTGGGATCGAAATCGGGCTCCACCCCCTTGATCTCGGTCAGGTCGACGCCGTCGCTGACTGCCGAGGGCTGTTCGGTGACGGCGTGTTCGATGCCGGCGAGCAGGCGGTCCTCGGCCTCGTCCTCGGTCCCCATCTCATTGGCGATCTCGCCCATCTCGCGAACCATGCGGCCGCCCATCGGCACGAGGTGCTCTGCGAACGAGCCCAACTCGCCCTCCATCCGCTCAGGGATGTGCGCCTCGACCGCGTCGATGTCGCGCTCGGTGACGGTTTCGTCCGGCTCGAGGGCCGCTTCGTCTGGCTCGGGCGTTCCCGGTGATGTCATCGCTTCCTCCGCATGGTTATGTTCGTGCGTCGACTATCCCAGCGCGAGCGGCGTCCCACAACTGGAAATGCGTCTAGTCTTTCTGACCCGTCGGGCGCTCGCCGGCGGGTGAAAATCGGGATGAGGGGACGTCGCCCGCGCCGTCGGCGCCGCGCCCTCAGCCGGTTCGGTATGGGTCGACGTGGATGTCGTCGATCTGCCAGCTGCTGCGGCCCGCGACATCGAATACCAGCCGGCCGAGCGCCGGCTGCCCTGCTGCGGCGGTCACGCCGTCGGCCAGGTCGAGCGGTCCGGTCGGTGCCCAGTCGGCCATCGACGCAGCACTGAGGTCGGCGACGTGGCCGAGCGGTGTCGAGATCGACCCGGTCGCGGTCTGTACGACGAGCCGCACCTGCAGGTTCCCGTCGTCACCGAGCGCGTGGGCGAAGAACCGGAAGTCCGGCATCGAGTCATCGATGCAGAACGCGGGTGAGACGGCGATCCCGCGATCGTCGATGGTCAGCGAATATGAGTCGCTGCTGCTGCCCACGTAGAACGGCTCGTTGCCGAGCGTGCGCCCGGCTCGGTCGACGATCCAGCCGCTGGTCGCCAGCGGGGACTCGAAGTTGCCTCCCGGTACGAGGAAGTAATTCCCGGCGTCCCCCCATTGCTGAATGGAGTCGTCGTTGCTTGCGCGGGACAGGATGAGGCATGGGCCGCGCCCGGGATGGCGACCATCATCATCACCATGAGCGCGGCCAGGCGAGCGAGTCGCGTGCGTAAGCGCGGGTACAGGAGAGTAGACATCTGAACCTCCATGTTTTCCGCCACGTCCGTTGGGTGCGCTGACCCGAACCCCCGATGGTGGACTTCTAACCGAGGCGGTCGGGAGTGCCGCAGATCGGACAGCAACTTAAGTGGTACCGTGGTGCACGCGGTTGGCGGGAGATGCTGCGCTCGCCCGATTGGCTGCACGCATTGAGGCGGAACGATCGGCGCGGTCACAAGCTTGGCCGTGACCTCTTGGGCCGTTTGCTTGAGAGGATTGCCTGTCGGACTAGGAGATCGTTCGTGCCTTGGACCCATGGCGCTGAGCGCCTTGTGAGGCTTGTGATGTTTCTGCCGCCCATCTCGTCGGCATCCGCACCCGCCCCTGTTCGGAGAAGTGCCGAGAGATGAGCAACCAGCTCCTAGACATCTTCCTGCTGTCGCTGCTGTCGATGTTCAACCCGTCGTTGCTGGCGGCGGTGACCGTGATGCTGCTGCTGCCCAGCCCGAAGCGGTTGATGGCCGGCTACCTGCTCGGCGCCTACACGACGAGCATCACGCTCGGCCTTGTGATCGTCTTCACGCTCAGCGGCTCCAGTGCGACCAGTACAACGAAGCGCAGTATCAGTCCAGCCGAGGACATCGTCGTCGGCCTGCTGGTGCTGGTCATCGCGTTCGTGCTCGGTACCGGGCGCGACGAGGGCTTCCAGCAGCGTCGCAAAGGCAAGAAGGAGGCCAAGCTGAAGGCCAAGCAGGAGGCTGGGAAGCCGACTGAGTCGCTGCCGCTTCGACTTCTCGGCAAGGGTGATCCTCGGGTGACCTTCGTGGTCGGGATGATCCTGAGCTTCCCGGGCGTCTCGTATCTGACGGCACTGGACAAGATGCACAAGCTCAACCCGGGCACCATTCCGACGGTGCTGCTGGTGATCGGGTTTTGTCTGATGCAGCAGATCCTGCTCGAACTACCGCTGCTCGGCTACGTGTTCGCGCCAGAGCGCACACAGGACACCGTCACCCGATTCAGAACCTGGATCGGCGAAAAGGGACGCACTGCGGTGGTGATCGGCGCCGCCGTGATCGGCGTGATCCTCGTCGCAAGGGGGGTGATCACCGCGGTGTGACCCCGATCGTGCTCCGATCCTCCTGGTGATTGGTGCGATCATGGCTCCGACAGCTAGCGCGGAGGCGAAACGGTGAACGATCAGGGAGCGGGCGGTGCCAGACTGCTCCGCAGCGACGCGGGTATCGCGTTTCTACTGCTCAATGAGGCACGGCACCGCATTCTCGTGCGCCTGTTCGGTCTCAGAGAAACGACTCGTCGTTCGTCACGGTCATCGGGATCGGCATCGCAGGCGCCGTGCTCTGTCAAAAGATGGCGCGGCTCCGCCGGCTCGCGTCTCGCCCGTCCGCTTCGAGCACGCTGATCGGGGCCGCAACACTGAACGAAGCCGCCCATCGCATCGCTGGAGAATCCTCCAGACGTACGCCCTTCCTCGGAGGGCTGATCACATTCGCTCTCGTAGGGAGGTACCACTCGGTCGTCAGCAGATCGATCCGCGGTGCGATCGCGTCGGTGCGCAGGATCCGCAACACCTATTGGGGCTAGGGCGGGCGCTGGCTGTGACCCAGCTAGATCCGGCGACGCCGTCCCGGCGTGACGGCTGCCGCGACGACCGCGGATCTTTGCGACCGGCGCGCGGCCAGGTGTGACGGCCTTGGCGACGACGGCCGTTTTCGCTACAGGCGCGCGGATCACGCCGACCCTTCCTCTACGTGCTGGTCCCAGCGGCATTTCAAGCTCCTTCGGTTGAAAACTGCATCATCGGCTTCGATCGAGGCGATGATCGCCTGGATCGGTATCCGTCCGTTGGCGATCAGCTGCCCTCCGGAACGTCGCGCAGCGGATGCGAACGGCGCTGCCCACAGGTTCTCCCAGATCAGCACCCCGGCAGTGCTCCCCGGTGCCATTGCGGCTGCCAGGTGCTCGACATCTTCCTCGGCCAGCAGCTCTGCCAGCTGGGCTTCGAGTGCTTGCAGCTCTCCGAGCCGCCATGTCGGAAAGCTCCATCGCCTCGACGGCGCCGTCGTCGTCCTTGGTGAGGCGATTGCGTCGATCAGGCGAATTGTCCCCGAGTCGACCAGCGCGAGCAGCTCTGCTGCCATCTCGCCCGTGAAGTTGCCGGCACCCGCCGGAAACTCGACCACAACGTAGTCAACGGGACCGAGTTCATCCAGGGATGCGTCTGTCATGGTGTTGCCTCTTCTGTCGGTCGATTGAGTCGGCTCGCGTGGAAAGCAGCTGGGCCTCGGCTCACCATACTGCTGCACGCGGGCCTGCGGTCATCTGCCCCGTCCGGCTGTTCGCGCTAACGCGGCGGGAAGAACGCGGCCAGGTCGCCGCGCCTGAAGTGGTCCGGGCTGACGGCGAGGATGCCGGAGAAGGGATAGGCGAGGTCGAGTAGCACGACGAGCGAGACCACCACAACCATCGCGATCGCGGCCGGCCCGAGCGCGTGAAACCAGAAACTGGGGGCTCCGAAGAAATCCGCGTAGGCGATGATCACGAAACTGCTGAACAGGATCAGGTCGACCAGGTCCTGCTTGGCAGGCCCCCCGCTGCCTTCTCAACGCGGTCCGCTCGCGCTGTTACCGCAACGTTCAACTGTGCTACGGCGTCGTCGTAGAACGCCGTCTCGCCGGGGACGTCGGCCGGACCGTCCTCAGCTCCGTCGAAATATCGTCCAACTTCCGTTCAGCAAGAGGACTCTCGCCACCGGTGTCCTGCATCTGCGGCCATTCGTCGTCGACGACCACGCGCACATAGGCGCCCACGGCTTGACGGACGGCGACGCCTCCCGCCGCCGGGAAGGCCTCGCTGTCACGGACGATCGCCGCAAGCGCATCCAGACCTGCGGCCACGATCATCAGCAGAGCGGCCGGAAAGTCGTTGAGGATTCCGCGTAGCACGTTCAGGCACGAGCCCGTCTTGTCGGTCCGCGCAGCGCATCTCGACGGTTCGGCGGCGAAGTCATTCCTCCGCCTCACCGATGAAGAAGGCATCGATGAAAGGCGCCAGCGGCTCGGGATGGGTGGCGACCGGACCGCCGGCGACAATGATCGGCTCCGCCCGCCTTTGGCAAGAGCGCAGGGGTATGCCGCCCAAGTCCAGTATATTGAGCACCCCGGTGTAGTTGAGCTCGTATTGCAGGGAGAAGCCCACGACATCGAGATCGACGAGCCGACTTCCCGTCTCCAGCGTGTAGAGGGGCAGGGCCCGGGCGCGCAACTCGGCTTCCATGTCGGGCCAGGGCGCGAAGACCCGCTCACAGGCAATGCCCGCGGTCTTGTTCAGCAGCGAGTAGAGGATCTTGGTCCCGAGATGAGACATTCCGACTTCGTACACGTCGGGAAACGCCAGGCACACGCGCGCCTTTGCGGTGGCCGGATCGCGTCGCTGTTCTCCGAACTCGCCCCCGGCGTAGCGCGAAGGCTTCTGGACCTGGGCCAAGAAGGCCCCATATGGGTGGCGAGTCGACACGGCCAGCGGCTAGGCAGCTACATCCCGCCCTGCATGATGAGCGGGAAAGTCGTGCCATAGGCTTCCGAGCTGGGGGGGAAAACCCAGCGCTTGACCGCCAGCCTTATGCACGGCTCGACCATGAAGAAGGCGGCCGGCGCGTTCACGGTCACGCGTTCGACCACCCCGGAAGCGGAGATGGACAGCGAAACATCCATGCGACCGCTGGTCAGGCGTTCGTCCATCTTGAGCGCTCGCTCGTAGCATGACTTCAACGCTGCCTGGTTGTTCCGGTTGCGGACGATGGCACTTATCTGATCTTGCGAAACCGTGGTTGCTCCCGCGCCGAAGGGATTGGGTAGAGCCTTGTCACCCGACGATGGCTTGGCTGACCTGGCCGACGATCTCCTCTCGATCGGACCCACGGAGCGAGTTCTTGCGCCGCGTCTGGAGCCATCTCCCCCATGGGTCGCGCCCGGGTGATGCTCGTTCGAGGGTGGGCGCCGCCTTGGGCTCCTCGGGCATGTCCTTGGTCGCCTCGGACGTCGCCACCGCCGGCGCGGGTGCTTCGACTTTGGCTGGTGCGGGTCGCTTTTCGGGCCGTAGGCTGACTATGACCAGCAAGAGCACGAGCACAACGAGGGCGAGAGCTGCCACGACGTACTTGAGCCCAGGGTGGGAGGGAAGTCCTTCCGCCCGTCGCGCCCAAGATCCGGACACCTCGGCAGGCAGCGCGACCAGGCGGCCTGAGACAGACGCTGCTTCTCCGAGCTCGGCCCCGCCGGGGGCGGCGCTGTGGGAGGCAAGAAGCGCAGCCACGCTCGCATCTTCCACCTGAGCATTGGTGGCCAGCTCGGCGGGTGCGGACGACCATGATTCCGCGCCCGACAGAGCCAGGGAGCCTGAGTTGGGCAACGTCGACGAGTCCGCCAGATTGGTGACGGCGACCTCGCTTCTTGCCGCCGCCCTGGCGGCGCTGGGCCGTGGGAGAGGCGTGGGCGGCGCATCTACACGCACGAGCGCGGGGGCCGGCAGGGGATCTGCCTCCAGGTCGCGGCGACTCTTCTCTTTCTTGGTCACTACTTCCGCAAAGGGCGACCCTATATCCACGGACGGCGCGGGTGCGCCGCCTTGACCACGCTTTTGCGTGACTATGTCCGTGAAGGCGCCTTCATCGAAGTCTTCATCGGCCTCGAGCTCCGCCAACTCCGCTTCCGCCTGGGCCGCCGCCACCGCCGGAGCCACCGGGCCGGGCGCGGCCAGCGGTCCGGGCACGGATGGCCGAGCCAACCCAGACGGTGCGAGCACGGGGCCGACCAGCTTGCTCGCTACCACCAATCCGGCGGCTGCGCTCGCACGGCCCGCCGGCTCACTCACCTCGGCGAGAACGCGGCGCGACTGGGGGTTACCCCCGGGGGGTGGAGGCGGTGCTGGCCCGCGCCGGCCGATTTCGCGGGCAATTACGGCAACATCCTGCGCCAGCTGCCAATCGGCCATGCCGTCCTTCCAGACATGAACCGTCTCGTCGGGGCTGAGAGCAAGAATACGCTTGGCGGCGTCGAGGCTCGAAAACGGACCACTCTCTACTCCTCCAAACGCAACGTACCATTCGCACCTGCCTTCGCCCGGGTCTTTGGCGCGTGCCGCTGGCGGAGGGGGTGGGATGGCCGGGCGCCCCGGCGAGCCAGCCGCTTGCGGCGTTAAAGTCGCGGGCTTGCGCGGGGCGAGCTCAATCACCGCCTCATTGCCGCGTGCGGCCAACCCGCCAACCCCCTGCGCAGGCGGTTTGGCCGTGGGCACCCCGTTGCCGCCCCTGGTCGGGCGAGAACGGGCTCCCATCATCGCCGCAAGCGCGGGTGATGCCTCCTGCACCATAACGACGTTGCCGCAGGTCTTGCACCGAATGCGCAGGATTTTCTGCCTAACCTTTTGATCCGCAATAGAATAGCGCGTCTGGCAGCGATCACAGATGAACTTCATCCTGGGTTCCGGCAGCTTCGGGCTAGCGAAGCCAGGGTAGCACATACCGGGACGACGTGACGGGAACCCATGACTTGGGCTCGCCCGTGCATCCGTCCTCCCTCCGTCCAGCCTATGAACGCGTCATGAGCCACAGTATCAGCGCGAGCAGAGCTGCTGCCACAGCTGCGATACCGACCAGGCGGGCCCGGCCAAACCCCACGCGCTCGGCCATCCCCCCGTTATCCTCCGCGGCCTCGCGCCCATGCCGAGCAGGAGCAGGCGGGTCGTTATGGGCGGCGTGGGGTCGAGGGGCCGGGGCGGGTACAATCGATCGAGCCTCGCCTCCCTTACCATCCTCCGCGACGGCAGACGAATTGCTGCCCGTCTCTGACCGATGATCAATGTCCGCCCAGACGCCCAGCGCCGACGTGCGCAGCGCACGGGCAAGCGCCGCCCCTGGTCCTTCGATCTGTTGCACGTCGAAATCGAGGTCCTCTTCCTCAGCGCCAGCGCCCGCGCCGCCCTCTTCACTTGCCTGCACCTGCGCGAAGGCCTGCGCCTTCCTGCGTCCGTCATCCGAAATCAGGGCATCGGCTTCCTCGGAAAAGATCTTGGCCAGATAGTCGGCTAGCTGGCAGTTGTGACGCAGATGCGCTCCGGTCTGCTCCAGGAAGTTGTGCAGGTCGCTGTGCAGGTCGGCAGCCGACTGATATCTATCTTCGGCCCGCTTCTCCAGCGCGCGCATGACTATCAGCTCGAGCTCCGGTGGGTACTCCTTGCGCACGAAGGTCGGCGGCTTCGGGCGTTCCTCGACAATCCGCCGGACAGCCACGTCGCGCGGGCCCCGCCAAAGCCGCCGTCCCAGCGTGAGCTCGTAGAGGATTGTGCCCAGGCAGAAAATGTCAGACCGACCGTCGATCGGCTCACCCTTCACTTGTTCGGGCGACATATAGGTCACCTTGCCCGCTCGTAACCCGTCCTGCCCTATGACGCGGTTGCCTTGTCGAGCGATGCCGAAGTCGATCAGCTTGACCTGGCCGGCCGTGCTGACGAGTATGTTGGTGGGCGAGACATCGCGATGTACCACCCGCAAAGGCTCGTGGGCGCCCGTACCGCCATATATGTAGGCCAGAGCGCCCGCTATCTCCGCCGAGATGAAGGTACCGACCTCGACCGGGATGGACTTGGTCACCGCGATCGCCCGGGTGGCGAGCTCGGTCAGGGTCTTGCCGGCAATGTGCTCCATGACGATGAAGTGGCGGCCGCTCTCATGGGCGACGTCGTAGACGTCCACGATATTGGGGTGGTCCATCAGCGCCGACAGCCGCGCCTCGCCCAGGAACATGTCGACCACCTCGGGCTTGTCCTGCCAGCGTGTCTGGAGCACCTTGAGCACCAGCTCCTTCTTGAAGTCGCCCAGGCCCTGGTGGTGAGCCAGAAAGATCTCCGCCATCCCGCCGGTGGCGATATGTTGCACGATCCGGTAGGGACCGAGGCGCGATCCGGCGAGCTCATTGCTGGTTGACATGCTTACGCCCGACGAGGGTAACCCTAGCATTTTTGCCAGGGTCAGAAAGAGGTTTCGAGCCGCCAGCGTTGACTCTGCCTCTCCGGCAGACTAGCTTGCGCCCATGAAGATCCTCGATGACCCCCTGTCGGTGTCGGACCCAAGGGTGTACGAGCTCATACGCGCTGAGGAACGCCGCCAGGCGGAAAAGATTCGCCTGATCCCATCCGAAAACTACGTCTCGCGGGCAGTGCTCGAAGCCGCGGGCTCGGTCTTCACCAACAAGTACAGCGAAGGCTATGCCGGCAAGCGCTACTACGAAGGCCAGCAAAACGTAGATCCGCTGGAGGTGCTGACCCAGACTCGTGCTTGCAGCCTGTTCGGCGCCGAGCACGCCAACGTACAGCCCTACTCTGGCTCGCCCGCCAACCTCGCCGTCTACCTGGCCTTCCTCAAGCCCGGCGACAAGATCATGGGCATGGCCCTGCCCATGGGCGGACACCTCACCCACGGCTCCGCGGTTTCGATCACCGGCAAGTTCTTCCAGGCCGTGCCCTATGGTGTGCGCAGAGACACCGGGCGCATAGACATGGATGAGGTGCGCGACATAGCCCGCCGCGAGCGGCCAGCGTTGATCTGGGCTGGCGGCACTGCCTATTCGCGCCTGTGGGACTTCGCCGCTTTTGCCGAGATCGCGAAGGAAATCGGAGCCCGCTTCGCGGTGGACATGGCCCATGTGGCCGGACTGGTGGCGGGCAACGCCCATCCCACACCGATTCCTCACGCCGACGTGGTCACCACCACCACCCACAAGACCTTGCGCGGCCCGCGCGGCGGCATGATCCTGTGCAAGCAGCCCTTCGCTGCGGCGATCGACAAGGCGGTCTTCCCGGGACTACAAGGCGGCCCCCACGACCACAACACGGCCGCCTTGGCCGTCGCCCTCGACGAAGCCTCCCGCCCCGAGTTCAAGGAATACGCACGCCAAGTGGTGGCCAACGCCAAAGTGCTGGCCGGCGAGCTGATGGCGCACGGGTTCCAGGTGCTATCCGGCGGAACCGACAACCACCTCCTCCTCGTCGATTTGACGAGCAAGGGCGTGCCGGGCAAGGTGGCGGCCCGGGCGCTCGACCAGGCTGGGCTCGAGCTCAACTACAACGCCGTGCCCTTCGACACCCGCAAACCCTTCGATCCCTCCGGCATCCGGCTGGGCACACCTTCGGTCACCACCCGCGGTATGGGAGCAACCGAGATGAAGCTCATAGCCGGCTGGATTGACCGCGTGATAGGGAAGCCGGACGACGAAACCACCGCCCAGGTGCTGACCGAGGTTCGTGAAGTCACCCGACGCTTCCCTGCCCCTGGCATTGTCCTCTCATAGGCCGTCATGCACATTCATTCCGGGCCCTTCTCACGCAATCTGTGCGCTACCGTACTCGCCGGCATCGCCTGCGCCACCGCGCTCGCTTTCGCCCGCCCGGCCGGCGCCGAGGTCATCGAGCTGGTGGACAAGACCAAGATGAGCGCCAAGATCGTCCACTACTACGATGGCGTATATACCGTGGAGTCTCAAGGCGGTACGATCAAGCTGCCCAGGGATAAGATCAGGACCATCACGTTCCAGCTGCCCACGCCGCGTGCCGAATTCTCCACGCCCGAAAAGACCTTCGATCGCTGGCGCCGGGCGCTCGCCGACGGCAATCTGGAGAAGGTCGTGGACTGCTATGCCCTGATGTTTCAGGGTATGCTGGCCACCCAGCTCAACCAGGTCAGCGACGGGCTCAAGAAGATGCAGAAGGAGATCGAGGGCACCAAGTTCTCACTCAAAGGCTCGTCCGTCAAAGGCGACAACGCCACCCTCAAGGTCACCCGGCAAAAGGGCGACGACCAGGAAACCGTAGACATCCCGTTCGTCCAAGAAAACAGCGAATGGAAGATGCTACCCCCGCAGTGACCGGCGCGCCCACCCCGAGCTTCCGGTCCCGGATGAAGAACCGATTGCCCCCGAGCTTGCTATACGCTGGGGCCACGCTCGCCCTATGGCTTGCGCCTGCGGTGGTGCTTGCCGGCATGAACGCGGATCCATTTGCCCGGCCGATCGGGCATGGCCCGTCACCCTTTCACACCGCCCAGGCTGGCCAAGCCGCCCTCGACCAGTCCGGCCAACGGCCCGACCTCCACGCCGACCGTCAGCCCGGCCGCCAGTCTGACCCTCCGGCCGCCAGCACGGAAGCGGGCAAGGCGTGCGCCCACGACGAGGAATGTCCGGCCAACACCGTGTGCGAGGACCGGCACTGTCAGGCCTTCGAGCACACCACCGACATCATTTTATACCGCAGCGCAGGTCGGAGCACGCGCTTGCTCCCCGTCTACTTTGCCCAGCGGGGCACTCCGGGCTATCGGGTGGTGGCTCCCTTCTACTTCCACTTCTGGAGCCAAGAAGGGCGCAGCCAAATCGTGGCCCCTTTCTATTGGCGCGTCGAGGACTACCTCAAACGCCGCGTGGTGCTGGTCATCCCGCCCTACGTGCAGAGCAAGGAGCCCGGCGCTAGCTCTCTGGCAGTCTGGCCGCTCTTTTACGTGTCGACCAAATTCGGCTGGGCCGCACCGCCTTTCCTCTCCTTCAAGATCGGCGATCCCGACCACGGCAGGGCCTTCGGCATGTGGCTCCTGCTCTACTTCTGGACCCGGGCGCCCGACTCAAAGCTCGACCTGCTCTTCCCCTTCGCCTTTTCCATCCGCTCACAACAATCCGCCTTCACCTGGGCCGTGCCCCTCAACTTCTATTGGCGCAGCCACGACGACAAGAATCTGCTGGCCTTGCCTTTCTTCTACCGCAACGAGCACAAGGACGGCGGCAACTTCGTTTCGTGGCTGGGCTACGCTTCGGCCGAAGGCAAGAACACCAACGGCGCCTACCTGTGGCTCTACTGGTACGGGCGGGCTAAAGCCTCGAGCTACGACGTCGTGTTCCCCCTGCTATGGAGCTTTCGCTCCCCCACCTCCAACACGACCGTCCTGCCCCCGCTCTTCCACTACCACGGCGTCGAGACCACCCTGGGCACCTTCGCCTTCCTGGGCTGGTGGGGTGCCGATGGCAAGGCCGGCTCCAACTGGCAGCTGGCCTTTCCCTTCTACTTCCGCGCCAGCAGCGCTCACGGCGCCAAGACCTTCCACCTCTGGCCGACCGGCCTCTACCAGCGCGACGATGAAGAGGGCTCGCGCAGCCTGACCTTGCTCGTGCCCCCGCTGGCCTACTGGCGCGACAAGACCTCGGCCACCGATTTCGAGCTGCTCTATCTGCGTCACCTGGACATACCCGGCAACGCGCGCACGCGGATCATCGGACCCTATTACCGCCGCGACGATCCGGCTGGCCAGACCAGCGTCCTGTTCCCGCTCTTCTGGTACTTCCACGATCAGGCCACCGGCGCCAGCGCGCACACCCTCTTGCCTTTCTACTTCCGGAGGAGCTCGCCGGGCGAAAAGCTGACCGCGGCCGGGATATTCCCGCTCTGGATCTACCATCGCAGCTTCACCGACGGCGGGACTAGCGGCGGCATCTTCCCCCTCGCCTTCTTCGGCAGCCGCAAGGGACGCAGCCACGCCATCGTCTTTCCCGTGTTCTGGCGCTGGCACAGCCAGGAAGACACGACCTTGGCCCTGCTTCCCTTCTTCTACCGGTCGGATAGTCGACTTGGCTCCAGCACCGGGATCATACCCTTGCTGTACTTCGCCGGCGACCACCAGGGCCAGAGCTATCACTTCCAGATTCCGTTCTACTGGCATTTTGCCGACCGGCGCAGCGGAACTTCCACTACCGTCGCCTTGCCCTACTTCCGCTACGACTACCACCAAGGCCAAAGCTACACGGCGGGGGTGCTGCCGCTACTCTTCTGGGGGGGCGGGGGGCCCCAGCGACATTTCACCCTTTTCCCGCTCTTCTGGTGGTACCGCGACGACCTGCAAGACCGCACGACCACCGTTATCGCCAACTACCTCCACCGCCGGCAAGGCGACGAGGTCACCGACGCCTTCTTCCCCTTCTTCCATTATCGTCGCAACACGGCGCCGGGCGGACCCGAGCATACCAGCCTGACCCTGTTCCCGTTCTTCCACTACCGCCGCAATCCCCAGCGGACCCTCTTCGCTTCTCCCCTGGCGGTCTGGTCGCGCACGCCGGAACGCAAGGTCGGGCTAGCCGGCCCCTACTTCTGGTACGGCGACGCACGGATTTCGGCGCGCCTCGTCCCGCTCCTCTACCTCGATCACACTCAGCTCGATACCGGCGAGCGCACGCGCATGTGGGGCCCCTACTTCGCCTTCGATGGCCCCGGCCATCAGGCCCGCGTTCTGGCACCGCTGTGGGCTAGCTACCGTAACACCAACGAACGGGGCACCTTCGTCTTCCCCACCTTCTTCCACCTCCGGCGCAACGACGGCTACCAACTCGACACGCTGTTCCCCCTGCTGTGGCTGTCCCGCTCGCCCGACACCCGTACCACCGTGGTCGGCCCCTACTTCACCCATAGCTCGCCCGACACGCACGCTTTCGGCCTGCTGCCCTTCTATGCCGCCATCCGCACCCCGAAGCGCGCCATGAGCGTGACCCCACTTTATCTCACCCACGAGAACTATAAGAGCGGCGTTCGCAAGACCTTTGCATGGCTCTACTACGAAGCGCGGGACCCGGACGGCACCTTCCGGACGGTCTTTCCGCTCTGGTGGCAGGCGGAGCATGGCGGCAAGAACGCAGTCGTCCTCTTCCCCCTGTTCTGGCACTTTGCCGATC
Source organism: uncultured delta proteobacterium (assembly GCA_963849735.1). Taxonomy (GTDB): domain Bacteria; phylum Myxococcota_A; class Polyangia; order Fen-1088; family Fen-1088; genus Fen-1118. Next base: position 27,275 of record CAWKJE010000065.1, read on the forward strand.
GCGAGCACGACCGGTCCACCACCCTGGCTGGACCGCTCTACTCGGCGCATGCGGGCTCCGAGCACAGCCGTGGGCTCTTGCCCCTCTTCTGGTATTCGCGCGACAGCGAGCGAGGATCGCACAGCAATGCCCTGATGCCGCTGTTCTACGAGCAGCGCTCGCGCTCCACCTTCGCCTTCCTGACCTTGCCGTTTGGCTACCGCCGCTCGGGCGACACCGCCTGGTGGTATGCCCTCAATCTGGTGCGCAAAACCTCGTGGCAGAGCAGCTTCCACACCTTCTTTCCCCTGTGGTTTTACCATCACCAGCACACCACCGACACGACCACCCTGGTGGTGCCACCCCTCCTTCACTATGCCCGCACCAGCCCGGCGCGCTCGCTCAGCGAATGGTTCCTGCTCTTCTGGCACAAGAGCGACATCACCTCGTCGGCCACCTTGGGCTTGCCGTTGGTCTACGACTTCCACGCCTACCATCAAAGCCGCATCACCATGGTGTTCCCGTTCTACTTCCGCTACCGCAACGAGACCACCGATCGGTCGACCGTGATCTCGCCCCTCTTCTTCCGCTACAGCACGCCCACCGATACCACCACCGTCGCGCTCCCGCTTTATTGGCGCTTCTACGGCGTGGACCGCGCCACCACCGTGCTATTCCCGTTTTATTTCAACGTGCGCCGACCGGCAGGCGATACCACTTACATTTTCCCCAACCTCTACTATCGTAAGGGTCTCGGTCCCGCCGCCGGCACTTCCCATCTGGTCGTGTTCCCGTTCTGGGAGTCTGAGGTCAAGCGGCCCGGCGATTACGCCTGGGAGGTGCTGCTAGGTCTGGTGGGCTGGGAGCGGGTAGGGCGTAATCGCTTCCTCAAGCTGCTCTTCATTCCCATCGAGCTCGAGCCAGCCCCCGCCGCCAAGACCGCGTGGTACGGCAGCCCGCCCCCGGGCGGCCGAACGAAGCTGGCGCGCGGGCTCGACGTCAAGTCCTGGTAGCGTGCGTGGTGCCCTGCTGCGCCACGGGGCTCGTGCACCTCACGATCCCTCATTCTTCACCGCTAACCCCACATCAAGGCAGGTTGGCGTATGCCCTTCCCCGGCACCAAGCGGCAGGAGGAGCCCGTTGCGCAACGCGAAGCGCACGAGATCGGCGGTGGAATGCACATTCAGCTTGTCGTTTATGTGGGTGCGATGGGTCTCCACCGTCTTGCTACTGATGCACAGCTCAGAGGCGGCCGCCTTGGTGCTGAAGCCGCGGACGATCAAGTCGACCACCTCGCGCTCGCGCTGCGAAAGCGCCGCAAGAGGGTGTCCGCCACCGGCCAACGGTTCGCCCACGACGCGCAGGGTCTCGCCTGACCGGCGCAGGGTGGGAGAGAGGTAGCGACGCCCGGCCGCGAGCTCGGCGATGGCTGACAACATCACGTCGGCCGACTCGTGCTTGGTCAGACAGCCATCGACACCCGCGGCCCATGCCGCATGCAGGCGGTGGGGTTCCAGGCAGCCCGTGACCACCAGGATCTTGCATCGGGATTGCAGCCGGCGAATCTCGCGCGCCGCCGCGACCCCGTCCACCCCGGGCAGGACGAGCTCCAGCATGACCAGGTCAACGCCCTCTTGCCTGACCTGTGCGTAAGCCTCCCGCGCACTCGACGCCTGACCCACGATCTGCGCGGCCCCGCGCTCACGCAACAGCGCACAAACGGCATCGCGGAACAAGAGCTGATCATCGACCACCAGCACGCGCATAGCCTCATCCCTTCCTGCCCTACCGCGCTTGGACTTGTCGGTTGGCCTTGGTTGTCAGCTGTCTAGCGAGGTTGCCATGATCGACAAGAGACGCTCCACGCGAAAAGGTCGGCGCAGGACCGCGCTCGCTCCCAGTCTGATGGCCTGGCTCGTACGCCAGTCCGAGAGCAGGCTGGTGGTGAGAATGACCTTGGGCATGAGGGCCACCCCGCCGAGCTCCCGCAACAGAGCCAAACCGGGCAAATCACGCTGCTCCATATCCGATAGCACGACCTCAACCTCACCAGACTTGAGCAGATCCATACACCTGCGGCCATTGTCCGCCAAGAGAACTCGGTGACCGACCCGCTCCAGCTCCTCGCGCAGCCACTCACCCATCTGCGGGTCAGCAGTGACGACGAGAACGAGTAGGCGCAACTGGCAGCGCCCGGGCGGCCGAGGTCGGCGCGGCGACACCGCCTCCTCGTCAGAAGAGTAGATCCAGACCATCTTCGCGTGGCGTGGGCCGGCGCGGTCGTCAGCACCCCCGGCCTTGCCCTGCTCGTCACCTGGCTTTGCACCCGTCCACCTGATCATGGCCGCCTCCCATCCGTCAGAAAACCGGGCGGGGAGGAGACTTGGCCGTCCCCCCGCCGCCGCCCCCGCTATGTGCTCGTCCCCACCCTCATCAAAATGCTCGTCCCCACCCTCATCAACCAGGGGGAACATTAGTCAGGAATTGGACGGCCTTGCGTATCAGGACCAGTCCGTATTTTCCTGACTATGCGGAATGGGCCCAACGGCGGAATGGCCCAACGGCGGAATGGCCCAACGTGCCACCTCCCCACCTCCCTTCTCTACCCCTACCCCTCCCATGCATTCCCCCCTCGCCCGCCCCCTGCCGGCCACCAATTGCCTCAGAGCTCGAACTCGGCCTCCGGGAACGTTGCCCACGACGTACACGGCTTGGTCGCGTCCACCGTAGGAGGCTGACCGTTAGCCTGCTTAACCACCGTACCGGTGCAGCTCGGCAGCTTGGCCGCTGGGACGGCTACGCCGGCAACCGGTTGACTGCTGAAGGGGATGAAGCGAAGCACTTCGCTGGAGCTCGGGGAGATGTCGGTCACGGTGAACGACATTCCGCTCCCGTCCACCGGGGCCACCGTATGCGTGCCGTTGAGGAAACCCGCCGGGGTTACCCCGCTGAAGGCCACCTTATCCCCGGCACTGAGGGCAGCTCCCGCCACGCCCACGAGTGGCGTCACGGTGGTGAAGCTAATCGCCTGCGCCGAGCCACTTGCCCCACCGCTTGCCCCGCCGCTCGACCCCGGCACCGTTACGCTGGCCAGCGTCGCGCCTCCCATGGCGCTGGCACTGCATGCCGTGCTGCCTGGCTTCGCCGCCACGCAGACGCGTATCGGTCGCGAGACTTGCTTGTTGCCGAGCTTGTCCGCGGCCACCACGGCTAGGCATGCCCAGCCATCGTTCAGGTTGTTCGAGGCGTCGTACTGGCGCCCCGCACACTCGAGCCCGTCCGACACCACCGGACCCAGAGTCCAGATCGAGGGCAGCTTGTCGACCGAGTAGCCGAGCGAGTAAGTGAGGTAGCTCCTCTGCAACGGGCTGTAGGCCGTCGCGCACAAGGGACTGGGTGGGCTGGTGGCTGACCCCGTCGGGCAGGGCGCGTTCGGTTCGGGGCTGAAGTCCCCTGCCCCATCGTCGGCCGCCAGCGCCACCATGTCGATCGACTGCAGCTCCGGTGACGACTGTGCCGACGCGGAAGAAAGCAGCGCGGGGTTGATGTCGTCGCATATGCCATCGGGTGGGTCGGAGGTGTCGACCACCAGAGGCTGACTGGTGTCGCCGAGGATCAGCACCTTGACCGTAGCCGGATCCACGCCGGCAGTGGGGACGTAGTCGAGCTGGCCGGTGAGCGGATTGTTGCCTTGATCCTCGATGCGCGCCCGGACCGTGAAGACCTGAGAGACCACCGCGCCGTCGTTGACGGCGTCTGGGCCCACCGGATCGAAGGGCCAGCTGCAGGTGTATGAGCAGTCCGGACCGGTCGGACCGGTTTGGGGATCGAAGGGCAAGCTACAGGTGCCCATAGTTTCGACTAAGCGGACGTCGGCCGGAGGATCGAGGTCCATGATGGGAGGCGCATTGTCGAGCGAAACCAGATATCCCGTCGAGGACTGGTTGCCGAGCACGTCCTCGGCGCTGAAGGAGATGCTGGGGTATACGGCATAACTCGGCAGCTGGGTGGTATCGAAGGAGCCCTGGTAGATACCCTGCGCATTCTGCACCAGGACCACCTGGAACTTGATATCGCCATTGGCAACCACCGCCACCACCGAGCCCGCCATCACGCCTGCCGGATCGGTAACCGTTGCCGAGATGTCGATGACCTTCCCGATCAGATCGCCGCTGGCGGGCAGGGTGGCGCTGATGGTTGGGCCGGCGTTGTCGACGTTGAGCGGCAAGGTGGCCACCGCGGTCACGTCGTTGCCGTTGACCGCGGTTACCGTGACCACCTGGGCGCCATCGAGCGGAGGATTGAAGCTGTTGCAGTCAATGGTCGCCGTGTATTGCACGCCACTGTTCGCGATCACCGCGGGAGCAAGCGCGACCTGGCCCACCGAGAAAGCGACGCTCTTCACCCCGGCCTGGGCATCATCCACGACCGCGGTGACCAGCACGGACCCCTTGACGTAACTGCCGGCAGCGGGCGCTAAGAATGTTATGGAGGGACCGCTATCCACGTAAACCGAGATCTGGGCGCTCGCCGTAGTGCCACCGGTTGTGGTGGCAGTCACCACCAGGGTGTAATACCCGCTCGGGACCTTGCCCAGATCAAGAGGTGTGCCCGCGTAGATGTAGCTCTTGCTCGCCGTCTCGGGCAATACGTTCAACTGGGTCATGTTCAGGGCGGCGGCAGCGACCGGGCTAGCCGAGTTGGCGCCGAGCAGGCTGGCCATGACCGAGCTGATCACTTCGCCGGTGGGATCGCCGCCCCGCGACTCGACATCGACGCTGACCTCGGGGGCAAAGCGAAGGGCGGCGTTGATGATGGGTATAGCGGGGCCACCATCTCCAGAAGCATCATCTCCAGAAGCATCCACCACCCCACCGTCGCCATCCTCGCCGGGCGCCGGCCAGAGAATGGTGACCGCCAGTCGGGGTGACAGCGCGAGAGCGCCCCCCTCGGCCAAAGCATCCCCGCGGGCCGCCAGCACAGCGGCGACCTCCGCAGGCGACGCGTCGGTCGCGACCTGCATGCCGCGCGAGCCAATCCCAGCATCGGGCTCACCCACGCCGGGCGGCAGCACGGGATAGCTCCCGCTCCCGCAGCCGGCCAAGGCCAGCACGGCGGCGACGCCGGCCAAGCGAAGCCCAGAGGTCGGCCTCATCGCCGCACTGCCTCATCGCCCGTGCTGGTGGAGGCCAGCTCGTGGCCCGCGGCGGGCTCCGCCACGGCCTTACCCGGCGGAAACCCCAGGACCACGAATTGGGTGCCATCGGGGCCAGCCTGACTGCGCTCGTCCACGCTGGTCGGCTCGCGCAGGGCAATCATAACCTCGATATCCTTGCCTCTTTGCTTTGCCACCACCGAAGTCACCGGCGTAGCGAAGAAACGCGTGTCGATCTTGCGGCGATTGTTGGCCATGTGAATGCGACACCCCTGCAGGCGAAGGACCAAGGTCGATCGGGTCGACTTGGTGTGCTCGACGGTGATCGCCCGCGTAGTTTGCAAGAAGACTTCGGAACCGCTCGCGGTCATTTGGAATCCGGTCCAGACCAGATAGGCACCCTCGCGCGGTGCCGATGGCAAGGGATTCCTCGTCGCGCTGCCGGGGGTGACCCCGTCGTACTTCTGGCTCGGGACCGTCTCCTGTCCTGCGCCTTGTGCCTCCGAGCCAGGCACCGGCTCAGCGAGCAACGAGCGCGCAGACGCAAGCAGCAGGGCAAAGCCCGCCAAGGTGAGCAGACGTGCTCCGGGAGAGCAGGTGGTTCTATGCACTTTGACCTCAGCCCTCTTCATCATCGCCCCATTTCCGGACCAGGGCAAATCTCGCGAAAGCGTTTTGGAGCATCACAACATCATCCGCGAAACGCACATCGCGCACATCGCGCACATCGCGCACATCGCGCACATCGCGCACATCGCGCACATCGCGCACATCGCGCACACCGCGCACACCGCGCACGTCGCGCACGTCGCGCACATGCCAAGTCAGGGCAACGGGTCTGACACCTCGATGGTAAGGCCATCACCTGGCCCATTACTGAGCAATGCCGCACGCAGGGCGCCCACCAGAAATATCGACCCGGACACCACGACCAAGCCTCCTGCGACCTCGGCCGCGAAGATGCGGGCGTGGGCGAGCGCCTCGGCCGGGTCGACGATGGCGCGCACATCTCTGACCGAACCCGCCTGGCCACCCGCCTTGGTGCTCCCGGCCCGGCTGCGGGTCTGGAACACCAAATCGGCCAGGCGTTCCGGCTCGATAGCGCGCTCGCTGGGCGATTGGGTAACCACGATGCGGTCGAAGTGGGGACCGAGCACGGCCAGCATGGCCTCGGCATTCTTGTCGCGTACGATGGAGGTCACCAGCACCCGCCGGGGCGCCTCGGGCAGGGCGGCCACCAGGGCCTGGGTTCCCTCAACGTTATGGGCGCAATCGAGGAGCACATCGCCGATGCGCTCCAGCCTCCCTGGCCAGCGCACCTCACCCAGCCCGCGCCGCACCGCCTCATCGGTGAGCGGCCTGGCGCAGGCGCGCGCCGCATAGCTGGAGATAGCCACCGCTAGCGCCGCGTTGGCGAGCTGGTGCGCTCCCGCCAGTGCGGGTGCGGTCGGGGCGGGAGGGTATCGCCCCGGCCCCAAGACCGGGGCACCCGCGGCGCCCGCCACCTCGCGCACGCGCTCCTCCGCCTCGGGGACCAGCGGACCCAGGTATAGCGGCACATCGGCTCGAGCTATGCTGGCCTTCTCGAAGGCAATTTCCCTGATGGTGTGGCCAAGGATAGCTTCGTGGTCGAGCGCGATGCTGGTTATGGCACACACCAGGGGTCGGCAGGTGCTGGTGGCGTCGAGACGCCCGCCGAGACCGGTCTCGAGCACGGCCACGTCGACCTTGGCTCGGGCAAAGGCCAGGAAGGCCAGCACGGTCGAGACCTCGAAGTAGGTCAGTGGCACCCCGGTCTCGGCGACCACGGCATCGAGCTCCGCCAGATAGTCGCCATCGACCTCATCGCCGTCGATGCGAATCCTCTCGGTGAAGCGGGTGAGATGGGGGGAGGTGAAGAGCCCAGTGCGAAAACCCGCGGCGCGCAAGATGGCGTCGGATATGGCCGCGCACGACCCCTTGCCATTGGTTCCAGCGATATGCAGCGCGGGCACTCTGGCTTCGGGACTTCCGACCCGCTCGAGCGCCAGACGCACGCGATCGAGGCCGAGCGCCACCCCCTGCCTCCGGATCTGAGCCAGCCGGGCCAAGAACCTTCGATAGGCCTCTCCCGGGCCGGACAGCGGTGAGGAAGGAGACATCCTTTGGGGCAAGAACCTATTCTTGCAGGGTGACCGGTCGTGCGCCAAAGCCTAACCATCGCAGGCTATAGGCGATGGTGGACTTGAGATCCTTGCGCGCCACGATCAAATCGACGAAACCGTGACTCTGCAGGAACTCGGAGCGTTGAAAACCCGGTGGCAGGCTTTGCCGAATAGTGTTCTGGATCACGCGCGGCCCGGCAAAGCCAACCAGAGCCTTGGGTTCCGCTATGTGCAAGTCGCCCAGCATCGAGAAGCTGGCCGCCACTCCCCCCGTGGTCGGATGCAGCAAGATCGACAGGTAGGGAACGCACGCCTCCCGCAAGCGGGCAACGGCAGCGCTGGTCTTGGCCATCTGCATGAGCGAGAGTATGCCTTCTTGCATCCGTGCTCCCCCGGACGCCGCGCAAATAAGGGCCGGCACATGTCTCTCGAGCGCGCGCTCGAACACCCGTGTCACCTTCTCTCCCACCACCGAGCCCATCGAGCCGCCCATGAACTCGAACACGAAGAAGCCAGCCTCGACCGCGATGCCTTCGATATAGCCGGCCAACGCAATGAGGGCCTCCACCTCACCGCTCGACTTGCGCGACGACTTGATGCGGTCGCTATAGCGCTTGGCATCGCGAAAGCCGAGCGGATCGAGACTCTCGATGCCATGGTCGAACTCGACCGCGCTACCTTCGTCGATGAGCATGGCAATGCGGTCGCGCGTGGCCATGGCGAAGTGGTGGTCACACGCGGGACAAACATCCAGGTTGCGGTGCAAATCGACGGTAAGCTGGGCCGAATTGCAGCCCGGGCAGCGGGTGAAAACGCCGGCAGGTATGCTGCGCTTTTCCAGTGGGGTTTCTTCGACGGGGCTCTTGCTACGCTTGTACCAGGCCATGGCGGGTGACTGATGATGATGGAATGATGATGAGTGATGAACGCTGCCAGGGCAGCGGATTCGCCAATTTCGACTGCCCGGGCCGGCATGTCAACCCAAAGGGCAGCGGGCGTACCGGCTAGCATTGCTTGTTGACTCGCTTGCCCCAACTCCTCGAGACTCCTCTCCTTCGTGGATACCAACTACTACGACGTCCTGGTTTACGGCCCGGATCTCACGGGAATCATTGCCGCCAGCCTGCTCGGCCGACGCGGCCTGCGCGTGCTCGTGTGCGGTCACGACCAGATTCCGGCTAGCTTCCAAGCCGGGCCATACACCTTGGCGCGTGAGGCCGGCACCCTACCGCCCCCTGATTCGGAACCCGTGGCGCGTGTCCTGCGCGAGCTCGGGCACACGCAGATCATCCGCCGGAGAGCGCCGCAGGTCCAACCCTCGCTGCAGCTCATCTTTCCCGGGCACCGCGTAGAATTCTCGTCTGGGGTTGACGCTGTCGCGGCCGAGCTGGCGCGCGAGTTCCCCGCCGACCACGAGACCATCGAGCCCGCCTTGGCGCGCCTACGCTCGAGCAGCGCCGTCCTCGATCCCCTGTTGGGCTCTGACGTCACGCTGCCACCGCAAGGTTTCTGGGAGCGACGCGATGTGAGCCGCATCCAAGCTCAGCTCCCACCCCCCGACCTCGATCTGCTGGCGCCCCTGGCTCCTGAGCATCCCATCCGCGCCGGGCTCACTGCGCTGTCCGCCCTATCCACGGCCTGTGCCCCATCCGAGATAGCCGCACTGGTACAGGCGCGCACATACGACATTGCCCGAAAGGGATTTCATCGCCTCGCCAGCGAAGCTGACCTGCGGTCGCTCTTCCTGGACAAGCTGAGCACCTTCTCGGGCGAGCTGCGCGAGCGCGTGGTGCCTACCGAGCTGGTATGGCGGCGCGGCAACATGAACGGGCTGCGGGTGCGACCGCGCAACGAGACCATCGGCTTCGGGCATCTGATCTGGTCCACCTCCTCGACCGCCCTGGTCGCCCTGGCGGGCAGCGAATCGCCGCGCCGGCTACGTGAAACCGCTTCGTCGATTCGGCCGGTTTACTATCGCTACACCCTGTGCATGCTGGTCAATCCCGAGGCTCTGCCCGAAGGCATGGGCCGCCGCCTGGTCGCGGTGCGCGACCCGAGCAAGCCCAAGGTGGAGGAGAACGCGATGAGCATAACGGTTGGCTTGGCCCCGCCGCGACATCCGAGCCAAGTTCCCCTTTGGATCGATTGCCTGGTCACCGCCTCTGCGAGTGAGAGCCTTGGCTACCTAGCGGTGGTGCGCGCACGGCTGCGCGAAGAGCTTTTGCGCATCATGCCATTTTACGACCAACACCTCTTGGTGGTGGCATCCCCACACGACGGATTGCCGCCTGAGCTGGGTCCCGCCCATCGCCCGGCGCCAACCGAGCGCCTCGCCAATCTCGTGCCCAGCCCCATGGCGCCAGTTTTGAGCTGCGATTCCCAGCGTGTCCTCGGCCTGGCGGGCGCCGCTCACGCAACCGGTTTCAAGAACGTATACCTGGCCAGTCAAGAGAATCTGCCCGGCCTGGGCCGCGAAGGCCAGTTCGTATCCGCGTGGGGGGTGGCGCGCATGATAGCCGAGCCCGTCCACCACCGGACCGGCCGCCGCCGGGAAATCGTCATAGAGGAGATATAGCTCAGCGCTGCTCCGCGTTCGCCCGACACTCACGCGGCCCGCCTGCCTCCGCTAGCTCCACACGGGCATCGCGGCGTAGCAGGCCTTCCGGTCCGCCTAACCCTCTAGTGGCCGTGCGTCTTCGATGATCAAATCCGGAATGTCGTCCACAACCGCGTAGGCAAGGCGGCAAGACAGGCACAAAAGCGCCGACCCATCAGTCTTGGTCTGCAATGGCCCCTTGCACTTCGGACAGGCCAGGATCTCGAGCAAGGCTGGTTCCAGAGGCATGCTCACCTTATACACCGCCCGGCAATACTGGTCACGGGAGCCTCCTCCCGCAATGCGGGCCACAAGCGCCGATTGGCGCCCGCCTACCCCGTCAGCTGCCACTGGAAGGGCATGGGGGCGCCCTGGGCCTCGGACCATTCCTCGACCACGTTCGTGACGCGGGCGCCGGGAGGACCATGGCGCATGTAGTCGGCGAGTTGTTGCAGCTTCGTGCGTGGTCCTTCGGCTAGTACTTCTACCGTACCGTCGTAGCGATTGCGCACCCAGCCGGCAAGCTGCAGCCGGCGCGCTTCGTCCAAGGTCGTGGCGCGGTAGCCGACCCCATGCACCCGCCCGTGGACCACGGCATGCAGACGGTGCTCGGCCGAGGACGGCTCATCGGACGGCACCGCCGTCAACCCTCAGAGCGGCCCTTCGGTGACGCCGAAGCCGACCAAGCTATTCGGCACCAAGGGCAACTCCTCGAACCGCGCTAACACCTGGCCGCGAGAACCAAGGACCTCGGCTTTCGATAGCACGACGTACTCCACCGCGCCCTCGGTGGGCGCACAGGCGGCGAGATAACCTATGACCCTGGCCCCCGTGTCGAACTCGAAGGTGACCCGGTGGCCGACCATATCGCGAATGCTCGTGTAGTCTGGCATCTTGGGCAATTTTCCAGGCAAAACTGCGAGAGTCAACTGGTGAAGCCATTCTCCCTTGTCCTGCCTGTCCCTGTTCGCGTCGGAGTAAGATAGTGGTGATGCGGACCACCCCGGCCCTCCTCGTTCTCGCCGCCTCGTGGCTTGCGGCGTGCCAGAACCCGCGACCGAGGCTCACGGCGCTAATCCCGAGCCAAGGCTGCCCGGGGTGGCAAGGCACCTTCACCATCGTGGGGGACAACTTCATTCCGGCCACCATCCTCAACCCCGAAACCGGAGAGCTCACCACCAGCTTAGAGGGATTCCAGACTAGCCTGGGCACGGACCAGGATTGGTGGCCGCTCACCGGCACCTCCTGGCTGTCGGTGACGCAGGTATCGGCCTTGCCCCCGGGCTCCGGCCCCATGCTCTTCGCGGAGGGTGCCCTCCTCGACTTGAAGCTCATCGATCCACGCGGCCAAGCGGCCACTCTGGGTGGCGCCTACCAGCAGCTAACCTACGCTGACTGCGCCGCCTCCACCAGCGCGGCGAATCTCGACGCCGGCTCGACGGCAGAAGGCGGATCGCCCTTTGACGCCGGCTACCTGCCCGAGGGCGGTCGGCCCGGGAGCATACCGTGAAGCTGCTGCCCAAGCTGGCGCTGCTCTCCATCGGCGTGGCTGCCGTCCCGCTGGCCATCGCCGGATACTCGTCGATACGAGTCAGCCAGGCTGCGCTGCGCGAGGCTATCGAAGGGAATGAGGTCTTGCTCGCCCGGCAAATCGCCGAGTACGTGTCGAGCCAACTCGGCAATCTCCACTCGACCATGGCGGTCGAGACGCGCATCCTCGACCTCACTCGGGTGGGCGACCAGATCCCGCATCCAGAGGCGCTGCGCAAGTTCCTGCAGCTGGTCTACCATCAAAACGACGATTTCAGCATCGTCGCCCTGCTCGACAAAGAGGGGCGGTCGCTGGTTCCTCCGGCCTTTCAGTCGGTGGCGCCGCGCAACGACTCGTACGGTGACCACGAGATTATCGACCGGGCCGACCCGGACAAGTTGCCAGCATCCGTCCCGATCGAGCAGGTACTGCGCGACGGCGCGGCGGTGGGTGCGATCTTCATCGCCGGGCAGGTGCCGCGTCCCCACGTCGTCCTTGCCGTGCGCTACGACGATCCCAGCGCCAACGTACCCCGCATCATAGCGGCGGCCGTGTCCCTGCACCGCATCGCCGACCATCTGGCCACCCTGTCGACCAGAGACCGCGACATCATGCTCCTGGACAGCCAGGCACGCGTCATCCTATCCGGGCGTTCGGTCGGGGCACCTTCATTCGAAGCCAAGCTCTTCCCGGGGCAAAGGGCGCATCACTTGCCCGAGAACTGGTTCGTGAGTGGCTACGAAAGCGGTGGGCACGCCGTGATCGGGGCCTATATCCCCGCACCTACCTTCATGCTGGGTGTGGTGGTCGAACGCTGGGAGGAGGCCGCGTTGCGCCCTGCGAGGCGGCTAGGATGGACCACCGCCTACTGGGTGGGCGTGGCGGCATTCGTCGCAGCTCTGGTGGGTGCCGCCTTCGCCCGCTCGCTCTCCGGCCAGGTGAAGTCGCTTCTGCGCGGGTCCCAAGACATCGCCCGGGGACGACTGGATGCGCGCCTCGAGGTTTCCTCCAACGACGAGCTGGGCGAGCTCGCCAAGTCGTTCAATGCCATGGCCAGCTCGCTCGACGCGGCCCGCAGTGAGATCACCCAGCAGACGCGCGAGATCATGGATTGGAACGAGTCCCTGGAGAAGCGGGTAGAGGCAAAGACCCAGGAGCTGCGCGACGCGCAGGACGTGCTCTTGCGCTCGCGCGCCCTGACCGCGATCGGATCGCTCGGTGCCGGGGTAGCCCACGAGATCAATAACCCGCTCACTGGCGTCCTGGGATTGGCCCAACTGGCACTCGGCGATCTGCCTGGAGATCATCCCATATTCCCGATGGTGCGCGACATCGAGGAGCAGGCTTTGCGCATACAGGGCATCGTGGCCAACCTATTGCGCTTCTCGCAACGCCAGAGCGGTGAGGGGTTCAAAGTCGTCAACATCGCGACCATCCTCGACGACGCCCTCGAGCTGTGCGGAACCCAGAATTTGGCGGCGGCCAAGATCGAGGTCGTCAAGCGGGTGGCGGCCAACAGCGCTCCCGTGCTGGGCAATGATTTGCAGCTGCAGGCCGCGTTCATCCAACTCATCCAGAACGCGATGACTGCCATGGAGGGCGGCGGCACGCTGACCCTGGAGACCACCCTGCCCGAGGCCAAGTTATTCCGAGTGAAGGTGTGCGACACCGGGCGCGGCATTCGCCCGGAGCACCTGTCGCGCATCTTCGACCCGTTCTTCACCACCAAGACGCAACGGACTGACATGGGCATCGGCCTTTCCGTGGTCCACCAGATCATCGAAGACCACGGTGGCACCATCCGGGTGGACAGCGCGGTCGGCCGAGGAACAACTTTCTGGGTCACCTTCCCCATCTATCTCAAGGCCAGCCCTCTCGAATGACGAGCTCGAAGCAGCGCAAGGCATTGCGTTTTCAGGTCGGCATCGTGATCATGGTGGTCACGGTGCTGGTGCTGGCCACCCTGCTGTCGCGCCGGTTCTTCGAACAGCGCACACCCGAGATGCCGGCCGGACTCACCCCCGTGCCGCCGGTGATACCCGATGGCGATGCCACTCTCTTCCACGTCATCGCCTTGCAAGGGGTGGTCGAAGCCTACCAAAATGGACAATGGTACCTGGTCCGGCCCGGACACCTGCTGTCGGCCAAAGACGTGGTGCGCACCGGAGTGGGGTCGCGCGCCATGCTCAGGCGCGGGGGAGTGGAGCTCGAGCTACGCGACAACGTGGACGTCCGCCTCGACGACTTGGAAAAGGAGACGGCCAAGATTGGCCTACTACGCGGGGGCAGAGTCTCGGCCCGAGTCCACGCCAACGAGCACCTGGAGATCGTTGCCCGCCACACCAGGACAGCCAACGTGGGAGCGGCTCACTTCGTGGTCTCGGTCTCACCCTCGGGCAAAGTCAACGTGGCCAGCTCCGAGGGCTCGGTACGATTCTCCGCCCAAGACAAGGAGGTCGTGGTCGCGAGCGGGAGCGAGAGCACCGCCATGCCCGACGAAGCGCCCTCGGAGCCGGAGCCCATCCCGCGCCAGCTCTTGCTATCGGTAATCTGGCCCGACGACGACCGTCTGGATAGCCAGGGCGCCATCAAGGGACGGGCCCAGCCCTCGTCCCGAGTCAGCGTGAACGGAGTCGACACCGAAGTGGGTGCCGACGGCAACTTCCACGCCCAGGTTCCGCTCAAGGTCGGCAAGAACTACATCCAGGTCGAAGCCGAGGACATCCTCGGCCGCAACAAGGCCGTGGACAAGGTCGTCACCCGCGCGGCACCGGCACCCAGCCTCGAGCCGACCGAGCAGGAGATTCTGGAATCCATGATCATGACGGGCCGGATGAGCCCGCTGCCCGCCGCTCTCATGGCCCTGGCCGGGATTTCGGCGTGGCCTGCGCCAGTCCACGCCGCCGACTCTGTGGCAGCAGACCAGGGCACGGTGGCCGCAAAGGCCGGCTCCGGGGGGGCAGACCAGGGCTCAACCCAAGGCTCGGCCGACCGTCCCCGAGTGGTGCTCACCCTGGTGGAACAATCACCGGTAATCGGCCTCACCGGCGAGACGGTGCTCGACATCACCGTGGTCAACGCCTCCGTGCCGCTGCCCATGCCGCGGGTGCTGTGCAGCGTGGGCAAGATAGCAGACCTGGCACGCCAAGGTCCGGCCCGTTTCAGTGCGCGCTACATTCTGCCCTCTGCCCGCTACCCTCAGCCGGCCATTCTGGCCGCCGAGTTTCCTGGTCCTGGCTGGCCCATACGCGGCATGGCTGCCGTTCGCCTGCGCGCCACAGCTACACCATCGTTCCACACTGCCCCCGGGGCACGCGTCACCCTACGCGTTGCCGATCGCGAGTTCGGTCCCCGCGTCGCCGATGCCCAGGGCAAGGTGCTCATTCCCATCGTGGTCCCGCCCGGCGTCGGCTTCGCGGTAGCACGGTCGGTCAGCCAGCAAGGGAGCGCAACTGAACAGGTGGTCGACCTGCACGTACCCTACGCGCAGAGGGTGCTGCTGGTGGCCCCGGAGAGGCTGGTGGCAGGATCGGTGGGTGAGGTGGCCGCTTATGCCGTCGATCCCTCCGGTAGCCCGGCAAGCGGCGCGGAGTTGGTGCTGCGCTCCGGGCGCCGGCGCGTGCAATCACTGGGCGGCGAGGCGCCGGGCGAGGCACGCTTCCTGGTTTCCGCTCCCACCGTGCTCAGGCAGAACAGCATGCGTGTCGAAGCCCAGCTCGCCGGTCAGAGCACAACCATGGTCGCGGCCCGGATAGCACTGGTCCCGGGGCGAGCGGCTGGCCTCGTGCTCGAGCCGGACGGCACCCGCCTTGGCAGGGGGGCTACGCCCCTGCGCGTTTACCTTGGGGCCCAGGATAGCTATGGCAACCCAGTGCCGGCCGGCCATGCCGCCGTGCTCGTCGATGGCATCCCCGCATCTGCTAGCGCGGACGCCGACGGCCTCCCTTGGATCAGCGTCCCGACTCCGGCCGAGGCACGCGAGGCGGTGGCGCTAGAAGCGATCTTGGACGATGCCCACGCCGTCCTCGCCTTGCCCGTCGAGGCTCCGGCCCCGCAGGCTCCCAGCGGACCACCCCGGTTCCTGGCCCTGCCCCACTACTCGCTCACGCCCAGGCTCGGAGTGCTGACCAACTTTGGGCCCCTGGTCGGCGCCACCTTCTTCGTCGATGGCTTCGTCTATCCCAGCTCCTACCGACCCGCCCTGGGTCTGGGCGTGGCCGTCGGGCTCATCGAGTCGCGGTTCTATGCGACAAGCGCGGCCGTGGTCAGCCGGGTCGATCTGTCCACCATTCCAGTATCGTTTCAGGTTCGCCAGCAGCTCACGCTCGCGCATACCTTCTTCGCCGTCACCGCCGGGGCGGGCTTCGCGGTGGGGGTGGGCCACGTGCACACCTACGGCGCCACCACCGTGGGCTCGAGCGTGGGCGCCGTCGCCGACGCCAGCGCCGAGGCCGGCCTGATCTTGCCCAAGGCGCATCTCGTGCTCGCCCTGCGCTACCTGGGCCTCTTCCTCTCTGATCTATCGAGCGGCGATCGGATAGCAGCCAATGCCGGCGGAGCCATCGCCGAGCTGGGTTACCGTCGCGTCTGGTGAGCCGCCCGCTGCCGCCCAGCTTCGTAGAGCAAGATCGCCCCGGCCACCGAGGCGTTGAGCGATGCGATCTGGCCTCGACAGGGAATCTGAAGCAAGCCCGAGCATCTCCGGGCCACCGCCATCCGCAAGCCGCGCCCTTCGCCGCCAATCACGATGGCCACCGGGCCCCGCAGATCGACCACGCCAAGCGGCGTGGCCGTCGCCTCGGCAGCGCCACCCCAGACGGCGACGCCTTGTTCGCGCAACCCGTCGATGGTCGCGAGCAGGTTGGACACGCGGGCGATGCGCATGCGCTCGCTGGCGCCGGCGGAAGCCTTCACTACCGCGCCCGTGACCGGAGCCGCGTGCTTGTCGGGGACGATCACGCCGTGCGCCCCCAGGACTTCTGCGCTGCGCACCAGAGCGCCGAAATTCTGTGGATCGGTGATGCAGTCGAGGATGAGAAGGAGCGGCACCTCGCTGGCGTCCTTGGCCGCGCCCAGCATTGCTGGCAGCGCTGCGTACGCGAACTCTCCCGCGATGGCAACCAGACCTTGGTGATGGGAGGAGGCGGCCAGATCGGCCACCAGGGCGCGCGATCTGAGCTCGACGGCGACGCCGCGATCCTTGGCGGCAGCAACCGCGGTATCGATCTCTGGCGAGCGATAGCCGTCGGCCACATAGACCACGGCGACCTCGCGGGGACGGGCTCGGCACAGCTCGAGCACCGGCCTTATGCCGAAAACCACGCGCGACATGCTCAGCGCGCCGCCAGCGCGGCCTCAACCTCCGCGACCACGGCGGCAAAGGCGGCCGCCGGACTTGCTGCGTCGCGGATCGGGCGACCCACTACCAAGTAATCTGCCCCAGCCGCGATCGCGCTGGCTGGCGTAGCCACCCTTTTCTGGTCACCCGGGGCAGTGCCAGCGGGGCGCACACCGGGAACTACCAGGCGCAAGCCTCTGCTGGCCGCGCGCACGTCCGCCACCTCTTGCGGCGAGCATACGATGCCCCATGCTCCGGCCATTTCGGCCAGCCGCGCTCGACGCAGCACCGCTTCACGCATGGTCCCACTGACGCCATCCGCTAGCAGATCGTCCTGGGACAGGCTGGTCAATACCGTAACCCCCAAAATCGCCGGCTTGCCCTGGGCTACCGCGACCGCCCGTTGCATCATCTCCAGCCCCCCAGCGCTGTGCAAGGTGAGCAACTCGACCCCCAAGCTCTGCGCAGAGGCCACCGCCCTGGCCACGGTTTCCGGTATATCGTGCAGCTTGAGATCGAGAAAGACCCGACCACCTCGACTCTGCACCGCGCGCACCGCCGCCGCTCCCGCAGCCAGGAACAGCTCCAACCCAACCTTGTAGAAAATCGGTCGGCCCTGCAGACGGTCGAGTAGGCCTTCGAGCGTGACCAGATCGGGCACGTCCAAGGCAACGATGACCCGCTCGGCGGCAGAAAGGCCCGGCCTGCTCATCGCAAAGTCCCAGCTCGCTCGACCATGACCTTGTCCGCCACCGTGCGCACGACGTCGCCTATCTCCACCTTGACAACTTCAGGCGAGCGACGCGCCTTCACCTCGACCACGCCCTCGGCGAGACCCTTCTTGCCCACCGCGATCCGGTAGGGCAGACCGATCAGGTCGGCATCCTTGAACTTCACCCCCGGACGCTCGTCGCGATCGTCAAAGAGCACCTCGATGCCGGCTTGCTCGAGCTCCAGGTACAAGCGCTCGGCCAGGGCGCTCACCTGTGGGTCGCCGGGCTGCAGAGCAAGGAGCGCGACCTCGAAGGGGGCTATGGCCAAGGGCCACACGATGCCGGCATCGTCGTGGTTCTGTTCGATGGCCGCGGCGGCGATGCGAGTGACGCCGATGCCGTAGGTCCCCATGATCATCGGCCGCTCCTTGCCCTCGACGTCGAGAAAATTGCATTTCATCGGCGCCGAATACTTGGTGCCCAGGAAGAAGACCTGCCCCACTTCGATGCCGCGGTAGCCAAGGAAGTGTCCTTTGTCGCAACGCGGGCACGCATCACCCACGGCCGCATTGCGGAAGTCGCCGCAGGCCACCGGGGTCAGATCACGCTGGGCTACCACGTTCTTGATGTGAGCGTCGGCGGCGTTGGCGCCGCACACGAATGAGGACATGGCCCACACCTCGGCATCGCAATAGTATGGGATCTTGAGGCCCATAGGACCCGCGAAGCCCACCGGGGCCGAAGTCACCTCTTCCACGACCTTGTCGCCTGCGAGCACGAGCTCGCGCACCCCCAGCTGGCGCTTGAGCTTGATCTCGTTGAGGCTGCGATCGCCGCGCACCAACACGCCGATCGGCTTGCCATCGGCTAGGTAGACCAGGGTCTTGACCAGGTCCTGCGGGCCCAATCCGAGGAAAGCCGACACCTCCAAGATGGTGCGCTTGCCCGGCGTGGCCACCCTTTCCTGCGCTGCCGCCGACGGTGCGCCCGCCACCGGTGCCCGTCCCCTGGCTTCCTCGACGTTGGCGGCGTACGAGCACGCGTCGCAGGCCAAGAGCGCATCCTCGCCGGTCTCCGTCAACACCTGGAACTCATGCGACTGCGAGCCGCCGATGGCGCCAGTATCGGCTTCGACGGCCCGAAAGGCGAGACCGCAGCGGGCGAATATCCGCGTGTAGGCGTCGTACATGTTGCGGTATTCGCGCTGGGCGTCTTCCTCGCTGACGTGGAACGAATAGGCATCCTTCATGATGAACTCGCGTCCCCGCATGAGGCCGGCGCGCGCGCGCAGCTCGTCGCGAAACTTGGTCTGGATCTGGAAGAGATTCAGGGGTAGCTGGCGATAACTGCGCACATCGCCCCGCACCAGATCGACCATGACCTCCTCATGGGTGGGCCCGAGGACGAAGTCGGCGCCCTTACGGTCCTTGAAGCGCAAGAGCTGCTCGCCGTATTGGTCCCACCGTCCCGATTCTTGCCACAGCTCGCCAGGAACCACGGCGGGCAGGAACACCTCCTGCGCCCCGGCACGCTTCATTTCTTCCCGGATAATTTTCGATATCTTCTGGATGACCCGCCACCCGAGCGGCAAGAAGGAATAGATTCCAGCGGCTACCTTGCGCAGGTAGCCCCCGCGGACCATAAGGACATGAGATGGGACCTCCGCTTCGGCGGGGGCTTCTTTGAGAGTGGGGACCAGGGCTTTCGAGAGTCGCATGGCGGAAAAGCTTCTAGCACAGAGGTGCGCAGGGAAGTCATCCCTAGCGCCTGCCACGGGGCGGGAGCTGGCTGCCCCGGCCCATCATGGGGAGGAGGAAGAGGAAGGACGAAAAGCGAGCCCAACGCCGGGCGTTGGTCGATTTTTCGAGCACCCGCTTTGGCAATCTGGAAATATATTCTCGTGGGAATTCTTTCTCATTGCGGATGGTTGCAGGGGGGAGCAAGCGAGACTGCCGAGCGAGATTGGCTCCGGGCTACTCGCCTTGGGGCCTTTGCTCAGCACGGCACTAATGGGCAGAGATCGGCATGAATCGGTGTGAGATCGGTATGAATCGGATTAAAGCGCAGGAGGGAACGATGCAGCTACGTCATATCCGTCCCGGTTCGCTGGAGTGGCAAGACGCGAAGGCCGGCGAGATCGAAGAGGGGATCGAGCAACTTACTCCGGAAGAGGTGGGGCGCTTGCGCAAGCTCGCTAGCCGTCCCGGCGGTGCGCACAAGGAAGATGAGCTCAGACGGACTCAGGTCCAGTAGACTCAGGTCCAGTGGAAGAAGGCTGCGGCGGAGGCGGAGGTGGAGACTGAGGTGAAGGTGGAGACGGAGGTGGGGGTGCCGCAGCCCCCGCAGGGCGGGCAGGCCCGCGCGACACCGCAATGCGGCGGCTAGTAGCAGAGATACGTACCTAGCCCGCACATGCAGACCGTTCCGGCGCCTGTGCAGGTCGCGAGCGGGCTGGCACACGCGGTGCCGCTGCCAACCGCGGCGGGACAGACCTGGGGTCCCGCGGTGGTGTCAGTCGGGCAAAAATAGGCGGAGCCCACGCAGACGCAGGCGCCGCCGCCACTGCGCAGTACGCAACCCGGGAGGCTACTCGAGCAGGTGGCGCCCGACTTCACTGTCGGGCCGCACAGTAGTTGACCGACTGCGCTATCCGCGGAAGCGTCGGCAACACTCTCCCATAGCCCTCCGTCGGCGAAGATCGACGACAATCCGTTGCCACCGAGAAGGCTCGCCAGCCCGCCATCGCCCAGCACGGCTGCAAGCCCGCTGTTGCCCAGCAACCCCAGCACTCCCCCGTCCGGAAGGTTGAAGAAGAGCCCAGTGCTGCCGCCAGCACCCGGGCCACCACTGCCCGGCCCAAGCGCGCCGCCCGCCCCCCCTACACCGCCCAGGCTCCCTGCGTCCGCGGGCAAGTCTAGCCCGCCATTACTACAAGCCACCAACACACAAAACCCGAGCAAAAGGGGAGCTCTATTCCGCATGTCCATGCCTCCGGGACGACCAATGACGCAGTCTACCGCGTCACTCTACCTCACCTCGGCTAGCCCGGCTAGCGCCCACGTAGCTTCTCAGGAATTGCGGAGAGGGGGAGATTCGAACTCCCGATACAGGTTTTAGCCCGTATAACGGTTTAGCAAACCGCCGCCTTCGGCCCCTCGGCCACCTCTCCAGAGGTGGATAGGTACTACTTGAGATCGCGGCGGATCTCAAGCCCGGAAAGGAGGAGGAGGAGGAGGAGGGATTCGAACCCCCGGCGCTTGCGCGCTACGGTTTTCAAGAC
This sequence comes from uncultured delta proteobacterium, assembly GCA_963849735.1. Taxonomy (GTDB): domain Bacteria; phylum Myxococcota_A; class Polyangia; order Fen-1088; family Fen-1088; genus Fen-1118. Next base: position 48,011 of record CAWKJE010000065.1, read on the forward strand.
CGTCGCCTTCGACCGCTCGGCCACTCCTCCGCTGATGCTGATCTACCTCAAAATTACCCGTGGTTGACAACGGTTTTGCCGATCAGCTGCCCGCTCTGGGAGCGGTGGAGACTGCCGCGTCGGTACCCGGCGGCGAGGGCGGGAGGGCGCTTGCCACCACGAGCGCAGCACCCCTGCGCTCGCCGGAGCGACGATCAGCCGAGATGCGCCAATCAACGGCCACCGATGGCTCTTTGAGCAGCTCTCCCACGTCATCCCAGGCCAGCGCGGCGCGTAAGACATCGTCCATGTGCCCCACCGGTACGAGCCGCATGCTCTTCAGCACCCGCTTGGGAATGTCGCGCAAATCCTTGGCGTTTTCCCTGGGGAAGACCACGGTCGCAATGCCGCCCCGATGAGCGGCCAGGATCTTTTCCTTGAGACCGCCGATGGGCAGCACGCGCCCGCGCAAAGTGATTTCTCCGGTCATGGCCACGTCGCGCCTAACTTTGGCCCGTAACAGCGCTGACACGATGGCCGTGCAGATGGTGATGCCGGCCGAGGGACCATCCTTTGGGATCGCGCCCTCGGGCAGGTGGACGTGAATGTCGGCATGCGAGTAGAAATCGCGGTCGAGGCCAAGGGAAGGCGCGCGCGAGCGAATGTAGCTCATAGCCGCCTGGGCGGATTCCTGCATCACATCGCCGAGCTGACCGGTGAGCACCAGCTTGCCCTTACCCGCCACGATGGACACCTCGGTGATCAGCAGATCGCCCCCGTGGGAAGTGACGGCAAGGCCATTGCACACGCCCACCTCGTCGCGCTCCTGCTGCCGACCTACCCGGAAGCGTTGAGCGCCCAGATACTTGGCTAGCCGTCGCGAAGTGACGCGCCAGGACTTGCGATTGCGGTCGACCACGTACTCGCGCGCGATCTTGCGACAAACCGAGGCGATTTCCCGTTCGAGGCCACGCACACCCGCCTCCTTGGTATAGCCGTTGATCAGAGCTCTCAGGGTTTCCTCGGGGAGCACGACGTCGAGCCCGTCGATACCGTGCTCGCGCTTCTGCTTGGGCACGAGATACTGCTCGGCGATGGCCAATTTCTCGAACTCGCTGTAGCCGGGTATCTGCACGACCTCCATGCGATCCTGCAGCGGCACGGGTATACCGTTCATGAAATTGGCGGTGGTGATGAACATGACATCGGACAGGTCGTAGTCGAGATCCAGGTAGTGGTCACAGAAGGAGCAGTTTTGCTCAGGATCCAGGACCTCCAGCAGAGCAGCCGCGGGGTCGCCCCGGAAATCGGCCGACATCTTGTCGACCTCGTCGAGAAGGAAGACGGGATTGCTGCTACCCGCCTTCTTGAGCGACTGGATGATCTTGCCCGGCAGCGCGCCGATGTAAGTCCGCCGGTGTCCCCTGATCTCGGCCTCATCGCGCACTCCGCCCAGGGCGAGACGAACGAAGTTGCGCCCGGTGGCGCTGGCAATCGAGCGCGCCAGCGACGTTTTGCCCACCCCGGGCGGCCCGACCAGGCAAAGGATGGGGCCCTTCTGCTTCTTCACCAAGGACTGCACGGCCAGATATTCGAGAATCCGCTCCTTGACCTTGGCCAGGCCGAAGTGGTCGTGGTCGAGCACGCTCTCGGCACCCGCCACGTCGAGACGATCATCGGTGCGCACTGCCCAGGGCAAGGCCAAGATCCAGTCGATATAGCCGCGCACCACCGCGGCTTCCGCCGACATGGGAGCCATGAGCCGCAGCTTCTTGATCTCTTTGCGCACCTTGGCCGCCGCTTCAGCCGACAACTTTACCGACGCCGCCTTCTCCTCGAGCTCGGCCAGCTCATTTTTGAGCTCGTCACGCTCGGGCTCTTTGCCCGGCCCGTCCGCCAGGAGGGATGGATCGCTCGCAAGCAATTCGTCCCGGCGTTTGTCCGGTCGGCGCGGCCGGGTACGCAGCTTGCGCTCGCCCTGCAGCACTTCAATCTCGGCCTTGAGTAGCCCGGAGAGCTTGAGCAAGCGGTCCAGGGGATGCAGCATCTCCAAGAGCTCCTGCTTGGTCGCGAGCTTGAGCTGGAGCTGCCCAGCCACGGTATCGGCCAGCTCGCCAGGTGATTCGATGGAACCCACCGAATCGAGCAACTCGGGCGCCAGCCCCTTGGCGAGCTTGACATAGCTCTCGAACGTCGCCACGAGGGCGCGAGCGGCGGCGCCTGCCTCGGGTGACACCTCGTCGACCTCTATTGTCGGCTCCACCTCCACGGCGAAGAAACCTTCGCTAGCCACGAAGCGCTGGATGGTCGCCCGCCGCTTGCCCTCGACCAGGACCTTCACGGTTCCGTCAGGGAGGCGCAGAACCTGGATGAGGTTGGCCAACGTACCCATCGGGTAGATATCTTCCGGATTCGGCTCGCGCGTTTCCGGCCAACGTTGGGCGGAGAGAAAGATTTCCTGGCTGGCCTCACCGTGGGCGGTGGCCTCGCCCAACGCCCCGAGCGACTTTTCGCGCCCCACGAATAGAGGCACCACCATGTGAGGAAAGATCACGATGTCGCGCAAGGGCAAGAGCGGAACACGCCTGAGAGTGGCTATATCTTCGCGGTGGTCTGACAAGTGAGTCCCTTCTCGGCAGCCCGCTGGCACCGAAGAGCTGACTCCGATCGTAGCCATGGGCTCCCGGAAGAAGCAATTTTCCGCACCGTTGTCACGGGAGCGGATGGCGCGCGGGGCTCGTACTCTGGGAGGGTCCTTTAGATCTCCCGCGACGAGCGCAGCCGGGCAAAGCCCGCCTGCGCTCACGCGTCATTGTAAAAAGGACCCTGGGAGGGTCCTTTAGATCTCCCGCGACGAGCTCAGCCGGGCAAAGCCCGCCTGCGCTCACGCGTTATTGTAAAAAGGACCCTGGGAGGGTCCTTTAGATCTCCCGCGACGAGCGCAGCCGGGCAAAGCCCGCCTGCGCTCACGCGTTATGCCTTTTCACCCCCGGCCGCCGCGACCCCCTTCTGGTAGAGCAAGAGGGGCTGTGCGCCATTCTGGATGGTCTCTTCGCTGATGACGACTTCCTTGATGGCCGGCGACGCGGTCGGGATCTCGAACATCATGTCGAGCATGGTCTGCTCGAGTATGGAGCGCAGGCCACGTGCCCCGGCCTTGTGCCTCTGCGCGTCCTGGGCAACGGCCGACAGGGCACCCTTGGTAAAGCGCAGCTTCACGCCGTCCATCTCGAACAAGCGCTGATATTGCCGGGTAAGCGCGTTCTTCGGCTTGGTGAGAATGTCGATGAGACTGGCCTCGTCGAGCTCGTGCAAGGGCGCGATGACCGGCAAGCGCCCCACGAACTCGGGTATCATGCCGTACTTGAGCAGATCTTCGGGTTGCACCTCGCGCAAGAGCTCCCAGATACGGCGCTCCTTGCGCGACTGCACCTTGGCTCCGAAGCCGATTTGCTTCGGCCCGGTGCGCTGTTCGATGATGTCCTCCAGACCCACGAAGGCGCCGCCACAAATGAACAGGATGTGGGTGGTATCGACCTGGAGAAACTCTTGCTGCGGGTGCTTGCGCCCCCCTTTGGGGGGTACGTTGCACACGGTACCCTCGAGAATCTTGAGCAGTGCCTGCTGGACACCCTCGCCCGAAACATCGCGCGTGATGGAAGGGTTTTCCCCCTTGCGCGCGATCTTGTCGATCTCGTCGATGTAGACGATCCCACGCTCGGCTTTCTCGATGTCGTGGTCGGCATTCTGGAGCAGGCTGACGATGATGTTCTCGACGTCCTCACCCACGTAGCCGGCCTCGGTCAAATTGGTCGCGTCGGCGATGGCGAAGGGCACGTTCAGTATCTTGGCCAACGTCTGGGCCAGCAGAGTCTTGCCCGAGCCCGTCGGCCCGAGCAGCAAGATATTGGATTTGCCCAGCTCGACGTCATCGGCCCCCACCTTGGCATCAATCCGTTTGTAGTGATTGTGTATGGCCACGGAAAGGATCTTCTTCGCGCGATCCTGGCCGATGACGTAGTCGTCCAGGATGGCCTTTATGTCAGCCGGCTTGGGAACCGATGTCAGCCCGAAGCTATCCCCGTCCTTTTCAATCTCCTCGGCTATGATGTCGTTGCACAGGCCGATGCACTCGTCACAGATATAGACCGTGGGGCCAGCGATGAGCTTCTTGACCTCCTTCTGTCCCTTCCCGCAAAAGGAGCAGGACAGGCTGGTTTGGTCTTCGCGTCGCGTGGGTGACACAGAGCTAAACTAGCACCTGCCCAACCTGCTCGCCACTGCCTGGAGCAGCGAACCCATGGAAGGCGGCAAGTCCGGCGATCGTCGACCAAACCCAACCCCGCCCGCGGCCAGCCTGGCGACCGCACGGCGACCAACCCGGCGGGCAATCTGCCGATCTTGCGACAATCTACCGATCTTGGCCGTGTACCTTGTGCTCGATGACCTCGTCAACGATCCCGTATTCCTTGGCCTCGCTCGCGCTCATGAAGTAGTCGCGCTCGGTATCGTTCTTGATGCGCTCGATGGGCTGGCCGGTGTGCTTCACCAGCAGATGGTTCAAGTTGTCGCGCGTGCGCAAAATCTCGCGAGCATGAATGTCGACGTCGGTGGCCTGCCCGGAGAATCCGCCGAGCGGCTGATGGATCAAGATGCGCGAGTGGGGCAAGCTGTAGCGCTTGCCCTTCGCGCCAGCGGCCAGTAAGAAGGCGCCCATCGAAGCGGCCTGACCCATGCAGAAGGTCGCGACGTCAGGCCGTACGTACTGCATGGTATCGTAAATGGCCATGCCAGCCGTGACCATGCCCCCGGGCGAGTTGATGTAGAGCATGATGTCTTTGTCTGGATCCTCAGACTCGAGAAACAGCAGCTGGGCTATCACGATGTTAGCGATCTGATCGTCGACCGCGGTACCAAGGAAGACGATACGGTCCTTGAGCAAGCGGGAAAAGATATCCCAACCGCGCTCGCCCCGATGGGTCTGCTCGATGACCGTGGGGATGATGAAGTTACCAATGATGGGAGTCTCGGAGGCGGTCTTGGGATCTAGCATGTCTACTTCCTTTGCCCTAGCGCGGCGGCCTCGGCGGCCGCCTCCTCGGGCGTGAGCACCAAGCGCTCGCCACCCACCTGATCGGGCCGGATGATGAGACCTGGGTCTTCATCCACGATCTTAGCCTGCCCCATCAACATATCAACCGTCTTCTCGTGCACTATCTGGGCTTTCACCCCAGCGATGCGCCCGTTGTGCTCGAGCTCGGCACGTAGCCTTTTCACGTTTTCTCCGCGCTGCACGGCGATCTCGGCGATGCGCTTCTGCACGTCGCCCTCGCTGGCTTCAATGCCTTCCCGTGCCCCGATCGCCTGCACCAGTATGCTGGCCCGGGCATCGATCTCGGCGTCGCCCCGCACCTCCTTCAGCATCTCGGCCTCGTTCCACCCCCCGCCCTCGACGTCGATGCCTATCATCATCAGCTGGGCTCTAGCGCGAGCCACCATGTCTTGCGCGTAGCGATCCACCAGGGAAGGTGCGACCTGGAATTCATTGGCCTTCACAATCTCCTTGACCAAGGCGCTGGCCATCTCCTGCTTGATGCGTTGGTTCTCCGCCTCGAGCAGGCGCTCGCGCACCTTCCGGCGCAGATCATCCAGGGTGTCGGCCTCGCCGGTATCTTTGGCCAGCTCGTCGTCGAGAGCCGGAACCTTGCGACTGCTCACCTCCTTGACGGTAACGCGCAAGCTCACGTCCTTGCCCGCGAAGGCCTTGATCGGCGAGTCCGCCGGCACCTGGTAGCGCACGTCGAGCGCCTGTGCGTCAATCGGCACCCCACGCAAACGCTCGCCCAAACCGGGCAGCCCACCCGCGTTCTCGTCCGCCAAGTCGATGACCACGGTGCGAGTCTTGATCTTGTGCTCTCCCACCTTGCCGTGGATGTCGACCGTGAGCCTATCGCCTTCCTCCGTGTGCCGGCAATCCTCTACCGGCTGGAATTTGGTGAGACGACGTTGGTAGCCCTCGAGCGTCTTCTGCACCTGCTCTTCCGTCACTTTGGCCGGTCGTCGCACCACGCGAATACCCGAGTAGTCCTTGGGGGTGACCTGCAATCTGACCTCGACCCGGACGGAAAACCTGAGGGGCTCGCCCAGCTTCAACTCCAGCCTGTCCACGGTAGGCGGCGCGATGGGGGCGAGTTGCTTTTCCTGGATCGCCTGGGCTAGCGCGTTCTCGACCACTTCGCGAGCAACATCGCCCTCCACCTGGGCCCGGTAGAGCTTTTCTACGACCTGACGCGGCACCCGGCCCGGGCGAAACCCCTTGAGCCTGACCTCCCGCCGGAGCTTGTCGTAGGCCTTGTCGAGCTTGCCGGCCACATCGGGCCAGGGCACCTCGAAATCGGCACGTTTTTCCACGGGAGAAATGTCTTCAATCGTTATCTGCATGGCGAGCGCCCAAGGATGAAGACTGCATGCCCACCACGTCAACTCGAATCTGCTGCCGGCCCCGCCCTCGCGAAGAAGTGCGTCATCAGCCGCCGTAACCAGAATTGCCGCTTGCCTTGTCGAAGGGTTGTTGCCACGATACGAAACCTCGGATGGCTGCCGGAAAATTTACACTCGCAGATAGGCTTGGCGCCAAATCGGTGCCGTGCCGGGTACCCGGGTGCACGCGCACTTGGCTTCAACTCTCCAGCAAGGCGTTTGCGCTCGGCGCGGGCGCCAGCAACGACGATCCCGCTACCTCTGGCATGTGTGAGCCATGCCGGGACAAGTCTCGCCGCTTGCAGGACGTGGAGCGCAAGTGTGACCGACCTGGATGTACTAACACCTGGCTCTGGAGCGCCGAGTCGCAGCTCGAGAGTTTTGCCAGCGAGCGCCCGGCGCCGAAGCGCCTGTGCGGGAGCTGCCAGACGCTGCTCGACAGTCTGGAAGATAAGGAGATTCCCTGTGCCGTGCCGGGCTGCCAACGCACGGTCCGCTTGACCAGGCAGGCTCAGCTCCTGGCCCAAGGTCAGCCTGACGTGCCGGCGGAGCCGCCCAAGCCGGGCGCCGTCACCCTCACCGGATTTCTTTGCGATCCTTGCGAGGACGTATCACATCGCATCAAGGACCGCGAGGTTTCCTGCGGCATCAGTGGGTGCTCGCGCAAGTGGGTCTGGAAGGCCGACGAGCAGATTGTCGCTTTTGCGGCGGGCAAGCCGAACGAAGCGCCGCGCCGCATGTGTGACTCATGCCGCGCAACGTTCGGCAAACTGTCCGACCGGGAGGTCCGCTGCCGTACCTCGGGCTGCAAGAACACCTGGACATGGGGCCGCTTCGACCAGCTCGACGCTTGTCAGGCGGATAAGCCTGTTCCCAAAGCACCCTCGCACATGTGCCAGCGCTGCTTCGACCTATGGAGCGGTTTCAAGGATATCGAGCGACCGTGCCGGCGGGCAGGGTGCAAGGGTACATGGCTGGACAAACGCGGCGCCCAGCTCGCGCGGGCGGTGCGTGGTAAGGGCGACCCCTATCCCCACCTCTGTCCGAGCTGCGAGAGAGAGCTGGGCGAGCTCGAGGATCGCGAGATTCCCTGCCGGACCGATAACTGTCCCGGCACCTTCACGTGGACGCGCGAGCAGCAGCTGGCCGCGGGTGTGCGGCCCAAGCTGAAGGACGAGCACGACAGCAACGAAGGTCAAGCCGATCAAGCCGTCGGCCAGGCCGAGAGCCCAGCAGACGGTCAAGCCATCGGCCGGGCCGAAAGCCAGGCAGACGCTCAGGCCGCGGCCATTTCCAATCAGGCCCGGCCAGCGCCCGGCCAGGCCGACGGCCAAGCGGGTGCTGCTCTACCAGCCCAACCCAGCAACGGCGAGGTCATCCCGAGCGAAGCCGAGGATGGCATCGCGTCCTCGGAGGCATCCGCGGCGGAAGTTGCGAGCACTGGCGAGGAAGCCGTCTCCAGCGCCGCAACGAATACAGCGAATACCACGATCGCGGATGCGACCGACGGCGGGGCAGCCAGGGCCGGCATCGGTCAACCGAGCGAAGCCGCGAAAACCCCATCTGTCCCCAAACGCAAGAAGACCAAGCATAGGCGCAGACGCGAGATTCAACCCCCCGAACGTCGCTGCGCGGCCTGTGCCGAATTCCTGGCTAACCGCAAAACGCAGGAGATACCGTGCGCGCAATGTGCCACGCCAATCTTCTGGCCCCCGGAAAGTCAGCTGCAGACCCACCTTGGCAACTGGGCTGCCCCCATGCTGTGTGGCGCTTGCAAGCTGGCGCAGGTGCAGGCGGCCCGCGAAGCAGCGCGAGAAGTGTTGCGCCACTCCCACCCGCAACCGGGCGGCGGCAGCCCCGTCCCTTCCCCGCCGGTCGCCCCGCCCGTGGCTACAGAGTAGCCAGCCCAGTCGTGGGCCCAATCTCTGGCAAGCCCGCGACCATCGGACACGATCATCCGGCTTGACCATGAGAGATCCAGCCGCAGTCTACACTCCGCCCATCAATCCGGCCGACATCCGCGGCCCCAGCCAGGAAATCTACGCATGCATGGGGCGCGACAACATTTACCGCATGCTCGAGGATTTCTACCGCGAGCTCGGCGCATCCCCCATCCGGGGGATGTTCCCGGACGACCTGACCCGAGCCGCGCACAAGTCAGCCGCATTCTTCGTGCAGCTCCTAGGCGGCCCGCCGGAGTATAGTGAACACTTCGGGCCGCCGCGCCTGCGCGCTCGTCATATGCCATTTCAAATCACCAACGAGGCGCGGAGGCAATGGCTGGCCTGCTTCGAGCGGGTGCTGGAGCACGCCATAACCGGATACGGCTTCCCGGCCCAGCACCTCACCGATTTCAGACGATTCCTCCAGGATTTCTCCCTGTGGATGGTGAACACGGCCGATGGAGATCCATCCCCCGACCCAACCTAACCGACGGATCGCTCTTGCCCGTCCCCCGACGCAACCCGGCCAACGGGGCCGCGCTTGCCCAGCCCGGGCTTGGCGCGCGAGCCCGGCGACACTGCACGCGGCGAGCCGGCCGGGCTAATCCGAACAAGGAACCGTAGCCGTGCCGACCTCGCCACCTTGCTCCGCACGTCGCCGCACGGCGCTCGTAGTCGCGCTCTTCGCCCTCGGGATCGTTCTGCGCGCCCCCGCCTTCCTTCGCCCGCTGTTGTCGGACGATGAAGCCATCTACGCCGTGACCGGCGACGCGGTTGCGCGCGGGGCACTGTTGTATCGCGACGTCGTCGATCACAAACCGCCGCTCATATATCACCTCTACCAGGCGGGCTTTGCTCTCTGCGGTCCCTATAACACGCAGGGCGTTCACGCCGCGGTCGTGCTCGCCGTGCTACTGACCGCCGGCTTCCTCATGGCCGCACGGGCCGCGGGCAAGGAGAAGACCATCGGTGGGGCGATGGCGGGCGGGGCGATGTTCCTGATCTTCTCGACCACCTGGCACGACTACGACGCGCTAGCCGCCAATTGCGAGCTGTTCCTGCTGGCGCCGCAAGCGATGGCCGCGTGGTTGCTGGTGCGAGACCGCGCGACCAACCGGGTCATGAGACACTTTGCCATCGGCTGCCTGATCGGATTGGCAGCGTTGTGCAAATACCAGGGCCTGACCTTGCTCGGCGCCTCGGTCGGGGTCCTGTTGTGGGAGCTCTTGCTGGGCCAGTGCTCGCGCGGACAGGTCGCTCTGCTCGCCGCTTGCCAGATCGCGGGGGCAGGCTTGCCAGCCGCGCTTTATCTGGCCGCTTGCGCCCTGGCCGGCAATGCCGAAGCCGCCCTGTATTGGTTTCGCTTCAATTTCTCCTACGTCAAGGCGGGTCTGGGAGGAACAGCAGCGCTTGTGCGCGGGCTCTACCGGACCGCCATGATAGGAGGGACAGCCTTCGTCCCCTACGCTCTCGGATGCTCCGCGGGAGCCCAAGTGGCGGCCGGGCTCGTGCGCACTGTCCACGCACGGCTTCTGGGCCGCAGCGGGAGCGATTGTCCCTCCCGGGCCTCGATCGTGGGTCTCTTCTGGCTCATCGCCTCCGTCCTCGCCCTGGTCCCGGGCGGACGCTTCTTCGGACATTACTTTCACCTCACGCTGGCCCCCCTTTGCCTCCTGGCAGGACCCGGGTTCGCTGCTCTGTGGCGGCGCGGCAAGCGAGTACGTGCAGGGCTCCTGCTCATGACCGCGGCGCCGGCGCTGATCTTCTTCGCCCTGGCCAGCTTCGCCCGCCCGCTGGCCATGGCTCTGGACGAGGGCGAGGGCGAGCCCCCCTACCCAGCGGTGGCCGCGCGCCTTTCCGCCCTAACCGCGCCGGACGAGCGCATTTTCGTGTGGGGGAACTCACCCCAGCTCTACGTGCTGGCCCGCCGGCCTATGGGAGCGCGCTTCTCCTTCTGCAATTACATGACGGGAGAGAGCCCGGGCACGCCCACCGAGACCGGGCAGTGGAATGCCGACCGCTACCAGCTCGGAGCAGCCTGGGACATGCTCTTTGCCGACCTCGAGTCCAGAAGGCCGCCGATCCTGGTCGACGCCGCCGCGGCAGGATGGGATGGCTACGCCAAATTCCCCATCAAGCGCTATCCCCGCTTGCAAAGCTATGTCGACCAACACTACCGGGCCCGCGAGACGGTGAGCGGCGTGGTGCTCTACCAACGAGAGCGCTGAGCGCTGATCGCTACCCCTCTGACGGCTCTCGGGTCGCAGCCCCACCACCGCTATCCGACCGTACGGCGCGCGAGGAACGCCGGGAGCGAACCAGATACACCGCGGTCGCCACCAAGGCCACCGGGACGACGTGGGTCAGATGATAAGTCAGCGCATACATGACCGCCACGTTGTGGGCCGCGCCACCGGCGACCAGGGCCATGATCGCTCCGGCCTCGAAGGTGCCGAAGTTTCCCGGCAGGGTGGGAATGACGATGGCGGCGTTGATTCCCACCAGAGTCAGCAGTCCCACGCGCGCGCTAGGTGGCATCCGGAAGGCCAGCTGGAACAAGACCAGCATCACCAGCTCGCTTCCCCACCCGGCCAGCGACCAGCCCACCATAGTCGCGACGCGCTTGGGCGTCGAGGCCGCCAGCCCCGACCGCAAGGCATGTTGCAAACGAGGCCATGCTCCCAGCCGGGGGACCAGCCGCCCGCCGGCGAGCACGACGGCGAGATAGGCAGTCGCCACGAGCACCGAAAAGACCAGGGCGAGCCGGCCGAGTCGCATGGTCAGGGCGGCGATGAAGACCAGGCCAGCCAGGGCCAGAAGCTCGGCCCCCCGCTCCGCCCAAGCGCAAGCATAATCCGCCGCCAGGCTCCCCGCCCCGCCGCGCAAGCGGGCCGACCGCAGCACATCCCCGCTACCGAAGCCGATGGCGGCGTTGGCCAAGAGCCCTTCCATGGTCGCGGCCAGCACCTGGCGAAAGCGCGGCGGATCGGTGAGCGCCACCCTGAAACGAGCGGCCTTGATAGGCAAGTACACCCCGAAGTTGAGCGCCAGAGTTCCCACCATCGCCCAAGGCAGGGCCGGGGTGATATGCACCTGCCAGGGCTTCTCGCGCCAGAGCACCACGCCCAGGAGCACGAGAGGCAATGATCGCAATATCCCCTTAGCCAGCCGTGGCATCGCCATTGGTTAGGGTGACGAATCTAAAGCCGCGCGCCCGCAAGCGCTCGATGATTTGCGGCAGGGCTGACAGCATCGCTTCGATGTCGGGTTGCTCCTCATCACCACGGCCATCATGGAGCAGGAGCACCATGCCCGAGCACGCCCAACGCGTAGCGCGTCTGACCAGGACCTGGGGTGGCGGTCTATCGGTGTCCCAAATGCCGCGGCTCCACGCCCAGACCTGAAAGCCCAGCCGCCTGGCCACACGCAAGAGGGCGGTGTTCTTGAAGCCGTGCGGCGGGCGGTAAAGGCGTGCGGGCGAGACGCCCAGCTCGCACAGCTTCGTTGTCGCCGCAACCAGCTCCGCTTCGATCTGCGCCGCGCCCGCGCGGTGGAGCTTGGCGTGGCTCACCCCGTGGACGGCGACGACGTGCCCCTCCTCCGCCAGCCTGCGCAGCGCAGCTTGATGACGAAACCCATTATCGGCGAGCACGAAGAAGGTCGCCTTGACCTGATAACGCGCAAGAACGTCCAGAACTCGCGGGGTGTGGGCGCTCGGGCCGTCATCGAAGGTGAGGGCACAAACCCGACCTCTCCGAGCAGGAAGCCGCCAGCGCACCCGGGCGCGCAGATCGAATGCGGGTATCTGGCGCACGGCCACGACGAGGCCGAGCCCAGCGCCCGCGAGCAACAAGGCCGCTTTGACCGGCGGCACGATTACCCCTAGACCGAGAACGAGTGCCACGCCCGCGCCAATGGCGATCGCGAGAAGACCGCGGCCTAACCACACCCGCGCCTTGGCCCCCATGGCCCCGGCCAGCTAGGCCGCCGCCTCGCGCGCGGCGCCCACGCTGCCGGGCCGGCCGACTGCCTGCTCGCAGACCGCGAGGATCTTGCCCGCCACCCGGCTCCAATCATGAGCCTCGGCGATGGCGCGTCCGCGGGCAATCCGCGCCCACTGCTCGGCGCTCAGGGTTTCCCTCATGGCATGGGCGAAGGCATCGACGCTATTGTCCTTGGCCAACACGACATTGGCAAAGTGATCGCCAGCCCGATCGGTTCCCAGCGCGGGCAGCGCTACCACCGGCAGACCGGCAGCGAAGGCCTCCAGCACCATGATGGAAAAACCCACCGCCCGAGCTGGCAACAGGAAGAGCGATGACGATGCCAGGAGCTCCGGCCGCTCATCGTAGACCGCGCCCAGGAACTCGACCCGGTCGCGCAAGGGCGAGGGCACGCACGCTGCGAGCTCGTCCCGCATCGGTCCGTCGCCCGCCACCAGCAGACGCAGGTCAGGCATGGCATCAGCGATCTTGATGAAGGCAGCCAACGCCACATCGGGACCGTTGCGTGGCTCGAGCCGCCCCAAGTAGACCAGATTACGCATGCCCGGCCGCAAATAGCGATAATGGGGACGCGTCCGCCAATAGGCCACGTCCACCCCATTGGGTATGACGATGGGCGCGAATTCCGCGTAGCGCCCCATGGCCAGCGCCGTGGCATCCGACACGGCGATGACCGCAGCCGCCCGCCGAAACACCCACCGATAATAGGGAGCGGCCCGCCGCCGCCAGGCCGAATCGGGGAAGCACGAGTGCAAGGTGAGAACCTTGGGCCCCCGAAAGAGCGCCAGCGCGAGAAACGCCAGCCCCATGTCGCACGGCCCATGAATATTGAGCAGATCGAACTGTCCCTGGCGCAGAGCCCGGTGAAAATTCCAGATTGCTCGCGGACCCAGGGTCGCCTGGGTGGAAGTGCCGCCGGTGTGAATGCTGCGCGCGCGCCCCACGCGGATCACGCCACGTTCCGCATCGAGGGGCAAGCATGGACTTGCCCCTGCCGGTCGGCCGGTCAGGATGCTCACCTCGACGCCACGACTGAGGAGAAAATTGCGCAGGTGGCGGACGTGTTCCTGGATGCCACCCAGCGTGGGGAAGTAACTTTCCGCAACGATGCCGACGCGAAGAGGACGCATGATGGCGCATTCGTGCTTAACTCAATAGCAAAGCAATCGTCAAGCGGGTTGTGCGGATGCACCCACAACGCATCGAGCCACTGTCAGAGCACGTGCCCGGCATCGGGCATTAGCGCAGGCCGCAGGTCCGGCAGCCCGGGCGGGATCGGGCTTCTTGCGTAGATTTCCAGCGCTCCGGCAATGAAGATGGCACGATAACTCGGCGGGATCATGGGCCGCGCCTCGGGCGGCATGGCCCAGGTGAGAAGGTGACTGAAGCGGGGCTCGGCCTCCCGCCAAAAAATGGCCCAGCGTCTCCGCCATTGCTCCTTGCAGTCCTCATCAACCTGCCTCGGGCCAGGCCGCAGCCGCTGACACACTTGCGCCGGAGTACCCCACTTCTCCGCCAGTTGGTCAAGCGCGGGCGGGATCAGGCTGGGCGGAGGAAAGTCCCGATAAGTGATGGGATAGGAGCGCTCGACGGCGAACGCCAGGGGTGCCGAGGTGTTGCGGGCCACGACGTAGTCGGACCAGGCATGGGTTAGGCTAGCAGTGAAGTCGCTGGTCTGGCGGTGCTTGAAGAGAAGCGGAAGCAAGGTGGCCCGCATAGGCACGGCCGCCGTTCCCGCCGCAAAAGCCGCGCGATCATGGTCGAGCCTCACATAGTCGACACCCAGAACGACCGAGAAGAATAGCGCAGCCGCCATCAGCCCAGCGCTGACAGCTCGGGGCAGGCGTTCGGGCAGACGCACGATTGCTCCTGCCCACAGGAAGGGAACGAAGCGGGAATTGAGGTAACACCAGTTGCTCAGCGTGGCCGGCACCGCGAAGTAGGCAAGGGCCAGACCAGCCATGGCAAGAGAAGAAAAGAACCTCCGGGGTACGCGCCTCTGACGCCATGCAAAATAGACAAGCAAGAGGGCCGGCAGCAAAGTGACGCTACCCCAACGAGTGAGAGCCCCAGACGCATCTAGCCATAGATGGACCACGCTCTCCCATGGCGGATAGTAAACAGCCCAGGGCCCCGTCTGCGTGCGCGTCGGGGCTTTCACCAGGTGCTGCTGCGCTGACAGCAGGGCCAGACCAGCCAGCGGCAGCAGTGGCAGCAGCATGACCAACCCGAGTCGGGCGCGCGTGCGTAAGCCCGGTCCAGCCTGCAAGACATGCAGCCCGACCAGCCCGACCACGACCATGAGCGGGAAGGGATGGGCGTACCACACCAAGCCCGCCAGCAGAGTGACGAGCAAGCCCCTCCGCCAGCTCGGGTGCTCGCGCTGGCGATCTATGACCAC
>CAWKJE010000066.1:0-84782 GCA_963849735.1 uncultured delta proteobacterium
GGCTCAGACGCCGCCGAAGCGTCGCGCGCTTACGCCGCGGCCTTGCGGCTCCAGCGGCGGCCGCGGCGCTGGGCGCGCTGCTCCGGCGTCTCTTCCGGCGGCGCGGTGGGGTCGAGCTGCGGCAGCGCGTCCATCACCCGCTCGGGCGGGAAGATGACGATGACTTCGGTGCCCTCGCGCAGTTTCGACTTGCAGGCGGAACTCGCCGCCATGCAGCTCGACCAGGCCCTTGACGATCGGCAGGCCGAGGCCGGAGCCCTCTTCGGCGTTCTTCTGCGCCAGCGAGCCGCGGCCGAACGACGACAGCACGATCGGAATTTCTTCTTCGGCGATGCCGGGTCCGGTGTCGCGGATCGACAGATATTGCCCGCCGGCGCTGGTCCAGCCGACCTTGATCGTGATCGTTCCGCCCTGCGGGGTGAACTTGATCGCGTTGCTGAGCAGGTTGAGCGTCACCTGGCGCACCGCTTTCTCGTCGGCCCAGATGCGCGGCAGGTCGCTGTCGAGCTGCTCGACGACCGCGATGTTGCGCCCCTTGGCGCGCATCGCCAGCAGGTGGCGGCATTCCTCGACCACGCCGGGCAGCGACACCGATTCCTCTTTCAGCTCGTAGCGGCCCGCCTCGACGCGCGACAGGTCGAGGATCTCGTTGATCAGCATCAGCAGGTGCTGGCCGCTCGAATGGATGTCGTTGGAATAGTCCTTGTAGACCGCGACGGAATGGCCGCCGAACAGCTCCGCCTTCATCACCTCGGAGAAGCCGAGGATGGCGTTGAGCGGCGTGCGCAGCTCGTGGCTCATCGTCGCCAGGAAGCGCGACTTGGCGAGATTGGCGCTTTCGGCGCGCCGCCGCGCCTCGTCGGAATTGAGCTTGGCCTGCTCGAGCTCGGCGATCAGCGCGTCCTTTTCCGCCTGGAACGACAGGCCGGCGAGCGACGTGCGATGCAGCCGGTTGGCGAGGATGACGAAGTAGACGAGGATGCCGACGCACAGCGCCGACATCAGCAGCGCCTGCCCGCGCGTCGTCGGCCCGAGCACGTAGACGATCGCAATCGCCATCGGCAGCAGGCCGCCGGCGACGGCGAAGGGAATCGCCGAGGCGACCATCGCCGTCATGCCCGAGACCAGCAGCAGCACGACCAGCACGAAGGTGCGGGCGTTGGGGTCGGCCGATTGCAGCAGCAGGACGACGAGCAGCGCCCAGGCGCCGCCGGCGAAGGTCTCGGCGGCGATGAATTTGCGCCGCCAGGCGGGGGAGGCCTTTTCCGGCTCGGGCAGATCGAGGAAGGCGATCGCCAGCCCGTAGCGCACCGCGAGCGAAACGGCGAGCAGAACGCCCCAGCTGACGACCTTGGGCGCCGGCACCCAGGCGCAGGCGATTGCGCCGACCGCGAGCGCGACCAGCGCCATCGCCGGCGTCGCGCCGGCGACGCTGTTGGCGAACAGCCGCGCCAGCGAGCCGTACTGACCGGTGAAGTCGATCGAATTGGTGGTGAGCGTCTGGCGCGCCTGGCGCATCTTGAGCGTCATCGCCCGCCGTCGCGCCGCGGCGGCGGGATCGCCGGCGCGACCCTTGTCGTTTTTCTCCGCCGCAACCTCGACCATGACCGCCCGACGCGCGCACGCCACACCCTTTCAGGATCATGACGATTAATCGTTAACGAGCGGCTACGACGCGACGCGCGATTGCGCGCCAAAATCCTTTCCGGAGCGTCCTTTCCGGGAGCCGCGGCGCGACGGCGCCTTCCAGGTCCTCTCCCTGCGTCCGTGCGCCGCATCGGCGCCCTCGTTCAGACCCGGTTCAGTCCATTTGCCCTATTAACGCCGATCGGCGGCGCCCAATCGGCCGCGCTGGAGAGACGGAAATGATGGCACGGTCGCCGCTCGCGCTGTTCGCCGCGGTCCTGCTGGCGGGCGCGACGCCCGCAGCGACGTTCGCGCAAGGGGCCGCGCCGCCCAATCCGCGCATCGCCCTGGTGATCGGCGAATCGACCTACGGCGATCAGACGCTCGCCACGCCGGTCAACGACGCCGCGCTGATCGCCCAGACCCTGCAGGCGGCCGGCTTCGACGTCGTCGGCGCGCGCGACCTCGACGCGAAGTCGGTGCGCGCGGCGATGCGCGACTTCCTCGACAAGGCGGCGGCGGTCGGCCCCGACATGCAAGCCTTCGTCTACCTCGCCGGCCGCGGCGTGCAATACGAGGGCGACAATTTCTTCGTTCCCGTCGACGCGCAGCTCGCCCGCGATTCCGACACGCCGATGGAGGCGGTCAGGATCGCCGACTTCGCCCACGCGCTCGCCTCCGAGCCGGGGCGCGCGCGCATCCTGGTCATCGACGCGGCGCGGGCCAATCCCTATCCCGGCCAGGGTCAGCCGCTCGCCGGCGGCCTCGCGCTGGTCGATCCCGATCCCGGCGAGCTCGTCGCCTTCAACGCCGCGCCGGGCGCGATCGTCGGCGACGAACCAGGCCCCTACGGCGTCTACGCCAAGACGCTCGCCGGGGCGATGCGCGAAGGCGGCGCTGCCGATCGAGGACGTCTTCGCCCAGACGCGCGTGCAGGTGAACCAGCTCACCGGCGGCGCGCAGGCGCCATGGAGCGCCTCCAAGCTTTCCGCGCCCTATTACGTGTTCGAGCGCGCCGCCGACGCGCCGCCGCCGCCGGCGGTCGCGGCCTACGCCGACGCGGCGAGCAAGCCGATCCGCGCCTTCCCGGCCGATCAGGCCTATTCCGTCGCGCTCGGGCGCGACACGCTCGCCGCCTACGCCGATTTCCTCGCCGCCTATCCGAACGCGCCGGAAGCCAGGCGCGTGCGCGCGATTCTCGCCGCGCGGCGCGAGGCCTTGTTCTGGCGGCGCGCGGTGGCGCAGGACACGGCCGCCGCCTACTGGACCTATCTGCGCCGCTATCCGCGCGGGCCTCATGTCGTCGACGCCGGACGGCGGCTGGCGATTCTCGCCGCGGCGGCGCAGCCGCCGAGCGATTTCGCGCCGGAGGACTATGCCGACCTGCCGCCGCCGCCGCAGGACGAATACGTCTACGCCGACCAGCCGGTCTACGTCTTCGTCGGCCCGGACTACGGCCCGCCGCCGCCCCCGCCGCCGCCCGGCTTCGCCGCGGTCGAGGACGACGATTGGCGTCGTCTGCCGCCGCCGGCGCCGCCGGTCGCGGTCGGCGTGTTGCCGGCGCTGCGGTCGCCATTCCGCTGTTGATCGGCGCGCGCGCTTATCGCGACGCCGGCCGTCTCGAGGGCCGCGCCCCGCCCGGCGCGCCGCCGCCCCGCCGCAGGCGCAGAATCCGCCGCCTCCGCCGCCTCTGCCGGGCGGCATCAAGCCGCGGCCGGTTGCGCCGTCGCCGACCGCGGGCGGCGAATGAGGCCGCCGCCGCGCTCATGCCGACGCCGAGCCCGAGCCTCGGCCCACGCCGCCCGGCGGAGAAGGCCGCGCGAGCCGACGCCGAGCCCGAGCCCTGGCCCAGACGACGCCGAAGCCGACGCCGGACGAAGGCGCCGCCGGCGGCGGCAAGCCGCCGTCCGAACTGAAGCCGCTCAAGGCGCTGCGCGGCCCGGGGCCGGGCCGAGGAGGGCGGGGCGTTCACGCCCGAGTTCGAAGCCCGCGCCGCCGCCGACGCGGTTGAGCCCGCCGCCCGGCAAGACCGAGCGGCAAGCCTGCGGCAAGCCGGGCCTGCCGCCCTGTCCGCGGTGACGCAAGAAAACGGGAGGGCTTCGGCCCTCCCTTACTTTTCCAGCCGCGCGATCAGGCTCGAAGTGTCCCAGCGGCGGCCGCCCATCGCCTGCACGTCGGAATAGAACTGATCGACCAGCGCCGCGACCGGCAGATGCGCGCCGTTGCGGCGCGCTTCGTCGAGGCAGATCGCCAGGTCCTTGCGCATCCAATCGACGGCGAAACCGAAGTCGAACTTGCCGGCGATCATCGTCTTGTGGCGGTTGTCCATCTGCCACGACTGCGCCGCGCCCTTGGCGATGACGTCGACCACGCAGCTCGGCGTCGAGGCCGGCGCGCTTGGCGAAATGCAGCCCCTCGGCGAGGCCCTGGACCAGGCCGGCGATGCAGATCTGGTTGACCATCTTGGCGAGCTGGCCCGAACCGACCGGCCCCATCAGTTTGCAGGCGCGGGCGTAGGCGGCGATCGCCGGTTCGACCTTGGCGAAGGTCGCTTCGTCGCCGCCGCACATCACCGTCAGCGCGCCGTTCTCGGCCCCGGCCTGGCCGCCGGAGACCGGCGCGTCGACGAAGCCGAGGCCGCGCTTTTCCGCTTCGCGCGCCAGTTCGCGCGCGACATCGGCGGAAGCGGTGGTGTGGTCGACGAAGATCGCGCCCTTGGCCATGCCGGCGAAGGCGCCGTCGGGGCCGAGCGTCACCGCGCGCAGATCGTCGTCGTTGCCGACGCAGGCGAAGACGATCGCGCGGCCGCGCGCCGCCTCGCGCGGCGTCGGCGCCGCGGCGCCGCCGTGCTCGCGCGACCCATTTCTGCGCTCTCGCCGCGGTGCGGTTGTAGACGACGACGTCGTGGCCGCCGCGGCCCTTGAGGTGGCCGGCCATCGGATAGCCCATGACGCCCAATCCGAGAAACGCGACTTCAGCCAATGTCCTCTCCATCTCGACGGCGCGAGCGCGCGCCTCGCGCGGGCGCTCTATAGCGCTTTTTGTCCGGCGACGCTCGGGCCGCCGAGCGAGACGTGGCCGACGTCGTAGCAGCGCGACGCCGTCGCGCCGCGCGGGCGGTTCGCGCCACAGCCGGAAGCGGACGCGGGTCCAGTTCGTCGGCTCGAAGCCGGCGACGGCGGCGAGCGCGCCGCGTTCGACGGCTTGCGTCGGCCGCCTTGTTCTCCTGGGCTTTGAGCTGCGTCGAGCGGCGAAAAGGGCGCGATCGGCGCCATCTCGCTTGTGGCGAATCGCGCCTGCTCGACGTCGCGCGCCAGCCGCGCGCGCCAGACGATCCAGATGCGGACCTGCGGCCAGCCGAACGCGTCCGAGACCCCGGCGAAGCCGCGGCCGGTGAGGAAGCCGTTCATCGCCGCCGCGTCGTCCCAGACATAGAACGGCGCGTAGAGGTTCTCGCGTTGCGCCCCGTCGCGGCGGGCGGAGAGATAGGCCTTGGCCCGCAGACCGGGCAGACCGTCGAGCGCCGGCCCCTTTTCGGCGATGCGCCGCTCGACGTATCCCATGTCGTAATCGGCCGGAAGGGTGAAGCTGTACTGCATCGCCAGGGCGGGCGGATTGGCTTTCGGGTTCATCGCTGGGCTCCTTCGCCGCGCGCTTGACCGAAGCGGCTTAGGCTTCGCATGATCGTCCTAACAATCAGGAAGTTCTTGACTGATTGTTTCGATAGTCGGGACGATAATGGCGACCCGGATCACATTCGACCTCGACGCCCTGCGCAGCTTCGCCGTCGGGATCGAGCTTGGCGGTTTCGCCAAGGCGGCGGACCGGCTCGGCCGCTCGACCTCGGCGGTCAGCGCCCAGCTCAAGAAGCTCGAGGGTCAGGCGGGCGCGCCGATCCTGCGCAAGTCGGGCCGCGGCCTGGCGCTGACGCCGACCGGCGAGACGCTGCTCGCCTACGCCCGCCGCCTGATCGAGCTCAACGACGAGGCGGTCGCGGCGGCGCGCGGGGTCGAGCTCGAGGGCTGGGTGCGGATCGGGCTGCAGGAGGATTTCGGCGAGACGTTGCTGCCGGAGGCGCTCGGCCGCTTCGCCCGCGCCCATCCCAAGGTCAGGGTCGAGGCGCGGGTCGAACGCAACGCCGCGCTGATCGACGGGGTTGTCTCGGGCAAGCTCGATCTCGCGCTCGCCTGGGACGGCGACGTCGCGACGCCGCATGGCGAGCGGATCGCCGAGACGGCGATGCGCTGGATCGGCCCGGCCGGGCGCGACGACGTCTGGCGCGCGGCGAGCGGCGAACCGCTGCCGGTGGCGGCGATGGAGGCGCCGTGCCTGTTCCGCCGCGTCGCGATCGACGCTCTCGATCTCGCCGGGATCTCGTGGCGGCTCGCTTTCGTCAGCGCCAGCCTCGCCGGCGTTTGGGCGGCGACGGCGGCGGGGCTCGGCTTGGCGGTGCGCACCTCGCTCGGCCTGCCGGCGAACCTGCGCGCGCTCGGCGAAGACGAGTGCGGCCTGCCGCCGCTGCCCTCGCTGGCCGTGAAGCTGCATCGCGCCGAGGCCGAGCCGGGAGCGGCGACGCGCGGCTGGCGGCGATCGTCGCCGAGACGCTGGGCGAGGCGATCGCGCGCAGCGCTTCGGCGTAAGCTGTCGCGTCGCGCTCAGCCCAGCCGCGCCTCCGCGGCGGCGAAATCGGCGGGCGTGTTGAGATTGGCGAAGGCGTCGGCGTCGGCGAACAGGGCTTCCGCCGCGCCGAGCCGCGCCATCAGCCCGCGCGGGCCGCCGTCGCCCGCCGCCAGCGCCGCCTCGACCTCGCGCGCGAGCGCGGTCGACCACAGCGCGAACATCGGCTCGAGGCCGCGCGCGCTTGCCGCGACCGCGAGCGGCGCGCCGCTTTCCGTCGGCCGCCGCGGCGAGCCGCGCGACGAGATCGAGCGGCAGGAACGGCGCGTCGCACGGCGCGGTCGCGAGCCATGCCGCGCCCTGCGATTGCGCGTGGCGCAAGCGCCGCGGCGACGCCGGCGAGCGGCCCGCCGCCGGCGTTCGCCGCCGCATCGGCGACAATTGCGTAACGTAAGGAGGCGAAGCGCGCCGCGTCGCCATTGGCGTTGAGGAAGAGCGCGTCGACCTGCGGCGCGAACCGCGCCGCGACATGGGCGACGAGCGGCCGTCCGGCGAGCGGCGCCAGCGCCTTGTCGACGCCCATGCGGGTCGATCGCCCGCCCGCCAGCACGACGCCCGCCGTCTTGAGGGTCACGAAGCGCATCTCCTCAGCGTCGGCCAAATTCCGCGCCGCGACCGCTCTATCGCCGCAATTTAGACCGTAAAAGTGATATAGCCGAAACGGGTTCGGCAATCGAACCGGCGCGTCCGCGCCGCAGAGTCGCGACGACGGGAGAGCACGGATGGCGGCGGGACGTCGGCAGTTCATCGTCGGGTTGGGCGCCGCCGCGGCGGGGGCAGGGATCGCCGCCCCGGCGCTCGCCGATTCGACGCCCAATGTGCAATGGAAGCTGACGTCGAGCTTCCCGACCTCGCTCGATCTCATCTACGGCGGCGCGCAGACGCTCGCCAACGCCGTCTCCGACATGACCGACGGCCGTTTCACCATCAAGCTTTCGCCGGCCGGCGAGATCGCGCCGGCGCTCGAGGCGCTCGACGCGGTCGCGGACGGGCGCGCCGACTGCGCCCACACCGCGCTCTCCTATTACTGGAACAAGGACCCGAGCTTCGTCTTCGCCTCGTCGACGCCGTTCGGCATGAACGCGCGCCAGCACGCGGCCTGGCTGCAGGAAGGCGGCGGCGGCGCGCTGATCGACGACTTCCTCGCCGAGCGCAAGATCGTCGCGCTGCCGGCCGGCAACACCGGCGGGCAGATGGCGGGCTGGTTCCGCAACGAGATCCGCTCGCCCGCCGACTTCAAGGGCCTCAAGCTGCGCATCGGCGGCTTCGCCGGCAAGGTGTTCCAGACGCTCGGGGCCGAGCCGGTGGCGACGGCGAAGGACGGAATCTACGCGGCGCTCGAATCGGGCGCGCCTCGACGGCTTCGAATGGGTCGGCCCCTACGACGACGAGCGCTTCGGCGACAAGCCCGACGGCGCGAAGCAGCCGATCTCGAAAGTCGCGCCGAACTATTATTACCCCGGCTGGTGGAAGGGCGGCATGCAACTGCATCTCGCCGTCGCCAAGGACAAGTTCGACGCGCTGCCGAAATCCTATCAGGCGGCGCTGCGCGCCGCGGCGGCGGCGGCCAACGCTTCGGTGCTGGCCAAATACGACGCCGCCAATCCCGGCGCGTTGAAGCGCCTCGTGGTCGGCGGCGCGCAATTGCGCCTGTTCCCGCAGGACGCGCTCGAAGCCTGCTACAAGACCGCCAACGATCTCTATGCGCAATTGTCGAACGACGATCCGAACTTCAAGAAGATCGCCAATTCCTACATGGCGTTCCGCGCCGACCAGTATCTGTGGTGGCAGGTCGCCGAATATTCCTTCGACAATTTCATGATCCGCGAGCGGCGCAGCAAGTCGTAGGCGATCGTCGCCTCCCTTCTTCCCGCGAGCGGGGAGAGAAGTCAGGACGAGGCCCGAGTAGGCCCAAGCGCAACGCGCGCTATGCCGCCATCGCGCTGTCCTCTTGTAGTCGGCCGGCGCCGTTTCGTCGGCCGCCTGCGAGCGGACGCCCGATTCAAGTCGGGTCGCACTACCACTTCTTCGAGACCAATCCCGCTCTGCGCTTCGATCGACCGAAGACCCGCGGGTTCCGTTTGAACGTTCCCGCCGGTACCGCCGTGAGGTTCGAACCTGGGCAAACCCGCACGGTCGAGTTATGCGCATTCGCCGGCGACCGGGTGGTCTACGGTTTCCGCGGCGAGGTGATGGGACCGCTCGACAAAGGGGCACCGTGAGAGGCATCGATCGGCGCGCATACGCCGATATGTACGGACCCACGGTCGGCGATCATGTGCGTCTCGGCGATACCAACTTGGTGGTCGAGATCGAACACGACCATGCGGTCTACGGGGAAGAGGTGAAATTCGGCGGCGGCAAAGTGATTCGCGATGGCATGGGGCAAGGCCAGCGCTTTGGCGCCCATGTTGCCGACACCGTCATCACCAACGCCGTCATCATCGACCACTGGGGAATCGTGAAGGCCGACATCGGCATGAAGGAAGGCCGCATTTCCGGCATTGGCAAAGCCGGCAATCCTGACGTGCAATCTGGTGTTACCATCGTCATTGGCCCCGGCACGGAAATCATTGCCGGCGAGGGGTGCCTGGCCACGGCAGGAGGCATCGATTCGCACATCCACTTCATTTGCCCGCAGCAGATAGACGAGGCTATGATGTCGGGAGTGACGACGATGATCGGTGGTGGCACCGGTCCTGCTGCCGGCACCCATGCAACCACGTGCACGCCAGGACCATGGAACACGGCACGGATGCTGGAAGCGGCCGACGCGCTTCCGATGAACATGGGTTTTCTCGGCAAAGGTAATGCCAGCCAACCGGGTGGCTTGGTCGAGCAGATCGTGGCCGGGTGCATGGGGCTCAAACTGCACGAGGATTGGGGCTCCACGCCGGCGACCATCGACAACTGCCTGTCCGTAGCCGAGGCGCACGATGTGCAGGTTGCCATCCATACCGACACCTTGAACGAATCGGGGTTCGTAGAAGACACCATCGCCGCGTTTCGAGGACGCGCCATTCACACGTACCACACGGAAGGCGCGGGAGGCGGACATGCGCCGGACATCATCAAGGTGTGCGGTGCCGCCAATGTCTTGCCCTCTTCCACGAACCCGACCAGGCCCTACACCGCGAACACCATCGACGAGCATTTGGACATGCTGATGGTCTGCCACCATCTGGATCCGAGCATTCCCGAGGACGTCGCCTTCGCCGAGTCGCGCATTCGTCGCGAGACCATCGCCGCCGAGGACATTCTGCACGACCTGGGCGCCTTGAGCATGATGTCAAGCGATTCGCAGGCCATGGGACGCGTGGGAGAAACCATCACCCGCACCTGGCAAACCGCACACAAGATGAAAGAGCAACGGGGCCCCTTACCCCCCGACAGCGCCGGCGGCGGCAAGAACGACAACTTCCGCGTCAAGCGCTTCATCGCCAAGTACACCATAAACCCTGCCATCACCCACGGAATCGCTCAGGAAGTGGGATCGATCGAACCGGGGAAATTGGCCGACATAGTGTTGTGGAAGCCAGCCTTCTTCGGCGCCAAGCCGGCGCTGGTCATCAAAGGCGGATTCATCGTGGCCGCGCCCATGGGCGACGCCAACGCTTCTATTCCGACGCCGCAACCGGTGCACTTTCGTCCCATGTTCGGCGCCCTGGACGGTACGCGCCACAAGACCAGCGTGACCTTCGTTTCGGCCGCGGCGCTCGCGGCCGGCGTGCGCGACCGGCTTGGACTTCGTAAGCGGGTGGTCGCGGTCCGAGGAACAAGAAGCATCCGCAAGAAGGATCTCGTGCACAACGATTACCAGCCGATTATAGAGGTCGATCCACAAACCTACCAAGTGCGCGCTGACGGACTTCCGCTCATCTGCGGACCGGCCGGTAGGCTGCCCCTCGCGCAACGGTACTTCCTGTTTTGAGCTGGGGGACGATCGATGTTGCATCTACGAGCAAAGCTAGACATTAGGCTTGCGGCGATCGCGGACGGGCGGCGCGAGACGTCGCTCACTCTTTCCTCCGAGGACCGGCGAAAGAGTCGCCTGCGCGCTTGCCTGGACGATGGGCAAGAAGCGACCCTGCTCTTGCCGCGGGGCACGGTGCTCCGCCAGGGAGACTATCTGCTCGACGACGAAGAGCGCGTGCTGGTCGTGGTCAAGGCCAGCGTGGAGACCTTGTCGGTGGCGCGTACCGCGGATCGTCTTCTCTTGACCCGCGCGGCCTACCACCTAGGCAACCGCCACATCCCTTTGCAGATCGGCCCGGACTGGCTCGCCTACGAGCACGACCACGTGCTTGACGGCATGGTCGGCGCATTGGGCTTGATCGTGGCCCTTGAACGGAGACCTTTCGAACCCGAAGTCGGTGGATACGGCCACGGGCACGACGAGGATGACGACCCCCCGGGCGCCGACCACGTTGGCCGGAGTCGGGCAGGAACAACATGATCGCTAGCGAGACTGTACCGTCCCAGTCCTTACCACCGTCGACCGCGGTCCATGGCGCGGTCGGCGTGCCTCTTCTCCGACTGATGCAATTGGCGAGCCCCGCACTTCCCATCGGGGCCTTTGCTTACTCGCAAGGACTCGAACAAGCCATCGCACTCGATTGGGTGAAGGACGAGGCATCGGCGGCGGCGTGGATTATTGGTCTGCTGGCGAACGGTCTCGCGCGATTGGATCTTCCGATATTGGCTCGCCTCTATCGCGCATTTGCGCTCGGCGACGATTACTCGGCCCATCGCTGGAGCGACTTTCTTGTTGCGTCGCGAGGAAGCTCCGAGCTGCAGGCAGAAGAGCGACACCTGGGCGGGGCACTGGCGCGCCTTCTCGACGGTTTGCAGGTGGTGGGTGCTCATGCATGGGCGATCGAGGCAGCCGTCAGCTATGCCGCCATGTTTGCTTTGGCCGCGGTTAGTTGGGCGATTCCCCTGCCGGAGGCCGCTGCCGGATACGCCTTCGCCTGGACCGAGGCCCAGGTGGGCGCCGCCACCCGACTCTGCCCCCTGGGACAACAAGCGGCTCAGCGCATCCTTTCGCTATCCTTGCCCGACATCGACCGGGCAGTCGCCGGGGCTCTGGTCCTGGCCGACGATGAAATCGGCGGTAGCACGCCCGCGCACGCTATCGCCAGCGCTCTTCACGAAACGCTCTATTCGAGACTTTGCCGATCCTGAGGATCTCTTGACATGCACGAACAACAACCCTTGCGCATAGGTGTGGCGGGCCCAGTCGGTTCGGGGAAGACCGCGTTGGTCGACGCTCTTTGCAAGGATATGCGCGAGCGCTTCGAGATCGCCGTGGTCACCAACGATATCTACACGAAGGAGGATGCCGAATTCCTCGTGCGCAGTGGCTCCCTGCCCGCCGAACGGATTCTGGGCGTCGAGACTGGCGGATGTCCGCACACCGCGATCCGCGAAGATGCGTCCATCAACCTGGCCGCCATCGACGATCTCATCCGACGCTTTCCCAGGCTGGACGTCGTTCTTGTCGAAAGCGGCGGCGACAATCTGGCCGCCACGTTCAGTCCTGAGTTAGCCGACATCACCATCTACGTCATCGACGTTGCCGGCGGCGACAAGATCCCGCGCAAGGGCGGACCTGGCATCACCAAGTCGGACCTTCTCGTGATCAACAAGGTCGACCTGGCCCCCTTTGTCGGCGCCTCCCTCGATGTCATGGACCGCGACGCTCGCCTACAAAGAGGAGCCAAGCCGTTCGTCTTCACGAGCATCAGACAAGGAGTGGGAATCGCCGAGGTGGTTGACTTCGTCGTTCGGGAGGGGCTCCTGGCGTCAGGCGCGCAGCCAGGGGCGTGAATTTCCCCCCTTGCCAACCCGCGATCTGGGTTATGGGATGTCGATACTGGGTGGGTCGGGAAATGGGCTGGGGCAGGGTGGTCCCACGCCTTCTCGTGCCCATTGTCGCGCGTGCGCGCGACGCGGCATTCCCTGGTTTCGCGGAACGTGGCCAGACAGTGAGCATCAAACCCGGCACATGCCAACCAACAGGGCAGGTCACGCCACTGCCGAACGTGGCGCACGTCACCATGTCTTCACGTTCCTGGAGGGTCCAATGAAGAAGGTTGCTTTCGGTCTGGTGCTTCTGGGTGGTTCTCTTGTCGTCACCGCGCGCGCAGCCGAGCCGACGGCGGGACATGCCATGAGCGGCGAGGCCGCCGAGCAGTCTACCTGCGGGCAGATGGTAGCCGGTATGTCGTCGATCCCGGCCAAGCTCGCCGAGGGCGCAGAGTCTGTGGCCGAAATGTGGGAAGCACATGCCGCGCTTATGGGCAAGGACAAGGACTCGCAGGCGGAGGCCAAGGGCTTGCGCGCTCTCGCCAAGGAGCACAAGGCCATCGCCGCCAGCCTGAAGAAGGCGAGCGAGAACATGAAGAAGGCCGCAAGCTGGCCAGCTGCGCCCCACGACATGCAGAAAATGATGTCTGACCCGAAGCTCACCGCCGCCAGTCAGAAGCTCATCGCGATCCGCAAGGAGCTTGTCGCGATGTTCCAGAAGTCCATCGCCGACATGGAGGCCATGCAGAAGGCGAAGTAGGGGTTCTCGTCCCCTCGTCCCCGCGCGGAATTTCGCACGGGGCGAACCGGCAGTGCTAGGGGCACGTCGGGCTGAGCGCGGACGGTGCCAACGTGGTGGTCACGTTGGTCTGCAGGTATGACGGAGTCGCGGTGGTGATGTTCGCGGCCACGACGCCTTCCGCGATGCGCGCATTGATGGTCCCCGCCGTCTGGTTGGCCCAGGTATCGCTCTGGGCAGAAAGACCAAAGCTCTCGTCGACCAGGATGGATTTGCCTGTAACGGTATGTAGATTGGCATAGGACGAGGTTCCCGGGCTCGCGCTGTTGCCCGCGCCAGTGGTCCAGATCATGTCGTAGCTAGTGCCTAAAGCGGCCATGGCGGTATCGATCCCTCCGATGAAGGAGGTCAGTTGGGCGGAGGTGATCCAGGTCGAGTAGTCGATGGCCACCACGGCCGGGGGATCGTTGCACTTGATGGCCAGCGTGATCTGCGCGGCCAGCTGGCCCAGCTGCGCGTAGGAGAGACCCGAAGACGAGCCCTCGATCGAGTATTGGATGAAGTCTCCTTCGAGCAGCCAGATGACCGGCTTCTGGAACACGGCGTAGGTCTGCGCGGCGTACCAGGCGTAGGCCTTTACCATCAGATTCTGGTCGCAAATCGTGCCCGATGGACACCCGGCATTGTCGACGCCGAGAAGCAGCGGTCCCATGCTGTTGGACAGATTGGGTCCATTGGGATTCACGTTGCCGTCCGGGAAACCGTTGGCATGTCCGTAGTACCCGATGATGTACGCGTAGTACGCGGGAACGCCCGCGGTGAAGGACATTAGCCAGCTGCCCGAGTCGAAGCCGTTGGAAGGGAAGGTACCATCGGCCTGGATGTTGTAGCCGGCCCAAGCGGACGCAAACTGGAGGTAGCTCGCCGGATTCCCTTCGACTCCCCAAGCGAACGCACAGCCAAATGAATTCGCCGCCGGAGTTGTCCCTTTGCCGCAGGTGGATGATATGTCCGCATCGGAGCTGGACCCACCCTTGCCCGTGACGCCTCCCGATCCGATGACACCTCCTGATGAGTAGGCGCCTGCCGAGTTGGCGGCACCTCCGGACAATGTGCCGCCCGCAGGTGAAGCTCCGCCCGTGGCGGCTGCGCCGCCGTCACCTGATCTCCCGCCGGTTCCGATTGCGCCTCCCGTCACGGCCGCGATCCCGCCGGTCCCGCCGGTGATGACCACCCCACCCGAAGCTCCCGCCGCGCCCGATGGTAGTGCAGCTCCGGTGGCCGAGGTTCCTCCGGCGCCTGGCCCACCGCCCGCAGCCGTAACCCCTCCCGATCCGGCATTGCCACCCCTGACCGGAGCCGCGCCGGTTGCCGTGGTCCCGCCCGAGCTGGCCGCGCCACCCGCGGCCACGGATCCATCCGAGCCCGATTTTGCCGGGCCCGATGTTCCGCCGGAGGTCCCCCCTTGCGAGCACCCCAGCACCGCCGCCGCAGAAGCGGAAACCAGAAGAAGGGTGAACGACGGGCGGTGTATTGGACGCATGAGACTCCTTCGAACCGGACTCTCGCAGGGGAACAGGCGCGTATATCGCTCCAAAGTCCAGTTGCACTATTATGCCAGGCGGCGCGATGGAACTGGGTAATAACCTTGCGCTCGCGCCTCGGTCGGCGTCTGCCGAGGAGCCGCGTTCGTTAACCCGAGGCCGCGCGCGGCGATGATGCGGACGCCCCGGTCGGGTGGCGTGGTCGCATACGGGGAGGCCGCGTCGAGCATGGCGTCGCCCGTCGGCAAGGGCGCTGGCAGATTCTCCCACCCATCATCCAGCGCACCTGACGGACCGTGCTCGTTCCACCCTTACGCATCCGGCCGAGTCATGTTAGCATGTCGTCTCGAGATGTTGATTCGCGTGGGAGCCGTGCCCGTGGTCAATCCAGGGAGCCTGCTCCGGCACTGCTGGCCCATTGTGATGGTGATTGCCACTGGATGTGGCCTTGGACGAACTGCCCTCAACCGCTCGGCCAACGCCGGGGGAGCTTTGTCCACAGGAGGAATTCCTAACCAGGTCGTGGGAGGGAGTGCCGGAGGGACGGAGGTTACGGGGGGCGCGGGTGGCTCTGGAGGAGTCGCGGCAACTGGCGGATTGGTGGGCCATGGTGGACTTGGAGGCAGGGGCGGTGTCACCGGTCTGATTGGCTCAGGCGGTGCAACTCCCACCGGCGGGGTCACGAGCAGCGGGGGTGTTGTGGGCACAGGTGGTGAGGCGGGCAAGGGTGGAACGCCTGTTTCCGGGGGAAGGCCTGTCTCCGGTGGAACAACTGCGGCAAGTGGAGGAGTCGTAGGCCCCAGGGGGGGAACGCTTGGCTCGGGCGGAACGGTTGCAGCCGGTGGCAGTCTGCTTGGCTCCGGTGGCGCAACGGATGCGGGTGGGGCCAAAGGGCTGGGTGGTGTTGTTGGCGCCGGCGGCATGTTTTCGATGGGCGGAGCGTCCGGCGCTGGTGGCACGAGTGGAGCAGCCGGCACGACTGGCAGCGGTCCCGTCTTCGGCATGTCATGTACGACCAATCAGGATTGCCCGAGCGGTTCCACATGCTGCAACGGCTCCAGCGAAGGTTGCGACGGCACCCGTCTACCGGCGGGGGACGGAACGAATCCCGGGGAGCTCCTGGTCAGCTCGGACGGGCTGACCGTGACCGATACCATCACCGGGTTGGTCTGGCAGGCCGACGGCTCTGGCACGCGAGCTTCGTGCACCACGGACAGCGCTCACCTGACCTGCACTCAGGCCGAGGCCGAAGCCTATTGCAGTGGTCTCTCGCTCGATGGCTCCTCCGATTGGCGCTTGCCAGCCGAGCATGAGCTGCACACCCTGGTTGACTTGACCCAGTATGATCCGGCCATCGATGGGACCAAGCTTCCGAACACGGCCGCAGCTTCCCACTGGACGTCATCACCGTATGCTCTCGCGTCCGGTCAGGCGTGGGTCGTCGACTTCGAATACGGCGGCTCATCCTCCGACACTGTGGGTAGCCTGCACAATGTGCGCTGCGTCCGGGGGTCGCGGTGCTATCCCACGTCCCGCTTTGTGGTCTCGGGCGGCTTCGTTACTGATACTCTCACAAACCTCGGGTGGCAGCAGCAGTCGAGCCCCGGGGATACGCCGCTCGTGGATTGGGCAGCCGCCGGGTGGTACTGTTCGGATGCCGGGTCGGGGCTTCGATCACCCACTCTGAAGGAGTTGGAGTCCCTCGTGGACCTTACGGTGGCTTCGCCACCGACTATTAACCAGACGGTGTTCCCCAATACGCGCGTGGACTCCTACTACTGGACGTCCTCGCCGTCCGCGTCTTCGTATGGCGGAGTTGACGCTGGCTATTCCGGCGACGCGTGGTACGTCAACTTCGACAGCGGCTCCTCGAACTTCGACTGGGTGGAGGTTGACATCACAGTGCGCTGCGTTCGTTGAGCTGCTACCTCCGACACGCGAGCCTGGCGCAAATGTGAAATCCCCGGCGGCAACGCAGCCGCCCGATGGTGATGACGGGACGCGAGCCACGGCCCACCAGGTTACAGGTAACCGCTTAGCGCTGGTGGAATCGAAGAGAGCAATGGCTTTCGCCAGGGTGCTCCAACGCATGCGGTCTCGTTCCCCTTCTCCGGCATCCACCTTCTCGCCCTACCAGAGGTTCGTGGTGGCCGTGCTCGCATTCCTGCAGTTCACCATCATCCTCGACTTCATGATGATGGGCCCGCTCGGTGCCCTGCTGCTCCGCGACCTGCACATCACCACGACGCAGTTCGGTTTCGCGGTCTCGGTGTACGCCTGGAGCGCTGGGGTTTCGGGGCTGCTCGCCGCCGGCTTCGCCGACAAGTTCGACCGCAAGAAGCTGCTGCTATTCTTCTACTGTGGTTTTCTGGCGGGCACACTTCTGTGCGGGCTCGCCAGGAGCTACGGACTATTGCTATTCGCCCGCATCGTAACCGGGGTGTTCGGTGGCGTGGTCGCTTCGATTACCATGGCCATCATCGCCGATCTTTTCCCGCTCGCCGTGCGCGGCCGGGTGATGGGGACCGTCCAGACGGCGTTCGCGGCCAGCCAGGTGCTGGGCCTCCCATTTGCCCTGTACTTGTCCAACCGTTGGGACTGGCAGGCGCCGTTCATCATGGTCTTCGCAGTGAGCAGCGTGGTCGGCGCTGTTATCGCGGTCAAGCTCAAGCCCATCGACGCACACCTCAAGCTCCGCTCGGAGCGTAACGCGTTCGCGCACCTGCTCAAGACCTTCAAGCAGGGCCTATACCTGCGCACGTTCGCGGCTACCATGTTGCTTGTCACCGGTGGGTACATGCTGATGCCGTTCGGCAGCACGTTCGTCGTGAACAACTTGGAAATCCCGCTGGCAAGGCTGCCGCTCTTATTCATGATGACTGGCGTCGTCGCCTTTGTTGCCGGGCCGCTGTTGGGCCGTCTCGCCGACCGGATCGGGAAGTACCGTGTGTTCTGCATAGGCTCGGCTCTGGCGGCGACCATTGTCGCAATCTACTGCAACCTGGGCGTGTCGCCGTTCGGCCTGGTCGTGGTCATCAACTCGGCGCTGTTCGTGGCCATCACCGCTCGCATGATCACGGCGATGGCGCTGACTTCCGCCGTCCCCGATATTCAGGACCGTGGCGCCTTCATGTCCGTGAACTCCTCGCTACAGCAGTTCGCTGGCGGTCTTGCCTCCTCCGTGGCCGGGATAGTCGTCGTCCAGCGGGCCGACGGCCACCTCGCGCATTACGACTTGCTCGGCTACGTGGTCGCGGTCGTCATCGGCGCCACGGTCGCGCTCATGTACCCCATCCAAAAGGCCGTGATGGCCAAGGCGGCCTCTACTGCGCCCCCGCGCCCCCTCGCCGTGGGGCCGGTCCCCGATGCGGGGGATATGCCGGGCTTGGCTGCGAACGACGGCGCCCCCGCTTTGGCCGCTGTCGACCGCTCCTGATCTCGGGGTCGACGAGGTATCAGTTTCGAGCGTTCGGCTGGCGTGGGTCAGGGGGGTGGAGACAGGTACACCGAGGTGTTCAGCCGCCAACGCGAGCAAGAAATTGCTGACGCCGCTCTTCCGACCATCGAGCGCAGTACGCAGGCTTTTGCTCGATGATGCGGCGGTTGCACAAGATACAGCCAGGCTGGCAGGGCTCGATGGGCTCGGCAATATCCCCTCTCGCCTTGCGCGGCCATAGTGGATCAGCAAAGAGAACCCGGCCCAGGCCCACCAGGTCCGCTGCACCTTCGCGCAACACGGCCTCCGCAGTTGCTGGTGCTTGGAGTCGACCAGCGGCGATCACGGGTAGACCTGGGACAGCTTGCTTGATGGCGCGGGCAAAGGGAACCATGAAGCCTTCCTTCCGGTCATCTTCGAGATACGCGGGAAGAGGGAACGCATCGTAGCCCCCGGCCATCACGGAGAGGTAGGCCGCGCCCGCATCCGCCAGTCTTTGCGCGAAGGGGACCGTGCTCGCCAGGGTGAGCCCGTCCGGCAAGCACTCGTGCGCCAGGAAACGGTAGCCCACCGGGAAATCCGACCCCACCGCGGCACGAACCGCTGCCACGACTTCCAGGGGAAATCGCATTCGGCGCTGCTCGTCGCCACCATATTCGTCGTTGCGAGAGTTGGTCCGAGCGGCAAGAAACTGCGACAGCAGATAGCCCGTACCACCGTGCAGCTCGACGGCATCAAACCCGGCCAACTGTGCTCGGCGGGCCCCATCAGAGAAGGCGGCAATGGTGCGTTCGATGTCGGTCTGGTCCATCGCCTTGGGGAGGAAACCCCAAGTCTTGACCGCTGAGGGGGCGACGCTGTCAGGTCGCTTGGCGAAGCGTCCGGCATGGTGAATCTGCAGGACCGCCTTGGCGCCACCATGCTTGATGGCCGCCGCCAATCTGGCCAGCCCGGGCAGGAAGCGGTCGTCACCGCTGTCATCGCCGGTCAGCAGCGTCCTAGGGTTGCACAAGCCACGCGGCTCGACCGTGGCGTTCTCGACCACCACCATGCCAGCGCCGGAAGCACCGATTTCGGCGTAGTAGTCCAGGACCAGCTGGTTCACGAAATGGTCAGGGTCCGGATAGGCCAGGTACATGGGAAGGGCAACGACGCGATTGTCGAGCAGGAGTGCTCCGATGCGGAAGGGTTCGAACAGCAGCCTTGTCATGGTGGTTTTGGCGCCTTGCGGTCGCTTTTCTCCGGAAAGAGATGGGCCAATGGTCGTACAAATTGCGAGGCCGAACCACCTGAAAGATTGGGCGAGCTTACGGGCACCGGGGAACGCGCGCTTGGGCGGCTACGGGAACTGGGCACCTGGCCTGATGACGCAAGGTTTTCGCGCCATGAAGAGGGGTGGTGCCAGTCAATTTGAAGGAGACCTGGAACCACATCGATTTGAAAGCGCGTAAGTGGTGGCGTTCGCACCGTTGGGGCGGCGTCGAACGAGCAATGGCGGTAGCAGTCGGACAAGCTACAAAATCCCGCCGCCTGCAATGGAGAGCGTCACCGCGACGTCCCGTACGTCGACACCATAGCCCACGTCGACCTTTAGTGCTGGAATCACCACTCCTGGCAGAATAACGCGCACGCCTCCGCCGAAGCTGGCGTGGATGTCGGCTAGCTTGGAGCGCACCGGAGGCGGCGTGGTGTCTGGGACGGTGACCGTAGTGCCGCCGGGAAAACGCTCCAGGAGGGTCGCGGCATCAACGAAAAGCGCCCCCGCGACGTTGAAGCGCACCGGTGTCCAGGGGAGATGCAAACGCAGCAGCACCGCTTGATCCTCAGCCTGCACGAGAGCCAGAGTGTCGCCGTGGAACTCGTTGGTGAGGTATCCACGCAGGCTAGGCCCGCCGATGCGGAGCATCTCGGTCACCGGAACCCCGTGGTCCGAAGTTGGGTAGTTGAATACGGTTTTCAGCAGAAGAGATGGGTAGTTCCATCCGTGATGGCCATACAACTCCACCCGCCACTCGAACTTGGAGTAGTCGAAGTCAGATGCCCAATAGCGATCAGATACCTCATTCTTGATGAACACAAGAATGCCTTGCCGGAGCCCCTCCTCGGCCCGAGTGTTATCGTACTGGAACTGGAACTGAATCAGAAAAATGCGACCAGCTCGCGAATTGTACGGCAAAGGCGTTGCGCCAGGCGCCAGATCTTCGACGGGGCTGACCGACTGGTGACGAGCCGACAACCCAAGGAAGGCGCGGGTGTGCGGGGAGAGCACCCAACCGATCTGGCAGTCGCCCCCCACCACCGTAGTCGGCACCTGCATCAACAGGTTCTGGTTGGTGAAGAAGCGAATATCCTCCTGTCGGTAGAGGCCGCTAAACGAGTAGGTGAGCGGGGCGCCCACCACGAGCGGGTCGCGATATCCGGCGAAGACGTAGCTGAGGGACTCACCTATTTGCCCCGCGCTGACGAGCTGCACGTCGCGACCGAGGAGGTTCTGATTCGCGTAGACAACGCCACCGGCCCAATCGCCACTGCCAAGGCTGGCCGTGGGAAAGACGAACCAGGCCTGCTTGGTGACAGCCTCCACGACAACATCGACTGGGTAACTGCCGTCGTCCAGGTACATGTGCTGCACCGCTTCTGGCGTGGGTAGGTCGATGAACACGTGCACCTTGGCGAACAGGTCGCTTTCGAGCAGGCGTTGCTCCGCCGCGCTGAGAATCGAGAAGTCCACAGGGTCCCCTGGCCGGAGGTTCATACGCGTCATCAGCACTCGCGTTGTGACCTGGGTTGGGCCACGCAACACTACGTGGTCGACGACCATGCGGGCCGCGGCTGTCGCAGGCAAGGCGAGACCACCAACTACGACCAAGCCAGCAAAGGGGAGTCGACCATGAATCATGAGCGCGCTTGTGTAGGGTCCGGCCGGGTGGTGCTCGAAGCGCGAAAAGCGGGGAGAGGAGCGGGCGCACGCCCCAGGTCGTCCACGTGTTCATTGGTAATGGTTGCATTCATGCTCTTTCCTCGTGCTCGGGTGGGCTGGTATCGATCGCTGGTCTCGAGCTCAGCGCTTTCTTCCAAGAAGCAGGCCGACCCCGAAGGCCAAGACCATCGCCAGCGAGAACCTGCGTCTCACCCATGCACGCCAGTCGAGCGCATGAGTGATTTCACACTCGAGCGTGGTGATGGTAACGACGAACCTGTCGCGGGTGTCGGCGAGCGCTTCGGCCGCTCGCGCAAGTCTAAAGTCGCTCTCCCGTTGCTCAGCCGTGGGCATGCGCATTCCCCGGGGTGGGAGGCGTGGAGGGCGCCGTCGCTTCGGCCAGGGCGACCAGGCTGGTGTTCATGGCAGATTGGGAGCTGTCCATGAGGTGCGAGCCATGCGGGCGGAGCGGCACCAGGAGCAAAACCGTGCCAGCGCCCACCATGTGGGCCAGCCCGATGACCACGAACGGATAGCCCACGGCGGCGTGGCCGCCAACCAGGATCGCCAGACCTGTCATCGCCAACCCGTAGCCAAGCGCGACGAAGGTCGCTAGCACCGCGAAGAGGCAGGCGCGCCGGCCCATGGAATGAATCTCGCAGGTGAGCTCGAGTTGTGCGACTTTCACGTGTTGGCCCAGCAGGTGGACGAAGCCCAGTACCGCCTCGTGAGCGAGGCCCGCAATGCCGGGGGTGGGTGAACGATTCATTTACTGGCTCCCTCCAGGCGATGTCATGCCTTCGGACGCGTGCTTCTCACCGTGGAGCACGCTGTCGCCAGCAAGATGCCAGTGGCACGGAGTGTTCGCATCCCGCCGTCATTTGGCAATTTAGCAAGTAGCATGCCCGCGGCATGTCTGGCGCCATCGACGTCCCAAGCTCGTCACTCATATCCAATTCGATGGTGACGGCACATCATTTTGGCCGAGGACGGAGCAGACAGCCACTGGAACTGCGCGAGCTCGCAGGTGCGTTGAGTCATCATGGTGCTATCGAGCTCGGAAGAATTGGTAGGATATGACCCGCTGCGATGGTTGGTTTCCCGGGAGATACCGAATCCCGCGATCGAGCATCGATTGCCATTGTTACGCGCGATGGACTTCCAGAAGCTGGGTATCCGCTGGCTCTTGGCCTCACGGGCCTGACCGTGCCAACTCAATAGGCGTTCCGCCCCTTCTTCCTTCCGAATACCGTCAAGAAGAGGATCTTCATGTCAAGCAGAAGATTCCAATTCCGGATGTATTCCATATCGTGGCGGACGCGCTCTTCCATCTTCTCGATTTCGGCAGTTTCCCCGCGCCATCCGTTGACCTGCGCCCAGCCTGTGATGCCCGGCTTGACGATGTGACGGAGCATGTAGCCATGAATGATGGCCCGGTACTTCTCATTGTGTGCGACCGCATGGGGCCTGGGACCGACCAAGGATAGCTCACCGGTGAGAACCTGGAAGAACTGGGGAAACTCGTCGAGCGAAGTGCGCCGCAGGAACCGGCCGAGCGCGGTCACGCGCGAGTCGTCCTTGCCGACCTGGGCCACGTCGGAGCCATCCTCGCAGACGGTCATAGTCCGAAACTTGAGAATGCGGATCTGCCTTCCGCACAATCCGTAACGCCTCTGTCGGAAGAGTATCGGTCCAGGGGTCTTGATCTTGATCGCTAAGGCGATACAGAGCATCGGAATCAGAGCCAGCGCGGTGATAAGGCCGCCAAGCGCCAGATCCTCGGCGCGCTTGAGCCAGCCTACCATACCCCCGAAGGGAGAATCGTGCAGGCTCACAACCGGGACGTTGCCTATCTGGCTCCATTGTGCGTGTAGAAGCGAGTAGTATTGAAGGTCGGCGACCAGATAGACGCTAACGGTCGTGTCGGCCAGGGCCGCCAGTATCTGCCCAGTGCGGCGCTCAGCGCGGAGCGGGAGCGCTATGTAGACTGCGTCTAGGTCGTCTCGGCGACAAGCTCGAACCAAGTCCTTGGCTCCGCCGACGACAGCGCAGCCCGGGTGGACGGGAAGATGTCGCCTGTCTTCGGACCGGTCGTCGTAGATGCCAGACAGCCTGATGCCGAGCGAGGGCTGAGAGTCGAAAGCGTCGGCCAAGCGCTCTGCATCCTCGTTGTAGGCGAAGACCGCGACGCGGCGAATGTTGCGGCCTTGAATGCGCACGAGACGCAGGGCGATACGGACACCGATGCGCACGGCGGAAAGCAGCAGGGGAGTTAGAGCGAACCACGCGGACGAAGCAACCCGGGAATAGTCCGCGGTCGTCTTGGAAAGGAACCAGAGGGCGAACAGTGCAGGTGGAACGGTCATCCAGGCGAGCAATGCGTTCTTCGTCTCGTGCAGGATGGTTCCCGTCCGCCAAGGACGGTAAAGCCCGCCGACTTCGGCGGCGAAGCCAAACACGAGGAGCGCAATCAGAGTCATGATCGTCGTCTCTGCGTCCCAGGGTCGGCCGATGACAGCATGCGCTAGGGCCTGGGCGCTAATGACGATGACGATATCGACGAGTCGTTGCAGAGCGCACATCCAAGTTTCGAGTCGGTGTAGCGGTCCATTGGTCGGTGCCATGAGAGCTCCTAGGCTAGAGGGGAAGTGGCGTTTGCCACCAAGCCAGAGCAGCTTGCGGGCCACGGACGCGATGCCAGTAAATTCAGGGACTTGCAACGCACGCGAAGCGAGTCGACTGGCGCTGGCACACAAGATGACCTGTTCCTACGGTCAATCTGGAGGCGTCATTTGCCGAGGAGGTTGGGGCGTATGGCGTGCGATGGTGGGGTGCCGCTAGGGCGGAAGGCAACCGCCGCCGGAAAGACGAGGGCAGCCATAGCCCGGCTACCCCGGTCATCGCGGCGGGAATGGATTCACGAAGAAGCACCATGCTAGCGGGGTCCGCCAACCGCCGCTCTATGGCGAAGCGCCTGGAACTTCAGTCTATGGATTCGATGCGTGCGGCTCGTGTGTAATGACAATTTCGACCCGGCGGTTGTTGGCGCGTCCCTCGGCACTGGCGTTGTCAGCGACCGGGCTCACCTTGCCGAGCCCATGGGCCTGGATCAGGTCACCCTGGTAGCCTCGCTCTATTAGGTAGCTGCGAACTGCATCGGCCCGGCGCTGCGACAGGTCTAGGTTGTAGCTCGCCGAACCTTGGGAGTCAGTGTATCCTTCAACCGTGAGGTTGCGTTCCCGGTTTGTCAGCAGCACCTCGGTCACCTGGTCAAGTCGGGTTCTCGCCTCAGGCAGCAATACCGCCCGATTGGATGCGAAGAGAACGCTGCCCGAGAGCGTGATGACCGTGCCGCGTGGCTCATCCTTGACTGCCGCCAACTTGGCCAGCGCCGCCTGCGCATCGGCGGCGCGCTGATCGGCGTCCGCCCGCGCCTTTTGCTCGGTGGATAGCTTCTCAGCCGTCGCTTCGCCGGTGCGCTGGGAGGCCGCCAGCTCCGAGCGCGTCTGACTCAGATCCTGCTTGGTCTTCGCGACAACCGTTCCTTGCGTTGTCTGGAAGTCATTCTTAGCTTGCGCCTCACTCTTCTGCTGGATGGCGATAGAAGCGGCCGCATCAGCCAGCTGCGTCTTGCGCCAGGCGACATAGGCGAGGTCGCGGGTGCGAAACGAGTCGGGAGCGGTCTTGAAGGATTGCTCGGCCTGGGCGAGCGCCACGCTGGCTACGTGGAGCTCCGCTGGCGCAACTCGCGCCGTATTCCCGACGCTTGCGCGCTGGTATGCGTCCCGGGCGTTGGCCAGCTCCACCGGTACAGTGCTCGCGCAGGCACTGAGGACACCGGCAATAACGATAGCGGTCAAGAGACTACTGGTTTTCATAGGAAGTTCCTTTCAATTCGCAAATTCTGAAATACTCGGACCTACTTGTTGTCTTGCCGCAGTTGGCGCACGCGGTCTATTGCCCCCTGGGCTTCCGCCCGCTCGGTGCTCTCGCGGGAAAGCGCGACCGCCAGCTCGGCGTCGACCTCAGCTCGCGACAACATCGACACGGCCCTCTCCTTCTCGTCGCTTGCAGCTAATCGCTTGGCGCTCTCCAGCTCTTCCTTCGCCAACTGCAAGTGCAACGAGGCTTGGGGCACTTTGGCCGCCCCTACTTCCTCTGCGGCACGAATTCCCGAGGTTGACGCCTCCGTCCGCAGGGGCGGGGAGCTTGCGCAACCGATAGCGGCGATTGCGGCAGTGGCGGCGGCCACGGCGAACGTCATGATTGCGGTCTTTGATATGTGTCTCATCTAATCCTCCTCCTTGTATCGGAACGCTGGTTTCATACTCATCCCAATCAGGGTGGTTTTCGCTCGCAGTCATCAGCAACGTTGGTGCCAATCTTTGCCCGTCCCTCGCAAAGTCCGCAACTACGGCCGTCCGGGCACGCTCGATGCGGCTCTCTCTCGGGCGGGCGAAGGAACGGAGTCAATCAAGATGAAGAGACTTCTCGGTCACTTCGGGAACAATTCTTGGAGCAGCGCTTTCCCGGTGGAGTAGCCCATCGGCCACAATAGTGGCTGCTCCTACGGGGGCCCGGGGTCAAGTGCGGGGGACGGCTAGCGCGCAGTGGCCCTTGACGCGCGCTAGTAGGCCCGCATTGCTTGTCCGCCCTGGCACAGTTAGTGCATTGGCCGAAGATGCAACAAGGACTCATGCCGCTCTAGGAAACGGGAGGAACAGCAATGTCAATTATCGCGTGGATCATTCTCGGCCTCGTCGCAGGCTTTATTGCGAGCAGAATCGTCAATGGAGCAGGCGAGGGGGTTGCCTTCGACATGGTTTTGGGAATTGTGGGTGCAGTTGCCGGCGGCTTTCTCTTCCATTTGGTCGGAAGGGCGGGCGTGACAGGCTTGAATCTCTGGAGCATCTTCGTGGCTGTGGTGGGCGCCGTGGTGGTGTTGGGTGTCAAACACGCTCTCACCCGTCACGGCCATCACGCCTAGGTGATGGTCCGGGCAAGACCGGGCCCCTCGGCGTCATCGGCGGCTGAGGGGCCCATCTAAGGGGATCGCAAAGTGATGGACCCCGACCGTCGCCTTGATGGATCAGGCCGTTGCTTCGCACCCCGAAGGAGAGGAGCTACTCGAACATCACCGGTATTCGTGGTGCTCGTGGTGCTCGCCTGGACCTCCGAACGGCCGGCATCCGCAGCCACGTCCTCCGACATAACACCCACCCATTTCAATCACACCAATAAGCAGTAGCAGCAAGAGTCTCTTCATTTCTTTGCGCTCCTCCTTTCGTCGGACCTGCACGAGCGGTGCCAGCTCTGATCTGGGACCGGGGCCAGCACCGGTGCCCGGGGTTGTGCGGCGTAGTGGCTCCTTTGGGATGGCGATTACGATGGCGGTCAGTGTCGCATGGCCGAGGGGAGAGGGGGCCTGGTGGCTCCGAAAGGGGCATCCCGTCATCCCACGGCAATCACGAGCATCTGGATGGCGCTCGCGATGTCCTGAAGGGTGACATTCCAGTCTCCTAAGTGCACTCCAGAATATTCAATCGCGACCACGACAGACTTGGCCCGCAAGGCAATGGTAGGCGGCAGGGACTTCTGAAGGGTCACCTCCTGGGTCACCTCGGGCGCCGACCGCCTGCCTCCCCGGCACACCGCTCTGCCCATCGTGACGCGGATCAGGTCGCTGCCTTGTGCGTCGAGGAGAAGGGCGGTGAGCTTTCCACAGGGCCCAGCCGTCTTTGAATACGTCGTCAACTGAATGGTGAAGGTGAGAACTCCAGTTGAAGTATCGAGCGCCGCGGATCCTCGGACCCAGCTCTCGGGCCTCGAGCGGTGAATGAAGCCGCACTGCCCGCCCGCGTATTGGTCAAGCGATGGTGGACACCTGATAGTGTCGGCTGCGGCTGTCGTGGCGAAAATGGTTGCGCTCGCAGCCAACAGCATTGATAGGGTTCGCATCTTCTGGCTTCCTTGGGTGTCTCGCGCGGCGTGAGCCGCAGCGCGGAGACCTTCTGGTCCTGCAGTTTGCGGGCCAAACGGGTGGGAGGAGGTCTGGGTGCGGCCCTTTCGTGGGAGCCTGCGACAATCGGCCGCGATCCGGCTGGTCGGTGTCCCAAGACGAGTCGCGGCGCTCCTGGCCCTTCGAACTGATGGAAGACGTACTTCACGTTGATGGAGGCCAGCGAGAGCACTGGTCCGCAGGAGATGGGGCCCTAGATTGCCTGGGGTGGGAGGGATGGCGCGGAATTTGCTAGACGCACGTGGAGGTGGGCCCAGGCCCGCTACGCGTGGGTGTGACGGTGCGCCCATCGGGAAAGGGGAGAAGCATGAACACCAACGTCAACGAAGACCTGCGGCTGCTAAGGGACGGAATCATGAGATACTCGAAGCTGGTCACGGCGCTATCTTTCGTCGCGGTCCTGGCGACGTGTAAATCGAGGACAGAGAAAGAAGCGGCGGGGCCGAAACCGGGCGAAAGCGCGGCTCTTGAGCTCGCCAAGGCCAAGGGGGAGACGAGGAAAATGGCAGCCGCGATGGAGAGCTACGCTTACAAGCGGAAGGCGGAATTTGTCGCCGAAATGACCAAGGAGCTGGCGTCGACCAGGAGCGACTTGGATGGGCTAGCCGCCAAGGTTGAAAGCTCCGGCGGTACTGCAAGAGCAGAAGCCAGGGCGGCACTGGCCACGGCTCGCGAGAGAATGGCGCAGACAACGAAGCAACTGGACCTGGCCGAACGTGCTACGGAGTCCACTTGGGACGCCGTGAAAAGTGG
This sequence comes from uncultured delta proteobacterium, assembly GCA_963849735.1. Classification (GTDB taxonomy): domain Bacteria; phylum Myxococcota_A; class Polyangia; order Fen-1088; family Fen-1088; genus Fen-1118. The sequence goes on from CAWKJE010000066.1 coordinate 27,523, forward strand.
CTTCAGCGAGTCTTACGCCGGTCTGAAGGACTCCGTGGTGGCGACCCGACAGTGGCTGAGCGAAAAGGTCGCTCCCTGACCCGCGACGAGAACCCTAGAGGGGGAGGCCATGAGCCCGCTCCAAGTTACGCCGGCAGCCCAAACTGGGCACCGCGATATCGACGGTCAAGTCCGTACGCTCTTCTCGCTCGCGAATGAGGTCCTCTTCGCGAAGGAGCTCGAGGAATCGCCCGATCGGTTCCAGCGCGGGCTGAGGCTATTCGTCGCCTATCTCTACTATCATTTCGCATCGGAAGAGCTGGTTATGGCCGAATGCCACTACCCGGCCCGGCTCGTCCACTCGGACGTTCACGCGCGGATCCTTAATGAAGCCACTACGATAGAGGATCGAACCAGCAGGGGAGGCTCATTGGTAGAAGCCAGACATGCGCTGTTGCATATGGTCGAAGACTGGCTCTACTACCACGTCATCGAGGCCGACCGGCAACTCGCCGACTTTCTGCGGGAAACCCGTGTGATTGACAAGCCCGGCCGACTTCCTGGAATCGGCGATCTGAGAGCGTCCGGCTTCCTGCCGCACGACTTTGACGACCAGATGCTGGCTAGCCTCCTTGAACACCATAGCATCACATCATGAGTCATCGCCTTGAGTCCTATCCATCGAAATGAAGGAGAGGGCCGGTCGAAGTGATGAGGGTGGCCCTCCATCGTGGTCGACGGAGCGGGATATGTCTGTGCCTTCGGCTGCAGCTTCGCGGCGTCTGGAGGGTGGCCCGAAAGCTGCTGTGGCTGAGGTTGCAGAGGTGGTGCCATGAAGACCAACCGGATTGTGTCTCTTTGCTTCGTGCTCCTGAGCCAAGGGGTGGCTCGTGCTCAGGAGACGGGCGTGATCAACAACTCCATGGGTGCCAGCGTAGCTGTGCAACCGAGGCCGACATCGGAAGAGGTGCAACCTACGACTGCCGCGCCAGGTCAGGCGCCTCCGGCACCGCCACAACAGCCACCACCACCACCGAGCCAAAGCCAAGGCCAAGTTCAGGCAGCGACGCAGCAGACCCCAGTCCCGGTCCAGACAGCGGGCGCCGGTCAGTGGGTGGACACCGGGGAGTATGGATGGATTTGGATGCCCTATGGGGAACAATACACCTACGAGGGCACGGCCGGGGACGCCAGCCCCTATTCCTACGCATACTACCCAGCGTACGGCTGGATGTGGCTGGCAGCACCCTGGGTTTGGGGCTGGGGTGCTTACCCATACTTTGGGCCGCTGGGCGCGGGTGGGTTCGGATGGTATCGCGGCCTCTACAAGGCAGGTTACGGTTGGGGTGGATATCGCGGGGGTAGTCGAGGAAACTATGGCCTGGGTGGCGGTAATCGTGGCGCGAGTGTCTACAGCGGCGGACCTCGAGGTGCCGCCAGCTATCGCTCCATCGGAGGGAATCGCTCCACCGGAGGGAATCGCGCCGTCGGCGGAGCTCGAGGCGGATTCGGCGGTGGCTCTCGGGGTGGCATCGGCGGGCACGGCAGCTTCGGCGGGGGCCACGGGGGTGGACATCGCTGAAGCAACCCGCTCAAGCGGCGTGTGCCACCAGCAGCGACGCGCCAGTCGTGCCGAGAACGACGTGAGCATGCGCTATCATCTCTGGGGTGCCGTGTGCAAGCACGAGAAACTTCCCGGCTTTCACGTCGAGCTCGTACTTCACGACGCTTTCCTTGGGAATCCCGATGCTAGCCAATGCGGCGGCGAGGACTCCGGCCGTGGCGCCCACGGCCGCGCCCTCCAGCGCTCCGACGATCCAGCCGACCAGCGGCCCCATGACCATCAGCGGGCCAATGACGGGAATGAAGAAGAACGCGCCTCCGAAGAGGATGCCCCAAAGACTTCCCCAAAATGCCCCGCGCACGCCCCAGAACTTCATGCGGTCGCCCGAGGTGTAGAAGCCGAGCGCGTGTTCCTCGGTGTGGAAGTCCTTGCCGATAATTGACAGTCGCTTCATGTCGAGTCCAGCCTTCTGCAGCTCCTTGAGGGCGGCTTCCGCTCCAGTATGCGAGTCATAGATGGCGACAACGGAGTGTTCCTGTGCAGTCGGAGTCATGGAGGCTTCTCGCTTTCTTCGGTTTCTCGACAGTTGCGATGATGCTGCGAGGAAGGTGCATGCGGCATGCCGACGCTGGCGTGACCACGTCGAGGCCGATCTGCCGCGGCGTGAGATCCGCCATAGGCCGCGGCATTCGTGGCGAGGGACGATCAAGTAGCGGTTGGGCCGCGAGCTGGCGCAAGACCAACAGCAGCCGCCTAGCCCGGCGTCTCGCTCGTGTTGGCCGGCAGTCGCGCGAGGATCGCTTCTCCTGTCTTTTTCAGCTTCTCGAGCACCGGCAGTTGCCCGGACAGCAGGTGGCGGAGGTCGGTGTCCCGGCTCTCCCGAATCGTGCTCGTGAGCGCGTCGATCATCTTGCCGTGTTCCCGCACCATCGCCAGGATGAACGCGCGATCGAAGTTCGGCAACTGCCGCATGCGCAGCCTCTCCAATGGACCGTCGGCCACCTCTGGTGTCCCGTCCTCGAGGCTCCGATGGTCGAATTGCTTCTGGTCCGCGTAATCCATGAGCTGCTTGTCGCAGCGCCGGTGCTCTTTGGTCAGCAGCCGAGCGTAGTCCTTCACCCGCTCGGCCTGCCCCCTCTCCAGTGCCAGCGTGGCGCCCGCGATCTCGATCCGGTTGCCCTCGTGAAGCAGGGCGATCATGTCCTCCGCTCGGTCCACTCGACTTGATTGAACGCCGGTCTCGCTCTGACGCTCCTTCGGCAGCGTTTCGCCGCCTACGGAGCCCGGCTCACTGGTCAAACCGGGGGTCGCGTCGAGGAACCACGTGCCACCGGCCAGCACCGCTGCCCCGAGCACGATGTGCCGCAACCGATTACAACATGCCGCGTTCTGCATTGCTACCTCTGTCCTTCCCGACCTGCTCTTGTTCGCCGCTGGCTACTCCTCCGTCGGCGCCAACGCGTAGCTGCATACGGGATGCCAAGGTCGCGAAGTTGGCTTCGGTAGCCACTGCCAGACTGAGTCTACACGCGGTGCGCGACCTTCGTAGACGCGTCCCCAGGCGCAAGATATGACGCGGTTTCATGCTCGAGACCGGCTCCGAGGTAAAAGATCCGCCCACTTCACCTCTGAGTACACACTAGGGCATAAGGACCATGCGAGTGCTGATTTCGGGCTTAAGAGCTGCGGCCATCGGCGCCGCTTTCCGCAGGGCGGGCAAGGACCGGACGTCCGGTAATCCCGGCGTACCTCTGGGATGTCGGCCGATGAATTGGTGGCGAGCTCGGCCGATGAATTGGTGGCGAGCTTCGTGGCGGCAGCCTCGGCTTGGCAGCGAGACCAACCATGCTCATACTCCATTCAGATCATCGTTCTCCGCCGTTCACCGTCTCCGCCACGACGCCACTCCCTGCGGCCATTGTCAGGCTTGCTGCCAGACTGGTCTCGGGGCTCGCGCTCGTTCTTTTTGTGGCCTGTAGCCCCGGCGGGGCCGGCAATTCCAACCAGGGCGGTTCGGGTGGCCGCGCCGAGGGCACTGCCTCGGGCGGCATCTCGGCAACCGGTGGGATGTTGCCGGTCGGTGGTAAAAGCGGAACGGGCGTAAGCGTCGGCTTCGGTGGCAGCTCGGTCATCGGCAGCGCGGGCGGGCAGCCCGGCAGTGGCGGAATTTCGATGGCCGCCCAAGGGGGTGGACAGCCCGGCAGAGGCGGCCAGTCCGTGACGGGGGGAGCCGATGCCTCGGCCAGCCAGCTTGGAACGGGCGGCAACGCAACTGGAGATCATGGAGGATCCACCGGTACCCGCGATGGGGGAGCAGGTAGCACTGCGGGGGTGAATGGCAGCGGCAGCCTAGACGGTGGCACGGGCAACACCGGGCCGTGCGACATCTACGCTGCCGGGAATACCCCCTGCGCGGCCGCCCACAGCACCGTGCGGGCGCTCTACGGCGCGTACAACGGACCGCTCTACCAGGTCAGGCGCGCATCAGACGGGAGCACCAGCGACATCCCGGTCCTGGCCGCAGGAAGCTATGCCGATGCGGCGGTGCAAGACACCTTCTGCGCCAACACCACCTGCACCATTTCGGTCGTATACGACCAGTCGCCGAGCGGCAACGACTTGACCAAGTCTCCGCCGGGAGGTTGGTTGACCAATGGCGGGCTCGAGGCGAACGCGACCGCGGCCAAGATCAGCGTGAGCGCCCACACGGTCTATGGCGTCTACACCACGTCCAGCTTCGACAACAACGCGGGCTCCGTCGGCTACCGCAACAACAAGACGAAGGGCGTCGCCACCGGTGACAACCCCGAGGCCATCTACATGGTGGCCAGCGGCAAGCATTACAACCAGTACTGCTGCTTCGATTACGGAAATGCTGAGACCAACAGCACGGACGACGGCAGCGCCACCATGGAGGCGGTCTACTTCGGCAACAGCACCCAGTGGGGCAAGGGGAGCGGAAGCGGCCCATGGGTCATGGCCGATCTCGAAAACGGCGTCTTCGCCGGCGGCTCGACGGCCGCCCAATCGACCAACACGTCGCTCGACGCGACCTACGTGACGGCGATGCTCAAGGGCCCGTCGGGGAACCGCTTCGTGCTGAAGGGCGGCGACGCGCAATCCGGCGCGCTGGTGACCGAGTACGACGGCTCGCGTCCGGCGGGATATAGCCCAATGGCAAAGCAGGGCGCCATTGTGATGGGGGTTGGCGGCGATAACAGCCACTCGGGCGAAGGAACCTTCTTCGAGGGGTGCATTACCTCCGGCTTTCCCTCGGACGCGACCGACGACGCCGTACAGGCCAACATCGTGGCTGCGTACGGACCGTAACAGGGAAAGAATCGCGATGCTCCCCAAGATGTGCCGAAGGACCGCGCCTGAACGATCCCCAATCCGGGCTTACTCGCGTGGCCCGTTGTACTTGACCCGTCCGTGCTCCAGGACTAGCAGGCGCGTCACGCTGGCGGGGATTTCCTCTGGGTCGTGGGTCACGTAGATCATGGCGGCGGAAAGCGATGCGACGGTCGCGGCCATCGCCGCGCTCAGCGTGGAGCGACCGGCGGAATCAAGGCCTTGGCAAGGCTCGTCGAACAGCAACAGGGACGGCGCGTGGACCGCGGCTCGGGCCAACAGGGCCAGTCGGCGCGCCTCGGGCGTGAGGTCGGCCATGGGCGTGTCCTTCTGCTGGCCCAGTCCCATACAGTCAAGCCAAGTGAGCGCGAGGTGCGCCTGTGCGGGGGAGTTGCTTGTGTGCATACCGAGCGAGCTGGCGAACCCCGACAGCACCACGTCGAGGGCTCGCGCGCTTGCGGGATAGTAGGTTTCGAGCTCGGGCGACACCCAACCCAGCCACGACTTTTGATCCCAGATGCTGCGCCCTGGACCCAGCCGTAGCCCCGCGACGCGCACATCGTTGGCATAGACCTGGGGATTGTCGGCCAGGAGCAAGCTCAGCAAGGTGGACTTGCCGCTGCCATTGGGACCGACGAGTGCCCAGCGCTCGCCTTGAGCTATGCGCAGGGTAATGCGGTCGAGCAGAATGACATCGCCCTGGCGCACGGTCGCGTTGGTCACCTCTAGGATGGGAATCTCGCTCGGCAATCGTCGGGTTTCGAGCTTCGGGACGGAGAAGACGGGAACCTGGACCGGGTATTGGCGCAGGGCGCGATCGGGGTGGCGCGGCTCCAAGCCTCGCAGCGCTCCGGCCTCCACGTGCAAGACGTGGGTGATGCCGACGGGTAAGTCGCGCTCGCGCTCGGTCGCGAGAACAACGCCCATGCCTTCTGCATCGAGCTCGTCCAGGATCTCCAGCAAGCGACGACGACTGTCCTCGTCCAGGCCCGCGCTGGGATCATCGATGAAGAGCAGGCGGGGTTGACGCAGGAGCGCCCGCGCCAGAACGAAGCGATGCAATTCGCCGTTGGACAGCGCCACCACGGGGCGCGCGAGCAATGGTGCGAGGTCGAATCGCGCGGTCTCGCGCTGTCGCGCTTGCTCGAAGGCCCGCGCGCCGGCTTCGTCCGGGACAGCGAAGGGGTTGTGCTGCTCGACATTGGCCTGTGTGAGCAGATCGGATACGGTGGCGGTGCCCCACGACAGCGAGCCGTGCCAACGGTGCTGATGAAACTCGCGCGCCAGCAACCATTGCCGGTGCTCCTTCATGGAGGCCAAGGCCAAGGTTCGAGGCGGGAGCACGCCGAACACGGAATCCGCGAAGCGGGGATCGCCTTCGAGAAAGGGATGGCGCAATCGTCCCGCGAGCAGCCCCAGCTTGCCCATCAAGGCAGCTACGAGCACTCCCTTGCCGCTACCATTGGGGCCGAGGATCGCCCAGCGCTCGCCTGGACGGATGGTCAGCGTGCAATCCGCGAAGATGGGCCCGCGCGGTCCGCGAAAGGTCGCGTTCTCGGCCTTGACGTAGGCTGGTGGCCGGCTGGTGGCCACGGGAAGTGTCATGGCTGGATCATGCATGAGGTCGGCGGTCATCGCCTGCTAATCGTCGCCACCCTCGCGGAGCAGGCAGGACGTGGCGAACCCAAGGCGTCGAGCATCGTGCTCCATGCCTAGCGCATGGTGCGCCGGTAGGAATCTGGGCTGAGGTGCTGAAAGCGTCGGAACACTTTGCTGAAATGATTCGCATTGGCGAACCCGCAGGCCGAGGCGATGGTCTTGAGCGGCATGCGGGTTTCAATGAGCATGCGAGCTGCCTCGTGCACGCGCACCTGCGTCGCGAAGTGCGCGGGTGTCAGGCCGGTGCTCTGGCGGAAGAGGAAGCTGAAGTGTTTCCGGCTCACGCCTTCCTGATTGGCGAGATCGGCGACATTGACCGTTCCGGGTAGGGCCGCGAGAACTCTTGACCGCGTCTCGTCGAGCAGTCGCTGGCCAGCGTCGAAGCCATCGTGACCCTGTTCCGCCCAGCGCTCATGCGCCAACGCGAACTCGAACAAGGCGAGCTCGACCTCGAATCGGTCGCGGAAGTCCTTCTTGATTGCACCGCGGAGAAGCCGCAAAACGCTGGCCGCCAGCACGCTGTCCGGCGCGAGATCAACCAGGGGACCGCGGGCCACGACGTGCTTGGTGATGCGCGCAACCAGCCAGGGATTGTGGATGCCAAGCCATGCGAAGGTCCAGCCTGGCGAGTCGGGGGGCAAGTAGTAGCGATGTCGCGAAGGAACCAGGATGAAGAAGGCCATACCCGGAGTGATCCGGTGTGGTTCCCCACCGTAGAGCTGAAAGTGGCCCCACCCAGCTAGTCCGATCTGAAAGTAGACCACGGGAGGATCGTCCGGCCCTGGACGGTGCATCCCGTCGAAGTAGTAGCTGGTGGGATCCATACGCGTCTCCACGCTTCCACAGTACGCGGTCTTGAGTGTCCACCACAAAGGCGGAGGCACCGGCTTGCGGAGTAGATCCGTGAGATGGTGAAGCGACTTGGCCCACTCGGGCGGAGGCGGCGGTCCCGCACCCCACCTGGATACGACGTCGCCCGTGAGCACCTGGTAGGTTCGCCGCCGCCATTCCGCCACCTGCGATTTCGAGGGCCTTCCGAGCCTCACAGCTCCACCATACTCTGGCCGCCGAGGCCATGGCAATGGGCGCTGGCCTCGACGGCACGCTTCTGCTCGAGCGCCGCGCGAATCCGCGGCTCAAGGCGCTCGAAACGGCCGTAAAACAACGCGAAGAGCAGGGTGAGCGCGAAACAGACAGCCGGGACCCCAACGACGCCACCGTCGAGCGCAGCGATCACAGCGGGCGTTTGGTCCCTGCCCTCGACGTATCCGCCAAGGTGAAGCAGCCACATGGGCACGGCCCCGCCCAGACCCCCGCCCACCTTGACGCAGAAGGCACCGCCGATTGCCGTCAACAACCCTGGCGCGCGCACGCCTTTCTTCCATTCACCGTAGTCCACGGTGTCGGCCAACATCGAAAACGGCAAGGTCATGGCGGCCCCGCTGAACACGAAGCCGACGGTCCATCCCGTCAGGCAAAGGCCCAGGTGGTGCCCGCGCATGACCCCGAGCCCAAGGATCGCCTGCCCGAGCACCATACCCGCCAATCCGAGAGCCCAGAGCCGAGCCTTGGGCATGACCTTACAGAGCCAGGGGAGCGGAAGCGCCGTCGCCAGCGAAGCGACATCGAGACCATTGGCCACACTGAGCAGATCGGGCCGGTGAAGCACGTACTTGAAGAAATGCGGTGCCACCGTTATGCGCGAGGTGAACCCCATCCAGAATAGAACTGCGCTGGCCACGACAATCAGCCATGGCCAATTGCCCTTCATCGCCCCGAACGTCTCGCGGACCGACCCGCGGCCGGACTGCACGACGGTCTCCCTGAGGTTGCGAAATGCGACCAAGAACAGAGCGACCGAAGCGAGGGCGAAAATGGGTACTGCCAGCATGAAACCTGTTCGGTCGTTGCCGTGGCCGAGGTAGCGCACGAGCTCCATGCCGCTGAGGTTTACGAGCAGCACGCCGAGCTTCGAGCCGAGCATGCGAAACGTGGTCAGAGTTAGGCGCTCTTTCGGATCGGCGGTCAGCGCCGAAAGGATTGACGTTACGGGCGTGTTGATGCCGGTGAATAGAATATTGCAGCCGGCGTAGGTCGCTGCAGCATACGCGAGCTTGGCTCGGTATCCGAGCTCGGGGGCTAAGAACGTGAGCACAGCGAATATCCCGAACGGCAGACTTAGCCAGAGAAACCAGGGACGACTCTTGCCCCACCGGCTTCGTGTGCGGTCGAGCAGAATGCCCCACAGCGGAGCATCCAGCGCGTCCAGGAACCGTGTCGCAAGGAGAATCGCCCCCACCGCTGCGGCGGGTATCCTGCAGATGTCCGTATAATAGTACGGAATGTACCAGACTACCCAGCAGAAGAGGAGCTGGCCAGCGACATCACTGGCTGCGTAGCTTAGGCGGGTGGTGCTCGAGGTTCGATACTGCGCCAAGAGTTCCCTGTGGTGACGGTCCGGCAAACAGACCCAATTTCGGGCACTCAAACCGTAGCATTTCCGTCGTGCAAATTGTCAATAATCTGAGGTGTGAAGACGATGAGATCCGCCGGTAGTCTGCTCGCGACCGGTCTGTGTTTTGGCTGTTCAAGCGGCAGCAGCGCGATGAGAGCACCGTTTAACGCCACGGTGCGGCAGGCGAGTGCTGGTCGCTTGCCCATATGTAGGATGATGTGAAGAACAAGGGACCAACGCTCGACAGGGTGTTTCGTTGTCCAGCACCCATGGAATGAACAGGAATCCTCGTTCGAGGAGAAAGAAACATGATGCCAACCTCTTCATCAAGTTTGGTTGCCCGCTGTGCTTTCCTAGTGGCCGGGGTCACGCTTGCCTGCTCGTCGAGCGGTGGCTCGTCCGATGGCGGTAATGGCAACAACGGGGGCGGTGGCAATCAAGCGATGGGGGGCAACGCATCCTCGGGATCCTCGGGAGGGAGCTCCGTCGCGAGCGCCTCGGGCGGACAGGCCGGAGCGAGCGGTCCAGGGACGAATGCTCCGGCGATGGGGGGAAAGTCGGGCGGCGGTGCTGCTGCATCGGGCGGAATGCTAACCGGCGGGAGCTCTGGCACCGGCGGGGCTTCGTCCGGCGGAACCCTAGCGGGCGGCCATAGTGCGGGCGGAACGTCAGGCGCCAGCGGAGGCAGCTCGGTAGCGGGGGGCGCGGGGAGCTCTGGCGCTGGCGGTACGCCGACCACTGGTGGCACGAGTGGAGGCGCGCCAGGCATCGATGGTGGCTCGGGGGCGGCGGTGCCAAGCGCCGGGTGCGGCAAGACTTCGACGCTCACATTCGGGAGTGTGCCTAACGAGAGCGCAAGCGCTGCTGCGGGGTCGGGAAATGGAGCAGGCTTCGGGCAAGGCGGCTATGTGACGCTCAACGACTCGAAGGCGGGTGGGAGCCGGGGCTTCGCCCTGAGGCTTCCCCAGAACTACGATAACACCCACCCCTACTGGCTAATCTTCGATTTCCACTGGAACGGAGGCGACGCCGCCCAATGCGACAACGGCGGAACGAGCGGTTACGAATTTGCCTACTACGGACTTCAGCCCAAGTCGAACGAGGGCGCGATCTTCGTAGGGCCAGATTCGAATCGGCTCCGGCTGGAGCAATTCCAACGACCAGGACCTGTACTTCACCGATGACATGGTCAAGCTGATCTCGGACAACTACTGTGTCGACATGTCGAACCTCATCACCACCGGGTTTAGCTGGGGCGGCGGCATGAGCTACGAGCTCGCCTGTGCCCGCGCCAACGCGGCCGACGACGGCGTGGGTTACGCGTTCCGGGCGGCCGTGATCTTCGAAGGGGCGCAGCTGAGCGGGTGCGACAACGGCAAGGATCCGATCGCGCTATGGCAGATGGTGGGCCTGACCGACACCACATGTCCGGTCAACCTGGCGACACCAATTCGCGACCAGTTCGTCAAGAGCAATGGCTGCACGGGGTGGACCTCGGAGACAGGTGACACCGCGACGGCGTCGACTTCGGGATCGACCTCTGCGGAGCCGCCCCGGCCGGGGAACCCTCCCCCCGACTTGAACCCAGGGGGCCACGTCTGCACGAATTACACTGGATGCTCGGCCGGTCACCCCATCCGCTGGTGTGTGCACCAGTCGGGCCATACGCCGGCTCCCGTCGACGGGAACTATTCAGACCTGTACCAGAGCTGCGGGGCGAAGTGCTCGGCAAGCTGCCCGTGCACGTGGATGTTCGACGACGTCTGGACCTGGCTCAACGACCCGAGCTCGAATGTACACACTCCGAACGCTACCGTCGAGCCCACCCCTCCGAGCTAACGAGCCGGAGCAGTGGCCAGCGCTTTTCCTCGGTCGGATTTTGGCAGCAAATGGCGTCGCTACAAGCCAGGTACCTGGTATACTATCCGGCTGGCCCCCACTTCAGCCCAGCGGCTCGCCTTGTCGTGAAACGCAGTGTAACCCAGCCTAGCTACTTCTTTCGGGCAGCGCCTGTGGCCTGTCTTGATTTCGTTTCCAGATTTTGCATCGCGCGAGGTTTCTCCATGAAAAGCTCCAGATTGGTCACCCTGCTCGTCGCTAGCCTTGGGGTGGCAACATCCTGTACCAGCTCGCCCGGAGGACCGACGAGCGCGGGCGGCGGGCTTAGCGGCGCCGCCGGTGGGTCGGCGATGACCACCGGAACGGGCGGCAGAAGCTCCGCCAGTGGAGGAGCTTCGTCCAGTATCACCAGCGGTGGCGCGGGCGGCGCGGTCGGGACGGGGGGAGGAGCTGGACGATCGACAGCGATGGCGATGGGTGGCGGGAGCACCGCGCTGGGAGGAGCCTCCGCCGCCGCGGGTGGAAGCTCTCAGCTGGGCGGGATGCCAGCGTCGGGTGGAGTCGGTGCGGGCGGCAGCAAGACGGCTGCCGGCGGTGCGGGCGGGGCGAGCGCCATCGACGGCGGGGTGGTGGCCGGGGCAATCTACGTTGCTCCGGATGGCGACGACAGCGCCCCGGGGACACTGGCCCAGCCACTCAAGACGGTGGCCAAGGCTCGCGACCTGGTGGAGACGATGAACAGCGCTATGACCGGTGATATCACCGTCTACCTGCGCGCCGGGACCTATCCGCAGACGAGCACTCTGACCTTTGCCAATGCTGACTCGGGCAGCGGCGGCTTCTACGTCAAGTACATGGCCTATCCCGGCGAGAGACCCCTGATCACGGGCGGGCAGGCGATCAAGGGATGGACGGCGTACGACGCTACTAACAACATCTACTCGGCCAGCGCGGGCACCACGGCTTTCCGGCAGCTCTACGTCAACGGGGTCAAGGCCATCCGCGCCCGCACCCCGAACCTGGGCGCGAGCAATGCCCCCAACTTCAACCGGCTCACCGGGTACGATTCGACCAATCACAATGTGCAGGTGGCCGCCTCGCAGGTCGCGAGCTGGAAAAACCTGACCAAGGTGGAGATGCACGTGATGCTGGCGTGGGCCGACAACACCCTGCGCATCGCATCCATCACGACCACAGGGAGCACGGCGTACATCTCCTTCCAGAGCCCGGAGAGTCCCATGGTCTTCGTACGCCCCAACCCCAACTTTGCCCAAGTAGGCTGGGGCTCGGGCCGAGCGTACTACTTCGAGAATGCGTATGAATTTCTCGATCAGCCGGGCGAGTGGTATCTCGACGAGACCACCAACACCGTGTACTACAAGCCGCGCAGTGGCGAGGACATGACGAGCGCGACGGTCATAGCTCCCATGGTGGAGACCATCATGGCCGTGCAAGGCACCAGTACCTCGGACCAAGCCGGCTACCTGTGGTTCGAAGGGCTGACCTTCGCCCATTCGACCTTCATGCTGCCGAGCCAACAAGGCTACCTCGATGGCCAGGCGGGCCAATACAACCTGACGGCGGAGGCTAACAACGATCAAACCGTGGGGCGGCCGCCAGCTGGGGTGAGCGTGACCAATGCCAACCACCTCCATTTCGAGGCGAATCTCTTCACCCAGATGGGTGCCACCGGTCTGGATTTCATCTCGGGCACCCACGACGATATGATCATCGGTAACGCCTTCACCGACATTGCCGGCAACGGCATCTCGATCGGGAAGTTCGCGGCCAGCGACACTACCGAGTATCACATTGCGTACAATCCCACAGACACCAACGAGATCTGCACCAATGACACGATCAAGGACAACTACATCTATAACGTGACCACGGAATTCCAGGGCGCCTGTGGCATCGCGGGCGGCTACCCGCGTCAGGTGGACATCGAGCACAACGAGATTGCCCAGGCGAACTACACCGGGATCTCGGTCGGGTACGGGTGGACCACTTGTACGAACGCGATGAGCAACAACATCATCAGTTATAACAACATACACGACATCGCCAAGGTGCTGGCGGATGGCGCATCCATTTACACTCTGTCCAACCAGTTGCCGGCGTCGCAAATGGAATACAACTACGTGCATGATTACGGGACGAGCCAGTGGGCAGACTACGGCGACAACGGGCTCTATCTCGACGAAGGCACGCGCGGGTACACCGTCGCTCACAACGTGATGGTCAATGCGCCCACCAACATCGTCCAGAACGGCAACGACAAGCTCGACCCGTGTCAGTTAAGCGGCAGCAACGCGACCTCGGACAATAGCGGAACGTCGCAGACCACCATTGCTGCCGCAGGAATCGAGTCGGCCTACGCCAGCATCAAGAATCTTACCGTTCCGGCCGCCACATTTTGAGGGGCGCGGTGCCGTGCTTCGGCCGCTGAAGCGCACGGGCGGGGCGAGCAGCGACTACTGCAGGCGAAAATCAACCCTGCTGTCGGCGACCTTGTCCCGGTGAGCGGGCGGGATGGACTGCGGCTCAATCAGGAAGACGCGCTCGGTTTCGATCTTCTGGGCGTGCAGAATCTGACCGCGGACAACCTCGGCGCGCTGACGAGCCAGCAAGCGAAGGTCGTCCTGCGTGGCCACGACGCCGGCCAGCATGAGCTGCTCCATGTCGCGGTCGGGAATGTCCTTGATCATGCCCAAGGCGTTCCTCGGTTTCACGGCCTTGTCGTCCGCGCGATAGGCCAGCCTAAGGTACTTGGGGTACTCGGCCGCGGTCACGGCGACCATCGTGTTCGCGTCGCTGCCGCTTGCAACAATCTCCTTCACCTTCTGCGCGTTCACCTTGCGCTCCAGTTTCAAGCGACGGATGGCTTCCAGATCGCGAATCGGATCGGCGTGCCCCTCGACCTCCAGGCGCAGGGCCGGGCGTTCGAACAGGGCCTTGGCCAGACTATCGACCTTGGTGCGTGCGGCAGGTGCGATATCGGTGCGGCCCGGTTCGAACTCGACCCATGCCAATTCCTCCCCTTGACCAAAGAGCGAGCCGATCAGCGCGAAGGGCGAGGTGGCTGCCTTGATGAGCAGGTTCTTCACCACCATCAGCACCACACCCCACACGCTGAATTTCGGATCGTCGAGGGAGCCGCTGACCGGCAGGTCGAGATGGATCACGCCATGGCGATCTTTCAGCAGCGATACCGCCAGGCGCACCGGCAGGCTGGTCGCATCCTTGCTGCCAGTGGGCTGGCCGAAGGTGAATTGGGAAAGCTTCACGTCGTTCTTGGCTTCTAGTCGCCGGGCATCGATGAGGTATCTCAGGTCGAGATAGAGCTGGCCCTTCGCCACCTCGTAGCCGGCAAACTTGCCCGCGTAGGGTGTCATGGCCGAGAGATCCACGTCGGACAGACTAAAGTTCAAGTCGAGGAAGAGCTTCTTCGCCAGAGGATTCATTCGCCCGGTGATTTGCATTGGACCGCTGCCCAACTTCCCCTGAAGATCGACGCTGGCGCGCTCGGAGTCCTCGAACGATAGCCCGGAAATGCGACCCTGGAGATCGCTCAGGCTCGTAGCAAAGGCTGGGTGAATAGAGCGATCCGTGAGCCGGATGTTGCCGTCGCGCAACACCACCGCGCCGATGCGCAGGACCGGCGGAGGCGCCTGGTTGGGCTTCGGTACCAAAGGAGACGTGGGTGGGGGCGCGGGCGGCTCCGCGAGCCTGGCTGTCGGGCTCGCCAGACCCGGCTCGTCTGCTCCGGCATTGTTGCCTCGAGCCAAGGACGCCAGGTTGATGGTGTGATCGGAGTTGATCACTACTTGTGCGCCGTAGTCGCTGAGGGCGATCTCACCCACGGACAACTTGAACGGCAAGGTCGTGAAGTCGATGCTACTCGCGCGGAGCTCGCCGAACCGTCCTAGCTCCTCCCCGCTGCCCGGCGCAAGGGCCACCACATTACCGATGGTCACGTCGCCCTGGTAGCTCGCGCGGGCGCCCTTGGGCCCGCTGCTCAGCGTCGCGCGACCACTCGCCCCGACGTGTCCACTGGTGAGTAACAGGGCGAGGTCGTCCTGGAAGTACGGCTGCAATGGCACGATGGGGATGGTCTTCAGCCTAACCTGTACGTCGGCGGATAGCGGTGAAATGCCCAGGCTGCCCACTGCGCCGATGGCACCGGTCTCGTTCAGACGGGCCTGGAGGTTGATCTTTCCCAGCCGTCCGGGAGCGGTGGCAAGACCCTCGACACGCAAGTGAATGCGATCGAGGGTCGTGGTGGCTAGGGTGTCGAGCCCGCGATCCTCGGCGCGTATCGACCAGTCTCGCAGCTCCAGCTTTTGCACGGTGGCGGCGAAGGGAGATTCCTCCTGTTCTGGCTGGGCCCCAGGCGGCGCCGGCAGCGCGCGCGTCGGTGTAGGTGGAACCGGCACCAAGCTCTCCACGTTCCAGGGCTGGCCTGAGCCGTCGCGCTTCAGGTTAATGCGGGCGCCCGATGAGGTTATGTCGCCCAAGACGACCTCGCGTCGGCCCAGGTCAAAATTGGTCTCGCGTAGCGAGAATTTAGGCAGGCGCAAGAAGTCGTCCCGCTCGCCTCGCCGGCGCAATTGCACGACGCGTAGCTCGGCAAGCAGACCCGTGATGGCCAAGTCGAGTTTCTTCCCCTTCAGCGACAGCCGAACCGGAGCGTTGAGGTCCAAGGTGCCCCTGTCGACATCGAAGAGGATCTGGGCGGCGTAGTAGGGCGAGAAACGAGGAAGGTCGAGGGCTTTGCAGGCAACGGTTCCGTCGAAGGACACGGGGTCCATGCCGAGGTGGCCGTCGACCGTCAGTCGCTCGCCCACATCGCTGGCCACTGCCAACGTCAGGTGCGCCTGACCCGCGCGGGCCGTGGTGAAGTTGCGCAGCGTCATGGTCAACGGCTCCAGCGTCGTCTGGAACGGACGCGAATTGGCAGAATCGCTAAAGACTATACGTGCTGCGTCCAGCTTGAGCTCGCGGAGGGTCAGGGACCAGGGTTGGGCCGGCGCAGCCTTCACTTGGGTAGGTGGCGATGAGGTCACCGGGCCTTGAGGTGTGTCGCTGGCGAGCAGGGACGGGAGTTGCAGGTCTCCGTTGTGTCCACGGCGCACCCAGATGGCGGGTGATTGCACCAGGACGTGGTCCAGTGCGATTTTGCTCGACAGTAGGTCGGACGAATCGATCCCGATGTCGAGCAGGGGCAACTCGAGTAGAGGGCGACGGGCGTCGTCCAGCACATCCAGAGCGGATAGGGCTATCCGGCCCGCCAGGTCAACTCGGGGCGGACGGTCTCGGTATTGGACGAATGTCACCTTCAGCCGCGCATCCAGGACGGCCGACTTAATCTGCATCTTGAGCTTAACTGGCAGGTAGGCCAGGTAGTAGGGCAGATCGACCTTTACCAGGTTCACCTCGATGGAGGATTCGAGGGAATTGGAAAAGGGCTTGGTGTTGCCCGCAATGGCCAGGCGCGTGCCGTTAATGGTGGCCGAGAAGGCTGGCTGCACGAAGGTTTCGACCAGGTATGGAAAGTTGGAAACGAAGGGGATGCTGACGTTGAGATCCGCGATGGTGTGCTTGGTCGACTTAGGGCGGTCGTCGAGCTCGATACGGCCACGCACGAGCTCCAGACTGCTGAGGGAAAAGCGTGTCGGCTTCGTGGCCGCGGCGGGCGGTCGCGCTGCGGGCGTCTTCGCCAGTTCATCGACTATGTCGGAGAAGTTGTAACGGTCCTCGGCGATGCGCACGAGATGGACGGCGGGCTCTTCGATGCGCACCTGCCTGATGACCACGCCCCCCTTGAACAGCGAGGCCAGTTGCACGTTGACGTAGAGCCTTTTCAGCGAGAACATGTCCGGTGCGCCCTCTCGGTCATGGATGCGCAAACCCTGTACGGTGACCGAGAGCGCGTATGGATTTAGCCGGAGGGCCTCGATGGTGACCTGCCGGTGCAGAAGTTGGGACAGTTGGCTCTGAGCGATCTTGCGGGCCACGATCGGGATGACCAGGAATCCCAGCACCGTGTACAAGGCCAGAAATGCGGCCGCGCCGATCAGCAGGCGCCGAAGGAATCTGTGCTCTTTGATGAAGGCAGCGATGGGCAAGTGGGATCTCCTGAGGACGAGTCGCGGGCTGCTCTCTTGCTGATGAAGGTCAAGACCAACACCCAAAAGCAGAGCACGAGATTGAAGAGCGGAATCTGCAGCGGCGCCGGCAGGCAATAGATGACGGCCACGGCCGGGATCCAAACCGCCCAGGTGGACATTAGCGTCACCGGCACGGTGAAGGTCATGAACTCAAGACCCAGTTTCGACCGCACCGTCTTCCAGGAGAAGGCACTTTCCTTCCACAGGAAGGCCAGCGCCGAGACCGGGGCAGCCCAGATGGGGTTGTAAACGAACTGGTCGACCAGCACCTTGCGTACGATGGTTCCGGGGAGCGCCTGGTTGCCAAAGAAGCGCGACTGCAAGCGATAGAACAGATCCACCTCGACGCCTTTGTAGGCCCAGAAGAGCAGGTAGAAGGCGAATTCGACCGCCAGTCGATCGCGACGTGGCTTTTCGCTGGCCAGGAGAAAGAGGAACGGAACCGCGCCGCCGAAGAAGGAGGTGGTCGTTGCCGAAAAGAGGAGGCCGTAGCGGACCTTCCACGTGCCGACGTCCTGGAAGATGGCATGGGCCGCTGGGATGGCCCGGTCAGCGAGAATGAGCAGAAGAGCGAGAAGCCAAAGGGCAAGACCCGGTAGGGCATTCTTTCTCATGCCCGCCAGTCCCGCGGCGAGTACGGTTTTGCCGTGGAGTTGCATGTTGACTCCGCGGGAGCGTAGCAGAGCGCGGCGATCATGGGTGGGCCATAGGCTCATGGTCGCGGACCGATTGGCGTGGCGCTGGTCGGCGATGCCTGTCAGAGTTGCACCGTTCGATAAACTGGAGGTCGCATGCTCACCAAAGGATATGCAGCTCTGTCGGCCGATGCGCCACTTGCCCCGTTTAGCTTCGAACGCCGCGCACCGGGACCGCGAGACGTTCAGATTGCCATTGCCTTCTGCGGCATTTGCCATTCTGACATTCACTTCGCCCGCAACGAATGGGGAATGACGATCTTCCCCTGCCTTCCCGGCCACGAGATCATCGGTCAGGTGGTGAAGATCGGCGATAGCGTGAAGAGGGTAGGGGTGGGGCAACGCGTCGCCGTGGGGTGCTTCGTCAACTCATGCCAGACCTGTGCGAGCTGCAGAGAAGGCCACGAGAACTACTGCGAGAACGGCTTCACCATGACCTACGGAAGTCCGGATCCGGAAACTGGCGGGAAGACGCAGACCCTGGGTGGCTATTCCAACCAGATCGTCGTCGACGAGCACTTTGTCTTGAATGTTCCGGCCAACCTCGATCCCGCGGGCGCTGCCCCGCTGCTCTGCGCTGGCATCACGACGTACTCGCCGCTTCGCCACGTCGGCGTGAGCAAGGGCTCGCGCGTGGCCGTGATGGGGCTCGGAGGGTTGGGCCACATGGCGGTCAAGCTCGCGGCCTCGTTCGGCGCCGAGGTGACGGTGCTAAGCCGCTCGCCCGGGAAGAAAGCCGACGCGCAAAAGCTCGGCGCACATGAATTCGTGCTCACCAGTGGCGAGACGGCCATGGCACCGCTGGCGAACCGCTACGACGCCATCGTAGACACCATCTCGGCCAAGCACGACATCAACGGGGCACTTGGCTGCCTGAAGCGCGATGGTACGCTGATCCTAGTAGGGGCCTCGCCCCAGACCTTGGATCTAAGCCCATTTCCACTCATCTTTGGACGCCGCAAGGTGATGGGCTCGCTGGTCGGTGGAATTCCCGAGACCCAGGAAATGCTCGACCATTGCGGGACCCACGGCATCACGAGTGACGTCGAAATGACTACGCCCGGCAAGATCAACGAGGCCTATGAGCGGACGCTCCGAGGCGACGTGAAGTACCGATTCGTCATCGATTGCGCGAAGTTCTAGCGTTGCGCCCGTTCCGACTTGACGATGGTGCTTTGGCGCTTAGATTCGAAAGAGACACCGTGAGGCATGTTGCCCACGGAAAGGTAGCAGGAGCCCGAGCAGAGGGACTTCTGAGATGACCCGCCGGGAGCTGAAGGCCTCGGCGAAAGGAGAAGAGAAAATGCACAGCGGAATCGTATCCTGGCTGCGTTCGCGTCACGGCGCTTGCGGGGCTGAGTCGGCCTGGGGCTGCAGTCCAGGCGGCCATCGAACCCACGGGTGGGAGGGGGGGGGCGACAGCTCCGGTGGCGGCGGCGATGGGGAAGGCTTTGGTGGCTTCGGCGTTCGGCGTCCCTTGCGCTTCCTGTCCTACAAGCTAGAGCTGGACGAGCGCCAGGTGGCGGAGCTTGCGCGCATTCTGGACGAGCTCAAGACCGAGCGCGCACAGGCCGAGGTGGATCGACGGCGCACGCTGTCGGCCTTCGCAGACGCCGTGGGCGGCGAGAGCTTCGACCAGGCGCGAGCCAAGGAAGCAGCTGATCTGCGTGTCGCCACGGCGGAGCGGCTGCGCGACGCGGTCACGAGGGCGCTCGCCCGTATTCACGCGTTATTGAGGAACGACCAGCGCGAGCGGCTGGCGTACCTAATCCGCACCGGTGTGTTAGCCCTGTAGCCGCATTCGGTTACATGCTGTCGCGGGCAGGGAGGTCAGGCCCTCCCCGCGAGGAGATGTCCCATGTCCATGGTTGCCACGGATATCGAGAAGAGGGATCGCGAGTTGCTCGACGCCTATTCGCAGACGGTAACTGCTGTGGCCGAGCAGGTCAGTCCTTCGGTGGTGCGCATAGAAGCCTCCGGCAGTGGCTCGGGCTTTGTCATGACGCCCGATGGGTATCTGCTCACCAATAGCCACGTGGTGAGCGGCGAGGAATCCGTTCGTGTAACTCTTCAAGACGGTCAGCGTGTTCCTGGCCAAGTGATGGGCGACGATCCAGAGACGGACATCGCGTTGGTGCGTATCGACGCGCCCAAGCTCGTCGCGCTGACCTTTGCCGATTCGTCGGCCTTGCGCGTAGGCCAGTTGGCCATCGCGGTGGGCAATCCTTATGGCTTTGATTGCACGGTCACGGCCGGCGTTGTCAGTGCACTTGGGCGGTCGCTGCGCACGAAGACCGGGCACCTCATCGACGACGTCATTCAAACTGACGCCGCTTTGAATCCCGGGAACTCGGGGGGACCGCTTGTCGATTCGCAGGGTCGGGTCGTCGGCGTGAACACGGCCATGATCATGTCTGCCCAAGGCATCTGCTTCGCCATCGCCGCCAACACGGCCGGCTTCGTCATGGGCAAGCTCATTCACGACGGCCGCGTTCGCCGAGCCCACTTGGGGGTTGCCGGTCAGAACGTGCCCCTGCACCGTCGCGTGGTCCGTTTTCACAACCTGGCAAGGGAGAGCGCCGTGCTTGTCGTTTCGGTCGAGGCCAATAGCCCCGCCGCGCGAGCGGGGCTATGCGCAGGTGACTTGGTCGTCGCCTATGGCGAGCAGCCCGTGGGCGGCATCGACGACCTGCACCGACTGCTGACCGAAGAGCATGCCGGCGTGGGGGCGACCATCACTATCCTGCGCGACCTCAAGAAGCAGAGCCTCCAGGTGGAGCCGACCTTGCGCGCGTAGTCAGCTCACGTGAGGTCAGTCGATGCCCCAACCGTGGCACCAACACGCCCCAGTTGATGAGGTGCCGGAGTGCACACGTGCCCGTGCGTGTGTGCCCGTGTGCGGACGCCGCCCTACTGCAGCGTGAAGGACTCGTCCGTCTCTTCGAACAGGGTGGTTCCGCTCTTGGCCGCCCGGAGCACCAGGTAGCACGTGGTCCCCGAGCTCGGTGCCGTCATGGTGATCGACTGGGTCCCCACGGTGCCGAGCGGCACGTCGATGCTGAAGGTCCCGGTGGACCCCAGGGTCCCGGTCGCGCTGTCGGCGTGAACCTCCCAGGTGACGTCGACGGTGGTACCGGCGAAGGTGTCGTTGAAGACCAGGAGACTCGTCGTGCGGGTTGCCCCTTTGGCGATGGTGGGAACCGACGTCGGCCAGTCCCCGTTGGCATCCGAGTTCTTGTTGGACTCCCAATAGGACTGGTCGGCGACCAGCACGGGACTGAAGCCCGCCTGGATGCGGGTGATGATCGGGCTCGACCATGGGTCGGGCAGATTGTCCTCTCCGAATGCCGGCGGTCCACCCTGTTCGATGGTCATTTGCGTGGTCTTGACTCCGGGGATCACGCTGGCCCAGCCCGAGAGCAAGGCGTAGGGTCGTACATCGGAGGCGCCCTGGCTGCGCATGGCCATGGCCGAGGTTCCGAACCAGGTCAGCCCCTGCCGCGAGTTGTCCTTGGGCCAGATGTACTCGCCCTGGCCATTGGGATTGTCGTTGGTGGCGTTGATCATCTCCGTGTACACTCCCAGCCCGCCGATGTAGTGGCCGATGGTCGCGTAGGCCGGAACCGGCAAACCGTAATTGGGCCCGGTACCAAAGACGTCAGAGCTGACCGGCCGCGTGCTGTCCAGCTTGGTGATGGCATTGAACAGGTCGGCTTCGAACTGGTTGGAATCCGTGCTCGAGTCATTGGGCTCGTTGCTCTGGCTCCAACGCATGACCGAGGGGTGGTTGCGATCGCGCATCACCATGGCCTGGGCGTGGGCCACCATGTTGTCGTGTCCGGTGACGAAGTCCTGGTCGTTGTTGCTGCCGCGAATGGCGGTTTCGCCTATGACCATGAAGCCTAGCTCGTCGGCGGTATCGAGCATATAGGGGGCGGATAGCTCCTGGTGGATGCGCACGATGTTGTAGTTCAGGCGCTGGTAGTTGCGCACGGCCTGGGGCCAGCCCGGGCTCTGGTTCGAGGGCGGAAGGAAGCCGGGGAGGGTGTCGTAGGCGTCACCTTTGCCGCCGTTGTCGATACTGTCGTAGTCTGCGCCCTGCAGGTTGTCGCCGTGGTAATTGACCCGGACGCCATTCAGGTAGTAGTAGACATGTGTGGTATCGGCCCGGAGCCGATCGCTCTGGCGGAAGCCAAAGCGCACGACCTTGGTCTGAATGGTGCTCCCGCCCCGCTTGAGCTCTAGGCTCAGATTGTGCAGCTGGGCCTGGTAGGTGGCCTGGTAGGGAACGTTGGGCCACCAGTATGAGGTCGTTCCCAGTCCCCAAGCGATGGGACCAATCGTCGTCGTGGTGGTGGTGCCCGGGGCGGCGGCGACGGGTGTGTCGGGAATGGTCGGGTAGGTGAAGGTGTTGCAGTTCCACGAATTGAGCGAGCCCGAGAGCGTCACGCTCTGGCTCGTGCTACCGGTGTTGGTGACCGATACGTCGTAGGTCAGGGTATCGTTGGTGACGCTGGGTCGCACGAAGACGTCGCTGATATAGACGTCGGGATAGGCGTGGACGAGCGCCGTGCGGAGAATGCCCTGGGCCACGTTGGGCGACCAGCCGGCCGCATTGGGCACGATATACTTGCCATTCGACATGAGCGCCTTGGCGCCCTTCACCAGCACGGAGATCGCGTGTTGTTTGCCCGGCGTGACGAAATTGGTGACATCGAAGACCGAGGGGGTGAACGAGGTGGTGTTGGTCCCGACCGTCTTGCCATCGACCGAGAGGGTGGCCTGGAAATTCACCGCTCCGAATTCGATTAGCGTGGTCTGCGCCGCTCCGGAGTCAGGGACCGTGATCTGGGTGGCATAGGTGCCGCTCGTCGCGTTGATGCCTTGCTTGAGCCAGCCGCCCCCGGGAACCTGGATGGAGGTTTGAGTGCCGCCCGTCGGTGTGAAAGTCCAGGTTCCCGCGATGGAGGTGGTGTACGGATCCGTGGTGGCCTGGTTGGCGCAGGCGCCACCCCCATCGGTCTCCACGTCTGTTCCGCTCTGGCCATCGACGGCAGGGGCGCCTCCTGAGGCCGTCGACCCCCCGGTACTGGCCCGGCCCCCGCTCGAGGTCGCACCGCCAGTGGAGTTGCCAGCGTCGACCCGCCCGCCGGTCAGCGGTGCGCCGCCTGCCCCACCGGCACCGCCTGCGCCCCCGTGCGCGCCCGCTCCTCCGCTCGTGCCGGCTTGACCCCCAGGGGCGCCAGCCGCGCTTCCCGACGCACCTCCTTGTCGAGAGCCCCCGTTACCTGGACTGGAACCGCCACTGCCCCCGCTGGGGCTGGTGGAACCTGAACAGGACACGAGGAGTGCCGCCAGAGCGGCGTGGGTGAACGTGCGCGAAGACCGAGAGAGCGAGACCATGACCCCTATTGTCCGAAATACACCCTTGTTGTCATTCATAGCGAGTGCTTCACGCGTCACGCCGCCGATGAAGACCCCTTTTGGCGTCGAGGTGCCGCATCGCGAGTTCGATTGGATGAGCCGAAATGCTGGGCGTCAGGATCTACACATGAAATGGCGCCTTCTCCACAAAACCCGATCCGTTGGCGCAGTCCGGGGTCGCGCGCAACGGGGATGGAGTTGGCAGGCCGCCCAGACAATGTCGCCTGTGACGGCGCGTTGCCCCGCGCCCACGGAGGCTTAGACGCCCGCACGAAGAACCGCCTCTCCCCGTGGTCGCCGCAACAGCCTGGCTGAAAAAGGAGAACCTCATGCATCGGTCGTACTGGCATCCCCTGGTCTTCCTCGCCTTGAGCGCCGCGCTGTGGCAATGCGGCTCCGCTAGTTCAGGGAAGGTAGGGACGGGCGGCGTTTCTTCCCCAGGTGGAAGCACGACGGGCGGCAGCCGAGGTGAGAGCGCGTCTTCGGGTGGCGCGCCCTCAGGTGGGATGACGGGTACCGGCGCATCGGCGGGCGGCATGAACGCGGGGGGCAGCATATCCTCGGGCGGAGCGAGCGCAAGTGGGAGCACGGGCGCGGCCTCCGGCGGCGGCATGGGCGGAAGGGGGGGAACCGCGGCTTCCTCGGGGGGGATGAGCGCGGGGGGAGGCGCGGGCAGCAGTATCAGCACCGCCTCGGGCGGCAGCGGGGGCAGGAGCGCCTCGGACGGCTCGAGCGGGGGCGGAGAGACCGACGCCGACAGCTCGGGTTCGATGCCAGGAATTCAGGCGGACGGTACCTTCGTCCCGACCTGCCCTAACCTGTCCCCCGATGCGGGTGGCCCTCCGGCCGTGACACCCGTTCCCAGCCCCGAGCAGGCGACCTACCAGCACACCGAGCTGACCGCCTTCCTCCACTTCTCCCTGGCGACGTTCGATGGAACCGAGCAGGGCAATCCTGCCGACAAGCCCACGGTCTTCGCGCCGACCAACCTCACCCAGGACACGGTCAACTCGTGGGTCAGCGAGCTCAAGGCGGCCGGCTTTCGTCAAGCCACGCTGGTCGCCAAGCACAGCATCGGCTTCTGCCTGTGGCCCTCCAAGCTTACCAACCACTGCAACCAGTATTCGGTTGCAGAATCGAGCTGGAGCGAGGGGCAAAGCGGCGGGGACCTCGTCAAGATGTGGACCGATGCCATGCAGGCTGCCGACATGAGATCCGGCGTATACCTCGCGCCGTGGGATCAGCATTTCCAGAGCTCCAGCGGCTCCTACCAGAGCTACTTCAACAACCAACTCCAGGAGCTGGCGACGAATTACGGGCCCATGTATGAGCTATGGCTGGACGGAAATAACGCCGGAAGCTTTGATTGGACCGGCGTTGTAAATCTCGCCCATAAGCTCGCGCCGCACCTTCTGGTGTGGACTGGGGACAACATAGAGGGCGCAGACATCCGGTGGATCGGGAGCGAAAACGGTCAAGCCAGTAGAACTACGTCAAGCATCTGGACCGCCCCCGATGGCAAGAATCTCTGGTACCCGCAAGAGTCGGACGTGTCGGATCGATTGCCTGACGGCGACCACTGGTTCTGGCATCCGGGGGAAAACCCGATGGCGCTCAGCGAAATGCAATCGGTCTACTTTTCGACAATCGGCATGAATTCAGTCCTCATCTTCAACGTACCGCCCTCCAACACCGGGGCATTTGACCCGAACGATGTCGCCCTACTCCAGCAGTTCGGGACCTGGTATTCCTCGCTCTACGCGAACAATGCTCTCAAGGGTCAGCCGGTCACGGCCGACTCGACGTGGGCGACTGCCGGCTTCGACGGGAGCAAGGCCGTGGACGAAGATATCTGCACGTACTGGGCGGCGGCGGCGGGAAAGACGACCGGACGACTCGAGGTGGACCCGACCTCCTCCATCACGTTCAGCGTAATCAGCATCCGCGAGCCTATCGAGCTCGGCGAGCGCTCGACCGGATACCACGTGGAAATCAAGCAGAACGGCACCTGGAACACTCCCAAAGACAGCTCTGGCAATCAGCTCAAGGGTACCGTCATCGGGGAACGCCAACTCTGGCAGCTCAATAAGACCACCGCTGACGCAATTGCTCTAGTCATTGATTCGGCCCAAGGTGTTCCCGCCATCTCCGAGTTTGGGGCATACAACCCTTGAATCCTTCGGCCAGCGCCGCAAGCTTCGGTCATTAAGGCTGCCTTCGCCCTTCGCTCCTGGGCTTGCTTACCCCGCGCCCATGGAAGGACTTTGCGGAAATTTCATCGTCCAGCCGCAACACGCAGGGCATCACCATGGAGTATATCCGATGAAATCCAGATTACAGTCACTGTCTTGCGTCAGGTTCCTGGCTCTCGCGGCGGGTGGAGTCGCGTGCTTATCGACCACTCTGGTGCTGTGGTCCGGCACCGCGGCGGCGCAGACTCAGCCAACGAGCTACACTGCGGACTGGTCGTCCGTTAATCAACACCCAGCCGCGCCAGAGTGGTTCCAAGACGCCAAGCTCGGCATCTGGTTCCACTGGGGGGCGCATACGACGCCGCAGTTCTATAGCGAGTGGTACCCGCACTATATGTATGACACGAGCAACGGCGGAGGCGTCTACCAGCATCACCTCAGCACGTACGGCGATCCATTTTCCAACTGGCCCTATGACAAGTTCATCACCGGGGCGAACGACAAGAACGGAAACTTCGTTCAGTTCGCTCCGAAGCTCACGTCAGCGGGTGGCAACTGGGATCCCGACGCGTGGGCCCAGCTCTTCGTCGATGCAGGCGCTCGATTTGCGGGACAGCAGATGGAGCACCACGACGGCTTCTCGATGTGGGACAGCAAGGTCAACGAATGGAACGCCGCGATCAAGGGGCCCATGCTCAACGTGGCCAAGCTCAACATCGACGCATTTCGCCAACGAGGCCTCAAGATCATGGCGGCGTTCCACCACGCATATAACTTCCAGGGCTACTGGCAGCTCGCTCCAACGCAAACCGACCCCAGCCTGCAAAAGCTCTATGGGCAGCTAAGCCCGGCAGCCGAAAACCAGCTATGGCTGAGCGAGCTGGAAGAAGTGGTCGACGAGTTCCAGCCCGACATCGTTTACCAGGACTCCTTCACGCCCCAGATTGTCTTGACGGACTCATCGCTGTTGCAGTTCGCCGCTTACTACTACAACGCCGCACTCTCCTGGAACAAGGAGGTCGTCGCTACCTACAAGGACGGTTATAACAACAATGGGGAGGTGTACGACTACGAGCGGGGTGGCCCGGCTGACATTGCGAATCCTTACTGGGTAACCGACGACACGGTCGGCCCGAACACCTGGGGCTACGTCGTGGGAATGACGTATTACGCCTCCGAAGCAATCATTCATTCCTTCATCGACCGAGTCAGCAAGAACGGTGGTCTCTTGCTCAACATCTGTCCCATGGCCGATGGCACGATCCCTCAGGAACAACAGGACATCTTGCTGGCGATGGGCACATTTCTGAAGCAGTTCGGGACGGCCATCTACGAAACCCGCGCCTGGTCGGTCTACGGCGAAGGCCCGACCAAGATGGGTGGGTGCTCGATCTGCGCGCCAGCGGCGGGGACGCCGCAGGACGTACGCTACACAACCTCGAAGCAGGGCGACGTTGTCTATGCGATCTTGCTGGGCTGGCCAGGCAATGGCAAAGAGGTTACCCTGACGTCGGTGACAACGAGTCGCTTTGCGGTCGGGTCGGGCAAGGTGTTCTTGTTCGGGCCAGTGGGTGGCTCGGCCATCTCTCTGGCATTCACGCAGGATGGATCCGGATTGCACGTCACCCTTCCAAGCACGCAGCCGTATACCGCGGTGGCGTACGCGATGGCGATCAGCCCCAGCGGGACGCCACCAGCACCGACACCATGGCTTGGCAGCGCCGGGACCGATGGCGGCGTGGGCGGGGAGGGTGGCAATGGCGGCGGGGATGGTGGCGCGGCCGGTGCGGGAGGGGGCGTGGGCGCTGGTGGCCGAGCAGGAGCGGCTGGCGGAGGTGGCGGTGACGTGGGCAGTGGCGGCGCGAGCGGCACGGGGGGAGGGATCGGCACTGGTGGCGCGGGCGGTACGGCGCCGGGCGGGGGCGGCGTAGGTGGAGGCAGCGGCCGCTCGAGCGGGAGCGGAGCAGGTGGAAGCTCGGGCTCAGGCGCAACAAGCTCGACATCCACGGCATCGAGTGGCGGCGGGGCAACCGCATCAGGAGGTTATGTCTCTAGCAGTGGGAGGAGTGGCGGTTCTGTGCCCGGTGGGGGTGCTGGCTCGGGCGGAATGGCCGGAGCTCAGACGGCGCCCGGGAAGGCATCATCCGGCTGTTCGTGCACCACCCAGGGAGCCGGGATAACGGGCATCCACGGATCGCTGCTCTTCCTCGGGCTAGCCATCGCCTCTCTGGTGCGGCAGCGCCGTGGGCGGGGGCGTCACCATTAGGAGTCGCTAGCCGCCCCACACGCGCACGCTCCAGGTAAGCCCCAGCCTGACCTCCCAGACTGGGCCACCGTCAAGAGCAGCCGTGCGGCCGGCAAGGTCGAAGGCCAGGTCATCTCGCCAGGCCCAAATCGCACCGAGCAGCGCCGAGTATTCCTTGGTCCCTCCGAGGGAGCGGTCGATGAAGGCCTCGGCCACGGGACGAACAACCCAGTCTCGCCCTACCTCGGCGATGACATCACCGAACATCTCCAGCTGGTGCTCGCGGTTGTAGGCGATGGCGGCATTGCCGTGAGCCGCTACGCGATCATTGCCCACGGAGAGAATGGTGTCAGCCCATGCGCCAAAGCCGTGCTCGCCGCTCACCTCGGGTAGCAGCGGGCCAGTTTCGAGCGCGAGGCTGGGTCCGGATGTTCCCTGCAAGAAGCCCTGGCGGAGGACCACCTTGACCAGCACATCGGTGTCGCGCAGCGCGACTTGGTTTTCGCTGGCGCCTGGCTCGCGCAGGGCAACGAAGTTCTGGAAGTCAACCACCAACTCGAAGCGCGGGACTACGCCAAGGTTGAGCACGGTGGCGGGCGCGATGAGGTAATTCGCTCCCCCCGCGCGATAGTAGTGTGCCGGCCCCAGCTCGAGCTCGAACTCTCCCGTTGGGGCTACATCGCCGTCGGTACCATCGAAAGGCCGATAGGCATAGCCCCGGCGCCCCACACCCGAGAGGGTGACCCAGAGGACGAAGGTCAGAGCTCTTCGCCATCCTGGCGAGTACCAGGGAATCATGAGCTGGCTTGATGGGGCTGGCATCAAGGTCGCGGGTCTACCAGGAGAACACCGCCATGCACGGGGTCGGCAACCACTGCCGTGCCATCGCCAGACACCACCACCACCCTGGCTCCCTCGGCTGTCGATGTGGTGCCGAGAGTAGTCAGGCGACCGTGCTCGCCAACCCGGGCAACGGTAAGCCGCGCAGCTCGGCCAGCTGCCACATAGAGGCTTGCTTGGGTTTCCAGGTAGTCGATGTTGTCCACGCCAGCACCGGTTTCCAAGGTAGCCATGATGGCACCGTCATGGCCGGCATCGAGCACCTCGACCTTGTCGGTGCAGGCGACGAAGAGCAGCTGCCGATGCTGTTCGTAGGCCAGGCCGCGCGGACCCTCTTGCCCACATGCCGAGGGCCAGGCCTTCCGCACCTGACGGGACTTCACGTCGATGACCAGGGTCTGGTTCTTGTCTTCCAGGTTGGTGAAGAACAGCCCGCGCGCGGCGTCCACGGCATAGCCCTCGGGCTTGCCCGGGAGTGGGATTCTTGCAGCTTGCTTGAGCCTGGCAGGGTCGCGGGCGTCCACGATGGTGATCGACTGGTCGCGGGGGGTCGTCACCCAGACTTCTCGAGCCGTCGGTACGTAGGCCACGCCATCGGGTGCTGCCGCAAGCGCCGCACAGGCAATTTTCGCCAGCGTGTGCGTGCCGATGCTGCAGATCTCCGCCGTGGCACGATTGCCGATGAAGGCTATGTCGTTGCCCAAAGCCACGGCGCTCGGCCCCATGACGCGCGTACCTGCCCTGGTCTCCCGACTGCGGGTGGCAAAGCCCTCGATGCGAGTCACCTTGCGCCGGGCAACATCGAGAACATCCACGCTGCCGGTATTGCCTGCCGGAATCCATACCTGGCCGGTCGTGCGGTCTGCGGCGAGGTAGTCGAGCGATACGGGACCGTCGGCACCCGGAAGAGGAATAGCCACCGTCGAGAAATGCAGCGAAGCCGGTGATGCGGTCGCCAGCAGGATTTGCAGCAGAAGTAATACCGTCATGATGCACCGCCGTTGCAAGGACAAGGCCGCACGGCGGACCTATCATACGCGCGTCCGCTTGGTCTTGCGGCGCGAGCAGCTTGCTGATGCAACTGGTTGAAAATCGTGGCGCACAGGGCGACGCGCTCTCAACTCCAGCAAACTCCAGGGTAGGCCAGAGTCACATTTTGCGTTGCGGCGTCAGCGGCAAGCGTAGAATGTCCGGGCCATGACTTCCTCGCCGCCCACGGCGGCCTGCGGGAGCTGTCTCTCGCGCGAAAGGGGATATGACGATGGGATGCACCATCTTTGCGAGTGACTTTCACATTGGTCCCGGTCTTGGCCTGGTGGTGAGCTCGGAAAACCCGCACACGTGGGAGTGGCTAACTGTCCAGGGGCAAAGACGACTGAGTGGGTTCCTCAGCTGGATCGCGCAGCGGAAGGATGTCGACGCCGTTTACCTGCTGGGCGATATCTGGGACGGCTGGATCATTCCCCACGACGTGCAGCCGCCAACCATCGCAACGATAATGCTCGGCAACCAACCGCTCGCGAACGCCCTGAGGTCACTCTCGGAGAGCAAGCCGACCTTTTATGCGTCTGGCAACCACGACCAAGCCGTGACCGCGCCACTCCTCGCCGCCGTGATGCCCAAGGCCCATTTTGCCGGTCCGGCGGAGCACCCGTTCTTCTTGTGGGGCGCTGGCGCTCTCCGAGCTGAGCATGGTCACGCTTCCTGTCTATTCAATGCCCCGGACCCGCTTCGGCGCGACCAACTGCCCCTGGGATATTTCTTGAGTCGCCTGGCGGCCACCGTCGACCGCCAGACAGGGTCGCGCACGCCCGGTCTGGCACGAGATATAGAGGCTCTCCTCGCGGCGCTCGCTACTCACGAGGCTCTCCCGCAAGGCGTCCTCGAAGCGTTCTGCAACAAGGCTGGCCTCACCCCGGATGCGCAGATCCAGATGCCGTCCGATCTCTGGAACGGCACACCGGTCAGCATCGCACAAGTGAGCGCGACGTACGAGAATCTGTGCTCGGAATGGAACACCCGTCATGGCGGCAGCCTCGCCTCTTCGGCTCTGGCCATAACGGCGGAGCTCGATGGCCTCGCGTTGGTTGCCGAGAAGATTGGCCGTCCCATCGGCTGCTATCGCGGTGTCGTCATGGGACACACCCACCACGCGACGACGGAGCCGGGCATACCGCTGATTGGTAGCATCTATGCGAATAGCGGGGCTTGGTGCTCGGATGGCACACCCGGTACTTGGGTCGAGGGGCAGAGCGCGGGCTGCAGACTGGAGCTCGTCGTCAGGGGTTGCGACAGCTTCGATGCCAGTAACACGCCGAAGGGTCTGCACAACATCTCGGGTCCGGTGTCGATTTGAGCTAGCGGCCGAGCACGGAGCGCGGGGCCCACCGCATATAGCGAGCGGAAACCGGCCACGCGGCAGTGCTAGAAGCGCACCTGAATCTCGTAGCGCCGGTTCTTGGCCTTCTTGGCGGGCGTGTTGTCGGGCTTGATCAGGGGGCGCTCCGAGCCCATCCCGATGGAGATGATCTCGCCGCGAGGCACGCCGCGGGCGGCCAGCTCGCGGGCGATGACGGCGGCGCGCTTGGCCGATAATACCTTGTTGTGCTCGGGGGAGCCGCTCGTGTCGGTGTGACCGGAAACCTCGAACTTGTAGTTGGTGACCCCGGAAACGGCGAGGTTCTGCTTGATCTTCACCAGGGCGGTTGCGAGATTGCGCAGCTTGGCATCGCACCCGGGCGCCAATTCGTCGCTGTCGGTCTTGAAGCTGCACTGATTCTTCCGGGTCTCGGCCAAGAGCTGCGCGTTGACCTTTTTGACGGCTTTGTCACGGGCCGCGTTCCCGGCCGCGGAACCGGCTTTGCCGGCCAAGCCGCCGAGGTCGAAGGCATGGACGCCTTGGGGAGCTAGCACCGCGGCGGAGAGTAAAACCGAGAGGAGGATCGAGCTTCGCTTCATCATGGAAAGAACATAACTCCGCCGGGAAACGGCGAGCAAGGGCAGTGGTAGCCACGGACGAGTTGCTTCGGCCACGGCCACGGCCACGGCCACGACCACAGGCACGGCCACCGCCTACGGCTACGCCCACGGTCTTCGTTTCCGACGGGGCGAGCGGCTGCGCGCTCCGCCGGGAGCAGCCTCACTTGTGTGCGAAGTGGTGCCAGAGCCAGGCGAAGAGGCCCACCTGCAGCACCACGGGCAGAAGGCACAGGATGGCGATGTAGCGCGCTTGACGTAGCCCACGCCGCCAGCGCGTGGGGGGCTGGAGCCGATCGCTGAGACCAGTCACCACGACCCGGTGGGGGGCGTCCAGGTCAGCTTGCAACGCTGCGGCCGTGGGGTAGCGCTCCGCGGGTGTGCGACGAAGGGCGCGCAGAACTATCTCCTCGGCCGCGCGCGAAATCCGTGGGTCAAGGCTGCGCGGCGCAGGGGGGTCACCCGCCAGGCGTGCACTGCCAGCGCCGAAGTCGTCGTCGTCGGGAAAGGGCGTCCGGCCGGTCAGCATCTCGTAGAGGGTCGCGCCCATGCCGTAGATGTCCACACTGGTGCGACCGCGCTTGCGCTTGATCTGTTCCGGGGCGACATAGCCAGAAGAAGCAATGGCCGGTAACGCGCCGGCCAGGGTAAAGCGCGAGGTCATGGTCTCATGCGCCATCCCGAAGTCGATGAGACGGATGCTGCCGTCCGGGCAGAGCATCACGTTGCCGGGCTTGATGTCGTAGTGGACCACGCCGCGCTCATGCATATGCGCGAGGGCTTCACAGATCTTGCTGGCGATGCGCAGCGCCTCGGCTTCCGGCAAAGGGCCACGTTTTTGCAGGTGCTCGGCCAGCGAGGGGCCAGGGACGTGCTCCATCACCACGTACGGGCGGCGTTGGTTGGCGTCGCCGCACACGAACTTCAGCACGTAGGGGTGATCGAGCTGGCTGCCGATTTGTTCCTCCCGCTGGAAGAGCGACCAGCGCCCGACCCCGCTCCCGAACTCGGGCAGCGGGACCTTGACGACCACCGCTCGGTTGGCACGGGCGAGGTCCTGGGCCTTGAAGAGAATCGACATGCCGCCGCGGGCGAGCTCTTCGCCGAGCTGGAAGCGGCCATCCAGGGTCTGCCCGGGGGCGGCCTTCACCATGGCCAGTGCTCAACGCAGCTCGGGCAGCGGGGAAACATCACACCCCAAGGTGTGCAAGTCGAGTGCCGCCCCTCGTAAGCGCGGGATCTTTGTGCATGGCCGTCAGGCGCCGTGCAATATGCAATAGCGAGTGCCGCCGACCTTGCAATAGAGGAGGTCATCACCCACGCCCGGTCCGCCTGACTGGCGCCTCACCGACTGATCTGACCTGGTTGCTCTAGGGAAGGCGGGCGGCGCGGGAAGACCTGGGTGATGTGGTAGAGGAACACCGCGCTAGCATTGGCCACGTTGAGGGAGTCGACGCCGGGCGAGCTCACCATGGGTATCTTGAGGCGAATGTCACAGAGCTGCTGGAGGGCGGGGTCGAGCCCTGGCCCCTCGGGGCCGAAGAGAAGGGCGAGGCGTTCGGCGGGGGCGAAGAGGGGGAGGGGCAGAGCGCTGTCGGTCAAGACGGCGGCCGCCAGCTGAAATCCATGCTCATCGCGTAGGGCCAACAGGTCTTCTGGCCAGCGGCCAGCACGCACGATCGGTAGCGCAAGAACTGCACCGGCAGAGGTGCGCACCGCCTTGCGATAGTACGGATCGGCCGAGCGCGGGGAGAGCATGAGCGCGTCCACCCCGAATGCTGCGGCGTTGCGGGCCAGGCTGCCCAAGTTGTCAACGTCGACGAGATCCACGGCAATGACGATCAGGTGGGCGTCGGCGGGCAGGGCGCGCCGCGGGCGCTCGGCGATGGCCAGGCAACCGCGGTGTACGTGGAAGCCGGCCACCTTGTCCATCACCGTCTGCGGAACCAAGAAGATCGGGAAGCTTCTGGGAGTGGCGGCAAGCAGCGGCTCGAGGCTCGCGAGGCGGGGGGCGGTCAGCAACATGGAATGGATGGGCATGCCGGCGGCCAGCAGCTTGCGCACTACGACTTCACTCTCGGCGATGAAGCGGCCACTCGATGGGCCGAGCCGTCTATCGCGCAAGTCACGATAGTCGGCCAGGCGTGGGTCATCCAGTGTCGTGGCTACCAATGGGTGCAAGTCGAGAGGCACGGCCGCCCGACTATACAGCTTGCCGGATGGGAGGCTCTAGCGGCTCCGCGAACCTTGCGCACAGGCGGGCGAAAGCCTCGATCGCAGCAAAGACGCCCGCGAGCCGCGCAAGGGGACACGATAGTCTACTGACATGGGCCGGGCGCTTGGGCGGGGTGCCATGCGCTTGCTCACCGGCTCCGACTGAGCGCCCAGAGGCCGATGGTTACGAGCAGGGCCATGATGAGGTAGAGCGCGAGGCGGGCGGGCCGTACCTCGCGGGCCGGGAGCGGCCAGGTCGGGAAGGTCACCTCGTGCACCCGGGCTTGTTCACCGTCGACGAGCAACACGCCGTCAACTTGGAATGCCACGCGATACTCCAGCAGTTGCCGGCGGGTTGCGGCGGTGTCGAGGCGAGGCGCAACGGCCCCGGATTTGACTTCAGCGACGAATTGCCGGCCGGCACGCGACACCAGGTAGTCCGCCCGTAGGCGGACTTGGGCAGGCTGGCCGTCGACGAGGACGGCATAGCTGGTCTCGATCTGCCGGCCCAGGATGGCGTAGCCCAAGCCCTCGAGCATGCGGGATGCTTGCCGTTCCACGCAGCGCGCGTGGGCCCATCTGCGGCGCAGGCGATAGCGGACGAGCCAGCGCTGGCAAGCGCGGGCCGCCAGTAGGAGCAGGACGGCGGCGACGAAGACGACGACGATGACTAGCCGGTTTGCTGGGAGCGGCGCGGGAGCCGAAGGAGCCATCGCGCTTGGTCATAGCATGCCACCGGCTAGCGCTGATGGACCGCTAGGTCGGCGAGGGTGCGTTGCAGCTCACGCGAGCCACCGATGCCCAGCTTTCGGTAGACGTGCTTGACGTGCATCTTCACCGTCTCGTCGGAGAGGCGCAGCCGGGCTGCCATTTCCTTGCGCGACCGGCGCAGACAGAGATGGTGGAGAACCTCGGCTTCGCGCGTGCTCAGGCCGTGCTGCTCGACCAACTTGGCGAAGCTGCGACGAATAGCGACCGCCTCGCGCAGCGATGATCCGGCGACGCCGGTCAGCCAATGGGCGATGTTGGACAGGGCCTCTTCGATGCGCGCTTCGTCGCTGGTGAGGGCAGACCGGTACACGGGGCAGTCGCGGCAGTCAGGCCACTTGGCCTGGATGGAATAGGCCGGCTTGCTGTGGGGTGCGCACATCGTGCCGACGGTCTGCCAGCAGCGGGTGCCGGCGGTGCCGTAGATCGGACAACGTTTGCGCTTGCAGTCGAGAACCTGCCAGCAGCGGGGAAGATCGCGCCGCTTGGGCAAGAAGCGGGCCAGCTTGCCCGAGCAAAGCAACTCCTGCACCCTCTCCAAGAGGTCGCGCGTCTCCTGGAGGCGAGGGACACCCGCATCCATGACTAGACAAGCTACAGCGGCGGGCCGTCGCTAGCCAGCTCCGCGTCAAATACCCCCGAAGTGGGGGGTGAGCCGGCCTTGGCTTCAGCCGATGAGCGCGAGGGCAGGCAGGGATTGTCCCTGCCTGCGCCAAGGAGCAGACGATGAACCTAGACGACGCGATCAAGACACACGTGGATTGGAAGATGAAGTTGAAGACGTTCCTGGCCAAGCCAGACGGCTCGCTGGATCCAGCGGTGGTTGGCAGCGACGGCGCCTGCGTGCTGGGCAAGTGGCTGCGCGGCGAAGGGAAGATCCACGCCGGGATGCCCGAGTTCCAGGCCTTGCTGGCCGAGCACGCCAAGTTTCACAAAGCGGCCGCCCAGGTGGTCATCAAGGCGCGTGCCGGACAGAACATGACCGAGGAGGTCGCGCTGGGCGCCAAGAGCGAGTTCGCCACCACTTCGAGCCGGGTGGTGGCGCTCATCATGGACCTCAAGCGCAAGCTCGGGTGAATCGGCCCCACCGCTCGCCCTTAACTTAGCTTACCCTATGCCTCGGCCCGGTCGCCGCACCGTCTGCGCCCGTGCCGCGGGCTCCTAAAGGCGGAAGCGGTAGGGGCCGAAGATAGCTGCCATGTCAATGCGGATCGCGCTGGACCGTGAGCATGGAACGGCCACGCCCACCAGCGACGGCAATCGCCCCCGCGAGCGAGGGTGGGTGCGAGCGATGTGGGCGTGTCTGAGCATCGTTTTCACCCTTGCGCTAGCGGGCTGTGGCTCGAACACGACCTCCGCCGACGCGGGCGCGGCGGTGGATGCTGCGCCCTTCGTTCCCAATACCAATAGCGGATCCAGTTGCTACGTGATCTGGACATTGTACCCGGGCGCGGTCGACGGCTGCGGCATCGGGGTGCGTGGACTGGTGGGATCCGAGTTGACGGCCAGCTACGATGTAACGACCGGTGCCTTCGCCCTGGGGAGCAACGGCGGGCTGGGCAGCGGAGTGATCAGGGGCAACGTGGCGGACCTGGCCAGCACGACTACGGCCAGCAATGCCTCGGGAAGCTGTAGCTGGCAGCAGACCGACTCAGCGTCTTTGACGATGATCGCCGACGGCGAGCTCACGGTGTCGGTGACCCAGACCGAGTCCAACTTCGCCGCGACCTGTGCTAGCGCGCCCGCGGGCGGCCAGTGCACGTCGACGTGGCAATGGGCACTTGGCATCGACAACGGTAGGACCTCGCCTGCCTGTCAGGGGGTGCTCGACGGGGGACAGGACGGCGAGCATGGTCTAGACGGAGGGCTCGACGTAGGAGAGGACGAAGGGCTAGACGGAGGGCTGAACGGAGGGATAGACGCAGGGCTAGACGAAGGGCTGAACGGAGGGCTAGAGGCAGGAGAGGACGGCCAGAGTGGCCAGTAGGCTACGCGAGCCCAGCCGCTAAACCTTTGCGTCCCGCAAGACGATGGGCAGTCTATGGGCGGTGAGCATTCGGTTATTCTCATCGATCCGGATGACCAGACGCGCGAAGTGCTCATCGAGCGCTTGCGCATGCAAGGGTACAAGACTAACGGTTTCGCCGGACCCATAGAAGGGGCCAACGCCGCACTCGCCAGCCCGCCGTCGGTGGTGATCGCCGACCTCTGGATGCGGGGCATCTCGGGCGTGCAATTGACCCGCCTGCTTCGTGCCGAGCCCGCGACCGAGCGCGTGCACGTGGTCTTGCGCGGACCCGACAATCCACGCAACCGCTTCTGGTCCGAGCGGGCCGGCGCGGCGGCGTACGTGGTGAAGGGGCGGATGGGAGACTTGGTGCGGGCCATAGCCCGCTCGATTTCTGTGGGACACCGCGAGGACGATGGCTTCTTCGTCCAGCTGCAAGATGCCGAAGCGGCGATTCGCGACCGCATCGCCGCCTACCTCGACGCCGCGCTATTCGAATCGGTGCTGGCGGCCGAGGTGCGCGCTCTGTCCACCTGTGGCGCCTTCGATCGCCTCTTCGACCTGCTCACCCAGTTCGTATCGCAGGTCATGACCTACCGCTGGCTGGCCTTGCACGTTCGCCAGCCGCGCCACCTCGGTCTGCATGCCCATCCCTCGTTGCGGGCGGTCTGTGAGCGCGATGCTCGCCAGGCTTTGGCGTTGTCGCACGAGACCCCAGTGCTGGCCATCGAGGACGAGGACGCGTCGGCCGAGGTCACCGGCGCGGAAACCCTTGTCCGTCCGGTGAAATTTGGCCAGGAGACCATCGCCACGCTTGCGCTCAACCCGGCCGACGCCGGCGACTTGCAGGCGGCACGCATCATCGATGTCATCGCGCGCGAGCTGGGGGGGCCTCTGCGCATCGCGCTCCTGGTGCAAGAGACCCAGCATGCGGCCACCACCGATCCGTTGACCGGGATCATGAACCGGCGTGCCTTGCTCGCCGCCCTCGACATCGAGCAATCGCGCTCGGAACGCCACGGCTATCCCATGAGCCTGCTCCTGCTCGACGTAGACCATTTCAAGGCCATCAACGACCAGTATGGCCATGCCATGGGCGACCAGGTCCTGGCGACACTGGGCAATCTTCTGACCGGCAAGCTGCGCAAGACGGATTTTGTCGGCCGATGGGGGGGGGAAGAGTTCGTCATCGTCCTGTCAGGCGCCGACGAGGTGGGCGGGAGCATCGCCGCCGAGCGCATCCGCGCCGCGGTGGAGAAGATGGAGCTCCACGATGCCCAGGGCGCCCAGGTTCCGGTCCGGGTTTCAATCGGGCTCGCTTGTCTCGAGGTCAACGATACCGCGGAAATGCTGATCGAACGCGCCGACCGGGCCATGTACCAGGCCAAGTCGAACGGCCGCAACCGTGTCGCGGTAGCGCCGCAGTTGCTGCGTCGCACCGGGACCCAAGTAGTCGTGCCCGAGGAAATCGGCTAGCGCATGAGCGGAACAAACCCGGTTTGACCGTCCAGGGAGGCGGGCAGTTGCGCGCGGGCGCTCGGGCCGCACTCCAGATTTTCTTGGCAGGTGACGAGAAGAGTCTTGAGGTCATGCTCTCTCACACTTCCAACGAGGAACGTTTGGAGGATGTGCTCGCTACCTGCGTGGCGGAGCTATTCGCTGACATGCAGATCAAGGCGGAGCGCGTCAACGGCGACTACGCACCTCCCCCGCTGCCCGACAGTTTGACGGCATTCTGTGGCTTCGGCAGCGCCGATCTGCGGGGCTCCATCACCTTGCTCGGCTCGGTGGCGCTATTTTCGCAAATCCATCCCTTGCCGATCGACGTGACGCCGCGTGATTTGGCTGACTGGGCGTGCGAGATCGTCAACCAGGCGGTCGGGCGCTACCGCAACCGCTTGCTCCAGTACAACCTTAGCCTCGCCCTCGGTGTGCCCCAGAGCGCACTCGCGGAAAGGGTGCGCTTGTGGTCCAGCCTGCGCAGTGGCAACCGGCCCATTTGCTTCACCATCGGGCGCGAGACGCTCGAGATCTGGCTCGAGCTCGTGGTTAAGCCCGGATTTTGTGTGGCCGAAAGATCTCCCAACGAATCCACCGCCGGCATTGTCGAAGGTTCGATGTTATTCTTCTAACGGGTGCAGGCAAGTCATGGGCAACAAGACCGTACTCGTTATAGACGACTCACTGACCATCAGACAACAGGTCACCATGACGCTCAAGTCGGCCGGTTACGGCACTGTCGAGGCCTGCAACGGGCGGGAAGGCATCGATGCCGTGCGCAGCGGGCTGCCCATTGCCATCGTCATCTGCGACGTCAACATGCCGGTCGCGAATGGCCTCGAGTTCTTGGAGACGATCAAAGGCGATGCGCCGGCGCCGCCGGTGCCGGTGGTGATGCTAACCACCGACGGATCGCCTGAGCTGATCGCGCGGGCCAAGCGGGCCGGAGCCAAGGGCTGGATCGTGAAGCCCTTCCAGAGCGATTTGCTCTTGTCCGCGGTCCGCCGCATCGTGGGCGACCGTGGGGTTTGATTGACTCGCTCGGGCCACGCGCAGGGCGAGCCGGGCCACCGGGGCGGCTGCGCAACGCTCGCCCGGGTGAGGCCAGTGAGGGCGCTGTGCCGGGACCCGTTCGGCCTGGTGCTGCTAGCGACTTTGTTATGGTCGGCAGGGCCGGCGCGCGCCGACAATCTCGGCGACTTGGAGAGCCTGCTCAGCGAACAGATCGTCACCTCGGCATCCAAGCAGGCCGAGACCACCAGCGCCGCTCCGGGGCTTTCGACCAGCTTGTCGGCGGAAGACCTCCGCCGCTACGGGATCAAGACTCTGGCCGAGGCTATCGACTTTCTCACCATAGGTGTCAAGACCTCGGACAATCTCAACGGCGGCGAGATAGGCTCTCAGGGTGTCCTTCTGACCGGGGACCACAATAGCCACTTCCTCCTGCTCGTCGATGGTCACGTCATGAACGAGCCGCTGCTCGGCAGCACGTGGTTCGGGGTCGGCGCGGGCATCCCGCTCGAGCTCGTCGACCACATCGAAGTGATCGTCGGCCCCGGGTCGGTACTCTACGGGTCGAACGCCATGTTCGGCCTCATCAGCGTGGTAACCAAACGAGCCAAGGACAACGCCGGCTTGCATCTCGTGGCGGAATCGGCGCTCGCCACTAGCGTACGCGCGGGGGCGGGCTACGCCCAGCAGTTCTCCCTCCTCGGCCGTGAGGCGGAGTTGACAGTACACGGCGAGTACTACCAGCAAGCCGGGCCATATATGGTCTTCGGACCGGTCAATACCGGCATCGATGCTTTCACCGGAAGTCCGGGCGTCAATGCGCGCGACGGCTTGGCCAGCGGGGTTTGGGGGGGGACCCGCTCGAGCAATTCTCCGTTTGCCGAAGTGCCCACCGTCATGCTGCGCTTCCTGGTGGGCAACGTCGAGCTAGACTACCACGAGACGCACTATAGCCACGCGGCGCCCACTGGCCAGGGCAATTACGACGATCCCGGCACCCGGGATACCGAGGTGCGGCGCTCGGTAGACCTCAAGTATCATCGCACGATCTCGGCGAGCTTCGATTTGTCGGCACGGCTCTACGGCGATTACTTCTCGTTTCGCGATGACATGATCGCCTCGCGCGGCAGCCTATGTCCGTATACCAACGACCATGGGCAGCCCACTTGCGACTTCCTCGACCAGGGTAGCGCGATGTGGGCCGGTCTAGAGGTCCAAACCTCGTGGGATTGGCTGCACGATGGCCGCCTAGTCACCATGGCGGGGGCCGATCCGCGCTGGTTGTCTTTGCACAGCTCGCATGACGAGCTCAACGTCGATACTGGGGCTTCCTTCCTCGCCGCCAATCAGCAGATCCCAGGTCTTGCTGCCTCGGAGGCCACCATCGGCGCCTACCTGCAGCAGACCTGGACGCCCATGCCGGCCCTGCACTTCAATGGCGGCTTGCGGGTGGACACCGATTCCCGCTTTCCCGCCGTCCTGGTCAAGCGCTTGTCAGGCAACTGGGAGGCGTGGAAGAACGGCCTTCTGAAGCTGGCCTACGCCGAAGCGTTCCGGGCGCCGAGCTGGGACGAGTCGAACGATTCGGCGGCAGGTCGGATTGCCGCCAACGTGAGCTCCACCCCCAACGGCGAGCAAGCCCTTGTGGCCCAGCCGGGCTTGAGCCTGGGCACCCCCCTGCGCCCGGAGACGGTTAAGTCCATCGACGCGAGCGTGCAGCAGAAATTCGGCAGCCATCGCTTGCTCGTGAACGGCTTCTTCGCGCGCTGGGAGGATATGGTCGAGCTAAACCAGCTCAGCGGGGAGCAGACTGCAGCGGCGACGGGCAATGGCCTGACGGCACCGGCGGCGACTGGCACCCTCATGACGCAGTACCAGAACGCCGGGACTATCAACAATTACGGTATCAATCTGGGCATCGATGGCTCCTTCGGCTTCGAGGCTCTGCACTATGGGCTCTCCGCGACCTGGGCCCGGGCCAGCACGTCGGGCGGGCAAGCTGCCCTTGCCAATCCGGGGATGGTCCAGGTCGCACGCAACGACAACATAGCTCCGTCCTTCTTCGGCAACGCACGCGTCGCTTACGTCTGCGGCGGGAGCTGGCCCACCTTGGCCCTGGCTACCCAGTTCATGGGCCAACGCCAGCCTGACCGGTATCTGGTGCTGCAGAGCGGTTCGACGCTCGAGCCATACGCACCGGCTCAAGTCGAGACGCGGCTGACGGTCTCGGGGGTAGTGCCCAAGGTCAGGCGCCTCAGCTACCGGCTGGCCGCCGACTATGCGGTGGCGAATCGCGGCCCCTACACGGTCGGCCCTCTCATGGTGGTGGCGAGCTCCCCGAGCCGGATCTTCGCGCAGACGCCGCCGCAGCTCATCCCGGTCGACCAATTCCGAGTGACGTTGGGGCTGCAGCTGGACTTCTAGGTGTTGGTCATGCACCCTCGAGGGAAAAATGGCTTTGCCGCAGCGGGTGGCCTGCCCGGTGAGGGCGCTCGGCGGCCCTCGGCCATTCGCGGGCAGTTGGGGCGTATGGCGGCGCTCGCGCTCTGGGTCTGCCTCTACGTGTGGGGAGGCGTGGCGCGGACGTACGCTGAGGACGTCGCGGTGCCGTTGTCCATGCAAGTCCAGCTGTTTGCGTCGGTGGCCGACTATGACAAGGGTTTTGCGGAGCGGGCCCACGGCAAGGCTAAGATCCTTCTGCTCACGGCGAATGACCCGGATAGCGCGCACGCCGCTGCTCAGGTTACGGCTGCCCTTGCCCGAATCGGGCAGATCGCCGGGCAGGCCCACGAGGAGACCGTGATTCAATTCGAGTCGGGCGGCGCATTGTTGCGCCAGTGCCGCGAGCGTGCAATCAGCGTGGTCTTCGTGATGCCGGGGTTGCAGGCCGCGCTGGGCGACATCAGGCACAGTCTAGACGGAGTGAATGTGCTTTCCGTCGCGACGGTAGGATCCTACGTGCAGCAAGGCGTGGTCCTGGGCTTCGACGTTGTCTCGGGCAAGCCCAAGCTGCTGGTCAATCTCGCCCAGGCGCGGGCACAGAAGGTCAACTTCAAGGCCGAGCTGCTGAAGATGGTGAAGGTGGTCGAGTAAGGGGGAGCCACCTGGGTCGGCCGGGAGCGGGCTAGAAGGCCTGAGGTAGGTAGGACGCGACGCTTGACGAGTCTATGGTCTGGTCGGTGTTCAGGATCGAGGTCGGCAGGGGCTGGCCTTGCGCATACTGCTCGATTGCGTCGAAGACCGG
Organism: uncultured delta proteobacterium; assembly: GCA_963849735.1. GTDB lineage: Bacteria > Myxococcota_A > Polyangia > Fen-1088 > Fen-1088 > Fen-1118. The sequence continues at coordinate 69,657 of CAWKJE010000066.1, forward strand.
GGCGCCGAAGTGGGGATTGCACTGGGTGATCTCGTCGATGAGGCCGGCCTCGAGGTCCTGGCAGCCCTGCAAGGTGCCGTCGTTGGAAATCAGCTGGATGTCTTTGCCGGCGGTCTTGCCCATATCGTGCAGGGCCTGGATGATGCCAAATGACATGCCGTCGTTCTGCGAGTAGATCCAATTGGCCTGGGGATACTGCGGCAGAAGCTGCAACGCCAGGTTGTACGCGGTCTGGGTGTCGAAATCACCATCCTGGGAGGCGAGGATGGTCATCCCTGGCTGGGTGGCTATGGTCTCGTCGAAGCCCTGCTTGCGCCCGACCGCCGCCGACGAACCGGTAGTGCCCTCGAACTCCAAGATCTTGGCCTGGCCGCCGGTCTTGGCGATGAGCCACTGGGCGCTCATCTGCCCCTCCTTCACCATGTTCGAGCCGATGTAGGTGACGAAGTCATGGCCAGGAATTGCCACCGTCGTGTCGACGGTGCGGTCCTCGATGAAGACTGGAATACACGCTTTGCGCGCTGCGATCACCATGGGCGAGGTGGTGGTCTCGTCATGGGGGGCGATGATGATGGCGTCCACCTTGGCGTCGATGAGGTCTTGGATGCGGGATACCTGTTGCGCGGCCTCGTCGCTGGTGGGCGGATTGAAGAGGAGATTATAACCCCGACGGGCGGCTTCGAGGACGATGCTGTCGGTGTTGGCGGTTCGCCAGAGACCGTCGGCTTCGTAGAATTGCGCAAATCCGATAGTGGTGGACGGGGTGATGGATGCCATGGGCGGCAGCGTCGAGCAACCCGCGCTGGTTGCGGGCGGGGAGGTGCTGTTGTTGCTGCCGCATGCGCCTAGAAGGGCGCCTGTGGCCATACCGGCAATCGTGGCCCATCTCTTGGTTTGCATCGTTTTTTTCCTGGTCGTTGCCCGACGAGTTGCTGATCCGTAGCGGTGGAAGTGAAGGCGATCATCGCCGGCTTCGGCTCGTGACTTGAGCTTGAGCCTGGGCGGGGCTGTGCTACCCAGACGTGGCAGCGGGCGAGTAGAGCGGGGTGTGGGGCGAGCTATCCCAAATGGCGACAATGACTTCAGATTTTCGTTCTTTTGCCGACCTAGGAGTTAGGAGTTAGGAAGCTGACGGTCGTGGCGCAAGAAGAACGCAAAGGTCGGTTCGTTTCGCTCGGGACCAAGCTGGCGGTCGCTACCGTCCTGGTACTGACCGCGATGTCCTTCGCGCTCTTCAGCCAGCTAACCCAACGCGAACGGCGTCGCCTGATTGAGGCCAAAGCGGTCGCCGGGGAGATGGTGTCGGACTTGTTCGCGGCCTCGTGCGCTGCCCCTCTGGTCTTCGCCGACAATGACGCCGTGGCGGTCGAGCTGGATAAGCTGCGCGGCAACAAGTCGATTGCCTACGCCGCAGTCTACGCGGTGAAAGAGGGGCGCACGGTGGGCGAGTGGAACCCATCTGGTCGCGAGGTCTACCACTTTGGCCAGGCAGCGCAGCACAGCGGATTGGTTGAGCGCCAAGATGGTATCGAGATCCTGAAGGACATCCGGGACACCCACGGCCAGGTCGTGGGCTTTGCGTTTCTCAATTTCTCCTTGACCGACGAGAATGTTGCCTATCAAGTCAGTCGGCGCCGCCTGATCTGGTGGGTCTTGTTCGCCACGGCCGGAACGGCGCTCGTGTTGATCCTGCTCGCCCGCAAGCTCATCGTGACCCCCCTCGCCCGGGTGACCGAGGCCGCGCGTCGCTTGGAGCAGGGCGATTTGCGCGCGCGGGCGCGGGTCAGCGCCCATGACGAGGTTGGCACGCTGGCGGTGGTGTTCAACACCATGGGCGACGCCATCGTGGATCGGCAAGAGAAGCTGATGCGGGCACAAAAGAACGTGCAAGACCTCTTCGACAACATGTTGCAGGCGGTCTTCACGGTCGGCCCCGACGGCAGGATCAACGACGAAGTGTCCGCCTTCGCCAAGCAAATTTTTGGCGACGTCCCCATCGCGGGTCAGCAAGTCACGGAATTCTTGCGCCTCGATGTGATGGCCCCTGGCGAGGCGGTCAGCCGGATGAAGTTCTTTCTCACTCAGATATTCGGCAGTGATGACTTGCAGTGGGATCTATGTCAGCCCGACCGCATCCGGGAATTGCGCTACCTGCGCGCCACCGGCGATGGCGCCCGCGAGGAGCGGGCCCTGGAATTGGATTACGCGCCCATCTACGAGGGCGGCCTGGTGGTCAAGATCATGTTTTTGGTGAAGGACGTGACGGAGATGCACCGCTTGCAAGCGGAGATAGTGCGTCGCGATCAACAGAGCCAGGAGAATCTGGCGCGCATCCGCCAGATCGCCACGATGGAGCCCAGGATCTTCCACACTTTCGTGGCGGAGGCGTATGCGCTGCTCGACCAGTGCGAGGGTGCCGTGGCCGACCTAGACGATCCTGGTCGCCGTCTCGCCGCCGTGGGGTCCCTGTTCCGTGCCATGCACACTCTCAAGGGCAACGCGCGCATCTTCAAGCTGACCGCGGTCGAGGACATTGCTCACGCAACCGAAGACTATGTGCAAGAGCTGCGCGATGGCCCAGCCGATGTTGGCGCCGGCGCCGCGACAGCGTTGGCTATGTCGGCGCGTATGGGCGAGGTCCGCCAGCTGCTGGGTGAGTTCGAGAAGCTGGGTCGGCAAGTCCTGGGTGGCGAGCAAGATGTGCCGGGTGAGGCCGCGCTGGCGTTTTTGCAGGGCCATGATGAGGTGGATGAGGTGGATGGGCGTCGCGCGGAATGGCAGGGCGAGCTGGCTAGGCTAGACGCCGAGGGCGAAGAGGCGGTTCGCTGCCTGGCCGGCCGCGCGGGAAAGCTGCGCATCGAGGCGCAAGGCCACGGCTTCGTCACCTTGGTCTCCGCGCTCGACGACCTCCTGGGCAGGCTAGGGCCCGGGATATCCCCGGCACAGACCACGTCGTGCCTGCATAAGGTCGACCAGGTGTTACAGCAGACGCGCGCGTTGGCCGAGGAGATCGCGAGCGTCGAGATGTGGCCTTACTTTCGCGAGGAGGCGAGGACGCTGCTCGGTGGCCTGGCGGGACGGGTTGCTCGCCAAGGCAGGGCCAGCAGGGATGACGAGGGCGACGAGGCGAGCTATGTGGATCTGTTCGCCGCGGCCGCGCGCTCGTTCGGTCTGCCCCAGCAATACGGTACCGGCGGCGCCACAACAACGACGTATTGCTCTGGGTGGTCGGCAACTTCAAGGAGACCCAGCTCGACGCCGTGCGACCCGGCGAGCCGGCGACGGTGACGATCGACGCCTACCCCGAACGCACCTTCCACGGCCATGTCGCCAGCGTGCAGCCGGGGTCGGGGACCGCCTTCTCGCTGCTGCCGGCCGAGAACGCCACTGGCAACTACGTCAAAGTCGTGCAGCGCGTGCCGGTGAAGATCGTCCTCGACGATCCGCCGACGGACGTCGCCCTCGGGCCCGGCATGTCGGTCGTCCCCACCGTGCGGGTCGATCCGGCGCCCTCCCTCTACGAGCGGCTGAGGAGCTGGCTGTGAGCGCCGCGACAATTCGCGCCGGCGCGCCCGCCGCGGCGGCGACCGTCGGCGCCAATCCGTGGCTGATCGCGCTGGTCGTCGCGCTCGCCTCCTTCATGGAGGTGCTCGACACCACCATCGCCAACGTCGCGCTGAACTACGTCGCCGGCGGAATGGGCGTCAGCTCGGACGAAGCGTCGTGGGTGGTCACTTCCTACCTCGTCTCCAACGCGATCATCCTGACCGCCAGCGGGTTTCTCGCCGGTCTGCTCGGCCGCAAGCGGTTCTTCATCATCTGCCTGGCGCTGTTCACCGCAAGCTCGATCCTGTGCGGCGTAGCCTGGAACTTCCAATCCCTGCTGTTGTTCCGCATTCTGCAAGGTCTCGGCGGGGGCGGCATGGTGCCGCTTGCGCAATCGATCTTGGCGGAACTCCTTCCCGCCGTCGAAGCGCGGTCAGGCGTTTGCCCTGTTCGGCGTGGCGGTCGTCGTGGCGCCGGTCGTCGGGCCGACGCTCGGCGGCTGGCTGTCCGACAATCTTTCCTGGCGCTGGTGCTTCCTGATCAACGCGCCCGTCGGCGTCTTCGCGATGATTTTGATCAATCGGATGTTCCACGAGTTCGCCGCGTTCGTCGAGGCGCGCCGCCGCCGCTTGATGGAGGCGGGCGGGTTCGATTTGGTCGGCTTCGCGCTCGTCGCGACCTTTCTCGGTTCGTTAGAAGTGATGCTGGACCGCGGTCTCGAAGACGATTGGTTCGCCTCGCCCTTCATCGTCGTCGTCGCGGCGATCTGCGCGTTCTCCTTCTTGACGATGATTCCTTGGGAACTCAGCCGGCGCAATCCGACAATCGACATCCGCATGGTCGCCGGACGCCAGTTCGCCGCGTGCTTCGTCGTGATGCTCTCGGCGGGCGCCATTCTATTGGCGACGACGCAGTACATGCCGCAACTCGTGCAGCAGGACTTCGGCTACACGGCGACGTGGGCCGGCCTCGCGCTGACGCCCGGCGGGCTCGTCACATTGCCGATGATGTTCGTGGTCGGCGCGCTGTCGAGCAAGGTGCAGCCGAAATATCTCATCGCCGCGGGGGCGATCTTCGTCGCGCTGTCGATGTATCAAATGACCGCGGCGAACAGCGATCTCGGCTTCTGGTTCTTCGCGCATTCGCGCATGCTGCTCGGCGTCGGCCTGCCGCTGATCTTCCTGCCGAGCATGACGGCGTCGTACGACGGCGTTCCGTCCGACAAGACCGACCAGGCGTCCGCGTTGCTCAACGCGGCGCGCAACACCGGCGGCTCGCTCGGCGCCGCCCTGATCGCCAACGTGCTCACCGATCGCGGTCAGTTTCACCAGAGCCGACTGGTCGAGCATGTGATCCCCTCGAGTCCGTCGTATCAGCAGACGCTGCAGCAAGTGACGAGCTATTTCACTTCGCACGGCTCGTCGTTCGCGCAAGCGCAACAGCAGGCGATCGGCTGGATGGGCAAGCAGTTGCAGGCGCAGGTGTCGCTGCTTTCTTACGTCGACGCCTTCTGGGTGTTGACGCTACTTGCTCTGGCGGCGATTCCGATCGCCCTGTCCCTGCGCAACGTCAAGCTCGGCGGCGCTTCGGTGAGCATGCACTGAGCGCCGACCGCGCGGTCCCGCCGCCGCCACCTGCAGGCGATGAGCGCCCTGTCGAACGTGGAGTTGGAAATGGCCAGCAGACGCTTGAAGGCTCGACGCTGGCGTCGCTGTCTCGCGCGGCGTACGGCGTTGTTGCTGTCGCTTGCCCTGGCCGGCTGCGCGAACCGGCCGGGGCCTGAGGCTTTGAACGAAGTCGCGGCGACGGTTTCCGGCGCCCGGGAGGTGACGGTCTACGTCGCGACCACGCGACAGCGCGCTTCTCCCGACGCCAATGTCTTCACCACGGGCCGCGCCGCGGAGCTGTCCTATGCCGAGTTCACCATCTCGATCCCGCCTAATCACAAGCCCGGGAACGTCGAATGGCCCAGCGCGACGCCCGACCCCGGCTCCGCCTTCGTCACCGTGCGCCAGCGCGTCCTCGACAGGCCCACGTTCGAGGCGGAGATCTCGCGCCAGCGCGGGGGCCGTCCACGCGACGTCGGTATTTTCGTCCACGGCTACAACGTCAATTTCCAGGAGGCGGTCTTCCAAATGGCCCAGATGACCGTTGACGCACATCTCGACGGCGCGCCGATCGTGTTCGCCTGGCCGTCGGAAGGCAGCCCGACCGGATATATCGCCGACAAAGACGCCGTGACGTTCTCGCGGGATCAACTCGTCCAACTTCTGACCGCGCTCGCACGCAAGCCGCAAATCGGCGCCATCAACGTCATCGGCCACAGTATGGGCGGCTGGTTGACGGTGGAAGCATTGCGCCAGCTCAGATTGACGGGTCAGGATGCGACCATCCGCCGGCTGAAAGTCGTTCTTGCCGCGCCCGACATCGACGACGACGTGTTCGGTCGACAGCTCGCGGTGATCGGCCCCCTCAACCCGCCGATGACGGTGCTCGTATCGCGCGACGACGCGGCGCTGTCGATCTCTCGTTTCGTCGCCGACAATCACGACCGGGTGGGCGCGGTTAACGTCGGCGATCCGCGAGTGGCGGAGGCGGCGCGGAAGGCCAATGTCCAGGTGATCGACATTTCGAGCCTCGAAGCCGCCGACGAATTCAAGCACGACCGCTTCGCTCAGCTCGCCGCCTTCTATCCCAAGATCTCCTCGGAGGAGGCTGGCGGCCGCGGCGGTCTGCGGCAGGCGGGGGTCTTCGTCTTCAACTCCGTTGGCGCGACTCTCTCCGCTCCGTTCGCCTTCGCTGGACAGGCGGTCGCCGGTCCGTGAGGCGCGGCGGACGCCGAACCAGGCGAAGAACGACTTCGTCGCCCACGGCTCGTCTCTGGCGCAAGCCCAGCGGCAGGCGGCGGCGCCGCTCGCCCTGACCCTGCGCAAGATCAAGCTCGGCGGCCTGTCTGTAAGCCTCCACTGACGGCCGATCGAGACGCCGGCGGCACGCGCCGCGCGTCAACCCGCTTTCAACAGCAACGCCGCCAGCCGGGCCGGCGCGTCGAACATGGCGTAGTGGCCGCAGTCGGGCGAGTTCGGCGGTCGACCACGAAGCGTCGGCCTTGCAGGCGGCGTAATCCTCGTCGAACGACGGATTGGCGAAGTCCGGCAGGCGGACGTAAGTCTTCTTCGCGATCCTTTCGAGGCCGCCGCCGTAGCGAAGCGTCTGCAGGTAGGTGGCGATCGGCTGCGGCGTCAGCTTCGATCTGAGAAAGGCCTCGTCGTGCGGGTTTATGGCGGCGGCCGATAGTCTCGACGCCAGCGGCATGTCAACGCGCCGTTCGCCGCCGCGTCCTCGTACGTCTGGCGCGCCGGAGCGGCGACAAGGTCGATCAGCGCGCGGCCGTCCTCTGGCCTGAAGGCGTCGAGCCAGACGACCGACGCGACCTTGTCGCCGAGCCGATCGAGCGCCGCGCCGCACGGCCAGCCGGCGTAGGAATGGGCGACGAGACGGATTCCCTCGAGGCTTTCCCAGCGCACGACATTGACGACGTCGGCGATATGCGTGTCGAGGCCGACGTCCTTGTCAACAGGTGCGAGCGCTCGCCGAGCCCGGTCAGGGTCGGCGCGAACACCTTGCAGCCCTGCTTTTCGAGGCGGTCGGCGACGCGCCGCCATTGCCAGCCGCCGCCCGCGGCGCCGGCGACCAGCACGAAGGTCTTCGCCGCGACCTGTGCGCGGGCGGCAGGCCCGGCGCCGGCGATCGCCGCCAAGGCTCCGCCGGCAAGCGCGGTGCGACGGGTCAGGTTCGATGGCGTCATGCGGGCCTCCGAGCGCGCTAGCCGATCCACATCTCCGTCCCGCGCGCCAGCCGCGGCGCGAGTTTGCGCATGTCGGCGGCGGCGATGGCGACGCAACCGGCGGTCGGCGTCAGGCCAGGGCGCGCGAGATGGAAGAAGATCGCGCTGCCGCGGCCTTTGCAACGAGAGGTGAAGTTGTGGTCGAGGACGAAGACGAGATCGTAGAGCGCGTCGTCGCGCCGCATGCGGTCCGTGCAGTCCGCGGCGGGCAGGCGGACGGGGCGGTTGTAGCGTCCGCTCGCCGGATCCTCGCACCAGCCCTGGTCGCGGCGCAGCGGCTGCAGCGGCACGCCGCCGGCCGGCGGGCGGCGGCGATCGGGGCGATAATAGCCCCACAGCAGGCGGAAGCGCCCGGCCGGCGTCGCGCCGTCGCCCTCGCGCTTGTCGCGCGCAATCCCCGCCGGCCCCAGCGCGCAGGGCATGCGCAGCGGCCCGGCGACCAGCCAGCCGCGGGCGCGATTGCTCGCGCGCGGCAGCACGCGCAGGGTCTTCAGCTGAAGCGATTCGCGACCCATGGCGTCGACAGTGAAGCGCGCGCGGCGAAGGCGCAAGCGCCCCCTCTCGCGCAAGCGGGAGAAGGGCGATCGCTTGGCCTGTCGCGTTTCGCCCTGCTATGAGCCCGCATGACTTCCTCTGCTGTCGGCCGCGTCGGCCTCGGCGTCGCGCTCTATTCGCTCGGCGTCTTCTTTTTCGCGCTCAACGACGCGCTCGGCAAATGGCTGGTCGCCGATTACGGCGTCGGCCAGTTGATGATGCTGCGTTCGATCGGCGCCGGCATCGTGCTGGCGCCGATGATCGCCTCGCTGCGCGTCGACCTGTTCGACTTCGGCCAGTGGCCGCTGCAGGCGGCGTCGCATCCTCGCCATGGCGGCCGACACGTTCGCATTCTATCTCGCGACGCGCTACCTGCCGCTCGCCGACGTGATGACCTTCTATATGGCGGCGCCGCTGATCGTCGTCGCGCTGTCGGCGCCGCTGCTCGGCGAGAGGGTCGAGCGGTTCCGCTGGATCGCGGTGGCGGTCGGCTTCGTCGGCGTGCGTCGTCGCGCTGCGGCCGTCGCCGTCGATGTTCTCGTGGGCGTCGCTGTTCGCGCTGTTCGGCTCGACGATGTTCGCGCTCGGCCAGGTCGGCGACGCGCAAGCTCAGGCGCACGCACTGGCTGCCGCTGATCGTCTGGCAGTTCGCCGGCGCCGGTCTGATCGGCGCGGCGACGACGCCGTTCGCCTGGACGACGCCGGGCCAATTCGACCTCGGCCTGATGTTCCTGGTCGGCGCGGTGTCGATGTTCTGCTTCATCTTCATCACCCGCGCGCTGGCGATGACGCGCGCCGCCGTGCTCGCGCCGCTGCTCGTATGTCCTCGATCGTCTGGGCGACGATCATCGGCTGGCTGGTGTGGCGCGACGCGCCGACTTGGCCGATCGCTGCTCGGCAACGCGATCATCATCGGCAGCGGCCTCTATCGTCGCGACGCGCGGTGCGCAGGTGCGCGCCGCCGCCGTCGCCGAGCCCGTCGCGCTGACGCCGCGCGAGTAAGGGAGACGCGATGACGCCCTGGGGGCGCCGGCTGGCGGCGCGCTCAGTCGAACAGCCGCCGCGCCAGGCCGACGGCGACTTGCATCGGTTTGACCTCGGCGACGCCGGGATCGTAGCGGCCCGAATAGACGGAGCGGATCATCGCCGCGCGCGCCTCGAACTGTCCTCGACGGCGATGGCGAAGTCGGTCGCGCCGGCGCGCACGACGAGGCGCGCAGCCGCCTGCCGTCGAGCAACAGCGTCAGCGCGAGTTCGCCGACCGGCGCCGGCGCGACGCCGCGCAGCCGCATGCCGCCGGTCGAGATGTCTTCGATCAGGAAGAAGCGGGCGCGATCGTCGACGATCAGGCGCGCGACCGAGCCGCGCCCGTCGAAGCGCTCCGAGCGGCGGAAGCGCGGCTGCTCGACGCAGACGAGGCAGGCGAGCGTCAGCACGAAGATGTTGTACCAGCTCCAGAACAGCGGCAGCGACGCCGCGCCGTGCAGATCGGACGGCGGGTCGAGGATGAAGGCGCGGCACGACGGCGGCGATCGTCAGCGACAGCAAGGTCATGAACAGCGCCAGCAACCGCGTCTGGACGAAGCGCTTGCTGCGGTCGCCGCCCTTGGCGGTGACGACGAACTTCTGGCCCTTCGGCCTGGTCAGCCCCTGCCACACCGCCTTGAGGATGCTGGTGGCGGCGAGCAGGAGGCTGAGGTCGCCCATGATCGGCAGCGCGCGCGATCCCGACAGCCACGCCACCGCTTGGGTCTGGGCGATGAAGAAGGGCAGGAAATGATAGAGCGTGTCGGAGACGTCGGCGCGGACCGCGACAATCCCGAACAGGAAATAGCTGAGCGGCAGCGCGAGGCCGAGCAGGCGATAGCAGATGGGTCGCCGACCAATGCAGGAAGGTCTCGCTGAGGATCAGCCGATCGACGAGGCTGAGGCCGTTGCCGGGGCGCAGCGGCCCGCTGCGGCCGACGCAGATCTGCATGAAGCCGAGGCACCAGCGGCTGCGCTGGCCGATGTATTCGCGCAGGCCCTCCGGCGCGAGGCCGAGCGACAGCCGCTCGTTGAGATAGACGGTGCGATAGCCGATCTGCTTGAGCCGCAGCGTCAGCAGATAGTCCTCGGTCACCGAATCGGTCGGGAAAGCCGCCGATCGCCATCAGCGGCGCGAAGCGGATGATCGACGACGTGCCGCAGCAGAAGGCGGCGTCCCAGGCGTCCTTCGACGCCATGATGACGTCGAAGAAATAGCGCTGCTCGTCCGGCCACACCCGCGCCACCGACAGGTTGCGCTGCATCGGATCGGGATTGGCGAAGTGCTGCGGCGTCTGCACCACGCCGACGTCGTCGTCGTGGAACAGCGTCATCGCGCGGGTGAGGAAGTTCGGCGTCGGCACGAAGTCGGCGTCGAGGATCGAGACGAAGTCGGGCGGCGGGTCGAGCGCGGCGACGCGCCTCAGCGCGTTGTTGATGTTGCCGGCCTTGGCGTGGGCGTTGTCGGCGCGGGTGATGTAGCCGCAGCCGAGCCGCTCGCACAGCGCCTCGAGCCACGGCCGCCGCCCGTCGTCGAGCGTCCACAGCCGATAGTTGGGATAGTCCATCGCCAGCGCGCCGACGATCGTCTGCTCGAGGATCGCCTCTTCCTCGTTGTAGGTGCAGATGAACACGTCGATCAGCGGCGGCGTCGGCTGCGAGGTCAGCCAGCCCATGTTGGCTTCGACCTCGGCGGAGCGGTCGCGCACGCGCGACAGGAAGAAGAACGAGATCGTCGCGCCGACCAGCGCCGCGGTCTCGACGAAGATGAAGACGCAGCGCGATCAGCGTGTCGAGCGTGAAGCCGAAGGGCGGCAGGGTGCTGAACCAGCGCCACAGCAGGTAGCGCCACATCAGCGCCAGCACGATCGCGACGACGACGACGCGCGGGCGATCGTGCTGTCGCGCTTGAGCCAGGGCAGGACGCGGCGAACGCCGGCGCCGGCGGCGAGCGCGGCCGGCCAGCAGCACTCGACCGCGCTGGCGAGGAACGGGCTCACCAGAGCGCCGGCCGCAGGGCGTCGAGGAGGTCGGCGTGAGCGCCGTCGAAGATCACCCGGCCGGTGCGGCCGACGTCGCAGGTCTGGCCGCTGGCGAGCCCGGGAACCGACACGGTGACGTGATAGGCGCCGCGCGCCAGCGCCGCCGGCTGAATGGCGAAATTGGCCGGCGTCGTCGACGAGCCGGTGAGGCTGATCACGGTTCCGGCGAGGTCGTCGCCGCCGTCGCGCGGCTGGAAGCGCGCCGGCGAGCCGACGCGCAGGCGGTCGTAGACGCTTTCGCCGACCGTCGCGGTGACCAGCGCGCCGCCGCAGTCGAGCACGCGCGCGAGCTCCTGGCCGCGCCGGACCTGCTCGCCGGGCGCGGTCAACACCTCCCAGATGCTGCCCTTGGCCGGCGCGACGATGGCGGCCGACGACAATTCGGCGTAGCGCGCCTGCTCGTCGGCGACGTCCTGCGACAGGCGGGCGATGCGGCGGTCGCCTTCATCCAGCGCCTGCTCGAAATCGACGATCTGCTGGCTGAGGTCGTCGGCGCGCTGCGCCGAAGTCGGGCGATCGTTGTAGCTGTCGCCGACGAACACGCCGCGGCGGGCGGCTTCGAGTTCGACGTCGTTGACGACGATCAGGCCCTGGGCGGAGATCTCGTTCTGCGCCGCGACGTCGGCGTCGCGCTTGGCCAGGCTGGCCTGGACCGTCGTGCCGGCGCCCTGGGCGGCCAGCCGGTTGGCGCGCTCGAGCGTCGCGGTCGCGTCCAGCGTGCGCGCGTGAGCCGCGGCGGCGTCGGCGGTCAACGCGTCGTGGCGCGCTTCGAGCTGGCGGATGCGCGCGGCGCCGAAGGCGCGGGTCTGTTCGGTCAGATCGGCGAGCAGGGCGCGCGCGCTCTCCAGCCGCGCCGCCAGCCGCGGCCGCTCGTCGCGCGCCTGCGCGAGCTGGCGCGACAGGTCGTCGACGCGGCCGCGATCGGCGCGCGGGTCGACGATGCGGAACAACAGGTCGCCCGGCGCCAGCGCGGCGCCCGACTCGCGGGCGGCCGGGCCGGGCTGCACCTCGCCTTCGATCGGCGCGCGCAAGGTGATGACGCGCGCGTTGACGATCGCCTCGACGCTCGAGGTCTGCGCCATGCGCTGCAGCGGCTCGTAGCCGACCGCGGCGACGAGCGCGAGCCCGAGCAGCGTCTTGACGACGCGCCGCGGCGTCGACGAGGTCGGCTTCTTCTTGGCCGGCGCGGCGGGCGCGGGCGATTTGAAGATCGGCGCCGGCTCGGCGTTGGGCGCGTCGGGCGCGTTGCGCCGCCGCCAGTCGTCGGCGGCGGGCGGGTTCGCAGCGCCGGCCTCGGCGAGCAGGCCGCGCAGATAGGCGAGCCGTCGGCCGGCGTCCATCTGGGCGAACGCCGCCGACTCGATCGGCGCGCCGTTGCCGCCGCGTCTCGCGCCGCGGCTCTTCGGCGAACCGATCGGCCTCGATCGGCTCGCGCTGGGGCGCCGTCGATGCGCTCATGACTCGGCTCCCGGCGCGCGCCGGCGGCCGGACGGCCGCGGTCGCGGCCCCGGGCGGGGCGAAGTTCCGGAACGGAAACAAGTCTTGTCGTCATGACAGACCGGTACGCCTGTACGCGAAGGATTCGGATTTACTACCGTTAGGATGAATAGAATTGTCGACAATTCGTTTATGGAAAATGAATTTACGATCCATTATCGAATTACCTGCGTAACGCCCTGCCGCCGCGCCGGCCGGCGCAGCGCTGTCGAAACGCTCTGACGACGGAAGCGCGGCTGTTCGACGCAGACGAGAAGACCAGCGTCAGCACGACGACGTTGCGCCAGCTGCAGCGGCGGCAGCGACGCGCCGCTGCTCAGGCGCGCGCGGCGCGGCTCACTTCATCGGCGCCGTAGGCCGCCAGAAAGGTCGTCACGGCGTTCCTCGCCTGCTTCTCGACTTCGTTGCGGTCGTCGGCGCCGACGACGCCGAACAGCCGCTTCCGGTGCAGCTCTCCGGAGCACAAATCCATGAATTGCGTCACCGCGACCGATGCCTCCGTCCGCCGCAGCTCGCCCCGCTCCATCGCGGCGGCGAAGTATTCGGCCAAGTGATCGAGTCCGTGCTGAACGCCGATCTGGTAGGCGGCCTGTCCGACTTCCGGAAAACGCGCCGATTCCGCGACGACCAGCCGGTAGAAAGCGACCGTATCCTCGGTCAGCAACAAGTCGAGGAAACGCCGAGCGAATCGCTCGAGAACCGTGCGCACGTCTCCCTGCGTTTCGCCCATTTCGAACAGGGGGGCGAGCATCTGTCGGACCTCTTCTTCGATCACCGCGGCGAACAGGTCCTTCTTCGAAGGAAAGTAGCTGTAGAGCGTCGCCTTCGATCCGCCGATTTTGGCCGCGATCTCCGACACCGAGGCGGCGGCGTAGCCTCGCGCAGAAAGGCCGCGCGCGCGATCTCCAGCATGGCGGCGCGGCGATCGTCGCTGCTCGGCCTGGCGGTCGCCCGAGCCGCTCTCATTCGCCTCTCCGACATTTTTTGTACCGTACCGTACGGTGCCTATTGACTCCGCCGAAAGCTATCGACAAATTGCGGCGATTGCGCAACAGTACTGTACGGTCCGGTACCTAATTCGCGGAAGGGGATGGCGGCGATATGTCAAAGGGAAACGCCCGCGTCAGCGCGCGAGTCCCCGCTCGCGCGGCGGGTCGCCCGCACCCTGCGGTCGTCGCCATCCCCACTCTATTCGTCCTCGCCGGCTGCGCGCCGGACCTCGGCGAAGCGCCGCGCGTTCAGCCGCCGACGGCCTACGCCGACGCCAAGAGCTTCGCCGCGCCCAAGGTCGACTGGCCCGCGGACGCTTGGTGGAAGGCCTACGGCGATCCTCAGCTCGATCAATTGATCGACGAAGCGCTCGGCCGACTCGCCCGATCTCAAGGCTGCGGCGGCGCGCGCCCGCGGCGCGGCGGCGATGGCCGAGGTCGTCGGCGCCAATCTGTGGCCCACGGTTGCCGGGAATCGCCAGCGTGACCAAGACCGAGGAAAGCCTCAACCAGGGCTTTCCGGCCGCCTTCCAGTCCTATCTTCCGCACGGCTGGCATACGGCGGGCCAAATCGCCGCCGGCTTCGACTACGAGCTCGACTTCTTCGGCAAGAATCGCGCTGCGCTGGCGGCGGCGACCTCGGAGGCGGACGCCGCCGCGGCGGAACAGGCCGAAGCGCGTCTGCAGATTTCCGCGGCGGTGGCGGAGACCTACGCCAACCTGGTCCAGCTCTTCGCCGACCAAAGGGCCGCGCGCGACGCCGTGCGCGTCCGCCAGGAAAGCGCCGCGCTGGTCGAGAGCCGGTCGAAGTCCAACCTCGAAAACGAAGGCGCGGTGAGCCTGGCGCGCGGCCAGCTTCACGCCGCCGAGCTCGAAGCCGACGCGCTCGACCGCTTGATCGCGCTGACCCGCGATCAGCTCGCCGCTCTGCTCGGCAAGGGGCCCGACCGCGGCTCGCCGTCGCCCCGCCCGCCGCCGAAAAGACCCGCGGCCTCGGGCTGCCGGCTTCGCTCGCGATCGATCTGATCGGGCGGCGCGCCGGACATCGTCGCGGCGCGCCTTGAGCGCCGAGGCGGCGGCCTCCCGCATCGAGGTCGCCAACGCCAATTTCTATCCCAACGTCGATCTGACCGGCGCGTTCGGCCTGCAGTCGCTGGACTTGAAGTACCTGCTGCAACGCCAGTCGCAGATGGGCCAGTTCGACCGGCGGTGCATGTGCCGATCTTCGACTACGGCCGCAACGAGGGCGTCTATCGCGGCGCGCGGCCGAATACGACGCCGCCGTCGCCGTCTACGACCGGACGCTGGCCAACGCCCTGCGCGACGTCGCCGACGCCTACGCCACAAGACGCGGCGTCGCTGTCGAGATCAAGGACGCGCGCGCCGCGCTGGCGGAAAGCGAAAACGGCTATCGCGTGATCAAGCAGCGCTACGACGCCGGGCTGTCGCGCTACACCGGCATGGTGACGGCGGAGAACGCGCCTGTCGCCCAGCGCCGCGCCGTCGCCGATCTCCAGGCGCAGGCCTTCGCCGCCGACGTCGCCTTGGCGCGCGCGCTCGGCGGCGGCTACGCCGCCAAGTCCTGAAGTTCCCTTCAAATCGGAGCCTTCTCCCATGACCTAGGCCGGAACAAGCCATCGAATCC
>CAWKJE010000067.1:0-6906 GCA_963849735.1 uncultured delta proteobacterium
GGCAGGCAGGTGACTGCCAGTACCTGGGCGTGTGCGGGAACGGAGTCCTGACCTCGAACAAGCAATGCGACGATGGTCATACTCCTGCCGAGAAGGCGTCGCCAACTTGGGTCGACGACGGCTGCTCCTCCACCTGCACGATCGAAACCGGTTGGGTGTGTCGCGTCCCCGGCAAGCCCTGCATCCCCGACTGCGGCGATGGCGTGGTCGAGCTCGGGAAGGAATGTGATACTGGCAATAATGCGCCCAACAAACCGGACGACGGGTGCTCTCCCACCTGTCAGATCGAGCCGGGCTGGAGCTGCACGGGCCAACCCAGCGTTTGCACCAAGGCGGTGTGTGGCAACGGTATCGTGGAGGAAGGCGAATCGTGCGACTGCGGAACCGATCCCAAGAATCTGCCCAGCGGCTGCGAGGGCGTGAACGGACTGTTCTACGGCGACGGTAAGGGGTGCTCGAAGACCTGTACCAAGGAGCCGAACTGCCTGGACAGCAGCGGGAAGACTCAGGCGTGCTCGACCACCTGCGGCGACGGCAACGTCGACCCGGGCGAGGAGTGTGACGACGGCAATCAGGTCAGCGGTGACGGTTGCTCCTCGACCTGTCAGTATGAGGCGGGATGGACTTGTACGCCGCAACCGCAACCGGATTCGAGCACCTGCCAGTCCGGGTCGGGGCAGTGCCTCGAGCTGCCCATCATCTATCGCGACTTCCAATCGGAGAACATCGCTAACGGCGGTCATCCCGACTTCCCGTTCTACGGCACCCGGTACAATGGGTCGAAATCTCCCACCACGGTATGCGTACCCAACTCGGGTGGTCCGTCTAAAGGCAACGACTCGACGGCGCGTTGCTGGGGCATAGCGGCAGCCAATCTGCTCAAAGGGAAACCGCAACCCGGGCCTACCACCACCTGCGCTTGCCAGTTCAGCGACTGGAACATCGGCAACACCAGCCACATAACCGGAGGGTACACCCAGGCCAACAACGACAGTCCGCTGTCTGACGGCAACGGCGGCTATCAGGGCGGGACGGCGGGCGCGAGCGTGAGCACCATCAGTACCATGGGGGCCTATACCGGCACCATCACCGGTTACACCGCGAGCAGCCCCGGCGGCCCGATATTCAAGGGTACGGTGCCTGCGTACAAGAACGCGGCGAGCTTCAACCAATGGTTCAACGACGATCCCACCGTGAACCAGAAGTTCGTAAGCGTCTTGGAGCTGCAATCGATCGGCACCAACGTCTACCAGTTTGCCAGCACATCACACCTGGCCCAGGGGGGCTTTTTCCCCTTGAACACTCTCAACAAGAGCCAGGACATCCAGTGCATGCTCTGGCCGTACTGGGATCGCTACAACGGAACACCCATCTGGACCACGTGCCAGGGCGACCAGTATCTGTTCCCGCCCCGGGTGCTGCAGACTGACTGTCCGAACCAGAATCCGCTCAGTAACGGGTGCTGGGTCTCGGACGTGCCTGGCGCCATGAACGATGACTACTTCACCGATGAGGCTCGTTACTATTTCATCTATGACGGGACAGCCGGTCTCAGCCTCCAGTTCTACGGAGACGATGACCTCTTCGTCTTTATCAACGGGGTATTGGTCCTCGACCTCGGGATGACGCACCAGCAGCTACCGGGAAGCGTGACCGTTACCGGAAGCCCGGGCGATGCCAAGGTCACCGAGGGCGGATGTCTTGATGCGGCAGGGAATATCACCGGGGTGACGGTGGGCTCGAACGCGTGCTCACCCACCAACTCGACGCCGCCCACGGCCACCACCCCGGACGATTTCCGAGTCCACACCGTGCCGCTCGGGCTGGTCAGCGGCAATACTTACGAGATTGCCATCTTTGGCGGCGACCGAGCGCCGCCCGAGTCCAACTATCAGCTCACCCTCAACGGCTACACCACGACGAAGTCGGCTTGCGCGGTAACCTGCGGCGACGGTATCGTCACCGGAGGTAAGGAATGTGATTGTGGCGACGGGAGTGTGCCGGTGCCATCCGGATGTCCCGGAGCCAACAACGACACCACCTACGGGGGGTGCACGACCAAGTGCACCTGGGGTCCGTTCTGTGGTGACGGCATAGTCCAGGGCCAGGAGCAGTGCGACCTGGGCTCGCACAATGGGGATCAGTCCCTCTATCCTGGCGGCAAGGGGTGTACTTTCGGCTGTAAGACGCCCGAGTACTGCGGCGATGGCGTTACGGAGACGGATATCGGGGAGCAGTGCGATCTCGGAGCGAACAATGGCGTGCCCCTGGATGTAAGCGGCAACCCCGCTCCCAACGATCCGACGGCCACAGTGAAATGCACCACGGGTTGCGTGTTCCCGACGACCACGTTCTGATCCCGTGCCACGGCACGCGGCGATGAAAGCCGGCGTCGGGACCGCTTGGTACCGAGCGGGGCGGTCTCGGCGGTAGCCTGCTCGCGTTGCTGCGGGGCGGGCGGCTGGCCCGCCGTAGATTGAGACCAACTACTGATTGAAATTCGGACCGAGCCGTCGCGTCTGGAACCCTCGCTTCCTAGCCGCAATTGCAGGGGGAGTCGGTCGGACACTGCTGGCACGCTTGGGCAGTGCAGGCCATGCAATTTGGGCACGCCGTTCCATTGAACGTGCAGGGAAGGACGAGGGCATAGTCCAGCATGTCAGTGCTCTCGAGGCCGCTGGCGTGCGCACTGATGGTGGTCAGGCCCTGGTCTTGGGTGACGGTCGAGGCCAGAGGCGTCCAGTATTGTTTGTCGGCGGTCTGGTTGGGGTCGAGGTCGGCGATCGCGAGGTTCTGCGCCTCGGAGGAGGGAACGTCGGCGGGAACTTGGATGGTCAAGATTGGGTCTTCGTGCACCAGGCCGACGCTCGGGACCGAAACCTGGAACACGGGGCCGATGGCGCCGGTATGTCCAATGGTCGGGATCCTTTGCATGGTGACCAGCTCGCCCGGGGTCTGAAAGGACCCCGGGCCGAAGGTCAAGGTAGCCTCCCCCAGGGTTATGGTGGCCGCTCCATTCGGGTCCACGAGCACCGTCGCGGTGTTGCTCGCGTCGTAGGATGACCCATCGGGGTCGGGGGTCAGGCCGTCTTGCCCGGGGGCAGGGGCGTCCGGCGGCGGAATGTAGGTGTCAGGGCTGACAGGGGTGGCATCGGCATTACCCACGCGCCCGATGAACAGGCCGCGTCCGCACCCAGCTGCCATTGCGCATAGCGCAATGCAGAGCGCGCAGGAGAGCCGAGCATGGACATGGACTGGGGGACACATAGCCCAATCTTACGACGTCTGGGGAGGAGCCGGATCAACAACCCACGTGCGGGGAAGCTCCACCTCGAATGCAGTCCTGCCGGCGGTGCTGGCCACCCTGATGGCCCCGCCGTGGGCGTGCACGATCTCGCGGGTGATGAAGAGGCCGAGCCCCAGGCCGTGCCGCCCACTGGTGTGGCTGCCCTGAAAGGGGTCAAAGATTTTATGCAGGATTGCGTCGGGAACCTCGCCTTCGTTGCTGATGGAGATGGCTATTCGGGTGGGCGTGCTGCCATCTACGCGCATGGCGATGGCATCGGCGCGTTTGCCGTGGAGGGCGGCATTGGCGAGCAGATTGGCCAAGACCTGGGCGAGGCGGTCCTTGTCCCAGGTGCCAGCGGTATCGCCCGCGCAGTCGAGTGTGATCCGGCATTCGTGCGCGGCTTCCGTCTCTTCGACCATCTGGCGCGCCAGCTCGGCCAGATTCATGGCCGTGGGAGCGATGGCGAGGCCGTGGCCGGTGCGAATCCGGGTGAAGTCGAGCAACTGGTCTATCAGGCGCGTCATACGTTGGGTACTGGTCAAGATGCGTGACGCTGGTCGTTTCTGATCGGTGCTCGCCGTGGCGAGCAGGGTCCGCACGCTCATGGCAATGGCGCCCAGGGGATTGCGCAGGTCATGGCTCACCATGCCCATGAGCAGCTCGCTCAGGTTAACCGCCTGCTCCGCGCGTTGCCGGGCCACTTTCTCCTCCTCGAAGAGCTTGGCGCGGTCGACCGACTGGGCACAAAAGTAGGTCAGCGACTGATAAAAGGCGCGCTCGTCGGCGTCGTAGACGTGGGGCAGGGCGTGGACGATCGAGAGCGCACCCAAGGGGCCCTGGCGACCCGGGATGGGTAGGACGGCGAACGCCGCCATTCGCCCGGCAGCCTTGGTCGTGGCGTAGATCGCGGGTGCCGCCTGGGCGAAGTCCGCTTCATTCTCGATCCATTCGGCCTGACCGGTGCGCAGCACCCGCGCCGAGGGCACGTCGGCGTCGGCGGCGATAGTGCGGAAGAGATCGATGAGTGAGCTATCGCCGCTCGCCGCCCAACTTGCGGTGAGCGAGAGCGAGCCATCCCCCCCGGCCAGCCATAGGTGGACGGCGCTGGCGCCCAAGGCGGGGCCGCCCATGCGGCAGACCGCTGCCGCCACGTCCGCGGGAGTTTGGCCGCGCGCCATGGCGGCGATGACAGCCTGGGTGCGCTCCATCCAGCCGCGCGCGCGCTTTTCGGACGCCACCGTCGACTCGAGAGCGCGCACCAGGCGAGCGTTTTCCAGGGCGACCGCGGCCCGATCCGCGAGCGCCTGCACGAAGCCGACATCGACCTCCGAGTAGGTACGTTGCGACTCCGCGGTGGCGAGAGTGAGGGCGCCCACGGGCCCCGATCGCCCGATCATGGGGACCACGAGGAACGAGCGCAGGCGGAGACGTTCGATTAGCTCGCGGTGATGGGCGTCCCGAGCGCTGGCGACTATCATCTCCGGGGAAACCACAGGCAGAAGGAAGGGCTTGCCACTCCTGATGACGGTGCGCGGGCTACCGGGAGCCCAAGGGCTGGGCGGGTAGCGTCGTTCGATTTCGTGGACCAGGGCCACCTTGTCGGGGTCGATGTGCTCCACGGCAAGGCGCCTCAGCTCATCGCCTTGCATGATGTCGACCGCGCACCAATCCGCCAGCACGGGAACCATCTCGTGGGCTATCGTCCTCAGGGTGGCATCGTAGTCCAGCGAGGCATTGAAGCGTTCCACCGCAGCCAGCAGGAAGCGCCGGCGGGCGGTTTCCCATTGCTCGTCGGTGACATCGCGGAAGACATTGATGACGTTGGCGAGCCTGCCCTCTCGATCGGTGACCGGGTAGGCGCGCACGTGCGACCAGCGGCGCTCGCCCGACCCGGTCACCTGGTACTGGACGACCACGGGCTCGGCGGGGGAGCCGGCGAGCAGGGCCCGCCCAGGGAGCTTATCAGGCGCGAGCGGGGTGCGGTCCGCGGCGAACATGGCAAGCTTGGGCATGGTCTCGGCGCTGGGTGCGGCGATCATCGCTTCCGGCGAGCAGAAGCCGATCAGGCGGGCCGCGCTGGCGTTGGCGAACACCAACTTACCGGAGGCGTCTTGGACGGTGAACCCATCATCGATGCTGGCCAGCACGGCTTGCAAGAGCCGGCGCTCACTGTCGGCGCGCGCCTCGGCGCGCTTGCGCTCGGTGTAGTCGGCGTACGCGGCGATGACCTTGCGAACCCGGCCACGCTCATCGAAGAGCGGCGCCACGCTACCGTAGATGGCGGCCTTGCGCCCGTCGGGGAAATGCACCTCGTGCTCGAAGTTGTGCAGGCCTTGTCCGGTGCGCGCCACCCGTTGCATGGGGGCATCCTCGGGCCTCACCTCCTGCCCGTCGATGAAGATGCGGAGGCCGGCGGCAATCTCGGGCTTGGGTGCGGTCAGCGAGACATTGATACCAGGGGGAAAGCCCATGATGCGGTAGGCCGCCGGGTTGCCCCTGATCTCCGAGCAGTCGGCGTTGCCGACCCAGACTCCCACGGGAAGAATACTCAGCAGGGCGTCGAGATCCTCGCCCAGCTCGCGCAGCTGGTGGCCAACATAGCCGACTTTTCCGGCCACACTGTCCGGGGCCCCCACGGGCTCTTGCTCCTCTCCTGCGCCACTAGTCATAGATCCAAATACGAGATCGATCTATTACCCCCCCTTCATGTCCGATCACATCCCGGACGGCAAGGTATGAAGCGCAACCAATCCGTAAAGTTGCTCCGCCCATGGACGCACTGCGGGGTTGATCGTCCGGCTCAGGTTGGTAACCTGGCCGAGGGCATGGTTCGGCTGGCTCGACTGACCATCGCACAGCTCCGCGCTCGCTACGCCGAGCGAGCTGCGCGGTTGCCCCGCGCCCTGGAGGCAGAATTGCGCCAGGACGGGCGCCCGGGGGTGATCGCCATGCTCAAGGTCATCGACGCTCGCCGGCGTGACCATCGCAGCGAGGGACAGCGGCTGCGGACCATGCTGCGTTTCGAGAGCAAGCTATGGCACGCAGGGGCGGAACGGGTGGCAGGCATCGACGAGGCCGGCATGGGTCCGCTGGCCGGCCCGGTCGCCGCGGCCGCGGTGATTCTACCTCCGGGCGGGCGCTTGCCCGGGGTGGATGATTCCAAGAAGCTGGGGGAAGCGGAGCGTGACAGGCTGGGGCCGGTGATTCGTGCCCAAGCGCTGGCCTGGGCCGTGGCCTTCGTCGAGCCGGAGGAGATCGATCGCATCAACATCTACCAGGCGGGTTTGCTGGCCATGCGCCGGGCGGTCGAGGCCCTGGGCCTACAGCCACAGCACCTGCTGATCGACGGCCGACGCCTGCCCGAGCTCGCCATGCCCCAGCTCAGCCTGGTGGGCGGCGACTGCCGTTCGCTCTCGATTGCCGCCGCCTCTATCCTGGCCAAGACCGCCCGCGACGAGCGCATGCGCGCCTACGACCTCTCCTACCCGGGCTACGGCTTTGCCCGTCACAAAGGCTATGGCACGCGCGAGCACACTCTGGCTTTGCTCAGGCTGGGCCTCACGCCCATCCACCGCCGCTCGTTCGCCCCCGTCCAGCTGGCCGCCAAGGGACAGGCG
>CAWKJE010000068.1:0-77389 GCA_963849735.1 uncultured delta proteobacterium
TGTGTGCGTGTACCTTGACTACGATACATGTATTGCTAGCGAGATGGGAATGAGGCGCAGGGCGGTTTGGTCGCCGCTGCGCGTGACCTCGTCGGACAAGAAGGCTGCGGCAGTGGCCCGGTAATACCCGGCCCGCAGACCAATCCCCCAGGTCCCGAAACGACGAAGGAGGTAACGGTCCAGCTCTGCCGCCCAGACTATGTGGCGCGAGCTCGAGAAGGTGTCAGCAAAGGGATGGGCGCCGTTCCTGAACTCGCCGTCCACGTCGGGACGATAGAGCGAAACACCGAGCTCTATACCCCACTCGGGAGAAGAGTCTGAGGGAGAGTCCACCGGCTGCGTGAGTGTCGCATCGTCCCTTTCCCCCAGCGACTGGCCAAGAGGCGACGCCTGCGGGAGCGACGGCGGGAGAGACAGCTCCTGAGGTGGCGGCTCCCTGAGCAGCGACTCCTGCGCTCGAGCAGCCGTCGGGACGAGCAGAGCGGCAAGCAACGCAATCCGTCCAAGCCGGCGCAGAGACCTCCGACGCCGATGCCGAGAACGGAACAAGATGAGTGGCGCGATGGCCGAACCGAGCAATGGCCACGTTACGCTCGAGCTCCGCTGCCCGGAGAGTGAGCAACCGGTCGCCGCGCCGCCCGCCTGCTCGTACTCGTCCCAGAAGCCGATCGTAGTCTGCGGCGTGGCAGTGGCGGGTGATGAAGGCGCGCCTGTGCCTCCGCTCGGATCGATGGCAATTACCGCGACGGTGTAGGTGGTGCCGTTGGTCAGGCCAGTCACCCGAACCGAGCTCGCCGAGGCTGAGAGCTCGGCCGAGCAGAGCTGGGTCTCGTCGTCCGGCGTAATCACCGTTGCGGCCGGATCGCTCACCAGGCCGCAGCTCTCGTACCCCGCCGCCGATGCCGTGATGGGGCGAGGCAGGCAGAGCACCTGATATCCCGCTACCAGCGAAGCATCAGCAGGGGCACTCCAGCTCACCAGCAATCCCTCGTTGGCCGGCTGGGCGGTAACGCCGGTGGGGGTGCCGACCGTGGTATTCGATATCGGCAGGTCGATGGTGAGCGAAAACGTGAGGGGCGTTCCGTTCTGGGTCAGAATCGCCCACAGGGTCGTGCTGCTCGCGCTCAGGCTGGTGCAACTCGGGCTCGTGCTATCGCTCGCTGCCTCGAACACCGCACTGCTGCTAAACGTTGGTGGGCTTGCCCCCTCGGATGCCGAGAAGGACGATTGCCCGAGCGATGCGCATGACGCAGGCGCCGAGTAGCAGTTGCTCCCCAGGTAGAAGGTGACCCCGATGGTTGAGGCGCCGATGTCGGTTTGTCCGGCGGAGGTTAGCTGCAGCACCGGAGAGAAGCTCCCGGGACACTGACAGCGGTGAGGGCCAAAGACACCATCAAGATTGCTGGTGTCGAGCGAGGCCCAGCTTCCCGCTTCGGTGTACTCGTCGAGGCCCAGGCTGAAGTCACTGTCCGAAAGCGCAACCTGCGCCGCATGCACGGGCGCCGCCAGGAGCATGGCCAGCGGGAATAGCAAGGACCGTGCTGCGCGGGCCAAGCAACTGGGCCACGGTCGAGACCCCGGAAGGTGGGCAAGCGCACCTTGCGGGATTGTGGCATCGGGTGCGCGACGATCATGGTTCAGTGCGCCAATTGCGCACCGTGAGCGGAGCTGCTGCTGGGAAAGACGATCAGGTGCGAGTGCTTGAACCATTTTGCTCTCTTGGAGGAAGGTCGCGTCGCTTATGCGCCGGGGCTGATGCAGTGTCAATCCGGCGAGCACGGCTGAAGCGCGCCTCCTTCCCGAAAGAGCCGGCGATGATCTCCGCGCTTGGTTGCAGATCCTTGGTCCGGCTAGTGAGCCACCGACCCGGGGGCTATTCCAGGCAAGGCTCCCGGCGGCGGCATCATAGGCTCGGACGGCGGAGGACCTGGAGGGAACCCACCGGGCGGTCCAAAGCCCATGCCTGGGGCAGGACCGTGGGGCAATGGAGGACGGCGCGCTTCAATATCATCAAGGGTGCGCTTCTGCTGGGGCGTGAGCAACTGGCGCATCTCATTCTCCATTTCCCGGTCGACGGCCTGAAGCTTGGGAAAGCCCTCGCGCCAAACCGCCTCGAGCTTGGGCCGGTACTTGTCCATGATCGCGCGTGCCTGGGCTTCTTGGTCGGGTGTCAGATGCAAGGGGTCGGATGGGCCAGGCAGGAAGGGCACCGGTGGCAGATGAGGTGGGGGCGAGGCGAGCCAATGGGCAAAGCCGGCACCTGTGGCAGCTCCCAAGAGAAAGGTCGCGAATAGCAGCAAGGCGGTGAGCAGGCGAACCTGCCTGGGTGTACGTTCCGTAAGACTGGTCGTGGATGTGGTCATGGATTACTCCGCAGGACCCCCAGCAATTCCGAAGGCTCAGGCACTTGATGGTTGGCGGCCCAGGTGGTGATGGCAATAGCCACTGGGGAAAGGGCCACTGCCTGGCGCGTCGAGTAGGAAAAGTAGCCCGCAGTCCATACCGCGAGGCAAAGGGCGGCAGCGATAGACAGCGCCGGGCGCGCCCAACCGAGGAGCTGCTGCCGGACGGAAAGCCGCCTGCGACGTTCGGCAAGCGCGCTTTCGACGATGCCTGCAATCGATCGTGTCCAGCGCAGCTCATCCCGGCTCGGATCGAGGGCCGAGAAATCGATCGCTTCATGGTCCATGACGTTCCTCCAGTGGCTGGCCAGTACCCAGCCTGGTGCGCATCGTATGCCGCGCCCTGAAGAGATGCTGGCGTGACAACAGCTCCGAGATTCCCAACGCGGTGGCGATCTCGGGATGGGTCCAGTCCTCGAGGTCGTGCAAGAGCACCACCTCACGTTGGCGCGGATCGAGTGCCGCGAGAGCGGCAAGCAGAGCGTGGCGCATGCCGGCCGACGTGGGCGGAAAGGTGGAGAATTCCAAAACTTGCGCTCCGTCGGCACACACGTCGCGCAAGCGGCGACCTTCGAGCCAATTGAAGGCGCGGTTGCGGACAATGCGGAAGAACCAAGCCGTAAAATGCTCCGGCTCACGGCAGGTATCGATGCGTTCGAAAACCCTGAGAAAGGCATCCTGGGCGATGTCCTCGGCATCGGCAGGGCGGGTCACCACGGCGAGCGCGACGGCATAGCCGGGACGAAGATAGGCATCGACCAAGGCGGTAAATGCCATTCGCTCGCCACGTTGGGCACGGCGCACGAAGTCGGCGGTTTCGGACTGGCTGAGCACGAGAGGTGTTCCGTACCAGAGACAGGCGAGCCAGATACAACGTTACGACGATTGTCGCCCGAAAGAACCAAGCCGCCTATACCGGGCGCTTGACCCTGCGATGCCCCATCGTCATGATGCCGGCATCAAAGCCCGCCCCGTCGTGTGGGAAGGCTAGGGAACCCGCCCAGGGTTCCCGTGCAAAAGGAAAAGGAAAATCCAATGTCCAAAGGCCCCCTCTCCAAGTCCGATCTGATCCAGAAGATTGCTGAACAATTCGATGACAAGCTTACGCGCAAGGACGTGAAGGGCATCATCGAGGCCGTGGCCGCCATCGGTCAGGCCGAGCTGAAGAAGAACGGGGTGTTTGTTGTTCCTGGCTTGGTCCGCATGGTCGTGGTCAAGAAGCCGGCGACCAAGGCGCGCAAGGGCATCAACCCGTTCACCAAGGAGGAGACCATCTTCAAGGCCAAGCCGGCGCGCAAGGTGGTCAAGGGCCGTCCCGTCAAGGCCGCCAAGGACGCCGTCGCGTAGGACCGGGTCCTACACCTTCCTCATACACCTTCGCGTAGCTGGGCGAGCAGGGCTTCGGGAAACTCGCGGATGTCACCGTCGCGGCTGACGCAGGCGTGGACGGTATGGCCCAAGACCAGCAGGTCGTCGCCCCGCAGGATTCGGTAGTCGAAGCGCAGCGAAGCGCGGCCCAACTCGCCCATCCGAGTCTCGACCATGATGACGTCATCGTAGCGCGCCGGCCGCTTATAGTTGACCTTGGCTTCGGCGACGGGCAGGTACACGGCGTGGCGCTCCTCGATGTCGCGCCAGCGGATGCACTTGGCACGCAACCACTCGTTACGGGCCGCCTCGAAGAAGCGCAGGTAGTTGCCGTAGTAGACGACGCCCATCTGATCGGTGTCGCCATAGATGACGCGAATCTCGGTCTTGACCATGGCCCGATATGAAGCCGAACTAAGGCTGTCATGCAAGGGCTAGAGAGGCACACCTTGGTGAATCGCCACACCCATGACGCCTACCTCCCGAAGACCCCGGATCTCCTTCCGGGTATAGAAGGCACGTGGACGCACGGCGTTCTGTTCCGGACCCGAACTTCCCTTCGTCGCTATGGTACCAGACGGGGTTGGTGACATCTCATGGTTGTCCCCGACCGGCGAGGAGGCCCAATGCATTGTCCTAGATCCGTTAAGCGCCCAATGATCATCGCAGCAGGTCTGGCCTTCGCCCTCTTCGCCATGGGGGTTTCACTCTTCACCCTGGCGGCCGAATTGCCCAAGGTCGGCGACATGGCACCGGACTTTGCGTTGCCTTCGCAGGATGGCACGAAGGTTCAGCTGAGCGGTCTGCGCGGCCAGTGGGTGGTGCTCTACTTCTACCCGAGGGACATGACCCCGGGCTGCACCCTGGAAGCGCACAACTTCGCCGCTGACCAGGCGGCGTATGCCGCCCGCAAGGCCGCCGTGCTGGGGGTGAGCGTGGACGGTGTCGACTCTCACAAAAAATTCTGCACGAAGGAGAACCTCAATTTCAAGCTCCTCGCCGACACGGAGAGGAAGGTGAGCGACCTCTACGGTTCGTTGAGCAACTTTCTGGTGACGAAGATGGCCGCGCGGCACACCTTTATCATCGACCCCAGCGGCAAGATAGAGCGCGTCTTCACCGAGGTCAAACCCGCCACCCACAGCCATGAAGTGCTGGAAGCCCTGGACGCGCTCAACCGCCAGGCGCAAGCAAAGATGGAGCGCTAAAGCGTCAGCCAGTCCTTACGTTGTTCACCATCTCGCCTGCCTGATCATAATGCCGAGGCATTCGTGAAACCACTCCTAGCCGAGTTGCTAGCCGAGTTGCTCGCGGAAAAGCGCGCGCAGGTTGGCCATGCGGCGCGAAAGCTCGGCTACCAGCCGGCTCGGGGTATAGCCCAGGCTGCGCGCGAGCGGCAGCTCGTCTTCGTGGCGCAGGCAGTCGTCCGCAGTGTTGCGCAGGAGGCGAAGGCGCAGGGTGGCTCGGGCGAGCCAGCGATAGTCCTCGAGACAATGCGGGTCGAGCTGACCTAGCTCGACCATGCGCATGAGCGCTTGCAAGGGATTGGTGGTGCGCATATGTGCATCCTCTCTCCCTCGACGGAGCTGCGCCCATGCGGCCAGGAAGTCGAGGTCGGTAAGCCCTCCGGCGCTGAAGCGCAGATGCAAGCCACCTTTGCCCGCGCGCTCCCGCTCGATGCGCATGCGCATGCGCACGATATCGTTGCGCAAGACCTCGTCGGAAAGGTCGTGTTGATAGGCGATGCTGGTCAGGCGATGGGTAAACTCAGAGGGTGCGGCGTCACCGCGTCCTGGCAACAGACAAGCGGGGCGACCGCGCAGAAGAGCGACGCGCTCCCAGGACGCCGCCGCGGTAGCGTGGTATTCGGCGAACGCCCGGTAGCTGGTGACCAAGAGACCCTGCGAGCCGGAAGGCCGCAGGCGCGTGTCCACGATATAGAGACGTCCTTCTTCCAGGAGGTCGCCTAGCGCGCTCAGCAGGCGTTGCGCCAAGCGGGCAAACCACTCCTGGTGATCGACGCCCTTGTCGGTGACGCCGTCATTCTCATACAGGAATACCAGCTCGAGATCCGAGCCGTAGCGCATTTCCCGGGCTCCGCAACTGCCGAGCACGAGAATAGTCAACTCGGCCGTCGGCCGCCCGTAGCGTCCGGTCATATAGTCGGCTACACGGCGCGTGGCCTCACCGACCATCAGCTCGGCTAGGTCTGACAGCTGGGCCGAGACTTGCTCGTAAGAGAGATTGCCGGCCACGTCGTGCAGACCGATACGGAGAACTTCCTCGGCCTGGAACTTGCGCATTATCCGCAGGGCGGTTTCATAGTCGGCGCCGGCTAGGCGATGGGCCAAGCGTACCCGCCAGCTTTGTGGGTCAGGCAGAGGAGTCCCCATTTCCTCGGTCAACCGGGGCCAGATCTCGGGGTGTGTAATGAGGTAGCACGACAGGCGCTCGCTGGTACCGAACAGACCGGCCAAGACACGCAGGAGCTGACGCTCTCCCTCCAGCAAGGCGAAGAGTCCGAGCGACGACTTGAGCGCAAGGTCGCGCATCGAGGCCAACGAGCGGTCCGGATCAGGAGAGGCGATGGCCTCTTCGAGCCACGCGGCAGGAAGGCGCGCCCGCGCCGTCTCCAAGTTGTAAGCGCTTCTCTCCAAGTCGCAAAAGCCTGCGGCCCGCAGGTCGTGCTCGATTTCATCTTTGCCGGTGGTAGGGGCCAAGAGCCGCAGCGCCAGCGGGGACGGTCCGGATGTCGGCTCGCCTAGGCTATCCGCAACCGCTGAAACCGCCCTGCGCGCGTGCGTGACCTCGCTGGAGAACTCGTCGGCACCCCCAAATCCTAGTCGCCTCGCCAAACGTGCGACCTCCGCGCCATCGGCCGGCAACAGGTGAGTTTGTTGGCCACGCTCGAGCTGCAGCCTATGCTCGATCCGTCGCAGCAGCCGATACGCCTCGGAAAGCGCGTGAACCTCTTGCCCGGACAAGAGCCCGGCCAAGCCCAGCTTGTGCAGCGCCGGCAGCGTGGCGCGCTCGCGCAAGTCGCGCCGCTTCCCGCCGTAGAGCAGTTGTAAAGCCTGGGCGACCAGCTCGACATCACGGATGCCCCCGGAGCTGAGCTTGACGTTCCAGGTCGTTCCGGCCACGCGGTCGACGAACATTCGTCGCAGTGAACGCACGTCGTCCATGGTCTTCTCGTCGGACGCGCGGCGATATACGAAGGGCTCTACGGTCTTGAGAAACCTTTCACCCAGCCAGGTGTCCCCCGCGCTGTGGCGGGCGCGCAGCAGGGCCTGTCTCTCCCAGGTGCGACCGAACGTCTCGTAGTAGCTCTCGGCCGCACCCAGGGAATTACAGATGGCGCCGCTTCGTCCTTCCGGGCGCAGCCCCAGATCGACCCGAAAAACGATGCCATCGCCGGTGGGCTCGGAAATGAGCCGGGTCAGGCGCTGGCAGAGCCGGGCGTAGTATTCGTGCAGGCTCAGCGAGCCCGCGTGCCCATCGTCGGTCGAGTATATGTAGATCAGATCTATGTCCGACGAAAAGTTGAGCTCTTCGCCGCCGAGCTTGCCCATGGCCAGCACCGAGAAGCCGGGCGCGGCATCGTTGCACACCGGCTCGCCATAGCCCGACTGGATCTCGGCTTGGCAGAAGCGTACCGCCTCCCCGAGGCACGCGTCCGCCAGCGCGGACAGCTCGTGCGCCACCTCGATGGTGAGACCGTGCTCCGGGCGCATGAAGGCATGCGCGTCGATGCCAGCACCGATCTCGCGTGCCCCGAGGCGCAGCATCTCCCTGTGCACGTACCGGCGCAGCCCGCGCTGCAGATCCTCGAAGCCACGCTGGGACGCGCAGGTAGCTCGCAGCTCCAGCGCGAAGGTCTGGCGCGGTTTAGGGCGCGTGAGCCAGGGATCGGCGAGCAGTGCCGGCAAGCGACCCGGATCGGAAAGCACCAGATCGGGCAAGAAATCCCCGCTTGCCAGCAAGGCGGCGAGCAAGATCGCATTTGTCCCGTCGCTGGGCAGGGGTATCCCGGTTTCGTGCAGGCGCTGCAAGCGAAGACCGGCTGCCTCGGGGTCTGGCCCGCTTGCGATGTATTCTGCTAGAGTTGCCACGGAGGAGAGAATGACCGCCGCTGCAGCGGCTCGAGTTGCGCGCAAACGACGGTGATATTGTCGGAGCCGCTACTTGCGTGGGCAGCCGCGATGAGGCGCTCGCGGAGATTGTCGAGATCCCGTGCTGTCAGGAAGATCATCGAGGTGAACTTTGGCACAAATTCGCTCGAAGAATGCAGATTCGACAGATTTGCGACAACGGTATTCGGCCCAGGCTTCGTGCTTTACCCCGGCTATTGCGGAGACGAACCACCCGGGGGATGCTGTGGACCTAGTCAGAGCCCATTTCCTCAAGCTCGGATAGGCGTTGGCGGCTGGTTCTGAATTCGGGGGTTCCGCCAAGGCTCGAAATGGATCACCTGGCCGCCTTCGCGGGACGTCGCCGACGAGCGAGCCAAAGCATGAATCCAAGCAAGAGCAAAGATCTGATGTCGCTGGCTCCCGCGCGCGCTTGTATCGTGCAGGCGCAACCGGAGGACAACGGGCCGCCTGGCGTTGACGATGTCACGATTGAGCCGGAATTGCCTCCTCCCTGGCCACCTCCTCCCTGGCCACCTACACCCTGGCCACCTACACCCGAGCCCGAGCCCCCAGCCCCGCCATTTCCACGAATCCCCTGCGCCTGTCCGCCGGTGCTCACGGCGATCGAGCCACCGCCTGCACCACCGGCACTTGTCCCGCCAAGTGCGCCGCCAGCGCCACCCATGCCCACGCTGGTACCTAGGCGGCTGGTACTTGTTGACCCACCGGAGCCGTTGCCGAGCACGCCGCCGGTGCTTCCGCCATTACCGGCCGCTCCGCTGCCCGCCCCGCCGTCACTGCCCCCGAGCGTGGTCAGCTCGAGGTGGTAGCCGTCGTTCCCATTGGCACCGGTAATCGTGACAGATATCTGGTCGTTGCTGACGGTCAGATCACTGGTAGAGAGCACGTTGGTTGCCGTGACGGTCGTCGTGCGGTCGACCCACGGGGTGTGCTCAACGACGGCGTGTACGGTGCTCCCGAAAAACGAGGCCGCCGTGAAGCCCTTCACGACGATCTGGATTGTGCCGTCGTTGATTCCGGCGACAACGACGCTGGCGCTTTCGGCGGCGGAGTCGAGACTGGCGAACCCATCCAGGTTGGTCCCATTGAGTGCGAGCGAGGACGACGTGGCGACCATGTTCCCCGTCATCTCGCCGTACCATTTGTAGAAGAACCAGCCGCCGTTGGTCGTCGTGTCGGTGGACAAGAGACTTCCGAGGCGCCCCGGATGAGCGGTATCCCAGAACGTGATACATGCGCTCTCCACCCCGCCTCGCTCCATCGCGGCGATAATGGGGGCGGACGCGCCCGGACGACCTTCGTCGGTAATGTCGCCGCTTCCGCTGTACTCGTTGATCGTGATGGGTAGCGGCGGCGAGATACCCAGCTGCTGCTCGAGGCTTCGGTAGGACTTGACGTTGTTAGCTATGCCTGACCCGTCGTGCCAGCCGACGATGTCTGGGAGGCATTTGTTCGTCTGACAGAAGGACAAAAACGCGCTCATGTAGGCGGGTTGGTATCCGGCCAGCGAGGGTCCCGTAATCTTGATGGTGGGTTCGGCCTGGCGGAGGTGCTGGTAAGTCTGCAGCCACATCTGGTTGAACGAGAGTGGCTTGTTCCCGGCGGTATTCGCGTCACCGTTCCACGTGCCGTTTGGCTCGTTCCAGATCTCATAGGCGTAGATGTTCGTGAGGTTGGCGGCAACCCGACGCGCCACGGTCTGATCGATCTTGCTGAGCCAGTCCGTCATGTTCGTGAAGGAGTACCAGCCTGGGAACCAGTCTGCGAGGCGGATGGTCACGGTCGCCCCTGCCGGCGCAACGCGTCCTGCGACAACGATCGCGTCACCTACCGGTTGCTGCTTCCCAGAGCCAGCGGCCGCCGGATTGTTGAACATGTGCGGGTGCAGCGGTGCGATCAATCCCGTGACATCGGCAGGTGTGGTCTCGATGACGCCATACAGGGACCCATTCGCCACGTGGGTAACCGGGCGAATGACCGACGACAAATCGACGGTCAGTGTGGTCGTAGCGGAGGCGCTCGCCGAGTACAGGCATATACCGAGCAAGACCGTGGACGCCAGGAGGCAATGTAAGAACCATCTTGGGACGCGATGCGGAAACGCAGCTCCGGGCGCGGGATAGATCATGAGAGGTCCTTTCTGTACTGCGGAACGACTCCTTATCGTACACCGGAGCGCCATGAGTATTATATCGAGGACATCCGAGCATCCGAAAGAAAGCGCAGGGATTGCTCCTCGCACGCACGTCGCCCGCCGCATTGCGCGAGTGCTTCCTGGCTCCATAGGCGGCGCTTCTCTGCCTCCGTGGTTGGCAGATTGGCACAGCTGCCACCGAGCCTGCGGACGACCTGGCGAACCACGGATGGTGAGAGTCGAGCGTTCCACCCAGGCGCGAGCGGCGAGCGACCTTGCCGCTCATTTCACCCGCGCTCACCGAGCTCGCTTGCTTCTCTCATTCAGTGGGCTGCGGTCAGTAGCGCTCGCGGTCGTCCTTGGGCGACAGCGGCCAGGTCTCGGCGGCACGGCCGTTGATGGTGGTTCCGCCGCGCACGAACTGAGCACCGTTCGCAATGAAGTCAGCCGGGAAGCTCAGGGTCGGCTTCGACAGCGCGTCCAGCTTCGCGGCGTGCGTGGCGTCGAGACGGACATCGAGTCCGGCCAGATTGTCTTGCAACAGCTTTTGGCCGAGGATCAAATGACAGCCGGAACAGCTCTGGTCCCGGGCACGCCCGTAGATCGAACAACACCTGCGGCAAGTTGCGGCGGCTCCCGAGCCGGCCAATCGCAATGAGCGAGCGATATCGTCATTTTGATTGACGCGGTGGCCTCGGCAACGTGGCCGACTTCGGCGATGGTCGTATGGCGGTGGCGGCGGTGGCTCCAGCAGCGGGGCAAGCAGCGCAGGTGGAGACGGGGCCAGACCGAGGAACGTGGGGTCCTGGGGTGTCCGCATGGCCCGGGGCCGTCGCGCGAGCCAGGATGTGGCTCCCGAGTCCCGGTCGCCCCGAGCAGTGCCGGCCTCGAAACGATGGCGATCCTTGCTGTGGCCCAGGAAATGCTTCAACAGATTGGACCATCGACTTGGACCATCGACTTGGACCATCGACGATGCGAGCAGACGAGGACAATTCCGGCACCCGCCAGACTGACGGGAACAGAATAGGGAGAAAAATGACGCAAGAGAGCACGGTCGAGATCCTCGACCACGGGCGGCTGCCAGGAGGACTTCACCAGGACCTGGTGATCGAGAGCCAAGGCGCTGAATCGACGCTGTCGTTTCCGCGTGCGCTCGGCGAGACGCGCTCGGCCGATCGAGCCGATCCCGTGAAGCCCCTCGGGCATGAAGACCGATCATGACCCTTGAGCACGGATATCAGACGCTATTCCAGCGCTGCGCCAAGAATCCGATTCTGAGTGCCGCGGACTGGCCCTATCCCGCCCACAGCGTGTTCAATCCCGGCGCGATTCGCCTGCCCGATACCACGACTCTGCTCCTCTGTCGCGTCGAAGATCGACGCGGACATTCCCATCTATGCGCGGCCCGCTCCAGCGACGGCATCAGTGGTTGGGTCGTGGATCGGGAGCCGACGCTCCGGCCGGATCCAGAGCACTATCCCGAGGAGTTATGGGGCATAGAAGATCCTCGCATCACCTTCGTCGACGAAATCGGGAAGTACGCGATCGCGTACACGGCGTACAGCCGCGGCGGTCCCGGCGTGGCGCTGGCACTGACGGAGGATTTTCGTACCTTCGAACGCTTGGGCCTGGTCATGCAGCCGGACGACAAGGACGCCGCCATGCTGCCCAGGCGCATCGACGGGAACTTCGCACTCATTCACCGCCCGATCGCAGACTCCGGTGCGCACGTGTGGATGTCGTTTTCACCGGATCTGCGCAACTGGGGTGGCCACAAGTTGCTTCTGCAGGCGCGTCGCGGTGCCTGGTGGGATGCCAACAAGGTCGGGCTTTCCCCTCCGCTCATCGAGACCCCGCGCGGTTGGCTGATGCTCTACCACGGGGTGCGACAGACGGCGTCGGGACACATCTACCGGCTAGGCGTCGCGCTGCTCGACCTCGAAAGGCCATACCAGTGCGTATTGCGCGGCGAGGAGTGGCTGTTCGGTCCCGAGGCGCCCTACGAGCGCGAAGGCGACGTCGCGCATGTCATCTTTCCTTGCGGCTACACCCTCGGCAGCGACGGTGACACCCTCAACCTCTATTATGGCGCCGCGGACAGCAGCGTTGCGCTCGCCCAAGGCAGCGTTCGTCAGCTGCTCGCCTGGCTGGATGAAAAGGGTCGCGGGTAGAGGAGCGCTTCCGTACACCGCGTCAACTGCGAATCGTTGGGCAAAGCTAGCTCTGGCCTACCCGCTCGACTGACCCGCGGCTCGCCTCCGGCGACTCTTGAGCAACGAGGTGATGTATGCCCACGTTCTCGCGCCGCCCGACTCCGCTTTCTGTCCAAGCCATCATGCCCATCTGTTTTGTCACGACAGCTGTCGTGCTCTCGATCGCGGTCCTCGGGGGATGCGGCGGAAGCGCAGCCTCGCCCACGCGGCCCGGTGCTGACGGCGCAGCACCGAGCGGCACCACGCCGGCCAGCCCGGTCATCGTCTCGGCGGCCCAACCTGCCCAGCGTACCACCACGCTCGCCGTCAACTACTGGCAATGGATGCCGTCATACGGCGACGACATCACGGGAACCGATGGGTTGGTCGCTGCGCTCGAGCCTGCCCTGATGCGCGTGGGCGGATACAACAACGATGCCAACTTGCCCGATGCCTTCGACGACGGCGCCTTCGACCAAGCGGTCGCATACGCCCGCGCAATCGGCGCCGAGCCCATCGTTCAAGTTCCCCTCCTGGCCGACGTCAACGGGCAGCCGCCGACCCCTGCCACTGCCGCCGGGATGGTGAGCTACGCCAACGTCACCAACGCCTACGCCATCAAGTACTTCTCCGTCGGCAACGAACCGGACCTCTACGACGCCCAAGGTGGGCTGGCCGACGCCTCGCAGCCGGCTATACCCGGCTACACGCCAACGCAGTACTGCACGTCGATGCGCGCCTTCGTTACCGCGATGAAAGCCGTCGATCCCACCATCCAGATTGTTGGTCCCGATTTGTCTTACAAGTACCAGGCCGGCAACTCCAGCGCCGACTGGCTGACACCCATCCTGACCACCTGTGGCGACCTCTTCGACGTCATCTCCATCCACCGCTACCCCTTCGAAGCGGCCCAAGCCAACCTTGCCGCTGCCGCCAAGGATCCTGCCAGTTTCCGCAATGTGATCCACTCCGTGCAAGGCATCTTGCAAGCCACCGGGCAAGCCGCCAAGCCGCTGGCTCTGACCGAGATGAACGTGGTCTACGACGCCACCACCTGCGCCCTCGGCGCATCGCCGGGAACCGTGGGCTCCGCCCTGTGGCTCGCCGACAGCGTGGGCACCGCCATCGACCTCGGGCTGTGGACCACCGCAGTGTGGGACATCAGCGACACCGACGGCTGGAGTCTGGGGCTTATCGGCATGCCTCCCGCGCACACCCCGCGGCCGTCCTACTACGCCTACGCCCTCTACGCCAATCACTTCGGACCCACCTTGCTCCAGGTGACCTCGGCCCCGTCCGGAGTGAGCGCCCACGCCAGCCGCAATCAAGCCGGCGACTCCACCCAGATCATCGCCATCAACTGGAATGCCTCGGTCGCCGCTCTCACTTTCCAGGTGACCGGCCTCGCCACCACACCGGCGCCCGCCACCTTCGTGCTGCCGCCCCAATCCATGGCGGCGGTCGAAATTCCCGACCTCGGCAGCTCCAGCGCCTGGGTCTACGGCGAGAGCCAACGCCTGGCCGCCAGCGCCCCTCAACCCCTGCTGGCCGGCACCGACCTCGCGCCGACCGTGACCAGCGCCGGTGGGGGCGCCGGCCTAGCTGTCGGCGCGGGCTGTCGCTCGGATGGCGGCGCTCCCGCCTGTCCCGCAGTTCCCGCACCCGGCCCGACCATCACCACCCAGGGTCGCGCTGTCGGCTCCGCCCTGCTGTTCGGCTCGGGCGCCGATGAGTGGGGCTCGTATACCTACGCGGCTCCCGGCCAATCCCCACCCGTCGCCAGTGTAAACGCCGACGGCAGCGGTGTGCAGATCCAGGCCACCTTCGCCGGCCCCATCCAGGCCAGCGCCAACTACATGGGTGTCGGCCTCTACTTCAACAGCTATAGCTGCCTCGACGTTAGCGCCTATACCGGGGTTCGCTTCGACTTCGCCGGTGACCTGGGGGGCTGTACTCTGGCCGTGGGTGCCGTTTCCAGCGAGCAGATTACCCCCTCCGAGGACGCCAACCGCGGCACCTGCGCGGGGACCGACTCCAACTGCTACGGCGCCTCCGTCGTGGTCACCCCCACGCCGACTCTCAGCGTGCCCTTTGCCGACCTGAGCGGCGGCGTCCCCTTGTCGACCGTTGACACCAAGGAACTAGTCGACGTGCAATGGCAGCTCACCGGTCCCGTGGGCCACGACGCCGGCGGCTGCTCGGCCAGTTTCACGGTCAGCAACGTGACGCTCTATTGACCTGTTCTTGTCCAGGCCTTTCGGCTGCGACCCGAGATCCGCGTCCTCGAGCCCTTCACGGTCAAGCAAGGGATGCTCAGCTCAAGCGCTTTGAGGCCAGGGCAGGCCCCTTCCACCCCCGCCCGCGCCGGGCACCGTCGAGCACGGTATCCACGGTATGGACGATTACCTCGTCGGGGATAGTCTCGCGCAGGACCAGCGTCCGGTAGAAAATCGGCGCCAGCAAGAGCTGGGTCAGGAACGCCGTGTCGGTGTCGGGGGCAAGCTCTCCCCGCG
The DNA here is from genome assembly GCA_963849735.1 of uncultured delta proteobacterium. GTDB lineage: Bacteria > Myxococcota_A > Polyangia > Fen-1088 > Fen-1088 > Fen-1118. The sequence goes on from CAWKJE010000068.1 coordinate 14,767, forward strand.
CCACGGCCTCGTCAAGAACATCGCGCGGCACGGTGTAGCGGCGGCGGCGTAGCTCCTTGGCCAGCGCGGCGCCCACCGACGGATCGAGGGTGTTGATGGCGCAGGAGATCGCCCGCTGGCGCGGCGTCGAGACAGCACGAGCCTTGTCGCGCAGTAGGGAGATCAGGTCATCGCGCAGCCGCCCGGTCGGAACGAAGCGCGGCCGGGACTCGCGACAGGCGATCACCGCAGCGATGATGAGCTCGCCCTTGGTCGGCCAGCGGCGGTAGACGGTGGTCTTGTTAACGCACGCGACACGCGCCACGCCGTCGATAGTGAGGGCCGCGTAGCCACGGCGCCCAAGCTGATCGAGAGCCGCGTGCAGGATCGCCCGCACCAGATCGTCGCTGCCCCCGGCGGGGCGGCCGCGCTTGCGTCGCTCAGGTGGCTTCCGCGCTGGCATGGAAATCCCCGATCAGGGAAACGCGCCGGTCGCCAGCAGCAGGTCGAGGCGGGCCTGCCGGGCGGCGTCCTCCGCCAACGCCACCTGCGAGCCGGCGTCGCGTGCCTGGCGCTGAGCATCAATCACCTCGATGTTGGTGCTCGCCCCGGCCCGGTACGAGCGGTCGGCCAGCGCCGCGGCCAAGTCAGCCGCCACGGCGGCGGCGCGCGCCGAGTGCAGAGCCCCATCAGCGTTGCTGACCACCTCCAGGGCCGTGCGCACTTCCACCGCGACCTGGCGAAGCAGCGCATCCAGAGTGGCGCGCGCCTCCGCGTCCTGGGCGCTCCGCTCACGCTGTAGGCCGTAGCGGGCTCCGCCGTCGAACAGCGGAATCGAGAGCACCACCGTAGCCTGCCAACCGTTGCCCGGCTGCAACGGCTCCGCCGTCTCCTTGAATGCCTGGGCCTGCACCAGCAGCGATGGCGCGTAGTAGACCCACAGATCACGGCGAAGATGCCGGGTGGCGAGGCCACGCGCCTCTTGGGCCCGCACATCGGCACGACGGCCATCGATGTCCTCCTCGCCGTCTGCGGTTGGGACGCCGCCGAGGTCGACCTCGTCTGCCGCGTCGACCAGCGTCCGTTCGGACAGCAGCACCGCCAGCGCGCTCTGCGCCCGGACCAGCGCCGTGCGCGCGTTTTGCAACTGGGCCTCGTCGGTGTGCAGCTCCTGCGCCGCGCGCGCCTGGTCGACGGCGTTCCCCAAGCCGGCGTTGAGGCGCGCACTCGCGTAGTCATAATGGGCGGCCGCGGTGGCGCGGGCACGCTCGGCGACCTCCAGCTCGCGGTGCTGCAGCAATACCGTCAGGTATGCGCGCCCGACCGCGGCAGCCAACTGGCGCCATACATCGGCGGCACCGGCCACCGCCACCTGGCGGCTGTCCTGCGCGTGGGCGTCGTTGACCCATGCGATCGGCGATACGATCGGCACCGTCAGCAGCAGGTTGCCATTCCACGAGGTCTGGGGCGTGACGACCGTTCCACCAAAAATGCGGTCGGCATTCAGGATCGTGTAGCTCCCGTTGGCTGACAAGGTCGGTAGCCAGGCGGCGCGGGCTTGGCGCAGCAGTCCCTCGGCGCGCTGGATCTCCTGCGCCGCGGTGATGGCAGAGGGGTTGCGGGCCTGAGCGCGCGCAAGTGCCTCGCGCCAGGTGACACGAAGGAGGCCTTCGGACGGGGCCGGCGGCCCACCGGTCGCGCGCGCAACCAGGGCCAGCGGCAGGAGGGACGCCAGGGGCAGGAGGGCGCAGCGTCTCACGGCAAGGTTACTCCTTCACTGTCAGCGACCCGCGGGTCGACTCTGAGGTCGCGGAGTCACGGTGAGCAACCCTGGGCGCGTCGAGCACGAGGCTGGACTCCGCGCCATGACCGGCCAGCCGCTCAAAGGCCACGAACAGCGCCGGCACCAGGAAGATACCCAGCAGGGTCGCCGCGGACATCCCAGCCACCACCGTCGTCCCCAGCATGCGGCGCGCGGCAGCCCCCGCCCCGCCGGCCATCCAGAGCGGCAGACAGCCGAAGATGAAGGCGAACGAGGTCATAAGAATGGGTCGCAGGCGCAGCCGCGCGCCCTCCAGAGCCGCATCGACGACCGAACGCCCCTCGGCCAGCCGCTCCTTGGCGAACTCGACGATCAGAATGGCATTCTTGGCGGTGAGGCCCACCAGCATGACCAGGCCGATCTGCGCGTAGACGTTGAAATCGAACCTGCGCGACGCGAGACCCAAGAGCGCCCCCAGCACCGCTACCGGTGTACTGAGCAGCACGCTGAACGGCAGCGACCAGCTCTCGTAGAGGGCGGCCAAGATCAGGAAGACGAACACCAGCGACAGCCCCAGAACCCTGGTCGTCCCGCCCTGGGCTGCCTTTTCCTGGTACGACAGCGCATTCCAAGCGTAGCCAATCTCGGGCGGTAGGGTCTGGGCGGCCACCTCCTCGAGGGCGGCCAGCGCCTGTCCCGAGCTGTAGCCAGAGGCCGCGGCACCGATGATCTCCGCTGAGCGGTAGAGGTTGAAGCGGACAGTGTATTCGGGGCCGGTAGTGGCACGAACATTGACGAACGTCGAGAGGGGCATCATCTCGCCGCGCGCGTTGCGAACGTAGAAGCTCTTCATGTCATCGGCGGCGCGCCGGTAGTCCGGAGTGGCCTGGACCAGCACCTTCCACTGCCGCGAGAAGCGGGTGAAGTCGTTGATGTAGGTGCCGCCCAGAAAGGCCTGCAGTGTCGCATAGACGTCGCCGATCGGCACGCCCTGCTTCATTGCCTTTTCCTTGTCGACGTCCGCGAATATCTGCGGCACCGCGGGGGAGAAGTTTGGCATCACGTTCTGCAGCTCGATGCGCTTGCGGGCGGCGTCCACGAACTTCTTGACGTTCTCGGCCAGGAAGGCCACCGATCCGCCGCTACGGTCCTGCAGGAACATGCTGAAGCCGCCCGCCGAGCTGATGCCCGGGATGGCCGGCGGCAAGAGGGCGAATACCCGCGCCTCCGGGATCTTGGAGAACTCGACGTTCAGCCTGCGCACGATCGCCTGGGCGGTCAGGTCGCCCCGGCCACGCTCGTCCCAGGGCCTGAAGCCGATGAACCCGGTGCCAGCGTAGCTGGCCGCGGATCGGGTGAAGAAGCTGTAGCCGGCGATGGTGTTGTAGGTTCGGATCCCATCGGTGTTGGCCAGGATCGCTTCCACCTTTTTGAAGACCGCCCGCGTCCGCTGCAGCGATGCCGCGTCGGGCAGCTGCACTCCGATCAGGGCGTAACCGTTGTCCTCGTCGGGCAGGAAGCCGGAGGGGAGCTTGCGCCCTATAACCGCCGACACCGCGGTCACGCCCGCCAGCAGGATCAGGGGCAGAGCCAGCTTGCGCACCAGGCGCGCGTTGATGCCGACATACCCGTGGGTCAAGCGCTCGAAGCCGCGGTTGAACGCCGCACCCAGTCTTCCCAGCGGCCCGCGCGGGGGGCGGCGCGGCCGCAGCAGCAAGGCCGCCAGCGCCGGGCTGAGAGTGAGGGCGTTGAAGGCCGAGATCAGCACCGACACCGCGATGGTCAGCGCGAACTGTTGATAGAGCCGCCCGGTGATCCCGGCCATAAATGCCACCGGGATGAACACCGCCGCCAGGATCAGGGCGATGCCTATGACCGGTGCCTGGACCTCGCTCATCGCCTGGAAGGTGGCCCCGCGGGGCGACATCCCCTCCTCGATGTGGTGCTCGACCGCCTCCACGACCACGATTGCGTCGTCAACCACCAAACCGATCGCCAACACCAGCGCGAACAGGGACAGCGTGTTGATCGAGAAGCCCAGGACCGGGAACACCGCAAACACGCCGACCAGCGAGACCGGCACGGTCAAGAGCGGAATCAGGGTGGCGCGCCAGCTTTGCAGGAAGATGAAGACGACCAGCACCACCAGCCCGATCGCCTCGGCGAGAGTGATCAGGATCTCCTGGATCCCGGCCTTCACGGGCGCGGTGGTGTCCAGCGAAACCTCGTAGTCCATGCCGGGCGGGAAGCGCTTCTTGAGCTCCACCATCGTGGCGCGCACCGCGGCAGCCACGTCGAGCGCGTTCGATCCCGGTAGCTGAAACGCAGCGATCACGCCGGCAGGGCGTCCGTTGAAGGCCCCCTCCTGTGCGTAGTTCAGCGAGCCCATCTCGATGCGCGCCACGTCGCGCACCCGCACCAGCGACCCGTCGGGGTTCTCACGGATGATCACGTCTCCGAATTCGTTCGGGGTGACCAACCGACCTTGCGCGCGCACGGTGTAGGTCATCTGCTGCCCGGGCAGCGCCGGCTCGGCGCCGACCTGGCCCGCCGGGTTGACAGTGTTCTGGGCCCGGATGGCATTCTCGACGTCGACTACCGTCATCCCCAGTCGGCCCAGTACGTCCGGCTTCAACCAGACGCGCATGGCGTAGTCAGAGGCTCCTAGGTTGCGGATGTCGCCGATGCCCCGAATGCGGAGGAGGGCGTCGTTAACATTGATGGTGGCGTAGTTGGTCAGGAACGAGGCGTCGTAGCGCCCGTCGGGCGAGTAGAGCGACACCACGATAAGCGGGAAGGCGAGCGACTTCTTGATCGTGACGCCGAAGTTCTTGACGTCCTGGGGCAAGAACGGCTGCGCCTGCGAATAGCGGTTTTGCACCAGCATGTTGTCGACGTCGACGTTGGTACCGACGTCGAACGTGACCGTCTGGGTCAGCGTCCCGTCGTTGGCATTTGTCGACTGGATGTAGAGCATGTTGTCGACGCCGTTGACCTGCTGCTCGATCGGCGTCGCCACTGACTGCTCGATGGTGACCGCGTCCGCGCCAGTGAAGGTGGTGGTCACGTTGACCTGGGGCGGAATGATCTGGGGAAATTGCGCGATCGGCAGCCCCACCACCGACACCGCCCCGATGAGCACGGTAAGGATGGCGATGACCATCGCCACAATGGGACGGCGGATGAAGAACGAGGAAAGCACGGGGCGATCTCAGCGCATCCCAGGAGCCGGGGGGATAGTCGCATCCGGCGGGGCGGCCTGCGCCACCACCAGCGCGCCATCACCGGCCTTCTGCACTCCCTCCACCACCACTCGGTCGCCCGCGCTAACCCCGCTCTTGATTATACGCAGAGGTCCGACCACCTGGCCGACCTCGACGACGCGGAGCTTGACGCGGCTGTCGGAACCGACGACCGCCAGCGAATACATCCCCTGCACCTGGATGAGCGCCTTGTCGGGCACCACCAGCGCCCCGATCCCCGCGCTACGGCTGCGCATGCGCACGCGCCCGTACTGGCCGGGGCGGAGCAAGCCGTCCGGGTTCGGGAACAGCGCCTGAAGCTGGATCGTGCCGGTGCTGGGATCGACCTGCCGGTTCGCAGCCACGATGACCCCTCGGTGCGGATAGAGGCTGCCGTCAGCCAGGATCAGCTCCGGCGTAGTCCCATCTTCGTCCTTCCCGCCCTTGGGATCACGGTCGGCGCGCCTAAACGCAGCGCGAGCCCAGGCCAGGTCACGCCCGTCCAGACCCTTGAGCAGTGACGCGGAGCGCACGTAGTCGATCTCGCTGAACGGGAAGTTGACGCGCACCGGGTCGACCTGCGACACCGTGGTGAGCAGGGTCGGCCCCTCCTGACCGACCAGGTTGCCCACCCGTACCTGGGCCAGACCCGCGATCCCGTTAACCGGCGAACGGATCTCCGTGTACGAGAGATTCAGCTCCGCCTGCCGGAGCTGGGCCTGCGCCTGGGCCACCTGGCTCTCGGCATCACGCGCCGCCGCCTCGGCGTCCTCCAGATCCTGCGTGCTCACGACGCGCGCGGCGCCGAGATCCTGACGGCGTGCGAGCTGCGCCCGGTTGTGGGCGGCGGCCGTCTGGGCTCGGGCTAACGCCGCCTTGGCTGCGTCCAGCGCCGCCTGGTACTCGGCGCGATCGATGGTAAAGAGTAGCTGGCCCGCCTTGACCGCGGCGCCATCCTTGTAGCGCTGGGCCTGCAAAACACCGCGTACGCGGGCCCGTATGTCCGCGTCGACATAGCCGTCCAGGGTGCCGACCGCCTCGACGAATAACGACACGTCGTGCCGGACCACCGGGGCGACCAGCACGGTCGGCGGGTGCAAGGGCGGCCCCGCCTTGGCAGCGTCCACGCAGGCAGGTACGGTCGCGGCGGATATCCCGCCAAGAAGGACCGAGAGAGAGAAAGCAATGTCGCGCATATGACCTCGAGCGACGGAAACCATAGTACCCGCGGGAGCCAAATGCAACTAGTGTTGCATTATTCCCGGGGGCGCGTCCGGCTTCGTCGAGGACCAAGCCTAGCAGGTCGGTTGCGACATCGTGGACACCCGAGGGGTTTGGGCGGTGGCGCCGGCCTCAGCTCGGCATGTCGGCGAGGCCGCCGGCGTTGATGACGTCGGCGTAGCCTGCTTGCCTCATCGCCCGCGCGGCCGAGGAGCTGCGCGCGCCCGAGGCGCAGTAGAGAACCACGGGTCTGTCCTTGGGGATTTCTCCCAGACGCCGGCCCAGGTCGGAAAGCGGGATGTTCTTCGCGCCAGGGTACGCGCCGTCGCGGAATTCATCCGGCGTGCGAACGTCGATGATAATGGCCCCGGATTCCAGCTTCTGCTTCACGATGCTCGATGCCACTTTTCCACCTCCAAGAAGTCGCTTGAGGACGATGACGGCGATGACGCCGATTGCGAGATAGGTCAACATCTGTGTGCTCACGTTGTCTCCAAATTGAAGCCACCCTCCGCAAGCATGCCGAGGTGTCCTCCGGTGACGTTGGCGACGTCGGCGAAGCCCTTCTCCTTGAGGATGCGGACGGCCAGGTGCGCGCGGAAACCCGACCGGCAGTACACGAGGATGCGCTGGTTCTTGGCCAGGCGATCGCTCTCGAAGCGCAGGTCATCGACGGGAATGTGCACGGCCCCCACAAGATGCGACCCCTCGTATTCGCCAAGGGTCCGCACGTCCAGGACCACGGGTGGCTTGGGCCTGGCCAACTCGGCCTTGAGCTCCGCCGCGGAGACCAGCGGGCTAAATCCAGAAATGTCGTTCTGGCCGATGAACGCGGCCAAATTTACCGGGTCGTTGGCAGTCGAGTAGGGCGGCGCATACGCGAGGTCGAGCTCGGCCAGATCCGGTAGCGTGAGCTGGCCGGCTAGCGCGGTCGCAATCACGTCGATGCGCTTGTCAACGCCGGCCCGGCCGAACGCCTGGCCGCCGAGCAGACGAGCGGACCGCTTGTCATAGACGAGCTTGAGCGTGAGCTCCTCGGCGCCCGGGTAGTAGCCGGCGTGGTGGCCTCGGTAGATGACCGCAACCCCGACGGCGAACCCGGCTTCGCGTGCGGCGCGCTCGGACAGCCCCGTCATGGCCGCGGTAGCCTCGAATATCTTGACCGCGCTGGTAGCGAGCGTGCCGCCGTACCGCATGTCGAGGCCAAGCGCATTAGACGCCGCGATGCGCCCCTGGCGATTGGCCGGACCCGCGAGGGGCACGCGCAGGCGCCGGCCCGAGACTTTGTGCAAGACCTCAAGCATGTCGCCGGCGGCATAGATGTCAGGGTCGGTCGTGCGCAGGTGGTCGTCGACCAGGAGTCCGCCGCTTGGCCCAATCTCGAGGCTCGCCTTACGTGCGAGCGCCAGCTCGGGCCGAACCCCGACGGAGAACAGCACGAGATCCGCGGGCAAACGGCGCCCATCGCCGAGCGCGACAGCTCTGTCGTCAATCGATTTGACCTTGACGGAGGTGAGGACCTTCACGCCGTTCTCTGCCAGCACCGAGGCGATCTGGTGACCAAACTCCGTGTCCATGGCGGCCATCACGCTCGGCAAGAGCTCGACCACCGTCGTCGCCAGTCCGCGTTTCTTCAGCGCCTCGGCCATCTCGAGACCGATGAAGCCACCCCCGACCACGACAGCGGTGCGCGGCCTGTCCTTCTCGATGTAGGCGTGCATGCGGTCCACGTCTGGGACCGTCCACAGCTTGAAAACGTAGGGCGCATCGGCTCCCGGCATAGAGGGGGTGATGGGATTTCCGCCCTGGGCGAGGATGAGCTTGTCGTAGGCCAGCCACGACGCCCCGTCTTTTCCCCGCACGAGGACTCTCTTGCCAGACCGATCAATCTCGATAGCCTCGGTTTCAAGGAGCACGCGCACGCCGTAGCGGGCAGCGAAACCCTCGGCTGTCTGCAAGAGGAGCTCGGAGCGTTTCTCGATGTCCCGCGAGATGAAGTACGGCAGCCCGCAGTTGGCGTACGAGACATAGGGCCCGCGCTCGACCACGGTGATCTCGGCCTCTTCGCTGATGCGGCGAGCCCGCGCCGCGGCGGTGGCGCCGCCTGCGACTCCCCCGACGATGATGATTCTTGTCTTCATGTTTGCACGATAGGGCGAAAGCGATATGTCCGCACAGGGAGGCCGCTCACCTACCCATTCCCCCACCGGCCAAAAAGCCCATGAGTGCGCCGTACAGCGTGGAGATGTAGGGATTGGCCGTGATGGGGCAAGCGCCACTGCGGCATCCGACCAGCTTGTGATATCCGAAGCCGAGAATGGCCCCGCCAACGATATATGCGGCGGTGTGCAAAATCATCGTGTGTCTCCTCTGCGGGCTTTGCCGGTCGCGATGCCGGCCCATGGATTGGGCTTCGGCGGCGCGGACATCGTCTGCCTTGACCTGGATACGCAGCCTGCCCATGTCGAGGGCCTGCACCTCATCGATCAAGCGCTGCAACGCAGCTCTCGACTGCCGGAAAAGATTACCTGTCTGGGCTCCACGGTCGCCATGTTCGAGCTCCTTTAGCACCTTGGAGCCAGCTGGTGTCAGAAAGGGTTCGGGAATCGATGCACCCAAGGGCGCGCGAACGCAGGCCAAGTACCCTGCTCCCGATCAAGACATCCTGGAGCTGGCGGCCCCTGTTAACCACCAGTCGGTAATATGCCTGTGCGTCTTTGTGGGATGCTGCATCTACCAGCAGGGTTGCCGCAAGCGACTGTCGGATTGCGCAGGCTCCAAATGCGTGACTCGCTCAAGTCTGTTGTTGTGCCGCATGCCCGGCTTCGACGATATTTGGTGGTGAAGGCCGGTCATGAGCGAAGACGCAGTCCCCATCGAAGTCGTGCGCAGTTTTCGCAGTCTTGGGACTAGGCACTTCGGGCTCGATATACCCAAGGAATGGGAGCCACTTGTCAGCGCCAGGATTGCCAAACAACTGCAATGTTTGGACATGCCTCTCGAGAAGTACCTGTACCGCCTGTACAACGACAAGGAGGGAGACGAGATCATGGCATTCTGGGAGCTGGTTCGCCCCCGGCCGGCTGGTTTCTTCGCCCGATGGCGCGACTACGCGAGATTGCGCGCGAGGGTCCTGCACGCCGTTGCCCGCGGCCAGCGGCGATTCCGCTTCTGGTCCGCGGGATGCGGCTCGGGCGAGGAGGCGTATGGAATGGTGCTAACCGCACGCCACGCCGCCGCGGCAGCGGGGCTCGACCCTGACAGCATCGAGTTGAAAATCCTTGCCACCGACATTTCGCCAAGAGCCATCGAAGCGGGCAAGCGAGGCATCTTCGAGCCTTGCCAAGTCGCGCGTGTCCCCGGCCGTATGCGCGGGCCGCACTTTCACGAGAGCTGTGGTGGTGTCGCAGTCTCGCCCGCCATCCGCTCACCTGTGGTCTTTCGCCGACTCAACCTGGCGCAAGCACCCTTGCCCATGACCGGGATCTTCGACGCCATCTTCTGCCACGAGGGCCTGGCTGCTATGGTGCCCGAGGCGCGCATGCGCGCTACCCGTGCAGCCCAACGACTGTTGTCGAGGCGCGGTCTCTTTCGTGCCGGGTTCGCCCAAGAGCTCTCGTGCGCGTCCGACGGTGCAGAGATCGGCGCGACGCAACCGGCGGTTGCGGTTATCCCCCGCTCTCCCGGCGATTGCTAGAGTGCTCGCCGAGAAATTTGGGCGGCAGATCGCCGCGGTTTAGACCACCGGCCTGGCAGCCAAGGGCCATGTGACTAGGCGCAGCGCCAACCCGACGTGGGTTCGACGCAGCGCCACCTTTAGGCCACGGTTCTCCAGCTCGATGCGTGGGCCTCAGCCCGGACTCGTCGAGTTTTCCGACGGTGGCATCGGTCGCGGCGCGCCTGGGTAGCCGAGAAATGACCTTGGCGTGACAGAAGCGTGACACGAAGCATGGGCTAATGGCGCCATGAAGGTCTTGTGCGTCTCTCCGGTTTTTCCGGAGACCTATTGGGGACACGAGCACGCTTTGCGCCTCATCGGGAAGCGCGCGCTTCTGCCTCCGCTCGGTCTTCTGACCGTGGCTGCCCTCTTGCCGCGTGACTGGGAGCTCCGACTCTGCGACATGAACGTAGCGCCGCTCGAGGACTCCGATCTCGCCTGGGCCGACGTCGTCTTCTTGTCCGGCATGCTGGTTCAGCGACCATCGATGCTGGAGGTGGCCGAGCGGGCTCGGGCTGCGGGCAAGACGATTGTGGTCGGAGGCCCGCACGCCACCGCGTCGCCCGACGCGGTCGAGCCCTACGTGGATTGTATCGTCGTGGGCGAGGCGGAAGACGTGATCGGGCCATTGTGCTCGGCGCTCGAGGCTGACCGGGCCGCCTTGCCATCGCGCTTCGTGGCCCCGAGCAGACCCCAGCTCAAGCAACTCCCGCCGCCGCGGTACGATCTCTTGGATGTCGATGCCTACCATGCCATCGGCGTACAATGGGGCCGTGGCTGTCCTTTCAACTGCGAGTTCTGCGACATCGTCGAGCTCTTTGGCCGGCGGCCGCGCACCAAGGAACCGGAGCAGCTCTGTCGCGAGCTCGACGCCCTGCTCGCAACCGGATTCCGTGGCTCGCTCTTCGTGGTCGACGACAACTTCGTCGGCAATCGCAAGGAGACACTCGCGCTCTTGGGGCCGCTCGGCGCATGGATGCGGAAGCACGACTTTCCCTTCCAGATATTCACCGAGGCCAGCGTCGATCTCGCCAGCTGCGACGATCTCGTCGCCGGTATGGTTGCGGCCGGTTTCGACTGCGTGTTTCTCGGCATCGAGACTCCCTCGCCGGCGGCCCTGCGCGAGGCCCACAAGCTGCAAAACCTGAAGATGAACCTCGACCAAGCCGTCGAGAAGCTGATTCGCTCGGGCCTCGACGTCATGGCCGGTTTCATCATGGGGTTCGACGCCGACGACGCCGCGGCGCTCGATCGGCAACGCGCGTGGGTACTGCGCTCGCCGATTCCGCAAGCCATGGTCGGTGTCTTGACGGCTTTGCCCGGAACCCAGCTCGAACGGCGGCTCGAACGCGAGGGCCGGCTCACCGAGCGCTCGAATGGTGAAACCTTCGGGCGCCCCAACTTCAGGACGAAGTTGCCCGAGGCCACCCTGCTCGAGACCTACAGCGCCGCGCTCGCGGAGATTTACGAGCCCGAACAGTACTTCGCCCGCTGCCTGCGCGCGTTGGAGCTGCGCCCCAGGACCGATGCGCGCCTGAGTCTGCCCTGGGCCTACGCGCTGCGGTGCGTGGCGGGTTCGATCTGGCGCCAGGGCGTGACGGGCAGCTACCGTGGCGCCTATTGGCGCTTCCTCGGGCGGACGCTGGCGCGCGCGCCCAAGCGCATCGCGCGCGCCATCTCCCTGGCGGTCGCCGGCGAGCACATGATCCGTTACACGCAAGAATCCGTCCTTCCCCGCCTGGCCGACGCCATCGCGGAAGTGCGACGAGAAGATTCGGGGCACAAGAGTCAGAGGGCCTCCCAGGCCATTGTCCACATCCTGCCCGAGGCCGACGTCATCGACAGCCAGATGGTCGCCGTCTGACCTCCCACTTGGGCCAGCATCCCATCCCAGCCCAGCAGGAGCATCCATGAGCGCCAGCCCGAACATTCGCCGGCTCTATCTCGTCAACCCCTGCAACGCGCTCGTCACCATCGTCACGCCCGGGGCGAGCCGCTGGAATCGCTACCGCGTGTGGAAACCGCTCGGGTTGATGGTGTTGGCCGGCCTGACTCCGGCCGATTGGGAGGTCGTCATCATAGACGAGAACCTCCACGTGCCGGACTACGCGGCCTTGCCCCCGCCCGACCTCGTCGGCATCACCGCCTTCACGTCGCAGGCCAACCGCGCCTATGAAGTGGCGGCACAGTTTCGCAGCCGGGGGGTGCCGGTGGTCATGGGTGGCATTCACGCCACCGTGTGCGCCGAGGAGGCCGCGAGCCGGGTCGACGCCGTGGTGACGGGCGAAGCCGAGAGCGTGTGGGCGCGCGTCTTGCGCGACGTCGAGGGGGGGTGCCTCAAGCGCCGCTACGAAGGTGGCCAGGCGGACATGAGCACGGTGCCGGTCGCGCGCCACGACCTGCTGGCGCACGGCTACGCGTTCGGCTCGATTCAGACCACCCGTGGCTGCCCGCTCAACTGCAGCTTCTGCAGCGTCACCGCCGTCAACGGTGTCCACTACCGCCAGCGTCCCATCACCGACGTGGTGCGGGAGTTTTGCTCGATTCCCGAAAAGCGCGTCCTCATCGTCGACGACAATCTGATCGGGACGCGCCAAGAGCACATCGCGCGAGCCCGTGAGCTTTTTCGCGCCCTCGCGGATGCGCAGCTCGACAAGGCGTGGATCTGCCAAGTCACGATCAACTTCGGCGACGACGACGAGCTGATGAGGTTGGCGGTCAAAGCGGGGTGCAAAGGGGTATTCATCGGATTCGAATCGTCGACTCCCGAGGGCCTGGGAGAGGTCGGCAAGCGCTTCAATCTGCTTGCCGGCAGGGACATGCGCGCAACCGTGCGGCGCATCCAGCGGCATGGCATCATGGTGGTGGGTTCCTTCATCCTGGGACTGGACGCCGACCGGCCGGGCGTGGGGGTACGGGTCGCCGACCTGGCCACCCACTACGGCGTCGACCACCTCAACACCCTCTTTCTGACGCCGCTGCCCGGGACCCGCTTGTGGGGACAAATGGCAAAGGCGGGCCGGCTCGACCGGGAGGAATTTCCGGCGGACTGGAAGTATTACACCTTGACCCTGCCCGTTGCCCAATACCGGAACTTGACTCGCGACGAGATCTCCGAGGAAATGCTGGAGTGCAACCAGCGCTTCTTCTCGACCTCGCGCATCCTGCGCAGGCTTGGGCATCAACTCGTCCACCGCCGCGCCCCGATCATGTCCCTGGTCGCAAGTCTCTCATGCAGGAGCGTCATCCCATTAGAGCGCAAGGCCTACGCCAGCTTCATCCGGTCGCGCAAAGTGGCGCCGCGATCAGCGGCGTAGCACGATCCTGAAACGATCGCGCCACGATCGTCCGCAAGCGCCGTTTGTGGCTTGCGCGGGAGTGGTTACGAGCGGACACTCAAGGGAATGGAAAACCCATCAGGATCAGCGATGCCGCTGTGCGGGGCGAGATTCTTCGATGCCAAAAGGCGTGACCTCGGGTGGGCGACGCAAGTTTCGCTGCGCAAGCCGTCGCTGGGCGGCTTGACGGTCCTCGACGTGACCACAAGCGAGCCCGCGCTGGCGAGCTCGCTTGTGCTACTCGACAAGAAGCGGTTGCTCGTCACTAGCACGGACGCCGCAGGCGGCAGCTGGGACTTCACGTGGGCGTCCGGATACAGCAACGGCCGCGACATCCGCATCCAGGGTGTGCTAGTGCACTTCTTCGGCGATAGGTCGGCCTAGCACCGTCGACGTATCCAGCGCGCAGGCGCCTTGCGCTTCCGCACGTGACCAGGAGCCGCGCCTGCTGACGGAATTGTGACGGAAGCATGGGTCGACTTTGAGAGCGGGCGTGCCAAACCCGATGCATGGAAACCCCAGTTGTCTCATCCGCTCGCTTGCCGGCGCAGAAGCCCAGCCGCTGGGTCGCCAGGGCGCCCTGGGCAGTGATCGCCGTGCACTTGGTCGCGATTGGCGGCGTGTTCTTGCTCGGTTGGTCGTGGTCCGGATTCGCACTGGCGATAGCCATGTATTTCGCGCGGATGATCGTGGTGACGGCCGGCTACCACCGCTACTTCGCGCACCGGACGTTCAGCACGTCACGGGCATTCCAGCTCCTGCTGGCGGTCGGCGCCCAAAGTGCCGCGCAACGAGGCGTCCTGTGGTGGGCGAGTCACCACCGCTGGCATCACAAATACTCCGACACCGAGCGTGACCTGCACTCCGCCAAGCAGCGCGGCTTCTTCTTCGCGCACATGGGCTGGTTGTTCGCCGACACCTGGAACTCGACCGACCCCAAGCTGGTCCCCGATTTCTACAAGTTCCCGGAGCTGCGCTGGCTGGACCGGCCCGGCCTTCAACACCTGCCGGCCGTTGCCCTGGGTCTGGCGTGCCTGCTCTTGGGTGGCACGCATTGGCTGGTCTGGGGCTTCTTCGTCTCCACGGTCATGGTCTGGCATGGCGCGTTCGCCATCAATTCCTTCGCCCATCGGTTCGGCCGGCAGCGCTACGTGACGGGTGACGAATCTCGCAACAGTTGGCTGCTCGCCATCCTCACCTGCGGCGAAGGCTGGCACAACAACCACCACCACTACAGCGGCTCGGTCCGGCAAGGATTCTTCTGGTGGGAAGTCGACCTGACGTACTATGTCCTGCGCGGGCTCGAGCTACTCGGCCTCGTCCGCAACCTGCGACGCGTGCCGGACCGCTTGCGCGCTGGCCCATTGCTCGACCCCATCCACCCGACCAAGGCATCGAACCGGCCACGCCAGCCACCCTCCTTCCCCCTGGGCGAGGTCACTCGCTAGAGGAGAGCTGCGTTTCGAGCTCGGTCCCGGTCAGAACATGAAACTCGGCTTGTAGAAGGGCACGTCGTTTTCCACGCGGCAGGCGTGTCGCCAGGAAAAGCTCGTGGCGAGGAACATCAGGGGATGGTGCCGGTTGGTGGGCAAGCGGCGCAGGATCTTGGCGGAGCTGTAGAAATTCACGCCCGCCCGCCGGGTGCCCTCCTGGAGCTGCTCCGCGGTCATTCCACGCGGCGTGAACACCGAGGTGCAGGCGTCGTACATCGACCAATCACGGCTGGTGATGCGGCCCTCGGTTTCGAGCTGCGCGCAGAGCGCGGTTCCCGGAAACGGCGTCAGCGCCGAGAACGACGCCAGGCCCACGTGGTTGTCGGCGAGAAAGTCCGCCGTGCGGTCGAACACCTCGGGGTCGTCCCCGTCGAAGCCGAAGATCACGCCAGCCATGACGACGATGCCGTTGTCGTGCAGGACACGGAGACTGGCGCCTATTTCCTTCGCTGTTCGCGATTGGTTCTTGGCGAGCGAATTGCTCGCGCGCAGGTTCTCTGCGCTGAGCGACTCGATACCCACGAAGAGGCCCACGCAGCCGCTCTCTCTGGCGAGCTCCAGCAGATCAGGGTCACGGGCCGACAGATGCAACGACGCCTGCCCGATCCAATTGACGTCGGCTTCCTTCAGGCTGCGCAAGAGCTGCCGGCTGTATTCCGGGCGGGAAAAGATGTTGTCGTCCAGGAAGAAGATGAGCTTCGTGCCCAATGACTTGACCTCGGCGACGACCTGCTCGACCGGGCGAAAACGGTAGGTGCGCCCGTAGAACATGGTGGCGGAACAAAACGAGCAGTCGTAGGGACATCCGCGACCGGCTTGCACCGGCGCGATCGAAAACGACGTTCGCCGCGAGGATGGATTGGGGCGGCCCATGGGCAGCGTGCGCATGTCGACGAGGGCGTCGGCACGGTAGCGCTGCTTGAGCCGTCCGGCCTGGACATCGGTGATCACGGTCGGCCAAACCATCTCGCCTTCGCCGATAACGACTGCGTCGGCGTGGGTGAGCGCCTCGTCGGGCAGCACGGACGCGTGAATGCCTCCCATCACCACACGCTTGCCGCGCCGGCGGTATTCATCGGCGATTTCGTAGGCTCGACGCGCCTGGATGGTCATCGCCGTGATGCCCACCAGATCCGCGCCATCGTCGTAGGTCATTTCGTCGCCGAGGTGCTCGGCGACGATGCTGACCTCGTGCTCGGCCGGTGTCAGCGCGGCCAGCAGTTGCAGCCCTGCGCTGTCGACCTTGCGGCCGTGCAACTTGCTGCGTGGATTCGGGTTGGGATAGACGAGCTGGATTTTCAAACGACACCTCCGAGACCGCCTCAGCGTCGAGGTGTTGGTACATCCAGACGTCGCGGAAATCCCATGATAGCCGCGAAATCGGTCGCCGTGCCGATTTTCCTTTGCACCCCGCTGCATCCGAACATTGCCCGGGCGGCTTGCTCGTTCGAGCGCTAGACTTGGCGCGATGGAGACCCTTGTCGGTGTAGGTGCATCGTCCGGAATCGGCATTGGTCCTGCTTTCCTCGTTCCGCCCCGGGTCGATGTTCGCGAGCGGCGGATTGATCTCGATCGCGTCGGTGCGGAAATCAGCCGGCTCGAATCCGCGGTCGGCACTGCGGACGCGCAACTCTCTGACGCTACCCATGCGGTCGTCACCGAGGGGCAGACGGCACACTTCGATCTCGTCGAGCTCCAACGTTCCCTGTTGCGCTTTGACTTGGCCGGCCAGACCGGGCGGGTAGTCCGCGAGCAGCGGGTTGGAGCGGAATGGGCCGTGCGTCTCGTGGTTCGCGAGATGAGTCGGCTTTTCGCCAAGGTCTCGGATGCAAAGGTTCCGGCCGGCATGGACGACTTCGCGGCGGTGGCCGACCGCCTGCTCCGAGTCTTGCTGAATCTGCCTGAACGGCGGCTCGATGCGGCTGCCCTGAGGGACGGCATCGCGATCGCCGTGGATGTCTCGCCGCTCGACGTGCTGCAGCTCAGGCGCGCGGGTGTGTCCGGGATTGTCACGGAACGCGGGGGGCCGACCGCACACGCGGCGATAGTCGCGCGGGACGTGGATATGCCTTACGTCTTCGGCGTGCCGGGACTGCTCCTGTCGGCGATCCCGGGAGCGCTGATCTGCGTCGACGGCAGGCGGGGCATTATCGTCACCTCTCCCGATGGCTTCACCCTCAGGGAGTACGAGGCCAGGCGGGAGCGTGCGCGCGCCCGGCGGACTCGCATGGGTACAGGTGACACGCAGGCGGTTTGCACGCGCGACGGCGAGCACGTGTCGTTGGGCGCGAACGTGGACGTCCCGGAGGCCGTCTCGGCGGCGGTCTCGCTGGGGGCCGACCATATCGGTCTGGTACGAACGGAGCTGCTCTACCTCGACCGAGACACGTTGCCTGACGAGGAGCAGCAGTACGAAGATGCGGTTCGCATCCTCGAAGCCGCGCAGGGACGGACGGTAACGTTCCGGACGCTCGACCTGGGCGGCGACAAGCTTCCGAGCTCGTTGCAGTTCTCGCCGGGACCCAACGCGGCGCTCGGGCTTCGGGCTGTGAGATTCTCGCTCAAGCGCCGCGACATCTTCCGCGCTCAGCTCCGGGCATTGCTCCGGGCTGCTTCGGTCGGGCCGACGCGGATCATGTTCCCGATGGTCACCGGTGTGACCGAGCTGCGCGAGGCCGTGAGATTCTGCCGCGAAGTCGGGTCGGAGCTGGAAAGTGAAGGACTGGCACTGGCCACGAAGGTCCCCGTCGGGACCATGGTCGAGACGCCCAGCGCCGCCATCACTGCCGATCAACTCGCCGCGGCCTGCGACTTCCTCAGCCTGGGGACGAACGACCTGATCCAATACGCCTTCGCTGCCGATCGGCAAAACGATGATGTTCGCTATCTGTATCATCCACTCCATCCCGCCGTCCTCCGGCTCATGCAATACACGGTTGGCGCTGCCCAACGTCTAGGAAAAGCGGTGGCGGTATGCGGGGACGTCGCCGGGGATCCCTCGCTGACGTGGGTCCTCCTCGGACTCGGCGTTCGAGAGCTGTCCATGTCGCCCGGTCATCTCGACACGGTCCGGTCCGTGATTCGCGGGACCAACCTGACGGACGCCCGAGCCCTGGCGGCGGCGGCGCTCGCGGCCGACAGCGAAATTGAGAGCGAGGAGCTGGTCGAGTCTGCGATGCGAGCCCGTTTCCCCGACGAGCTTAACGTGGAGGCGGACTGAATCGGCGGCCAGGCTCTTGCGGTCATGCATCATGGGTCGCTGGTCTATCGAAATGATGGAGCTACTCCATCATTCTGAGCTTGCCTAGGCGGCAGTGCCTGCGATGGCAGCGTCTTAGCTTTTGGCCCAGAACCTGCTCTTGCAGTTCTCGGTAGTTCCATGTCGAGAAGATCAGTAGACCATCGATCGGGGCCAAAGGCGGCAGGATGTCCGTGAACAACGCAACCCTGACCGTGTTCAAATCGGGGGTTGACGCGGAGGCGGCCATTCGGCAGCTGGCGCGAAACGGCTACGACCTCAGCAAGGTTTCGATGGTTGGGCGGGACGGGGACCGCGCCCCGCTGGTCGGCGGCGATCTGTCCGAGCAGCCACCCGGCGCCTCTCCGGCCATGGTCGGGGCGTCGTGGGGCGCAATAAGGGCCATGCTGGTGGGTTCCGGTTTCTTGCTCGTGCCGGGCATTGGTCCATTGATCGTGGCTGGGCCGCTCCTGACCTTGATTGTCAGGGCGATGGGGACCTTGGTTGAGCCGGACAAGCTCATCGCGATGGCGGCCGGTCTGGACGAGCTCGGCATTCCCAAGGACACCGTTTTACGCTGCCAAGCCGCGCTCCAATCGGGCAAGGTCGTCCTCATTGCCGAGGGCTCGGCGATGGCGATGATTCTGGCGCGCGAGGTGTTTCGGCGTACGCCGGTCGAGGTGATCGAGCAATACAAACGCTCACCGCCGGAGGCGCAATAAGTGCGGCAGGAGGACAGCCATGGCAACGACGAAGGCCCACCGCATCCGGGGTCGGGCAGCACAGCGAGGTTGGCCGTGAACCCCGTGGGGCGCCTGCGGGGCCGGATCGGCGCTCTACCGAATGGCGCGGTGTCGGTGGAATCTGATCTCCGAATCGCGTTCCTCGGGACCTATCCGCCGCGTCGCTGCGGTATCGCCACCTTCACCAGCGATCTCGCGTCAGGAATGAAGGTCGCCTGTGAGCGTATGAGCACGATGGCGGTCGCGGTCACGGAAGCGGGTGGCGAGTACGAGTATGCCGAGGAGGTCGAGTACGAGATCCGGCAAGGAACCAAAGGGGACTACGCACGCGCCGCCGAGCTGGTCAACTACAAAGACGTGCGCTGGGTATCCCTGCAGCACGAGTATGGAATCTTCGGGGGCCACGACGGTGCGTACATCCTGGACTTCCTCAGCGACTTGCACGTTCCCGCCGTCGTGACCCTGCACACCGTACTGCGGAATCCCTCGGCTTCCCAGCGCTTGATCGTGCAGCGGATGGCCAAGGTCGCGACGCTCGTAGTGATGAGCCAGGTCGCCGCCGATCTGCTCGCTCGCTCTTACGACCTCGGGCATGCGCGCGTTCACGTCATTCCCCATGGGATACCCGACATGGTCCCGCGTGAGCAACAGAAGCTGAAGGCCAGATTCGGCGTCATCGGTCACCGCATGCTGCTGACCTTTGGACTGCTCGGCCCAGGCAAGGGCATCGAGACCGTGATCCGGGCGCTGCCAGCCGCCCTCGACGCCTGTCCCGACCTCGTCTACTTCGTCGTCGGCGCCACCCACCCGGCCGTGCTCCGCACGCAGGGCGAGGCCTACCGGACGACGCTCGAGCGCGAGGCCGAAAATCTCGGAGTTCGCGACCACGTCGTGTTCCGCGACCAGTACGTCAGCACGGATGAGCTCTGCGCGTATCTCCAGGCCACCGACGTGTTCATTAGCCCGTACCTCAACGCTGCACAGGTGACGAGCGGCGCCCTCTCGTACGCGATGGGCGCAGGGGCCGCCGTGATCTCCACCCCCTACTGGCATGCGCAAGAGCTGCTGGCCGACGGGCGCGGCTGCCTGTTTCCTTTCGCCGACAGTGCCGCCCTGGCGACATCGATCGTCTCGCTCATCAATACACCCAAACGGCTCGCCGAGCTGCGCTCCCGGGGCTATGACTACACGCGCGGTTTCACCTGGCCACGCGTCGGCGCGGAGTACCTCGACCTCGGGGCGAGCCTCGCCAGCACCGTGCGCAGTCGGCCGCAGCGCCGGAAGCCGCAGCGCGCCAGCAGCCTCCCCGAGCTCCGTCTCGACCATTTGCTACGCATGACCGACGACACCGGCATCATTCAACACGCCACCTTTAGCGTGCCGGAGCGCGCGAGCGGCTATTGCGTCGACGACAACGCGCGCGCGCTCATGGTCGCGCTGCACGCGGATCGCTTGGGCGCCTCGCGCGACACCAAGCACCTGGTCTCGACCTATCTCGGGTTTCTGCTCGCGGCCCAGACCCGCGAGGGCGGCTTCCGCAACCTGATGAGCTACAATCGCTCGTTCGGCGGCGAAGCGCCCTCGGAGGACTGCACCGGCCGGGCCCTGTGGGCCTTGGGCCTCGCCTCGTACCTGGCGAGCGACGAGGGCCAGCGCATGCTGGCTCGCCAGATGTTCGAACGCGGCCTCGCGCGCGCACAAGCTTTCGGCCCGCGCGGCAGCGCCCTCACCGTGCTGGGGATCGCGAGCTTCTTGCTCGGCCACCCGGAAGTGACGCCGGCGGCCGAGGTCCTGGCCGCGCTCGCGGCGCGCCTGTGCGGCCGCTATCGCGAAGAAGCGACCGACGACTGGCGCTGGTTCGAGCCGACCTTGACCTACGACAATGCGATGCTGCCGCTGGCGCTCTTCCGCGCCTATGGGCTCACGACCGATCCCTCGAGTCTCGAGGTCGCGCGGGCCAGCCTGGCCTTCTTGGAAGGGATCTGCTTCCGCGGCGACCGCATGGTGCTGGTGGGCAATGACGGCTGGCATTCGCGCGGCGGGGCAATCGCAGCGGGGGACGAGCAGCCGATCGACGCCGCCGCCTTCGTGCTGGCCTTTCGGGCCGCCTACCAGTCCACCGGCGATCATCAGTACCTGCGCCGGATGCGCCAGTCGTTCGCGTGGTTCCTGGGCGCGAACCGTCTCGGCATCCCCATCTACGATTCGGCGACGGCGGGCTGCCGCGATGGCCTCGGCGCGACCAGCCAGAACCTGAACCAGGGGGCCGAGAGCACGATTTGCTTTCTCCTCTCGCTCATCGAGATGCTCGAGCTGGCGGACGAAGGTTTGGAATTTGCCGAGAGTCACGCGCCAAGCGGGTAGCGGCCACTTCGGATAGTCAGACGAGCTTCCCACTTCGCGCGCCGGTCTGCTGATAACGCGCATCAGCCCTCCCCGACGCCGAGATGTCCGGCATCCTGGCCCAGACGCTGGTGCTCTTCAGCACTCGCCACCAGAGGCTCGAACAACTGCAGTCATCGTGATGAGGAAGAGATCGACCGGCGAGGCCCATCGACTCGCAGGCACCGAGGATCATTCGCTTACGTCGGGTGGCCCGGAAGGTGCAGAGGGACTCGATGCAAGGAGATCTCTCATGAACAATATGATGTTGACGCTCAACGCGGCCGACGTGTCGAAACTGCGCACGATGGTCGCGGCGGTAGAAAAGGAGATGGCGCTCGTGCTCGGCACGCTCACCACGTCCGAAACCCAGCCCCGGAAGACAGCTCTCGAAATGACCTGGTCGAACCTGGTAGGGATGCTGGACTTGGGCCCCGAGCCCGAAATGCGCGTATGCCCGGAATGCCAGCATCTGTGCATGATGGGAGCCACGCGTTGCGCTAACTGCTGGATCCAGCTGCCGGCGCCCGCCACCAAAGCAAAGGCGGCCTAGTCATGGAAACGCCAGGACAAGAGGTGGGCAAGATCGAGACGCGACTTCGGCAGCTCGGCGCCCGACTCGACCGGCTGGTGGCCAGGGCCGACGCAGCCGGCACCGGACTCCAGGTCGACTATCGCAACCAAGTCGATCTCGTCAGGAAAAAGCACGCGGCCGTGCATGATAGGCTGAGGACGTTCCGGGCCGCCAAGGGCCAAAAATGGGACGATTTCAGGAGCGGGGTCCAGACCGCCTGGCACGATTTCGAGAGCGCCTTGAAGGCGCTCGAGCAATAGCCACTCGGAGCACGGCTGCAAGCTAAAGGCCGGGCGGGCGACAAGACGCGCGACCGCGTAAGTCAGCGTGAGCTGTGGCGCCTTTTCCGGATTAGGCCGTAGCGCTTGAGCTTGCGGTAGAGAGTGGCCGAGCCGATGTGGAGCTGCCGGGCGGTCTTGGTCTGATTGCCGCCGTTGAGCTGCAACACCGCAAGTATGTACTCCTTCTCGATCACGTCGAGCGACCGCACCCGCCCCAGGGTAGCCACGGGGGCGGCAACCGCCTCGCGGATCTCCTCGGGCAGATCCTCAACCTCGACGCGACTTCCCCGAGCCAAGGCGACGGCGCGCTCCATGGTATTTTCGAGCTCGCGTACGTTGCCCGGCCACGCATGGCGCAGAAGCTGGTCGGCGGCCTGGGGGGCGAGTGAGGTTATCTTGCGCTTCATCCGCAGAGCGGCATCGGCGAGCAGCACGCGGGCGAGTGGCAGGACATCGTCCCTGCGCTCGCGTAGCGGCGGCACGTGCAACTCGACCACCTTGAGCCGGTAGTACAGATCCTGCCGAAACTCGCCCCTGGCTACGCCGAGGGCGAGATCGCGATTGGTGGCAGCCAGGACGCGCACGTCGACCTTACGGCTCCTGTTCTCGCCGACCCGACGGATCTCTCGCTCCTGGAGCGCGCGCAGGAGCTTGACCTGCATGCCCGGCGAAACCTCGCCGATTTCGTCCAACAACAGGGTCCCGCCGTTGGCCGCCTCGAACAGGCCAGGCCGGTCCTGCGTCGCGCCCGTGAACGCGCCTCGCATGTGGCCGAAGAGCTCGCTTTCGAGCAGGGTCTCGGTGATGGCACCGCAGTTGACGGCGACGAATGGCCCGGTCGCGCGCGCGGATGTCTCGTGCACCAGCCGAGCGACGCGCTCCTTGCCCGTGCCGCTCTCCCCAGTTAGAAGCACGGTCGAATCGACCTCCGCCACCCGGCGCGCCAGGTCCACGACCTGCGCCATCGCGACGCTCTTGCTGACCAGCCCGAGCGGCTCGTCGACGTCGTGGGCCACGCGGATCAGCGCTCGGCGATGAACGCGCAGCTTGTGCTCGACCGCCTTCAGCGTCTCGGTGACCCGCTGAAGCGACACGTCGAGGCAATCCTCGAGGCGCTTCGCTTCGAAAAACCGAAGCTCCTCCGCGTGCTCATCGCCCCACTCCTCTCGCGTTCGCCCGATGAGATGGCAGGCGGTATCGCCCCGGCCCAGGCAGCGGTCTTCGAGCACGTAGATCTCTTTACCCGAGCTCCGACTGATGTAGCCGCTGATGAGGCCGCAGATGGTCCAGCACACAGGTACGTCGGAGCGGCCGAAGTGCAACAGATGCTGCTCCGCTTCGTAGGAGGACGTCAGCATCGCGCCGTCCTTGGACAGCGGACCGTGACCTCCCGGCTCGACGCGAAATAGACCTCCGAGGGTGTGGATGCGTGGCCCCGCCTGCTGCCATTCCTGGTTGCTATCCCACTTGAACTCGGCTTGCATGGCCTCGGCCATCCGCCAACCGTGAGCGAAGCCGAACTGTGTCAGCACGGTGCGAGCGGCGGTCACGCCGAAGTTCTCGGATAGATACTGGCGCAAGAGTCCCATCGCCACGGCATCGAGCAGGAGAGCGCGTTGGCCGGCAAAGCGGATCACGCCGCCTTCCGGGTCGAGCTCGAGGAGCTCCTTATGGTCGAGATCGCCAGCTCGCATCAACCGTCCCCCTCCTTCGAAATGATGGGACGGTACTTCATGATGAGCGGGACGGCCAGCTCGGTTCTGCGTCATCAGTAAAGCCAGCCAGACTCATGACTCCCCGCGCCCAGCCACGGCTCGGATCTTGCTTGGCATTGTTGGCGCGGCATTGGCCGGGGGAGGCATCATGAGAACAGCGGAAGCGAAGAACTCCACGCCCCCGTCGATGTCGATGTCGATGTCGATGCGGGCGAACATCGTCAGGGACGAAATCAAAAGAATAGCCGACGTCTACGTCGGAAGAATCGAAACGCAAATCGCGGAATGGGGAGCCAGGCTCGCCGACCTGGCGGCCCAATCCGAGGTAGGCAGCTCGGGCGTCCGGGTCGTACGCAGCCAGGCTGTCGCCGACCTGGTATCGAGGTACCATGCCACGCAAACCAAGCTCGCGGCATGGAAGAGCGCGGGCAACGTGAAGGGTGGCACCTACAAGCTCAGCGTCGAGCAAGCCTGGAACGATCTCGAGAGTGCCTTCGAAGACCTGCGCCGTGGTTTTTCCCGACGGGACTGACCCGAGCACGACCTTAACCAGGCAGCCGCGGCGGATCGAAGGTCACGAATGGCGCGGGTCCGCATCGAACGTCGGCCCCCGCCATCGATCAGCTAGCCGGCGAGGCGGTTCCCGGACCGACCACGAGATGCTAGCAGCGAATAATCTGCTAGCCTGAATCGTAGCGCGTGAAGGTGCTGTCGCGCGACTGCCTAGGAAAGGGAGGAGAGAATGTTCCTGCAGTGGGAGAAGCCGCCCGGTCCCGTGGACCTGTCTAGATATCCGTGGCCAGCCTGGTACGGTCAGGTGACCGCGTTTCGTCGGAGAAATCGGGGCAAGGCGATTTGGCAGCTGGTCAATACCTTCGTTCCCTACC
Organism: uncultured delta proteobacterium; assembly: GCA_963849735.1. Lineage (GTDB taxonomy): Bacteria > Myxococcota_A > Polyangia > Fen-1088 > Fen-1088 > Fen-1118. The sequence continues at coordinate 39,340 of CAWKJE010000068.1, forward strand.
TGCTCCTGTGGTACTTGATGATCCGGTGCGTCGCCCGCGGCTACCCCTACATCGTCACCTTCGCACTGACGATGCTGGCCGCCGGATTCCTGGCTCGGATCTTCATCATCTTCCACGATTGCGTGCACGAATCGTTCTTCGCGTCCGAGAGGGCGAATACCGTGCTCGGGTACGTGTGTGGCATCCTGGTGTTCACGCCTCTCGAGGATTGGCGGTTCAGTCACTTCCGGCATCACGAGACCTACGCAAACCTCGACGCCCGCGGCTACGGCGACATCACCCTGATGACCCTGGAGGAGTATCTGCGCGCCCCTTCCGGCAAGCAGATGAAATACCGGCTCTACCGGAACCCGTTCGTCATGTTCGGGCTCGGTCCGCTCTTCCACTTCCTGTTCCGGCAGCGGCTCCCCAGTCAGCACACCGGCCGCCCCGAGCACCGCAGCGTCCTGGTCACGGACCTCGCCATCGCGGCCATCGCCCTGATCGCGTCTTTCATCATCGGCTGGAAGACCTATCTCGTCCTCCAGGTCCTGGTGCTGTGGATGGCCGGCGCCGCCGGCATCTGGCTGTTCTACGTTCAACATCAGTTCGAAGGCGTGTACTGGGCGCGCACGGACGAGTGGGATCCGGTGCACGCCGCCTTCGCCGGTGCCTCGTTCTACAACCTGCCGCCGGTGTTGCGCTGGTTCTCGGGCAACATCGGCTACCACTTCATCCATCACATCGAGTACGGGATTCCCAACTACAACCTCCGCACCTGCTACCAGGGGGTTCCCCAGCTCCAGGACAAAGCTGCGCTCAACTGGCGCAAGAGCCTGCGGTGCATCCGCCTCAAGCTCTGGGACGAGGAGGGGCAGAAGCTGGTCGGGTGGCCGCGTGACCCGCGGGCAGGAGGGTAGCTGGGCTTGCCGCGCGGCCCGCACGCCGCGCACCGTCAACGGTCGCTCGGGGCGCTGCTTCCGAGTCGCCTGGACGTGTGCCTCAACTTCGCCAACGCACCGACCTGAATCTGGCGAATGCGCTCGCGGGTCAGGCCGAAGCTCCTCCCGAGCTGTTCCAGGGTGTGAGCATCCTTCTCCTGGATGCCAAAGCGCATGCGCAAGATCTTCTCTTCCCGTGGCGTGAGCGTGGCCAAGAGCTGGTCGGTCTGGGCGACCATCTCGTTCGTCAGTGCCACGTCGACCGCCGAAATGGCGTTGCCGTCCTGGATCAGATTGCCGAGGCACGATTCGCCCTGGGGCCCGAGAGGCGCCTCGAGCGAGATGGGCTGCCGGGCGGCATCGAGGACCTGGTCGAGCTTCTCGGTCGGCATGCCCAGCTCGGCGGCGAGCTCTTGGGTCGTGGCCTCGCGGCCCTGCTTGCGGACCAGGCCAGCCCGCACCTGCCTCACCTTGCCCAGCACCTCGGTCACATGGACGGGAAGTCGTATGGTCCGCGATTGATCCGAGAGCGCCCGCGCGATGGCCTGCCGGATCCACCAGGTGGCGTAGGTGGCGAACTTGTAGCCGCGCCGGTAGTCGAACTTGTCTACCGCCTTCATGAGCCCGATGTTCCCCTCCTGAATGAGGTCGGGGAAGTCGAGTCCGCGGTGCACGCTTCGCCTGGCGATGCAGACAACGAGGCGCAGGTTGGCCTGCACCATCTCGTGCTTGGCCTGGGCCGCCTGGACCTCGCCGGTCTCGATCTCGGCGACCGTTCGACGCAACGTCTTCTCGGTCATGCCGGCTGCGGCGAGGGCGCCCTTGATGTCCGGACTCGGCCGATGGCGTGTGGACAGCTCGGCCTGCCGTCGCTCGGCCTCCACGCAACCGAGCAGGCGTTTGAGGCGCATCACCACGGCGTCCACGTGCTCGTGACAGAATCCGCGTCTGCCACAAGCAATCGACGATTTCATCCCTGATAGCGTCGGCCGGACGACGGACACGGCTCTCCGTCCCCGCGCGCTTCCCGTTCTTGCCCGCACATTTTCGCAGCTGACCGTGCAACCGACGCACGTGCTGCATTGTCTTGCGCATCGGGCGTTCGAGGCCCAGCCGGTCGAGCTCGCCACCTTCCTCGTGGCCGCCCGCGAAGACGTCGCCTGGCTTGACCACTTCGCTCTGCAGCTGATCGAACAGGGCCACGATCGACTGGATGGCGACGTCCGTCCCCAGCGCCGCCCACCACACCCGTCGCTGCCCGTTCTCGATGCGTTTGGCCAGCGCCACTTCGCTCTCGCGCGTGAGCAGCGGCACGAGCCTGGCTTTGCGAAGGTAGACCTGAACCGCGTCGCCCACGCCTTCATCGCCCTGCCCGCCCTCGCTGTCATCGGCCGCCACCGCGAGCGCAGCATCGTCGGCTCGAGCCATCTCTTCCGCCGTCGGGCCTTCTGGATCCGGAACAACCTGGCTCGTCGCAGGCACCATCCCCGCTGGTAACAGCGAGGTCAAACTTCACGTCCTGAGCGGCGCATCGGCATGGCGGGTCCTTCTACCTCAAATTGCACCGGCCGGCCGGCTATTTGCCCAGGCGCCGCCGGCCAGCGCGCCGCGCATTCCCGGCGGTCGTTGTCATGGTTGCGCATCCCGCTGGCCATCCCTGGACCGATCGTGACCGTACTGTGACCGGTTGCTGGAGGAGCGACGGGTAGTATTCGTCTTATGCAGGGCAGTATCCCCATTGCCTTGGAGGGCTGCTCGGAAGCTGCGTCGCCCAGCTCATCTGAGAGGAGTCGCCATGTTGCAGTGTGAGCGTATGGCCAGCGTGCCGCCCAGCCAAGCCCGCCTCGCCGCGCAGTCCTCGCTGCTCAGGCTGCAAGAGCGCGAGCATCCCATGTGCATCGTATGCAGCCCCCACAATCCCAACGGCCTCAAGCTGAGGTTCGTGGTTCAGGCGGATGGCGCGGTCGTGGCGGTCTTCGATTGTCTGCCTGCCCTGCAGAGCTACCCCGACGTGTTGCACGGTGGGGTGATCGCCACGATTTTGGACTCGGCCATGGTGTACGCGCTATTCGCCATCGATATCGTCGCGGTCACCGCCACGATCGAGGTGCGCTACCGGGCGCCCACCGTGACCGGTAGATTCGCCGTGGTCCGAGGCTGGACCGAGACCGCCGAGACCCATCCGCTGTACGTTCAGCGCGCGCAGCTCGTCCAGGATGGCAAAGTCATGGTCGAGGCCAGCGCCCGCTTCGTGGTGCCAGCCGAGCTCTGACGAAAGCCCGCGCGTAGCGGACAGCTCGACTGCTGTAGCCTGCCGATTAGCCGCCGATCACGCGCTTGCCCATCTTCGAGTCCAGATACCAGATCCCTCCGCCCTGTTCCCCGACGGCCTTGAGCTGATCAACGATCTGCCCTACATTAGCCTCCTCTTCGACCTGCTCGGTGACGTACCACTGGAGAGCGATCTCGGCCGCCCAGTCCTTCTCCGTCCGGGACAGCTCGAACAGGCTTCCGATCTTGCCCGTGATGGTCTTCTCGTGCTCCAGAATCTTCTCGAAAGTCTGGGTAACGGAACCGAAGTCCGAGGGCGGGGCGGCGATGCTGGCGAGCTCCAGCCTGCCGCCCCGGTCGAGGAGAAATCTGGCGAGCTTCATCGCGTGCTTCGTCTCCTCCTCGGCCTGAACACGAAGCCAGTGCGCGAAACCGCGGAAGCTCTTGCCCTCGCAATGCGCACTCATCGCGAGGTAGAGTTGCGCCGAGTACTGTTCGAGATTGATCTGCGTGTTGATGGCGTCCTGGATCTTCTTGGCGATCATGGTGCCTCCTGGCCCCCGTTGGTTGAGGTCGCCATCTTCGCAGGCGACAAATTGGTCATCCGAGGTCGAAACGGTCTAGGTTCATGACCTTATCCCACGCGGCCACGAAGTCATCGACGAATTTCCTCTCCGCGTTCGCACTTCCATACACTTCCGCCAGCGCTCTGAGCTGGGAATGCGAGCCGAACACGAGGTCCGTGCGGGTCCCGGTCCACTTCCGCTCACCCGTCTTGCGATCACGGCCCTCGAACAGGTCTTTGTCCTCCGACACGGCCTTCCACTCCGTGCCCATGTCGAGCAGGTTCAAAAAGAAGTCGTTGCTCAGCACGCCCGGGCGCTCGGTTAGCACGCCGTGCTTGGTCTTTCCGACGTTGGTGTCGAGGACTCGCAGGCCGGCCACAAGGACCGTCATCTCGGGCGCGGTCAGGGTCAAGAGCTGGGCTTTGTCGACCAGCAGCGCTTCTGGCGCCACGGCGAACCTCGCCTTCTGGTAGTTGCGAAAGCCGTCGGCCATGGGCTCGAGCACCGCGAAGGAGGCCGCATCGGTCTGGTCCTGCGTGGCGTCCATGCGCCCGGGCGTGAAGGGTACGGTCACCGAGTGACCGGCGGCCTTTGCCGCCTGCTCCACGCCGGCGCAACCCGCCAGCACGATCAGGTCGGCAAGCGAGACCTTCTTTCCGGTCGCCGGCCCGGTGAGCTCGCGCTGAATGCCCTCCAGCACCCGCAAGACCTTCGCGAGCTGCGCAGGCTGGTTGACCTCCCAATCCTTCTGCGGTGCAAGTCGTACGCGCGCGCCGTTCGCTCCGCCGCGCTTATCCGAGCCGCGGAAGGTGGACGCCGAAGCCCAGGCGGTAGAGACCACCTCCGAGATCGACAAGCCCGAGGCCAGGATTTTCGCTTTGAGATTGGCAACGTCACGTTGGTCAATCAGCGGATGATTTGCGCGTGGAATCGGGTCCTGCCAGATCAGCTCCTGGGCGGGAACCTCCGGGCCGAGGTAGCGCGTGCGCGGGCCCATGTCCCGATGGGTCAGCTTGAACCATGCGCGGGCGAAAGCGTCGGCAAACGCGTCAGGATCCTCCATGAATCGGCGCGAGATCTTCTCGTAGGACGGATCGAAGCGCAGCGATAGGTCGGTAGTCAGCATAGTCGGCCGGTGCTTCTTCGACGGATCGTGCGCGTCCGGAATAGTCGCAGGAGCCCCCTTGGCGACCCACTGGTGGGCGCCGGCAGGGCTCTTTCCCAGCTCCCATTCGTACCCGAACAGGTTCCAGAAGAAGTTGCCGCTCCACTTCGTGGGCGTGGTGGTCCAGGTCACTTCGAGGCCGCTCGTGATGGCATCGCCGCCCTTGCCCGTTCTGAAGCTACTCTTCCAGCCAAGACCTTGGTCCTCGAGGGGCGCTGCCTCTGGATCGACTCCGACGTAGGACGCCGGACCGGCGCCGTGAGTCTTGCCGAAAGTGTGGCCGCCCGCGATGAGCGCCACGGTTTCTTCGTCGTTCATCGCCATGCGGGCGAAGGTTTCGCGCACATCCTTGGCCGCGGCGATGGGATCCGGCTTGCCTCCTGGCCCTTCCGGGTTGACGTAGATGAGCCCCATCTGCACGGCAGCTAGTGGGCTCTCGAGGTCGCGCTCCCCGGAATAGCGCTGGTCGCCCGCGAGCCAGGACTTCTCGGCGCCCCAGTAGACGTCCTGATCCGGTTCCCAGACGTCCTCCCGTCCACCGCCAAAACCAAAGGTCTTGCATCCCATCGATTCGAGGGCGACGTTGCCGGCTAGGATGATCAGGTCGGCCCACGAGATCTGCTGGCCGTACTTCTGCTTGATCGGCCAGAGCAGACGACGCGCCTTGTCCAAATTGGTATTGTCCGGCCAAGCGTCGAGAGGAGCGAAGCGCTGTTGGCCTCGACCGCCACCGCCCCGACCGTCGCTCGTTCGGTAGGTGCCGGCACTGTGCCAGGCCATGCGAACGAACAGGGGGCCGTAGTGGCCAAAGTCCGCTGGCCACCAGTCCTGGGACTTGGTCATCAGCGCCGCGAGATCCTTCTTCAATGCCGCGAAATCGAGTCTCGCGAACTCGCTGGCATAGTCAAAGCTCTTGCCCAGCGGATTGGACTTTTCGGAATGCTGGTGCAGGAGATCGAGCCGCACTTGGTTGGGCCACCAGTCGCGATTCGACGTGCCGCCGCTGGCAGCGTGAGGGAAGGGGCATTTCGATTCGATCGGCATGACGTATCCTTGCTGACAAGAGCTAGCGAATCTGCCCCGCAGGCTGCCTCTTCTCCCGGGAAAAGTCTACCTCCTCGCGAACGAGGCACGGCGCTGCGCGTTGCTCAATGATCGCGTCTGGTGAATCGTGCGATAGCCGGTACGCGCGAAGGCAGCGCGTGGCTCGTCTCCGCGAGGGACGACGATGGCCGAGGGGCACCACGGTTGGATGCTCGACGCCCATACCAGGGTTTGCGCCTTGGCCGGCCTTTCCGCCTTGAGCCGGCATTGTTTGACTGGCCTGCTAGCATTGCGAAAACCTCATGCCCGTCCTTCGCACCCTTTCGACCCTTGCCGGACTGCTAGTCTTGCTGGCAGTCTTGCTCGATGCGCTCGAAACCGTGGTCCTACCTAGGCGAGTGCGCGGCGTCTTCCGCTTGACCTCCTGGTACTACCGGTTGACGTGGAGGCCTTGGGCGGGGATGACAAGGCGGCTCCAGTCGCAGTCACGCCGCGAATCGTTGCTCGGCTACTACGGACCGCTTTCGCTGATCTTTCTCCTCGCGCTTTGGGCCGCCGGTCTCATCCTAGGGTTCGCGCTGGTGCAATACGGGACCGGCGCGCACCTTCTTCTGTCGAACGCGCGCCTGAGCTTCGCGCTCTTACTTTACCACAGTGGCCAAACGTTCTTTACTCTTGGCTATGGCGACATAGTGCCGGATTCGGGTCTGTCACGTTTCGTGGCCGTGTTGGAGGCGGGGATGGGCTTTGCCTTCTTGGGTATCGTCATCGGCTACCTACCGACAATCTACGCGGCCTTCGCTCGTCGCGAAATCGAGATATCTCTGCTGGACGCGCGCGCCGGATCTCCACCCACTGCAACCGAGCTTCTACGGCGCTACTGCCAGTGCCCGCCTTACGACGGACTGGACCGAATCTTTCACGCCTGGGAGCGCTGGTCCGCCGAAGTCCTGGAGAGCCACCTGTCATACCCAGTCCTCAGCTTCTTTCGCTCACAGCACAACAACCAGTCGTGGCTTGCGGCGCTAACCACCATCCTAGACGCAACCACGCTGGTCATCGTCGGCCTAGATGGCTTTCCAAGCGAACAGGCCAAGATGACTTTTGCCATGGCCAGACACGCCGTCGTGGATCTTTCTCAAGTGGTGAGCACCCAGTACGATCCGCTTTTTACGGATCGCCTGCCAGGTAAGGAACTGTCGCGCTTGCGCAAGGCACTTTCCGCCAAGGGCCTGAGGCTCCGCGAAGGTGCCGAGGCGGAAGAAAAGCTGGCGGCGTTGCGCGCGATGTACGAGCCCTATGTCAATGCACTGGCGCGGAGTCTGGTCATTGTCCTGCCGCCATGGATGTATCCCGAAGAGCGGTACGACAACTGGCAGGTCGCGCCCTGGGACGAGGCCATCGCGGCGCGCAACCGCGCATCAGTTTCCTCCTACCACAGCGAGGACCATTTCTAGCTGCGGAGCCTGCCAGAGCGGTGGGCGCGATTGGCCCACCCCTCAGGCTGGCATCAGGTCACGATGTCTACTCCTCCCTGGACTCTCGGCCGTCTACGCAATCTCCGCAGTCCTCTTGGGGTCCAGGAGCCACGTAGGCGACCCCCCGGTAGACCGTGCCGTAGGTCGGCCCGGTGACTACCCGAAATGATTCGAGAGCCACATCACCGCTCATGACGGTAGAGCGCAGCTTGTCGGTGATGACTACGACTTTGTTCGGGTCCGCGCCGTTATCACCCGATGCGCTAGACGTCGATGTCGTCGCCCACAGGGTCACTTCGTCCCCATCCACGACTCCGGCCAGGTTGCGCAGGCCAACCGTGGTTACGTCAGGATATTGTCCATCATAGCCATTCAAATTGCTGTCAACCGTCCCGATCAGGCCGTTGGTCAGGACATAGTCCAGCTGCCAGACGCCGTTAATGAGGCTCCACTTTTCCAAACCCGCATGGCTCGAGCGGTCGCCCGCGTCGCCCGATCCTTCGTCGGTCACATACATTGTCGTGGCGTTGGCGAAGAACACGGCAAAAGGGGTAAAGTCACCGCCCGTGGCCTTGGCCGAGTCGGTTGGGAAGCCAGGTACGATGCTGATCTTGGTCGAGGGCGCCTGGGCCACTGTCGGCAATGTGCCGATGGTGTAGACGGTCTGGATGCCGTTGCTGCCGCTGCCTTTGGTAAAGTACAGAGCGCCGTTGAATTCCGTCACGCCTCGGTAGTTGTTGTCCTTGCCAGCCTTGTCGGGCTTGCTGGTTCCGAACTGGTATTGGTTGAGAGGGTCGACCTCCGCCGAGTTATTGGCCGGAATCGGCGCTTTCGAGATGAAGGCATCGATGGGATTGACAACCTCAAGGCCGGTCGTTTCGGTGACGTCGGGATTGGTGCCGTTCGGTCCAAACGTCGACGCGTTACCGTTGTTGGCATTCCCCACGCTGTAGTAGAGACCGTTCGAGCCCAAGAGGGCCGAACGACCGTTGTTGCCTCCATAATTGATTGTGGGCGTATAGGAGAAGTGTCCCCTAGCATCCATGGCGACGATGGTCCGGGAGAAGGCGTAGGTCGCCCCGAAAGCAAAGGTTACGGGGTTCGTCGGATCCTGTCCCGCAACCGCGTCCGAGTTTGACACGTCGAGCGCGCCCACTCCTGGGCCAGCATAGGCCACAAACACGAGATGCGCGCCGCTCCTATCATGGGTTATGTGCAGGCCCAGCTCCGACTTGGAGGAAAAGCTCGTAGCCACCTGGTCGGTCGGGACGGACAGCGTCTTGAGCACGTGACCGCTGTGCGGGTCGAGGGCGGTCAGTTGGATGGGCGAGCTAACACCAAAGCTGCCGTCGACCGCTGCATTGTCCCAGACGTGGACGTAGTTGTTGGCCGCGATGGCGGCGGCGGTCGCCTCAGCCGAGCCTGCCAGCTTCGAACCGACCGCCAGGGATGCGATGGCGCCGTGGGACCGCTCGTAGGTGCTACTGCTGATGATGAGCGTGTTGGGCAAGAGCACCGGCTGATTCTGGTCGGCACGAACGAGTGCGCTAGATGCGCACAACCCGACAATCCCGCAGCCCAAAGGAGTAAGGGCGCGTGCCGCCCGTGAAAGGACTTTCTGCATGGTGACCTCGTTGGTATGAAAGACACGATTTCGGATCGTGGAGCCGGCCCAGGCCCTAAGCCCCGGGCAGGATGAAATGTGGCTGGCGGGGCGCTCGACGTCCGTGTCGGCCACGTCTCAGTTTCGTGACAATTGCCAGTCAGACGGGGCTTGCCACGGTCTCGGATGCACTGGAGGCGGCACCGTCAGTTAGTACCGTCCACCTTGACGAGGGCGTACCGGCGGCCGAGCGGGTCCTGGGTGGCAAAGCGCTGATCGTCCCCACCAGAGGACTCCCGCGGGGAACCTACCACACGAAGGGAACCAGTCGGGAGCGCACCTTGGCTGCGTACTCCCGGTACCCCGTCAGTCCTGCCAGGAGCATCCTGTCCTCTAGCACGGTCCGCACGACGAACAGGAGCAACATGGCAATGCCGACGAATAGAGCCGGGAGCGAGCTCAGCAGGATGGGGCCGGCGAGGTTGAAGATGATCGCCCCCGTGTAACCGGGATGCCTGACGAATCGATAGGGGCCAGCGCTCACTACCGTCTGTCCCCGGTCATCCTGGATGCGCGCGTGGCTCGAAAAGAAGGCGTTCACCCGCATCGCCCACGACGTCAGCACGCTGGAAGCGACCATCATCCCAAACGCCAACATCACGATCGGCACCGGTAATTGGCCGGTCCAAGCGAGTCTGCGGTCTAGCCCGGCCAGGGCCGTGGCCAGCAGCGGTAGAACAGCGGCGATCAGGGCAAAGAGCCACCGATCCCAGGTCTTCGCCCTCTTCCCGGCGGTCATCCGCTCATTGACAAGCTCTGGCGATTTAGAGAAGAAGCCGGTCAGTGACACCACGAGCGCGGAATAGGCAAGGACAAACAGCCAGCCGTTCCACCAGCGGAGGGTTCCAGCCGTGGTGAAGAGCAATCCCGAGACGACCCCGCAGGTGATGATAGCTCGGATTATCGCCTTCACGACAGCACAGCCAACATGGTGTGGTCACTCACAAGGCAGCCGCCCGACGGGTTCGTCCTCGGACCAACCCCGTGCCGTCAGCGCACTATCCTAGCCCAGCACCTAGCCCAGCACCTAGCCCAGCACCTAGCCCAGCACCTAGCCTAGCACCTAGCCTAGCCAAACTGCACCGATCTCTTGGTGAACGGGCTGTCCATCCACCAGCCTACGATGGGGAACGTGACTTTCGGGTGCTCATCGGCAGCTGCGCCGGCCGCTATCAGCACCGGGGCGTAATGCTCCCAGGTCGGAAGGGCCAACCGCGCACCGGGAGCTTTCGTCTGGAAGTCGGCCAGAGCATCCACATCCAGCCTCGACAGAGCTCCCTCTGCCCACGCGTCGAACTCGCGGGCCCACTCCGGGACGCCAGGTCGGAATGCGTAGCGCAAGTTGTGGGTCAGAAAGCCGCTGCCGAAGATGAGCGCACCATCGTCGCGCAGGGGCCCAAGGGCCCGACCAAGACGGATGAGCTCCTCCGGCACTAGGCCGGGGAGCGAAAGCTGCAGCACCGGGATGTCGGCCTTGGGATACATCGCCACCAGCGGCACGTAGGCCCCATGGTCGAGGCCCCGATTTGGCTCATCAGCGCAGACGATGCCATTGCCCTGGAGAAGCTGGCGCACTCGCGACGCCAGCTCGGGCGCACCGGGCGATGGGTATTTCGTCTGGTGGTACTTCTCGGGAAAGCCATAGAAGTCGTAGACCAGCGGCACCGGTCGCGTCGCACCCAACGTGGCCGGACGTTCTTCCCAGTGGGCCGAGACCATCAGGATGCTCTTCGGCCGCGGCATGGCCTTGGCCCATGCGGCGAGCTCGCCCACCCATAACTGGTCGTCGAGCAAAATGGGTGCGCCATGGGCGACGAACACGATGGGCATGCGACCGGTCTGGCTTTGATTCTTGGAGTCGGTGGGGTTCGTCATGGTCTTCCTCTCTTTCCGCGAGCCCGCAGCGCCCAGGGCCACCGCGCGCAGAGACTGACGGGTCTGTCATGCATCACGACCGGGCACCCTTCTTCAGGTCGGCCGCACGAATCGCGTCAGCAATACTCTGGGGTACGGGCCGACAGGAGCAATGGAGGGCGTGCTCCTTGTGCCAGCGAACCCTCTCCTCCAAAGTCGCCTTCTCGGGCATGCGGTGGCCGCGGTGCCAGTCTGAGTTGAGCTTGGGTGGGCGTGTGCTCATGTTCCTTGTTCCGCGGCGTCGAGAGCCCGCACCACGGCCGGCAACGCCGCCAGCACCGCCATTCCCGCCGCCGGAAGCCCGGTCAGGATGGCACTTATGACATCGGCTCGCGAAGCCCCCAGGCGCCGCGCCTGGGCGACGTGAAACGGTAGCCCACTTTCCATCCGTAGCGCGGCGAGTACCGCCAGGTAAACCAAAGCCCTCGACTTTTCATCCAGGCTGCTGGCCTCACCCAACTGATGGACGGCCGCCATCCAGGCCTGGGCGTGAGCCGGGGCTTCCTCTTGGAACAAGCGGAACGCATCGCTGACTAGTGGAGACAGATCGTTGGTCATGCTCCATTGATCGATCCAGGCGCATGGATCGTCAACACCGATGGAATGCGAGCCCGGCTTCCCCGGGCGGACCCTTGCCGCACAAACGCGATGCTCCACCCGCTCGTCCCCGCCGGGAAAAAGCTCTTGTCAACGTTGGCGCGACGCCAGAGAATCGCTCCCACGATGAGTCATCATGTTGTCGGCGTGCGGAGACGCAACCTGGCCGCGGGGTTCGGCGCTCTTTTCTTCGCCTGGTCCATCCTCGCAAGCGGCACGACGTTCGCGGCGGCCAACCACAGGGCCCAGGAGCGCGGCGCTCGCAAGGCCTGCCTCGACGGCGACTACGCCAAGGGAGTCTCGATTCTCTCGGATCTGTTCCTGGACACCAAGGATCCGACCTACATCTTCAACCAGGGTCGCTGCTTCGAGCAAAACCACCGCTACGAGGATGCCATTTCCAGGTTTCAGGAGTACATCCGGTACGCCGGCAAGGGCCAGATCGACGGCTCGGACAAGGTGGCCGCGGAGCAGCATATTGCCGATTGTCGCGAGCTACTGGCCAAAGAGGCTGGCGTCGCAACCCCGCCTCCGTTTGCAACAGCCACGTCAGGCCAGGCGCCGACCAGTTCGCCCCCGCCCACGCCGGCCGCCCCGGCCGAGGTGGCTAGCACGCCTGCGCGGCCCGCGCAGCCGACACATTCGTCCGGCGCCGGCCTGCGCACGGCCGGCATAACCGTGGGCGCATTGGGTGTGGTCGCGCTCGCAAGCGGGGTCGTTCTCAACCTGAAGGCGAACAGCGTGTCCAACAATGAGCAGAATGTTCCAGGCGCCTATTCGTCGAGCCAGGAGTCGGATCGCAAGAGCTACGAGGATTTCGCCTGGGTGGCCTACGGCGTTGGCGCGGCTTGCGTTGGGGTGGGGGCACTCCTTTACCTGTTGGGCTATCAGGCAAACTCCGCCACCCAAGGGGGAGTTGCACTTATGCCCGCCCTCGCCGGCGGACACGCCGGCGCCGTCTTGACGGGAGCGTTCTAGAGATGCGCGCGGTTGGCTTGGGACGGGCCTTAGCTCACGCGGCACGGGGCGCCCTGGCAGCGCAGGACCGCTCGATCGGCGAATTCAACTACTCCGGGGGGCGCTGTCATGAATAAGTTACACCGACCGTTGGCTATTGGTCGTGCGACGTTAACGGTTATCGGGTTGGCGGCATTGGCCGCCTTGTTCGGCGGCTGCTTCGATAGTCCCGACGTGGCTAAGATCACGTGTACCGGTGGTAGCAGCTGTCCGTCCGGATACATCTGCACCATCGCCACCGGGCAGACCCAGGGTCGGTGCCAGCGCCCCGGGGTTGGCGATGCGAGCACCAGCGATACCAACGTCTCTGACGGCAAGTCCGCTCTGGGCGACGGAGTATCAGCGGCAGATGCACGGACGTACTCGTCCGAAGTCCCATCCGATCTGACACCTGACCTTCCTATGCCGATTTACGACGCGGGCTCCGGGAGCGATCAGCGCATCGCGACGACGCAGGACACGTCCCTGCCGAGTGGGCCGGACGCTCCCGCCTCATCCCCCGATTCGGCGTGTTCGTCCGGTCAATCCAGATGCAACGGCCTTCAGCCGCAGGCCTGCGGCACCGACGGAAATTGGGCAAATAGCGGGCAGGCCTGCCCATACGTATGCAATGCGGGCGCCTGCTCTGGGGCTTGCCCGCCAAGCACCAAGCAGTGCAGCGGCAGCCAGCCCCAGCTTTGCGACGAGACCGGTACCTGGCAGGACAACGGCTCGCCGTGTACCACCAATGCCTGTAATGGTGGCACATGCTCCGGATCCTGCTCGCCCAACAGCACGACCTGCAATGGCCGGCAGCCACAAACCTGCGACAGCACGGGGACCTGGCAGAATGCCGGCACGCTTTGCCCGTACGTCTGCTCCGCTACCGCCACCGGCGCCACCTGCGCTGGTCAATGCACCCCGGGAACCTACACGTGCAGTGGCCAACAGCCGCAGAAGTGCGATAACACGGGGACCTGGCAAAGTTCCGGGACGGCCTGCCAGTACGTCTGCTCCGCTACCGCCACCGGCGCCACCTGCGCTGGTCAATGCACCCCAGGAACCTACACGTGCAGTGGCCAGCAGCCGCAGAAGTGCGATAGCACGGGGACATGGCAAAGTGCCGGGACGGCCTGCCAATACGTCTGCTCCGCTACCGCCACCGGCGCCACCTGCGGTGGTCAATGCACCCCAGGAACCTACACGTGCAGTGGCCAGCAGCCGCAGAAGTGCGACAGCACGGGGACCTGGCAAAGTGCCGGGACGGCCTGCCAATACGTCTGCTCCGCTACCGCCACGGGCGCCACCTGCGGTGGTCAATGCACCCCAGGAACCTACACGTGCAGTGGCCAGCAGCCGCAGAAGTGCGACAGCACGGGGACCTGGCAAAGTGCCGGGACGGCCTGCCAATACGTCTGCTCCGCTACCGCCACGGGCGCCACCTGCGGTGGCAAATGCACCCCGGGAACCTACACGTGCGACGGCCAGCAGCCGCAGACCTGTGACAATACCGGCGCCTGGCAAAACACCGGGGCTGCCTGCCAGTACGTCTGCACCCCGAGCACCGGCGAGTGCAGCGGCAGTTGCACCCCCAAATCCACGCCCACGCAGTGCGGCGGCGCGCAAGGACTGCAGCCGCAAATCTGCGATCAGACCGGCAACTGGGTAGCCAGCGGGGACGCCTGCCAGTACGTGTGCTCTGGCGGGTCCTGTTCAGGCAGCTGCACCCCGAACAGCTACCGGTGTTCCGGAACGACGCAGCCGCAAACCTGCAACGCCAGCGGAGAGTGGGTAGCCTACGGCAGCGCGTGCTCGGGAAGCTGCGAAACCTGCACGGCTTCTGCTACCAGCGCTAGCTGCACGAGTATCAGCTTTCAGTCGGATCCCAACAACTGCGGGACATGCGGCTACGTCTGCAGGAGCGGGATGGGATGCAGCGCCGGCGTGTGCGTTTGCACCGCAAGCTCCGCGAACGGTACACCGTGTACACGGCCTGGAGGAGTAGTGGGAACATGCTGGTCGGGGGCGTGCGTTCTTCCCGCATACTTCTCAGGTTGTAGCACCGAGGCTGATTGCGTCCCGGGAGGCTGCACGGGCGCGGGCGGCTACTGCATCGGAGCCGTCGATGTGGCGGGGGAAGTGAGTTGCACCTCTCCCATCGGGTCGTATGTGGTCTGTTCCACATCCGAGGGCTGTTCACCCGCTGACGACGAGCTAGTCCAATGCGGAGACGGAAGCGGCGGAACTGGCAACGTCACTTGCGACGGGCCGAGTGATTGCCCGGAGAACAGCGACTGCTGCGCCTACCCCGGCTCCGGTCAGGTTGCTCATTGCGTTGCCGAGACAACTCCGGGCGTCATCGGCTCAGGGTGCCCCTCGGAAGGGCCTGGGTCTCAGTTGCCGAACCTGTGCGATCCGAGCAACCCGACGAGCAGCTGTCCGACGGGTAAGACTTGCCAGCCTACCGTCGAAGAAGGTTTCTTCTGCGAATGAACTGAGTCAGTCCGTACTACGATCGTGCGTCCCGGGCCTATGGGAAGATCTCCGACAAAGTGTCGGGGCTGTCCTGGTTCAGCCGGCGTCTATGCGTTCGTAGGCCTACTCTTCGACATACTACCTGTGCGATCCCAGCCTTAATCCATCCGAATGTCGATCTGGCATCTCATGCATGGCCCTGTCCGCCGCGTCGTGTCCGGGCCTGTCCGCCTGCCAATGAGAGCAGTCTCTCGATCCCCAGGCCAGGTTCACTGGACGAAGTACACGTCGTCGATCCAGATGTCGGTTGTCAGGGGCGGGCCCGAGCCAGGGGCGGTGTTCTTCTGGCCCTGCCAGTTCATGCCGTAGACCTGGGTGGGTAGCCAGCGCGCCGATTGGTAGCCCCACGTGCCGTCAATGGCTATGCCATTGGCCGGGGCAGCGGCCCCGGCAGTGCCGGCATCCAGCAACACGGTGAACTGCTGCCAAGTGGTCGTGAAGTTCAGATAGGCAGCGTAGCTGTTGTAGCACATCGAAGTGTTCCCGCCGCCGCCGTTACACACCTCGCCGCGCGGGTCGGTGTCGGTGTCAGGGAATTGGATCTTGACCTGCATCGTGCCCGTCTGATCAGGAGTCGTTGTCATCCCCCAGAAGGTGACGGCCTTGTAGGCGCTGATGTCGAAAGGCACGGTGGTCATGGGCACGCCAGCATCACCACCGGCATCGGCGACACCGTCGGGCTGCTGGGCGAACTCGAGGCCGACGCCGCACGTGTCGTAAAGGCCGTTGAGCACACAGGTTTGATGCGCAGCGTGATTGCTCACCTTACAGCCCAACGTCACCGGCGGGGTAAGCGCGGTGAAGGCGAACGACCCTTGCGGCGGAGTCGACGTGTCCGGATCCACTCCCGCGTCGTTGAAGTAGTTGGCACCGCTGTTGAACCAATAGCCCGGCGCCAGGGGCGGCGCGATGCCCGCGAGCTGGATGGGCCCGTGGGTCGTGGTCTCCATGTCGTCGATGAGGACCAAGCTGGCCCCCCCGTCGTCTGTGCAGTCCGCGTCGGTCGGGGTGGCCATGGCATCGTGTGGGAGGACGGTCTTGCCCGGATTGCCCGCGCAGGCAGCCAATCCCGCGGCCGTCAATGCCCCGAAGAAAGCTACGCCAAAGTCACCTGAGCAAGTAAGCCGCCTGCGCATCGCTGCACTCCTTTTTCCGCTGCAAGAGCGAGTCTACCCCGAGCCTGTCCGTCTATCCATCCTCCCCGACCTTCCGGGCGCCGGGGAGGATGGCGTCACGGTCGACTACTGGATGGTAATATTGTAGTCGGTCGTGCTCCAGCTGCCGCTGTAGACTTCGAAGCCGGTCTGAATACCGAGCAGGTACGAGGAGGTCTTCAGGCCGGCATAGCCGTTCTTGGCCGCGTCCTGGAAGTAGGGCAACAGGTCGAAGTCGGATACGCTGGTGGCGCTATCCGATGCCGACACCCAATAGCTGACGACTTGCTGACTCGTTCCGTTGGTACCGACGTACGGGACCTGCTTGCCGACTGCGGTGCCGGGGCTGGCCACGCTGCCCAGAGGATTCTTGCCGGTGTTCCCGATCCAGACCATCAGCTCGATGCCGGGAGACGGAGGGGTGGCGGACGAGTTGCTGAACCAGACGTCATAGACCGCGTCCCCGGTCGAGCCCATGGTGAACGACCAGTTGCTCTTCACCGACGTGAGTTGGCTGATCTGCTTGCCGCCCTGGTAGGGGCCGTAGAACTGGTCACCAGCCTCACCCGGCCCCCAGCCACTGATAATGGCGGGGAAGGATCCAGGTCCGTTGTTCGGAGCGTTGAAGCCCGACCCGGGCGTGTACGTGAACCCAACCCCATCGGAAGTAGCGCTGACCTGCATGGTCATCGGATTCCCACTATTGGTGATGAATGGGGCGCTTTGCACAGCATAGCCGTTGATGCCGTTCACGGCCTGAGCTAGCTGGTTGGTCCAGGCCGGCCCGTAGGTGCCCGTGGCCACCACGGGATTGGGAGCCGAGGTGAGCGGCACGACACTCTGGATGCAGAAGTCGTAGGAATGCGGGACGGCATCGTAGGGAATGTGGATCTTGACATCAGTGAGCTTCGTCGGATCGACTTTGTAAGGGTTAGCGGACACGTTGCTGTACAATGGCTGGTTGGCGAGAACGGCATCGGCAAAGAGCACGTTATAGGTTATCGCGGTGCCGGCTACGCCGGGGATAGTGACGCCCGGCGCATCCTCTCCCGCTTGTTGCGGTGTCACGTCCGTCGTGGTCGGATACTCCAGGTAGAGAACCGTGCCACCAGTGCCCTTGCCGCTCGCTCCGGCGGTAAACGTAATCGCAAAGCCAACGAGCTTGCTCGCATCCCACGAGCCGGGCGTCGCGGTGGAGCCAGGCGGTCCCGAGTTGACCTTGAAGCCTATACCGGCATAGTTGCTGGACGATGTGCCCGTCGTGCCGCTCAGGCACATCGCGCTCGACGACGCGTTCCACGGAATGGCGCCGGCGCCCTTACCGTCGCTGCCCTTGCAACTCGCGGTCGAATCGGAGCCGTCGTTATAGCAATACCAAGCTCCCTGGATGCCCAAAGTGTTGTTGCAGACGTAACCCGACGCATCCTCGTTGATCTTACTGGTGTCGGTATTCGTGCACCCACTGCTACCGGCCGCGCCGCTGGTCCCACCGCCGCCAGTGGTGCCACCCGCACCGCTGCTGCCCCCGGGGCTGCTACCGCCCGAGCCGGAGCCGCTGGCACCGGCCGAGCCCCCGGCTCCCGTCGATGAGCCGGCGCTGCCAGAGGATCCACCGCTGCCACCGCTGGCGCCGGTAGAGCCGCCAGTGCTGCCGCCCTTGCTCGAGGCGCCGCCGCTGGCCGAGCCGGCTGCCCCGGCCGCGCCACCGGCGCTGCCGCCCTTGCTGGAGACTCCGCCGCTGGCGGACGAGCCGCCGTTGCTGCCGGAGAGCCCGCCCTGGGCGGGTGCTACCGAGCCACCGCTGGCGTTGCCGCCGCTGCTGTTATTCGTACCACCGCTGCCACCACCGGATGAGGAAGAGCAGGCGGCGAACGCGAGCGCTAAGCTGCCCGCGAACAAAGGCCGGAGAGCCAGAGGGTGACGAGTCTGATGCTTGGCCACCCGGGAGCAGGCTGGCCGGCGGAACTTGGACGAGAGCATAGGTGACCTCCAGAACGGGTGAGCGCGTTTATACCTTGGGTTTGGACCGAAGAAGCTTGGCAATCGACAATGATGCCGCCTTGAGACATCGACCGCTCTCCCCCGCTGGAGGCAAGCGTAAGTCTCAATCGCACATCTACGAGGTTGCAACACTCGAGCCCGCAAAGATGCGAAAGCACAAAGCGACGATTCTCCGCTCAAAGGTCACCGGCCGGGTGCCACCCCGAAGCGAACAAGCTGGTGAGCCCGCGCTTGACGCGCTAAGGTCCGCGTGGCGGCAATCGCTCAGCCTCCTTGGCGCAGGCGGCGATCAGGAACTCCACAGCGGGGTGCGCTGGGAGCGGAGGGCTCTGCTTGCGCCAGAGCAGGACGGGCAGGGCCTGGGCCAGGAGCCACAGCTTGCGCGGCTTGCTGGTATAGGCACGGCGGGAGACGGAATCGTAGCCGTTCTTGGCAATGATGGTCCCGATTGCGGCATAGATGAGGCGGGCCGAGCGCACGCCGACGCGGCAGTCATAGGGATACAGCGTCATGCCTAGATCGGCGCGGCGGTAGCATGTGTCAGCCCAGGCCAGCACGCGCTTCACTACCTGGGCCAGAGCGGGGCTGTTCCGGGGCGAGGCCACGAGATCGTCGGGAGAGATGCCGGCCTCGCGCAGCCAGGCCAGGGGCAGGTAGATCCGCCCGGCCCGCGCGTCTTCGCCCACGTCGCGGCAGATGTTGGTGAGCTGCATGGCCAGGCCCAGGTCGCAGGCGCGCGCGAGCAGGGCCGGCGAGCGCTCGCCGAAGAGGAGGGCCATCATGGCGCCGACAGTGGCGGCGACCCGGGCGCAGTAGGCCGCCAGATCGTCTTCGCTCTGGTAGCGTCTCCGCTCGGCATCCCAGGCAAAGCCTTCGATGAGCGCGCCGGGTAGCTCGCGCGGGATGCCACAGGCAAAAACCACGTCGCACAGGGCCCGATCGACCGGATCCTCTTGCGGCTGCCCGGCATACACGCGGCGCAGGCGTTCGTCCAGGCAAGCGATGGCGGAGCTGTCGCCCCCCGGGCCAACCAAATCCACCGCGTCGTCGGCGACCCGGCAGAAGGCGTACAGGGCCGCGGTGTGGTCGCGTAGTCGCTTGGGCAGCAGGCGGGAGGCGGCCACGAAGCTTTTCGAGCCGCGCGCGAGAATGGCATGGCAGGCGCGCAGGTCAGCACGGCGACGCTCATCGCTAGCCAGCCTCGGCCAACCCATCGGCTCAGAGCACCCCGGCCACGCGGGCCAGGTTCTCCACCTTGGCCCGCCAGCCGGACGGACGCAGCCGCCCGGCCGCGCGGTCCAGGAATTCCTCGATCTTGCGGCGCTGGCTGCAAGCGGGGAGGGATTGCTTGGCCCGGGCCAGCAGATCGTCGAGCCGTTGGCTCGCTTCGCCCGCCCCAAGACGCGTGACCATGTTGGGCCGCTGGTTGTGCCGATCTTGCTCGATGGGCTTGCCCAGCTGCGCTGATTCGCCCAGCGCATCAGCGAGATCGTCGGCAAGCTGATAGGCCTCGCCCAGAAGCCCGCCCACCTTGCGCCAGGCCTCGGGATTGACCTCGGCCGCCTCGGCACCGGCCACGGCCGCCGCCTCGAACAGCGCCGCGGTCTTGGCCCGGTGGTAAGCGGCGACGTCGATGGCGGGCTCGCTCTCCCAGGCTTGTCCGGCCGCAAGCCCGACCGGGGCACCAGCTCCCCGCGCCAGCGCGCGCAAGATGTGGGCGGCGGGGACGGGCGAGTCGGCCACCTCGGCCGCGACCAGGTCGAAGGCGGAAACGATGAGAACGTCGCCGACCAGGATGGCTATCTCCTGGCTGAAGCGCTGGTGCAGGGCGGGCCGCCCCCGGCGCAAGGAAGCATCGTCGAAGCAGGGCAAGTCGTCCTGGATGAGCGAGGCGCAGTGCAAGAGCTCGACCGCGGCCGCGGCGGCCTCAGCCAGGCGCGAACCGGGAGCTCCGCAGGCGTCGGCCACCGCCAGGCAAAGTCCCGGGCGTATACGTCCGCCGCCGGGAAAGACGGCGTAGCGAACCGCTTCGGCCAGCCGGGCCGGGCAGGTGTTCACCGTCGCTGTCGCCACCGCTCTTTCGAGCGTGGTCTCGATTCTGGCTTCAGCTTCCATGCGGGATAAGAAAATGAGCAGATCGGATGCCAGCACAGGCTGCGGCTCGGCCGGCGGGGATTTGCTGCTGCTTGGGCGTACTATGCTCTCGCTGCGCCTGCGCCAGCAAGCAGCCACTGCGAATGATGCACGTTCGTCACGATTATGCTACGAGTCTAAATCGCCCTGTGCGGCAAGTCGTTTTCTTGACACTTTTGGCTTCGGGAACAACCTAGTTGGAGTCAAATGGCGACCTTCAATAAACAACCAAGCAAGGCAAAGATAGAGAAGCTACCTCCCGCTCCCGTGGCCAAGGCAACGGCCAGGCCGCTCACGGCGGATCCTCCCGGCAAGAAGCCCTACGAGCCCACCCGCGAGGAAATCCAAGCCCGAGCCTTCGAGATCTACGTCAACGAAGGGTGCAAGCCGGGCAACGACCTCGAGAACTGGGTGCGCGCGGAAAAGGAGCTGCGCGCCCGGGGCTCGCGCTGAAGCTCAGCCGGGCAAGCCTCTTTCGGATCTGAGCCGGCCAGCAAGCCGGCCAGCCCCGGCTTTCATCGGATTTTCCTGAGGATTGTCCCGGTCCGGGACGGGGGTGGGGTTTGGTCAGGCGGGGGCGGGCGGATCGGGCAGAGGGGCCGACGAGGGGGGTAGGCTGCCGAGCGCTATGGCGAGCAGGCCGCACAAGGTAAAGAGGGCGGTCTTGGGCGAGGAGAGATCCTGACTGGAAGCGGCGAGCAGGAGCAGGCCCCAGCCTACCAGGCGGTGGCCTCCCGCCACCGTCAGACAGCTCAGCGCCGCCGAGCCGAGGCCGGCGAAGGCCACGACCAGAGCAGCGGTGTAGAGCCGTTCGGCCGAGGAAGCGAGGCCGGTGAGATCGACGTGCAAACCGTAGAACGCAACGGTCTGGACCACGTCGAAGCGCAGCGCGACAGCGACACCCATGGCAGCGCTCAGCGTCACCGCCGAGGCCACCGCCCAGGCGAGCTGGCGGGGGCGCCGGACGGGCGGGGCCAGCAAGGCCGGGGCGGCGCCCATGGCCACCCAGGTGAGCGCGTGGGCGATACGCACGATTGCGGCGGGCCCCGACCACGACCACGACCACGACATACGCTGGCAAAAGACAACGGCCGCCTCGAGCACGATGGGCAAGGCGAACATGGTGGTGGCCAGCTTGGCCCTAAAAGATCGGCGGCCACGCCAAATCCCCAGCAGCAGGAACAGCACCAGGAAGCTGTGGCTGATGCGTAGATGGATCTGATAGCGCGGCCCCACTCCCAGCCAGAGCACGCCCATGGCGGCCAAAGCGCAGAAGAACAGGCCCACCGTGCTCACGGTGATGCGCACCGAGCGGGGAAAGATCTGGTCTGACGTGAGGCCACGCCATATGCCACCAGCCGCGAGGACCAGACCCAAGACGCCGGCTAGGTTGGAGACGAAGGACCCGAGATTGACCAGGAGGCGCTGGTCGAAGGTGCTCGGGTGGGTGGGCAAGAACGCGGCATTGAGCACACGGCAGAGGGCCAGATCGGCAAAGGCCGAGAAGGCCAGCAGGGCGGTCAGGTTCAACGCCGGCAAGCGCCTGGGCATGGGAGTAGTCTCGGCGGGCAGTATAGTGGGATTTTCGCCGGGACCACGGACAAGTTAGCTTCGGCCATGGCCACGGCCCACCGCCACCGCCACCGCGAGGACCACGAGCGCGGGCAAGGCCATGGCCAGGGCAAGAACCAACTCCTCGAACAGCGGGGATCGGGTTACGGTGATACGATCGGGGGACGAAAGCCCACTGCGCCAAAGGGGCGCGGGGGGCGAAACCAGGCCACGCGCCACCGAGCTAGCCATATGCACAACGGCGACGACTACCTTGCCGGTCTCGCGCAGATCCATACGCGGGATGATCCCGATGAGCGACGCTCGCTCTGGCGGCAGGGACTGGCCAGCTTGGCCACGGCGGCCGCCGACCAGCAGCCCACCCCCCTCGAGGGGATAGCCACCGACCAGCTCCTGGCCAGCGTGCGTTGCGCGGTCGCGGCCAAGCTGATCGACGACGTGTCGTTCCTGTCAGGACCGGTGGCGGCGGCGGCGCTGTTCGAGCTGGCCAACGCGCTGCCGCATGGGGCGGAAAAGCGGGAGCTGGGCCGGCGGGTGCTGGTGGCCCTGCACGAAGGCGATGCGGCCACCTTCGTGACCCTGGCCACCGCCCTGGCGCTGTCATCGCCGCGCGCGCTGGAGGGCGCTCAGATCCGTGCCCGGGTCGCCCTGTCGCTGCGCTTGCCGCTGGCCACTGGGGCCCACGTGGACGCGCTGGCGCTGGCGCTGGTGGCCCGGCCCGAGCTGGAGCGGGGTTGGCTGTCGGCCTATTCGATGGGAGCCCTGCACTCGCGCCGACTCGCGGCGCGGCTGCTCGAAAGAGCGGCGCGGGAGGCGGCCAAGCGGGCCAAGGAGGGCGACGACAGCGGGGTGCGCGTGTTCGAACGCGCGCAGGTGCGCAGCGCCTGGGCCCGCCTCATCACCGACCGCGAGTCGCTGGTCTGGCGCCATGTGGCGGTAGCGCGTGGGCTGCTGGCGGCGGCGGCGCCCGCGCGCGCGGCGGAAATCGAGCGCGACTTGTCGCCCCGGCTGGGTCCTTCGGAATGGCGCCGGGCGGCCGCTTCCTTGTCCGCCACCGCCGCGCATGATCCGAGCACGGCCATTCCGGCTTGCCTCAAGCTGCTGGGCAGCGAGCTGCAGACGCGTGACAGCGGCATTGCCTCGTCCATGATCTATGGTCTGTCGCGAGTGGTCGAGCAAGAGCCGGAAGCCGCCGACGAGCTCCTGGTCAAGCTGGTCCCCTGCGGGGGCATGGAGGCGGTCGAGGCTCTGGCCGACCTGCGCGAGGAGGTGCCGGCGCAGGCCATCAGCCCCCGCGTGGTTGCGCTGGCAGGTGCGCGCTTGCGCGAGGGCCAACCCGCGGCCGACGACGGCATGGCCACGCTCATCGCGGCGCTGGTCGAGGATCTGGATCTGGAGAGCGAGCGGCCGGCGTCGCTGCGCTTTCACCTCTACCGGGCCCTGCAGGCCTTTGCCGAGGGTCGCGATCTCGGGCCGGCCACCGAAGCCGCGCTCGGGATAGCCAGCAACGCTATGGACGTGCTCGAATGCACGGGCGAAGCAACCGAGGCCGAGCGCCGAGCAACCTTCCGGGCCTTACGCGAGCTGGACACTGGCCTGCTCGTCACTTCGCTGCTGCCCGACTTGGTGACGGTGCGGGAAGGGAGCCGGGGGGCCGCCCGCAGCCCGCTCGCCGGGATCCTGTGGCGGCTCGGCAGCTGGCTCCTGGTGCGCGAGCAACCGGCGGTCGCGGGGCCCAGCATCCCTAACCTGACCATGCGCTTTCGCCAATTGCGCACCCTCCTCCACCTGGTGGATTCCGACGTGGCGGAGAGCGAGGAAGCGAGCACCGAGCACCGCGGCCGCCGTTTGCATGTGCTCAAGCTGCTGGCCGAGCGGGCACAAAGCGACGCTCATTCGCCGCTGCAGCGCCTCTTGTGCGCCACTTTGGCCCGCGCCGCGGATGCGCTGGCGCGCGAGCAGGTCTGCGAGTTGTCCGACGTTTTCGTCGCCGCCGCGTGGAGCATCCACCGGTCAGAGGATCTACAGGCGCTGGCCGAGGCCAGCATGGTGCCCGAGCTCAAGGAGGTGTTCGCCGCCGCGGCCAGGATTCCCGCGGCGCTGGGCGAACGAGGCGGCGAGGTCGATGCGCAGGCGCTGGTCAATAACCTACGCGCGGTGGCCGAGGCCTTGCCCCCGGGCAGCTCGGCTCGGGTCGAGGGGCTGCGGCGCGCCATCTTGAGCTTGGTCCGGGTGCTCGACGCCTTGAACGAGGGGCTGTCACTGAGCGATTTCAAGGGTGAAAGCGGCGCGGTCTTCGACCGGCTGGCCAGCGCGATAACCTATGCTGCCCGGCTATGCGCGGGGGCCATGCGCCGCATCGGGCTGCGCGACAGTTACGCCCCGCTGTCATCACCCCGGGCTTTGCGCCGCCTGGACGGCTGGATCGAACGCGCTTTGCGCGAGCAAGATGAGGGCGTGGGCGCAGCAGCGGCGGCCGCGGCCTCGGCGGTGCGACAGGATCTGCCGCCCCTCTTCGCCGAAGTGGTCGCACGGGTCCTGGTGCGCCTGGGCCGCTTGCCCCGCCAGCCCGACCTATCGGGCGAGATCACCCACGTGAGCACGCGCAGAAGGCAGCTACACTTGCCGGGGTGGCTGCCGCCCAGCCGGATCCTGGGGGGCTTCTTCGTGGTGAGGCCGATCGGCACGGGCGCGGGCGGCTCGGTATTCGTGGCACGCCGGTCGGAGGAGCGGCACGAAGAAGGGGCAGAGACCTTCGCGCTCAAAGTTCCGGCCTATGACGGTTCGGCCGCGCGCACCCTGTCCGAGGAAGAGTACCTCCAGCTGTTCCGGGAGGAGGCGGGCACACTCTTGACCTTGCCTCATCACACCAATATCGCCGGCTTCGTCACCTTCGATGCCGGCGCTCGACCCAAACCCATCCTGGTCATGGAGCTGGTGCGCGGCACCACGCTGGAGACGCTCGTCGATCGGCGTGCCCTCAACATGAACGTGGTCCTGGACGTCCTCGATGGGATGGCGGCCGGGCTGCAGGCCATGCACGATGTGGGACTGGGCCACCTCGACGTCAAGCCCGCCAATGTCATCTTGCGCACCCCGCAGGACGTGGCGGCCCCGCGCCGGACGCGCAAGGAGAGCCGCCGCGTCCCCGTCTTGGTCGACTTCGGCCTCGCCGGACGCAAGGTCCGCCCGGGCTGCGGCAGCCCGTACTACGGCGGACCCGAGGTCTGGGACACCGCGTCCTTCGGGGAGCGGGCCGATCCACGCGCCACCGACGTCTACGCCTTTTGTTGTGTGGCCTTCGAGCTCCTGACCGGCATGCCCCTTTTCGCCGGGGAATCGCTGCCCGCCATCTTCGCCGCCCATCTCTCGCATGACGGCAGTCCCCCCGGTCTAGCCTGGATGCGCAAACACACGCGCCACCGTCCGCTCGGGGATCTCCTGGCTTTGGGTCTGGCCCGCGTGCCCGCCCGGCGTATCGGTATCAGGACGTTGCGCGAATGCCTGCTCGACCTCGGCCACGAAGGTCTGGGCAGCGTTACCTGGCCGATTCGGCCGTGACCCGACCGCTACCTGGCTATGGGAGCCCAGACTCTCGCCCCCTCGAACCCGCAGCTCGGAGGCGGGTAATACGGCCGAGTTTGCGCTATCTTGAGCCTCGACCATGAAGATCCTGATCACCGGGGGCGCAGGTTTCATAGGCGCCAACTTCCTCAACCTATTCGTCCCTCGCCATCCCGAGCACGACTTCGTCAACCTGGACGCATTGACCTATGCGGCTAACTTGCACAGCTTGAGCGCCCTCGAGGGCCAGCCCAACTACGCCTTCGTGCGCGCCGATCTGGTCGATTTCGCGGCGGTGCGTGAGGTGATGGGCAGCCAGCGCCCCGACGTCGTCATCCACTTTGCCGCCGAGAGCCACGTGGACCGCTCTATTGCCGGCCCACGGCCCTTCCTGCGCACCAACATCGAGGGTACCTTCAATCTCCTAGAGGCCTGCCGAGCCATCTGGAACGACGGTCAAGGGCTCTTCCACCACGTATCCACCGACGAGGTCTACGGCTCGCTCGCGGCCGAGGGCAGGTTCAGCGAGGAAACCCGCTACGACCCCTCGAGCCCCTATTCCGCCTCCAAAGCGGCGAGCGACCATCTGGTGCGAGCCTGGGGCAGGACCTTCGGGCTGCCGGTCAAGATCACCAACTGCTCGAACAACTACGGACCGCTCCAGTTCCCGGAAAAGCTCATCCCGCTCATGATCCAGAATCTGCTCGAGCGCAAACCGCTGCCGGTCTACGGCAACGGGACCAACGTGCGCGACTGGCTCTTCGTCACCGACCATTGCGAGGCCATCTGGGCGGTGGTCCAGCACGGCCGGATCGGGCAAACCTACAACATCGGCGGGGGCAGCGAGCAGCGCAACATCGATGTCGTGCGCCAGCTGTGCGCCATGGTGGCGGAGGAGAGCGGCAGCCGCGAATCCGATCTGCTGGGCCTCATCACCTATGTCAAGGATCGGCCCGGGCACGACCTGCGCTACGCCATCGACGCCAGCAAGCTGGAGCACGAGCTGGGCTGGAGACCGCGCGAGAGCTTCGCGAGCGGCCTGCGCAAGACGGTGCGCTGGTACCTCACCCATCAGGACTGGGTGGCGGGGGTGCGCACCGGCGAGTACCGGCGCTGGATCGAGCAGAACTACGGAGGAAGGTCATGATCAGCAAGGGGATAATCCTGGCCGGCGGCTCGGGCACCCGCCTACACCCCATCACGCGCGCGATCTCTAAGCAGCTCATGCCGGTGTACGACAAGCCCATGATCTATTACCCGCTGTCGGTCCTGATGCTGGCGGGCATTCGCCAGGTGCTGGTCATCACCACGCCCGATGACCAGCCGTCTTTCCGCAAGCTGCTCGGCGACGGCAGCCAGTGGGGGATCGCGGTACGCTATGCCGTGCAGCCCAGCCCGGATGGCCTGGCCCAGGCCTTCCTCATTGGACGCGAGTTCATCGCCGGCGATCCGTGTGCCCTCGTCCTGGGTGACAACATCTTCTATGGCCACGGCCTGCCCAGCATGTTCGCCCGGGTGGCGGAGCGCAAGACGGGGGCCACCGTGTTCGGCTACTTCGTCCAGAACCCGGAAGAATACGGGGTGGCCGAGCTCGACGGGGAAGGCCGGGTGATCGGCCTGGAGGAAAAGCCCAAGCAGCCGCGCAGTAGCTACGCCGTCACCGGCCTCTACTTCTACGACGCCGATGTGGTCGGCCTGGCGGAAACGCTCAAGCCCAGCGCGCGCGGCGAGCTCGAGATAACCGATCTCAACCGGCGCTATCTCGAGCGTGGCCAGCTCCATCTGGAAAAGATGGGCCGTGGGGTGGCATGGCTCGACACCGGCACCCACGACTCGCTCCTGCAGGCCTCTCATTTCATACAGACCATCCAGGGCCGCCAGGGGCTCATGGTCTCCTGCCCGGAAGAAATCGCCTTCGCCCATGGCTGGATCGACAAGACGCGCCTCATGGAGCTCGCGCGCTCGCTGGCCAAGACCGGATACGGGCAGTATCTCCTCCAGCTGGCGGAAAGGGGCCGGCAGTGAAAGTCACGCCCCTGAGCCTTCCCGAGGTGCTGCTGGTCGAGCCCGCCCGCTTCGGCGATGCGCGGGGCTACTTCATGGAGACTTACCGCCGCGAGCGCTACCAGGCGGCGGGGATAGAGCTCGATTTCGTGCAGGACAATCTCTCGCGCTCAGGCCGGGGGATATTGCGCGGCCTGCACCTGCAGCAACCAGGTGCCCAGGGCAAGCTGGTGTACGTGCTGGCCGGAGAAGTCTTCGACGTGGCAGTCGACGTGCGCGTCGGCTCGCCCAGCTTCGGCAAATGGACCGGCTTGCTCCTGTCGGCCGAGGATCACCGACAACTCTGGATCCCGCCCGGCTTCGCCCACGGCTTTTGCGTGACCTCGGAAACCGCGCTCTTCGCCTATAAGTGCAGCGCGCCTTACTCGGCCGCCGATGAGCTGGGCGTGCGCTGGAACGATCCCGCGCTGGGCATTCCCTGGCCGACGGTCGACCCCAAGCTGTCGGGCAAGGATGCAGCCTGGCCAAGGCTTTGCGATATACCTCCCGACCGGCTGCCCCGCTATCAAGGTAAGCCGTGAGCGCGCCCGTCCTCATCATCGGCGAGCGGGGCATGCTGGGGCGCGCGTTGCGTGAGCTTCTCACCCTGCTCGCCCGGCCCTACCACGGGGTCGACTTGCCTGGCTTCGATGCCGCCGAGCCGAGCCAGGTGGACGAGCTCTTGCGCAAGCCCTGGGCCACGGTCATCAATTGTGCCGCCTACACCAATGTAGACGGCGCGGAGCGCGAAGAGGCAGCCGCCTGGCGTGGCAACGCCAAGGCCCCCGAGCTCCTGGCCCAAGCTTGCGCGCGCGCCGGCCATACCTTCGTCCATTTCAGCACCGACTACGTCTTTTCCGGCCAGGCCAGCCAGCCCTACCCGGTCGATGCTCCCGCGCAGCCGCTCGGGGTGTACGGCCGGAGCAAGGCCGCGGGCGAAGCGGCGGTGCGGGCCAGCGGCGCCCGCAACTTGATCGTGCGCACCAGCTGGCTCTACGCTCCCTGGGGCAACAACTTCGTGCGCACCATGGCCAAGCTCACCCGGGACAAGCCCGCGCTCAGGGTGGTGGCGGACCAGCGCGGCCGGCCCACCAGCGCCGAGCACCTGGCCAAGACCATGCTCACTCTGCTCGACCGCGGCCAGAGCGGCACCTTTCACGTCACCGACGGCGGCGAATGCTCGTGGCACGAATTCACGGTGGCCATCGCGCGCGGGCTGGGCCGTGCCTGCGCCATAGACCCTTGCAGCACCGCGGAATTTCCCCGTCCCGCCCCCCGCCCGGCCTACAGCGTGCTCGACCTGAGCAAGACCGAAGCCCTGCTGGGCGCCATGCCCGATTGGCACGACAACCTCGCATCGGTGCTGGCGCGCCTCGAGCCCCTGTAGCGGCATGAGAGCTGGCGGCTCTTGGCTAGCCCGGCGCCACCACGCTGCGATAGGACAGTATTGAGCTAGTGCGCCGACGGGCCGGGGGCGCCGACGGCGGGCACGCAATATGCGTAAGTCCCGGTCAAGCTCGATCGAGTCACACTTTGCATTGCGGCAGGGACGCTGGCGCAAATAGCCTGGACT
The DNA here is from genome assembly GCA_963849735.1 of uncultured delta proteobacterium. GTDB lineage: Bacteria > Myxococcota_A > Polyangia > Fen-1088 > Fen-1088 > Fen-1118. The sequence continues at coordinate 68,529 of CAWKJE010000068.1, forward strand.
AGCCTTGGGACCAGGGGAGCTTGGCTTAGCTTGGACGAAAGCGCGACGCGGGGAGATGCGCCCGCGCCGTCACGGCTGCTGCTACGGCCAGACCGGGGCCCCGGTCTGGCCAGCGGGAGCTGAGCGTAACCACTCGGCGTACGGGTTGAAACCGCCGCGCTAGCTCGTTTTCCGCGCGCTAGCTCGCTTCCGGAGAACCGGTCAGCTCCCGAAGGTGATGCCGGTGATGCAAAGGTTCGTAACCGTGATCGCCGCTGCCGCGGATGGCACCTGGACCATGACCTGGTCTATGGTGGAGAGCTTGGAAGCCGAGATCAGCTCGGTCGGGGTGGTGTTGTAGCAGTCCTGAGCAAAGCTCGCGAGCGGCATTGCGCCCGTGCTGTAGGTATAGCAATACGTCGTCGCCGCCGGGTCGCCGTTGAGGTGAACTTGGGCGCGCAAGCCAGTCGTGGGTGTGCCGGTCACGGCAATGGTGACCGTCTTGAAGCTCTGACCCAACCCGGAGGTCTGGGGGCTGGCGGAGGTGGCGTTGAGACCGACTTCGAGGCCCCAGTTGTCGGCGTAATCGGTGGCGGCGGGCGTTGCGGGCAGGGCTGGAATCGAACCAGAAACGCACAGTGAGCTCGTCGTGCTCCAGGTCGTGGCCGCGCACGAGGTGGCGCTGGTGATGGCGGCGGTCCCGCATTCCGGGCTGCTGATCGTGTCCTCGGAGCCCAGGGAAACCCACCCGTAGCCAACCATGGCACCCACGCCCTTTCCAGTAGATATGGTCACCGCGGTCCCACTGGGACCAGAACCGCTGGAAGTGCCGGTGCTGCCCCCGCCGCTTACGGTCGAGCTCCCCCCCGAACCGGTGGCGCCGCCATTACCGCTACTCGTGGTGCTCGCGCTCGAGGTACCGCCGCTGCCGTTGCTGCTGCTGCTGCTGCTGCTGCCCCCGTTCGCGCTCGAGGACCCGCCCACTGACGGCGATCCGCCTGCAACGCTGCCGCCGGACGAAGTGTTCGAGCCGCCGTTTGGGTTGCTGATGTTCGAGCCGCCGTTGCCACTGTTGCCGCTGTTACCGCCGGATCCCGGCAAAGTGCCGCCCGAGGGCTGGCAGTTGGGTCCGGCAAAAGCGGCGAATGCAATGAGAGCGGCCCCGCTTAGGGAGGGAGCAAACCCGCGCAATGGAGTCTTCATGGGCAACCTCGTCGTCAGCTATCGTCAGTGGTCGTCAAGGAGGGGAAACGGCGTGCATGCTAGCCAAATAGTCGGGGAAATACCAGTCCCGATATGCTCGCGCGGGCGAAGGGATCTTGTTGAACGCGCGCAACCGCGTATCATCCGCGTATCATCGTCGCGGCATTCGCCGAGAGATTCGCCATGAGCACTGCCACGAGCACCCAAGCACCGACGCGCTACAAGCACCCCATTCTCTGGGTTCCCACCAGTTATTTCGCCATGGGAACGGTGTACGCCATGGTCACCACGGCGGCCAATATCATGTTCGCCAACCTGGGGTTGCCGAACGATCGCTCGGCGCTCTATTCCAGCCTCACCGGCTTTGCGTTCACGTTCAAGCCGCTCTGGGCCCCCCTCCTTGAGCTCGGGCGGACCAAGAAGTTCTTCGTGGTGCTGATGCAGCTCATCTTGGGCGGGGTCTTTCTCGCCCTTGCCGCCACGCTCAAGCTGCCGGCCTTCATCGTCCCCTGCGTGGGATTGCTCATGGTCGCGGCCCTGGCGGGCGCGACACAAGATCTGGTGACGGACGGCGTCTACGTGACCACCCTGAGCAACCGGCACATGGCCGCTTTTTCGGGCGTGCAGAGCATGAGCTGGAATATCGGGCCTATCGTCGCGAACAGCGTCCTGGTCCTGATGGTGGGCGTACTGGCGGGCGAGCAGAGCAGCGCGGCCAAGCCCGCGGTTTCCGCCTATGCCTCGGCCTGGCTGGTCACCTTCATCGTGCTCGGGGTCCTGATGCTGGCCATGGCGCTCTGGCACGCGAATGTCCTGCCGCAAGGCTCGCGCGCGGCCGATGCGCCCAAGACGCTGCGCGAAGGCGCGGTGCTGTTCGGTCGCGTCTTCGTCACCTTCTTTCAGAAGAAGGATGTGGGCAAGCTGATTGGCTTCGCCTTCTTCTACCGCTTCGGGTTAGGGCTGCTCGACAAGATCTCCACCCTCTTCCTCCTCGACACCCGCGCGCATGGCGGTCTGGGCCTCGACAACAGCAAGCTGGGAGTCTTGAACGGTATCGCCACCGCGGCCTTCATCGTTGGCTCGCTCATCGGGGGTTGGTTCGTGGCGAAGCGCGGCATCAAGCGCTCGCTCTTCATCATGTGCCTGTTCCTCAACGTGCCCAACCTGACCTTCCTCTACCTGGGCTGGTTCCAGCCCGAGAGCATCTATCTGATCGGGATGATCTTCTGCGTCGAGAAGCTGGGCTGGGGCATTGGCGCCGTGGGTCACATGGTGTACATGATGCAGCAAGTGGCGCCGGGGCCCTACAAGATGGCCCACTACGCCTTCGCCACCGGTTTCGGCCTCAGCATGTGCATGACGGTCACGGGCGTGGCGAGCGGCTACATACAGCAGGCGGTGGGCTATCAGAGCTACTTCGTCATCGTGCTGCTCGCCGCCGCGCCGTCGATCCTGTTCACCGTGCTAGCGCCCTTCCACCACGGCGAGGAGAGCGCCGTGGCGGCGGCGGCGTGAAGGTGGCCGGCCGGGCGCGCATCTCGCCGACCGCCAATATCTCGGTCCGGGTGGGGGTGGGTGGGGTTCATTGAGGGCGGCCGACCCGCGAGTGCGCTATATCACCGCCCATGACCCTAGCGGAGAAGCACGCGCGCCTGCGCGGTCTGCTCGCGGACTGCGGCTCGGCCCTGGTTTGTTATTCGGGCGGAGTCGATTCCACCCTGCTGCTCAAAGTCGCCCACGAGGTGCTGGGCCAGAAGTGCATCGCCATGGTCGCCCTGTCGCCGACCATGGCGGCAAGCGAGCGCAAGGCGGCGCTGACCCTGGCCCGGGACGAGATCGGCGCGCGAGTAGAGGTGGTGGAATCGCACGAGCTTGCCCGAGCCGAGTTCCGCATGAACCCACAAGACCGCTGCTACTACTGCAAAGACGAGCTACTCGACCTGGCTAGGCCGCTGGCCGAGCGTCTGGGTATGCGCGAGGTGCTGCTCGGCACCAACACCGACGACCTGGGTGATTATCGGCCCGGCTTGCAGGCGGTTATGGATCATGGCGGGCGCCAGCCACTGGTGGACGCCACCCTGTCCAAGGCCGAGGTGCGCCAGCTCTCGCGCGAGCTGGGGCTCTCGACCTGGGACAAGCCGCAGCTGGCCTGCCTCTCTTCGCGTTTCCCCTACGGCACCGAGATCACCCCGGAACGGCTCACGCAAGTCGACCGCATGGAGGACGGCATGCGCGCCCTGGGCTTCCGCCAGGTGCGCGCCCGCTGGCATGGCGAAATGGTCCGGCTCGAGGTCGAGCCCGCGGCGCTCGCCCGCACCACCGCGCCCGAGGTGCGCGAGGCCATAGTGCGGCTAGGGCGCGAGCTGGGGTTCACCTTCGTGACGGTCGACCTCTCCGGCTTTGCCTCAGGCTCGCTCAACCAGCTGCTCGCCATCGGCAAACGACCGCGCGCGTAAGCCAGCCAGGAAGAGAAGTTTGCTCCTCCCGGCCGGCCTGGATTAAGGTGCGCGCGTGCCTGAGACGGTGCTTCCGGTGCGCAAGAGCGTGGTGCTGCAGGGGCAGAGTCCCGCGGCCGTATACGCGGTGGTGGTGGACTTTCCGGCCTATCCCCGGCTTTTCCCCGAGATCAAGGCGACGCGCGTGCTGGCGAGCGACGGACGGCGCGTGCGCGCGGAGTTCCGCGGCAACGTCATCCTGCCCTTCCGCTACGTCCTCGATCTGGATTGCAACCCGGGGGCGCTCACGGTGGACTGGCACTATGTCGAGGGCGAGGTGGTGAAGAGCTCGGAGGGCGGGTGGCGATTTTCGCCCGAGGGCGATGGCACGCGGGTCGACTACCGGGTGGCCATGGCCATCGCCGCGCCGGTGCCCAGCTTTCTCTTGCGCAAGATCACCGACAGCCTGATCGCGCTCTCGCTGCCAGCCATGTTCGCCTCGATCGAGCGGGAAGCCAAGGAACGCAGCCGCACCCCCCTCCCCTAGCGAGCCGTGCCCTCGGTCGGGCAAACCGTTCGCTGCCCGTAGCAAGATGGATTGGCGTGAGGTAGAGAGTGCCCATGGCGCCACGAGCTCCGTTCCAAGTCGCCCTGGTGCAGATGAAAATGCAGGCCGAGCCAGCGATCAATCTCGACGCTGCCTGCGCGCACGTGCACGAAGCGGCCAGCCACGGGGCCAAGGTGGTGTGTCTACCCGAGCTGTTCCGCACGCCCTACTTTTGCCAGAAGGAAGACGTGGCCCTGTTCGACCTGGCCGAGCCGGTGCCCGGGCCGAGCACGGCAGCGCTGGGGCAGGTGGCCAGGCGCGACGGAGTGGTCGTCTTGGCTTCCCTGTTCGAGCGCCGGGCGGCGGGGCTCTATCACAACACCACGGCCGTGATCGGCAGCGACGGATCTATGCTGGGCCGCTATCGCAAGACGCACATCCCGGACGATCCCAATTATTACGAGAAATTTTACTTTGCCCCGGGGGATCTCGGCTTCCCGGTCTTTGCCACCGAGCCGGGCCAGCTCGGCGTGCTGGTGTGCTGGGATCAGTGGTATCCGGAGGCAGCGCGCCTGGTGGCCTTGGGCGGGGCGGACGTGATCTTCTACCCGACCGCGATAGGATGGCATCCCGACGAGAAGGCGGGTAACGGCACGGCCCAGCGCGACGCCTGGCGCACGGTGCAGCGCGGACACGCCATCGCCAACGGGGTGTACGTGGCCGCGGTCAATCGGGTGGGGCGAGAAGCCCCGGCGGGGCCGCCCGGCCTCGAGTTCTGGGGCGGGAGCTTCCTGTGCGATCCCCAGGGGGTGGTGATGGCCGAGGCCTCGGCCGACCGGGAGGAGATCCTCTATGGCACGGTGGACCCGGCCCACCTCGAGGACGTCCGGCGCAACTGGCCCTTCCTGCGCGACCGCCGCATCGACGCCTACCAGGGCCTCGACCGCCGCTTCGGGGACAAATTGTCATGACCGCCAAGACCAAGACGCGAGCACCGGCACAAAAGACGCGGGCTCAGCGGCCGGCACGGCGGACGCCGGCCGAGATCGGCTTCGCCATGCCCGCGGAATGGGAGCGCCACGAGGCTACCTGGCTGGGCTGGCCCCACTGCCGCACCGACTGGCCGGGCAAGCTGGCGAGCGTGGAATGGGCCTACGGCGAAATGGTGCGCAAGCTGGCCGAAGGAGAGAAGGTGCGCATCCTGGTGGGCAGCCCAGACATGGCGACCAGAGCCACCCGCCTCCTCACCCGGGTGCACGCCAACTTGGCCAACGTCGAGCTCTTCCGCTTCCCCAGCGACCGCGGCTGGGCGCGGGACTTCGGCCCCATCTGCGTGCGCAAGGAGAAGGCCAGGCCCGAGGTGGCGGTGGCCAAATTCAAGTTCACCGCCTGGGCCAAGTATCCCAACTGGCAAAAGGACGACCGTCTCGCCGCGCGCATTGCCGAGCGGCTCGGGCTGCCCGTATTCCCCGCGCGCCGGGGCCCCGACTCCACCAGGCGAGAGGGCGATCTGGTCGCGCTCGAGGGCGGGGCCATCGACGTCAACGGCGCTGGTACCCTGATGACCACGGAAGAATGCCTGCTCGATCAGCGGACGCAAACCCGCAATCCCGGCATGACCCGCGATGAATACCAGCACGTCTTCCGCGCCTACCTCGGCGCCCGCAACGTGATCTGGCTCGGCCAGGGCATCGTGGGCGACGATACCCACGGCCATGTCGACGATTTATGCCGCTTCGTCAATCGCACCACGGCGGTACTGATCCAAGAGAAGAATGCGGCCGACGTCAATTACCGGCCCCTGGCCGAAAATCGCGAGCGCCTCCAGGACGCTCGGCTCGAGGACGGCTCCAAGCTGACGGTGGTGGAGCTGCCCATGCCGCAGCCGCTCTACTTCGGCTCCTGGCGCCTGCCCGCGAGCTACGCCAACTTCTACATCGCCAACGCCGCGGTAATAGTGCCCACCTTCAACGACCCCGCCGACCGTATCGCCCTGGGCATCCTGGGCGAGCTCTTCCGCGATCGACCGGTGGTGGGCATCCACGCCGTCGACCTGGTGCTCGGCTTCGGCACCCTGCATTGCCTCACTCAGCAGCAACCGGCCCGGTGAGCTACCCGGGAGTCGGTCAGGGCCCGCCCCACGGCCTCCCCCCCGCGCGGTCAGGGCGCGGCCCAACCGCCTACCCCCCGCGGTCAGGGCCCGGCCCCGCGGTCAGGGCCCAGCCCCGCGGTCAGCGCCCGGCCGCTCCGCCGGCACACCTCACCTCAGGCAAAGGTGGCTGATCTGCTCCGAGGAAGTGGCCCGGCTCACGCATGCGAGGGCGTCGCGGCGTAGCGGCTTGCCCCGGCACTCGTCCAGATCGCGGGCCAAGCTGCGGCGGAGCTCTACCCGTTTGCGCTCGAGCAAGGCCGCATCGTGAAAGCCCCGCTCGCGCAGCTCCAGCTCGACGATACGATCGAGGATGCGCGCGCAATCACTGGCGCTGGCGCGCTGGCCGTAGCACCCCCAAAGCGCCGCCGCGCCCACGGCGACCATGACCAGCGCACTCAGCACCAGGGCGGCCAGACCCGCACGCCCGGCCCCCCACGCGCTCCGCGCTTTCCCGGCCCGGCTCATCGCACGAACCTCACCCGGATGGGCGGCGACTTGGCGCGTATCGGCTGGCCGGCCCGGTTACGGGCGGGCTCAAACTCCGTGCGCAGGGCACAGGCCACCGCGGCAGCTCCGAAGCCGTGGCCGGGGTCGGCGACGATGGTAGCCGACTCGACGCTGCCATCTTCCCGAACCAGGGCGCGGATAACCACGGTCTGTTCGTCGATATGCTCGGCATCGGCTTCGCGCGGCCAGGGACAAGACCAGCTCTCGTCGGCCAGGGCCACGGCGCGCGAACGATCGGGCTGGCTGGCCAGGGGTGGGCTCGCCGCCACCACGTCGCGCTCATGCACGGCAGTACGGCTGGTGCCGTTCGCGGCCGTCGCGCCACCGGCGTAAAAACCCGCGCTGCCGGTCACGAAGGTGGTGGAGGTCAAGTCCACGGGCGCACTGTCCGCTCGAGCAACGATGGCCCCGGCCTGGGCGGGCGGCTGGAATTTGGCGGGCTCGGCATGGCGGGCCGCCACATGCATCTTGAGCGGGGGAAGCTGCGGCGAGGGCTCGGTTTTGGGCTTTTCCTCGGGCGGCGGCGGTTTAGCCAAATCGACGAATTCCTCGCGCGACAAGTCGGCATGGACACGAGCCGCCAGGGCGGCGGACCACGATTCCAGCGAGCGCTGGAATCGTGGTCCACCGCCCTGGCCGCTGCGTGTCCATGCCGACCTCGCGCGAGGGACTGGTAGCCGAGGAAAAGCCCGACAAGTTTTCGCCGCATGTGCGTGGCGGCCCGCCATGCCGAGCCCGCCAAATTCAGCCGCCCCAGCCCCAGCCGCTGCTGGCGGACAGTGCGCCCGTGAGTCCTCCACCACCTTCGTGACCGGCGGCGCGGGGTTGCGCAGTGCGCGGCGAGACGCGCCACGTACTGCCGTGCATGAGCGCGACGTGGTGGCGGGGGGGCCCCTCGCCAACCAGCCCGATCGTTCGCGCACCATGGGCCTGGCCGACGAGCTGGTCTGTTGCCTCACGATGCCGAGCGGGTATTCAACGAACAGACACCCGTGGTTATCCGCGCCCTCGTTGGAAGATGGCGGCGTAGATCAGCTACCGGTGGGTTCGCCGACCCCGGCCACGGCTCGGAGCTCGCGGTGGTCTCCTGCGCACGGAGTTGAGCCCGCCGTACCAAGTCGGCACACCCATCCGGGTGAGGTTCGTGCGATGAGCCGCAGGGAAAGCGCGGACGCGGGACCAGGCATGTGGCCTAGGCCACGTGGTCCCAGCTGGTCATGGTCGCCGTGGGCACTAGGCGGCGCTTTGAGATGTCACGGCCACGCACCAGCGCCAGTGATTGCGCGCGCATCCTGGATCGGTATCATCGAGCTGGAGCTGCGCGAGCACACGATGCAGCTGCTACGACGCAAACGGTAGAGCTCCGCCGCAGCTTGGCCCGCGAATCTGGAGCGAGTACGGCGAGCCGCTACACCGCGACACCCTCGGCCGCAGTTAGCCGGGCCACTTCCTCGGAGCAAATCGGCCACCTTCCCTGGGGTGGAGGTGTGCCGGCGGGACAGCCGGGCGCTGACAAGAGGGGCTGGGCCCTGACCGCGTCGCCGCGGGGGGTAGGCGGTTGGGCCGCACCCTGACCGCGCGGGGGGGGAGGCCGTCGGCGCGGGCCTGACCGAGCTCCGGGTAGCCGCCGGGCCGGTTGTTGCTGAGTGAGGCAATCCGGTGTCCGAAGCCAGACAGGTGGACGGCGTGGATGCCCACCACCGGTCGATCGCGGAAGAGCTCGCCCGAGATCGCCCAGGGCGAACGGTCGGCGGGGTCGTTGAAGGTGGGCACTATTACCGCGGCGTTGGCGATGTAGAAGTTGGCATGGCTCGCGGGCAGGCGCCAGGAGCCGGAGTAGAGCGGCTGCCGCATCGGCAGCTCCACCACCGTGAGCTTGGAGCCGCCTCGAGGCCAGAGCGTCCTGGAGGCGCTGGCGAGATTTCGGCCAGGGGCCAGTAATCGACATGGCCACGTACGTTCTCTTGGATCAGTACACCATGTGGGGCACGAAGCGGCACGTGAGTGCGTGGACACAGTGGCCGTGAGGTCTCAATGG
>CAWKJE010000069.1:0-21027 GCA_963849735.1 uncultured delta proteobacterium
GAGGAGCTTCTTCCCGCCCTGTGCCTCGATATTGCCGCGGCCAGGCGCGCCGGGGTTGCGCGTCACGAGCTGTTGGCCGGCCTGGCGGTGCGCTACCCTTTGTACGTTCCCGCTTGCTACGCGACCAGGCGCGATGCCAGCTCGGGATTAGTCGTAGTTGGCGAGCCCCTGGATCCACGGGTGCCCCGCCGGGTGCGGCGCCGCTGGGTCGAGGACATCAACCGCTTTCCGTTCCCCGATGATTCGCCGCTGCCTCACGCGGAGGCGGTTTTCGATCGCATGGCGGTCGAGATCGCGCGTGGCTGCACGGAGGGCTGCCGGTTTTGTCAGGCGGGCGTCATCTACCGTCCCGTGCGCGAGCGCGATCCGGTAGCCGTCATCGATGCCGTGATGAATGGCATCCGTAGGGGCGGGTATGACGAGACGTCGCTGGCCTCGCTGTCTCCGGCTGACTACTCGTGCGTCACCCCGCTCATCCGAGGTGCCCTGGCCAGGCTGCGCGGGGAAAAGGCCTCGCTCTCCGTGTCTTCGCTGCGGGCCTACGGGCTCGACGAGGAGCTCTTGGGCGATCTGGCAGCGGGCGGGATCACCGGGCTCACATTTTCGCCGGAAGCGGGCACCCAGCGCATGCGGGATCTGGTCAATAAGAACGTCACCGAGGACGACATCATCGCCTCGGCTCATCGCGCCTTCTCGCGTGGGCACCAGCGTATGAAGCTCTACTTCATGATTGGCTTGCCCACCGAGACCGAGGCCGATATTGTCGGCATCATCGAGACTGCGGCGCGGGTGCGGCAGGTCGGGCGATCATACCTGCGCTCGGCGCGCGTGGTGGCCTCGGTCTCGACCTTCGTGCCCAAGCCGCACACTCCGTTGCAATGGGCGGCCATGGACAGCCACGCGGACACCGCGCGCAAGCACGCCTTGCTGGTCGAGCACGCGCGACGCTTGCACATCGACGTGCGGGTACACGACAACCGCCAGTCGCACCTGGAGGCCATCTTTGCCCGGGGCGATCGAGCCTGTGCCAACCTGCTCGAAAGGGCTTATGGCCTTGGCTGTCGCTTCGACGGCTGGGACGAGGAATTGCGCATGGATCTCTGGGAGGCGGCCATGGCCGCCGAAGGAGCGGCGGGCGATTTTGCACCTGGCCGCTACCTCGGCCCCCTGCCCGAGGAGGCAGCGCTGCCCTGGGACCACATCGACGTTGGCGTCGAGCAGGCTTTTTTGCGCCGGGAAATGCGCGCGGCGCTGAGCCAGCGGACCTCTCCTCCTTGTGGCAAGCCGGCAGGTCGTCTCTTGCATCCGACGAGCGTTGCCGCTGCCGGGGAAAGTGGCCGGCTGGTCTGTTACACCTGCGGGGTCAAGTGCGACTTGAGTGCGATGCGGCGCGAACGGCTCTTTTTCTTGCGCCGGATGAACGCCTGGTCAGAGCGCATTGCGCTTCCGCCCCGAGCCTCACCCAACCGGACCGGGAGGTCGGCCAGGGTTCCGCGCCCGACCACCGATTCGGGCCAGCGCGAGCCCGAATGTTACCGACTGGTCTATAGCAAGCTGGGACCGGCGATATTTCTTTCCCATCTGGATCTGGTTCGTCATCTGCCGCGCATCTTGCGACGCGCTGGCCTGGAAATCTTCTACTCGCGCGGATTTCATCCCAAGCCCGCCCTGTCGTTCGGGCCCGCGCTCGGGCTCGGCATTTCCTCGCTCGAGGAGTATCTCGAGGTCAAGCTGGTGGGCGGGCCGGCCGCCGATGAGCTTATGCGTCGTTTGCGCTCCGTGTCTCTGCCCGGTGTCGATTTTCTGTCGGCCACTCGGCTTGAGCCCGGGGCTGCGCCGCTGGGCCGTCTCCTGACCCGCGCGCACTACGCTGTCCTCCTGCCCGAGCAAATGGCGCAGGCCGCGGCGCTGAGTTGGAGGTCGGACGCCGTGCTGCTGGTGGAGCGCTACCGTCACCGCGGTGTCCAGGCTTCCCACAACCTGCGGGATAGTGTGCTCTTCGCCGAAGTCGCCAAGCCGGATGAGCGGGCCGAGCTAGCGCGCAGGCTCGGCTGGATGGATGGCGAGGGTGTGCTCACCTTCGGCGTGGCCATGCGCCCGACCGGCAGCGCTCGCCCATCCGAGGTGGTCGAGGCCTTGGTTGGCCCGGATGCGGGGGCAAGCTACCCGATGGTGCGCACAGCCTGCCGCCTGGAGGGGGGCGAGAGCAAGGGCCGACTCGAACACCCTTGACACTGGCGCCGGTGGGGCGCTATCGCTGCTGGCCGTAAGGCAACCGGAGAATCGCGGCCATGAAGCTTCGCAAAGCCCCGTCCGAAAGCAATTTGGTCGAGCGCTCCGTCGTTCTGGACGCGGTCGGCATGAGTCGCGTGCTACGTCGGGTAGCCTTCGAAATCGTCGAGCGACAGGGCCACGCGGCCTACTTCGTCGGGATTCATACCGGGGGCGCGCTGCTGGCCGAGAGGATGGTCAAGCTCCTGGTCGAAAGCGGCGAGAGCAAGCCTGACCTGGGCGCGGTCGACATCACGCTATATCGCGACGACGTCTTCCAGGGCTTGCCGAAGCCCGAGATTGGCCCGACCGACCTCAAGCAGAGCATAGAGGGCAGGAGCGTGGTTCTCGTCGACGACGTGCTCTTCACCGGGCGGACCGTTCGTGCGGCCATGGACGTGCTGGTCGACTATGGCCGGCCGCGCACGGTGCAATTAGCGGTGCTCGTCGACCGCGGCTGTCGTGAGCTGCCCATTCAGCCCGACTACGTGGGCGTGCGCCTGCAGACCACGGCCGAGCAATCCGTGCGCGTCGCCTTTGCCGAGCACGGCGATGCCGATCGAGTGGTGCTCTACGAGCGGAGCGGCCAATGAAGGTCGTCCACGCCTTTCCGCACCGCCACCTTCTCGGCATCGAGGCGCTGGCCGCTTCGGATATCACCACCATCCTGGATTTGGGCGAGCGGTTTCTGGAAATTGCCGAGCGCCCCATCAAGAAGGTGCCCACTTTGCGGGGCAAGACGGTCATCAACCTCTTCCTCGAGCCGTCGACCCGGACCCGTACGTCGTTCGAGATCGCCGCCAAGCGGCTGTCGGCGGATGGCGTCAACTTCACCGCCTCGGCATCTTCGACCACCAAGGGCGAGACCTTGATCGACACCGCAACCAATCTGGATGCCATGCGGCCCGACATCGTGGTCATCCGCCACGCCCAGGCGGGGGCGGCCGAGCTGCTCACCCGGCATATCCAGGCGGCGGTAGTCAACGCAGGCGACGGCCAGCACGAGCATCCGACCCAGGCCCTGCTCGACGCGTCCACCATTCGCGCCCACAAGGGGCGGATCGAAGGGCAAACCGTACTCATATGCGGCGACATCGACCACAGCCGGGTAGCCCGCTCTAACATCTTTCTCTTGCGCAAGCTGGGCGCCAAGGTTCGGGTGGCCGGGCCACGTTCGCTGTTGCCCGCGGGCATAGAGCGCCTGGGCGTGGAGGCCTTTGATCGGGTCGAGCCCGCCCTGGCCGGCGCCGACGTGGTCATGATGTTGCGCATTCAGCTGGAGCGCAAGGCCGGCGGTCGCTTCCCCAACACTCGGGAATACTCGCGCTTCTTCGGACTCAACCGGCGCCGTCTCGACCTGGCCAAGCCTGACGCCATCGTGATGCACCCGGGACCCATGAACCGCGGGGTAGAAATCGATCCCGACATCGCCGACGGCCCGCGTTCAGTGATCCTAGATCAGGTGGCGCGAGGCGTGGCCATCCGCATGGCGGTGCTATACCTGCTGGGCGGCGGCAGTGATGCGGTGGAGTAGCCGGACGGTTGCGCTTGACACCAACGCTGTCAAACCCTATGTGAGGATCGCTCATGCCTGACATCCTTCTCCGCGGTGGTCGAGTGATCGATCCGTCGCGCAACTTGGATCGCGACGCCGACGTGCTCCTGCAGGACGGTAAGGTGTCTCGGATTGAGCCTGATCTGGCGGACACGCAGGGCGCGCAGATCCTGGAGGTCAAGGGGATGTGGGTGGTTCCTGGGCTCATCGACATGCACACCCACCTGCGCGAGCCCGGCCAGGAATATAAGGAGAGCATAGCGACGGGCACGGCGGCGGCCGCCGCGGGCGGCTTCACTTCGATATGTGCCATGCCCAACACGATTCCACCCAACGACAACCGGGCGGTCACCGAGCTTATCGTGCGGCGTGCTCGCGAAGCCGGCGGCGTGCGCGTCTATCCCATAGGATGCATCACCCAGGGCCGCAGAGGCGAAAACCTGTCCGAGATGGGCGAGCTGAAAGAGGCGGGCTGTGTCGCCGTGTCAGACGACGGTAGCGGGGTGATGAATAGCGAGCTTATGCGCCGCGCGCTCGAGTACGCGCGTGGCTTCGGCCTGCTCGTCATTCAGCATGCCGAGGACATCAATCTCTCGGCCAATGGGCCCGCGCACGAGGGCGCGGTCTCCACGCGCATTGGGCTGCGCAGCCAGCCTGCCGCCGCCGAGTCGGCCATGGTGGCTCGCGATTTGGAGCTGGTCGCGCTCACCCAGGCGCCTTACCACGTGGCGCACGTGAGCTGCGCGGAAACTGTTCGTCTGGTTCGCGAGGCCAAACGGCGGGGATTGCCGGTAACCTGCGAGGTGACGCCTCACCACCTGACCCTGACAGACGAGGCCTGCGCTGGGTACCACACCTCCACGCGCGTGAATCCCCCCCTGCGCAGTGCGGCTGACGTGGCCGCGCTGCGTGAGGCGCTGGCCGAGGGTGTGATCGATGCGATCGCCACTGATCATGCTCCGCACTCCGTGGTGGAGAAGGACGTCGAGTTCGAGCAGGCGGCTCCCGGCATGATCGGGCTCGAAACCGCGCTTGCCCTGGGGCTCGAGTTGGTGGCGAACAAAGCTCTGAGCCCGCTCGCCTTGTTCACCAGGATGTCGACGGCGCCGGCCAAGATCCTCGGGTTGCCGGGTGGCTCGTTGGCGCCGGGCTCGGTAGCCGACTTGACGGTCGTGGATTCCCAGGCCAGGTGGACCTGCGAGGCCAGCCGCTTCCGTTCGCGCTCGCGCAATTCCCCATTCATAGGGCGTTCCATGCTCGGGCGGGCTATCCTCACCATAGTGGGCGGAAAGGTGATGGCTTCGCCCGAGGAGCAGATGCTTGGCTGAAAAGATGGACAAGGCCGCGCCGGCGTTGCTGGCGCTCGAAGACGGTAGCGTATACCAGGGCGCGGCGTTCGGCGCTGATGCCGACCAGGCCGGGGAGCTCGTCTTCAACACTGCCATCACCGGCTATCAGGAGATCCTGACCGATCCGTCGTACCGCGGTCAGATCGTGCTCATGACCGCGCCAGAGATAGGCAACGTCGGTGTCAACCGGGAGGATTACGAGTCGGGCCATCCCTTCTGTGCCGGATTCGTGGTACGCGAGCTGTCGCCGCGGGTATCGAGCTGGCGGGCCGAGGGCGACCTGTCGGATTTCCTGGCCGCAAGCGGCGTGGCCGGCATCGCCGGGATCGATACCCGAGCGGTCACGCGTCGCCTGCGCATGGGTGGGGCCCAGCGCGCGCTCATAACGCGCAAGGTGGACGACCCGGCCGCGGCGGTCGCGCGGGCCCGCGCCCATCCCTCGCTCGAAGGTCGCGACTTGGTCAAGGAGGTTACCTCTGGGCAGCCCTACGACTGGGAGGAAGGGCTGTGGCAGGCGCCCGGGATGGCGCAGCAAGCGCCGCCGATACGGCATCGGGTGGTGGCCTATGATTTCGGCATCAAGCGCGGCATCTTGCGGCGCCTGCGCCAGGCGGGCTGCAGCGTCAAGGTAGTGCCGGCCCAGACCTCGGCCAAGGATGTTCTCAAGGAAAAGCCCGACGGGATCTTTCTGTCCAACGGCCCCGGTGACCCGGCCGCGGTGGTCTACGCCGTCGAGGCAGCGGCCGAGCTGTGCCGCTCGGGCAAGCCGATCTTCGGGATTTGCCTCGGGCATCAGATCCTGGGCTTGGCCCTCGGCGGCAAAACCTACAAGCTCAAATTCGGCCACCACGGGGCCAACCACCCGGTGATGGACCTGGCGACCACGAAGGTCGAGATCACCTCGCAAAATCACGGTTTCGCCGTGGACGTCGCATCGCTGTCCGGCAAGGCAGTGTTGACCCACATCAACCTCAACGACCGCACCGTGGAAGGTATGCGTCACGATCGGCTACCCATCTTCAGTGTCCAGTACCACCCCGAAGCGTCGCCGGGGCCGCACGACCCGAGCTACCTGTTCGACCGCTTCATCAAGCTCATGGGTGAATCCGAACGGTGAGCGAGCCAGATTCTGCACGTGGGAGCTGGGACTCCGGCCTCATCCATTCCTTGCTCGACGAGCTGGCGGCAAGTTACGCCGGTCCGGCCTACCAGGCGGAGGTGTCGTCGGCGCGCGAGGACTACTTCGCTCGCTCCGGCAAGGTCTTCGAGGACGACGGTGACCTCTTCGAGGCGCGCACGATTTCCTTCTTGGAATGGTACGTACTGGAGCGGCCGCTCAGGAGCGGCTTTCCGCCCATCGTCGATGCGCTGCAGAAGGCGGCCACGTTACCGGCGGGTGATCTGGGGCGGGCGGAGGCGCTGGCGTGCATTGCGACCAGCCACCGCAGCTTGTTCGACATCGCGCAGGTCGAAGCCGACGGCATCGAGCTAGAGGACGTGCTCGGAGGCGCGCGCTTCCGGGTTTCCGAACGGCGCTCGACGATTGGGTTCGATCCGGGCGCTCTCGTCGAGGCTCGCCTGGTCTGGCAGGGCCGGGAGCCAGTGTTCGCCAAGACCTTTCTTTTTCATCCCCGCGACGCGCGCAGCGAAATCATCGACATCGTCGATAGCGAGCTGGCGGCGGGCGCCGACCGCGACCAGATCATGTTTCGTCTAGCGCAACTGCACTTGCGCTGGCACAGGCATGGGCACACCAATGCGGCCAGGATATATAAAGGGGCCGGAACGATCGGTCCCGTTCCGTTTGGCAGCCATGGCAACCAGAGCAACCACGACCACGACCATGGCGGCCACAACCATGGCAACCATGGCCCCAATGACCGCCCTTGCAATGACAACCCCGGCAACGGCCCTGACAATCCATGACAATCCATGACAACCCTGACGAGATGTAATAGAAGGCAGTTGCCTGCGGGATCGCGGCCCTTTGAGACGCGCCCGGTCGGGCGGAGAAAATAATGCCAGTCGTAGTCGTCGTAGGCGCTCAATGGGGCGATGAGGGCAAGGGCAAGGTTGTCGATCTGCTCACCGAGAACGCCCATGTGGTGGCCCGCTGGGGCGGGGGCGCGAACGCTGGTCACACCATCGTTGTCGACGGAAAGAAGTATGTCACCCATCTGATCCCGTCCGGCGTGCTGCGGGCAGGCGTGGCTTGCGTCCTGGGCGAGGGAATGGTCATCGACCCCAAGATTCTGGTGGAAGAGATCCGGACCTTCCGCGCTCATGGCCTGTTGCGCGATAGTCGGGAGCTGATCGTGTCTGGCCGGGCCCACCTGACATTACCCCACCATCGCGCCATGGACCGCCTGCGCGAGAGTCGTCCCGGTGCCATCGGTACCACCCAGCGCGGCATCGGTCCCACCTACGAGAGCAAGGCGTCGCGGACCGGGCTGCGGGTCGAGGATCTGCTACGACCTGAGCGCCTGCGCCGTAACCTCGAGCGTAACCTGGGCTACGTGCGACCGTTCCTTTCCCAGCTGGACGAGACCATGCCTGGCGTCGGAGAATTGGTGGAGGAATATCTGGGCTACGCCGAGGAGCTGCGCTCCTTCGTCGGGGACGCCTCACGCTTTCTCCATGACAGCATCAGGCAGGGCAAGAATGTGCTTTTCGAAGGCGCTCACGGCGTGTTGCTCGACCTCGACCACGGTACCTATCCCTTCGTGACGTCGTCTTCGACTACCGCGGGTGGTGCCTGCACCGGGTGTGGCATCGGACCTACCTGCATCGATGCCGTGGTGGGTATCGTGAAGGCCTATACGACCCGGGTGGGTAACGGACCATTTCCCACCGAGCTCTTCGATAGCACCGGCGAGCTCCTGCGCAAGGTTGGTCATGAGTTCGGCTCGACCACGGGACGTCCGCGCCGTTGTGGCTGGCTGGATATTCCTGCACTTCGCCTCACCAGCAGACTTTCCGGGATCGAATCGCTTGCCATCACCAAGCTCGACGTTCTCGACGGATTGCCCGAGATTAAGCTATGCGTGGCTTACCGTCTGGGGGACAAGTTGCTCGATGAGATGCCGCTCGATCCAGACGACCTGGGCCAAGTCGAGCCGGTGTACGACACGATGCCCGGGTGGCCGGCGCGTGCTCCGGGCATGGCTGCGCACACGGTTGACGACTTGCCCCAGGCCGCCCGCCAATACCTGGCGCGGATTTCCGACTTGGTCGGTGTGCCCCACTCAATCGTCTCGTGGGGGCCAGCGCGCTCAGAGGCTATCATCGACCGAAGTCCGTTTGCGCCTATAGCGCGTAGCGTCCTTGGCGGCGCCACCCCGCCATTCGCGGGCATTTAGCGCGGCGACAATGGCATTGGCGCGCAGAGTTTTTGGCACAATCCGGCTTGCTACCTAGTGCCTCCTATCTATAAAATCTTTCGCGTATCTGCCCGCCGATGGCCGCCGAAACGAGGAGCCCATGAAGATCGTCTGTGATGCCTGCCAGGCCAAGTATTCCATTGCCGACGAGAAGATACAGGGTAAGGCATTCAAGATCCGCTGTAAGAAGTGCAACCACATCATCGTGGTGAAGACCAGCGGCGAGGTCGCCGCGGCGGCGTCGGTTGCCGCCGGGCCAGGCCAGAAGTCCGCGCCATCCTCGCCCGCGGCTCCCGCGGCGGCGGCGTCCGGGGCCGACGGTGGCCAGGCGCCGTGGCATGTCGTGGTCAATGGCGAGCAGGTGGGTCCGCTCGCCCTGGCCGAGGTGAAGGACAAGCTGCGTCTCGGCCTAGTTAGCGGCGATTCATTGGTGTGGAAGGAAGGCTACCCGGACTGGACTGCGCTCTCGACCGTGCCCGAGTTAGCCGCGCTGCAATCCAAGACCTCACCCAGTCAGTCGGCTGGGCAGGAGGCCTCTCGACCTGCCGTGGCAGCAGGGGCCGGTCCTACCAACGCCAAACCGGCGAGCCAGGAGGAGAGCACGAGCACGCCTGACGTATTCGCCGTGCCCACCGTGCTCACTCCGGCCGTGGACGTTCTCGCCGCTACGGCCGAGAGCAGCTCGCCTGCTGCGGCAGCGCGGCCATCGTCCGCATCTTCGTCCGCATCTTCGTCCGCGGCTCCTGCGCCGGCTTCGCCGGCCTCCTTGGCGATCTCGCCGGCTCTCTCACCCGCCTCGACTCTGGTCCCCTCGTCACCCTTCTTGTTCGGCGGCGCACCCGCTGCTACCGGCGAGCCTGCGGTCGTGATCAAGAACCCGGGCAATGGCGCGGGCGGTACCCATCTCACTGGCCAGCGCAACGAGAATTCCGTGCTTTTCTCGCTCGCTAACCTCGAGTCCCTGGCCGTGCCTAGCGCCGGCGCGGGCGTTCGTCCTCCCTCTTCGACCTCCAATACCGAGGGCTCCGGCCTCATCGATATCCGGTCGATGGCCGCGATGACTCTGCACGAAGGCGGTCGGGATGGACATCGCTCAGCCGATGCTCTACCGACTTTCTCCACGCCGCAGTTTTCTCCGGTTGCGCCGGTGCTCTTGCCCATATCGATGAGCGGCCCGCCCAAATGGGTGTACCCCGTCCTCGGCTTATTGGCAGTGGGAATTTTCGTCATTGGTTTTGGCATCTACCGCGAGATGGCGGCTCCGCCGCCCGGCAATCCCATCGTGATCCAGCAGGCCGCCCCGCCGCCATCGGCGCCACTTCCGGCGGCAGCGCCAGCGCTAGCTCCCCCTCCTGCGGCTGCCGCCCCGTCGGCGGCGCCGCCCGAGTCGAGCCGGCCAGTCGTCGAAGAAAGGCCGGCGCCACCGGCGGAGAAGCTCGAAAGGCCCGAAAGGACGGGCAAGAGCGGCAAGCACCACCGGGGCGAGGCGCAGGCCAAGACCGAGAAAAGTGACGTGAAAGCGACGGCGGCCGACACCAAGGCCAAGGCCAAGGAGCTGGGCGACCTCCTGGGCGATCCAGGCAAGAAGGACGAGGCGCCGAAATCGGCCCAGGTGAGGCTCGCGTCGCTCACTCAAAGCGACATCGTGAACGCGATGAGGGGCGTCCAGCCGCGAGTGCAATCCTGCGCGGACAAATTCAAAGTGCCGGGCACGGCCATGGCCACCGTCAGCGTCGCCTCAGGGGGAAAAGTGGCGAGTGTAACCACCAACGGCAAGTTCGCGGGCTCGCCCACGGGCTCTTGCATCGAGAGTGCGGTGCGCTCGGCTCGTTTTCCACCCTGCCAGGCCATGACTTTTCCCTGGCCGTTCACGCTCAGCCCACGGTGACGGAAACCGCGTAGGACGTCGGCCCCGCCTACTCGCCCGCGTCGGGCGGAGTCGGCGCGCCGAGCGTGGACCGTTTGGGTGGAGGGGCCGGTGGTCCTTGCTCGTCGCGCAGCTTGCTCGTGAGCTTGTCGATCAGCATTTGTTCGTAATGCTTGGGGAGATTGGGGATCGACAGAGACAAGCGAGTAGCATCACGGCCTTCGGGGTCGGCAGCGCGAATGAGCTCGAGCGAGGCCCGGCAGGGCTTCGGCCCATCGGTGAAATCGAATAGCACGTACCCGGACGCCGCGTCCTTTTCGCGAATGGGAAAGCCGCGGTCAACGCGCAGGAAGCGAATGCTGGTGGGCCAAACCGCGGCTATGGGATAGGGCACGACCTCCATGGTCCTGGCGTGAGCCACGCCCGGGTAGAGCAAGGGCAACGCAAGAGCCAGGCAGCCCGCGCTCGGCCGCCAGCTCATTTGCCCCCCTGTTCCGCGGCTCGCTTGGACTCCATGACCAGCGAACGCAGCGAGGTGGGCGATTCGCCGATGAACAGGAGAGCCAGGAAGCCGAAGGCGACGTACCACGCGAATTGTATGCCGTGCAGGGCGATGGCGTAGGCGCCACCCACCGAGGTAATGAGCGATGCGGGCAGGTAGGCGGTCAGTGCCAGGAGAATGCCGGCGTGGAATTGGCCGACCAGACCGGGGGCATTCGGCAAGGTGATCAGGACGCCGGTGAAGGCCATGGCGGCAAAGGCACCTTGCACGGGGATGGGCAGGCCCAAGCGGAGCGCGAGCAGCCACATACCGAGGCCGTTGGCGCCCCAGTAGAGGGCGGTTTGCAGGAGAAAGGGCAAGAGGTCACGCGCGTTATGAAGGGCGCGAAAACCCTGGATCAATGAGCGTAGCTTGTCGGCCGATTGCTCGGCGAGCCGCGGTGAAATACGGTCGAGGAAGGTGACGGTCAGGACCAGGCGAATGGTGGGCTCGGTAAAACGTAGGGCGCAGCCCAAGAAGGCGGTCAAGGCTAGAAAGCCGAGCAGCGCGGCCCAGGCCGAAGCGGCGAGCACGGCGGGGTAGGGGTGCTGGCCCTGGGTAAAAGAGTACAGATAGGCTGCGAAGAGCATGAGGGCGATGACTAGACCATCGACGATGCGCTCCACGGCTACCGTGCCCAGCACCGCGCTCATGCGCGAGTTGGTCTCTCTGGCCGCGTAGTAGGGCCGTGCAAACTCGCCCAGGCGAAAGGGCAGGGCCAAGATGGCCATGAACCCCACGGTCGAGATGACCACCAGGCGCTTGAAGGACAGGGAAACGCCGATGGGGCGGAGAAGGTACTTCCAGCGCCAGGCCCGCAACAGGTGCACCGGTGCCAGGCTGACGGCGTAGAGCACGAGCGTCGTCAATGATACATCGCGCAGGACCGTCGCGGTCTGGCGCAGGTCGATCTTGCGCAGGGCCAGCGCAATGCAAGAGCCACCCACCAGCAGCGACAACAGTATCTTGGCAAATAGTTTCAACGGTCTCCCATGCGGCTCAGGGCAACTCCCCCGCCACAATGCGGCGAGGATTTTCCTCCAGCAGTCTAGTGAGGGCGTCGGCGCCCATATGCTTGGCAATCCAGTCGATTCCGCCCGCCACGCTGCTTATGCTGGCGGGGGTGTGCAGGTCGGAGGCGACCGCTGAGGCTAAGCCTTCCTCGACCAGACGGCGGGCGGTCTTGGTCTCGACGCGATGCTGCGAACGTGCAATGGATTCCAGGTCGACCACCAAGGCTGTCTGTCTGCTCAGCCGCTCGGCCAGACCCAGGTCACGCTGCACGGCCAGGTAACGCTCGGGGTGGGCCATCACGGGCAGCTGCCCTCCCAGGCGGATCTCGAACAGGGCCTCTTCAATGTGGGGCGGCAAGAGCGTGGGATTAACTTCGAAGAGGAAGGCGCGCTGTCCGTCGTAGCCAGGAACGGTGTGATTGCGCAGACGCTCGATGAGTATCTCGTCCCAGTAGTTCTCGGCGCCGCGACGAAGGCGGAATTCCGGATGGGTGGCGCTGGCTTCGGGCGCGAGCTGAGCAATGGCCTCTTCGATCGACGCGGCCGTC
Organism: uncultured delta proteobacterium; assembly: GCA_963849735.1. Lineage (GTDB taxonomy): Bacteria > Myxococcota_A > Polyangia > Fen-1088 > Fen-1088 > Fen-1118. The sequence goes on from CAWKJE010000069.1 coordinate 12,525, forward strand.
GGAATGTAAAAGCCGTTGCGCTGATGCGGTGTGGCGTACACCTCGGCAAAGCCCAGCTCCGCAAGCGCTTCCAACATCGCCATGCTGGTCGAGAGATCGGGCGCTCCATCGTCGAGCCCCGGCAAAAGGTGGCAATGGAGATCAATGTAATGCGCCACGTGTCGGTCATCGACCATACCGGATCTTCCCCCTCTTGGCCCCAATTTCTGCGGCCCCAAGGGTGGCCCCTCGCTCTCGCTTGCAGTCTCCGGGTCCGCCGTCGCGCACCCAGACCAGCCGGGTTGCGCTCGTCCCCGACCGCAGGTCGAAAAAAGCTTGCAGAATAGGGAACACCGACTGCAAAGTGAGCCGCGGAGGAAAGGACGAAATGGGCGACAAAGCTGCTCTTCCTAGTCTCAGTCTGCCAAAGCAGAAGACCCACTGGACGGTAGGCGTGGTGATTGCTGCTGGCGCGCTTTTCGTTATCCTTGGCGCGGTATTCTATCTGGTTTTGCGCTCTCGCCAGGCCGAAGCTGACGCCTTCGCTCGGCGCGAAGCCGACCGTCTGGCGTCCATCAGGGCGGAGAAGGAAAAGGTCGAGGCCGAGAAGGACAAGGCGGATGCCGAGCGGGCCGCGGCCGAGGCCAAGAAGAAGGCGGACGAGGCCGCGGGTTTGGCGGCGCAGAGGCAGAAAGCCGCGGCGGTTGCCGTGGCTGCCAGCCGGGATGAGAGGAACGGGGGGGATGAGAAGACGGACAAGGGCAGGGGCAGAAAGTCGGGCAGCCACCGGTCGAGCAAGGCGGCCGGCAAGGCCACGGCTATGACTGCGGCCAGCCCGGCCAGCACGGCGGCTCCCCCACCTCCGCCACCGCCCAAACAGACCAGCAAGGCCAGCAAAGATATCGACGACTTGCTCAAGAGCTTCAAGTGAGGGCTTTGCTGCTGGCCCTGCCGGGCCGAGCCCTTTCCTAGCTCAACTAACGGTGACCCGCCGTCGACCAGAGCGGGCCTCACTCGGGCGTGACGGGCGGGAGGCGTGCTCTGATTTTATCGATGCGCGCATCCAGGTCGCCATCCTTCAGCGTGACCGTGATCTGCTCTCCGGCTGAGAGCCCCGCGCAACTACGCAAGAGCTTGCCTTCGCTGCTGCGGGCAAGACCGTAGCCCCGATCGAGAACCTTGAGCGGGGAAAGGGCGTCGAGCTTGCTCGACAAGGCCGCCAGTGCGTGCCGGCGCGCGGTCAAGCTGCGAGCGCTCGACTCGGCCATGCGCCGCTCGAGCCCGGAGAGCAAAATGCGCTGGTCCGCGATACGTCGCTGCGGATGTGCCCGCAAGAGTCGTGCCACGCATGCGTGGAGATCCTTGCCCCCGGATACAAGCATGGCCTTGACAGCGCGGGCGGCGCGCTCCGAGCAGTCGTCCAGGCACTGGCGCTGCTCGTCGAGCAAGCGGCGTGGATCACCCAGGCGAGCGCGTGCTCTTTCCAGGGCGAGGCGCCGGGTGCGGATGTCGCTGACCAAGCCGCGAGCCAGGCGACCGCCATGGAGGCGTAGCTCGGCCTGAAGCTCCGTGGCGACGGGGACCGCCAGCTCGGCGGCAGCCGACGGGGTGGGGGCGCGCACATCGGCCACGAAATCCGCGATGGTGAAGTCAGTCTCGTGTCCGACGGCGGAAATGGTGGGGCGTGGGCAAGCGGAGATGGCGCGCGCCAGCCTTTCGTCGTTGAAGGCCCATAGATCCTCCATGGATCCTCCTCCTCTGGCCAGGATGATCACATCCACGTCGGGAACGCGGCCGAGCTGGGCTAGGGCCTCCGCGATGGACAGGGCCGCTCCTTCCCCCTGCACGGGCGTGGGTGCGATAAGGATCGGCACTGGAAAACGGCGGTGGGCCACCCGGATGATGTCTCGGATCACGGCCCCGTGGCGTGAGGACACGACGCCGATACGTCGTGGTAGGAAAGGGAGGGGGCGCTTGCGCGCGCGGTCGAAGAGGCCTTCGCGCTCGAGCTTTTGCTTGAGCGCTTCGAAGGCGATAGCCAGGGCGCCCGAACCGGCCGGCTCCATCGACGAAACTTGGAGCTGAAAGCGCCCGCGCCCCTCGAAGATCGTCAGCTTGCCTCGGCAGCGCACCAGGAGCCCGTCGGCGAGCCGAAACTTCATGCGCGCCGCTTCGCGCGCGTACATCACGGCATCGAGCTGGGCGTCGGTGTCCTTGAGGGTGAAGTAAAAGTGGCCGCTGCCCGAGCGTTTGCAGCCCGACACCTCGCCTTCGACCCGAACATCGGTAAAGCGTGTTTCCAGGGTTTGGCGAGCGGCGCGCACCAGCTCGGCCACCCCGACGACCCGCGGTTCGGCGAGCCGGGCGCGGTCGCCTCGGGTGTCCGGGACTTGGACTGGAACTGGGACTGGGACCGGGACTGGGACTGGCGACTTGGACGCCGCAGCGAAGCGTTCCGCGAACGAGAGCTGTGGGTTGGCTTCGGTCGCATCGGCTCCCGCAGTCTTGGAGATCTTGGCGGGCTTGTCGGTCTTGTCGGAGCTCATCGCGAGCTCCGCATCGCCGCGCGCTCATAATCAGCCGCGTCTTTGCGCATACGCTCCAGATCGGCGGCGGCCTTGCCACTCAGTTGCTCGGCCCGGGCCGCTAGCCCCGAATATCCCCAACCCCAGTTCTGGTCGTGCGCCTTGCGATAGACCAAGGCTCCGGCAGGGGTTACCACCCTTGCCGTGTCCCCCGACGGATCGAGCTCGGGCGGGTGAGCCCCGGCAGCGGCCAGCCGGCGACCGGCCTCGGCCCATGCCTCCGGCTCGAGCATGCGCCCGAACAGAACCTGGGCATTTTCGGCCGTTGCTCCCGGTGCGAAGCGCGCCAGGAGACGAGAGCGTTCGCTGCCCTCGGGAACAACGCTTTGCGTGATATCGTAGGACTCGCGCCACGCGCGCTCGATGCTCATCCACGCCCAACGCGTGTCCTGGTCGAGGGCGTTCCAGAGCCGGACGCTGTCGTGGGCTGCCACGGCGGCGGCCAGGCGGGCGTGTGCCTCGGCCGGCGTTTTGGCCCCTCGGGGACCACAGCCGAGCGCGGCGGCAATGACGAGAAGGCTGGGAAGGAGTTTCATCTACGAGCTCTTGGTGCCCAACCCTACCGTAGCCGCCCGGGAATGTCTTCCGCTTGCGCTTGGTCATAGTGGCCAGGCGCCGGGAAGTGGCGTAGAGCCGGCGATCGGCGGCCACGGCTTCGACCGGTGACCACGGCTTTGTGCTAGATTCCTCGCTTCTCGACGGTGACCGGACCAAGCACTCCCCCTCTCGACTTTCCCGAGCTGGAATCGGGCGGCACGGGCGCGTCCGCCGACGAGTTTGCCGGCATACCACCCGCCCGGAAGCGCCATCCCATCGTCGGTCTGGCCGCGGCAGCGCTGGCGCTTTTTCTCGTATTCCAGATTCGCGAGGATCTCATCTTTGCCCTTTCCCGCTCCGTTCCTATCGATTTGGGCGATGCCCGCGCGCTGGCCAACTTGCCTGCGGCGAAGGTTCCGTGTAACCGCCTGGTGCGCCTGTCGGGCACGCCGGATCGGGAGAGCGCGGTGTTGCTCGACACCGCTGGATCGTGGCGGTTCGAGCAATTCTTCCGTCTCCTCGGGACCCGCAGCCGTGTCTACCTCGATCGCGTTCCCGATCCCATACCGGTCGAGCAGGCGGAGAAGGATGTCTTCGTCGGTCGTCTCCTGCGTCTCGGCGATCTCTCGTTTGCCGATGCGATACGCGCCCACTTCGCCCGCCTAGTCAGTGCCACCCACTTTTTCACTACGACGGCGCTGCGGGACGCCTTGGCGGTCTCCGGCGGCGGCAGCGTGCGGGTGACTGACATGCTGGGCGAGACGGTCGGGTTGGACGCGCAGGACGAGTTGGCCATCGACGTGGCGCGGCCGGCCGACGTCCAGGTAGACTTGCCGCGCAACAGATACCGTTCAACCGCGGAGGCGCGCGCCGCGCTGGAGAAAGCTGGCGCTACCATTCAAGATGATGTCGTCCCCGGCGACGACAAGACCATAGCGTTCGTCGTCACCTTTCCTGCCCAGAGCCGGGATAAGGTCATGAGCGCTATCTCCGACCTGAGCGAACAGATCCGCTTCCGGCCCGCGCGCACGACCTACACCGTGCGGATCGCGGGCCTGTCGGCCAGCCCGGACGGCCTGCACCTGCGCGGCCCTGTGCATGACGGCCATAACAGGCACGACAGCGATGACAGCCATAACAACCCTAACAACATCGATAGCCACGATCTGCCGTTCGAGCGCATCCTCGCTCTGCGAACCGTGGCCAAGGTACAAATTCCGGATGACGCTCTCATCCTACGCGAAGGCGATCGTCCGGCGGATCACACCAAGACCATCGTCGTTGCTGCCTTCCTCCTCGGCTTTGCCGTGCTGAATCTCTTCGCTTTGCGCGGACGCGCTTGAGGCCTGCCCATGCTACGCATTTACGACACACGCCAAAGGAAAAAGGTCGAGCTCATATCCCGCGAGCCGGGCAAGATCGGCATCTACGTCTGTGGTGTCACGGTCTACGACCTTTGCCACGTCGGGCACGCGCGCACCCTGGTAGCTTTCGACGTTGTCGTCCGCCATCTGCGCCGGCGCGGCTTCTCGGTTCGCCTGGTGCGTAACATCACGGATGTCGATGACAAGATCATTCGCAGGGCGAACAGCGAAGGGCGCAGTGCCGCCGAAGTTGCGCTTACTTATACCGAAGCCATGCTGGCCGACGCCGCTGCTCTCGGGGTGAGCCCTCCCGACGTCGAGCCGCGCGCCACCCAGCACGTGGCCGATGACATCGCGGTCATACGTCGGCTGGAGGAGCGCGGGCTCGCCTACCCCGCCGATGGCGACGTCTACTATTCGGTCGCGGATTTTCCCAGCTACGGGGCGCTTTCCGGCCAGAGCATCGAGGACTTGCAGGCCGGCGCCCGCATCGAGATTGGCGAGCACAAGAAGAGCCCACTCGATTTTGCCCTGTGGAAAGCGGCCAAGCCCGGGGAGCCCTCCTGGGAAAGTCCCTGGGGGCCGGGGCGCCCGGGCTGGCATCTGGAGTGCTCGGCCATGGCTCACCGCTACCTCGGGGAGGACTTCGACATCCACGGGGGCGGCTCGGATCTGATCTTTCCCCACCACGAAAACGAGATTGCCCAGTCGGAGGGGGCGTTTGGCCCCTTCGCCCGCCACTGGATGCACTCGGGCATGGTCAACTTCGGTGGGGAGAAGATGTCGAAGTCGCTCGGCAACGTGGTGACGATTCGCAAGGTGGCGGAGAGCCACGACCTCGAAGCTTTGCGCCTTCTGCTCGTGAGCGTGCACTACCGTAGCCCGGTGAGCTTCACCTTGGCGCGTTCTTCCAGCGGCCAAGCCGCATATCCCGAGCTCGAGGAAGCGGAGGCGCGCCTCGACTACTTCTATCGTACCCTCGAGCGTCTCGACGCCTTCCTAGCCCAGGTCAAGCCTCCCGCTAGCCTGCCGCTGTCCTTGCTGGAGGAAGCGGCGGGCTCCGCCATGGACGACGATTTCAATACCGCGGCGGCCATCGGGCACCTCTACGACGCTTTCGTGCTCGCCAACAAGCTGCTCGACGAGCCCAAGGCTATGCCCAAACCCGAGCGGCAGGTGACCCTGGCCGCGATTGCGCATGCCGCGCGCGATCTGGGCGCCACCCTCGGGATCATGCAGCGCCGGCCCGAGCAGTTCCTGCTGGCGCGGCGCGAGCGCTTGTGCCGGCAGCGCAACATCGACGCCACCGCGGTGGAGGCCCGCCTGGCCGAGCGAGTTGCCGCCCGTCGCGCCAAGGATTTCGGCCGCGCTGACGCCATCCGAGCTGAAATGCGCGACCAGGGTGTCGAGCTGATGGACACCCCGGCCGGGACGAGCTGGCGGGTGGTCTGACACCGTCACGAGGTCTGAGGCTGACGTGATCGGCGTCTTCGATTCCGGTTTCGGTGGCTTGACCGTGCTGCGGTCACTTCTGCGCCGGTTGCCGGAGTACGATTACTTCTACCTCGGCGATAGCGCCCGCGCGCCCTATGGCAGCCGCAGCTTGCAGGTCGTGCATAGCTTCACCCGGGAAGCGGTCGAATATCTCTTCGGCGCTGGCTGTCCCTTGGTGGTGCTGGCCTGCAACACCGCCTCGGCGCAGGCGCTACGTACGCTGCAGCAGAGGCACTTGCCCGCCCATAGGCCCGATCGTCGCATACTCGGGGTAGTGCGGCCCTCGGCCGAGGTCCTGGCCGGGCTGGCGCCGGGTGCGATTCCCGGCGTGACCGGACCATCGCCGGTGGCGGGCACCGTGGCGGTCTTGGGCACCGCGGGCACCATCGCCTCGGGCTCTTATGCTCTCGAGCTGGCCAAGCTAGCGCCCCGGCTTACCCTCATCGCACAAGCCTGTCCTCTCTGGGTGCCCCTGGTCGAGGCCGGCGAGACGGCTGGCCCGGGCGCGGAGTACTTTCTCCACCGGTATCTCGACCCTCTCTTTGCCCGGGCCGAGCCCCCTGCGCGTCTTCTTCTCGGCTGCACCCACTATCCCCTCCTGGCCAAGGGTATCCGCGCCATCGTGCCGCCTGGAGTAGAGGTAATCGAGCAGGGTGAGCTGGTGGCCCAGCGCCTGGCGGATTGGCTGCGCCGTCATCCCGAGATGGAAGCCCGGCTGTCCCGCGCCGGCGCTCGTCGCTACGCCACTACCGACGACCCGGTCTGGTTCGCCAGGCAGGGTGCGCCGATCATGGGCCACCAGGTCGAGGTCGAAAGGGTGACTCTGCCGCCCTTCCCTTCGGCTGGCTGTGGTTGATCACTCGGTTGATCACTCTTGGTTGATCACTCGGCTGATCACTCTTGGTTGATCACTCGGCTGATCACTCTTGGTTGACCTGGTGTGGTCCGTGCATATCCGTGCATAATAGATTGATCATGACCAAGAGCTTGGCATTGTCGGCCAATTACCTAAGGACGGGCGTTTTCATGGCCTTCCTCGTGGCGCTGCTGGCCATCGGCGGGCACCTCATCGGCGGCATGCAGGGCATGCTGCTCTTTGCCGCTTTAGGGCTGGTCATGAACTTCGCCATGTACTGGTTCTCCGATCGCATTGCTCTGCTCGCGCACCGGGCACGCGAGGTCAGCCCGGCCCAGGCACCTTCGCTGCACCGGATCGTGGCGCAAATCTCGGATCGAGCCGGTATCCCCAAGCCGCGGGTGTACGTGATCCCGTCCCCATCACCCAATGCCTTCGCCACCGGACGTAACCCCGAGCACGCGGTGGTGGCGGTCACCGAGGGCCTCATGCAGCTTTTGGGTGAGCGCGAGCTCGCGGGCGTGGTGGCGCATGAGATCAGCCACGTGCGCAATCGCGACATCCTGATCTCGACCATCGCGGCGGCGGTGGCCGGGCTGGTATCAGCGGCTGGTCACGCCATCCAGTGGTCGCTCATGTTCGCCGGGCGGCGTGACGACGAGGAAGGGGGCAGCATGGTAGGGGCGCTGGCCTGGGCCATCCTGGCGCCCATCATCGCCATGCTGATCCAGCTCGCCATCAGTCGGTCGCGCGAGTACGGGGCGGACGCCACCGGCGCAGCGCTTTGTGGCGATCCCAATGCGCTGGCCAATGCGCTGGAACGTCTCGAGGACAGCAAACGTGTGCTGCCCTACCAGTTCGCCGGTCCGGCCACGGCGCACATGTTCATAGTCAACCCCATGCGCCGAGGGGGTCTCGCGACCTTCATGGACCTGCTCTCGACCCATCCTCCCATCGAGGAACGGGTGCGCCGGCTGCGCGCTATGCGGCTCTGAGGAGATCTATCGCGTGCTCCAGCCCTCGTTCGCGCGCCGGGACTTTCTCGCCCTCTCGCTCGGGGGGTGTGCCAGCGCGCTGGCCGCCGGTTTTGCAGGATGCGGCTCCGGCGGACGTAAGGTGTGCAACCGCAGGATCGGCGATGCTCACGCGGGAGCCGTGCTGTGTCTCGCGCTCGGCGCCGATGGCGCGCTGCTGGTGTCGGGCGGAGCGGACAATGTGGTCAAGCTCTGGCAGCTACCCGAGGGCATGCTGCTGGCGAGCTTGACCGGACACACGGCCGGCGTGACCTCGGTAGCCGTGTCGCCCGATGGGACGACGGTAGCATCGGGCAGCGCTGACGGCACCCTGCGGCTGTGGAGCGTGGCCAGTGGTACGTCGTCAGCCCCGCTGGCTGCCGCAACGGGGGGGGTGGCGGCCGTGGTCTTCTCGGCCGACGGCCAGCTCTTGGCTTCCGGCGGCGCGGACGCCTTGGTCAAGCTATGGAATCCGGCCGACGGGAGCCCGCTGGCCAGCCTGGCCGGGCACAGTCAGGCCATCACCGCCCTGGCGGCGAGCCCGGATGGCACCTACCTGGTGTCGGCCGCCGAGGACGAGACTTTGCGCCTGTGGGGCTTGCCCTCGGGGGCGCCCATCGGCGTACCCGTCGCGGTGCCGCTGGGCGCGCTCGCGGCGCTGGCCATGACCAGCGA
>CAWKJE010000070.1:0-30956 GCA_963849735.1 uncultured delta proteobacterium
GCGCCGACCGGCGGGAGTGCCAGATCGGCCGACGCGAGCAGGCCACCGCGTGAGGCCGGGTGAAGCGGACCAGACCGGCGCGGCGCCGATCAAGCCAGCCACCCAGGCTGGACTGGAGTAGATGAGAAGAGCTGGGGCGGCGACGTGGCCACACCGGAGCTCGCACCGCGTTCCCCAGCCGGGAGATCACCGGGAGAGGCCAGCCGGCCCGAGGCGCGCGGATTGGTGCCGGAGCACGGCTTGCCGAGCTATAGCGGCTCGTCGAGGGCGGAGATGGCGTCGCTGAGCGCGTGGGCTGCGCGGATCAGGTCGGCGGCGACGTGGTCGAAGTAGGTACTGTCGATGCGCTCGGCTGCGCTCGGGTCTCGCGCCAGGAGCACGGCGTCCGGGAAGGCGATGGCCACGGCGCCAACGAGGCGGCGGACTTCGACGGCAGCCCGCCGGGCGGCCGCCGCAGATGCGGGCAGATGTCGAGCACGGAGGGGATGATGGGCGCTGGCAGCGACGGCATAGGCAGCGCTGCGGTCAGCGGGCCTGGGTTGGCGCAGGCCGGGCAGCAGCAGACTTGCGCTTGTGGGCGTCGGAACGGCGGCGCTCGTTGAGCTCCTTGGACTCCTTGTCGCGCCAAGAAGGCCCCTCGATTTCCATCCTGGTGGCGCGTTGGATCAGACGGTCGAGCACGACCATGGTGAGGGCGGGGTCGCCCAAATAGCTGCCCCAGGCGGAGAGTTTGATGTTGCTGGTCATCAGGGTGGAGGTGCGCCCGACGCGTTTATCGGCCAGGGTGAAAAACATGTGAGCACAGGTGGGCTCATCCGCCGAGCGGCGGACGCGGCCAAGGCCGACGTCGTCGATGACGAGCACGGAAACGCGGGCGTAATGGCGCAGGCGCTCGTCGTAGGTATTGTCGGCCAGGCCAGCGTACAACTCGTCCATCAGCACGTGGAAACGGCGGTAGAGGACCTTGAAGCCGGCGGCACATGCACGCACGGCGATCGCCTTGACGACGTGGGACTTGCCGGTGCCGGCGTTGCCCGTGAGCAAGACGTCCTCGTGGTTGCGGATGAAGTCCAGCTCTGCGAGCTGCATGACCAGGGCCTTGTCGATGCTGGGTTGGAAGTCGAAGTCGAAGGTCTCCAGGGTGGGGCGCTCGGGCAGGCCCGAGGCTTTCAGTCGCCCCTCGATGGCCCGGGTGGTGGCCAGCTCGGCGTCGGCGCAGGTGGCCCGCTCGATGAGGCTGAGCGCGCCGGGGCGCTCCTTGCGCGCCCACGCCAGGATCTCGTCGAGGGACTCGAGCAGGCAGGGCAGCTTGAGGATTTCGAGCTGCTTGCGCACGCGCGCCGAGAGCTGGGCTTCGAGCGCGGCGGTCACTTGAGCTGGTTGCTGGTGCTGCTCTCGGTCGGGCATGGAGGCTCCTGGGTGCCGTCGTGGGCGGGCGGCTGCTGGTTTTGCGGTAACGCGACGTCGTAGCTGCGCAGGTCGCGGACGGTGGCGCGCTCGGTGTCGAGCAAGTCACGCAACTTGGTCTCGGTCTCGGCCGTGACGTACTCGTCGAGGGTGCGCGGGCGTGCACGCACTTCCACGATGCGACAGACGGCGTGGGCGGAAAACGCGTGGAAGGCTCGCGCGTGCGCCATCGCGGCCGCGACGTCGGGCGCGGCGTAGTGCTCGCGCAGCTCCAGGATGCGTCGGCGTGGTAGGCGGCCGAGCGCGGATGCGTCTCCACGAGGCCGCGCAGGAAGTCGCCGGCGACTTCGCCAAGCGCGAGGAAGCGATCGCGAATGATGTCTAGCGAGGCGCCCGGATTGTCAAGGCGTGGCGGCCGGTGCGCGCCGATCACGCTGGCGGCGCCCTTGCCTCGGGGCAAGAGTTGGTGGTGTGCGACGCACGCCAGAGAAGGTCCGTAGACAAAGAGCTCGCTCTGGGTGATGCGCACCGGGACCAGCGCGGTCACGTGCTCATAGGGCACGCTGTAGCGATTGCCCTCCCAGCTCACGAAGCCGTCGATCGAGCACAATCGGTACACGACGCGCGCGGTATCGAAGGGGTGTTTGGGCAAGGGCAGAAGCGCCGCCCGCTCGGAGGTCTCGAAGATCTCGGCGATGCGCTGCTGGCGGAGCTTCGGGTGCTGGCGCTGGTCGACGACCTCGACGAGCCAGCGCCGGGTCTGCTCGCGCATGTCCTCCAGGTCGCGAAAGCGACGTCCGTTGAGGAAGCTGCGCTCGAAATCCCAGAGGTCGCGCTCGACGAAGGCTTTGTCATTGGGTTTTCCCGGGCGTACGGCCTGGGGCTGGAAGCCGTAGTGGGTGGCGAACGCCAACAGGCGCGGCTGGTAGATGACGTCGGGGCCTTCGTGGCGCGCGACCACGGCTTTCTGGTGGTCGTAGCGAATGGCTCGCGGGACGCCGCCCAGGTATTCGAAGGCGCGGCGGTGCCCTTCGAGCAGCGCAAACAGGTCTTCGCTCTCGAACAGGTCCACGTAACGCCGGCGGCTGCAAGACAGCGAGAGCATGCAGGCGTGGACTGTGTGTGTCCCGTCGGCGAAGTCCACCCGGTAAGGCGACCAGTCCTGCTCGGCCATCTCGCCCGGCCCGAACACCGGGCGCACGCGCGAGGGCTCGGGCGGCTTGGGCGGCCGCAACCTGCACACGCGGTCCTTGAGGATCGAGTAGCCGCCGGTATAGCCTTCGGCGCGCAGCTCCTCCAGGATGCGCTGGGCGGTGATCGACGGGTAGGTCTTGAGTAGCTCGGCGATGCGCGGCTCGAAGCGGTCGAGCTTGGATGGCCGCGGCGGTGCTGAGGGCACGCTCGGCAGCACCGTGTGTGCCTCTCCGTTGCGCCCGTCGTGCTGGTCGATCACCCGTCCGACCAACCCGCGTCCGACCCCGAGCGCACGCGCGATCGCGCGGCCCGAGCGGCCGCGGCCCCGGAGCAGCACGATCTGATGCTCGAGCTCGGCGCGCGACGCCCATCGGGTCATGAGTCTGCCTCCAGGGTCTTGGCCGCCAGGTCGAGCAGAGCGCGCACAACCGACAAGGCGGCGCCCAGGTGTGCGCGCACCTCCTTTGCCCGCGGCGCCGGCAACTGCGCGATCGGGTGCTCGACCAGCCGGCTGCGCAGCCGCACGGCCACCCGCTCGAGCAGGACGAGATCGGCTGCGTACGCGTCGGCCTCGCTGCGCATGCCCGCGCGCACCGGCGCCTTTGCCTGCGCCTCTTGGCACAGGCGCTCGATCTCTTCAGCCGTGGCTGGCTTGAGCCGTGAAGCGTCAGCTACCAGATGGGCCGCCGCGCGTGTGCTCATCCCCTGGCGGACGATGATCCGCGCGACGGTGTGCTGTATGCCGCGCGGCAAGCGTGCTACCTCCCGCGCTGCGGTCGCGCTGCAGAGCCCAAGCCGCACGTCCGTCTGGACCTCGGGCGCGAGCGCCTCGACCAGCAGGAGGCGCCGGCTCACCCACGACTGGTGCCGTCGCAGGAGCTGAGCCGCCTGCGCCTGCGCCAGCCCGTGCTCTCGCACCAGGGCCTGCACCACCCAGCCTTCTTCCAGCTCGCTGAGCGCCGCGCCGCCTCGGTGGAGCGCAAATAGCGCCGCCAGGGCGCACGTCTCGTCCACCTCGAGCACCCGCACCGCGAGCAACGCCGGGTGGCCCTGCATGCTGGCGGCGCGCAGGCGACGGAAGCCGTCGATCATTTCGAGCCGCGACTTTTCGTCTCGGAACGCGACCACCGGACTGAGCTGCCCGTAGCGACGCAGCGACGCCTCCATCACCGCGTCCGTCGCGGGCACAAGGCGCACCTGCGCCAGGCGCTGGCCCAGCTCCTCGGGGCTGACCTCAACCGGGTTTGCCATCGGCTCTGTCATCGTCGAGCCCAGCCTGAATGTCCCGGGCCAAAACCTCCATCTGGGATTGCGCGCGCCGCGGGGGAAGTCTCTGGGATTCCGCCGTGGTCACGCGACCTTGAGCCCGTATCTGGGATTGCACGTGCTGCAGGAGGACTTTGGCCAAAAGCCCAAGGATTACTGTAGGTTTGCTCCCTATCTGGGATTGCACGAGATCCCAGGGAATTTGCTCGAGCGGCGGCGGTGCGCGCGCCGGCTCCTCCTTGTCCTCAGCCCCAGCCCAGCGCCTCCCAACGAAGTAATCAGGATTTTGCCGACGCCACTGGGCTTGCTTGCGCTGGCGCCGCTTCTTCTGGCACTCCGGTGCCGAGCACACGTGCTGCCGCGCACCCACGCGCACGTCGGGCTGGAACCACCGCCGGCAGATCGAACACGGTCGCTTCCTGGCCATGGCCACCATCGACCGCCACCATGGCTCCGCTTGCAACCGGCGCGCAGGGTGGCTCTCCAAATCGGCGTGCCGCCGGTCCAGATCGAGCCACCGTCAGCGCCGGTCGTGGCTCACAAACCGGCGCTACCTGGCTCCATCACACGTCGGCGCTGAAGGTCGGGAGAGATTCTCTCGTTTAACCAGCAATTCAAACGCATGTGGGGCATTGACGACGGCGTACTCGCCACCGGCTCGGACGAGAAAGCAATCGAGGCCGTACTAGACAAGGTCATGGATCCCCAAGCCTTCAGGGAGAAGGTAGCCGAAATCTACGCTCATCCTAATGAAGCCAGCCAAGACGACCTGCTGCTAAGGGACGGGCGCACTTTCGATCGACACTCGGCCCCGCTAATTTTGGCGGATGGCACCTGTCTTGGGAGGGTATGGAACTTCCGAGACGTCACCAAGCGCAGACGTTCAGAGGAGGCACTGCGCCGTTCCGAACAGAAGTACCACACGAGCTTTCACGCTGCCTCGGTCGGGCAGGCGCTAGTCGCTCTAGACGGTCGCTTCCTCGAAGTCAATGCTGCGCTAGGGGCCATGTTGGGCTACGAAGCACGCGAGCTGGTGGGCTTGACCTTCAATCAAATTACGCTCGCAGAGGACGCAGAAAAGGGAACGAGCGCCAGAGACCGGCTCCTTAGCCACGATGTCGAAGTTGAAAGACTAGAGAAGCGCTATCAACACAAGAATGGCAGCACCGTTTGGGCGCACGTAAGTGTTGCAACGCTCTGGGACGCAACGGGAAGGCCAGAGGGATTTGTCACACACGTACTCGACATTAGCGGGCGCAAGCGAATGGAAGCCGAGCTGCGCGAGCGAGAAACCGAGCGTCAGCGCATGGAGATGGAGCTCCGCCATGCCCAGAAGCTCGAAGCTATTGGTCAGCTTGCCGCGGGAATTGCCCACGAGATCAACACGCCGGCCCAGTTCGTCGGCGATAGTATCCATTTCTTATCGGACGGCTTCGAAAACGCACGCCGAGTGCTCGGCGCATATCGGCAGGCAGTCGGGGCGCTGGCTGCTATACCCGGGCACGAAGCACTCGCAGGACAGATGCGCGAAGTCGAAGAACGGGCCGATCTGGCCTACCTGGAAGAGAATGGTGCCGCGGCGTTCGCCCGCGCCGAGGAGGGAATCTCACGGATCGCGGCCATCGTGAGAGCGATGAAGGAGTTCGCTCACCCCGACCAGCGAGATAAGGAACCTGCCGATATTAATCGAGCATTACAGGCCACCTTGACGATTGCCAAGAACGAGTACAAGTACGTCGCAGACGTGGAAACCGTTCTCGGAGACATTCCCTTGGTAAAATGTCACCTCGGCGACATCAATCAAGTCTTTTTGAACCTGCTCGTCAATGCCGCGCATGCAATTTTCGCTGTTGTGGGTAAGAGCGGAAGGCGGGGAAAGATCATCGCGCGAACAGTGCGCGAGGGCGGGGATGTGCGAATTGACGTTACTGATACGGGGTGTGGCATCCCGAATGAGATCAAGGACCGCATCTTCGACCCGTTCTTCACTACCAAGGAGGTGGGACGTGGCACTGGACAGGGTCTCGCAATCGCACGCTCCATCGTGGCCACGAAGCACCAGGGGTCTCTGACATTCGAGAGCGAGGTGGGGAAGGGAACCACTTTCACGGTCCGACTGCCGGTGGACGTCGACGGTAGTGCAGGCGTCAACTCGCAAACCTGAACGATGTTCGTCGGCGAAGTGGTCGCTCAATGTTGATCGGACTCGGCGGGATTGTTGGTCGGGAGGGTAGCGGGACCCGCGCGATGCTGCGCTAAGCCAGCCGGGCATTGCACCGATGGGTCTGGTGAGCGAGTCAGCTGGGCGGCTGACCGCGCGATTGTCACTGTCGCGGTGAGATCAGGGGTCAGGAGCCCAGGGCGAAGAGGGGCTCGCGCACGCTACCTGGCTCCAACCCGCGAAGCCGGGTCAAAATTGCGTCGGTGACTTCGTGGCCGCGAGGAACCAAGACGGCGCCGGTGGTTGACATGACGTCTTGGACGAGCAGCATGCCGGCTCGGAGGGCCTCGAGTTGGATCTGGCCTGCCCCGGGAGATAGCTTGCTTTTCACGCGACCGAGGGCAACTAGGAGCTTGGGATCGTAGTGGCCCTTGCGGCCCTGCAATGTACTGATCGCCCCTCCTGGAGTTGCACCGCCTGCTTCGAGAAAATCGTAGTCGCTCACGAGCTTGAGAACTCGAGCACCGAAAGGAATGGACTCGCCGCGCGGAGCGCCGGGTGGCGAGTCCTGACCGTCGAATTTGTAGTCCTGCGCATCGAGAATCGCGCAAACCAACTCCAGGCGCGGGATGCTCTCCAGCAATTGCATGGAGATCTTTGGAATGCACCGCGTGGATTCGGCTTCTACGGGACTGAGCGGCTTGCCGTAATACAGCTTCTCGTTGTTTTCGGCCGTAAGAACGATACATCCGATTTGAGACAACATGACCGCGACTTCGAGCTGCCAAGAGAACGGCACGCCGACGCCCGTGACCAATTCCCACGCGTGCTGTTTGAGGCGCGTTGCGCGTCCAAAGATGAGCGGACTGGCGAGAGACAGAATCTCGGTCAGAGCCTTGATACTTCCGCGAAGCGTCTTCTCCAGCAAGTCCTTTTCGGCCCTGATGAGGCGATGCTGGGCCACCGCGGCTTCGATGGCTGTCAGAAACGCGGGGGTTTCGCAAGGCTTGGTGAGGAATCGGAAGACCTGCCCGTGGTTTACTGCGGCAATGGCTGATTCGAGGTCGGCTTGTCCGGTGAGCAAGAGGCGAACGGTATCCGGCGCACGCTCTTTGACTCGGCTC
Organism: uncultured delta proteobacterium; assembly: GCA_963849735.1. Lineage (GTDB taxonomy): Bacteria > Myxococcota_A > Polyangia > Fen-1088 > Fen-1088 > Fen-1118. The sequence goes on from CAWKJE010000070.1 coordinate 7,153, forward strand.
AAGAAGGCGGCGCCGTCCATTTCTGGCATGCGCATGTCGGAGACAACGACAGCGGGCGGATCACTTCCGTCGACGATCGCCAAGCCACCCTGCCCATTGCTCGCGGTCGAGACCCGATATTGTCGCCGGAGGTTCAGGGCCAGCCCTTCTAGGACTTTGGGTTCGTCGTCGACGCACAGGATGTGGGCTTGCTCAGTCATGGCTGGTCCTCTCTGCTTTCTCCGTTGTCGTTGGGTCCTTAGGCTTTAGGCGATGCTTCCGCCATCTCTTCCGCCAGAGCTCGGATGGCGACGAGCTCAGTTTCGTCGATGCCGATGCGGGAGAGATATGCTGGATCCAGCTTGTCGTGATCGGTCTTGCCCGGGCGCAGCTCGGAGGCGAAATGGTCGGCGAGGTGAACGATGTCCACCAGCTCGAAGGTGGAATGCTCGATGAGAGTCGGGTCTTTGTGATAGGCGACGGCCTCCATGATGCTGTGTGGCAATCCCCACAAGCCGAGAAGATAGGCGCCGAGCAGGGCACGCTCGGCGGGGGAGCTGCAGCCGAGGTGGGTTGTCGCCTTGATGTTGAGCAACCACCCCACGTCATGGAGCACGCCGGCCAAGAATGCTCCTTCCTCCTTGGGAGCGAGCTTCGCCGCGATCTGTCGCGCGATCTGGCCGGTGAGAAGACAGTGGGCCTGGAGGGCCTCAAGTTCCGCTTCCGAAAGGCCGGAGCTCTTTGTGGCGGATGAAAAGGTTTCAAGTGCCAGGGCGAGGTTTCTGATGGTTGTTACCCCAAGGTACGTGACCGTGTCGTGAAGGGAGGAGATTCTTTTCGGCAGGCCGAAGAAGGCCGAGTTTACAAGCTGAAGAAGCTTTGCGGATAACCCGACATCGCGTTCGATGATCTGGGCAAGAGTGGTGACACTACATGTCGGTGCCGCCATTGCCGCATTGAGCGCGACATAGGTCTTGGGCGCCGAGGGAAGCATCTCGACCTCGCCGGCGATCGCGCGCAGCTCGGCGCTGCGCAGGATCTCGTTCAGATGGCAGGCTCGTCCGACCACCGTCTGGAGCAAGGTCGGGTCGCAAGGTTTGGAGAGGAACATGTGGGCGACAAGGACCGACTTCATGGTGCTCTCGAGGTCAGTCTGTCCTGATAGGATCATGCGCACGGCCCACGGTTGCATCGCCTTGACCCTGGCCAGCAAGGCCGCGCCGTCCATGCGTGGCATGCGCATGTCGGTGATCACCACGTCGAAGGAGGTATTGGCGAGTTGGGCAAGGGCCTCCTCGGGGCCAATCGCGAAGACCATGTCCCATTCACGGCGCTTGCTCCGCAGTACGTTACGAAGGCCGGTGAGGATGTTGGGATCGTCGTCGACGAACAGGAGCCGTTTGAGTGGAGGAGCAGTCTGTTCCATGTGATCTTCAAGGCCCTCGGTCTCGACCAACCTTCAAGCCGCTTTTCGACATCATCCCTTGGGGCGGGGATCGACAGAAATGGAAGGGACTTGAGTTGGACTGCCAGGCCCGGCGCGGGCGACTTACCGCGGCGCCGCCTTTCGAGATCATGGCGGGGACCAAAGGGCGGCAGAGGGGACAGAGACTTGCGCTGCGTTGAGCTCGGCCTCGCATCCGCTGCGAGGACTCAAGATATTCCGTGAAGTGTCGAGCGGTAGGACGTCAGACGGCGTTATCCGAGAGGCCCGCGTGCCTGGCAAAGGAGGAGGAGATGGCCGATCACGTGCGAGGCAGGAGTGTTCTCATCCCCGTCATCTTGATGAGCGGTGTGGAGGATGCCGATGTTAGGTGCAAGGAAGCCGGCAAGGGCACGGGCCAGGGTCTGCACATCGCCCGCTCCATCGTTGCAACCAAACATAACGGATCCCTGACATTCGAGAGCGAGGTCGGAAAGGGAACCACGTTCACGATTCGGCTGCCCATCGGGAATAGCGATGCATCGAAGGATGGGGCGTGAGCGATCGGAATCGGGGTGGCGATGTATGATCGCGCTCAACCTGGGCAGGAAGAAGCGTTAGTGGGACTGCCAGGCTATGCGCTCGGGGAAGTTCTGGCGCTGTCGTCGCTCTACCACCTGCGCCGCGCCGTACGAAGGAACGATGGTCGACCGGTCGTCATCAAGTTTCTCGTGGCGGAGTTCCCGTCCCCTCGCGAAGTGTCCGGGTTGGAATCGGAGTACCGCATTTTGAGCAAACTGAGGGCGCCTGGCGTCATTAGCGTTCTCGATATCGTCAAGGACGGAGACCGTGGTGCGCTCGTCTTTGAAGATGTCAGAGGTAGCGATCTCTCGTCGTTGCTTTCTAGGGAAATTCCGCTCGATCTCTTCTTCACGATCGCGCTGAAGGTGGCGAGCACCCTCTGTCACCTTCAAGCGCAACACATCATCCACAATGACATCAAGCCTCAGAATATCCTGTTCGAGCCAGAAAGTGGCGCAGTTAAGCTCATCGACTTCAGCAGCTCCCGCGACCTATCGCTCTGTCGTCAGGACGTCGATCCAGAGGACTACCTGGAAAAGACCTTGGCCTACATCTCACCGGAACAGAGCGGCCGCGTGGACCGCGGCGTCGACTATCGCAGTGACTACTATTCCTTTGGGGTGACGCTATTTGAATTACTCACCGGCTCGTTGCCGTTTACGGCGAGCGACCCGCTGGGCTGGGTGCACTGCCATGTCTCAAAACCGGTGCCAAGTGCGCATGACGTGCGTCCGGACACTCCCGATCCACTAGCTCGACTGATTGGCAAGCTGATGGCCAAGCACCCCGACGACCGTTACCAAAGCGCGGTCGGGTTGCTCAAGGATCTTGAGTGTTGCCAGCGAGACTGGGCGACCCATGGGGCGATCGCGGAGTTCGAGCTTGGAAGACACGACGTCTCCGACCACCTCCAGTTGCCGCGAGGGCTTTTTGGGCGTGACCGGGAATCCGCGACATTGTTCGATGCCGTGGAGGAAGTCAGACAGGGCTCCTGCCGGCTTTTGCTGGTGACCGGATGTTCCGGCATCGGCAAGTCATCGCTGATTCACGAGCTCCGTGCGGAGCTGGCTCGTCGCGGCGTCAATTTCGTCGCGGGAAGATGCGACCAACTCATGCGTGACGTGCCCCTCGGAGCACTAAAAGAACCGCTGCGCGAGCTTGTGAAGCGGGTGCTGGCTGAGCCGGATGATGGCCTCCTGGCGTGGCGAGAGAAGATCTCGGAAGCGATTCGGCCGAATGGAGGGAGCCTGCTGCACCTGATCCCGGAAATCGAGCACGTGCTGGGGCCCCAACCACATGTCGTTGAGCTAGACCCAGCGGAGGCCCGTAGGCGCTTTTACCGTGCGTTGCGCGGTCTTGTGGGAGCGCTCGTCTCGCCGAAGCGGCCCTTGGTTATTTTTGTGGACGATCTGCAATGGACGGACTCGTCTACTCCTGACCTGCTCGCAGACCTCCTCAGCGACGATGGACTTCGACACGTGTTGGTGATTGGCGCCTACCGGGACGAGGAAGTTGTCGAGGGGCATCCTCTCCGGGCGGCGATAAGATGCTTGCGCGCCCTTCGGCCCTCGGCGGTGCGGGACATGGTGCTGGAGCCGCTGTCGCCAGACAGCGTCAATCAAGTTGTCGCTGCCACCTTGCATTGCGACCAGGTCGTCGGCAGACCACTCGGCGAGCGCATCTACGAAAAGACCGGCGGCAACCCGCTTTTCGTGAACGAGTTGCTGGGCGCGCTCCATCGTGCAGGCGCGTTGCGCTTCGTCGCGGAGGAAGGTCGCTGGGACTGGGACTACGACAAGATCGAGCGGGCGAGCGCCAGCGACAACGTCGTCGACCTGGCGGTGCGAGAGCTGGAGTGTCTTCCCCCATTGACCGGTGCGTGCCTGCGACTGGCCGCGTGCATTGGCAATCGGTTCGACCTGGGAACGCTGGCGCGCCTGGCAGAGATCTCGGTGGGGACGGTGGCCACGGCACTGCAGGCAGCGGTCGAGGCGCAGGTGCTGATCCCCCAAGGAAACAGGCACCACATGGTTCGCGACCACGGCGACTCCAGTGACGCACGGCGCAGTGACCCGGAGGTCAGCTATCAGTTTAAGCACGGCCGGCTACGCGAAGCGGCCTATGGGCGGCTCGACGGCCAAGAGCGGACACGTGCGCACTTGGCTCTCGGGCGCATCCTGCTGGCAAACTCGGGGTCTGGCGAGCCCGACGACGGGATCTTCGAGATCGTGAACCATCTGAACCGCGGCAAGGAGCTCATCGTTGGCTCCGAGGAGCGCACCCAGTTGGCGCGGCTCAATCACACGGCGGGGCAGAGGGCAAAGCACTCGATGGCCTTCGCCGTTGCAGCGATGCATTTCGAAGCCTGCATGGCGCTTCTCTCGGCCGAAGAGCGCACCTTACAGGCGACGTGGTTCTTCGAGTGCCGACGCGCGTACGTGGAGTGTGTCTATCTGGCGGGCGACGTGGACCGCGCCGGCGTGCTTTGCGACGAGCTGACCGCCAACGCTCCCGACCGGCTGGGGGCGGCGGCGGCGTTCAGGTTCAAGGCGCGAGTTCTGTCGCATCAGGGACGACTCGTTGACTCCGTGGCGGCGATTCGAGAAGGCCTGGGTCGTCTGGGGCTGGGGCTGCCAGAGGATCCCTCGGAGATCGACCGACTGGTTCGAGAGGGCATCAGTAAGATGCGGGAGCACCTCGACCGCATGCGGATTGAAGACTTCGTACGCCTTCCAGACATGACGGATGACATCGACGTCATGACAATGAACCTTCTTTATGAGATCGTGCCATCCGCGATCCAGATCCATTATCCGCTATTCGTCTTGGCGGAAGTGATGATGTTCGACTTGGCCATGACCCACGGAGTGACAGCCGTGTCGTGTAAGAACTTCGTCGATTGTGGAATGATTCAGGCGGGCAGTCTGGGAGATTTCGCGACAGCCTACCGCTTGGGCAGGGTGGCTCTCGCGCTTCTCGAACGGTACGCACCTGCGCCGCTCGAGTCGGCGGTCAATCTGGTATTCGCCGCATTCGTTTCCCACTGGCGCGCCCCGTATCAGGAAGGACTTGATGCCTTCGCTCGAGCGAAACGGTTCGGATTGGCAGCGGGCGACGTTCTGTCAACGGCCTACGCTTACGCCTTGGAGGTCCAGCGGCTACTGTCGCTCGGGATTCCTCTCGACCAATGCCAGATGAAGGCGGACAGCGCCGTTGCCTATTTGAAGCAGACCCGGTCCGTCGCGCAGTTGCGGACAGTGACCATCGCACAACGGGCACTGACCCTGTTGCGCGGAGGCTCGGGCGATACCCGGACGCTGCGCCCCTCCGAGGACGAGTTCACGCGAGAAATTGTCGCGTCGCAATACCCGCGGGGAGTTTTCATGCACGGCCAGCTCCAGGTCATGATCAACTTCATCTTAGGGAATATCGGGGCGGCGGCGGAGTGGGAAGATCTCTGCCTCGCCTTCCTTCTCGAGGGTTCAAGCCAGTTTGCCATCGCAGACTACTACCTCTTCCGGTGCTTGATTCTGGCCAAACAATACCGAGCGGCGCCCGAGGCTGACCGCAATGAGGTGCTGGAAGTCTTGGCTTCCTGCCAGGAAAAACTGAGAATCTTGGCAGAGAACTGCCCTGCCAACTTTGCTCACAAACACAAGCTGGCTTCCGCGGAGATCGCGCGCATACGTGATGCGCCGCTCGAAGATGTCATCCGCCTCTATGACGAAGCAGCGACGGCCACGGGCGATGGATTCCTTCACCTCCGAGCGCTCGCCAATGAACTACAGGCTGAATTTTGGCTGGAGAAGGGGCACGCCAAGATCGGGAGATCATTTCTTCGCGAGGCATACTCCCTCTATGAACGCTGGGGCGCGCACGTCAAGATGCGGCAAATGGAGGGCGGAGCCGCCAAAGGCCTCGTGCTGTCAACCGAGCGAAGCATCTCCCACCATTCGAGCGGGTCCTCGGGCGAGATTGCGCTCGGCAGCTTGCTCGACATCACGTCGATGATTAAGGCGACCCAAGCTATCTCTGGCGAGGTGCAGCCCGACCGGGTCTTCGCCAAGTTGATGGCGGTCATCATTGAAAACGCCAGCGCCCAGCGCGGGTGCTTGATTCTCAAGGCGGAAACCAGTGACCATCTGACCGTGGTGGCGAGCGCAACGATCGACGCGAACCCTGCCAAGGAGACCGGTCCGAGCGCCATCGACGAACGCAACGATCTTTGCCTCCAGGTCGTTCGTTACGTCGCGCGCACCTGCGACACCGTCGCTATCGGCGATGCCAGCAACCACGTCGTCTATCAGGACGACCCCTACATCCGAGCGAATTCGGTGAAATCGGTATTGGGCTTGCCGGTGTTGAACCAGGGCAAGCTCTTAGGGATCCTCTACGCGGAGAATAACACCATGACGCATGCTTTTACGTCTAGGCGGTTGACTCTGCTCAGGGTCATCGCTGGCCAGGCGGCCATCTCCATTGGCAACGCCCGCCTGTACGACCATTTGGAGGAGCGGGTGAAGTCACGAACCGCCGAGCTTCTCCGATCGAACGAGCTTCTGACCAACGAGATCAGGGCGCGGGAGAAAATGGAGATGGAGCTGCGCCAGGCCCAGAAACTCGAAGCGGTGGGACGGCTAGCTTCAGGGGTAGCCCACGAGATCAATACGCCAATTCAATTCGTGGGCGACAGCGTCCACTTCGTTCGCACGGCTTGGGGGGACTTGGCGGGATTGGTCGCGAGATATCGAGCGCTCAGTCAAGCTGTCTTGCGCTCCTCCGCCGACGGGGTGCCGTGGCGAGATCTGGCCCAAAGCGCAGCCGACGGGGAGGAAGAGGCGGACCTAGCCTATCTGCTGGAGAATGTTCCCGCGGCGCTCTCACGGGCGCTTGAAGGCGTCGAGCGTGTCGGGACCATCGTCGCCTCCTTGAAGGAATTTGCCCATCCCGACCAGAAGGAAAGCACCTCGGTCGACCTGAACCGGGCGATTCTGACCACCCTGAATATAGCGCGCAACGAATACAAGTACGTCGCCGAGGTGGAAACCGATCTCGGGCTGCTACCCCCGGTCACGTGCCGCGCGGGCGAAATCAATCAGGTCGTGCTCAACCTCATCGTCAACGCCGCCCACGCTATCGGTGAGCGCGTGAGAGGAACCGACGAGAAGGGGCTGATCAAGATCGCAACACGCCGCGAAGACGGCATGGTCGTGATCTCCATCGCCGATACCGGATGCGGTATCCCGGAAGCGATCCGCGACAAGATCTTCGACCCCTTCTTCACTACCAAGGAGGTTGGCAAGGGAACTGGACAGGGGCTCTTCATCGCGCGCTCGGTGGTTGTGGAGAAACACGGTGGCACTTTGACGTTTCAGAGCGAGACGGGGAAGGGCACGACCTTCTTCGTCCGCCTTCCAGCCTGCCTCCAGCACCCCCTCTGAATCATCAAGATTCGAACTTGCACGACCGACTAGATAGATCCAAAACCGACTTCAAGACCTAAACGCTCCGCCAACACGACGCAAAATGGCCAAGCCGCCTTGTGAGACGCTTGCCAATCCTCAACCACTAGCTGAGGAGCGCGGCCAGACTATAGCCGCGCTTCGGCAGAGTTTGCGGCATACACCGATACTCATCCTGGCCGTCGATGGTGGCGGGGCTTTCCTCGTGGTTGAGGGAGGAGAAATCGGGCTTTGGCAAGGCGGTCGAAAGCCAGAAGTGGGGCTCTCGATGCACGCGCTGAGCGAGGACTTAGCTGAACTGGTCTACGGATTCGAACATGCCCTGGTCGGCGAAAGCCACACCCGGAGGATCTGTGTAGGTGGCCGTGTGTTCGAGGCCTACTTCGCACACATCGAGGCCACAGGGGAGTTGCGGGTTCGCGCGTGCTGCCTGGCCCGAGACATAACCGAACAAGCTAACTCGGCTAAGCGGCACGTCTCAGAACCGGTGGGATTCCACGAGCACGGGCGTCGCATGTCTGCCGAGCTGCCGTCGATCATTGAAGGGCTGCCGGTCGGCATCGTCGTCACTCGCAGTGATAAAATCATCTTCTGCAATGCCGCGGCTGCGCAGACCCTTGATTGGAGAGATCCGACCGGCTATCTGGGGCGACGCTTCAGCGAGTTCTTTCCGCCGGGGTTACGGGCCCTCCTTCTTGTGGACCCTGATGTGCCGTTGGAGGTGCTGCAAATTAGCCAATTGCAAATGGAAACAGGCGCCGGCAAGAAGCTAACCGCAGAGGTACAATCCGTTGGGGTGGAATTCGAGGGAGCAGCGGCCACGCTCTTCACTATTCGTGACGTCTCTCATATTCATCAGATCGAACAAGACCTGCGCCAGGCGCAGCGCCTAGAAGCGATTGGCCAGCTCGCAGCCGGCATCGCGCACGAGATTAACACGCCCATTCAGTTTATTGGGGACAACGCGAGTTTTCTCGTGCAGGCAATCTCGGACGGCACCGCTTACCTGAAATTCTGCGAGGCCATGCTGGGAATGAACGCGTCCGAACAGCAGCAATCGGCAGTCGCGGCGCGAAGGAACGAACTGGACATCTCCTTCATCCAAGAGGAGGCGCCGAAAGCCACTGCAAACATCATGCAGGGCGTTGCACGCGTCGCTAAGATTGTCTCTTCGATAAAGGCCTACGCTCACCCGGCAGGCGAGAAGAAGGCTCTGGCGGATTTAAATCATGCACTCGAGACCACAGTCGTGGTGGCGACCAGTGAGTGGAAGCGTGTCGGAAAGGTCGTTACTGAGTTGGGCGTCATTCCCCTTGTCCTATGCCACCTCGGAGAGCTGAATCAAGTATTCCTCAACCTCATCGTCAACGCGGCACACGCCATCCAAGCGAAGGGGCTCGACTCGTGTAGCGGCGGCCTCATAACCATTCGGAGCTACGTCGAGGGCTGCGAGGTCGTCGTGGCAATATCGGACAACGGTGCTGGGATTCCGCCCGAAATCCGCGATCGAGTTTTCGATCCGTTCTTCACCACCAAGGAGGTGGGTCGCGGGACCGGCCAGGGGCTCACGATCGCGCGTCGGGTCGTGGTGGACCAGCATGGAGGTCGCATCGACCTTACCAGTGAGGTTGGCAAGGGCACAACGTTCTTCGTGCGACTTCCACTGCGAGCGACCGAAAGTGTGACGGCTGACTGATGCTCGTGGACAGAAACTAGCGAGCAGCCTTGCGCAGGACTCATTCATCCAGCATGTTCGACCTCCAGCCCGGGGGGGGTTGGCAAGAGCGATTTTTCCATGCGCACGTTGGCGAGCTCAACGCCTGCGATAATGACCAATCGATGCTGGACGAGCGTGAATCCGAAGTGCTCGAAGAAGACGCGGGCGGTAAGGCTCACATCGGACCACAGTCTGGGCAACCTCAACTCGCCCGCGCGAGCCAGAATCGTCCTCATAAGAAGTCGTCCAATCCCCCGCCTGGCGTGGCCTCCGGCCACATAGAAGTGATCGATGAGCCCATCGGACTGAAGGTCTGCATAGCCGACCAAGTGGCCGGAATCGTCGGCGACGAAGGGTTGCAAGCTGCGCATTTTATGCGTCCAACGCTCCATGTCGGGATGATCTGGAGCCCAGGCTTCGAGCTGCTCGGGCAGGTAGTCTTGCGCGGCCAAACCATGAACGGACGAATGGAAGACCCGGTGGAGCTCAACCTCGTCTCCCAGGCGAAAGCTACGAATCAGCATACCTGAACCCTACCCAGGAACCCGGCCGATGCCACTATCGACCTGCTAGAATGCCCGGCCTGAGGAGGTGGAGGTATAGTGACAAGTATGAAAGCTAGGTTCCGAGCGAGTCTGAATCCTTTGGTCGTGGCCTTCCTCGTGAGCTGCGGAGCCGAGAATCTCGGCCCGGTTGGGAGCGACTCAGGCGGGGCTGATGGCTCTGGGGGCGCGGGTGGCACTGGTACAAGCGGCGGGGACTTGGTAGTGGGTACCTACGGCGACGGAGGGCTCACGGAGACCTCTGGGCCACCGGCTGATGCGGGACCGTGCGATCCGCTCGCGCCGCACGAGCTGCCGGTAATCCTGGGCAAAGTCTTAGGGGTGGGTAAGGGCTCGACAAGCACCCTGTACCTTGCCGACGAAGCGCCCGCGACGTATCAGTACCGAGTTTTCGTCTCTCAGGGCAATGTGCTCTGGCGAAAGCGGGTCATGGGCTCGGGCAGCAATGGGGGCCGACGTCGATTACACATTGGGGTACGAGGATGGCGCAAGCAACTCCGCCCTGCTGGTCCAGATTCGCGGCGGCGTGACCACCGGCATGGCGCTCGGCCCGGGCGACTCGCGCGCCTTCCTCGACGTGAATGATCCGGATCAGGTGCAATTGGTGGTTGTCGATGCAAGTGTGTTGAACACCATGACTCTGCGCAATCTCCCAGGGGATGTGTACATCGAGTATGTCGCGGACGTGTCGAATGGTGACGTCATCGTGGTCACCCGACCGCTCGATGATTGGACCTATGTCGGTTCTCACATTATTCCACCGCGCTTTTCCCGAGCTGATTCGTGAGGAAAGGTGGACGATTTCCCGCATTGGCGGTGGCGGTGGAGTGGGCTGGAATTGGCTGGGAGAGCGGGAAAAGAAAAGCCCCGACACCAGGAGCGAGGCTACTGGAGCCGGGGCTAAGGATTGACGACGGTTAGAAGGGTAAGTCGGTTTGCTGACCGGTGAGGGATAGGTTGCGATAGTCGCGCATGATGGCGCGCAGGTTGCTGATGCGGAGGATGAGAGCGGTGGCCTTGCGCGCCTCTGGTGACGGCGGGTCGCCGCGGGCTAGGGAGTCGAGGGAGATGTCTGGATTTTCCGCGGCGAGCTGGAAGGCGGCGACTGCAAGGACGGCGTCGAGAGCGACCAGGACGCCGAGCTCTGGAGCGACGGCGAGGTCGCTGGCGGTGGCCTGCATAACGGGAGCGTGGTGTAAAGTCATCATGCCACCTCGCTGAGGGCGGCCTGAATGTGCTCGGCGGAGACGGTCTTGGCTTTGGCGAGCGCCGCGGCCATGAGCGCGTGGTGGGCCAGCAGATTCACCTTGCGTGGCAAGCCTTGGGTGGCTTGGAAGATGGCCTCCTCGGCGGCGGGCTCGAAGAGGGGCAGGTCGGTGCCCGCCAGGTGTAGGAGATGCGCCAGGTATGGGCCGAGCTCGGTACGAAGAAGGCCGGTGGCGTGGTAGCGGATCACGATGCGCTGGTTGAGCGACTCGTAGGCCGCCATGCCGAGGCGTCGACGCAACTCGACCTGGCCGACCAGGAGGAGGCAGAGACGATTCTCAGCATCCATCTGGTAATTGGTGAGCAGGCGCAGATCCTCGAGGACCTCCGAGCGGAGGTTGTGGGCTTCGTCGACGATCAGTACAGGTCGGCAGCGGGCTTCAAGGCAAAGACGGGTAACCTCATTCTTGATTTGGCGATAGAGGGCAGCGCGGTTACGCTCGGTAGGAAGGCCCATCTCCCAGGCGATGGTCTTGTAGAGGTCCATCACATTGCCGGTGGACAGGGAGACGTAGACGACGCGATACAGGCCGGTGTGGAGGCCAGTGACGACCTTGCGGCAGGAGCTGGTTTTGCCGCTACCGCTCTCGCCGGTGATGAGTCCGATGCCCCTGAGCTCTATGAGGTGAGCGAGGCGGGCCTCAAGCTCCTTGCTCGATGCCGAAGGGAAGAGGTCCTCGGGTTCGATTTCCTTGGCGAAGGGGTGGCGGGTCAAGCCGAAGTGTTTGCGATACATCAGAAGCCCTCCGGTTCGCCTTTGTCGTGGTGTTCCCCATCGGCAACGCCCGTCTCTTCCACAAAGTCGCGCAGGCGCAGTCCTGCTGGCGGCGGCGGTGGCGCAGCCGATGGGTCTACGGCCTTGGTCGTGTGGTCGCGTTTGACGAAGCAATTGGCGTACGCGTCGACCTTCTTGGCCACCTCGACCTTGCGGCCATCGTGCCAAACCTCGACTGGACGGCCTGGCTGCGTCGGATCGAAGCGTAGGGTCACGGTCTGACCTACCAGCACGGCATCGACTTCATAAAGGACACCGCGCAAGCTGACCGTGCGATCCCTGGCGACCTTCCGCTTCTCCTCGAAAAGAAAGAGGGCACCTAGGTCGCCACCGGGCTCGGGAAGACGGACCTCATCGGAGACCTGCGCCCATCTGTCCAGCGGTGTCTCGCCGTCGAGACCTTTGTGCGGACGCTGGTGATACTCGCCTTCGATGAAGGCCCATAGCCGACGGTTGAGGGCGTCGATGCTGGCTGTGTCGGCCGGGCTCAGGACGGGCATCAACTGCAGCCTGACCGTCCTGAAAAATCTCTCGATTTTTCCACGTCCTTGCGGCACGTAGGGCCGGCTATGGATCAGCGTGATGCCGAGCTTGGCACACACCAGAGCGAGGTGATGCGAGCGATAGACAGCGCCATTATCAACGTAAAGACGCTTGGCCAACCCCCTACGGCGAATGCCCTGCTCGAGCACGGGCAAAAAGGCGGCGGTGTTCTCGGCGAAAGCGAAGCGTGCATATGGCACAACTCTGGTTGCGTCGTCGAGCAGGCCCAACAGGTACGTCTTGTGTCGCCGTCGTCCGTCAACCGGTACAGCTATCCCGTGCATCACGTCGCTCATCCACAGCTCGTTAGCCTTCGCGAAAGCGAAGTGCCGGCGATCCTTGCTGGTCGGCTCGTCCGGGCGCTTTTCCATGAGGCCTTTGGCTGACAAGAGCCGGTGCACGGTGGCTGGCGCAAGCTCCAGGTCCTCCGGCACTTCACGCGAGGCCCGGGCTGCCTCGATTACCATACGCACCGACAGGTCCCGCTTGTCGTCCTTGATCATGCATAGGAGGTGGGCCACCTTTTCGGGGATGGCCCGTGCCTGTCCCTGATCGGCGCGCGGCTTGGGGCGTAGAGCTGGAAAGCCACCTCGGCGCCAATCCTGTAGCCAACCTCGCATCGTTTCCGCCGCCACCCTGCCACGTCGCGATCCGGGGATGTCGTAGGTTTGCGCTGCCTTTTCTCGCAAGCGGGCATAGATGCCCCGCTCGCCCGGCTGCAGGTGTACGAGATCGGCGATGAGCCCGTAGCGAAAAAGCGCCACTTCGTCGGCTCGCTGCCCTGATTCGGTCGTTTGGTCTTTGCTCGTCATCATTTTTCTCCTTCGGCCTCCTTCTGCGAGGACCGTGAGTGAGCACTACCGGTTTGGGGCTGGCGGGTCTGGCCCCGTTCCCTGTTGGGAGTGCCGGCGCCGCCGCGCACGTCGCCGAGGGCGAGGGCCGAATCCGAGCGGCGGGGCCAGTGACCCAAGGTACGTCGCACCGAACGTGCGCAGCCGCACCAGGGCAGATGAGGTCGCGAGAGTCTTGCGTACGGCGAGCACGCTGGCCTCTTCGCCCAGGCGGCCGGGCAGGAGGGTTACCAGCGCCAGGAGGACCACCTGCACCGGGTATACCCGCCGCCTCACCCACCGTATGGCGCCTCGCGCGTCCATCAGCTCAGGCCGTAGCTCCTCGGCTATCTGCTCCAAGCTGAGGCCCTCGGCTTGCCTCTCCTCAACGGTGGCTACCACCTGCTCGACCTGGTCCAGAGTCTCAGGAAGCCGACTCGCCAGGCAGTCAGGTATCAAGCTGAACGTCGTCTTTCCCTTCCGGCAGTACCACCTTGCGATCCGCATCCCAGGCGGAGATACCCGGGAGTACGTCCCGTGCCGGCCAAAACCGCATCCACCTCGGGGATGCAGGGGGCATTGCACAAGAGTTGCGTTCCGCCAGGCTTGCTGGCTAACGTATTGCTCGCTGGTGAGCGCCGCTTCGTGGCGCAATTGCACTGGCCGGGGCCCGCACGGCGGCAACCGTGGCGGGCCATTTCCTCTTGTTTGGTCCCGAGAACAGGCGACAGGCCCGTTGGTGGCGCAGCATCAGCCAGTTTTCCCTTCCCGCAAAAAATCCCCAGATTTCCGTCCCAGACTGGTAGCCCGTCTCAGGCGCTCCAGCGCTGCCCAACTCCGAGAAGCCGGGTGCGGTGGATCACGAAACTATGTGCGACCCGACAACCTATGCGCAGTTCAGGGTGTTCTACGGGACGCCCGACGCCATGCTCGAGCGCACGGTCGTGTCGGTCGCCCGTGGCGACGACACGTACGTCACCTTTCAGGTCGGCTCCGTCGACTATCTCGCGCACTTCGTGGGCGGGTTCGAGTCGAGTGATGGCGGGGCCGGGGAGGTTGACGAACCCGGGACACTCGACCCAGGCGATGGATCCGTGTTGACGATTACCGAGCGGCTGCCCACGCCTACAACTCTAACGGGCTTTTCGTTCACCTGCCTTTGAGCTGGCGACGCTGCTCGGCTTCGTCTGCCGCTGGCGGCGTGGAGCTGATCGCGCGATGGCGTCGGTCGCGTCTCTTCTACCTCTTGCCGATGACCTGGGCCACGCGCGCGAAAGCGTAGTAGCCCTCGTCCGTCGCCAGATTCCCGAGGGCGGTCATGAGCTCGTCGGCGTCTTGCTCGGTGAGCAAGCCCGTCTTCAGGACGAGCGGCCGAACTTCGTTCGCCCCAATCAGGAGAAACCGACTCGCCACGGCGAGCGAGACTATGGGCTGAACGAAGCTGGCCCGGAGGACCTCGCATCCCGCAGCGCGAACCAAGTCGTAGAGACGGTCGCCAATGTCGTAGGCCGCGCCGATTCTCCTGCCCAGTTCTTCGAACAGCCGCGCCGTGCGCGCGACAGCTTCCTTCGGCGGATAGGCGAAGGCCGTGGTCGACGCGGCCTCCTCGCATACGACCACGCCGCCAGGTCGGAGCGCTTGCACCATTGCGGCGAGCGCAGCCTCTGGGTGGCGAATGTGCATCAGGACGAGGCGCGCGTAGACGAGGTCGAACGTTGATGGCTTTGACGAAGAAGTCGTCGATCGGGACGGGTAAGGACACGCGGCCTTTCTTGGCCAACCATGCGACCTCGAGACAAGACACTGATGCCACCGCGATTGCCTCAGGTGAGCCACTGATGAGATCTCTCATCGGAGCTGGCAACTCAGTCGTCTCCCCACCTATCCACCAGAGCGACGTGTGCGTGTCGAGCAGGATCATCCGTCGAGGTGCCAGTCCTGCAACTCAACTGCTGGTGCGACGACGTCGCCAATGATGCGCAGGGCTGCGAGCTCGGGCGGTGGTGTTCTAGCCCTTCCGATTCGTTCGGCGTCAAGCACCAAGAAGATTGCTTCGACCTTGGCGTGCGAGGGGAGCGGCGGAACAGCGTTCAGGTGTCCATTCTCATCCGTCTCCAGCAGTGCCCGGTACGCTTGCATGAATCGAATCTTAGCACGGATGATGGTCCACCACTCCGATCGGGGCAGCACATATGCAGTAGCGATTACCGGAAGGCCCTGGAGATGGAGGGCATTGAATGCAGCATGAGCCGGAAGGGTGATTGCTGGGACAACGCTGTGGCCGAGAGCTTCTTCTCGACGCTCAAGCGCGAGATGGATAACCTCGACCACCTCGAAAGCTGGGAAGCCGCCAAGATTTCCATTGCCGAGTACATCGACGGGTTCTACAACCTCCATCGTCGCCATTCGGCGCTCAACTACAACAGCCCAATCGAATTCGAGCTGATGCATTCCTTGGCCGTCTACACTACCCGTAGATTGGTCATGGCGATCCTGTGGCGTAGAGTCCGAGCTCGGAGATGGCAGGCGCGCCGCGGGCCGCCGTGATCACCAGCGCCACGGCATCGGCGCTGACAGAGTTGATGCTAAAGAGCTTCCGCTCACCGATCGACGTGCCGGTGGCGATGGTCGTCCAGGTCCCGCTCACGCGCGCGTCGACATGGTATTGCGTCGTCCGTTCGCCGAGCGCGATGGGCTCCTGGATACTGATCAGATCGAACGAGGTGGCGCTGTCGAGAGCTACCTCCAGCCGACCGCTCGTCGCCCCTTCCGCGGCCGCCCAGTAGGTGTCGAGCTCGCCGTCAAACGCCGATGGCGCATCGTATGCCGGCAAACCATCGAAGACCGAATCGGCGGTCGCGGCGCGCCCTGCCGCCACGTTGGTATCGTAGAGTGCGCCGACATTGGGGCCGAGCTGGCCCAAAACCGCGATGTCGGGGTCGGCCAGCAGCCCCGCCGTGTTGGGAGGAACGTTGAGACGCAGGAGGCTGTTGCGGCCGACGGCGCCGAGGTATAGCCCGAGGAGCGTGCTCGCCGACTTGACCTGGCTGTCCTCGGCGGCGTGCCAGAACCAGCTCGGGCGGATCGAATAAGCCCACTCCGCCGGAATCCAGTCCGTCGTGGTGGGGGAGTTGCTCGGGGTTTGCAAGCTAGACTGATCGCCCGCTGGCGACGAATCGAACAGCGCGTGCACGTCGTTTGCCGTCGTTGGAGGGAGGTTCGCCATTTCGAGCAGAGCGTCCGGCTGCAGCTGGTGAACTAGATCGTGGATGGTCACCCAATCCAGGTTCGGTGCGCTCGGTTGCTGCCAAAGCCAGATCTCGTCGACAGCGCCGTAGTTGGTCAGCAGCTCGGTCAGCTGGCACTCGAAGACCGCCGCGTAGGCGGGAGTGCCATACGTAGGTTCGTGGTAATCGAGCGGCGACAACGCAAGCGCCACACGCAGGTTTCCTTCCCGTGCTGCGTCGACGAACTCTCGCACGACGTCACCCTGCCCACCCCGAAATGGGCTCGCTGCCACCGAGTAGCTAGTACACTTGGTCTGCCACAGGCAGAAGCCGTCGGCGTGCTTAGCAGTTAACATCGCCTGGCGAAAACCAGCTCCTCGAAGCGTTGTTATCCATTGCGATGCGTCTAACGCCGTCGGGTTGAACAGCGTTGGGCTGTCAGTGCCGTCGCCAATCTCCTTGTTCGTGAAGGTGTTCATTCCGAAATGGAGAAACGCCGACCGCTCCTCGGTTTCCCACGCAAGCTGGGCGGCCGAGGGGACGGGCAGCACCGGCGCCGGGCTGGGTATCCCGCTCAGAACTGGTCCGGTCCTTGTGCAGGCCGCGCCAGTGAATACCACGAGAAGCGCACCTAGCCGGCGGATCGACGATGGCTGCCGCTGCCCGGGGCGGTTCAACGTGGAGCGCGTGTTCTGTCGCATAGCCGCGCCTCCTGTCTACCGCAGAACGACGCCTGCGCTCGCGGCCGCCCACCAACCGGCCGCATCAATGTCGCCACCGCCTCCGCCAACCGTACCGCGCACGCCCATCAAATGAACGCCAGCTGACAGCGCCAGCACCGGATGCACGCGCGCGTACGCCCAGCCGCCGACTTGCAGCATGAGCTCGGGGCCGAGCCAAGCGCCCTCTTCCGACATTCCGGTTGCCGTGGAACCGCTGGCCGTGCCCCTCATCCAAACGTAGCCAGCACGGAATCCGGCGCTGGCCGCCGGACGCAGCCAGGTGTCGCGCCGTTGCGAGAAACCCACAGCCACCGATGCGCTTGGCATGATCACGGTCACCGTGCCTGCATCGCGATCGAGCACGCCGTAGTCGGCCAGCGCATCGGTGCGCAGGAAGAGCCGAGGCGTCAGCCAGACCTCGAGGCGCGCACCGCCTCCGAACAGGGCGTCGCCGCTCGCGAGCACGTGGGTGTCGAAAACCGCGGCAGCCTCAACCGCGCGGCCGGCAACCGCGGCGCGGGCTGCTGCGCGGTCAGGGTAGGCGGCCAGGGTGGTCGCCGGCGGTGCCTTCGGCCGCGGGTTGGTTTCAAGCTCCGACCAGCTGGCGGCGACGAGCTCGGCGACGGCGAGCGCTAGCAGGCGTGCCCGGTCGTTCGGCGCGGTTTCGGTCAGGGCCACCGTGCGCTGCAGTGATTTGCCCGTCGTAGGGTCGCTAACCTCGAGTCGAGCGTCCCCTCTGCCGCAAGTGGCGGTCACCCGGGTAATGGGCCCGCCCGTGCTATCGCCCGCGGTCGGCTCCATCAGCCTGGCGCGCAGCTCGACCGCTGCGATCCGGCGCACCTCGCGCGCCAGCGGCTGGTCGCAGCCGACGACGTCGATAGCGACGCTCGGCGGCTCCATATCGCCCGCGCCCTCGGCGCGATCGATGACCGTCGTTGCCAGCGTGAACGCCAGCAACGAGATCAGCGGAGGCCGCCGAATTTTGACACCTCCGTCGTACGTCGTCCGTTCGGATAAGTCCGCCGATACAGCAGCGCCAGCTCGCGGCTGCGCGCCACTTCACCCGCGCGCGACGCCGCTTCCACCTCGCGCGCCAGCGCGTCTTCGGCCAGCGGGCCGCCCGCGGCACGCGCGACGGCAAAGGCGTCGATCGCCTCCCCCGGGCGCGCGAGCTCGTCGAGCAACACGCGACCGAGGGTGAAAGCTGCCACCCCAGCGCGTGAATCGCGAGCGTGCCTGCGCACCACGCGCTCCAGGTATGGCACAGCGTCGGCGGGATGGCCGCTGAGGCGCGCAGCGTCGGCGGCAAGTAGGAGATCGGCGCCATTGTCGCGCACGGCGCCGGGTCCGGCTTCGCTAAGCGCGCGGTGCGCATCCTCGTATGCGCCGTGCTTGGCGAGGGCCCGCCACGACGACCCGGCCAATCCTGCCGGAGCGTGAGCCGGCTCTGATTCCGTAACGAACGCCAAGGGAACCCGCAGCGTCGCGCCCGCGGCGAGCTCGGTGTCGCTGCCAGCCGCGCGCACGCGCACGCGCCCTTCTTCGACGGAGACGTCCAGGCGGTCTGCTCCCACATAACGCACCGTGAAGGCGGTCCCGAGATCCTCGATGGTCACCGTCCCGGCCACGACGACAAACGGGTGCTGGGCGTTGTGCGGGACCGAGAAGCGCGCGCCGCCGGCGCGCAGCCTGAACCCGCGCCCACTGAGATCGGGCAGCGGCTCGAGAACCGTGTCCTGCGACAGCGGCGTGACCACCACGACTCCGGCAGGCGCAACGGCGATCGGCGGTGCAGCCGGGAGCGCCGAGACGCCGGCATTGGTCGAGCGCGCCGGTGGTTGCGGGAAGCGGCCGCGGACGACGAAGACCAACGCGCCGATGAGGATGAGGCCGGTCGAGGCGGTGGCGAAGGTCGCGCGCACGGCGGTGCGGCGGCGCTCTGCGCGACGAGTGATCGCTTCGCGCACTGCCCGAGCCCGCTCGGGATCCCACTTGGGATCGACCTTTTCGCCCAGCACGATCCACCTTCGGTCACTCATCTCGGAACACCTCATCGATCACGTTCTTCGCAGCGCTGAGCCGCCGCTTGGCCGTAGCCAAGCTGCAGTGACACGCAGAGGCAACGGCATTGAGCGGCTCGCCCTCGAGGTAGCGGAGCGACCACGCCAGACGCTGCTCGGTGGGCAGCCGTTCTAGCACCTCATAGAGGCGGATCAATATCGCGCGTTGCTCCGCGCTCGCACCCGACGCCGGCACGTCGTCGCTGCGCGGGCTCGCATGAAAGAGGCTATGGAAGCGGCGCCTGCGCAGGCGACGGCGGACCACCCTCGTGGTCACCGTCGCCAGCCATCCCCGCGCCTGAATCATGTCGGCGATACGATACAGCCGACGCGATGCCAGCCAAAACACGTCCTGGACCACATCGTCGACATCGGCGTCGCCCGAGCCGAGCAACCGCGCCGCCAATCGCGCCACATAACCCCCATAGCGCGCGAACAGCTCGTTGAACTCGACTGGGTCCTCCGGCGCGGGGGCAAGACGCAGGTACGGTTTGGGCATCCGTTCTAGAATGACAGTCTGGAGGGGATCCGGCTCATGGAGCCGTTCCCGGTCATTCTTGTCATTTTATGACGTGCGGCCCTCGCTGTCGCTCACCATTTTGGGCGCCGTCGCGCCTTGTCGCCGCGCTGTGGTAGAAATGGCGCATCGAGGGGACCATCGACATGCGGCTTGAGCCGTTTCGGCCGGTGGTAGGCATTCTTACTTCGGACCGTGAGACCCTTGATCATCTTTGTAAACCGAGGAGTACGAGGTGCGCTTCTGTATCGAGCGCCCACGGACAACGATGTCCGCCACGGTATCTCCCCCAAACCTCGCGCGGATGCGCGGATGCGCGGTGCGCCGTTGCGCGCCGTTGTGCGCGGTCTTCCGGCATCGCAAGGCAATATGGCCCCGGGGCCGCACCGCGCACAGGAGCGACATCGGTATGAAGATCCGAGCTGGTTTCGCAATTGCCGCCGTTGCTGCGGCCGCATGTCTTGCTGGAAGAGACACGGAAGCGACGGCGTCTCAATTCATGGATTACTTCATGCCCACGCCTATCATCGGATCGCTTCCCAGTACGTGCTGGGATGCGGCGCAGGTCGGGCGCGCGACCAATCCAACGGTCTTGCAGACAAAGCCCATGAGCAATTGGGCTTACTGGGACGGTGCGGATGAGCAACCATCGGAGAGACAGGAGACACGCGGAGACCATGAGCAATCACCTTAGATTTGTTCGCTGCGTCGCTCGGCTGGCACTTGGCTGTGCGACGGTAGCGGTGGCGTGGTCGCCAGCGGCTGTTGGCCAAACCCAGTACACCGCATCCTGGACGTCGCTCAACCAGCACACGGCCGCACCGGAGTGGTTCCAGGACGCCAAGTTCGGGATCTACTTTCACTGGGGCGTCTACAGCGTACCGGCGTTTGACAACGAATGGTACCCGCGCAACATGTATGACAAGTCGGGTGACACGGACGGCGTGTACAACCATCACGTCGCCACCTACGGAGATCCGGACTCGAGCTGGCCGTACAACAACTTCATGTCCGGTGCGAATGACAAGAACGGCAATTTCGTGCAGTTCGCGCCCAAGCTGGTGAGCAACGGCGGCAACTGGGACCCCAACGCCTGGGCGCAGATCTTCGTCAACGCCGGGGCTCGCTATGCGGGGCCCAGCATGGAGCACCACGATGGATTCTCCATGTGGGATAGCAAGGTGAACCCGTGGAACTCCGTGGCCTATGGGCCCAAGCTGAATCTCGCTCAGCTTCACGTGAATGCCTTTCGTGCCGCCGGGCTGAAGATCGTGGCGGCGTTGCACACCGCATATCACTTCAATGGCTACTATCAATGGGTCCCAGCTCAAACCGATCCCAATCTGCAGATCCTGTACGCGCAGACTGGAACGGCCAACGAAAACGACCTTTGGCTGGGTAAGATCAAGGAGGTCGTCGACGAATTTCAGCCCGACATTCTGTGGCAAGACTTCGACTTGAATCTGGTCGACCCGACGCACCTGTTGGAGTCCCTACAATATTACTACAATGCGGCGCTCGGCTGGGGCAAGGAGGTCGTCGCGACCTACAAGGACGGGTATAACAACCAGGGCGAGGTCTATGACTACGAGCGTGGTGGACCTGCCGGCATCACGACGCCGTATTGGTTGACCGATGACGCCATCGGCGTGAGTAGCTGGTGCTACACGCAGGGGATGTCGTATTACTCGCCGCAGGCGGTGCTCGATGCCTTCATTGATCGCGTGAGCAAAGGGGGCAATCTGCTGCTCAACATCTCGCCGATGTGGGATGGCACCATTCCGGAGGAGCAGCAGACCATTCTTAGTACGATGGGCAGTTTCCTCAAGCAGAATGGAACCGCTATCTACGAGACGCGTGCTTGGACCGTCTACGGGGAGGGGCCGACGAAGATGGGGGGAGGGTCGTTCACGAATCCCACCGCGGGAACCTCGAGCGACGTGCGCTACACCAAGTCCAAAGATGGGAGCACTCTGTACGCCATTTGGATGGGCTGGCCGGGCGATGGCAAGCAAGTGACTATGGCGTCCGTGACGACCACGGCCTTCCCGGTCGGAAGCGGAAAGGTCTATCTGTTCGGGCCAACGGGTGGCTCGGCCATCGAGCTCACCTTCACGCAGGATGGATCCGGATTGCACGTCACGCTCCCGAGCACGCAGCCGTACACGGCAGTGGCATACGCGATGGAGATCAGCCCCAGTGGCACGCCCCCGGCGCCGACGCCGTGGCTCGGTAGCGCCGGCACGGATGGTGGCGCGGGCGGGGCGGCTGGCACCGGCGTCGCGGGTGGTGGAACCGCGGGGGCGGGCGGTAGTCCGGGGACGGGGGGCGCCGCCGTGGTGGGCAGCGGAGGTGCCGCTGCCGCCGGTGGGGCGGGCGCTGGCGGAGCAAGCGTGGCAAGTAGCCGGGGAGGAACCTCGGGCAGCGGCGAAGGAGGTGCAAGCGGGAACGTGGGCACTGCTGGTGGCGGAGTCTCTTCGGGAGGGCGCGGTGCCGGTGGGGTGGCGGTAGGCGAGGGCGGGGTCGGTGGCGGCGGAAGAGGAGCGGTGGGCGGTGCAGCCCAAGGCGGTTCCAACCCGGGTGGAAACGCCGGGACGACGACCGGGCCAGTTGGCACGTCCTCGGGTTGCTCGTGCACAACACAAGGGACCGGACGCCATGGCACCGGCGGATCGTTGCTGTTCTTGGGGCTCGTCCTGGCCGCCTTATCCCGCCAGCAGCGCGCAGGAGCGTTGTCTTCGCACAGGTCGACGTCGCGATGGCCTCGGCCGGGTTGCTCGCCCCGACAGGCACCGCGCCCAGGGTCAGCCCGCGACCACTGAAGCAATCGGATGAGACTCCCAACCTCGCGGAGAGAATTGTGCATAGCGCATCAGGTACACCCATGAGCTACCATTGGCCCCGGATATCTGTGTTTACCGCCGCCCTCGTGACTATCGCCGGCTCAGCCTTGGGGGCCACCCGCGTTGCGACCCACGTTGCGTGTGTTGGTGACAGCATCACACAGGGCGTGGGTGCATCGTCAGCGAACACGAACTACCCGGCCGACCTGCAGGGGCTACTGGGCCCTGGGGTTAGCGTCATGAACTACGGACACTCGGGCGCAACCATGCTGTCGACAGGTGATCTGCCGTACCAACTCCAGCCCGAGTACACGAGTGCGACGAGCTTCGTTTCGGGCGCCGGTGCGACCGCCACGGTGGATGTCATCATCATGCTCGGCACGAACGATTCGAAGGACTACAACTGGTTGGTCGACGCCGGGACACGTGCAGAACAATTCAGGACCGACTGCGCCGCGATGGTAGACCACTTCGCGCAGCTGCCGACGCACCCGTTGGTCTATCTTGCGTTGCCACCGACCGCCTACGACAACAGCTACGCAATCAGTGGAACGGTCATTCACGACCAGATCGTGCCCATTCTCGAGCAGGTGGCTGCCGCAAAGGGCATCCCCACCATCGATGTCAATACTCCGACGGCGGGACATCCTGCGCTGTTCCCGGATGGTGTTCATCCCAACGACGACGGGTACAAGCTGGTCGCGCAGGTAATGTACGCTGGTCTGCTGTCGGAAAGCGATGGCGGCTACGGAGGAGGAGCGGGAGGAGCAGGAGAAGGAGGAGACAGCGGTGGCGCGGCCGGCGGCGTCGGGGGCGCCGGGGGCACGATGGCCGCCAGCGCGGGGGGCGCGACCACTGCTCGATCTGGCAACGCAGGGGACGCTGGTCCGCTCCCGGGCAATGCTGGTGCTGGAGGTGCCGCGAGTGGCATAGGCGGCGCGACGGGCCATCCTGGTGCCGGCGGGGGTGGAGGGAGCGCTGATACCACGGGGGGCGAGGGTGGGTATGCTGGCGCGATGGGCGGAGCTGGGCGCGGCGGCGCCGCTGGTGCGTCCTCGTTTGGCGGCACTGGGGGGAGCAAGGCTAGCGCTGGATCGTCGGCCGGCTCCGGCGGTGCGGCGGGCGGCACCGGTGGTGCCCTACCGGATGCGGGTGGCTCGGCCGGGACAACCAGGGCGTCAGCGCCTTCATCGGGGTGCTCTTGCGAGGTGGGCCGTCCTTCCTCAGAAAAGAAGCCGCTCGGCTCTTGCCTGCTTTGCCTGGCTCTCTTGGGTTGGCTCCGAATGCGCTTGGCT
>CAWKJE010000071.1:0-19804 GCA_963849735.1 uncultured delta proteobacterium
AATTGTTCTTCGGGCACCTGGTTGAGTTACGTATTGCTCAGGGGAATTGCCTACTCGCCCCTAGCTCGCACGGGAGCCCAGCGCAGGCGGCCCCAGGCGACGAAGGCGGCGAGCGCTCCCAGAGCTATGGTGACGGGGGTGAAGCGAGCCTCTCCGCGCAGAAGGTGGAATCCTGTCGCCAGCACCATCACCATGAATAGCCCGAGGGCGGCCAGGCTGGTCAGCCTGGGCTTGATGCGGCTGAGGGCGGGCAGCACTACCCCCAGCGCACCGGCGAGCTCGCAGGTGCCGATGAAGTGCACCAAGGAGGCATGGTCTTTGATCCATGCCCCATTCTTGGCCAGCTCATTGATGGGCGTGAGTAACTTCATGCCGCCCGCGAAGCCAAAGACCAGGGCGAGCACGACCTGAGCTATCCACAAAGATACCCTTAGCGCGCGCGAACGGACCCAGATGACCGGGGATGGTTGGCTCGCGATGTTGACCAGATTGCTCATGGCCTCGTCGATCACAGCCCTTTGCTGGATGAGAGTGGGATGCCGCCCGTCCCGGGAAGGGTGCAGGAAAGGGTGCAGGACAAGAAGGATAAGGTCGGGAAAAACGGGATAATGCCGGGCATTGCCAGGCCATCGACGCTGGGCTATACCCCCGTGTCAGTGGCGCGATCCGCGGGCGTGAGCTCGGGCATAGCATTCTTGGAGGATCCCATGAGGCAACGATTCCCAGTCATTTCCTGTGCAATTGCCTTCGCTGGTGCGTCATGGCTCGCTGCCTGCAGCAGCAGTAGCAACGGCGATGCTGGCGCCGGCGGGTCGAACGCAGGCCAAGGCGGGATCAGCGCGAGTCAGGGCGGGACGTCATCACCCTCGTCCCCTGCTGGCGGGCAAACCACGTCTACCGGCGGGAAAACGGGCTCCTCTGGAGGTGGGCAATCTGCGGGCGGACAAAGCACGACGGCCAGCGGTGGGCACGGTACAGCGCTAGGTGGTCAGCCAGCCGTTGGCGGCCAAAGCGGCGCAGCAGGTGCAAATCCGTCCAGCGGCGGGCAGACCGGGCCAAGCGGAGGTGCGCCGGACTCCGGGGCCGACGCTCCGGCGGGCACGGGCGGCTCATCGATCGTGGAAGCCGGCGTGGGCGAGGCGGGGGGCTACTTCCCCAGCAGCTGCCTGGGCAACACCTTCCAGACCGCCGATCCGAGCAAACCCGGACCGTACCCGGTCACGGCCGACAAGAATGTCGGTCCCAAGGCCGGGGTGCTCCCGGATCCGGTGTATGGCAGCGCCCAGCAGGCCTTCAATGTCTACCGGCCGACCACCCTCGGTCAGTGCCACCCCATCATCCTGTGGGGCAATGGTCACGGCGATAACCCCGAGCAGAATCCGCCTCTGTGCGTTTATTCTGGCACAATGTACTGCGGTAGCTACAAGACGCTCCTCGATCAGCTCGCCTCGCACGGGTTCGTGGTGATCGCCTCGCTCAGCACCGATGTCGGCTCACCCGACGCCACTACCGGGCTGTTGCCGCAGCTTGTCGGCATGAACTGGATCGTTCAGCAGAACGACGATCCGACCAGCCCCTATTACCAGCACCTCGACGTCTCCCGAATCGGAGCGACTGGGCACTCGGATGGCGCCTTCGCTACCAGCAGCGCGGTCGGCTCCGATCCCCACGTAATGGCGATCGCGACCATGGCGGGGGCCACCCCGACTCCGAAATTGCACGAGCCGGCGCTCTTCTTGTGCGGCGGCCAGGACACTGCGGTCCCGTGCAGCACCATTCAGACGGCTTTCGATGCCGTCACCACGACACCTGTGATGATGGCGGAAAATCCCACGGCCAGCCACGGCAGCTGGATCGGCTCGATCGACGATCCCTACCAGCTCGCGGTTACCGGGTGGATGCGCGTTCACCTGATGAATGACACTAGTCTGCGCAGCACGTTTTATGGCGCGAACTGTGGAGATTGCACGACGTCGGCCTCTCAACCGCTCGAGGTGCAGCGCAAGAATATGGATCAGTGAGTAACCTTCGCGCCTAGGCTAAATGGCTCCTCTTTGCCGAACACGAAGCGGATCCCAACCGAGCCGAGATGTGTTGGCAGTAGACGAGCCGTGGCTGGCGGACGCGCGGGCGGACTGGACCGCTAGAAGCCGACGAGGGTATCGGCGTTCACGTAGAATTGGTCAAAAATGGTGCTGGAACCGGCCCCATCGCATTCTATGTATATGGCTCCGGTGCCTGCGGGGGCCGTTTCGCTGTTACTACCGGACGTCCAGGTCGAAAAGTTGCCTCCAACAAACCCGTTCGTGTCGTAGGCATTAATCGCCCCAGCGCAACCCGGCAACTCGAACGCGAAAAAGCAGCCCCCCAGTCCGCCAGCGTCACTGTCCTTATGCGTCGCGCCCACATAGTATGTGTGGCCAGCACTGGCGGGAATGCATTGGCTAATCACTCCACCACCGGGTACCTGGGCACTTCCCGAGTTCGGGCAACCGTCTGCGTCGACGTTGATCCAGGTGGAGCCGCCTGTAGGGTTCCAACTAAGTTGGAGGTCGGTCTGGGTGTCAAAGTTGGGATTCGTCACTAGATTGGCCGCATTCGGCTGGCGACACAAGCAGCTCCCAGCGGGGCACGTGCTCCCGGCGCCGCAATTCAGGCAGCTAGATCCGCAGTGGGTGGGGTCGTTGGTGCTGACGCACGACGACCCGCCGCAGGTGCTCGTGCCGGCCGGGCAGGCGCAGGTGCCACCTTGGCAAGTCGTACCGCCGCTGCAGGTTTGGCAGGTGCTCCCGCAGGTGCCGCTTGCACAGGCGCACGCGTTCGTGGTGCTGCTGCAGACTTTGTTAGGCCCACATTGATCATCGGAGGTGCACGCAACACACGTCCCATTCGATGAGCAGTACGGAGTGTTGCCAGAGCAGGTTTGGCAGGTGCTCCCGCAGGTGCCGCTTGCACAGGCGCACGTGTTCGTGGTGCTGCTGCAGACTTTGTTAGGCCCACATTGATCATCGGAGGTGCACGCAACACACGTCCCATTCGATGAGCAGTACGGAGTGTTGCCCGAGCAGGTTTGGCAAGTGCTCCCGCAGGTACCGCTTGCACAGACGCACTCATTGGAGGTGCTATTGCAGACTTTGTTGGTGCCACATTGGGAATCGGAAGTGCATGCGACACATATCCCCCCTGAGCAATAGGGTTTTGAACCTGAGCAGTCGCTGGACGAGCAGCAAGCAGACGCAGCGATGCAGGTGTTGCTGCTCGCACAGTATTGCTGGCCACCGGTGCATTTCCCGACACAAGGGGCGGTTTGCGCGATGCACGCTCCCTCGCAAAGCTGTGCACCGGCCGGACAACTCTGGACGCACGTGGTCCCGTTGCAGGTCACGGATCCGCCGGTGGGCTGCTGGCAGGCCGTGACACACTCCGTCGGGCCACAGGTTGCCAAAGCGCTGTTGTTGACGCAGGTCCCGTTGCAAATGTGCTCGACGGAGTTGCAAACGACCGTCGGGACGTCCGGTTGCGAGTCGGATGGCCCGTCGGCAGGTGGTGTTCCCCCACTGGCAATCGGGGTGTCCGCGAGAGGACTGCCGCCCGCACCACCCGCGGCCATCACCCCGCCCCCCCCACCCGTGGCCGCCACCCCACCCGCGCCACTAGAGGGCACTCCACCCGCACCACCAGATGGCGCTCCGCCCGCGCCACCCTGGTTGGCGTCGGCCGGCATGATGGCTCCCCCGGCGGGCGCGAAAGCGCCGCCAGCACCGCCGGAGCCGTGCGCGACATCGATCGTACTGCCTGTTCCATCGGCGGGAGCTGGCGCGTCGGTTAGCAGCACCCCATCGGTCTTCGTTGGTTGGCCGTCGTAGCTGCTCGAGCCTGAGCCGGAGGCGTCCCTGGTTTGGAGGGACGTGTAGCAACCTGAGAATCGCCAGAACACCGGCTAGAACGATGCTCGTCTTACCAACCGTCGTGAATAGTCGCGGCGTCATCCGGAACCTCCAGGCTATGATCTTCAGAATCCTTTGTGCATCGCGAGGGCGAAGGCCCGGGGCGCGAACATGGGCAAGAATGAGAGTTGGGTGTCGCTGGTAGCGGCCGAGCGACCAATGAGGTAGAGGAGGACCCCTGCCGCTGTCGCGCCAGCCCCGGCTCCGTAACACACTATCGACGCCGTCTTAAACGTCGAGCTGCTGGAACGGTCGGTTGAAGTCTGAGTTCGGTTGAAATCATCCGCCAGGCTGTTCGCGTGCAAATTGAACCCGAGACCCAACCCTGCGACAACGATTCCCGCCGAGGCGAGCACGATCCCGGTCACACGCAGACCGCTGCCTTGGCTCGCGCTGCCTTCGCTTGCCGGTGACGGGGAACGCCGAGCGATGGTGGTCTCCGGGGCCGCCGTCGTCGCAACCGAGGCCACGGGAGGCCCAGGAGGGCCGGGGATCGGCAGAGCCGTGGGAGCCAGCGCCGGATTGGGCTCTTCTTGCTGCCGGAAGGCCTCGCAGTCGGCGATGTGCTTCTCCGCGTCAGATTTTTCCGCAGGCGTGCCGTTCGTGTTCTTCCTCAGATACTCGCGAAAGCGGTCGATCGCACTAACCCATTGGTGGTTTTGCTCGTAGCATCGCCCCTGGTTGTATACATGCGTCACGTTGTCTGTTTCGACGTAGAGCTCTGCGAGAAGCTCGACGCCCTTGCGGAAGTCACCCACCGCACACGCCTTCTTGGCCGCCTTTTCTCGGGCCCTCTGGTCCTCCGCCTTGCGACTGCTCGCGCCTTCACTTCGGAGGGGTACCATGAATGCGAGGCCGAACATCGCAGCTACCGCAAGATGTCGCATAGGGGCATCATGCTATCCAACTGGGACGCAGAGACAACCCGAATCGTCGGCAGGCGGCAGGTCGGCGCTGGGCTCGACACTCGAAGAACGCAGCCTTCGCGCGGTCGCATCATGCGACGCGTGAGGACTGGAGGGACCACTTGTCGTTCCCATTCCGTCCCGGCCCAAGCGCCCGAGCATGCCAAACCCGCGAGGCTTCCCGGGTTGGCGGCCGATCGCGCGAGAGCGCACCCGACAGCCGATGTTGACCGTGCTCGAGATGCCGGCGCGAAGGTTCGAGGTGTACGCGGTGGGAGAGGGCCGAGGGCGAGGCGGCCGAGGCGTCCGACGTTTGCCGGCGCGGTTGACGTGGAAGTCTTGCGGTAGTGTAGTAATGTACTACAAGCATGAGCGGTCCCAACAGCGCGGATGACGCACAACGGTGGGTCCGCGAAGCGTTTGAAAACGGGCGATACATGCCGCGAGTTCACTTCAAGGACAGATGCCGGGAACGTGGCGTCACGATGACCGACATCGAGGTCGTGTTCGCGAGGTGTCGCAGGGTAGAGCCCTACCCCGACATGCCCAAGAACGGCGGCACGTGCTGGCGCTTTTTCGGTCTCAACGTCGACGGCGACCAAGAAATTGCCGTGGGCATCGAAGCGTTTGAAGACGACAGCGGCCAGAAGAGGATCACGCTCTGCACCGTGCTCCCACCGAGGGAAATCCGATGAAGAAAGAACAACAAACACACGACATCCCGTGCGAGTGCGGAGGCTTGCTCCGACCCGCGAAGCTCGACGTATACGATTTTTCGGACTACGTCGGATTGAACGTGACGGTCAACAACGTCGATGGCTTCAGGTGCGACAAGTGCGGCGGCGAAACCGTCGACGGATCTCTGATCAACATGGTGACGAACTACACAATCGTCCAGGTCGCCAAGTCGCAGCACAGGTTGAACGGAGACGAGGCCAGATATCTTCGGCGAAGTCTGCACGCAACTCAGAGCGAGCTCGCGGCTCGGATGGGAATCGATCGGGTCACCGTGGCCGACTGGGAGCGTGGGGCTGAGAAGATTTCTCCGCAGCATGACTACATCCTGCGCGGTCTAACGCTGGCGTGGATGGTCGCTGAGAATCTCCTCGTACCGAATCAGATGAAGGAAATCCTTGGGAGCGTAGGTAACACCGTGAGGCAAGAGCCTCCGAAAAAGACCACGGCACCGATCGCCGTCCCGAATCCCCAAAGCCTTCACGCCTGAGTGTAGGTCCCGAACGCTTTCCGTCCACGCCGGCACGTTTAGGCACGGCGGTCAGCGCGTCCAGTCTGCAAGCTCCAGCCCCTTGAAGTTACGAAAATAGCTGGTGTTTGCGGTAACCAGGATAAGGCCACGGCTGCTAGCGATAGCGGCGATCTGGCCGTCCACGAAGGGTGGCGTCCTGCCACTCGCCTCGAGTCGAGCCCTTTCGCGTCCGTGAATTTCTGCGGCGATGTCATCGTAGGGCAGGACCGGGAACATCCTTGCGACCACACTATGCAAGTAGTCTTCCAGCGCGCTTCTCCGCTTCCCGCCAGGCAGGCGGCTACAACCGTAGACAAGCTCGTGCCAAACCGGTGCTGCTAGCGCGCAGTAGTGCCCATGTTGCTCGAGCCGCTTCACAACTCGTCGGTTGGGGATCTTGGCGATGGGGGCGGAGATGATCGTCGTGTCGAGCAGGAATTTGAGTGTCATATCCGCACGCGGCGTCCCGGCTCTCGATCGCGAAGCGAGTCAGGAAAGCCAGGCTCAAGGCCAATCTCCTCAGCCGTGTGCCGTCCGAGGAAGGCTCGGTAGGCATCACCGAAATTGGTGTGCTCGCTGCGAAGTGTTTCGTACCGCCGGGGCGAAAGCACCAAGGCTACCAGACGACCCCGCCGCGTCAGCTTGACCTCCTGGCCCGCTTCGACGTCATCCAGAATAGCTGGCAGATGTGCCCTTGCGTCGGCAACTGAATAGCTCTTCCACATCTCGCTAGTGTACATCTATTTGTACATCTAGCAAGGTCCGCGGCACGGGCGGGGCCGCAGCTGGTCAGTTGATCTGGGCAGCCAGCCGCTGGCCGATTTGAGCCATGGCTAGACTGTAGTCTGCCTCGCACACGCTGAATTTCAGGCCATTCTTGAACTGGTTGATGAAGTCGGCTTCGCGAATGCCCGGGCCGGCGCCCCAGCCCCAGGCGTTCTGGTCCCATCCCGTCGTTGCGTCGTAATACGCGGAGGAATTGGGATTGGGCAAATTGTTGGGGTCGTAGCAGTAGGACCAGTAGTCGTAGAGGGGAGCGGGATTGGGCTCGGCGGTGGTCGGGGGAAAGCCGTGCTTGGCGAACTTGATGACTTCGTGGGTGCCGTCGGCCAGCTGATAGCCGAAGATGCCGGCGACCATGATCTGATCCTCGCTGCTCTTGAGGCTCTTGATCTCGTTGGCAATACGCTTGTAGTTGGTGAGAGGGTTGCATTTCATGGAGGCTGCCGACGACGTGTCGTAGACATTGCCAGGTAGATTGGTAACGCCGTCCAAAGCCGACGGGCAGTATTCGTTGTCGGGCCTGGGCACACAGTCGCTGAAATTGGGCGTGCTGAAATCTTGCGTGGTGGGGTAGTCGCTGCTCAGATTGGTCCCGTTACACTTGTAGGCGCGCGTCGAACAGCGCAGGCTGGCCGTTTCCGTGCTCGCCAGATCAACGCCGTTGACGACGTTGCCGAACATACCGTCGTTGGGGTAGGCCGAGCAGTCGTCCTCGTCGGTGAGGAAGATCAGGCCGAGAAAGGCATCGGAGCGGACGAAATTCGCCCGCTGGGATTGATCCGTGCTGTCATCGGCTCCCGTCAAGCCCAAGGCCAGCTCGAAGGCTTCGATTTGGTGCTCTTCGCCGCAGCCATTGGTGCCCAGGTTGGTCGCCAGGCACCCGAACACATCGGCGATGGCGCCAGTGAAGTTGGGCGTGCCACCGATAGGGGTTTCGAGCCATGTCGCATTGGGATCGGTCACGCCACAGGCTGCGGCGCCGACCATTTGGAAGTGACCCTCGTCACCCCAGATGTTGTTGTTGTTGGCGGAGTCGGGAATACAGTTGGTGGTCTCTGCCGGAGACCACCTGCCGCCAGCACCCAAATCGCTGTCGATGATCGCGATGCGCAGGTCGGGCAGAGCTCCGGTGTTGGGATCCTGCAGGGCCGTGATCAGCTTGGGGAAGTGGACCTTAAGTTTGGCCTGCTTGGGCGCCATGGAGGGGGAGTCGTCGATCATGAAGACCAGATCGAGCTTGCGCGGTCCCATGGCACCCGCGGCCCCGTCGCTGCTCCCGCCCGAGACGGCACCGGTGCCCCCCGTGCCGAGGCTACCCACGTCGATGGCGCTATTCGGGCAGGCGGCCAAGAGAAGGAGAGTGAGCGGCACCACATACGGCTTGCTTTGCATGATGGGGACCTCCATTTGTCCTGTTGTCAGGGCGGAAAGGAAGGTTTCATTTTTGTGCACGAGCTTGGGTCGACATGCTTAGATGGCGGCAATGGCGATGGCCTGTGCGATGATGGTCGCGGTACTCGTAGCGGGGGCGACGCCTACGGCGGGCGATGGCATCGCCATCCGCAGCGCCACTGATTGCCCGTCCGGCGAGGCCATTCGGACCCGGCTCGCTCCTCTCTTGGCCGTTGGCGATGCCACGGAGGACACCGCGTGGGTAGAGGCGGGCGCTGGGCCGCGAGGAGCATCGGAGTTACGGGTGCGCCTGTTACGGGGGGACGCCAGCACGGTGGCCGATCGTCGTCTGACCCTCCGGGGCAGCTGTGACGAGATGGCAGACACGGTGGCGGCGGTGCTGGCGGCTTGGGAGGTGCCGCACATGTCATCGCCCGCGAGTGACGAGGCGGCAACCTTTGAGGCTCCTCATGACCTGCTTCGCCAGGGCCCGGCCCGCCGCCGGGTAGAGCTATGGCTGGGGGCCGGGGGAGGAGCGGATTTCGGGGATGGCATGGCGGCCACGGGAAGTCTCGAGGCGATGGCGGGGCTGGCCGGCTCGCACATCCAGGCGCGCGCTGCGGCGGTGGCGCAGAGCGACCGCGATCTGGATCTCAGTCCAGGGCGGGTGGTTTGGCGCCGCACTTATGCTTCACTCGGGCCGGGCTGGACTACCCTGGGCATGCCGTCGGGTTGGTTGGGGGCCTCCTGGTTGGCCTCGGCCGATGCAGGGATCTTGCTCGGGTGGTTAAGCGCGGCGGGAAGCGGATTCGCCCTGAATCGGCAGCAGGATGCCTTCGAATATGGCGTGGCAGCGGGCGTGCGCGGGCAGCGCCGTTGGGGCGCATGGAAGTTGTGGCTGGAGGGACGGGCGAGCATTTTGGTTTCGCGCGAACGAGTCGTCCTGGATAATTCATCGTTGTCGGCCCAGCTGCCGCGTTATGACCTGGTCGCTGTTCTTGGCCTGTCGCGTCTCGTTTTTCGGTGAAACCTGAGGACCGGGAGCGGACAATAGAGGGGATACCCATGTCACCACCCCGACAAGTCGGGGAAGCGGGCCCCGCCGAAGCGGTGAGTCATTACGGCTTTCCCCAGGTCTACCGCGACTACGCGGGCCGGGTCGCTCGCTGGGCCGGACGACTTGGCGGTGCGGGCTGCGACGTAGAAGACGTTGTGCAAGAGGTATTCCTGGTAGTAAGTCGCAAACTGGCGAGCTTCCGCCGCGAGGGAAACCTCACCTCGTGGTTGTTCCAGATCACCCGCAAGATCGTGGCCAACCAGCGCCGCCGCATGCGCTGGCGTCGCCTGTGGACCGGAGACGAGGACATGGTGGCGACTGGTTTGGATCCTGACGCAGAGCTAGACCGCGGGCGCACCATCGCCCTCTTCCATCGCGCTTTGGATCGTCTGCCGGAGAAGCAGCGAACCGTGCTCGTGCTCTACGAGCTCGAGGGTTTGTCCACCGCTGCTATCGCGGAGCTAGCAGAGCGCCCGATCTCCACTGTCAAGGTCCAGCTGGCGCGAGCGCGGCAAGGTTTCGTCGTCGCTTACCGCCGTCTTCTGCGCAAGGAGTGTGGGAGCGACGCGGTCGCCCTGGCCCAGCTTGCGCAAAGAGTGGTCGTGGCCGCGCCGCCATTGCCGCGCTTGGGAAGGAAGACGTCATGAGCAGCCTGTTCGCCGATCCCCCCCGCCTCAAGGAACACTACGACCAGCTCGATGTGGCGGAACGCATCGCTGGGCAGGTGGTACGCGACATGCCTGAGCCTGTTCCTCTGGCAGGGGCCACGCTGGCCAGCATCGCGGCCGCGATCAATGCCCGGAGGAACGGGCGCGGCATGGGGCGACTGGGCTATATGGGGCGACTGGGCTTTATGGTAGGCGGTGGCGTCCTGCTCGGTTGGGTGACCGCCGCCTCGGCTGCGCGCCTCGATCTCATACCCAACTGGATCACTCGCGTGGTGCACGGCGAAGCCAGGACGTATGTCTCTCCAACCGGGGCGGGCATGCCAAAGGCGCGACGGATGGCCAAGCTCGTCGTGCCGCCACCGCCGGCGCTCGGGCAAGACGAGGGCCATGTGCCCCCTGCCCCATCTCTCCTCGGGGCGTCCAGGCCAGCGCCTGGGAAGGAAGAGGGCTTCACGGCCCATGCCCAGCTAGCCGGCGGACAGAGTGTCAAACCGCTCGCAGCTCACAGCCGCGAGGTGGGCCAACCGTCGCCACCAGTTACCGGAGAGACGGTCACAGTGGCCGCCAAGGGCGGAGGGGCGCGTCTGGCTTGGCTCGCTGATGGCCACCAACCCCGGGTAGACGACGGCGAGGGCTTGCCCGCTCCAGGGCCCGCACGGGCGCCGGCATCGCTGGCTGGGCCGGCGGAGCATCCGCTGGCGCCGGCGATCGTGGTGCCGGAGCGCCTCGCACCCTCGACCGCGCCTCTCATGGGAGAGCATGGCCCAGTAGCACCGCGGGCAGGGCCAGAACCGGATGATCCAGGACCTCATAGCTCATCCGGTTCGCCCCATGGGGCGGCACAACGCTTGAGGGAGGCAGTACATGCCCTGCGCGTCGACCATTCGCCGCGGCAGGCGCTGGCCATACTCGATCGTAACGCCGATGAGCTTCCCGACAAAACCTTCGTGGAGGAGACGCTCCTCCTGCGAGTCGAGGCTATGCTGGACTTGGGGCAGCACGAGGCGGTCTTGCGGCTGCTCGATGGCGCCACGCTCACTGGCGTGGCAGCATCGCGCGACCTCCTGCTCACGCGTGGCCAGTTACGGGCGGCGGCCAATCGTTGCGTCGAGGGAATTGGCGACTTCGACCTGGTGCTTGAGGCAGGCGGGCGTCCACCCAGGCAGGCCTTGCTCGGGCGCGCTTCCTGCAGGCGGAAGCTCGGCGATGTCGCGGGTGCCCGGGCTGACCTCGAGCGCTACCAGCGAGAATTCCCAGACGCTCCCGTCCCATAGCGACGCGTGGCCGTGCGTGCAAGGCCGGGCGACAGAACGCCAGTTCCCCTCCCCGACCCCATCATCCCCCATCCGGAGTTTTCAGGAATTTGGCACATCCCACGCGAGCGATGCAGGTTGTCCTTCTTGCGTTGGCTCTTCTTGCAGCCAGGAGCTAGACGCGACGACCTCCCATCGCGAATTGCCCGAGGCGCTGCTCTCACGGCCAACTAGGCGCTCGCGCTTGATGTCGTTGGTGTGCTCGTGATCGGTGTCGTTTGTCGCCACCTGCTCGGGAAGGTCGTCATAGAACCGGACGCTCGCCAGAATGCAAACCGGCAGCAGGCCAGCCCCGATCGCACCGGAAGGACTGAGCGCTGGGATCAGGCCTCATGCGCTACCCGCCACGACCGCTTGAGAAATTCGGCGACCGGCAAGACATCAATACCGTCAGAGGTCCGTCGGGGCTGCGGCTCCACGCTCGGCCGTCGAGGAAGAGCCAGAACACGTGAAATCATGACTATCGTTTATCCTGATAAAGAGAAGTAACAAGCTCCCTTAGGACCATCGCCCGGCGTGGCGTGCAGCGGACTTCGCCATTCCGCCCGCTCGCAAGGTCGCCGACGGGGCCAGGGGCAAGTGGCAGCGACGTCTTAATGCGGAGTAAGCAGGTCGTCTTTTGTTTGGCGCTGGACAGGGGCGCTGCTATCTTGGCCCTTGATGACATCGGCCATGAACCACGCCCGCGACCTGGGCGACATCAACCCCAGCTCTCCGCGTGTTAAGCGGTTGCTTGGCACCATGCGTAGCCTGGAATACCGCCCGGACGCCTTGATTCAGGTGTTGCACGTGGCCCAGGGGATGTACGGCTACCTGCCGCTCGACGTCGTCCGCTTCGTGGCCAAGGAGTTGCGCGTCCCACCTGCTCGGGCCATGGGCGTGGCTACCTTCTATCACTTCTTCTCTCTGCGTCCCAAAGGTGACCATACCTGTCTGGTTTGTACGGGAACCGCGTGTTACGTCAAGGGGGCGCAGGCGGTCATCGACCGCATCGAGAAGGACTTCGGCATCAAGACTGGCTCTACCACTCCCGACAACCGCTTGAGCCTGGCCACCGCGCGCTGTATTGGCGCCTGCGGCATGGCGCCGGCGGTGACCTTCGACGAGGAGATTCTGGCCCGCGTCAAGCCCGAGGAGGTGACCGCCCGGTTGCGCAATAAGCTGGCGCAGGTCGCGGCATGACCGCGCAGGAGCTCGATGCCATCGCGGAGCGGGCGCGCGGTAAGAGGGCCAGCACCGCCCGCCGGGTCTGTGTATGCACCGGGGCCAGTTGTCTTTCCGTGGGGGCCGAGGCGGTGCTGCAGGGGCTGCGCAAGAGGATCGAGGAAAGGCAGCTGGGAGAGCGGTGCGCGGTGGCCCCCACCGGTTGCATGGGTGCGTGCAACCAGGGGCCTCTGGTGCTGGTGCTGCCCGACGATACGATGTACGAGAAGGTCTCGGCGGAAAATCTGGGCGAGGTGGTCGAGCGGCATCTCGCCTTGGGGCAGCCGGTGGAGGCCATGCGCGTCTTTGCCAGCAACGGCGCGGCCGCCACCGGCAAGGCGCACGATCACCCCTTCTTCCGCAAGCAGGTCAAGGTGGTGCTGGAGAACAGCGGCCTAATCAACCCGGATGACATAGAGGAATACGTTGGCGCGGGCGGCTATCAGGCCCTGCGCAAGGCGGTCACCGCCATGGGCGCGGAGGACGTCATCGGGGAGATAAAGCAGTCCGGCCTGCGGGGTCGGGGGGGCGCCGGCTACCCCACTGGGCTCAAATGGGAGACGGTCTACCGGCGCGTGAGCGACGAGAAGTACGTCGTGTGCAACGGCGACGAGGGCGACCCCGGCGCCTTCATGGATCGCTCGGTGCTCGAGAGCGATCCCCACCGAGTAGTGGAGGGTATGGTTATCGCCGGTTACGCGGTCGGTGCCAGCAAGGGCTACCTCTACGTGCGGGGCGAGTATCCCCTCGCCATCAAGCGCCTGGAGACCGCGCTCAAGCAGGCCCGCCGGCTGGGGCTCATCGGAGCCAGGATTTTCGACACCCCTTTCGGTTTCGAGCTCGAGATTCGGATCGGGGCCGGGGCTTTCGTGTGCGGCGAGGAAACCGCGCTGCTCGCCTCCATCGAGGGCCGGCGCGGTACCCCGCAGCCACGCCCCCCCTACCCGGCCGAGCGTGGCCTGTGGGGCAAGCCGACCCTGATCAACAACGTGGAAACTTTTGCCAATGTGCCGCCCATTATCCAGCGCGGGGGCGAGTGGTACAGCGAGATCGGCCTGCCCAAGGCCGCGGGGACCAAGGTGTTCGCCCTGTCCGGCAAGATCAACAACACCGGGCTCATCGAGGTGCCCATCGGCATAACCCTGCGCGAGGTGCTGTTCGAGATTGGCGGCGGCATACCCGGGGGAGGCAAGTTCAAAGCGGCCCAGACCGGTGGCCCCTCGGGCGGCTGCATTCCCGAGGCCCACCTCGATACCAAGCTGGAATATGGCGCCTTGCTGGCGGTGGGCACCATCATGGGCTCGGGCGGCCTCATCGTCATGGACGAGCATTCTTGCATGCCCGATGTGGCGCGCTTCTTCATCGAGTTTTCGATGGAGGAGTCGTGTGGCAAGTGCGTGCCTTGTCGAGTCGGCACCAAGCAGATGCACCTGCTGCTGACCAAGATCTGCTCGGGCAGCGCCACCATGGCCGATCTGGAGTTGCTGGAAGCGCTCGCGCCCATGGTCAAGGACACCAGCCTGTGCGGCCTAGGGCAGGCGGCGCCCAACCCGTTGCTGTCGACCTTGCGCTACTTCCGCGACGAGTACCTCGCCCACATCCGTGAGCGCCGCTGTGCCGCCGGGGTGTGCAACCTGGCACCCGCCCCCGCCGACCTCGTGCAGGAGGCATCGTGAGCGCTCCCTTCCTCATAACCATCGACGACAAGCCCGTACACTGCGAGCCCGGCGAGACCATCTTGGCCGCCTGTCGGCGCAATCAGATCCATGTCCCGACCATGTGTCACTTCGATGGCCTGAGCGACGTGGGGGCATGCCGCTTGTGCCTGGTCGAAGTCGAAGGATCGACTAAGCTTCTGCCCTCGTGCGCGACCGCGGCGGCGCCGCACCAGAAGGTGCGCACCCAGACCGCGCAGCTCAAGAGCTATCGCCGCATGATCACCGAGCTGCTCTTTGCCGAGCGCAACCACGTCTGCTCGGTGTGCATCGCCAACCAGAACTGTGAGCTGCAGGACATGGCCTACACCGTCGGCATGGACCACGTTCGTTTCCCTTATCTGTACCCGCTCTGCGACGTGGACGCCAGCCACAAGAGCTTCGTGCAAGACGACAACCGCTGTATCTTGTGCACCCGCTGCGTGCGGGTATGCACGGAGGTCGAGGGTGCCCACACCTGGGACATCATGGGACGCGGCTGGGAGTCTCGGCTCATCTCCGATTTTCACCAGCCCTGGGGCGAGTCCGACACCTGTACGTCGTGCGGCAAGTGCGTGCAGGTCTGTCCCACCGGCGCGCTGTGGCCGCGGGATGCTCAGCCGGGACGTATGATCAAGTCGCCCGGCTTGATATCGGAGCTGGTGGCCAAGCGCAAGGTGGGCGCATGAGCAAGAAGCGGTTGGCCACGGTGTGGCTGGGGGGGTGCTCGGGCTGTCACATGTCGCTTTTGGACCTCGACGAGCGCTTGCTCGAAATCGCCAAGCTGGCCGACATCGTCAAGAGCCCGCTGGTGGACGCGAAGGAGTTTCCCGAGTGCGACGTGGCCTTGGTCGAGGGTGGCATCACTAACGCCGATCAGGTGCACGAGATCCAGGTCATCCGTCAGCGAACGCGCTTCCTGGTTGCGTTTGGCGATTGTGCGGTGACCGGCAACGTGCTCGAGCTGCGCATGCGCTTCAGCAAGGAAGAGTGCCTGGCCCGTTCCTATATCGAGGCGCAGAGCAACGTGGCCGGGCGCATACCCGCCGATCCCGACCTGGCCAGGCTGATCGAGCGCTGGGGGCCGTTGCACGAGCATGTCCGGGTCGATTACTTCCTGCCGGGCTGTCCACCCTCTCCCGATCTGATCTTCCATGTGGT
Source organism: uncultured delta proteobacterium (assembly GCA_963849735.1). Lineage (GTDB taxonomy): Bacteria > Myxococcota_A > Polyangia > Fen-1088 > Fen-1088 > Fen-1118. The sequence goes on from CAWKJE010000071.1 coordinate 15,370, forward strand.
GAGCGAGCTCTTGCAGGATCGCACGCCCGATCTCGACTTGGGAGGCAAGGCGCACTATGGCTGAGCGGCGCAAGGTGGTGATCGACCCGGTGACCCGGGTGGAGGGCCACGCCAAGATCACGCTGCATCTGGATGAGCAGGGCAAGGTGGCGCAGGCGCGGTTCCACACCCAGGAGTTTCGCGGCTTCGAGAAATTCTGCGAAGGGCGCCTGTGGAGCGAGATGCCCGGTCTCACCGCCCGTATCTGTGGCATCTGCCCGCACTCGCATGCCATCGCCTCGGCCAAGGCGGGCGAGGCCATCATGGGTGTGGCGATCACGCCGACCGCGGAGAAACTGCGACGGATGATCCAGCTCGGGCAATTCATCTCGTCGCACGCGCTGTCATTCTTTCACCTTTCGGCACCCGATCTCCTGCTGGGTTTCGATGCCGATCCCGAGACGCGCAACCTGGTCGGGTTGGCGGATAAGTTTCCCGAAATCGTACGGCGGGGTATCCGCTTGCGCCAGTTTGGCCAGGAGATTTCCGAGCGCATAACCGGGAAGAGGATCCACGTCATGGGGATCTGTGCGGGCGGCATGCTCTACGGGCTGGGCGAGCAGCAGCGTCGGGCTCTGCTCGGGTGGTATCCCGAGGTGGTGGAGACCGCCGTGCTCGCTCTCGACATCTGCAAGAGCTGGCTCGCCGACCACACTGAGGCGGCCAGCTTCGCCGCCGCGCAGACCCTGTTCATGGCGCTGGTCGGTCCGGACGGCGCCTTCGAGCCCTACCACGGTCGCATCCGGGTCATCGACCCCGAGGGCCGGGTGGTCGCGGGGGCCCTGGACCCGGAGGATTACCTCAGCTTCATCGCGGAAAAGCCGGTCTCGTGGTCCTACCTCAAGTACCCCTACTACCGCCCCCTGGGCGAGGAGCACGGGGTCTACCGCGTCGGACCTCTGGCTCGCCTCAACGTCATCTCTCACATGACTACACCGCGGGCCCAGCAGGAGCTCGATCGCTACCGGGCCCGGTCGGGCGGCAAGCCGGTGCATGGTGCGCTCTACGCGCACTACGCTCGCCTCATCGAGGTGTTGGCCGCGGTGGAGCTGATCAGCGAGCTACTCGAGGACGCCGACATTACCGGCACCGATCTGATGGTCGCGGCTGGCCGCAATCGGGGCGAAGGCATCGGCTGCACTGAGGCGCCGCGGGGAATTCTCTTCCACCACTACCAGGTCGACCAGGACGGTCGCCTGGCGAAAGTGAACCTGCTCATCGCGACGGGGCAGAACAACCCGTCCATGGACCGTGCGATCTTCGATGTTGCCCGGCAGTACGTCGATGGCAACGACCTGCGGGAAGGCGCACTCAATCGGGTCGAGGCCGCCATACGCTGCTACGACCCCTGCCTGTCGTGCGCCACTCACGCTCTCGGCACGCTGCCGCTCACTATCTCCGTTGTCGATGCTGCCGGCCGGGTGCTCACCGAGCTCGCCCGCAACCAGCCCTGTCGGTCGGGGTAGGGATGCGACGCCATCACGGGAGCCAGGAACTGACCGCCTGCCGTCCGCCAATGTCACCCAGCCGACTGCGTGCCTACGTCGAGTTTCTCGGGCGCAACGACCTGCGCATCGCGGTCGCGGCGCTGTTGCTCTTCGCCCTCGGGATCGGGGTGGCTGCCCATCTCGAGCTACGCTCCGATTTCACCGAGCTTCTGCCCCATGACGATCCGGAGGTGGCCCAGCTCGCGGACATCGAGCGCAAGATGGGTGCCCCGGCCAACCTCATCATTGCCGTAGCAGGCCCCGAGCCCGCCGCTAACCGTCGCTTCGCCGAGGCAGTGGTCGGGAAGCTCAAGACCCTGGTGGGTAGCGAGCTGCGCGCCATCGACTATCGCGCGGACGCGAGCAAGCCGTTCTTCACCCACAACCGGGCGCTCTACGCCCGGCTCGTGGATCTGCAGCGAATCGACGATGACCTGCGCAAGGCAGTCGCGCTGAAGAAGAATCCCGCCTGGCTCGCCTTCGCGGATAGCGACAAGGGCGAGGTCGATGACGATCCGGTCGCCGATCTCAAGCTTCTGGGTAAAGAGCGGCAAGGGAGCGCAGGGGAGGATCTCTTTCCCTCGGGGTACTACGAAAGCAAAGATGCCACCCTCCTCGCCATCGTGACCTGGACGGCGTCTTCGGGCATGGGCGACGCCAACGGATTTCGGATTCGTGACCACGTCGAGCGTATCATCGCCGCCACCGGGCCGGCCTCGTTCGGCCCCGTGACCGTGGCGCTCACGGGAGACGTGATGAGCGCCATCGCGGAGCACGACGCTCTCAAGTCAGATGTGGAATGGGTGTCGGTGGTGTGCATCCTCTTGGTACTGTTGGTGGTCGCCGCATATTTTCGCAGCGTCTTCGCGCTGAGTTACGTGTTCTTTCCTACCCTGCTCGGCGTGGCGCTGGCATTTGCCATCACCGCACTGGTCATCGGCTACCTCAACACCAACACGGCCTTTCTCGGCTCGATCGTGGTGGGCAACGGCATCAACTTTGGCATCATCCTCTTTGCCCGATATCGCGAGGAGCGCCTGACCGTCGCGCGGGGCGCGCCGGCTGACGCCATGACCAGGGCGATCGGGGCGACGGTTCGCCCCACCCTGGGGGCGGCGCTGGCCGCGAGTATCGCCTATGCCAGCCTGGCCGCGACCAGCTTCCGCGGTTTTCGCCAGTTCGGCTTCGTGGGCGGCATCGGCATGCTACTGTGCTGGCTGGCAACCTACGGCTACGGTCCGGCGCTCATCCTCTTTGGGGAACGGGTGCGCCGGTGGCCAGCGGAGACGCGACGGCCCGACGGGATCATGGTGCGTGTCGCCGAGCGATTACTGCGGCAGCGCAACATCCTTCTCGGCGGGGTGGCCGGGCTCACCGTGCTCGCGCTGGGCGCGGTCGTGCCTCTGGCCAGAAGTCCATTCGAATACGACTTCGCCAAGCTACGCAACCAGCGCAGCCGCGCCCATGGCCCGGGCGATCTCTACGTGCGGGTGGGCAAGATCTTCCCCCGCGACCTGGCCCCGATCGGCATTGCGTTGCTGCCCACGGCCGACGATGCCGCTGCTTTCGGCCAAGCAGTCCTACGCCAGGACTGCGCGGACGGGCTAACCCGCGCCGACTCGCCTTTCGCCCGGGAAACTGGGATGCTGGCGCGAGAGTGTGCCCGCCGGGTAGCCCTGGGCGAGCCCACGGGCGGGCTGCTCTCCCAGGTGATCACCGCCGCCAGCTATTTGCCCAAGGATCAGGAGCAGAAGCTCGCCCTCATCGCCAGTATCCGTCGGCGCTTGTCCGATCCCGCACTAGAGCTGCTGGCGGAGGGCGAGCGCAGGGAAATCGCCGACCTCGCGCCGCCGGCGGATCTGCACCGGCTGCGTGCGTCCGATCTGCCCGACGCCCTGGCCCAGCCGTTGCGCGAACGCGACGGTACCACCGGCAGAGTGGCCCTGCTCTTCCCGGTGCGGGTGTGGCGCAACTGGGACGGCTACGCCCTCATGCGCATGTCGGACGTGATGAAAAATGTGTCGCTGCCCGGGGGCCGCGTGGCCTCCGCCGTTGGCCAAGCCTCGATCTTTGCGGCAATGCTGCGAGCCATTGCGCACGACGGGCCCATCGCCACCGCGATTGCGATCGCTGCCACGTCGATCATGGTCGTGGTGCTGCTGCGCAACCGGCGCAGCTCGCTCTTGGTGCTGCTCGCCTTGGCTACCGGCGTGGTGTGGATGGGCGGCGCGGCCGCGCTCCTCCACCTCAAGCTCAACTTTCTCAACTTCGTGGCTTTGCCGATCACCTTCGGCATCGGGGTCGATTACGCCATCAATGTCTTCGCACGCATGGCGGCCGATCCCGGGCCCAACCCTGCCCGAGCTCTGGCCGAGACCGGCAGCGCGGTTGCGCTGTGCTCGCTCACCACCATCATTGGCTACAGCTCGCTCTTGGTCGCCTCGAACGGCGCATTGGTGTCATTCGGCAAGCTTGCTGTCTTGGGCGAGCTCGGCTGCCTGGGCGCCGCGCTTTTGCTGGTGCCCGCGCTTTCGAGCAGCTATCGCTCTCGGCGCCATTCGGCTTGGCGGAGGGTTGAGAGCCTACCCGTCAAGATTCCCCCCCGCACGGAGGTGAGTGGTTGAAAGTAGACGGCACATATCCACGGGCAGAGCTGGCGGAACGCCTTCAGCGCCGTGGAGTCGGTCAGTCCAGCCTGGGCCAGTCCTATTCGCACGGAAGGTGCGAGCTCGAGAGGCCGAGCAAGATGCGGAGGCGCCTGTGGATCGTGCTGCGGGCTTGCGCTCTAATGGCGGCGGTGGTCTTTCTCGCCCGCGGCGTGTGTTGGCAGAGCGTTATGATCGGGTCGCGACGCGCGGGTTTCGCCTTACCTGTCTTGGTGGTGTTGCTCAATGGTGGCATGATGTTGG
>CAWKJE010000072.1:0-139664 GCA_963849735.1 uncultured delta proteobacterium
AACGGATTGACCCGATTTGTGGTGCTGTCTATGGCGCTCTTCCAGAACGCCTCCACCTGCGTCACACCCGACACTTCCATCTCGGCGTAGCAGTCCAACTCGATTCGGGCATCGACGTTGCGGGGTCTGATCTCCAGATCGAATGTGTGGCGATTGAGATTGATCTCGCAGCCCTGCGTAATCAGAGGGTATTTGAGAGTGCTCCCTTTGCCTTCCTTCTTCCAGAGGGCCAGGCCGATGCCCCAGACCAATTCGAGGGGTGTGTCGGCGCCATCGCTTGCGATCGCCTGCTGGATGGCGAAGACCTGGTTATAGCGGTGGATCGTCTTGCGGCGGGGCAGTTCCGCTGCCGCCCAAGGTGTCCACTGGTTCTCGACGTACCAATCGAAGAGTTCGTGGATTTCGGCTCGCGCCCTCTGCTGACCAGGAGTTTCCGAGCTCGCGGGCGTCTCAATAGAGGGCTTCAGTTCCGGCGCTTTTGCCGGCGTCTTGTGGATGGTGATCCAAGGGGCGAGTTTCTCATCGGGCTCGGGGGCTGGAATCTCTTTGAGTCGCGGAATACAGAGCCACACGTCCTCACCTTCCGCCTGGACGTTGAACCGGATCTCCGGGAGGCCTTTCAGCTCGTGCTGGTGGGCGGCGAAATACTCAGTGGGCACGGAGAATGCGGGTTTGATCTTGAGTTTCTCGACCTGCTCGATGTATGTGAGGAGGTTGACTACGAGTTCGTTGTCGAGAGCCATGGTCGATTCCTCGGGATAAGGGTTGGCGCGTAGAAAAAGCTCCGAATGAACACACACCGAGAATAGCGCGTTGAATTAGCCTGTGAGGAAATCACCCGGAAAGAGTAAGCGCAGGTTAGGCGAAAGTCAACAATTGAAAGGAGTTCTGGATAGCGCGTGTAATAATCGCGTTGCTGAGCAGCGCTTCGCGGTACTTGGTGCGTGCGTCGCAATTCTGATACCTCGCAATCCGGGCACGCGATTTGAATAGGAAGGGGATGATGGTCTTGAGGTGAATTATGAACAGGCTCTCTTTGATGCTGACCTGCGCCTCCCTACCTTGGGCGCTAGGCCTAAGCTGGCCGCGGCTTGCCGAAGCCCAGCCATCGGAGCCAGCTGGCGCTTTCCCCGGGGCCAGCGCTCCCGACGCCAGCGCTTCTGGCGCGGCCGGCGCCTTCGACCCGGCCGTGGCTTCTGGTGCGACGGGCGCTCCTAGCACGACTGGTGCGGCTGGCACTGCGGCCGCCCCTGGCACGGGGCAGGGCGAGGTTACGCCGGCGCCGGTTGAGCCGCCGTCCCCCCAACCGGCGGCTAAACCTCCAGCTCCGCCACCCCATCCTCCCGCGCCACCCCAGCCCGGGACGGAAGAGGAAGCAGAAAGTCCAGGCTCTTCGGCCGCGGGCAGTGCCAACGGGCAGTGGGTATACACCGCCCAGTACGGGTGGGTCTTCATGCCCTACGGCGACCAGTATGTCGACGAGGGGACGGCGGATGACGACAATCCCTACGCATATCTCTACTACCCGGATTACGGCTGGCTCTGGCTGGAGGCGCCCTGGCTGTGGGGCTGGGGCGCTTACCCATATTTCGGCGCCTGGGGACCCTGGAATTTCGGATGGTATCGCGGGCTCTACGCCGGAGGATGGGGATGGGGCCGCTACCGGGGCGGGGGACCGGGGATGGGTGGATTTGGTTACCGGGGTTTCGGCGGAGGCGGTCGCGGCGCCTACGGGGGCGGCTTCCGCGGCGGCGGCTTTCACGGCGGGGGTGGCTTTCGCGGCGGCGGCTTCCGTGGTGGGGGCGGCTTCCGCGGCGGCAGCTTCCATGGTGGGGGTGGCTTCCGCGGAGGCGGTTTCCATGGCGGGGGTGGCTTTGGGGGAGGCGGCTTCCACGGCGGCGGCGGAGGCGGTCATGGTGGCGGTGGCCACCGCTAAGTATTGACTATGGGGGCAGGGCGCAAGAGGATGCGCCACTTCCACCATGGCAGCGAAGAAGGAAAAGCTCCCTGAGCTTCCGGTCCTCGACTTCGAGAAACCAATCGTAGAGCTCCAGCGCAAGATAGGGGCGCTCAAGGGGCGTGGCCTGACCGATTTGAGCCGAGAGATGCAGGCGCTGGAGAAACACGCGTCAGAGCTACAGGAGCGCATCTTCTCCAACCTGACGCCGTGGCAGAGGGTGCAACTGGCTCGCCATCCCGCGCGACCTTACACCCTCGACTACATCGCTCGTATCATCACCGATTTTCGCGAGTTGCACGGCGATCGACGTTTTGCCGACGATGCCGCGCTGGTAGGTGGCCTGGGTTTTTTCGATGGCAAGCCCGTCGTGGTCCTGGGTCAGCAGAAGGGGCGCAAGACCAAGGAGAAGCTGCAGCGCAATCTGGGCATGGTCAAGCCCGAGGGCTATCGCAAGTCGATGCGGCTCATGGATCTGGCCGGTCGTTTTGGTCGGCCGGTGCTGTGCCTGCTCGATACCCCCGGGGCCTTTCCCGGCATAGACGCGGAAGAGCGCGGTCAGGCCGAGGCAGTGGCCAAGAGTCTCGAGGTCATGGCTAGCTTGCCCGTCCCCATCATTTCCGTGGTCATCGGTGAGGGCGGGTCGGGGGGCGCTCTCGCGCTGGGAGTTGCGAACTGCGTTATGATGCTTGAAAATGCCGTATATTCCGTGATCTCTCCGGAAGGGTGCGCTTCCATCCTCTTTCGCAGCGACGACCGCAAGGCCGAAGCCGCGGCGGCGATGAAGATCACCGCCCCCGAGATTTTACGCCTCGGCGTTATCGACGAGATCATTCCCGAGGCGCCCGGCGGCGCTCACCGCGATTTCGATCTGACCGCGCAAAACCTGGCTGCCGCCGTCCGCAAACACCTGGCCCGGCTGGCCCTGCTCTCGCCGCGCGAGCTCAAGGACCAGCGCTACAACAAGTATCGCCGCATGGGCGCCTTCCTGGAAGTCGGAGGCGGCGACAACTAGCCATGGCGGACGAAGCGCAGCTTAGCCAAACGCGGCGCAGTACTAGCCCGGGGGCAGAGGAGCTCCTGGGCCGCTACTTTGCCGTGCTCGACCATGGCTTCGTCGCCCTGATCGATTATATGGGCAGCGACGTCGACATCGAGCGAGCGGCCCGGGTAAGTTACGGCCATGGCACGCGCAAGGTGAGTCAGACCCGCGGGCTCATACGTTATTTGCGCCGGCACGGGCACACCAGTCCCAGCGAAATGGTGGAGCTGAAGCTGCACTGCTCGATGCCCATATTCGTTGCCCGGCAGTGGATTCGCCATCGCACCGCGAGTCTGAACGAAATGTCGGGGCGCTATAGCCTTCTGCCCATGCTCTTTTACCGGCCGCCCCCAGACCAGGTGCAGCTGCAAGACGCCGCGAACAGCCAGGGTCGTTCAGGTAGGGAGATTGAGTCTGCGTTGCGCGATGAGGCCTATCGTCGTTGGCAAGCCGCGCGTGCCAGTGCGGTCGCCAACTACGAGTGGCTGTGCAACAACGACGTGGCGCGCGAGCTGGCGCGCATCGACTTGCCGCTTTCCACCTACACCCAGTGGTATTGGAAAATCGACCTGCACAACTTCCTCCATTTCTTGAGCTTGCGGGTAGACAGCCACGCCCAGTGGGAGATTCGCGCCTATGGCGAGGTGATGGCCGGCATGCTGAAGCGGATCGCCCCGCTCTCCTACGAGGCGTGGATCGATTACGACCTCGGCGGCGGACGCCTGTCGCGCGTCGAGCTCGACATCCTGCGCAGCCTGGTCAGGCCGTCAGCCGACGGCTTGATCTCGGTGCCCGGGTCCATCTCGCGCGCCGAGATGGAGGCGAAGGGGCTATCGCGCCGTGAGGTCGACGAGCTCTTCGCCACGTTGAGCGACAGGAAGCCGCCCGATTTCGAGCTCGAGCTAGCCCAGGCCAAGAGTGCCGCCTTCTTCGAGCAGGAAGCCGCGCAGGCGGTACCGCTGGCTGGTCCGGAACCGAGCGAGGAGTGAGGGCCTTGCTCCGGATGGTCAAGCCGGGTTTGCGCTGACGAACGCCGCCTTGGGCAGCAGGGGCAGGAGGACGAGCGCAAGGAGTGAGGTTCCGGTATTGAGCCAGACCAGGCGGCTCAAGTTGTGATGCCAGCCCACCTGCTGGAGCTCGTAGAGCCACGAGCCAACCGGGTTGGAAACCGCGAAAACGGCGATGTTGTACACGCTCATCAAGAGTGCATAACCGAAGCTCTCGCTGCCTTTGGGGGTCGCGCGTGCCGCCAGATCGAAGAGGGGCAGGATGCCGAGGATGCCCAGAAAGCCGTTGGCCGAGTCGATCACCATGGCGCTGCCTGGCGTCCGGTACCACAGGTAGAGGACGCTACTCGCGGCGTTGAGCAGAATGCCGCCCAGGAGCAGTGCCTTGAGCGGAATCTTCTTGCAGGCCATGGCGTAGAGGATGGTGGCCACTATGCCGGCCACGCCACCCAGCGCCTGCAGTCGCCCGATGAGCTGGGTGCTGAAATTGAGGGTGTCTTGCTGGTAGTACCTGAGCGCGATGCCGAAGCCGGGTGCCACGAAAACCAAGAACAGCATGGCCGACGCCCACCACATGGACTGCGAGCGCGCGATCAGGCGCAGCTGGGCGCCCGCGACCGACCAGACCGCCCGCTCGGCATGGCGGACGCGGTCTTCCTTGACCAGGACCGGTGTTAGCGGCACCAGGGTGGCCATAAGGCAGGCTCCGATGCCGGCCGTCCAGCCAAAGGAGCGTGCGGCCAGCCAGCCACCCAATGGGCCCGTGATCACGCTGATGATCATGTCGATGGCGTAGCGCACCGAGGCCAGGCGTCCGGTGGCTCCTCCCTCTTGCCCAGCTTCGACGAGGATCCCGCCTATGGTCGTGCTGGCGAAGACCATGGCGGTATTGAGCAGCACCAGCAGGCCGAAGAACGAGCCATAGGTCCTGGGAGCGACGGCGAAGAGCAGCCAGATCACGCTGGCCAGAGTGGACGAGAGGATGAGATAGCTGCGCCGCCGGGTGCCGAAGAGGGGGAGGCCGTCGCAGACCAGGCCCGCCAGGGGCTTGATGTACCAGGCGAAGGTGGCTATGGCGAAGAGGTTGGCCTGCTCGGCTGCATTCAGGTGAAACTGGTTCTTGAACAGGAAGAGGAAGGGAAGCTGGCCGATGACTCCGGGTTGACCGAGGCTGACGACGAACAGGCCGACCGCGATGAGCAGGTACATCCGCCGCAGGTCCGACGATGAATGCCCGAGCACGGGTGGCGGGGCTGGCGGCGCGGAGTCGGTCAGGCGGGCGGCTTCGGTCGGCTTTGCGGTCATGGGCGGGAATCCTCCCGCTCATGGTAGCCGATGTCGATCGACGGAGGGGCTAGATTACCTGGCTCCCCGCGTCCGTCTCAGGGCGGAGTGCGCCTTGGGCATCGGGGTGGGGCGGCTCGGCTCCGCCGGCAAGAAGGCTGGGACGTCCTGGGTGCGCTTGACGCTCGAGTTGATGAGGTCTTTGAGCTCCTTGCCCGGTTTGAAGAAGGGCAGACGTTTGGGCTTGACCGCGACCGACTGGCCGGTACGTGGGTTGCGGCCCTTGTACGCACCGTAATGGCGGATCTCGAAGCTGCCCAGACCGCGCACTTCGATCCGTTCTTCACGATCCAGCGCCTGCGTGAGCGCCTCGAAGGTCAGGTTTACCACTGTCTCTATCTGACCTTTGCGCACACTCGTGATCTGGGCAACTCGCTCGATTAGTTCAGACTTTGTCATAGCGATCCACCTACCTCTGACCAGGCGAGCCATCGCGAGAGCCTGCGATGGGGGGGCGTGGCCGTTGCGTAGATGACATCGGCCTAACTCGGGAGAACTTGACCGTGCGCGTTCCCGACAGTGATGAGCCGCATGATGAGGCCGTCAAGCGCCAGGCGCGAGGCGCGGTTTGGGGTGAACCAACGGGTAGGGTAAACTCCGGGCAACTTCATGGCGGTCGTGACCTTAACCACGGACTTCGGCTCCTCCGATGCGTACGTGGGGGCGATGAAGGGCGTGGTCTTGTCGCTGGCCCCGGGGACGATGCTGGTCGATATATGCCACGACATCCCGGCGCAGGACACCCGGGCCGGCGCGCTAGTTCTGGCAGATGCAGCGCGGTATTTCCCGGCTGGCTGCATCCATGTTGCCGTCGTAGACCCCGGGGTGGGGAGCGAGCGGGCGGGTATAGTGGTGGCAGCGGGCGGGCAGCTCTTCGTTGGTCCGGACAACGGTGTGCTCTCGCTTGCCGCGCCACTGCCGCGACGGGTGTTTCGCATCGCCGGGGAGCATCTTCGTAGCGCCGAGGTGAGCCCGACCTTTCATGGTCGTGACATCTTCGCGGTCACGGCCGGCCGACTTGCCGCGGGCAGTGCCGTGGAGGAAAGTGGCCCGGCGAAGGACGACATGATCGAGGTGGCGTTGCCCCCCTCGCCGCTGACCGACGACTGCACGGGCGAGATTCTGCGTGTCGATCACTTTGGCAACCTGATCACGAGCTTGGCATCGGTCCCGGTCACTGGTCATTGGCGATTGGAGTGCGACGGACAGGTTTTCGCCCTCGCGGCCGGCCTCACTTTCTCCGCCGTCGCGTCCGGGGCGATGGTCCTTTATGCCGGCAGCAGCGGTCGCATGGAGATCGCTGTCCGGAATGGGTCCGCGGCCCACCTGACCCTGGCCAGGGCAGGGTCTCATCTGCGATTAGTGAGGTTGTCATGAAGCCCGCTATGCTCGTCCTCATCATTCTCGGTCTGGTGGCGCCAGCGCTCGCTGGCTGTTCGGTCGGCAAAGGGGTGGGGTCGGCCAAGGGTGCCATCTATGCTCTGGGCTGCTGGTCAACCGGAAACGGTGACTACAGCGCGGATGGCATACCCGGCACCTGGCAAACGCCGGCCCCCTATAACCTGGGACCGACATTTTTTACGGGTGAGCCGATCGATGACCTGCGCGAATACGGCTCGGGCACGGGAATTATGAGCAATCGTCTGATCATTCGCCTGCAGAGCTCGGGCAATGAGATCGACCTCATCGACGTGCTCACCTTCGACGTGCTTAGCTCATACGAGGTGGCCCGTTGCGTGCGTGGACGCATCGATTCTGCGACCGGGGTGGGGGATTGGGACCCGACCGACTGCTACGTCGCCTCTCCGAACGGCCCCGGCCGCTTCCGCCTGCAGTGGGATAGCAACGTCCGCTCTGCTCTTACGCCCAACGGCACCTGCTCTGGGGCAGGGCCTACCGATGAGCTGCGCGCCAACCTGGTGGCTGACGCTATCGCGGCCCCGGTGCCGCCGTCCTACGTCACGGCGACCCCTCCCGTGGTAACAGACGGGTCTTGGAGCTCGTGGGTCGAGTTCCAGGAATTCGGCAGTGCATCGCAGTGGGACAAGGCGCCCACCGCCCGGGATCCCGTCGACGGCAAGTTTTCGATGGTGTTCGGCGATCGGATTTACGCCAGCGCGTTCCAACTGACCCTCATCGATGACGGCGTGGTCACCGCGGCCGAGACCAACCAGCCGCTCGAGGATCCCAGCAATCCCTCACTCGATTCGAGAATCGGTGGGACGATGAGCGGCTACTTCGACTTCGATCTGGCCCGTGGGCAGGGAGCGCAAGCCTTTCCTTGATGTGCTTCACGTGCCTGACGCGCCTGAGGTCGATGCGGCTGATGCAGTGGATGCACCCGCGGTGGACATGGGATGAGCTCGGGCGGGCTCGGGCTTGATGCCGGCCAGCCCCGAGCTGCCCATCGACTCGCTCTTGCCTGAGCTGGCAGGGGTGCTGGCCTCGTCGTCGAGCCTGGTCATCGAGGCGCCCCCAGGCGCGGGCAAGACCACACGGGTGCCGCCCGCGCTGCTGGACCAGCCCTTCGCCCAGGGTGACATCATCGTGCTCGAGCCTCGTCGCCTGCCGGCGACCATGGCCGCCGTACGAGTGGCCGAAGAGCTGCACGAGCAGGTCGGACAGCGGGTGGGCTACACCGTCCGCTTCGAGAACACGGCTGGGCCGAGCACCCGCCTCCGTTTCATGACCGAGGGCATCCTGTTGCGCCGGCTGCTGGGCGATCCCCTGCTGCGTGGCACCTCGGTGGTGATCCTGGACGAGTTTCACGAGCGACATCTGTCGAGCGATCTGGCCCTGGCCTGGCTGGCTAGGCTGCAGCGGCGCGAGCGGCCTGATCTGCGCATCGTCGTCATGTCCGCTACCTTGGAAAGCGGGCCGGTGCGCGAGTTTCTCGGTGGCTGCCCGAGCATTCGCAGCGAAGGGCGTGCCTTTTCCGTGGCGGTGGAATATGGCGACGATGATGACGACCGCATGCTGGCGAGCCGAGTAGCGACTGCGGTGAGGCGCCTCTACCAGAACGGCTGTCCGGGCGACGTCCTGGTCTTCTTGCCCGGTGCGGGTGAGATTCGCCGCGCGGGCGAGATTCTGGGACCGTGGGCTCTACAAAATGGCGCCGTGGTGTTGCCCTTGCACGGGGACTTGGGGCCCGCGGAGCAGAGGCGGGCGGTGAGTCGCTGTTCCCGGCGCAAGGTCATCCTGTCGACCAACGTAGCCGAAACCTCGCTGACGATCGATGGGGTGGTGGCCGTCGTGGATTCAGGCCTGGCGCGTTTGGCCTCGCACTCGCCGTGGAGCGGTCTACCCAGGGTAGCCGTGGGCAAGATCAGCCAGGCCTCTGCCATCCAGCGCGCGGGTCGCGCGGGGCGAACCTGCCCGGGGCAAGTGGTTCGCTTGTACAGCCGTCAGGACTTCGATGGGCGTCGTCCCTTCGACGTGCCCGAGATCGGGCGCCTCGACCTGTCCGAGGCGCTCCTGACCCTGGCCGCGCTAGGGGTGGCGAACGCCGACCAGTTCGCTTGGTTCGAGCCGCCGCCCGCTGCGGCGCTGGCGGCGGCAGACGACCTCTTGCGCAAGCTGGGCGCGCTCGATAACTCTGGTCGCTTGACCACGATCGGGCGAGAGATGCTGCGCTTCCCAGCCCATCCCCGCCTGGCCCGCTTGTTGGTGGAAGGCCAGCGGCGTGGGGTGGGGGAGGCGGCGGCGGCGCTGGCCGGGATCATATCGGAAGGCGATATCAGCCAGAGCGCGCGCGCCCGCTTCGACCATCCCCAGCGGCACGCCCTGGCCGCCGAAGGGGGTGATCTGCTCGAGCGTCTCGACCGCTTCGAGCAGGCCCGAAGCGCGCGGTTTGCGGCTGGCCAAGTGCGCGGGCTGGGTCTGGATGGCGCGGCCGTCAGCGCGGTCGAGCGCGCTCGGCGCCAATACGCCGCTGGCTTGGCCCGAGAGGGCAAGAGCCAGGCGGCCAGGCCGCCGGCCTCGCCCGAGGCAGTGGATGCCGCGCTGGCCCGGGCGACCTTGGCCGCTTTTCCCGATCGGGTAATGAAGCGCCGCGGTCGGGACGCCGGTCAGGCTGTCCTGGTGACGGGCGGTGCGGTGGAAACCCCGGCCCTGCCGGCCGGGGAGCTGCTGGTGGCAGTCGACGTCGAGGAACGAGGCGGCCCGAGCGGCCGGCCAGGCGGGTCCGCCAGGCAGGCGAGGCTGGCGGTGGCTATCGAGCCGGACTGGCTGCTCGACCAGGTGCCGGAAGGTCTCGACGAGGTGGAGGAGATGCTGTGGAACGGATTGGAAGAGCGAGTCGAGCTGGTCAGTCGCCTGAGCTACGGCGCGGTGGTCCTGCTGGAGAGTCGACGTCCGGCTCCCCCGTCGACTCAGGCCAGCCGGTGCTTGGCCGAGGTCGCTCTTGCGACCGAGACTGAGCCAGCCAACTCGGCAGCTTTGCTGACAACTCTTAAAGTAAAGCTTGATATTTTGCGGACGGTCTTCCCCGAGCTGGCCGTGCCTGCCTTCGACCCCGAGTGGGTGCGCGCAACCTTGATCGCGGCTTGCGCCGGGATCACCAGCCTGGCTGAGCTGCGCATCGTTCCAATCGGGGAGCGTTTGCAGAGTGGCCTTGGCCAGGCCGTGCTTGCTCGTCTGCGCGGCGACACCCCTGACCACATTGCGCTCGGCCGGCGCCAGGTAGCGGTGAATTATCAGCCGGACCGTCATCCTTGGATCGAAGCGCGCTTGCAGGACTTCTTTGGCATGAAGGCGGGGCCGGCCATTTGCCGCGGTCGCCTACCTCTGACCATGCACCTGCTGGCGCCCAACCGCCGCGCGGTACAGGTCACGAGCGACTTGGCCGGCTTCTGGCAAAGGCACTATCCCGCCATCCGCCAGGAGCTTTGCCGCCGTTATCCCAGGCACGCTTGGCCCGAAGATGGTGCCAGCGCCGTTCCGCCCGTTTCCCCGGCGCGCCGCTAACAATGGCACCCCGGGGCGAAATTTTGTTGCGACAGGGTTTCGTTATTGTGCCAGATAAGAGGAGCGAGCCATGCCAGATGGATCAACGAACGCCGCAGCCGAGCCTCCACCCGCGCAGTCTCAAACGGGAACAATGAACGCCGCAACCGAGCAGCCCCCGCCGGGGCAATCTCACGCGCCCATTCTTGCGCCGGCCCACAAGCCCAAGGTGGCGCCCGAAGCTCTCGCGCACCGAGAGCTCAGGAGCGGGCCGTTCTGGCAGCGGCTGCACGCCTACGCCGGGGTGACGGAAGCTGAATTCCTAGACCATCACTGGCAGGCCAAGCATTCGATCACCAACATACCCAAGCTGCTCGCGGCCCTCGAGGGGCTGGTCTCACCCGCTTTCATCAGCGACGCCGAGAATGGCTTTCACCACGCGCCCATGCCCGTGCGCGTGTCGCCGTACCTGCTCTCGCTCATCGACTGGAGCAACCCCTACGACGATCCCATCCGGATTCAGTTTATTCCCTTGCTCTCGCGCCGGCTGCCCGACCATCCCAAGGTCGATCTCGATCCGCTGCACGAGCGCCATGACATGCCGGTGCCTGGGCTGTCCCATCGCTATCCCGACAAGGTTTTGTTCCTGCCCATCGCCACCTGTCCGGTTTACTGCCGATTCTGCACTCGCAGCTACGCGGTGGGTCTGGACACGGAGGAGGTGCACAAGCTTCAGTTCAGTGTCGACAGCGAAAGGTGGCGCGCGGCCATCGACTACGTGGGCTCGCGGCCCGAGATAGAAGACGTTCTGATCTCGGGTGGCGATGCCTCGCAGTTGCGCGCTGACCAGATTGCCTTGCTAGGCGACGCGTTCCTCTCGATCGCGCATGTGCGCAGGATTCGTTTCGCCACCAAGGGGCCGGCGGTCATGCCGCAGAAGATCCTGTCCGACCATGCCTGGTTCGACGCCGTCACTCGCGTGGTCGAGCGAGGGCGGGCCCAGCACGTCGATGTCATGATCCACACCCATTTCAACCATCCTAGCGAGATCACCTGGATCACGCAGGCGGCGGCCAGGCGGATGCAGGAGCGCGGCATCATGGTGCGCAATCAGACAGTGCTAATGCGAGGCGTTAACGACTCGGTTGCTACCATGGGGACTTTGGTCAAGCGCCTGTCCTACATCAACGTTCACCCGTACTACGTATACGTGCACGACATGGTCAAGGGCGTCGAGGACCTGCGTACCACGGTGGCAACCGGGGCCCACATCGAGAAGCACATGCGTGGGCTGGTGGGCGGATTCAACACTCCGACCGTGGTGGTGGATACACCCGGAGGGGGCAAGCGCGACGTGCATTCCTACGAGCACTACGATCGGGTCACGGGCGTCAGCGTCTTCGTGTCACCGGTGGTCCATCCCGGCGACTACTTCTGCTATTTCGATCCCATCCACCTCCTGCCCGCCGAGGGGCGTGCGCGTTGGGCGAACCCACGCGAGCATGGCAAAATCATAGACGAAGCTGTGGCAGCCGCGCGGAGCAAATGCGCGTGAGTACGAGCGAGGACAATCTCGACAACGGCTGGCGTAGCTGCGAGGACGGACAGTTCGAAAAGGCGAAGGCAATAGCAGAAGCCGACTTGCGCGACGATCCGGAGAATCCCGAGGCGCTTCTCCTGCTGGCCGCCGCTCACCGCGGCCTGGGAGAATTCGACCATGCGCTGGGGCTGCTTGAGCAGGCAACCGAGATAGCGGGCGACTGGAGCGCGCCCGAGCTGTGGCTGGCCGAGATCCTCGCGCAGGATTTGGATCGCCCGGTCGATGCCCTGGCGCATGCCGGCGAAGCGCTCGAGCGTGCGGAGGAGGAGGATGAGCTAATCGACGCGGTCGTGCTCAAGGCGGGGCTGGAGATCCAGCTTGGCAAGAACAGAGCCGCCCGCACCACGCTCGCGGAGCTGCCGCCCTCGGGCGAGGTCAAATTGCCCAGCGAAACCTCTCTTGATCTGGCCTACCTGTTCCTGGAGGCCGATGCCCAGGAAGAGGCAGCCCGGCGCTTCCGGGCCATCGTCGACGATGAGCAGGGCAATGAAGAGGCCTGGTACGGCCTCGGGCTGGCGGCCGAGGCGCGCGGCGATGATGCGGCCAAGCGCGAAGCCTGGCTGCGTGTCCTGGCCCTCGATGCGGCAATACCGCTACAGGCGCCGCACCTCGGCGAGCATGAGATGGCCGAAGTGGCAGAGCAAGCCCTCGCGGAGCTGCCGGAACGCGCGCGCAAGCTGATCGAGAACGTGCCGATCATCGTGGTCGACCTGCCGGCCCAGAGCGAGGTGGAGCAGGGGCTTGACCCGAGGCTGCTCGGCCTCTTCGCCGGGCGGTCCTACGCCGAGGGCTCAACCATGGGCGGCGCGCCGCAGCTCACCCAAATCTTGCTCTTCCGTAAGAACCTCGAGCGCATGGCCATAGATGCCGACGATCTGCGCGAGCAGATCCGCATAACCCTCTTACACGAGACTGGACACTTCTTCGGCATGTCCGAGGACGATCTGGCAGCGGTTGGCCTGATGTAGCCGGGCCAGCCGGGCAAGACGGACCCAACGCCGTCGCGCCCGGCGACTATCCCCTTACAACGTGAACAGGTCGGGTCGCGCGGCCGCCTTGTCTATGGCGTCCCCCAGCTCCTTGCGGGTCGAAGCCAGGCGAGCCAGGATTTGGCGGATGTTGTTGTAGCGCTGCTTGTACTGTTCCATGCGCACCTGCTCGGGGGAACCGCTCATGACGGCATCGAAGAGCGGGGTGCGCTCGATGGGAACGACCTTGTCGCCCTCGGGCTTGGGACCGATCTTGCGCGAGCTCCACTGCGCCCCGGTATTGGCGCGAATCTGGAAGCCCTCGTAGTCCGCAGCGTTGCACCCGTCGCCGCCACCCTTGCAGACGGGCTTGCCCATCTCCACCAGATTGGCTATGGCGAGCTTTCCGCTGGTCGAGAAGACCACGCCGTAGTTGACGGCGGGTTTGTCCACCTCTGCCGTGCCCTTCTCGGCCGCCTTCGCGGCGAACGCCTCGAGCGAGGCTTTGTCGGCCTTGGTGCGCTTGATGTGGCGTTCGACCTCGCCGTAAAGATTGATGGTGTCGTAGTAGTAATTCATCAGGCGGTCAACCGCGAGGTCTTCGAGCAGGTAGTAGTTGACCTTGAAGATGCGCGAGGTGTCGGGCCGCGGGTCCAGCTTCACCATCTCTAGCTCCGCGATCAGGGCTGGATCGTAGGAGAGAGCATCCTTCTTGTCCCTGGCCAGCCGTTGCTGGCTCATCGCCACCGCGCTGCCTATCTGAGTCACCGTCTTCTGCATGTCATCAAGCTCGGCCTTCACGCGCTTTGCGCCGAAGTTGGCCGCGTTGTACATGCGCCGCCCCACCGCGGAGGCGCCAAAGCCAAA
Organism: uncultured delta proteobacterium; assembly: GCA_963849735.1. Taxonomy (GTDB): domain Bacteria; phylum Myxococcota_A; class Polyangia; order Fen-1088; family Fen-1088; genus Fen-1118. The sequence continues at coordinate 13,730 of CAWKJE010000072.1, forward strand.
ACCCACGGCTGCCGCTACCGCGACGGCGATAAGCAGGATTACGCGTCCGGCCATGCCGCCACGCTGGGCAACACTTACCGGCGGCCTGCCGTCGTCGTTCTCCCGGAGATCGAAGTGCTTGCCCTCGGGCGGACGCATGGCCGCGAAGGGGTCGTCGAATACAGCGGCGCGGGCAGCGGGGGCCGGGGCGCCGATCGCGGCACCGAGCGGGCTCGGGATCGCTGCTGGCGCGCCGGGGGCTCCGCTCGGGGGTGGAACCATGGGCATCGCCGGCTTGGCCGGCCCGGACGACGGAACCGCAGGAGGCGATGGCATCGTCGCTCTTGCACCGGGTGCCGGGCTACGCGCCAAGCCCAGGCGGGCCTTCAGGTCAGCGATGTCTCTTCCAGGACCAGAATTCTTCGGTTGATCCAAGGCGATATCTCCGTGCGTGAGGGGTCGTTACTCTTCCCGGGTTCCCCGCCGGGATATGAGCAAGAGTGTGAAGATATGAGCGAGGAGGGGGCGTCCCTGTCAAGTGCCGAAGTCAATTTTGCGCGAATATACCTGGCAACCACGCGAAAATGCCTGGCGACCACTACCAGCCAAGGTTAGATGAGATCGGCCAGAGTTCTAGCATGTCCGGCGAGCCATGCGGGATAGCTTTCGCCTGGAGTTAGATGGTCCGACGTTCACCCGCTCCAGCGCACGGAAATGCAGCGGGCGATGGGCACAAGAGCGTACCGCCGAGCCGGGGAATGTGGCGATGGGCACGGGAACATACCGCCGGGCCGGGGAATGTGCCCGGATCGCACGGGAGTGTGCCACGCGGTTGAGCTGAGGATCGCGTTAGGATCCGGCCAGGTAGCGCCCGATGCACTCGCGCGAAATTGCGGGCATACGGGTAAAGCGAATCCCCACGGTGCCGTCCTCGGAAGCTGACGAGACGACTTCGCCCGAAGCGGTGAGCACGTCTGACGATCCGGGAAGCTGGAATTGCAGGCCGATGAATCGGCTGGTCGAGCCGGCCATGCTGATGGGGTGGACGCGCATGCCGGTTCGGCTGATGTCGCTCGCCCGACTGAGGTAAGGGTGGCCATCCAGGAACCGGTTCATGAGCACGTCGATTTCCTTCCGGGGATCGGTGCGACGGTCTTGGTTGGCCTGCTGAGGTGACTTGCGGTTTGCTGTATACATACTCCTACATGTAGGACGGGAGCCTCCTCCTGTCAAGAAAACCCCGTGAGCCGAGCAGGGCCAAGAAAACCTAGAGAAAGTCGAGAAAATCGAGAGATCGAGAGAAAGCCAAGAGCGAACCAACAGGAAACCAAGCCAACCAAGGCGCCAAGAAACGCGCCCCCGGGCTTGGCAGCTTGTTCTCTCTCTGCGTTTGCGCACCTTGCGAGGTCGCTTGACGTGCCGCCGCCCGATCCTGATAATTCCTGCCGCGAGACGTGCTCTGCTGGCCATGGCGCGTGTCGCTTTCATCCACCATCAGTGCGAGGAATACCATGCACCGAATAAAGATCGGTCTCATCGCCGCGATTGTCATGGCCGCGCTGACCGGCGTGTTCTACGTGGGAACCACCACCGCGCTAAGGCAGGCCAGCCAGGATGGCGTGGAAGCCAGGGTGTCCCGCGCCCAGCGCATCTATAGTGACGTGAGTCAGCTCGACGGTCTCAAGCTGGTGAATTTGGCCGCGCTCCATGCGAACCAGAAGTTGCCCGTCCCGCCCCGGCCGAATCTGGGCAGCCCTCTGGCCGTGTTTGATCGCAGCGCGCCCGCCGAGCGCCAGCAAGCCGCTTTCGAGATCTGCGAGGCGCAGAACGAGCAGCTCCGCGCCGAGCTGCACAAGGCGGACATCGTTGCCATCCTGGACGCGAGCGGCAGGATCATCGCGCGCAATCTCAACGCCAACGCCGACGTTGGGCTCGACTTGCGCGCCACCTACCCGGCGGTAGCACAAGCGCTTGCAGGCAAGGCGGTCAAGGACGTGTGGACATGGCAGAGCCGGGTATACGAGGTTGCCCTGGCGCCAATCAACAAGCCGGACAACAGCGTTGCCGGAGCCTTGCTGCTCGGCTGGGTGGTCAGCGCGACTACCGCGCAGGCCGCGCGCGGCTTGCTCGACGCGGAGGTGGGCTTTTTCCACGGCGGCAAGGTTTACGCATCGAGCTTCGTCTCGAGCACCGATAAGTCGAGGGAAGACGTGTCCAAGACCCAGGCCCTGTCCAATCTGTTGTTCTCCGGGGATAGGATCGCCGAGCAGGTACTGCAAGGGGGGGCACCCACTGGCACGAAGATCTGGGAAATCGATGGGCATCCCTTTGCCGCCGTGGTCGCGCCCATGCCGGGCAACTTCGCCGACAAGACCAGCGGCTTCGTGGTCTTGGCCTCGCTCTCCGAGGGCATGGCCGACGTCCACCTGGCGGGCCAGAAGGTGCTAGGGCTGGGGCTTTTGGCTATCTTCATAACCGTGGTGGCCGCGGTGCTGACCGCCCGGCGATTCCTGGCGCCGCTCGACCAGATCGAGCTGGGAGTGGCGGAGGTCATCAATGGCAACATCGATTACACCTTCAAACCGGTCGGACAGGATTTCGAGGGCTTGTCCAACAGCTTGAACGTCATGTTGGCCCGCCTACTAGGCCGGGAAGAGCCGAGCGACGAGGTGGTGGAGGACGAGGAAGAGGGTGGCCGTAAAGTCTGGAAGGCAGAGGCGATGGAGATCGATGACAGCGATGCCGCCGCGCCCGCGGCCACGGTCGCGGCGCTGGCCGATGAGGGCGAGGCCGCCTACTACCCGCGCCTTTACGCGGAGTACGTGGCCGCGCTCAAGGCCTTGGGCCAGCCGGTCGAAGGCATCAGCGTGCTGGCCTTCATGGCCAAGCTGAGTCTGAGCGAGGCCGGTCTGCGGGAGAAGTGGGACTGCAAGACCGTGCGCTTTCTGCTCGCCAGCCAGGGAGACCGGGTGGTCTTCCGGCCGGTGCAAGTGGCGTAGCACCACCCGGCCTCGGGGCGGCTGATGGTCCGGACTGGCCTCGACGTGCTACTGGGTGGCGAGCGCCTGGCCCAGCTGCGCGGACGGCGCGTGGCGGTCCTTTGCCATCCGGCCAGCGTGGACGCCCGCCTCGACCACATAGTCGATGCTCTGGCGCGGGCAGGCATTCGCCTGACGCGCCTCTTTGGCCCCGAGCACGGCATTCGCGGCGAAGCCCAAGACATGATAGGCATCGCTTCGACGTGCGACCCGCGCAGTGGCGTGCCCGTGACCAGCCTCTATGGCGACTCCGCCGCGTCACTTGCGCCGCCGTCCGAGGCGATGGCCGACGTAGATGTGCTGGTGGTGGATTTGCAGGACGTGGGCAGTCGCTACTACACCTTTGTCTGGACCATGGCGCTATGCCTACAGGCAGCCGCGAGGGCAGGCACCGCGGTCATGGTCCTGGATCGCCCCAACCCCGTTGGGGGCGAGGCGATCGAAGGCGGCTATGTCGAGGATGGCTTCGAATCGTTCGTGGGGCTGGGTGCGATCGCCGTCAGGCACGGGCTCACCCTCGGTGAGATTGCCCGCCTGGTGTGCCAGGGCATGCCTTGGGGCGGAGCGCGTTTCCAGCTCCCGCTCGATTGCCAGCTGGAGGTGGTGGCAATGGGTGGCTGGCAGCGTGGCGACGGCTATGGCGCCACCGGGTTGCCGTGGATCTTGCCCTCGCCCAATATGCCGACACCCGACACGGCTTTGGTATACCCGGGCATGTGTCTGGTCGAGGGCACCAATGTTTCGGAGGGCCGGGGTACTACCCGGCCCTTCGAAATCTGCGGCGCGCCTTTCATCGACGGGTACCGGCTGGCCGAAAGCTTGGCCCGCGAGCGACTACCCGGCGTTGCCTTCCGACCGCTTTCTTTCCGGCCGACTTTTCACAAATTCCAGGGTCACGTGTGCGGAGGGGTGCAGGTCCACGTCACCAACCGAGTGAGCTTCCGCCCCTACCTGACCGGAGTGGCGGTGGTGCGCGCCTTGCGCGCTCTGGCGGGCGAGGCATTTGCCTGGCGCAGCGAGCCCTACGAATTCGTTGTCGATCGTCCGGCCATCGATTTGCTTACCGGCGGCGACAGCGTCCGCACCGGTATCGAGGCGGGTTGGCCGCTGGCCGATCTGCGTGCCACCTGGCAAGCGGCCGAGGACGATTTCCGTGAGCGGCGGCGCGGCTGCCTGCTCTACCCCTGATTCAAAGACTAGGGGACCTTGGCCGAGGTCGTTGCTATGGTAGGGCGATGCGGGTGGCACTATTTGGCGGAAGCTTCAATCCTCCGCACGTCGCACATCAGCTCGTGGCGCTTTACGTTTTGGAAACCACCGATGTGGATCAGCTCTGGCTTACTCCGTGCTCGCGGCACCCCTTCGACAAGCCGCTGGCGCCGTTTCACCACCGCCTGAGCATGTGCGAGCTGGCGGTGGCAGGGCTGGGGCAGCGGATACGGGTCAGCGATATCGAAGACCGCCTGGGCGGTGAGAGTCGCACCCTGATCACGCTGAAGGCGCTGCGTGTACAGCATCCTGACCATGAGTTTCGTCTGGTGGTGGGTGCTGACATCGAGCCCGAGATGCCGCTGTGGTATGGCGCGAACGAGCTGCGGCGCGAAACGCCAGTTATCGTGGTGGGGCGGAGCGGCTATGGTCAGCGCGACGGGCTGGTCATGCCGGCGGTCAGCTCGACCGAAGTGCGGGCGCGCATCAAGCGTGGCCAAGCGGTGGCGCATCTGGTGCCGCGCTCGGTGGTCGACTACATCCGCGAGCAGCGCCTCTACCTGGACTGAGATTTAGGCCGTTCAACCTGCTACTCTGCTGAGGCTGTGTCCACCCCATTGCTCTTTCCCCGACTCGCCCTTGTCGGAGTCGGCTACATCGGCGGCTCGGTGGCCTGGGCGGCCCGCCGGGCCGGGTTGGTGGAACACGTGGTCGGCTACGACCCTTCCACCGCCGCGCTCGCGGCAGCGCGGCAGAGGGGAATCATAGACAGGTCCGCGGCCACCCTGGCGGACGCGGTTAGCGAGGCGAGCTTGGTGCTGCTGGCCGCTCCGGTGGGCGCTCTGCCCGACTTGCTGCGCGCTATCGGCACAGTACTGCCGTCCGCGGCGACGGTCATGGACGTAGGCAGCGTGAAGAGTGCCGTGGTCGCCGCCGCCCGGACCGCCCTGCCCAAGGGTCAATTCGTGGGTTGCCACCCCCTGGCCGGGGCTGAGTTCTCCGGTGTCGAGCACGCCGACCCTGGCATCTTTTCCGGTCGGGTCTGCTTCGTCTGTCCCACGAGCGATGTGGCGGCGTCGGCGGTGGCCGTCGCGCGTGCTTTCTGGGCCGGTATCGGCTGCGCCGTGGTCGCCGTCGCGGCCGAGGCTCACGACCGGTTGATGGCAGGGCAGAGCCATCTGCCCCACGTGGCGGCCTTTGCCTTGGCCGCGGCTCTGGCGCCTTCGCTGCCCTTGCTCGAGGGTGGGCCGAGCGACGGCTGCCCCACTACCAGTCTGCGCGACACCACCAGAATTGCAGCTTCGAGCCCGTCGGTGTGGCGCGATATCATGCTTGGCAACGCCCATGATCTCTTGCCGCTCATCGCAGCGCTGGAAGCCAAGGTGCGAGCCATCCGGCTGGCTATCGGACAGTCTGATGGCGCCGAGCTGGAGCGTCTCTTGACCGAAGGGCAAAGCGCTCGCCTGCGGTTGGTCAAGCCATGAGAGCAGCCGAGAGGGGCGGACTGCTCAGGATGGCGCTATGGGCTGCGCTCGCTGGCGGTTGTGCGGAGGCGACGGTGGCAGTACCTCCTCCGACGCCTGTGCCGACCGTCCCAGATCAGATGGGCGATTTGTGGGGGATGGTGCCAGCCGAGGCCGATCTGGTCCTCTTTGCCGATCTGGCCAAGTTGCGTGAGTCGGCGTGGACGCGCGCAAGCTTCGCCAAGGCGCTGGGCGAGGGCGGAGACCGGCTGGCCGAGATGCGCGGCATGGATCGTGTGATCTTCGCCAAGTTGCCTCTGCTCCGGGAAGATGCCAGTGTCCTGGTCGGGCAAGGCAGGGTCGACCGGCAGGCTATACGCAGCGGCTTCGAGCGTGGCGGCCCGGTACGTTTCTCGACTTATCGGGGCGCCGAGCTGCTGGAGCGGGGTGACGAGGCCCTGGCATTCGTGGCCAGTCAAGCCGTGCTCTCGGGCTTTGACCTGGCGGTGCGCGCCGCTATCGACTGCAATGTCGGCAGCGCCCCCGGGGTGGAGGCGGAGTCCTGGCTCAGGCATCTGCGCGGCGAGCTTGGCCGGGGACGACCGGCCCCGCCGGTAGCCGCCTTGTATGTGCGCCTGCAGCCAGCAACGCGGGAGGAGCTCATGCGCGAGATGGGCGAGGGCGGGACCCTCGAGGCGGTCGGTGCCCGTATCGATCTTGCGGCTGACCTTGACGCCCATGCCATTGGTGTGGTCCGCAGCGAGCTCGAGGCGCGCGATTTGGCCGGGCGACTGGGCGAAAGGATGCGCGACGCACGCGCGCGACCGATCGTGGCCGCCTTCGGGCTCACCCGGGTGATGGAATCGTTGCGCTTTGCTCCGCAAGAGAGCGAGGTACGCGCCAGCCTCCACGTCTCCCAGGAGGACAGGCAGGAGATAGCCGAGCGCATGGCTCTGGTCGCGGATATGCTGGCGAAGATGAAGCGTCCCCAAGATCCCGCCCCTCACGGTGACGAGAAGGGGCGGCGCGGTCCTTGAGCGCGGGTCAAGCGAGTGAAGCGAGTCACGGGAGCGCATGCCCGATGCTGTGCGTGCGCCGCAGCCTGGCTCTGCGCGGCGTGTGCCGCGTGCCGGGCGACAAGTCTATCTCGCATCGGGCCCTGCTCTTCGGGGCGCTCTGCCGAGGCACGGTGGAGATCCGCGGGCTGGGGTTGGGTGGTGACAACGCGTCGACGGCGACCGCCCTGCGTGCCCTGGGGGTCCCGGTGCAGGTCACGGGGGCTACGGCTACCGTGCAGGGCGTGGGCTTCGCCGGGCTCGCTCGAGCGGCCGGGTCGCTCGATTGCGGCAACTCCGGCACTACTATGCGCATGTTGTGCGGCCTGCTGGCGGGTCGCCCCTTCCCGAGCACGCTGCACGGTGATGCCTCGCTGTCGCGACGCCCAATGGGCCGGGTCGCCAAACCCCTGCGCTCGATGGGCGCTCAGATCGAGGGCCAATGCCCTGCGGGCGCGCCTGACCGGCTGTTGCCGCCGCTGGTGATCCACGGTGGCAAGCTCAAGGGCATCGAGTACGCCTTACCAGTGGCCAGCGCGCAGCTCAAGAGTGCGCTGGTGCTGGCCGGTCTGCAAGCGCAGGGCAAGACCCGCATCGTCGAGCCCGCGCTCTCGCGCGACCACACCGAGCGCATGCTGGGTTTTCTCGGCGCTCCCATCCGGGCGCTAGAGCGGAACGTGATCGAGGTGGACCCGACGGGCTGGAACGGCGAGCTTGTGGCCATGCCGGTAGAAGTGCCGGGCGACCTCTCCTCGGCCGCATTTGTTCTGGTCGCCGCCGCCCTGATCCCGGGTAGCGACGTTACCGTGCAGCAGGTAGGCCTCAACCCGACCCGTACCGGGGTGCTGGACGTGCTGCGCGCCATGGCGGCCGACACCGAGGTCGCGGTGACCGGGCAAGCGATGGGGGAGCCTATCGGCACCGTGCGGGTGCGCTCGGCGCGCGGCTTGCGCGCCACCACCATAGCGGGTGAGCTCGCCCTGCGTTCGATTGACGAGATACCGGTCCTGGCTGTGGCCTGCGCGATGGCCGAGGGGCGCTCGCAATTCTCGGATCTGGGCGAGCTGCGCATCAAGGAGTCAGACCGCATCGCGTGCATGGCGCGCGAGCTTCGCCGCGCCGGCGTCGAGGTCGAAGAAAGCCCCGACGGCTTCAGTCTAGTCGGCAGCGCGGGTCAGCCGCCCAAGGGTGGCGAGGTCAAACCCGACCATGATCACCGCATCGCCATGGCGGGTGCCATACTGGGCCTGTGCGCCGAGGAAGAGACTCTGATCCCCAGCCACGACATCGCCACCTCATTCCCCGGCTTCGCCGCTACTCTCGCCAGCCTGGGCGCCGACATCCGCCAGATCGAGCCGGTCGATACCGCGTCGGGGAAGCCTCCGCTCATCGAGCGCTGAAGATCTGGCGCCGTGCGGCGTTGCGTCTGCGCGGCTGCGCCGCTTTTCGCGGCCTTTTTGTTGTTAGCTGCGCAACGTTGCTAGCCTCGAGCGGAGATTTCGGGTAAGCTCAGCTTGGGTGGCGTCTGCAAATCTGCAGATAGCCGAGCCGTAAACTCCGCCTTGTGCGAAGTGCCAAGCCATGACCACAGATGTAATCGGCCTGTTCCTCCGCAGCGATGACAACGGATATCAAAGGCAGCTCAAGGCGGTGGGGCTGCGGGAGGCAAAGCGCTTTGGCTTCGAGCTATCGATCCAGTCAGCGCAGTTCGATGCCGGCCAGCAGGTAGCCCAGATTCGCGAGGCCATCAAGAATGCCAAGGAGACCAAGATGATCGCGATCTTGGTGAGCGGCGTGCGCGACGCGGATCTGATTCCACTGGCCCACCAGGCTGCCGGCGCTGGCTTGGAGTGGGCAGTGCTCAACGATGCCAGCTTTGTCGACGAGGTTCGCCAGCAGCACCCGGACCGCGCCATCTTTGCCGCCGCTGGTGACCAAACCGAGATCGGCCGCGTGCAAGCTCAGCAGGTCTGTGCTGTCGCGGGCGCGCGCGGGCGCGTCATGTGCATCACGGGCAATGTTCGGAACGTCGAAGCACACCTGCGGCTGGAGGGGCTCAAGCAGGGGCTTGGCGATGGCTTCGAGGTGGTCGAGGTGAACGCGGATTGGACCAGCGAAGGCGCGCGCCGGGCGATCGAGAGCTGGGCGGCCAATATTGGGAAGAAGGAGGAAGTGCCAGCGGTCTTTGCCGCCCAGAATGACGAGATGGCCCTCGGCGTGCGGCAGGCATTGCGTGACATCGGCTCACGGCATGATTGGCCGATTGGCAGCTTTCCCATCGTCGGCTGCGACGGCTCGGAGGACTTTGGGCAACGTTTGGTGCGCGAGGGCCGGCTCAAGGCGACCGTGGTCATGACGCCCGGTTCAGGCCCGGCGATCGAATGGGTTGCCCGGATGCGTGGCGGCGGCGAGCTGCCCCCGGCGCATGTCGTGCTGCCGGTGCTGTCGTTCCCGGCGGTGGCGCGCTTGAAGTCGTAACGTGCGCCCGACCAAGGTGGTGGCGCGACTTCCGACTCGGGTTGCCGCTCGCAAGGCGCACGTCGCCATCGTGGCCCACTACCATGGCCGCGGTGGCGCCAGACGCGATGGCGATTCCTAAGCCCCGGGGTCCCATGACGAAAAGGGCGGTAGCGAGCGCATCGGCGAGCGCCCCGCCGGGTGCCACCACGGTGGCGCTGCATGACCGGTTCGCTGGCCATCCGGTGCGCGGGTCGAGGAGGTGGTGGTAGCGCCGGCCTGCGATCTCGATGCAGCGTCGGTAGTCGCCGCTGGTGGCGACAGCCTCGTCCCGCAGCGCAAGGGTCGCGATCAGGGCGCCCGGCGAGCGGGGATCGAGGATGCCGACTTGCCAGGAGCGCGTGCCATTGCATCCCCGGGCGACTACATCTCCGCCGGCGTCGATCAGCACGTCGGGTGCCCCGTGCTTGACGGCGAAGTCGGCCGCTCGCTCGGCGATGAACGCCTTGGCGGCGCCTCCGAGCCCGAGACTCATGCCGGGACGCCGTAGCAACACGGTATGCTGGTCGGGGTCGATGATGATGTCGCGGTGGTCGACGAGGGCGCGGGCTCGATCGATCTCGGCCGGCTCCGGTAACTTGAAGCAAGGCTGGTGGAATGGCCAACAGGGCGCGAGGGCAGCCCACGTGGGATCGAAAGCGCCGCCGGTGGCGCGGGCGACGCCGCGGGCGGTTGCAAGCACGTCGAAGAGCTCGGGCGGAACCGGCACGGGCACCGTTCCGGCGCTGTCATTAACCAGAGCCAGGGCGCTCGTCGGGGACCACTCCGAAAGCAGGCTCTCGAGGCGATGCATCTCGGCGAAGACGTCGCGGGCCAGGCCCTCGAGATCGACGGCGTCTGGCCCGCGGAGGGTGACGCCCACCAGGGTTCCCATCAGCGGGCGGGCGCGTCGAATGACCTGCTGCGAGCGTCGCCTCGATCGCGCTTTTGCCGGCAAGGGCAGGGGATCGGTCATTTATGGCCCCTTCCCGGCGCGGGCATGCAGCACCTGGGCGAGGGCCAAGCCTTTGCGGGCAGCGTAGGTTGCGGCCTGCGAGGAGATAGTCGCGCCGCTGATCGCGTCGATGTCCTTGCCCACCGTGATGGGATCGGCAAGACGCTTGCCGGTGAACTGCTTGCGGAAGCGCTTGTCCTCGATGGCTTCGCCTTGGGGCTCTCGGTAGACCATGACCTGTACGTCCTTGAGAGCGCCGTCAGCGGACACGCCGACCGCGAAGGAGATCGGCTCGCTTTGACCTATGACGTCGAGCATGACGATGATGCCGATCACGCCCTTGCTGCTCCACACCTCCAGGTAGGGGTAACTTCTGACATCGACCTTGCGACCCAGCGTCTTGCTCAGCCCGGCAAGCTCGGCATCGCTGAGATCGAGGACTTTCCGGGTCGCCGCAGTGCTTTCGGGGAAGAATGCGCGCGGCGCCTCGGCCGCACGCAGGTACACTTGCGCGCCCAGGGCGGTGGCTGGCATGACCATGACCATGCTGGGTCCGAGCCGGAAGGGGAGCGGGTGCCTCACCGACCACCCTCGCGCATCACGGGTCCTCCTCGAGCGACGGGGCAGGCGTCAAGCGCCGGAGCCAGGATTGCGGACCCCACATGGCAAAGAGGGTCAGGATCGTTATGGCCGCAGCGCCGCCGCCGAGAAGCAGCCAGCCAACGAGGAGGGGATAGGCAAAGGCGCGGCTCAGGTAGCGAACTCCCCACGGTCCGAGGATGTCAAGGAAGGCGCCCGCAAAGGTGAGGGTGGTGAGCCAGACCCGCACCCGGGTCGAAAACGGAGTCGCGCAGACGAGGTGCGAGAGGATGAGCACCACCACCGGAATGGTGAAAAGGTGAAAGTGGCTCACCTCCACGAGTTGAGCGAAGCTCTTCGGGAAGCTCATCTCACTTTCGCCACCGCGGTAGTAACTGGCGATGCTCGCGGGGCTCCTGCCGATGCGGCCCAGGGAGAGCGCGACCAGGGTTGCGATGGCTGGCAGCATGAGCACGAGGAAGGCCGTGTAGGCGACGCGCGTCTCGACCGAGGCGGTGCGGAGCTGAAATCCTCTGCGCGCGAAGGCTCTCATATCGCTCCCTTCTTCAGAACAGCCAGGTCACGGCACTGTCGAATTCACTATATCTGGTTCCGTCGCCCAGGAACTGCAATCGGTAGTCGGCCTTGAGCGCGATCTGGGCAATGGGCTTCATGACCAGCCCGATCTGGTCTGAGTGACGTCGGTCGGCCGTCACTGCCGTGAACCCGGATGGCACGGCAGCCTGAGGATTGACCAAATCGAAGCGGTCAAAGGCAATGAGCTGCACCGCAGTCGCAGGGGCCAGCCAATGGAGCAGATCGTAGCCAACCTCGGCGTAGCCGCCCCAGGAGAGCTCGGGGGCGGGGCCATTCCATGCGCCTGGCCCCGTCCAGCTCGTGAGCAGATAGCGGTCCAGGGCAGGCGCGTCGCCAATGACCAGCGCGGCCAGCTCCACCCGCGCGGTGAAGCCGCCTCGGTGGGTGCGAGCGTCGACGTCGAACATGCCAAAGGGCACTTTGCCCACGGTAGAGGTGAGCGAGTTGCCGGAGGTCCCTCCACAGGCTGACAGACCGAGGACGGTGCCGAGGATGGGCTCGTAATCGAGCCGACCGATGACGCTGAAGTCTCCGCCGTAGGCGAGCTGCGCTTCCTGATGGCCATCGCGTATCCCGTATTGGGCATCGAAGCCATGGGCGTCGAAGCTGGTGCCCAGGTAAAGCTGGTAGCGCAGCCCGGAAGCGATCTCCCCGAAGACACCCAGACCTGCTTCGCGCCAGGTGGTCGGAATTACCACCGTATCCACGTCGGGCCGGTCAACGCCGAAGAAGCTGGGGGGCTCGTGGTAAATATTGATGACGCCCATCGGCCACAGGATGAGACCGGCGCGAATGCCGAGCCGCTTGCTGAGCAGATAGTCCAGAAACGCCTGTTCGATTTCGGCCTCGCCCTGATCGGAGATCGAGGTGACGGCATGCTCGAACTCGACCTCGGAGTAAAAGCGCAGCTCGTCGGTGAAGTCGTGGCCGAAGAAGAACACGACGCGCCGCAGATCGACGACGTTGTGTGGGTTAGCCGACGGCTGGTTGCTCGACCCCACATCCTGCAGGTTGTAGGCAGTGGCCGGAGCACCGTAGAGCGAGTTGAGCGTAAGCTCGCCATAGCCGCCCCAAGCGTTGCGAGAGGCCGGCCGCGTCAGACCGAGCGCGGCCTCCACTATATCTTCGCGGGGCAACTCGGTGGGTGGCAGCTCGCTCGCGGGCTGCTGCGCCGGAGCCGGTGACGGCATCTGGTCAGTGCCGCTCCCCAGACGGGGTTCTTCTTGGGCCCAGGCGGGAGTGCCAGCGAGCACGGCGATGGCAATCAGTGCGATGCCCAGGCGAAACGTTACTTCGCGGTTGAATTTAGGGGCGCGCAAGCAGGGTGCGGTCATGTCACCTCAGACAGGAAGGTGCCCGCTGTGCGGGCTCGTGTTACCTGGCTCTGGGTTCGGTGACCGCTGGCCGCCGGGCGGTTGCGATTAGGGTTGCGACAAGGAACTCTAGGCTGTGCGGGTTAGATGTGTGACCTCGGTCATGGTTGCACCCGGCGACGGGCGTTGAGCGAAAAGTCAGGCCCGTTCCGCGCCCCAAGGTGCCCCGTGCGCCCGTGCGCACAGGGACGAGGGCGAGCTCCGGGCCGGGGCGCCGGAGCTCGCGCGCGACTCCTCGCCCCGGCTATCCCATCCGCCGGCTACTGCTGGCGGCTAGAAATGAGAGCAGGTCAAGAGGAAGCAGTTGGGGTCGCCTCCCGATTCATCGTAGCAGCGATCGAGGGCCTGGTCCTCGACTGCCGTCATGTTCGCCATCTCGAAGCCGGGGAAGGTTCCCGTGGACACCGGGTACTGATCCCCGTAGGAGTCCTCGGCGATGCAGCTGACGCTGCGGATGGTGGCCCAGTTCCAGTAGTAGGCTGGGCGAGCAAACTCGGGGTGCGCCCAATGGCGCCAGGGGTGCTCGTCGCGCCTTAGCAGCCGGGGCGCGAGGATGCGGACCGGGTGGGTTCTCACCATGGGGCCATGGGGATGGGCTCCCGGGGGGTGGGGCTGGAAGCGAGGTGGCGCTGGACGGGGTGGCGGGCGGTTTTCCCGCACCTCTCTGCGTTCCTCGCCTCGTCCTTCCGCCCTCACCAGTGGCGAGATCTGGAAGATGGCTAGGGCTAGGGCAACGGTCAAGGGTATTTTGCAGGTCATGTGGCATTCCTCCTGACGGGCGAGCATGCCCGGCGCGCTGGCCATAATAGCTCAAATGGCCGACCCTGCCTGGGGCAGCGCGTGTAGCAAGGCGCGGGGCGAATCAAGGGTGTGGCGGGCTAAGCGCAAGCTGGGCGGCCAGAGTGGCGGGTTCGCGGGTAGGTAGCTGGCAGCTGCCTTGGGCGCAGAGGTAGGCAGTGGCTTGCCCCTGGTGCAGACTCTTGCCGGCGACCCAGGGGATGCGAGCAAGCTCAGCGCCGAGCTGTCGCTCCCGAGCGACCACCAAAGCGGTGTGGGGGGCAAACGTATAGCGCAGCACCTCCAGCAGCGGACGGGCTGCGGGCGCCAGGGCGCCCTGGCCATCGGGCACCACGATGACGATCTGCTTGCCACCCTCGGAAGCCTGGTCGAGGGCTATGAGCATGTGGTCGAGGGCGAGCGGATGGGCGGCCAAGGCGGGCGCGAAGGCGCGGATTATGGTCTCGGCACGGTGCCGGTACCGATCGTCGTCAGTCAGGAGCGCGAGGCGGAGCCAGGTCTGGGCGGCCAGGGAATTCGCGCTGGGGATGGGGCCATCGTAGGCGGGCCGCTCGCGCAGGAGCAGGCTCTCATGATGGGCGGAGCTCAGGAAGTAGCCGCCTCGCTCGTGGTCTGAGAAGGCCGCCTCGACTTCCTCCATGAGGTCGATGGCGTGGGCGAGCCAGGTGGGATCCGCGGTGAGCTCGAAGACATCGAGCAGGCCGGCGGCTAGCATGACGTGGTCATCGGCAAAACCGCGTCCTCGGGCCAGCCCGTGCACGAACAGGTGGGGCAAGCGGTGCTCGGTGCGGAAGGGCGTAAGCAAGAAGCTCGCCGCTCGCACGGCAGCGTCGGCGTAGCGGGGCTCGCCCAGCACAATCGCGCTGCGGGCAAAGGCCGAGACCGCGAGACCGTTCCAGGCCACGATGATCTTGTCGTCGCGCAGGGGCGGGGGCCGCCTTGAGCGAGCGGCGAGAAGACGAGCACGAATGCGGGCCAGGGTAGGGGGAAGCGCCGCGGGCGCCAGCCCGAGCCCCTCGGCCACCGCCCGCGGAGAACGCAGGGCCGACAGGATGCTGCGCCCGCCCTCCTGGCCACTCTCGCCGACGCCATACCAGGCTTGTGCCACCATCGCGTCGCCAGCGCCGAGGATGGCGCGCAGGTCGGCGGGCGTCCAAGTGAAGTAGTACCCTTCGGTGTGGCTGCCATCGTCGGCTAGACTGTCGGCGTCGGTGGCGGAGTAGAACGCCCCTTCGGGCGCCTGCATGTCGCGCAGCAAGTAATCTAGGGTCTCGCTGACCGTGCCGAAAAGGCTTGCGTCAGCCGTGGCTTGCGCGGCCTCCAGGTAGGCGATGGCCAGGAGGGCGTTGTCGTAGAGCATCTTCTCGAAGTGAGGCACGAGCCAGTGTGCGTCGGTCGCGTAGCGATGAAAGCCGCCGCCCACTTGGTCGTAGATTCCCCCCGCGCGCATGTGGTGCAGGCTGGCGACGGCCATTCGGCTAGCTTCGGCATTGCCCGTGCGGCGAGCGATGCGCAGCAACAGACGGATGGGGAAGGACGAGGGGAACTTGGGTGCGCCGAGGCTGCCCCCCAGTATCGGGTCATAGCGCCGCGCAGCTTCATGCAGAGCGACTTGCAGCAGCTCCTGGCCGGGCAGGGCGCCAGCCGGGGCAGGCAGGGTCGCGGCCCGCAGGTGCCTCGCCATGCTGTCCGCGATGGCTGCCACTCCGTCCGGATCGGCCGCGAACCTCTCCGCCTGCAGGGCGAGCAGCTCGAGAAAGCCCATCCCGCTGCCGCGCATGCCGGCGCGGGGTGGGTAGTAGGTGCCGCCGAAGAAGGGATTGCGCGCGGGCGACAGCCACACGCTCATGGGCCAGCCACCGTTGCCCGTGAGGGCCTGCACGAAGGTCATGTAGACCGAGTCGACGTCCGGACGCTCTTCGCGGTCGACCTTGATGGCGACGTAGCGCTCGTTGAGGCAGCGCGCGATGGCCTCATCTTCGAAGCTCTCCTCTTCCATGACGTGGCACCAGTGACAGGTCGAATAGCCGACGGAGAGGAAGACGGGGCGGCCGAGGCTACGTGCCCGGGCGAAGGCTTCGTCGCCCCAGGGGAACCAATCGACGGGGTTGTGGGCGTGCTGCAGGAGGTATGGGCTCGCCTCCAGGATCAGGCGGTTGACATACTTGGGACTGCCATCGGAGCTTTGGTGGCGGGTACGGGGTCGATAGCCAGGACCCAAGGCCCGGACGGCGGCCCGCTTGCGCTCCTCCAGGCTCGTTTCGTCGCCCGCGCCGGTCTCGGAGGTTGTCGATGTCGGTGTAGATGTCGAGGGGTGCATGGGGGCCACAGGGTGGTCCGAGAGCGGTCCCGGAGCGTTCCCAGCGTTCATGGGCCGTTCACAGACGGCTAAGAGTTAGACGACGAGAAGGCGAGAAGGTTGTTGAAATCCAAGCGCCGTGCCTAGCTCAGCCATAGCAGGCCATCGTCCGGCCTCTGCCTTCGCTGTCGCTGAGCAGACGCTGAGCCCCTGGCCCATCCCGCCATGTTTGCCCTGAGTGGCTGAACGGATGTATAGTCAAGCCCGGGCCACCGGTGGGAGCCCGGCATGGCAAGCCAGATGAAAGACTTCCTGAGCAGGAGTATGGCCGTCAGTCCTCGGAGGGGGGCATGAGGACAGGCACTGCCGATCTTCCGCTGCACGGGGGGCGGGTGCCCATGTGGCTGGCGCGGCGGATGGCCGAGCTTGGTCGCATTATGGTCGAGGCGCTGACGCTGGAGTACGGACGCGACGAAGTCTTGCGTCGTCTGGCCGATCCTTTTTGGTTTCAAGCGCTCGGTTGTGTGATGGGTATGGACTGGCATTCCTCCGGCATCACGACCAGCGTGCTGGGCGCGCTCAAGCACGGGCTTGCCGAGGTGGAAGCCGAGCTTGGTATTCACGTGTGTGGCGGCCGCGGTCGGCATGCGCGGCGAACTCCCGACGAGCTGCGGGCTCTGGGCGAGCGGGCATCGGTCGACGTCGACGGGCTGGTGCGGGCCAGCCGGCTGGTGGCCAAGGTAGACAGCGCGGCGGTGCAGGACGGGTTCGCGCTCTATCTGCACGGCTTCATCGTCAGCGACGACGGCCACTGGGTGGTCGTGCAGCAGGGCATGAACCCAGAGCGGCGCCAGGCGCGTCGCTATCACTGGCTCTGGGACCGGGCGGGGTCTTTCGTCGACCAGCCGCACGCCGCCATCGCCGGGCTGCCCGGTGCTCTGCCCATCATCAATCTCACCGATCACGGGGCCGAGGCCGCCCGTCGGCAGACGCTCAGTCTCGCCTTGTCCGATCCGGGGCAGGTGGTCGCCCAGGTCGAACGCGTGCTCGCCATGCCGAGCCACCACGACGTGCGCGCCGACAACCTCGATCTGCGGCGCTTGCAGGCGGCATTGCACGTGGTGGCTAGCCAAGGGCCGGAGAGCTTCCCCGAGCTCCTGCTCACGCCCAAGCTCGGGCAGCGTACCCTGTTCGCCCTGGCTTTGGTAGCCGAGGTTCTGCACGGGACCAGAAGTCGCTTCGCCGATCCGGCGCGTTTTGCCTTCGCGCACGGGGGTAAGGACGGCCATCCCTTCCCGGTGCCGCTCAAGGTCTACGACGCGACCCTTCAGACGCTGCGCCGTGCTGTCGGGAGCGCCAAGCTCGGGCAGGGGGACAAGCTGGCGGCACTTCGCCGACTGGATGCACAATGCCGATTGGCCGAGGCAGTGGCGGGCGACTCGCGCTTGCCCGAGAGCTGTCCATCGCCATCGCCCCTGCCCGCCATCGTCGCTCATGAGCGACATGTCTCTGCTGACCTGGGCGGTCGTACGGTAAGTGGCCACCGGCCGCGGCAGCTGTCGCTGGGGTTCGGGCTCGGTGATCGAGCCCGTTGAGTGAGCAAGCCCGGTTGGATGTTGGATGTTGGCCGGAGCTCGACGCGAGCCCGGGTCAGCCACCCTCGCGCTCGATCCCGATCACGTCTACCGGCCCCGAGCCTTCCGGCAGCGACTGCAGGAGCACGAGCACGCCCAGAGCGGCCAGGTTGCTGATGATCAGGGCGATAGGTCCGATCATGTTGCCACTCACCTTCAGGCCCAGACAGGTCGGTGCCGTGATCGCCAACGCCGCGACGAAGGCGATGTTGCCGGCCAGTATGGTCGAGGTCCGGCGGGCCAGTGCTGCCAGTCCCTCCCAGTGCGCTCGCAATCCCGCGGTAAAGGGATATCCGACCAAGAGGAGGGCCGTCACCGTGACCAGTGGCAGATCGACGGGCGAGAGCTGCTGCAGCGATACGTAGTACCAATGGGAGAGGAAGGGGAGCAGAAAGACCAGGGGGATGAACGATACGATCGAGCCCGCGCCCAAGGTGAAGCGACGGGTGAGCCGGTCAGCGCGGTAGCGCGGCGGGAAGCGAAGCACCACGTTTTGCACGCGTGCCGCGGCGAAAGCCATAGGATTGGCAAGGCCCACGGCCAGATAGTACGCGGGCAACATGTGCTCGGGCCGGCTCGACCGAGCAATGACCGCGGCCAATATCATGCCCGACGTGGTCAGGAAAAAGCCACCCAGAGAGAGGGGCAGGTTGAAGCCAATCATTGCGCGCCGTCCAGGAACATCGTCGTCTCGAGCGAAGAGCGACGCGAATGGCCGGCTGCAGTACCAAGCAATGGCCGCCTCGACCGCGACCGGAATAGCCTGGCAGATGATCGCCCAGCGCGGACCGACCAAGCCGGCCACGACGAAGAAGTGCGCCAGGACGAGGGTGAGAACGATGCGGGCGAGGGTCGCCGCGCTAACGCGTCCGGCAGCGCCATGGTTGAGCAGCAAGACCTCAAACGGGTTGCGGGCGAAGAACAGCAGATTGAGGATGATGGTCAGCGGGAAGGCTCGGCGCGCTGGCACTTCGATGGAATGGGGCAGGCCGAGCAAGGTGCCGAAGACGGCATGGCCGATAGCTGGAACGCAGATCAGCGCTTGTACGACGGCCGCGGCCACTGCCAGCAAGGCGTTGACGGCGAAAAAGCGAGAATAGCCCAAGCGCGACTTGCCATAGACCATGCCAGTGCTGACCAAGCCCGCACCGATCGTGCCCACCAGGAACATGACGATGTTCGACTGGGCCACGCCGGCAAGGTTGAGTGTTCCCCCCGCGCCGTGAGAGGCCACCATGGCAACGAGAGGATAGGTGAGGCTCTGCGACGCCGACTGCAGAGCGAGCGGGATGAAGAAGGCGGCCAGTTGCCGATAACCTGGCGCAGGGGCGTGGCTCAGCGAAGCCACCGGAGCCACCACCTGAACGGGCATCTGTTACGTGGCCAGGGTCGTTACCGGCAGCGCCATGCGGTTGCGGTCGAAGGTGGTGCGGGGTCGGCGCCAGCCTCGCCCGTCCAGAGCGCGGCCGCCCGATCTTGCGCGCTATCGCGGCCACAAAGAACACAAAGAGTCATAATCGCCCGTGTCGCCGTTCGCATTGCTGGCTTCGCCTGTCGGTCCGAAATTATACACGCAGGCGGCGCTGCTCTCCACAGCTCTCAGCCGCGAGCGTCGCGAGGTGCCATCCGGGAACGGCGTCATTCGGCCAAGGTGCCTGCGATATGGGGCAACACGTCGCGGCTACGAGGGTCCGGGAGGGTGTTCCCTTCCTTCGGGACTAATTCCTGGCCGCTTCCTCCGGGACTAGTTCCTGGCCGTTGCCTCCTTTACCAGGCGGGCCTCGACCAAATTGCCCGCCAGGAAGCGCACCGTGCTGCGCAGGCTGTCGATGTCGAGGGGCTTGGTTAGCCTGACGACCGCGCTTACTCCGGAAACCCTGGCCGCGGCGTCTCGGTCCGGGAAGGACCCGATCAAGACGAAGGGAGGCAGGTCGCCACGGGCCCACTGCTCTTTGAGTAACACCGGCTCGCCACGCCTTACCAGCCTATCCTCGGCAATCACCAGATCGAACCCACCCGAGCCGATATCCGGGCGCAGCGAAACCGCCAGGGAGTCCAGGAGGTCGTCGGCGGTCGATGCCTCCGCGACCTCGTAGCCTTCGGCCCTCAACACCGCGACCAGGTAGTCGCGGAGGGCGGCGTTGTCTTCGGCCACCAACAAGCGACCTCTGCTGGGGCTTATGTCCTCGAAAATGCTCTCGCGCGAAAGTGGCATGGCCCTCTCCCCTGCAGGTGCGATGCCAAGGCCGCCTGACGATCCCTTGCGGTGTTGCTCGGCCAGGCGATGACTGCGCGATGCCAAGATGGCCGAGGCAGGTGGCCGGACGTGCGGAATAGGCAGGCACCCGCGGGATCGGCAAGCTCTGACGCGAGTGTAACTAGCCGCTCGAGCCGAAGCGCGTGGGTCTAGCACCCATGCCGTCGCGCGGAGGCAGCTGACCCTGGGAGGGTCCTTTAGCTGACCTGCTCCATGAATCCGAGCCGGTCCACAACTTGCCAGTGGCCAGCGACCTGCCCGTCCTTGAGCTCGTACATTGTTTGGCCGGCAAAGGTCAGTTGTCGGCCGGTGGCCGGCAAATTCGCGAGGTCCCCACGCTGTGTTCCGTCGGCTCGCCATCGGGCTGCGACGCGGTCCTCCGTCGCGAGCAGGTCGAGTATGGTGAAAACCAGGTCAGGAAACGCATTGCGTGAGTAGCGGACCCGCTCCTCATAGGCACTCCGATCGAGAGCCCGCCCCTCCCAGGGATCTCCGGGATCCGAGTGGATCACGTAGCGCGGCGCAACCAGTCGGCCGATCATGCTGTAGTCGCCCTGATTCCAGATGCGCGTGTGAAGCTCCGCAACGACCAGGGCACTTGGGTTTGCACTGGAGGGATCCTCGTTTTCGGCCCGCCCGGCTTCGCTTGCCCGACTCAGGGCGTGGTCACGTATGTCCTTGGGCCATCGGTCTATCAGGTCCTTGAACCTCTGCCCGTCGCCGGCAAAGAGCGCGCGGCACGCCTCCTCGTAATTCGGGCGGTCGCCTGCCATGGCCGAGAGGAACTGGCTCAAGGCAGCGCGAATGCGCCGTGCTCGCTCCTTGCCGGGCCGGGTCTTGCTGGCGTGCTCCACCAGTCTGCGCAGGGCGGGCGAGGCGCCGCTGGGCTGTTGCTCGAGCCAATCCCAGTGGCGCGGCAAGAGCGACACTTCTCGGCTCATAACACCCAGCCGCGGTCGGCCCGGGCCACGTTGCGGTGAAGGGGCTTCCCGCTCCAGCACCTGCTCGAGCGAGCCACGCATGTCGAAGTCGACCTGGCGCCCGGTTTCGGTGTCGAACACCAGCAGCGACTCCGAGCTGTCTTTGTCAAACCGTCGCTTGAGAATCGGCAGCACATCGCGCAGGGTGCCTTCCGCGATGCGACGAACGCCGGCGAAAGCCGTGAAGGTTGAGTCAGTTGGCATGTCGGTATTCTACCCCGGAATATACCGGGGTCAATATTGCCAGGATATAAACCAGGTATTACCCGGGCAAATGGCTAATCGGGCGAGCGGGGGTGGCCCCGCCTATTGAATCTCACAAGAGAAGGTATTGGTCGTCAGGGTGCCGCTGCCCGTCCCGGTCCTCACTTCGATACCGGCCTCGACGCCGGTCAGGTATCGCGTATTGGGCATGAGGTTGCGTGTCACCAGATCCTTGAGGAAGGACATTATATCGAACGCGGCCGTCGTCGTGTTGCTCGTGCGCACGTACGAATGAATAGCCCAAGAGCCAGAGCTTCCTTCGAACAGGTTCCAGGTGGAGCCCGCGATGGAGATCGCGGAGGCCACCTCGGGACCAGCCGGACCGGGGTTGCCGGCCTGATTCAGCCAGATCATGACCTCGTCGGACTGCCCGCCATCTGTGTACGGCGGACTCTCTGTTGGTGCATTGGCCGTGGGATGCAGCCAGATATCATAAGTCACGTCGAAGGAACCGGAGGCTTGCGCGAGGGTAAAGTCCCAGCTGCAGTTGACGGCATTGCTCGAGGCAACTGGGATGGGCAGCCCGGTGTTCGGCACGGGCCAGCCGTAATGCCAACCGAATACTACGCTGCTATAGGTCAAGACGGATCCGGTGCCGCCGCTCCAGGACCAGTTGGTCGTCCAACCGATGACGTCGCCATCTTGGCAGGTCCCCCATATGCATTGCTGACCGGTTGCTCCGCTCGCGCCCCACCAGTTATTGTAGAGGATGTACGGGGCCATGGTGGCGGACCATGCAAATTGGCAGGTGTAGCCGATTTGTGTCGTGCCAGCCGTGCAGGAGCCGGCCGTGTCGGCGCTGTGGCCGTCCGCTCCGCTGTTGGCGCCGCCATTGCCGCCATCCGCGCCGCCAGAGCTGCCGCTCGCTCCTCCCGCATCCTTGCCGCCCCCGGTGGCATTGGAGCCGGCCGCGCCGCCTGACTCACTGCCAGTGGTACCGGAGCCGGTCGTGCCACCGGAGCTGGCAGTGCCGCCCGAGCTGGTAGCGGCGCTGGAGCCGCCGCTGGCCTCGCCTCCGGAGCCAACGCTCCCTCCTCGAGCGCCGCCCGCGCCGCCAAAGTATGGGCTCGAGCCTCCGGAACCTGTGCTCGCCCCGCCGGCAACCGTCGTGGTGCCACCCGATCGACCAGTTGCGGAGCTCGACCCTCCGCCCGAGCTGAGTGCGCCTCCGAGGGATCCCCCGGCGGCGCCGCCAGCACCACGCGGACTATTCGAGGATCCTGACGAGCACGCGCTCACGGAGACAGCTGCCGCCACGATGGCGGTGATGGCGAAGGACCGAGCATCGATCATGAAGAGCTCCATGGCCGCAAGGGTATCGCCGCACCCCCACCTCGGGCGATGGTTATCTTCCTGGCGCTACCCAGGCGCATCATCGTCCGAGAGCTCTATCGTCATGATGCTCAGCGCGAGGGCAGGGTGATCCTCGAGATCCTCCAGGTTTGATATAGCTTGGCAGTCGGATCGGGGTGTCGATAATGCAGGGAAGCATTGGCGGTGGCGAGATGCGGTGGACGGCCAGCGTGGAGTATAACTGCCCCATGAGCGACAACCGTACCGCCATCGAGGAAGCGCTTGCCGGGAACGATCCCCTCGCTTTGTCCAGCCGGGCGACCGAGGAGGAGCTCAATCGCATGAAGATGGCCGAGGAGGTGCTTCAGCTGGCCCAGAATCGGAAGAAGAACACCTCGCGCCTGGCCATCATGTCGCAGGTCATGGTGGGCGCCGTGGCCGTGGCGGGCATGCTGGTAAACGGCTACCAGAGCTACAGCAGCAAGAAGCAGCAGGAGAAGCAGGCCCAGATCGACCAAGATCGATGGGCCAAGGAATTCCAGCGTTCCCAGCGCGCAGACAAGTACCGCGCCTTCTTCGAAACCAGCGTCTTGGCTACCGATCCGACCAACGGCGACAAGCGCATGGTGGGGTACGCTCTCCTGCAGGAATTCGTCGACGACGAGGACTACAACTCGAAGGCCACGCTGCTGCTCGAAGAAGCCTTGGTGCAAGAGCTGCGCAGCGACACCAAGCCAGGTCTGGACGAAGCGCACCGCAATGCCGTGCTGGCCATCGTGGCCGCGCTCTCGTCGAGTGGAGATTGCAAGGCGCTCGAGCGAGCGGCTCGCAGCATCGACAAGATCGCCACTCGACAGGCAAAGGAGCGAGACACGGAAGAGACCTCCAGCATTTTTCAGATCTATGTGCGCAAGGTGGTGGGCCGGGCTGCCACGGTATGCAAGAGCATGCGTGAATTCTCGATGGTCCGCCATCCATTGGCTGAGACCATGCTACGCATCCCGGAAATCGTGGGGGTCACGGGCAAACTGAGCTCGGCGCAAGCTAACGAATATATCGCTCGGATGCTCACCGAGCAGTGCAAGGGAGAGATGGGGGTTACCGGCGTCACCGACTGCCCGGCCATCATGAGCCATTACCTCGTGCTTTGTGCCGATGCGAGCAAGGACAAGACGCGCAAAGACGAGGAGGCGGCCTGTAGCGTGATCAAGGGCCAGGGGCCGGCCATCACGCACTAGCGCTAGTCGACCTATCCGAGGCGCTGTAGGGTCAGGCGGTCCGGATATTGGCGGCGAGCTGCAACTTCAGCTCTTCTACCGCCATCTCGCGCATTCTGTACTTCTGAATCTTGCCGGTGACGGTCATCGGAAACGCCTCGACGAACTTCCAGTAGCGCGGAATCTTGTAGGTGGCGATCTTGCCCTTGCAGAAGCTGCTCAGCTCTTCGCCCGTGAGACTCGCGCCCGGCCGCAACTTAACCCATGCCATTAGCTCTTCGCCGTACTTTGCGTCGGGCACACCAATGACATGCGCGTCGGCGACTTCCGGTTTAGTGAACAGGAACTCTTCCACCTCGCGCGGGTATATGTTCTCGCCACCGCGCAACACCATATCCTTGATCCGGCCGACTATGTTGACATAACCCTGGTCGTCCATGGTCGCCAAATCGCCGGTGTGCATCCAGCGCGCACTGTCGATGGCCTGGCGGGTGGAGTGAACGTCGTCCCAATAGCCCAACATCACCGAATAGCCGCGTGTGCATAGCTCGCCGGCGCTGCCACGGGGAACCACCTTCCCCGTGGCGGGATCGACTATCTTGATCTCGAGGTTGGGGTGCACACAGCCCACGGTGGCCACCCGCCTTTCCAGCGGATCGTCGACCTTGCTCTGCGTGGATACGGGCGAGGTTTCCGTCATGCCGTAGCAGATGGTCACCTCGGGCATGTGCATATCCCGCTGCACGCGCTTCATCACCTCGATGGGGCATGGCGAGCCGGCCATGATGCCTGTGCGCAGGCTGGAAAAATCGGTCTTGGGGAATCTCGGGTGCTCCATCTCGGAGATAAACATGGTGGGCACGCCGTAAAGCGAGGTGCAGCGTTCCTGTTCAACCGCCGTCAGCACCGCCTCCGGATCGAAGGCCTCGCTGGGAAAGACCATGCATGCTCCGTGACTGATGGCCGCCAGGGAGGCCATGACCTGGCCGAAGCAATGGTACAGGGGCACCGGAACGCAGATTCGATCAAGCTCGGTGTACTTCAAGGTGAGACCCACGAAGTAGCCGTTGTTGAGAATGTTGTGGTGAGACAACGTGGCGCCTTTGGGGAAGCCAGTAGTACCGCTAGTGTACTGGATGTCGATGGGGTCGTCAGGGTCGAGGGTCTGCTCGCGCGCGTGCAGCTCCTCCTCCGCAACGAGGCGTCCGTCGTCTTTCAATGTGTTCCATTGTTCGTCGAGCACGACGGCGTTAAGGTGCTCGGGCAAACGAGATTCGAGCTCCTTGAACATCGAGACGTAGTCGGTCTGCCGGAACCCGCGTGCCATGACCAGCAACGAGCAGCCGGATTGCCTGAGGACGTGCTCGAGCTCGTGAGTACGATACGCTGGGTTGATGTTCACCAGGATCGCGCCAATCCGCGAAGTCGCGTATTGGGTGATGATCCACTCGAAGCGGTTGGGTGACCACAGCCCGACCCTATCGCCCTTCTTCAGCCCGCGGGCCATCAGCCCGCGCGCGACCAGGCCAATCTCATCCCACATCTGGCGGTAAGTGGCGCGATAGCGCTGGTGGCGCGAGACCAAGGCTTCGCGTTCACCAAAGCGCAGGACGGTCCGGCGAAGATTGTCAGGGATGGTGTCGCCCAACAGCGGGGTGGAGGTGATCCCGTGCGCATATGACGGCCCTGTCATGGCCTGGGATACTAGCTCTTCTGGAGGAAAGGCGGAACGGGTCTGGCGGGCTACCCTGAGGAAGCTTGTGACTGCTGGCCTCGTGATTCCTGGCCTCAACCTCCTTGTCGGAGGGCTGAATACGCCATATCCTGGAGGCCGACTTGGACATCATCGACGCCCACGCGCACGCCTTCCCAGACGCCATCGCCGCCCACGCCATCAGCTCGGTCCGCGACCACGGACGGTGGCACAAGATCCAGAACCATCACGACGGCACCCTGGTTGGGCTCCTGGCTTCGATGGACAAGGCTGGCATCCAGCGCGCGGTGCTCTGCGGGGTAGCGACCAAGCCGACCCAGGTCGAAAAGATTACCGACTGGTCAGCCAATATCGCCAGTGACCGAATCATTCCCTTCGCCTCGGTTCACCCTGACTATTCAGCGCCGGAGCGGGAGATCGAACGCATCGTGCGTCTCGGCTTGCGCGGCCTCAAGCTCCATCCTCAATACATGCAGTGTGCGCTGGACGATGCGCGCTGCCTGCGGATCGCGCGAGCAGCGGCCCGTGCTGGTCTGGCGGTTGCGATCCACGGGGGCTACCATCCCTCGTTCGAGAAGAGCGACGAAGGATCGCCCTTGCGCCTGCGTCGGCTGCACGACGCGGTTCCCGACTTGCGCATCATCGCCTGTCACCTGGGCGGCATGGGTGATTGGCAGGGCGTGCTGGATCATCTGGTGGGGACGGGGATATACCTAGAAACCAGCTTTGCGCCCGCATGGTGCCCGCCCGACATTCTCGCCGCGGTCATGGCCGGCCACAGTGCGCACCGCATCGTGTTCGGCACCGATGCGCCATGGAACGACCAAGCGGCCGAGCTGGCTGCATTCAGGAAATTGCCGTTCTCGGCCGAGGCGCTCGAGCTCGCGCTGTCGCGAAACATGGCCGCTCTGGTGGCCGGTCAGTAGCGCGCGTCGCTAAAGACGGTAGCGCGGTGACTTTCAGGCAGTCATGAACCCGTGGTGGCAACGGGTGCGGCTCATCGCTCGGGTAAGCCAGCATCCGGCTTTTGCCCTCTGGGATCTTGTGACAGAGAGCGACCGCACATCTTCATGGAGTTGCCCCGGCGGGCTGCGTGGCAGCTTCCCAATGCTCCTCGACTGCCGTTGCCGGTCCCTCGGCAACCTCCTTGCGCCGCCACAGATAGTAGATGGGCGGGTAGACGAGTAGCTCCAGCGCGAAGGAAGTCACCAGACCGCCGACCATGGGCGCAGCGATGCGCTTCATCAGGTCGGCGCCCGTCCCAGTCGACCACATTATGGGCAAAAGCCCGAAAAATGCCGCGCACACCGTCATCGCCTTGGGCCGCACACGCTTGACGGCGCCCTGAATGATGGCCTCGACCAAGTCGCCCGTGGTGCGCAGTTTCCCGGCTGCCTTGGCCTGGTCGTGGGCGAGATCGAGGAAGAGCAGCATGAAGACCCCGGTCTCGGCGTCAAGCCCCATGAGCGCGATCATGCCCACCCAGACCGCGATGGAAACGTTGTAGCCGAGCAGATAGAGGAGCCAGATGGCCCCCACCGCCGAGAAGGGCACGGCCAGCATGACCATGCCGGCTTTGAAGCTGGACCGGGTGTTCATGTAGAGGAGCCCGAAGATGAGCACCAAGGTGATGGGCAGGATGAGCTTCAGGCGCTCCTTGGCGCGCAGCATGTTCTCGTACTGGCCGCTCCAGGTCATGGCGTAGCCGGTGGGCAGCCTGACGGCGGCGGCGACCTCTTGTTTGGCGCGCTCGACGTAGCTTCCTACGTCGATTCTCGAGGTGTCAAAGTCAACGTAGACGTAGCCGGAGAGAAGGCCGTTCTCATCGCGAATCATGGACGGCCCTTCGACCATCTTGACCTCGGCAATTTCCGACATCGGAATCTGGGCCTGTCCACCGGGCAGGGGCAGCAGCACCCGCCTCAGGGCGTCTAGGTCCCCGCGGTAGTCGCGCGCGTAGCGCACGTTCACGCCGTAGCGCTCCCGGCCCTCGATGATCGTGGTCTGATTGTCGCCACCCACGGCGGTCATGACCATCGTGTTGGCGTCATCGACCGATAGGCCGTAGCGCGCCAGGCGGTCGCGGTCGAGGACGAAATCGATGAAATAGCCGCTGGCGACGCGCTCGGCGAACGCGCTGCGAGTCTCGGGCAGCTTGTGGAGGGCGGCCTCGACTTGCAGCCCCACATTCTGCACTGTGACTAGATCCGCACCGCTGATCTTGATGCCGACGGGCGTGCGGATGCCGGTCGAGAGCATATCGAGACGGCCCTTGATGGGCATGGTCCACGCGTTCCTGATGCCGGGAAGCTGCAGCGCCGCGTTCATCTCGGCGATAAGATCCTCCTCGCTGATACGATCCCGCCATGCGGTCCGCAGCACCCCCTTGAGCCATTCCGGTGCCCAGGTCGAAAACCAGCGGGGCCTCTCGCGCCACTTTAGCTCGGGCTTGAGCATGATGGTGGTTTCCATCATGGTGAAGGGCGCGGGATCGGTCGAGGTACCGGCACGCCCGGCCTTGCCCAATACCCGATCGACCTCGGGGAAGGTCATCAGGATCTTGTCCTGCACCTGCAAAGCCTTTTGTGCTTCTGCCACCGACATCCCCGGCTCGACCGCCGAGGGCATGTAGAACAGCGAGCCCTCGCGCAAGGGCGGCATGAACTCGGAGCCCAGCCTGAAGCATATGGGCAAGGTGAGGAGGACAAGCGCCACGCTGGCCAGTAGGGTGGTCTTGGCGTGCCGGACCACGAACCGGCACGGCCGTTCGTAGAGGTGGTGCAAGAGTCGACTGATGGGGTGACGCTCCTCCCCATAGTATTTGCCGACGAATGCCGTGGTGGCGAGCCATGCCAGGGGGCGTGGCCTGAAGCGGAAAGGCTCGATGCGCGCGAACAGCATACGCATCGCCGGATCGAGCGTCACCGCCAAGATCGCCGCAGTGGCCATGGCTAGGTTCTTGGAGTAAGCGAGCGGTTTGAACAGGCGCCCTTCCTGGTCGACCAGGGTAAAGACGGGCATGAAGGCGACCGCGATGACCAGCAAGGAGAAAAAGACCGACGGCCCCACCTCGAGGAGCGCGTCCAGCCTGACTTGGTGGAA
Organism: uncultured delta proteobacterium; assembly: GCA_963849735.1. Classification (GTDB taxonomy): domain Bacteria; phylum Myxococcota_A; class Polyangia; order Fen-1088; family Fen-1088; genus Fen-1118. Next base: position 42,032 of record CAWKJE010000072.1, read on the forward strand.
GGAACGCCGGGAGGCTGCTGGCGGGCTCTCGCGCGGATCTCCGTCGGGCAAAGCCCGTTCGGGCTCGCGCGCGTCGCGCAAGTCTCCCTTCGGGCCAGTGGAGCGCCAGTGATAGATCTTGGTGTAGGCGTTCTCGACCTCGACGATGGCGCCGTCGACCAGCACGCCGATGGAGATGGCGATTCCAGCGAGCGACATGAGGTTGGCGGTGAGCCCCATCAGGTAGATGGGGATGAAGGCCAAGAGCACGCTGATGGGGATGGTCAGTATGGGCACGATCGACGACGGCACGTGCCAAAGGAAGAGCAGGATGATGAGCGAGACGACGATGAGCTCCTCGATCAGCTTGTCCTTCACCGTGCCGATGGCGCGCTCGATGAGATCCGAGCGATCATAGCTGGTCACGACCTCGACCCCTGAGGGCAGGGAGGGCTCGAGCTCCCGCAGCTTGGCCTTCACGTGGTCGATGACGTTCAGCGCGTTCTCGCCATGGCGCATGACCACGATGCCGCTGACCACGTCGCCCTGGCCGTTGTAATCGGCGATGCCCCGGCGTATCTCCGGTCCGAGCGCTACGGTGGCCACGTCCTTCACCATGATGGGCGTGCCGTTGTCGGCCTTGAGCACCAGCTTCTCGATATCGCCTATCGATTTTGCATAGCCTCGACCGCGCACCATGTATTCGCGCCCCGACACCTCGACGAGGCGGCCGCCGACGTCGTTGTTGCCTTTGCGCACGGCCTCGACCACGGCGTCGAGGGGGAGCTGGTAGGCCGCGAGAGCTTCCGGGCGCACTGTCACCTGATACTGGCGGACCTGCCCGCCCACGGTAGCGACCTCGGCCACGCCCGGCACGCTCTGGATGGCGTAGCGCAAGAACCAGTCCTGGTAGCTGCGCAGCTCGTCGCTGGTGTGCTTGCCGGTTCGGTCCACCAGGGAGTACTGGAAGACCCAGCCCACGCTGGTGGCGTCGGGCCCGAGCTCGGTCTTCACACCGGAGGGAAGCTGGGGGACGATCTGGGAAAGGTACTCGAGCACGCGGGTGCGCGCCCAGTAGATGTCGGTTCCGTCCTCGAAAATCACGTAGATGTAGCTGAAGCCGAAATCGGAGTAGCCGCGGATGGCCTTGACCTTGGGCGCGCCGAGGAGCGCAGTGATAATGGGATAGGAAACCTGATCTTCGATGATGTCCGGGCTGCGGTCCCAGCGCGAATAGACGATCACCTGCGTGTCCGACAAGTCGGGCAAGGCATCGAGCGGAATGTGGCGCAGGGTCCAGACCGCCAGCGCGATGGCGGCCAGCGCACCGGATATGACCAGGTACTTGTTTTCGGCAGAAAAACGGATGATCCGCTTGAGCACGATCACCTGCTTTGGACGGTGGCCAGCGCAGCACGCAACTGGGATTCGGAATCGACGAGGAAGTTGGCGCGCGTTACCACCGCCTGTCCCAGCGCGAGCCCGCTCGTCACCTCGACCTCGTCGCCGTTCTTGGCGCCGAGCTGGATCAAGCGGGGCTCGAACCTGCCTGCCCCCTGGGCCACGAACACCACGTCCTGGGTGCCCGCGCGTATGACCGCATCGGCAGGGATGCGCAGGCCCTCTTGGGTCGGCGTTTGCAAGGTCACCTCACCGAACATCTCGGGCTTGAGCTCGCGGTCAGGGTTGGCGAAATGCAGGTGCACCTTGGCCGTGCGAGTTTTGGGGTCTAGGAGAGGATCGATGAACACGACCTGTCCGGGAAAGGAACGACCGGGATAGGCGGCCAACGTCAGGGTCGCCTTCATGCCCACGCGAATTCGCCCGATGTCGTTCTGGTAGGCGTCGGCCATCACCCATACCATGCCGAGATCGGTGATCTCGTAGGGGGCCTCACCCGGGCTCACCCGCGCGCCCTGCACGACATTTTTGGCCGTGACCACGCCGGAGATGGGGGAGACGAAGGTCAAGGTCTTGGTCGGCTCACGCACGCGCGCAATCCGATTGATCTCGGCCGCGGTGATGTCCCACAGCTCGAGCCTCCTTCGGGCCGCCGTGATCAGATTGTCACCGTTTTCGGAAGAGCCGCCACTCTTGGCCAGGGCATCCCTGGTCTGCAAGGCGAGCAGGTACTCGCTTTGTGCCGAGAACAAGGTTGGGCTGTAGACGGAGAACAACGGCTGGCCCTTGCGCACGCTTTGCCCGACGAAGTCGACGAAGATCTTCTCCACGAAACCTTCGATTTTCACGTTGGTCTTGCGCACGCGGGTAGGATCGACCTCGATACGCGCGACCGTGTGCCAGGCGGTGCCCACGGGACCTTTGGTCACTTTCTCGGTGCGCAACCCGATCAGCTGCTGCCTGGCCGGGTCGATGCTCACCGTGGTCAAGCCCTTGACCGGTGGCGCGCCAGCCCCTTGTGCTTCGTCCTCATAGACTGGCACATAGGCCGTACTCAGCTCGCCCTTTGGCGTCTCCGAGGTCTGGCTCGGGCCCGTGGGCGAGCGGTAGAAGGCTACTTTGCGTTCGCCCGGTTCGCCGCCAGGTCCGCGCACGGACGCGAGCGGCACCAAGCTCATGCCGCAAATTGGGCAGTCCCCTGGGTGATCCGAGGTGACGGTCGGGTGCATGGGGCACTGATAGAGCGGAGCCTTGCGCGCGCGTGCCTCCGATAGGCCCGTCTTGCTATTCCTGGCGCAGCCGTGCATGAGGAGGTGCGTCCCCGTCGCTCCGATGGTGATACCGACAAGGAGCGTCGGGAGTATGATAGAGACAATACCGTGGCGCGGTGGCGGGGCCGCTATGCCCTCCGACAATTGGGAAGCTGGAGTGCTGTCCGTGGTCACGAGCGCTTCCGTTCTACCTGCGCGACATCGCTGAGCCGCCTTCCACACCCTCGAGTTGTCCAGAGGCTGGGCCAGATGGCGAAGAGGCGGCAGAAGCGTCCCCACTCCCTGGTATTGGCGAGCCTCCCATGGCTGCCCCCGAAGTAGCACCGAGCGCATCCAGGCTGATCTCTCGTTGTGCGATGGCGATGCGTTGAGCGTCAGCGACGGAGACCAGGAATGCGTTCCGGTCGGCCAGGTAGCCCGCCAGCGCTTCCAAGACCGAGGCGAAGGTCACGCGGCCGACTTGATACTGCACCATCGTGCTCGCTGCCGTGGCCTCGGACTGGACGAGCAGCTCTGACCGATACAGGCGATTGGCTGCCACCAGGGCATGCAAGGCCGTCAGGCGCTCGGAGATGCGCTGGCGCAGGACTTGGCGGATCGCCTCGGCTCCGCTCAGAGCGGCGATCCCACGGGCTTGGTTCTCCGCGATGGAACGCGACTGCTTCTGGGCTGTCCACACCGGCAGGTTGAGTGCGACGCCGGCCTGCCACATCGTGGCGTAGTTGCCCCAGCGGGGCATGATGCCGGCGACCACGGTGACGTCCGGCCAGCGCTCCTTCTTGGCCAGCTCGACGCGCCGACCGGCCTGTTCGCCGGCCAGCAGCGCCTTCTTCAGCTCCGGACTGTCGGTCTCGGCATCCACCATGGCCTGGTTCGGATCGGGCTCGAGCGGATCTGGCAAGTCTGCCAAGGTGCGCTCGGTCGCTATGGGCTCGCCTAGCGGGTGGCCACGCAATCGGTTGAGGACGGCGATCCGACGGCGCTCCTCTGCCTCCAGCGCCCAGCTCTGCTGGCGCAAGCGCTGGCGCTCCAGTTGGGCGCGCAAGTAGTCGGATTGTGGTCCCTCGCCGGCCTGGTAGCGCGCGCGGGCCAGGCCCTCCGATTGCGACCACAACGTCTCCCGCTTGGCCAGCAGGCTGAGCTGGTCACGCACGAGCAGGAGATCGAGGTAGGCCCGCTCGGTGTCAGCCGTGATGGTGAGCAGCGTGCGTCGCAGATCGGCCTCGGCCGCGCGCGCCCCGAGATTCGCCGTCTCGGCGCGCAACTCTCGCTTGCCCGTCCAAGGGAAGGTCTGCGAGGCGGTGACGGCGAGAAAGCTGGTCTCCATCTTGCCGATCTGGATGCCGGTGAAGCCGTCGTTCTGGATGCCGAGCGATAGGGTAGGGTCGGGCAGGGCGCGGCTTTGCGGGATGCGCTCCCCTTCGGCGTGGATCTGGGCGCGCGCCTGGACCAGCTCGGGCCGCCGCTCCATCGCCTCTTTGACTAAGGCCACGAGCGCCGGATCCTGAGAGAGCGCCGGGCCGGTCGCCCCAGTCCGGATCTCGGCTGCCTCAACGCTTGGTGCCAGCGGCAGGAGACAGAAAAGGGCGAGCCATGTGATCATCATCCGATGCCTAGGCCACGGCCCGATGCACAGCGGGCTAGGAGCGCGCATGGGACCTCCCGGAGAAGAGCCCCTTGAGGAGCCCTGGCACGGTTCCGGCTCCGAAGCCGAGTGCCAGGCCGACCACGCCTCCGTGGCCGATGCACGAGCACCCCATCGCTCCGGTCAACAACGCGAGCGCTGACATAGCCAACCAGAAGGCCACCCTGCTCTTGTGCCGAACCCCGACGCTGCTCGTGGCCAGGCCCGCGACGATGCCCCCCACCGCGCAGGCAGGCACACACAGCGTCATGCAGGTTCCGCCCAGGCACACGTGCTTGACGTGATTGGCGCAGAGGACGAGCACTAGCGGCAGCAGCCCCGCTGCAATTCCGGGCAGAACGGCTCGCTTCAGATCGCGCCCGTACCAAAGCAGCACGATACCCATGGCGAACATAGCCAGCCCGAATCCGAGTGCCGAGGAGGGCCGCTGCGAAAATCGCGCGGCGAGGATCACGACGACGAGGACCGGGGCAAACCCGATCAGGGCACGCCGGAGCCGGGCGCCTTCGTAGCGCATTCGTGCACGTCGCTCGACTTGGTCAATCGAGTCCATAGAGCCTCCTGAAAGCTCGCCGAAGGCGAGCCAGCGCGCGCTCGCGGCGCTTGCGCAGCGTCGCACCGGATGCGGCTTCGTCCCAATATGTGGCAACGAGCGTCTCACGATCCTTCTCCGAGAGGTGTCCCATGGCTGCGAGGGCGGCTTGGACGAGATTTTGTTGCATGACAGCCTCCTCTGGCCCGTCGACCGTGGGCTCGGCGGCGGTTTGGCCGGAAACCTCGCGCCGCCGCGTTCTCGCACGGGCGAGCGTGCGGCACTCCCAGGCGGCAATCGCCAGTGCCCACGGCAGTGCCGGGCGGCGGGGGTCATAGTCTGAAGCTCGCGACAGGATCTTTTCCATGGCTTGTTGAGCGGCATCCCAAGCGTCGGGCTCGTTTTTCAGCATGCTCATGCACAGGCGCAGTGTGGGCGGCCAGAGCATCTTGAACACGGTGGTGAAGGTGGAGCGATCGCCATCCGCGAGCCGCGCGACGAGCATGTCAAGTGTGGGATCCTGAATGGCGTCCATCTCGGTCAACCCGAGCTCACCAAGAAGCCTGGGTTGGCTACCCTGGCACGCATCAGCCGAGAAGCAAGCGCGCACGACGCAGGACTTCCGCGGCCTTGGTTGGGTCTTCGGCTATCAGCTTCATGGTGGATCCGATTCCTGCCGGCTCGACCTAAACGGTCACGTCGGACGGCATCTCTCCTTTCCCAGGTTGGTCCGGGTCTCCCCGGCGTTGCAACCCGTCTAGGCGGCAGGCGGCGGGGGCGTGACAGGTTTTTTCGGGTTGGGTGGTGGGGTTGGCCTCAGGCCGAGGTTACGCTGTCTGACGCTGCGCGGCCTTGGTGATGGGGACCCAGCGTCGATTCCGGTCACTCTGGGCCCGGCAACGCCTGCGCGTGGCGCTCGCCGCGCGACACCTTGAGAAAGAATGGAACCCCAGCGATTTCCAGGCCGGCGGCGGCGCTCACCATGGCCACTAGTGACACGTCGTACAGCCAGCCGAGCAGAACGCTGCCGAGGAACCAGCTGAGGCCAAAGGCGGCAGTGAAGAGCCCATAAGCGGAGGCTCGCCGCCGAGCGGGCACCATCGTCGCGATCGCGGCCGCGAGAGTCGACTCGTGCACGCCCACACCCAAGCCCCACAGGACCACCCCGGCAAGCGCCATCCAGCGGCCCGCGAAGAAGGCGAGGGGAGCGTAGAGCGCGGTGACAAGCGTGAGTGGCACCAGGATCTTGAGCCCGGCGCGGTCGAACAGCTTGCCGAAGACGAGTGAGCCGGCTCCACCTGCGCCCATCGCCGCCGCATAGAAGATCGGCACCCATGTCCGCGGCAGCACCGATGTCTTCTGGAAGTGGAAGGCGATGAGAGGAAAGTCGGCGAAGCCAGCGGCCACCAGCCCGGCGCCCACCAGGTAGATCCAGAAGGAGCGTGGAAACTCCGAGCGTTCAAGCTGCGCCGGGTGGCGCGGCTGGAAGTCCTCGGTGCGCGGGTAGAGTATGCGCGCCACCCCCAACAAGAGCAGCGTGCAGGCCGCCGGAACAGCGAGCGCCGTAAAGGCCACACGGAAGTCGTGGCGCCAGGCCAGGATAGCGGCCATCACGAGTGGCCCCACGAGGGCGCCGAACTGGTCGAGGGCCTCGTGCAGCCCGAAGGCCCAGCCGTAACCGCCCATCTGGGAGCCGGCGTGTGCCAGCATGACGTCGCGCGGTGGGTTGCGGGTAGCCTTGCCGACACGTTCGAGCACCAACAAGCCTACCGCCACTTGCCAGTTGCCGGCCAGTGCGAGTGCCGGCACGGCAACCATCTGGACGAGGTAGCCGGCGATGGTGATGGGCCAATACGCGCGTGTCCTATCGGCGATGCGCCCAGAAATGAGGCGTAGGCCATAGCCTGCCAACTCGCCAAGGCCACTCGCGGTGCCCACGACAAGGCCGCTGGCTCCGAGCAGAGCTAGAAAAGGACCGGCGAGGCTACGTGCGCCCTCGTAGACGAAATCGGCAAAGAAGCTGACCGCTCCCGCAAGCAATACGAAGCTCAGCGCGCGTCGCTTCAGGTCAACCATTGGAGTCATGGACTTGACCGCCATGCACCTTCGCCTCCTACGCCGGTTCGGGCCAATGCGACAGTCCGATGCGGTTACCCTCTGGATCTTTGCAGTAGATGGTGAAAGCGGTCTGGTTATACGGCGCGGCTCCGGCTTCGGCCAAACGATCGAGCCACGCTTGGCGCTCGGCGGGTTCGATGCGCAGGGCAAGGAGATGCAGGCCAGGCCCTTCGCTGCCCACCGACTCGCCCTGGTCCGATGTCCTCTCCAGCGCCAGGAACGCACCCGCTCCCAAGTCCAGCCAGAGCGAGCGTTCGCCCACGCCGTCGGGTGCGGGCCAGCGTCTCAGCACGGGAAGTCCCAGGGTCTGCCCGAAAAATCGCTCGGCGCGTTCCAGATCGCGGACCTTGATAGCAACGTGGTGCACAGCCGTCGGCCTCGCCATGCCAGGCATCTTACCCTGGGGATGGCGTCGTATTCCATCCGCCGCTGCCGCCGCGCCTCGTTAGTCCAGCGGAGCTGCCCGTGGCCTCTCCCCGGTTGAACACGGCACGCGCGCGGAAGGGAATTTCTTCGCCCAGGTCGGGAAAAACTCCGCCCCGTTTGCCCGGCGCGCGTAATCCGTGAGGGGCGTTGCAGGGCGGCCGCGCACCACGACTACCGGAGGGCCTCGTGGTTCCTGCTCTTCTTGGTGGACGAGCAAAGTAGCCGACATGGGTGAAAAGGCGCCGCGTGCCGACGCTCGTGGACCTTCGCGCCTCCGTATCAATGGGAGGCGGTGGGCGCGGGCGTCGATAGCAGCACAGGTGTACCGCCGGCGCCAGGACCGATGACAACTGTCTTGGCGTTGTTTGATTCCGCGAGATGGTTGAGCTCTTGGATGCGGTCGAACTCGAGCATGGGTGATGTCAGGCTGCCGGTGATTATTCGGTTATAGTCGGATATTCCCTGGGCTTCGATGCGCCGTTGCTGCGCGGCAGCCTGGGCCACCTCGATGACGTACTTCATCTTCAGCACATCCTGCTCGGCCGTCAGTTTTTGGTCTATGGCGCGGCGGATAGCATCGGGGAGCTCCACGTTGCGAATGAGAACCGCTTCGAGGGCGATGTGCTTACCTTCGATCTTCAAGCGCAAGCCTTCGCGGATCTCGCGTTCTATGGTATCGCGCTTGGTCGAATAGATCTCCTCCGGCGTGTAGCGCCCGAAAACTCGCCTAGCCTCCGACCGCAAGACGGGCTCGACAATTGTCTGATAGTAATCCGGGCCGATCTCTCTTTGCAAAGCGACAACCTCCTCGGGATTGACGTGATACCTGACCGAGGCGTCGAGCTTGATGCCCAACCCGTTCACGGCAATGACGTCGAGTACCTCGTCGCGGCTCATCGATCGCAGGTCGTACACGTATAGATCGTTCCAGGGGGCAATGGCGTAAAGGCCCTCGCCGTATGTCTTGGACTGAGTGCCATTCGTGGCTCGCCAGAGGACCGCTACCCGACCGGGACCCACGGTGGCACAGCCGCCAGCCTCTGCGGTCATCCATGCCAGAGACGATATGATCGTCGCCTTCGAAACCAGTCTGCCAAAATTCATGGTCGGACCTCCAGGACATAGGGTTGCGCGGGCGCACGCACCTCGACATGTGTCGAAGGCGACGTCAATAGCTTGGACCACGCTCGGGTTGCGGCGTCGGTCAGAAGCTCGGAGGTGATCGTGGGCGCGAGGAGCGCGTTAGACTCCGCGATCCCGCGCGCCTCGAGTCGCCGCTCTTGCGCACGTCGCTTGGCCAGCTCCAGCAGCTGTTGGGCGGCCAGCACCTTCTGTTGTTCGACGCTGGTAGCGACGATCGCCCGGTAGCACTCGGAGGACTGGGTGATATTCAGGGTGCGGAGTGTGATGGAATCGAAGACTACGTGATACGGACGCAAGATCCGCGTTGTCGCTTCTGTGACCTCCTTCTCCGCCCGATCGATGCCAGGAGTATCAAGCGTGTCCACGCGATATCCGGCGAGCACACTCCGTGCGACTGACCGGACCACGGGACGTATCAGCACTTGGTAGTAGTCTGGCCCAACCTCGCGCGCCAGTGCCACGACCTGGTCTGGCACGGGATGAAAGGTTAGGACCGAGGCCCGCGCATCTAGCGCCATCCCGTCCGCGGAGACGGCTGTCAGATCCTCGGTCTTCTCTTGGGCCTGGAGGTCGTAGGTTTCGACCGAGTCAAGCAGGCTAACGAAATGCTCACCCTCATGGAGCGGCTTGCGATCCACCCCACTGGTTCCCAGTAGAACGCCGGTGTAACCAGAGGGTATCGGCGCGAGGACGCAGCCGGTCAGCGCGGCGAAGACAGTTGGAGAAGCGAGTCGTATGTTGGGCGCCACGGCCATCCCTCCTGCAACATATGCAGGCATCTGGCGTGCCAGGTGGGTACACCTTTGCCTAGTCGTGCGGCCAGGCCTGGCCGGGCAACGGGTAACCGGGTAACGCGGTAAGCCGCGTCAGCGGCGTGTCCTTGCGGTAGCCGTGCGGGACCGCTAGCACGGCCGCCCAATTCGGCGGTGGTGGTGCTTCGATATCCCGACCTGTCTCGGCTGCTCGGCAAATGCCCCCCGCCCGTTCCATTGGCTGACCGGTCCTTCCTTCATCTGGCCAGGACGCGGCCGTGCGGGTTCCAATAGTAGTAGACCGAGACGTTCGGGTAGACCGCCGCGACATCGTTCTTGCCCGCCACGGTCAGGAGCACCCCGCCGGCGCCGACGATCTTGTCGGTGAAGTCGTACTCCACGGTCGGTTGGATACCCACCAGCCCGAAGCTCGAACGACCGGCATCGATAGCGTGGCCGTCGAGGCGGCCGGGCAGGCCATGTATGCCCACCAGCTCCACCGCGTAGGCGAAGCCTTTGGCGTCATTGACGAAGTGCTCGAAGGCGAGACGGTACTGGAAAATGTCTCCGAAGTACTGCTTGGTCCCGTTCGAGGAGCTGGGGATCGCGTAGGAGTAGTAGAGGCCACCAGAGAAGCGAAACGGCCGCAGGTTCTTGCGAAAAAGGACGGCGTCGGTCAGCTCGGGCGCGCCGAAGTGCGTGGAAGGAAGCCTGCCCAGAGGCGCAAAGCCGCCGGGCACAGGCGGCGTTCCGATGCTGCCCGACCAGTCGCTTGTCGGCAGCGTCACGAAGAAGGTCTCGGTGAGCGACGGGATCCAACTGTCCGGCTGCTGGATGTGGAAGCGTGCCTTGAGAAAGGCGGTAATGTCGCCGAGCCCATGCCCACTGCTCGCGGCATTTCCGTCCCCGGAGCCCTGCCACCATGAGGTCTCGGGGACGTACATCTCATACTCGAGCCAGTCGAGTATGCCGTAGGAAAACTCGACCTGCGGGGCGATCGAGGCCAGCTTGCGATCGAGCGAGCCCGTGCTGATCGCCCACCCGCCGCCGTACTCGGCGTAGGCGAATTCGCTGTAGAAATAGGGACGCAGGAAGAGCTGCCCTTGCGGCTGTAGATCCGCCGAGCTGACCAGCTCAGGCCCGGCCGAGAAGGGATTCCAGATACGCCGGTAGCGGGCCAGCCCCGAATCCGGCTGGTCGGCGCCGGCGGGCCTAGCCAGCGCGAGCACGGCAGCGGCCACCGCAATGAGGGCCGCGCCGGTAATGATAGCCGTCTTTCGAGGCAATCCACTCCTGAGATGCTGCCCGAGCCAGCCAGGTGACATAGCGGCCCGGGCCGAATTCGACACGACTGGCAGCGCGCCGCTAACTGGCTGTAATTACCGCGCTATCTTGTGGGCGTTGAGGGATTGAAGCTCCCAACATATCGATGGTCGAAGACAGGCATGTCACGTCGCGTATTTTTGACGGCTGGCTGGGGTAGGCGGCCGGCGAGCGTCGCAGCCGAGCTCGACGGGTGCTCGACGGAGAGGCTGGTTGCGCAATTATTCATTCTCTGGGCTTCGGTTCGAAACCTCAATCTGGCAAAGCTCGCCCGCGCTCACGCGAGTACCATGAAATCGACCCCGGTGCGCTCGCGCGAATACTAGAAGCACAGGTTGGCCAGCGCCACCAGCGAGCGCGCGTCGGCCCGACTCATGCCTCCGCTGGTCTTGCCGACATTGTCCCAGGCCCAGCGCAGGCCCAGATCCAGCATGGTGCTCACCGTGAATAGCCCGGCCACGCCCAGCGGAATATCTCGGGTGCTAGCATGCCAGCTATGCGAAAAGAACAGGTTCAGGTAGGGACAGTAGTGATCATCTCGTTGGCGGCTGGATGTTGGGCCCATCAGGGAGGCACGTACCCCTTTACGGGAACGCCACTGGTGCCAGGGGCAATTGGCAGCGTCGTGCTCAAAGACCGGGACAAGCCCAACAAGACCGTGGAGATCCAAGTGCATCATCTGGCGCGGCCGGGAGAGCTCTCGGCAGAGGCTCGCCCGCACAATACGCCTCCGGCGCAGACGTACGTGGTCTGGCTCGAGCCCAAGGGTACGAATAGACCGGAAAACATCGGGGTTCTGACCCCGGACTCCAATCTGGATGCGCAGATCACCGCGATGACAACGCAGAGTCAGTTCACCATCTTCGTCACCGCGGAGCCGACGGACACCCAGCTCTCTCCTACGGGACAGCGTCTGTTAGAGGCCTCCGTCGATTGAGCCCAGTGCTCGCCCGCCCACGGCGGGGCGGGTGGTGCGGGACCGAGGCTCGACTAGAGAGGGATGGGCGAGGAGATTCGGCGTAGGCTACCAGTCGGGTGCCTGGCATGGCTGTTGCGGATCCAGAGGATTGATGGCAAACCGTGCTTCACCCCAGCTGAGGTGTTCCTACTCGGAGCGGGTACTCGACGGATGGTCTCGCCCAAGCCAGGTCTGGACCCTGTCATACGAAAATTCCTGGCTCGTTCGGCTGGCCGGGCTTGAGCATTCACCGGCGAGAGTGGGCCTGGCTACACGCGGGTTCAACCTGGTTCCGGGACACATTGGCATTGCCAGTACCCGGCTGATGTAGAGTATGTGCACCTCGGATCGCCAGGCGCTCCCGAACAGGTTGTGCAGTCGGTGTCGTTCGTGCAGCCGTCCTGTGGCGTGTGACAATAGTATCCCACAACCGAAAAATCTCCAGACGGCGAGCAGTAGCCGCCCTCGCCGCAGTCGGAATCGATGCGGCAGTTTCCGGCAATGCAAAAATTGTCGTCGTCATACATGTACGGCGAACCGTGACAGGCGCAGGTCTGACCGCTCGGGCAAGCGCTATCCCCAGCACATTTGTCGTATGTGCAACTACAACCCGCCATCGGGCCGTTTCCAATGCATCTACCGTCAACGCCATTGGTGCATGTCGCGTCACTCGTGCACGCAAACTCGGACCCCGAGCAACATCCATCCCCGCTACAGGCGTTGCACCCGCAGTTGCCTGGACCGGCTGGCTGTGAGCACTGAGCATCACTTGGACGATGATTGGTCGGCACCTTTCCCGAACTGGTCAGGCTGCCGGTGCCGGTCACGCCGCCCGCTCCACTGACGCCACCAGAGCCATGGGTTCCGCCTCCTCCACTTGCGCCACCGAGTTCGGAATTGCCACCGCTGCCCATGTTGGCTCCTCCCATGCCACCACCAGTGCCTTCGTTCGCTGATGCGCCGCCACTTGCGGGAGGCACTACCAGGCTGCCGCCAGCGCCACCGTTCCCCGAGGCTCCTCCGCGCGCGGGGGGCATCGCCGCTCCCCCAACCGAACCTCCCGCCCCAGGTGAGCCACCTTGAGGCACAGGCAATCCCAAGGGCGAGGAAGAGCACGCCAGAGGCAAGGCGATGAGCAAGGCTAGGCGATTCATCTTTGTCTCCTTCCCGCGTGACGCATGGGAAAGACACGCGGGCTACATGAAATGGGACCATGCGCGCTCGGCGGACAAGCTGCTTCGGGAAATGATTTGTGTTATTGCGCACATAGACAGGCTGAATGGCTGAATTGATCGAGGTCGATTCGAAGGCATCGTGCGGCAAGGAGTGTCGTGGCGGCCATCATTGCTGCGGCTCGCCCCGGCTCAGTGTGGCTGACCTTGAGCGCCGCGTGGCCGACGGCGCTGCCCATGGCTGGGGCACCGGTGGCCAGACGCGGGTCCGAAGGTCATGCGAGCCGCTCTCCCGATAGCGCCGATCCGACGCTAAACGCACTGCATTCTATGAGCGGGTCTATGCGCGGCCTAGTAGGCCCACGCTCATAACGCCTGTCCGCATCAACTCCCATGCTTTCGACAGGTTCGCCGGCACTCAGGTCTCCCGCCGCACCGCGTTCTGTGCGCGGGTCTATGAGCGGATGCCGATGATCACCACAATCCGTCTTAGCCGTCCGATGGCGCGGACACGGGTTTCGCCATCCTCCGGGCGGCGACGAAGGCGGCGAGAAATCCAGAAACCGCCGCGGTGCCGAGCGACCATCTCGGGCCCAGGTGGGTCGCGATCCAACCGACGATGGGGGCCCCGATCGCCGCTCCCCCGAGCCCCACGCCCACGCGGGTCGCCATCACGCGGCCGCGCATGGCGGGCTCGGTCGAAAGCTGCATCATGCTGTTTGTCGCGATGGTGAAGGTGAGGGCCGAAACTCCGATAACCGCCAGGGCCGCGGCGAACCACCAGTATCCGGGAGAGAACGCGGCGAGGGTGCACGCGATCCCGAAGACTCCGGTTCCCCAAAGCAGCGTCCCGAAATCCGGCTTGTCGCGCCCGGTCGCCAACAGCGCCGCGCTCATCGTGCCGATCGCCATGATCGACGACAACAGACCGAATCCACGCGCGTCGGTATGGAAGACATTCACCGCCATGGCGGAGATGAGGACCTGGAAATTGAAGCCGAAAGTGCCGACCAGGAACAGCATGACCACGATGGCTCGCAGGTCCGGTCTGGCCCAGACGTAACGAAGTCCTTCGATGAAGCCCCCCGTTGTGCGGGAAGCTCTCGCGTTCGTCCGGAGCTCTTGGACGCGCAGCAGCGCCATGGCGAAGAGGACGGCGCCGAAGGACAGGCCGTTCAGGAGAAATGCCCAGCCCGTTCCGGATTTCGCGATGACCAGACCGGCCACGGCCGGGCCGATCATCTGGCCGGCGAAGATCGAGGTCGAGTTGAGCGCGACCGCGTTGGACAAGTGCTGGTCGCCCACCAGTTCCCCGACGAAGGTCTGCCGCACCGGCGCATCCAGCGCCGCGGCGGCGCCGAAGACGAAGGCGAACACGTACACGTGCCAGAGTTGGACGCGCCCTGAGATCGTCAGGATTCCCAGCGCGATCGCCAGCACGCCCATGGAGGCTTGCGTCAGCATCAGCAGCTTGCGCTGGTTGAAACGGTCCGCCGCCAACCCGGTCCAGGGCAGCAACAGGAGCTGCGGTGCGAACTGCAGGCCCGTGACGATGCCCACTGCGGTCGCGTCGTGGTTGGTCAGACGCGTCAGCACGATCCAGTCCTGCGCCACGCGCTGCATCCAGGTCCCGATGTTCGAAACCAGAGCGCCTGCCGCCCACAAGCGGAAGTTGAAGTTTTCCAGGGCGCGGAACGGCTTGGAAAGTGGATTCCTCATGGACGCTTCGGGGTGGTTCCCCCATGGAACTGGCCGAAATTCCATGCCGAAAACAGGCTGATGAAGAGCGCGCCGGCCGCGAACGGCGCGATGCAGGCGATGGAGCGCGGATCGAAATTTCCGACGCGCAGCAGAAGGAGATAGGCGAAGACGAAATTCGCGAAGCCCCATAGGACGTTTACCGTCGAGGACGAAAGACCTTTCCCCGGAGGCTTGGCGAACGGCGTCTGGAAGGGCTTTCCCATGATGCCGCCGACAAAATGCGGCACGGCATTGGCCAGAAACCCGGCCCCGAAGAAGTAGGACACGAGATGCAGCCAGTTCATGGTCAAGCACTCCTTCTTGCGAGCAGATCAAGCACGTCCTGCGTAGAGCCGGTCTCGCCAAGGCGCGGAAAGACATGCTTGAGACTGTATTCGTGCGCTTCGAGGCGCGAATCCGCCATGGCGTCGGTGGCGAGCGTCACGTTGAAACCCGCTTCGTAGGCCTGGCGCGCGGTCGCTTCGACGCCGGTTGCGGTGGCGACCCCGGTGACGACCACCTGGGTCACGCCCATCGCCTTCAACCTGGCTTCGAGGTCCGTGCTGGCGAACGCGCCCCAGGTCCGCTTGGTGACCACGATGTCGCCGCTCTGTCGACCCAACTCCGGAACGAGGTCAGCCCATCCTTCGGAGTGGAGTATCTGCCTGGGCGGTTGTTCCGTGCGCCCCGGCGCCCCACCGGTGACGTTGACGAGCACCACGGGCAACCCCGTCGCGCGAAATGCATCGATCAGCGCGCGCGACCGCTCCACTACATCGTCGAGGGGAGGAACGCCAGGATTGCCGACGATTCCCCTTTGGAGATCCACCACGATCAGCGCGGTTCGAGGGTCGAGGATGGTGAGCGGCATGGAGTTCTCCTTTGAACGCGGTGAACGGAATTTGGCGTCGATCCGGGGTGGAATGGTCAGTCCTCGGCGAGTCGCACCAGCAAGTGCAGGACGGAAGACACCTTCTTCTGTTCCGGCGGGGAAAGTTTCCGTTGGATCGCCTGCGCCAGCCAGTCCTGGCGAGCGGCACGCCCGTCCTCGATCGACTTCCTGCAGGCCTTCGTCAGCGACATGAGGGTCTTCCGCCCGTCGCTCGGGTCGGCGGCGCCCGCCACGAACCCCATATCCTGCAACGCGGCGATCACGGCGCTCATCGACTGGGGACGCATCCCCTCCGCCCGGGCGAGGCTCGACACCGTCGCCGGACCGGTCTGTTCCAGTCGGAGAACGACCGCGATCTGGGACGACGTGAGGTCATGCCGCCCGCCTTGCTGTCGCAGCTTCCGCTTCAGGCTCCCCACGGTTGTGCGCAACTGTGCCGCGAGTCTGGATGCAGGCGCAGTGTCCCTACTCGGCGACGTCTCTACCATGACCGAAACATACCACATATACAGGTAACCTGTACAGATTATCTGTAAATCTTCCGATCGTGGCGCGGGCTGGATGATGGAGGAGCGTTCCCTTACCTTTTCTTGTGGGCTTTGCAGGGATTGAACCTGCGGCTTCCACCGTGTGAAGTCGATTCGGGGTGTTGGGGGACGCGCACTTACTAAGGAAAATCGGGCACTTACCGTTACCAGGCGTTACCTGGACGTCCAGCCCGTTTCGCCTAAGTGGTGTGCATAGTGGTGTGCATTGGAGGTGTGTGGAGGGCGGCAGAGCCGTGCCTGCGTTCGACCAGGTCCGCCATCTGCTGGATGCGTTAACTGGGCCGGGCAGGGGAGGCGGCGCTCGGCAAGGCGAAAGCTTGGTTGCACTCGCTCAAATCCCCATCAGTCGGTCTCGCCGGGGTGACCGGTGCTGGCCTTGGTGATGAAGACGACGTGGAGCGAATCATCTGGGCAGTACCAAATCCGCCCCGCTCCGGTGACCTCGTACTGCCACTGCTCAAGCATCCTGCCCTTGATGGTTCGGGTGCCCAGGTCGCTGCGCAGCCGATGCTGCCTGCTGGGGTTGGTCCTGTCCCGGGGCTCTCGGGATAAGGCATCCCAGGCGTCACGTACGGGGCCTGGTGCCTGACGGCACAGCTCTTCCCATCCGGCAGCGGCGTCTGACTCACCGAAGCGTAGCTCCCATTCTCCCCGGCGGGGAGGAGGGGCTACGCGCTCGCCTCGCTTGCCCATCAGGGACGTGGAACCTTGGTGTTCGTGGCGGGGAGAGGACGCTTCAGCTCTGCCGCCAGTTTCGGGTCAGCGTAGATTGCGGCGGTGGATTTCCAGGCGGCAATGACCTCGTCGAGGGCGGCGCTGTTCCCGACGGAGGCACAGGCCTGCACCGTCTCGATGAACTCGTGTACGAACGCCTGCTTCGCGTCCTTCGCCAAGAACCTCATCCACGGAAAGCGAGAGGCAAGGAGGCGAGCCAACGAATCGGGAACCTCGGGGACGTTCACGAGGTCTGCAAGCAGGCTGGCGGCAATCTCGGTGCCCGTCGACGATGCGGCAGCCCGTGTGTCGAGGGACAGCCGGAGGGAAGCCTCTCCACGCCTGCGCAGGACAACATCCTCCCGGGCCAGCTTTTTCAAGATGGGCTTGGGCTGGCGAAGGAAGTCGGTCAGGGTCTCGGCGTGAGCGCTCATGTTCATGAGCATATCAGATAAACAGCAGATGTCGGGAGCCCAGACCACCGCACATGCATCCTTTGGTATTTTTCCCCGGAGCAGGTGGTCGCGCCGCCTTCTGGCAACCGGTGGCGGACCGGCTGGGTGACCTCGGACCAACACAGCTGCTGGCCTGGCCAGGATTCGGCGACATCCCCGCGGATTCGTCCATCGAGTCGCTCCAGCAGGAAGCGGGTGATGTGGCGGACCAGGGCGCTTTCTATGTCGCGCTCGTGGGCCTCATCGCCGAGGCCCAGGAAATCGAAATGGTAGGGGTCTCTGAGAATTTCCTGGGCAAGCTGAACTTGGGGCTCGGGCAGGCGCTGGGCGAAGTTGGTCACTGCCGCGCCTTCGCGCAGGTGGAGCTGGGCCTTGATGTTGGCCTGCAGGGTAGAGCGGGACCAGGCACGTTCGACGGCGCGGATGGCGTACCGTTCGCGCTGGTCGGGGTCCGTGGCCTTGGTCAGCAGCGTCACGATGTGGAACCAGGGCAATTGGTCAGCAGGTTGCTGACCAATTTGAAGCGCCGGGCAAAGCTCGGCGAAAACCCGCATATATTTGAGGTTCGATGCGGAAAGGCCCCTTCATGTCGGGGAACGCTGCGGCTAGGTCCGCAGCCAGGCGGTCGATGCAGCAGCGAGCAGTTGGTCGTCGCCGGAAGTAATGGAGGTGGCGGGGCAAGTTCTGGCGCGACCGGTGCACGCGATGGAGTCGTGACCTGTACCTTCGGCGGACTGCTCGTCAATGGGGCAGCCCTGTCGAGCTACACCGAGTCCGGCATCACCGTCGTGGCCACTGCCGGGGGCTGGCAGGCCATGACCGGTTACGGGAACCCGGCCCCATCTATCGACTTTGTCACTCCGGCTGGCGTGGCGGGGAGCGAGCAAGTCAAGGTAACAGCCGGTGGCTCTGCGTTCAGCTTCGCCTCGGTCGACTTGTATTCGAGCGTGACGCCCATCCCGTACACCTTCACTGGCCTGATGGGCTCGACCACGGTGTTCTCGGTATCCGGCACGGTCCCCAATACTTTTGGTGCTTTCGCCACGGTTGCGAATCCCAATGCGGAAGACCTGATCGACACTCTGGTCATCGAGCTGACCAACGACCTAGCCAACGGTCCGGCCTGTTGCGATGACCCGATGAGCCTCGACAACGTACGGCTGATCATGTGAGCGATGGGGAACACGTCGATCGGTCAGGGTGAGCTCAAGACTGGTGGTGGGTCCCTGCCGGCCGGAAAAGTACCCATCGCCGCCCTCATGGCGGGTCATAGCAGTCTCAGAAATTCGAGCCGTCCCGCTGGAAAGGCCGCACAAATTCCGCTCTGGCACAGCTCTTCAGGCTGGCCTATCGTTTGCGTCGCAGAGGGCCATGACCAAGACTGCCGATGTCATCATCTCTGTCGCGTGTCTCCTTGCTGCTTGCGGGCGCGGCTCGCATGGCTTGTTGGTAGGCCAGGGTGAGGCGTCTCCAGGCCGGGGCGTTGGCGGGGATGGCGTAACGAGCACTTCTCCGGATGGTCCTGGGGATGCCGTCCCGAGCATTTACCCGGATGCCAATGCGGATGCCGTCGCGAGCGCCTCTCCCGAGGTCCTCGAGGATGCCATCACGAACATCCATCCGGATGCCCCTGTAGTTGGTCTTACGGATGGCTCGCAAAGGCCCGACGCGACCCTGGGCGATACTCGGCCGGCTTCAACCATCGTCGGAGATTGTACGAGTCAGGCCGATTGCGAGTTGGTGCTCGACTACCGCGCTGGCTTCGAGTGCTATTGGCCCACGGCAGCCTCTCTCACGGACGTGAGCCGGGATCCGTGCCTGCTTCCTTGGACTCCGACCCCTGGCGAACCCGGCTGGTGCGGTACCGCAACACCCCCGAGCGACTGCCCCGGGGGAGAGATCCCGGTCCAGCATTCGTGCGAGGCCTTTTTGTGTTGGACGCTTTCGTGCAGCGGGGGCAAGTGTCAAGTCGACTTTGGCGCGTTCGGAGACGCCGGCCAGTGCGCGACGGCAGCAAACTCGTCTCCGGTTGATTGCGAAACCCTGCGGCCCGAGTATTTGAACTTGCTGGCGGCAGCTCAGGAGTGCGACCCGACAAAGCAGCCGACCACCTGCTTCGCCGACTACACGGACAGCTGTGGTTGCCCGGCGGCTGCAGACTTGACGAGCCCTCAGGCGCCCGCCTTGAGCTGCGCATACGCAGCACTCCAAAATGGGAACTGCGGATATGGGGCCTGCGGTAGCCCATGCCCAACGGGAAAGCAGAATCCTCCCGTTTGCGTGCCAAACCCCACGGGCTCCATGGGTACGTGCGCGATGCAGTGATTAGCGCATGGAGTCAGCTGGCAGTGTCCGGGCCAACCCCAGGACCGGCCGGCGGGACCATGGGCGGTCGAGCGAGCTTGTCGTTCGATAGGAGGGCGAAGGCCGGGATCCGGACCATCGTCTACCGAGGCAGGACGAGGTGTTTCTTGACATAAATAAGAACGTAAGTCTTACTTATGATCATGAACACCGCAGAAAACTCGCAAGGTTCTCATAAATCAGCGACACTGCCCGATGTGAGCCGACCCCGCGTTCGAGGACTCAACGAGACGATCAACATCGGTTTCAAGGCCGATCCAGAGTTAGTACGTGCGCTCGATGAAGAGGCTGCGCGGTTGACGGCCGATCGCGGGCCGGGGGCTTCGAAGGTGAGCAGAACCGAGGCTATCAAGGTGATCCTTGCGCGCTGGATGGCTGAGCGCACGAAGTCCCGCCAGCAGTAGCGACCCGCTCTGAGCGCGCCTCAGATTCCCGCAAAGTAAATGGCGCCGCGCTGTTGGAGCAGCCGGCGCCGTGGTCAGCAAACCCGTGAAGGAGTGTGACGATGAGGAAGGTATCACGAACGACGTCCCGTGAACGTGGGGTGACGGCGGCCGAGCTCCGGGAGGAGACCGGGTGCGCCCACCGACCAAAGGCCGAGCATCCACGCCCGTCGTGGGCGCTCCCAGACAACCGGAGGGATCTCGACGGTACCCGGGGGAGCCCGGCCAGCGTAGAGAAGGGCGGCGCCTCCCGTGCCAACTCGCTCATCGACCGGCCCCAAAGGCGCGACGTGTTTGCCGAGAATCCGTCGCCCTAGTCGGACCTTGCTCGAAATGCCGCTCGCGATGGAGCAGCTCGTGGGGGTGGTGTGATGGACGCCGGAGAATGCAATCTCTTGCGTCTGTTGATCCTCGCAGGTGCTTAGGGAAGCAGCACGCAGCGCTCGTGAGGCGCGTTCGGGGCCACTTCAACTACTTTGGCGTTAACGGCAACCCGCACAGCCTCCGGGTTGTGGAGTATGCTGTGCGTCACGCATGGTTCAAGTGGCTTAACCGGAGGAGCCAGCGGGCGAGCCTCACGTGGCGGAGATTGTTGGACTTGCTCCGAGACTTTCCTCTACCTGTACCTCGGGTCGTCGTGAACATCTGGGAAAACGTAGGATGACCCCATGCACACCGCGAGACACATCAGCGGAAGAGCCGAGTGGTGGAAACCTCCTCGCTCGGCGCCGGTGAGGGCCCGGGCTGGGTAACTGGCCCGGGCTACTCGACATTTCCCTCTGTAAGCTAATATCGGCAGGTGCAAAGGCCAGTCTCCACGTCGCAGGCTGGCGGACAAGCAGGCAGACCTCCCGGGAGGTCGTCGCAGCTGTTTATCACTTGCGACCAAAGTTGCGCACAGGTGTTTGTATCAACGTTGCGATTGAGCGCAACCGCACCGCACCCCGGGGGACTTACGCAGTCAGAATCCAGGGCGCAGGATTGATTGGCACTGACGAATTTATCGAACGCGGTTTTCGAGTCATCACACTTATTCGAACAACCGACGGCGAGGGCGGCAAGAAAGAGGAATCGGCACATGTGACCTCCAAGATGCTAAATAGACGATTCATATGGAGGGAGTATTTGGCAGCTTGCGACACCGCAGACCCAAACCGGGCTCCCAGCGTCGTCATTGGACATCCCGCAGTCGCACCTCGGCCCGCAGTTGACAGCATAATAGTAACAGGTCAGGCCAGCCTGGCTGCATGGCAAATTCTGGGCTTGCGGGAAGCAAGGGCAATCATCTCCGGTTCCCGCATCAGTCCACGTAACTGCCGCAGCGCCGGAACTGCAAGCTGCGTCTGGCAGAGAATCCGTACGGGAATCATCTCCCGCGTCGTGGAGGTTGGAGCCACTACCAGCGCTGGGCAGGCTACTTGAACCCCCTGAGCCGACGGAACCGCCAGCCAGGTAGACTCCCCCAGAGCCACCCGCACCACCAAGCATGGAGGATCCGCCAGACCCTGCATGACTACCAACCGCATGCGACCCGCCGGAACCGCCCGCATCGCTTGCCAGGGTTGCCAAGC
This sequence comes from uncultured delta proteobacterium, assembly GCA_963849735.1. Taxonomy (GTDB): domain Bacteria; phylum Myxococcota_A; class Polyangia; order Fen-1088; family Fen-1088; genus Fen-1118. Next base: position 63,479 of record CAWKJE010000072.1, read on the forward strand.
CCCGGTAGTTGCCGCCTGTGCCAAGGGTGGTTCCACCTGAGCTGCCGCCAGGTAGGGACGTCTCGGTGTTTCCTTCGTCCCCGCCGCTTGCCACGGTCGAACCCGAGTCGGTCACCATCACCAGCGATGACCGCCCACAGGCAGCCCCAAAGACCAAGGCAGTGGCCAAGACCATCCGGGCGAGCCGGAGAGGCGCGTTCGCTACGGCGAGCATCCGACGAGGTGAGTATACGCGGTGAGGGGCGGACGTGGAAGACGGTCGGCGAACGCCGATCTGGCGCCTCTTGCACGGTGCGCCGATGCTGGGAGGCATCCTGGCGCACTACGTGCTGGTGGTGCTGCTGGGCGTGGCCAGGCTACACGAACTCATCGGCCCCGAGGTCAATAACGCCTAGCAGGAGCAGGCTATCCACAACTTTGCCAAGCGGTGTGTCGGCGCGTAAGATGAAAAGATTGCGATGGCTCGCCTAGCCTGGTGCTTGGTTGCTTGCGTTCTGGTGGTCGTGCCTTGCTGCGAGCGCACGAGCGTTCACGCGCCGGTTGCTGGCGAAGGAGGAGTGACGACTGCGGGCGGTCTGGCGGGTACGGGAGGTTCGGCCTATGCCGGCACATCTGCTTACGTGGGCACCCGAGCATCGGGAGGCGTCATCAACATAAGCGGGTCGCTCTCCGGGACTGGCGTCTATAGCGGAGAGACTTGCTCCAACGACAGCGATTGCGTGACGTGCATCTGGGCAACGGCCCCTTCGAGTTCGAGCGATTGCAATGGCACATATTGCTGCGGCGGGGTGGTGACCAGTAGGACGAGATGCGAGCTCAATCAAGCAGCCTGGAATTCCTACTGCCCCAACCAGGCCCCCGCAGACGCTAACTGCGTATGCATTTCGCCGTGCCAAGATCAGGCCGTAGTGGGCGTTGTTGCCTGCGTTACTGGCCAGTGCGGCCCGTGGTGCCCACCCATTGGCGTTGCTGGCAGCCTGGTATTTCCTCCTGACACTGGTGGCGATTCTGGAAACGACGGAGCTGGTGGAGGTGAAGGCGGTAGCAGCGGCGGCTCCAACATGCCTGGTGATGGCTCGGTAGCAACCGGCAGTACTATCAGCGGACCGTTCACTTCCATCAGCGTAGGCTATGATTGCGCCTGTGGTCTGATGGCCGACAAGACCATCGCCTGCTGGGAATTGGGCGGTGACGAAGGGACCGAATGTGTGCCGCCCACCGGTACATTCATTTCCGTCGCCGCCGGGTATTCCTTATCGTGCGGCGTGAGAACCGATGGAACCATCTTATGCTGGGGTGCCACCGGCGCACCCACGCCCCCTACTGGCACGTTTGCGTCCATTAGCGCTGGGAGTTTTGGCGTCTGCGGCCTGGGAACGGACGGCACCATCACTTGCTGGGGCGGCGTGGCAACGAATGGCGATCTGACACCTCCATCGGGGACGTTCACCTCTGTGGCTGTGGGTGATAACGCCGCGTGCGGCGTGGAAACGGACGGCACCATAGCCTGTTGGGGAGCACTCGACGTGGAATACACGGTTCCGAGTGGCACCTTCACATCGGTTAGCACGGTAGGGCTTGTGGCATGCGGTGTGAGTACGGAGGGAACCATAACCTGCTGGGGCTACTACCCACCAACGCCCCCAGTGGGCGACTTCACGTCGATAAGCGTAGGAACTCTCGAATCGTGCGGGGTAAGGACGGATGGCACCATAACATGCTGGAGCAGCATAACGCAGCCGACACCTCCAACGGGCACATTCACTGCCGTGAGCGTTGGACCTGGCCAGCTGGCGTGCGCATTAGCGACCGATGGCAATGTCACCTGCTGGAACCTTAACATTCCGCCGAACCTGTCGGGCTGTTGCCCTTAAGTGAGACCGCAAGGCTCCAAACCCTGCCGAGCCCAGCTGTTCGAACCCTTCCGCGTTGTGCAACCACCGCTCGGCAACTGCGTCGTTGCGGGCAGCGTGATTACCGCCGCCTGCGGGCAGTACTTGGCAAACACATCGTCGAGTGTCTTCTGGTCTGCCTGTCTTGCCCCACCGCCTCGGCCGTCCAGGCTCGGCCTGCTTCGTCCTGGCCTGCGGAACACCTTGGTCAGGGGCACACCGAATGCGCTGGCAATGATGGTGCGAGGGGACGCACGGCGCTGGGTTGAGGTGGCTTCTACATTCTCCACTCGAGCACGTGGACTTGGTATCATGCAGATCGTCCGATGCGCCACGCACGTTCAGGCAAGGGGCAAGCCCATGAAGACTAGCTTGGGTCCATGGCTCGCAGTGCTGCTTTCGCTCGCAACGTCATGCGGACGGACACCGCTCGGGCTGTATGGTTCGAGCCAACCGGGCGGTGTAGGTGCTGGCGGAGCCACCTTCCCTGGCGAGGGCGGCAGTAGCGGTATGTCAGTTGGAACGGGAGGTGTGCTTGGTGCCGGTGGCGTGGTCGGCACGGGTGGTGCGCTTGGCGCAGGAGGCGTGACTGGCACGGGGAGCGAAACCACCGTCGGTCAGTACGTTGTCAGCGCCGACGGGCTCACCGTGACCGACACGAGCACGGGGTTGGTATGGCAGAGGGACGGGTCAGGCTCTCGGCCGAACTGCACACAGAGTCCATTGTGCACGTGGCCCGAGGCGAAGGCATACTGCGCCGGGCTGACCCTGGACGGCTCGGGCTGGCGCTTGCCCACGCTCGATGAGCTGGAGTCCATCGTGGATCTCACGGTGGCTTCACCAGGACCGACCATCGACCAGACAGCGTTCCCGAGCACGCCGACGGCATGGTTCTGGACGTCTTCGCCGTATGCTGGCCCGCCCGCTGGTGCGTGGGCCGTCGCCTTCAACTTTGGCTACTCGAGCAGCACCGACACGGACAACAACCTCAGGGTGCGTTGCGTCCGTTGAGGAGGGGGACATTTCGACTCTTTTCGACATATTGTGGGGATGTTGCTCGGTTTTTACCTCCTGAAATTCCCGCCCTCTCACCGTAGTGAGCAGCGTCTTTCTCAACGCTGACAACCCACGCGCCCGCCGGCGCATTCGTGTGCCACGCGGGTCAAGGGGCCGCCGCGTGCGGACGCCCGCCTTTTCGTTGCCTATTCCACCCGGAGCCCTGCAAATTCAGGCCCGTTCACGGGTATAAGGATCTAGCAGGGAGAGCTTTGCGGGTGGCCCTGTCCCGTCGCTGGCCACCCGTTCTTGACGGAATACGTGTGCCTCGATGGTCCACATCCCGCCAGAAAGGCATTGCTATGTCTGCTACCCCGTTTCCCGAGCATTACGAACGCACACGCATCGACGGCAAAGAGCATCCCGCCGATGCGGTCATCGACAAATTGCCCGTCGTTGTTCGTGCCCGGCGTCGCGTGCTGGGGCTGTTCGAAAACATGCTCCCATCGACCAAGGACCAGAGGGCCTTCCGCGCCTACGCGGATGCTCACGGCCAGTACCAAACCTTGAGCGAGGCCTTGTTCTACGACGTTGGCTACGAGCATGGGTTGATTCGTGCCCGGCAAGACCATCTGGGGAGGCGGACGGGTAAAGATTCAGCGGCTCATGATCTCCTGAGGGAAATCAGCCAGCTCGTCTTGCCGCCGGGTTACCTCAGAACCGCGTGGTGATGCTGTTGCTCGAAGCTGCGTGGGCGCTGGTTCCCGGCATCTCCCACCGGGAAAGCATGCTCGCCCGACACCATCGATGAGATTGCTCGTATAACGCGACTGCGAGAATCGGTTGCTCAGGAAAGTAGGACGCGCCGTGGCTGATCGGTTAAGCGAGAGACTGGCCGCCATGTCTAGACGCCGCATACCCAGGTGGGAGTGGTTAAGCCTGTAATGCAGGAGCAGGTCTGGGGGCCGCCAGGGTAGTACGGGTCCTGGGTGGGCACGTAGACTACACAACCGAGTGGGTAGCGGAGGGACTTGTCTACTCCACCGCCATGCCAGTCGAAGATGGAGATGTCCGGAGCAGCGCAACCGCCGTCGTCTCCGGGCGGCAGGGGTGCACAGTTAATGCACGGTTCACATGGCAATGGGAGGCTGTAGCTACAGCTGTTCGGGCCAGCATCGAATGCTTCGTTGATGCAATTGCCGCCTATGGCGTTGTTAGCGCTGCCCCCAACGCCGCCTGAACCTGTCTCACTAAAGCCGCCCGCTGCTCTGGCATCGCCAGGCGAAACGCCACTGCGCAAGCTGGTTCGCTCGCAGGAGAGCACGGCAAGAAGTCCGAGTACGGTCACTGCACGCATGAAGGAATCCCCGTGTTCGAAAGAGCCTGCAAGCAGCGGTCCGGGGCGAAGGCCGAGAAGCGCCAGTCCTTGTACCACGATCCTGTCGGCATCGACAACTATGTTGGCGGGTAGACCAATCCAGAGGCAGCTCCAGGTCCATCGGGACTTGGCTGTAAGAACGCTGGGGGGCGCTGATTCTCCCTTACTGCGGACCTGGGATGTGGTGGTGGGCTCTTCTCTCCGCCAGCCATGAACGAGCCCCTGCACACGCAAGAGGGCTCCCAGGCCCGCCACCGGGATAGCGCCGCCACCCAACGCGATGGTCATGGCCTGCCCCACGTGTGCCTCGATTTCAGGAAAACCCAATCGAAAGGACATCCATGCAGAACCAACTTGATCTCATCCGACGTAACACGAACCACGGTGGCCAGCCCCTCGGAGATTTGCTCTGGTGGGAGCTTGCCAACGCCTCTGTCTCCCGCCCCGATTTGACCAAGCTCTGGGTCCAGGGCGGCTTGCCAATAGAACTTCTCCCCGACGAGCCGACGGCCGGTTCAGCTAGCGTCACAGCGCTAACTGGCGATAATCACTAGCTTTTCTTGTGGGCGTTGCAGGGATTGAACCTGCGGCTTCCACCGTGTGAATACTACCTTAGGCTACGAAATCCCTAGAGTATCAACCACTTGCATGTGTCCAGGCGTCTCGCGGTGTTTCGTCCTGACACGTGAAACTGGGGACCAGACTGGGGACGTAAGGGCAGGCATGAGGGGGGACCGCAGGTCGAGGAGTTGACGGCAGAGAGAGGGAGAGAAGATGACAGCGCCCTGGTAGAGGATGCAGCATGCAAGGTTCGGCTGTTTTCCATCGAACATGATGCGCGGCAGGGTTCGTTGGGGGCTTCGAGCCGAGGTCATTTCAGGCAGCGCTCCGTAGCCTCACAGATATCCTTCGTCAGTCGATTCGCGAAAAGCTGGCAGAATTTTGTCAGGCGGGCCACGTCATCCTGGGTCGGCTTCTGCGAGATGTCACCGTGGGCGATGTCGTTCCGGCGCTTGGCAAGCTCACCTACTGCGGTCTTGGCTCCCGTGTCCACTTTGTTGACTGTAATGGTAACAGTGTCGAGATACTCCCCGACATCCCCGACATCCCCGACATCGTACAACCCAACCAGCCAGTTGATGTTTTTGGGCGTCGGGTTTGCAAATTCCTCGCGAAGTCGGTCAAGCTTCAGCTCATCAAGCGCCAGAGGGCGCACGTCGGAATACAATCGCAAAGAGAGATCTATGAAGTCCTTTGCCGATTCGACGCCGATATTCCTCATGTTGACTTCCTCGTGGAACAGCCAGTGACGGAATCGCTGAGGGTACCTCCGCGCCATCGTCGAAGTAGACGCCAGGTGCGAAAGGGATGCACACACCAGGCCCTCAACGAAATTCTCGAAATTGGCGGCGAGGAGCACGACTGCGGAGCGAGTCAGCGCCTCCATCCACGTGCCTGGTCTCCCCTTGCCTTGATTCTCAGCATCGTACAAGTGCATGAGGCTCTTCACGTCGGCCTCCAACGTTTCCTTGAATTGGGCCTGCACCTCATCGAGCGATTTGATAGCCATGCTTTCTTCCTTCGGTCGAAGCCATCCCTACACTGTCTCAGCGACGAGCGGGGCAGACTCAACATCGCTGCGCGAGGGAATGCAAGTGTCATCTACACGCCAGCCGTGACCACCACGGTAGGCGACTCCATGGGATGTTGACACGAACAGACGTGTCCTTAACCAAGGTCCACCCCGACACCCAGACCTCGACGTCCTCGTATGTTCCAGTTCGTTCCGAAACCGTCTTGGACGGTTCTGAAACCTGGTCGAGGACGATTCCGTCACTCCTTCCGCATCCCCCTAGAGCACCGAACGGTTTGAAACCGACGTAATTTCAATATGTTCCACGACGGAGGAGACATGAAGATCCGGCTCGGACTCCCTGGAGTCTTCGATCCTTCGTTCTGCGCTCATGCAAATGGCCGAGATTATTGATGATTCAAACTGTTTGGTGCTCTAGAACATTCTGTTCATAAACGACGCGACATGGGGTCTGAGCACGCTTTGAGTTTGCTGCGTCATGTTAGAGAGGTTGTTTTCGTCGTCCCGTTGCTTCTCAGCCTATTGTCACGGGTGCAAGGGGAGGGAGGGCACGCGCGAAGATGTCAGGAGAGCCCTTGAAGTCACTTAAAGGGTCGGCCAGGGGGCTCAAGCCGGCCTCCATCAGCAAGGATGACTCGACGAGTTGCGCGACCTTCATAGCCTTGCAAATCAGCGACCTTCATAGTCGCCGCCATTTCCTGTATCCTGCTAACCGATTTGGCGCACACCCGCCATCGAAGACGCTGATACTATGGCCATAGACTCACAGCTGGCACGTCGAGCCAGTCGCCTGCCTGGAGAAACATGGCTGATGCGATCATAGCGCTGGTTTCATGCGTCATTGTTCTTCTCGCATATTTCGGGATCAAGAGAGGATTCGGTGCGCCATCTCCATCGCGGACGGCGCGGGTAGGAGATGCTGGAGTAGTAGCGACCACTGACGTTGGTGACCTTGGAGCGTCGAGGAAGCGAGACAAACCCGTCGCGGTCCCAGCTTTGCCCCCCCCAATTCCGCGACGAGCGCCTCCGTCGGAGCTCAGCGAGGTGGCCCAGGTACTCACCGCAATATCGACCAGGGAGATGAACAGCGTGAAGACATACAGCGCCAGCAAAGACGATTCCGGTCGAGTCCCGTTCGCAAACGCATTCAAGGCATTGTATTCCAACAACGGAAGCGCCTTCCCCTACTGGCTCGACCAGGTCATGGGGCGCGGGATCGAGGACCTATACGCACATGTTGCTGCACAATATCGTTTGGTTTGGGCATACAGCGTTCTTCTTCACTACAAGATGTGTCGCGAGTTCAACGTTCAGGTGCAGAGAGGCATCATGGCGGAGGTCGAGAGTGCCCTCACTGCAATCGCGCTCTTGCTTTCGTACGACAAGCTCGCCCCAATCAAACGAACAGTCGTCGATACCCGCTTTCAAACCCCTTCGAATCCCCTCGAATCTGTGTCGTACGAAATCAATGCATTCAGGACAAATGGCTATTCGGGCTGCGACGAGGAGTATGTCCAGGAACAGTGGCGGAATGTTGCAGCGGCATTGCTGAATGGTCGCCACGAAGCTCTCCTCTGGTGGACATTTCCAAGGCTTCTTTGTGAACCTGGTATGGACCAAGAAGTCGAACTTCCTCTTGGCAGTCTTGCTTCTTGGTTGGTCACCTTGAGCGCCATGGTAAACCGCGATGAGCCCGTGCTCGCAAAGAAGTTCGAAGAAGTCGCACGGGTTTGCGCGTGGAGGGTCAGCCCGAGTACCGTGGACTATCCGACCATGCTCGACAGCTTCAGAAATGCGAAAGTCGCGGTGCCGCCGCCTGCACCACAGCCAAGGAGTTCGGAATGCTGGAGGGTCAGCCTCGAAGGCGAGCTATCCGCTGACAGCCTCGGGGGGGATAACCTGTCTGTAGCCGGAACAGTAGGTCCGACCACGGAGAGGGACGTTTTGAGAGGAGTAGAGAAGTCATTGCTTGGGCTCGTTGGAATGGACGACTTCAAGCAATTGCTGGCCATGGACGTCTTTGAGTTTCTGTCGTCTCAGCAAAGCCGGGGCCGGGTGTATTGGGGCGCATCAGGAGTCGGTAAGACCGAGGTTGCGCAGCGACTCTGCGGTTCACGCGAAGGTTTCCCCAAGCTGTCAATAGGGCCGGGTGAGGTTCGCTACGTGAGTGGCGTTGATGGCAAGCTCGAAATCAAAGAGATTGTGGACGGGTTGCCACCCCTCAGCCTTCTTTTCATTGACGAAGCTGACAAGTGCCTCGATCCGAAGGCAGGAATGGTTAGTGCAGCCGAGGCCACACAGATTCGGCACGCGATCATCACGCATTTCCAGAGGAAGCCTGTGATGTGGATTTTCCTCGGGGTATACGCGCAGATGCGGAGCGCAGGGGCGCTCACCGATGATTCGCTTAGAATGACCTTCGGCGACGAGTTGGCTCATCGCCTTGACTATGCGGATTGGGGCTTCCCTGCGTGGACACTAGAAAACCTGCTTCGTGCCGTGAATGGCGCTACTTCCCGTCGGAAACTCCAATACGAGGATGAGGCAGCTCTCATCCTTGCGCAGTATTGCATCAAGAGCGGTGGCGGTGTTCGCGCGTTTGACAACCTGGAAACCGCGATCATTCGCCGCTTGCGGACAGGAGGCCAGGCGCTGGATGCGAGGGTCTCCCCGAGCATTGCTCGCGAGATTCTCGCCAAGCGTGGGGTTCAGACTGCTGGCTAGCTGCGAGGTATGACTGTGGAACGCGAAAAGAAGCAGAGTAAGCAGGAAATCGAGGAACGACCCGAATACCTGCGCGATCATGTTGGCAAGGGGCAAGCATCAAAGGTAGTTCAACCTTCCGCAGTAGCTCCGCGTGTGTCGATGGTCGCGGTCGCCGATTCCATGTTCGATCTGCATTTGAGCGAGAAGCAAGGGGAGAAGCCGGTCTTCTTGTCGTCAGCAATTGCAACTCTGCCAGGCTTGGAGGACCTCATCGCCATTCTCGGTCCCTGTATGATTCCTGGCTGCGACGTTCACGTTCTGTCTAGTGATAAGGGAGCGGACCCGCTTGAGAGCGGCAGCGGTGGTGTCGGGATGCGTATCCTGACGCATGTTGAGATCTCTTCCCACATCGAGTCAGCTCTCGCGCATGCTAGGAGTTATTGGTCCTCTCCACATCCAGCCGCTGTTGCCGTGATGGTGTACACCGACTGTGAGCGGGTTCTGATGGTGGACGGCACAGAAGTCCCCCTGAGGTGAGTAATGGCGAATTTCGATGACGACAGAATCAGGAGGATTGTCGCGCTAGCCGACCAGAAGAAGCAGCTCGACAAGAAACACTGGACAGCGAAAGCGGTTTTCGAGCGTCTTGATGAGGCGATAATTGGAAACACACGGTACAAGCAGTCGCTAGCGATTTGCATCTCCGACTTCGTTGGCGACAATGCGATACGCAATCATCTTCTTGTGGCTGGCCCGAGTGGCTCAGGAAAGACCTACCTTCTCCAGGAGTGTCTACCGGATTTCGATCTTCCGCACAAAGTAGTAGATGCATCCGGTCTAGTTCCGGCAGGATACAAGGGCCTCACTTTGCAGGAAGCGCTCGAAGAGTTCTTCAAGAGCAACGCCCTCGCTGCTCGAAAGGCTGTAATCGTCCTCGACGAGTTCGACAAGATTTCCGAGAAGGCGAACGGTGGAGATATTCACAAGAGCCACTCCCTCCAGTCCGAGTTGCTGACCCTTATCCAGGGGAAGCAAGAGGGCGTGATTGATACGCGAAACAGTCTCTGGATTCTTGCGGGCGCCTTCGCCTACGCGGACGAGATGCGCCGCAATCCTCCACAGATCGCGAAGATCGACTTGTTGAAATATGGATTCAAGAACGAACTCCTCGGGCGCATTGCCAAGATGACGATGACAGACATCCCCTCTACTGAGGATGTGGTCAGAAGAGTGGCTGGGGACAAGGTCATCAAAGCACTTCTTGAGGATCTTCGCGCAATGGATTTTGAAGTAGACTTCGCAGACGAGGCATTCCTGGATTTGGCAATGGCCGCACAGAACCCAACTTTCGGTATGCGCATTATTCCTTCCGCAATCGCGGAACTCAAGCAGCACATCGTTTTCAACTGTGAGCGAGGTCCTGTGTTGGTCACCAGGGAAATGATCAAGGCTGTACTGAGCGCGTAGCGCTCTTGTGTGCTCGCCAACGGGCAATCGGAGAAGTGAACAACAATGAGTTTCAATAGTGGAAACGACGAACTGCAACTCATCACAACCTGCCCGGAGTGCTGCGAACAAGGCGTTGAGCTGTTGGGCCAGCAGGGGTTGCTGCCCGGTCGGCGGATGTTTCATTGCAAACGATGTCAGCGGGATTACATGGAGCACGCTGCGCAGCCGCTGGGCAATTGCGGGAGGTAGAGTCTGCACGACTGAGATATCGGAGAGGTAGAATCACCATGTGTCGAAGCCTGCCTCGAAATTGTTGCCTACGTCGGAATCCTTTCAGGGTGGCAAGATGACGAGTACAGACCGCTCAATTGAGATTGGAGGCGCAGACTGGCTACCTGAGTACCCTTTCTTTTACTTCGAGGCAGCTCGCAGATTGCTAAGCGCGTCTGGTGCGGACCTCGGGCCTGTGGCCCTTCCCCTCGTGTACCTTCAGCGCCAATGTCTCGAACTGATCATTAAGGAGATGCATCTTGCCAGTCTGTTCTTGTCTGCTGCGAAACTGACATCGGAGGGGAAATGGATTGCGCCAGGGCGCCCCCCAGAACTTCATCGCCTCGTCGATCTTGTTGTCGCCCTTGGTCAATCCCTCGGCGAGCACAGCCTCACGATGCCCACCGACCTGGAGTCTTTGGCGAAAGAAATGGATGCTCTTGAGAGCAGTTCTCCAGACCGCTACCGATATGCGTGGAAGCGTTTGACGAAGAAGCAGAAGGCTAGTGGCCAAGGCCCTGAGGAGAGCTTCGCCACACCGCAGCGATTGCCCGTTCGGGAAATCCAGAATCGACTGGAGCCACTAGCATTGGCAGCCGATATTCGTAAAGAAGACTCTCTGGTGTTCAAGCTCTACACGGAGTGTACGACCGTACTCAACCTCAACCTCGGCGTGGCTTCCGGAGAGGTCTCGTTCGATCCAGATGTGTAGGTGAGCACCATGAGCTTCGATGTAGCTCTTGTTGTGGAACAGGGCGTTGGCGGTCGTCCCCTAGTCCTCGGCTTGAACGTTCGTGCCAAGGGCGTGCGAGTGGATGGGGGGTCTGGGTGCCGTAGAGATCAAGTCATTTTTGAGGTATGGGAAATCGACTCGTCAAGAACATCCGAACTCGCAGCGGCAAGCTCATCGCTCGAATTGAGCAGGACCCACGAACCGGGGTTAAGTTGGCCTATGACAACCTCGGCAACCTGAAGGGCAAGTATCGTCCGGATACGAACACGACCTACGACCACAGGGGGACACCAGTATCGACCGGCGATACCCTCGTCGCACTTGTGCTCAATGCCATCTGTCCAGAGGGCGTAGGCGTTGTCTGTCACCCCGTCGCCGTGGTCAAGTCGTCATTCCCGGTCGCATTTCGGGAAAGTCGATGGTAGCGATTGGAGAGGTATGCCCCTCCGAGGTTCTAGCCCGCGCTCCGCAGCATCGTTGACATGGCTCGTCCCTCGATGAATAATCCCATTTGGAAGTGAAAAATGGGCAGGCCCCCTAGTATCGAGAAGACAACCCGCCTTTCCCAGTGGTTCGACCGTCACCGCGAGGAGATTTCCCGAGAAGCCTTCGCTAGCAGACTGGGGATCGAACGCCAGCATGTAGACCGCTACGCGCGGGGTGAACGTCGGCCTGGGCTCGATACTGCATTCGACATAGAGGACATCACCAAGCAGGTCTCTGGGGGAAGTGATGTCCTGGAAGCGCGTTCTTGGATGGTACCAATGGATCAGCGCCCGAAGCAGCAGAACCTGCCGAAGAGTCACGACCGGCGTCGGTCGCCGAAACCTCGAAAACCGCGTAGGAAATCTCGCAAACGCGATGGGTCAATATCCCTGATTGAATAAGATTCCAAACGGAAGTATACTAACCTCTAGATAGGAGGTCAGTATATGACACACTGTTCTGTAGCATCCGTTCCTCGTCTCCCGGTCGTTTCCCGTCCTCGTCCCCGTCCCATTCTCGCCCTGTCGGCTCTCGATGCGGACATGTCCAAGCTGGTGGCACTGCAGCAGCAAGCCGAGAAGCTCTCTACCCAAGCCAACCAGCTCCGAGCATCGATCCAGCAGGGAATGTCGGTCGCGGGTTTGTCCTCCTACCTGACACCACATGGTGTCCGTGCCAGCTTGTTTACCCAGACGCGACTCAATGTTGACCGCGCCAAGCTCAAGACCATTCTGAGTCCCGCGAAATTCGCGGCGGTGTTGAAGCCGGTCACCTCCACGATCCTTCGGGTGAGGTAGGTCATGCGTCCCATCTCAATCGAGGCAGCGAAAAGAAACCGCGACGAGAAGATTGAGAAGGCGCAAAGGCTTCTGGCCAATGCTGTTGGGCAGCTGCAAAGCGGTGATGACTGGAAGGCAATGCTGGCCAAACTCGCGCGTGGTGGGCGCTTCAGCCTGCGCCGTTTGAGTTTTCGCAACCAACTCCTGGTCGAGGCTCAATCACCCGGCACCACATCCGTTGCCACCTACCAGGCATGGCAACGAGCAGGTCGTCAGGTTCGCAAGGGTGAAAAGGCACTCGTCATCCTGGCACCCGTCATCGTCGACAAGGCCAAGACCGGAAATCGCGACGACCTCGAAGACGACGGCAAGAAAACTCTTCTCGTTGGATTCCGGCCCCTGGCCACGTTCGCTGGCAACCAAACCGATCCACTTCCCGGTGATGCTGGCTGTCCGCTTCCTGAACCTCAACCTCTCACCAAGAACATTGACGCTGAAGAGGCTTTCAAGGGGAGCGTGGAGATCCTTCGCGACGTTGCCCTGGGCCTAGGCGACGATGTTGTCACCGCTGTTGAACTTCGGCCCCGTGGGCGTCGGGATTCCGGTGTCACCAGGGGTTGGTTTGACCGTCGCACGCGGGAAATTGTCGTCATCACGGGCGAAACCTCACGTGCGCAAATCTTCAAGACATTGGTCCATGAAATCGCACACGCGATACTTCACGGCAACGAAGACCACCACGCACGCAGCGCGATGGAAGTCGAGGCGGAGTCCGTTGCATTTGTTGTCTGCAACGTCGTGGGTGTCGACAGCGGAGTCTACTCCTTCCCCTACGTCACCTCCTGGGCCGACAAAGAGAACGCTGAAAGCATGGTCCTGAAGTCGGGCCAGCGGATCGTTCGTGCAACCAACACAATCCTCGACGCCCTCATTGGCGCAAGTAACAGACTTGAGGACCGCGTCAAGGGGGCAGCGTGATGACATCCTCCGGGGAAAAGCCCAGGCGAGTGGCGGTCTACGCGCGAGTGTCCACGACGGACCAACACCCTGGTATGCAGGTGGACGAACTGCGGCGCGTTTGTGCCCAGCGGGGTTGGGAGATCGTTGGCGAGTACATCGACGCTGGATATTCCGGTTCCAAGGATCGTCGCCCCGAACTTGACCGCCTCATGCAGGACGTTCACCGTGGCATGGTCGGAATGGTCCTGGTGTGGCGATTCGACCGATTCGCCAGATCCGTTCGCCATCTGGTTTCAGCCCTGGAAGACTTCCGTGCCAGGTCCGTCGACTTCATATCCGTCATGGATGGAATCGACACCTGCACGCCAGCTGGTCGGTTCACGTTCCATGTCGTCGCCGCCGTCGCCGAACTGGAACGCGAGCTTATCAGGGAGAGAACCCGTGCCGGGATTGCAGCCGCGAGAAGAAGAGGCTCCCAGATCGGTCGTCCACGTGTGAAGGTCGATATGGTCCGTGCAAGGTCGTTGATGTCTTCAGGGCAGTCATTCCGAAAAGCGGCGAGGCTGATGGGAATTGGAACAGCAACGCTCTATCGCGCCCTGCATTCGGCTCCAGCATTGGGTGATCCAATTACGTCGGAGAACGACCACGAAGGGGTTCAAGAAAATCCCGAGAAACCACGAGGTCTATCCGAGGAAGGTCGCGGTTCTTCGTTGTTCGGTTCTGGAACGATCCCGGTCTCACGGTAGTCGTTCTGGTCCCGCAGCCATGAGACCCAGCGCGAGAAATGCAGATGTTCTAGTTCTCGAAAGCGACTGGGGCGAAGACCTCATCGACTGCAAGAGCGCGCGTCCTTTCATCGAAGGACTGGCGTCCGCCCTGGGCATCACCGCCGTATTCCGATCCTTTCACACCGGACGCGACCTCACCCACTGGCTGCGCCAAGTGTTCCTGTCCAAATGGTCACCTCGAATCGTCTAGATCGCCACGCATGGTACCCGTCGATGCCTCCATCCGAGCTTGTCCAAGAAGGGGGTGCAGCTCCGGGATGTGGTAGCAGCCGCCGCCAAGGGGACACGTCGTCATGGTGGCAAGAGGGGGCTCCTTCTTGGGGTTTGTGAGATCGGGAATGACCTAGACGGAATCCTTGCGGCTGCGAAAGGCCGATTCGCTTGGGCTGCTGGTTACGGGGTCGAAATCCCCTGGATCGAAAGCATGCTGACCGACATCGCCTTCCTCAACTACATGCTCTCCGGGCGAGGGGTCGAATCCTCGAACGGCAAGCGTGTCGTCTGCGCGAACCTTGGCTCGATCAGAACGAGGTCGTCTGAAAGGGCAGCAACGTGGTTGCTTGAAGATTTCGGCATCGCCCAAGCCTTCAAGTTTCGCGCAAAGAACTGGCAGCGCTGACCGAACAGGGGATGAATCACCCCACCTTCATGCCCGCGCTGCCATCTCGGGAAAGCGCGCTCCATCGAGTGTGTCAGCCACGGTGCGTGAAGATGTCCCTCGGGAAGCGGAAGACGTCTACGATTGTGGCGGCGGGAATCTCAACGAGGTTAGACGGCAGTTCCGTTGGGGACCGCGACGCTATATCAATGACTCTGCCTACGTTTCGCACAGGACGCACCCAGGTGACATCCCAAAGCCATGGCCCAAGATCGGTGACCTGCGACTTGACCAGGATGGTTCTCCAGTCTTTCGTGATGGCGGCCTTGTCGATGTCATCATCATTGAGTTTGCACAGCAGCTTTACCCAGACGACGAGTCCTTCCTCGTGCTCTGAGGTTTTGAGGTGCCATACCGGCACCACGCTACCGCTGAACGATGAGATCGCTCGGCGGAAGGGTGAACCCTCCTTGGTAAATGATTGCACGGCGGCGCAAAGCCTTGTGTTGAACTCACCAAAGCCGTTGTCCCCTGGCCCGATGCCTGGAACCCGCAGATGAATGAGACGAAGCGAGTCTGTCGGGAAGTTGCCGAATTGCGTCTTCAAGTTGTCGTATCTCGCCACAGCGTGGCCGTGCATGCAGTCGGGGCAAAATGTTGAATCGCATCCTCCACATTCAATCCAGGGTTTGCACGCTTCAAGCTTCCAAGAAACTCTCTTCAGTCCCCAACCGGCTGCACCATCACGTCCTTTGTAGTCGAAAATGCGTATGACATCCCTGCGGCTATGGAATGGCGGACTTAGTGATGGCAGCCAGCCATCGCTGTGCAAGGCAGATTCGTGACGGCGGACGGTTTTGTTGGTTGATTTCTTCAGCTTCATTGTAACTTCCTTTCTGTTTGTTTTCGTGGGCAAGAAAATCTCCAAGAGATGCGTGCGAATGCAGAAAAAGCTCGGTCGAGACCCGGTCAGTGGAGCGTCTTCGAGCGTGTGCTAGGAGGGTGGCGACATAGCGGCTGGGCCACCCCGTGACCCCCTTGATAGGGATCTCACGTAGGGATCAGACCCTGACCACCCCCTAACCCCTTGATAGAGATCTCACGTGGGGACCAGACACTGATCGACCCGTGACCCCCTTGATAGGGATCTCACGTAGGGATCAGACCCTGACCACCTCGCAAGACTGGGATGGGTCAGCCCCCGGTTACTGCGGGTCACGGGACTCAAGATTCCCGTCCAGGATCGAGATCATCGACACTCGCGCCCTGAGGCTGAGGTCTGCGGTGGCCATCATCATATTTCTCGTACTTCCCATCCCGACGGTCTGCACACCTGTCACATAGATCGCGGTCGACTCGTGTTCGTCTTCCTGTGGGGGTGGACTCTGGAACAAAGCCACCGCAGGTTTGGTGGTTCCGACATGGTCGTCGCAGGACTTCACCCTTTCCAGGTTGGATGGGATCGTGTGTTGCCCGGTTAGGTGGACGGTCTGAATCACTTTGGTGAAAGATGGAGCGACCGTTATTGTGGTCCACCGAGACGGGCACAAGCAGCGTACCGGGATCAGCGATACCTAGTCCGGTCGACTTCATCCACGCGGATCTCAGAAATCCATGCGCGACCACTCGGCTGTGGGCAGGAATATCAATCGTCGCGACCTGGGGTTTGAGCGCGTACCGAATGACCTGGTTCAAGTTCATGCGCAGCGGGTCCGCAACCTCAAGGGTCCATGGTTCTGCGCTGCCGGTGATCACCGTGATCTTGGCGCGTCCAGCGGTCAAGTCAGACCACGTGCTCTTGATGAAGTCCTCGGGCTGATCCGTGATCGCGAACCCGTGCCAATGAGGGCGGTAATGCTGATCGCCGAATCCCAATGCCATCCATATCGAATCGCCAAGATCCCGGACCAGTTTCTCCGAGAACAGGTGAGCCATCCCGAAGATCGATCCGGGATCAATGGGATCAGGAAACGTGACGGATGTTGATACCAGAGATCGATTTCCACGGCGATCACCGAGTCGACGGAGCCATCGCCGAACTTCCCGACTGAACAGACGGAAGAGATCATTTGGTTGAAATGTTCGTGGAGGTGCGACGACCTTCCAATAACCGACGGCGGGTGCAGCATCGCTTTTCATGGATCTTTCCTCTCAGGCGTTGCTGAAACGCGCACCGAAACCCAGCGTAAATGCGCGCGGTGGAGGGTTCCCAACAATGATCGTGGTAGAAGGATTTGAGATCCTCTTCCGTCTTTGCAGTCCTTCGCTGCTCCTGTTCGCTACGTCTTCCAGCTCTCGCTCTTTTCTTGCCATCTCTTATTCCTTGCTTCGGTGGAAGTGGCATCGCTTGCGACCTTCACAAGCCAGCTGTCACTGCCCTTACCCATTCTCTTTACGCCACGTGCTCAGGGCTGCATGGCTAGCTCGGGATTACGGGTGTTGGATATTGGAATAGCCGTGGTGGCTGCCTGGAGGCATGTTGAATATGATGCGGCGGGAATGGGCTTCGGTGTTTAGCTTTGGAGGGGTAGCTGAAGACGAGGTGGTGGATATTGGTGCAACCACGTCTGGGCTTTGGTGGTCACGCGAATAGGTGGTGGCGTGTATTCGCGTAGTGGTTTGGCTTGGGAAGGTTGGGAATATCGGGTGGTGAAAAAGATGGGTTCCGTGATTGGGTTTCGAGGGGTGGCTGAATATCGGGTGGCGACTATTGGTTGCAGCCGTGTTTGTTCTGCACGGTCAGCTGAATATAGGGTGGTGGAAAAGTGACCTCGGTGTTTGTCCGGAGGGCAGGTGAATAGACGCTGGCTGATATTTGTGCAGCCCTTTTGGGCTTGGAGGGCTAGCTGAATATCAGGTGGCGAAAATACGATGGGCAAACCAGTCGACGTCTTGGTCGTGGTATGATGGTGGCATGCAAAAGAAGAGGAACGTGCCACCGGAATTTCGGAAGCCCAAAAGGGAAAGGGGTAGACCGAAGAAGGAGGGAAGGGTCAAGGTGAGTGTGATGATGCCGGAAGAGTTGAAGGCGAATTTCAACAGGATCCTGATTGCGAAGCGGAACGCTCATCTGAAGGGACGTATCCTGAATGATCTGTGGATCGAGGCCCTTGAGTCCTGGTGGAAGGAACACGGCGAGAAGAGGCTGGAGAAGTATCGGGAGAAGTTCAGGCAGCGTTCGCTAAAGAACGGAAGCTGAATAAGAGGTGGCGGTTATTCATCACAGGGACGCGATCCAACTGTGGATACTGTGAAGAATATGAGTGAGGACAAGACGGCATCAGGATTCGGTAGAAGAATCGAACGACCGCGCAGATCGCGGATCGCCCAGATCATCTGAAGTGGAAGTTCCACGGCTCGCGAAGCCGTGTGCAACAACGGAGCGAGATCCACTCATCGAGGTCGGGCATGGTTTTCGTGCGTCTCGGGAAAGATCGCCATACTGGACTACGGCTGAAAGTTCAGCGTACTTGCATTTCGCTACCACGAGCGGAATCAGGTGCGCGGTCCACCGTGGTGAGCTTCATC
The DNA here is from genome assembly GCA_963849735.1 of uncultured delta proteobacterium. GTDB lineage: Bacteria > Myxococcota_A > Polyangia > Fen-1088 > Fen-1088 > Fen-1118. The sequence goes on from CAWKJE010000072.1 coordinate 81,639, forward strand.
CGGCTGGTGTTGGCCCGCACGGAACGCTTCTTTTCGTCCGCGAAGAACTCGACCGATTTGTGATTGCCCGAGGGGCCGCACGCATATCGAGGTACAATCTCGATCACCGTGGGACGCCTGGGCCTGATGGAGATCGAAATGCGACAAACGGGCAAGGCGACACGCTACCGAGGCGTGTTTCAAGTGAATGCAAAAACAAAAACCTACAGAATTCGGGTAACGAAAGTCGATCCGAGGAAAGGAAAACCGAAGGAGATAGATCGCCTGATCAAAGGCGTGAGCGTGCAGGAGGCCGTCAGGAAAAGGGCCGAGCTGATGGGGAGGATGACCGGGCTAGACGTAGGGGCGAAGACAAGGATCAAGGTTGGGGACTACGCGAAATCCTGGCTCGAAACCAAACTCGCAACGCTGTGCGACAGCACCGCTGATCGTTACGTCGATGGTTTGGAAAACCACGTGCTGAAAAGGACCACCGGCCTGGGCGAGTTCTACTTCGACTCGCTCCGGAGGATGGACGTTCAGGAGTGGGTGAACCGGGAAATCCAGCAACGCTACAAGCCTGCCACCATACGCGGATGGTTCAACATCCTGCGTGTGTTGGTGAGTGACGCCATGGCCGATCTGGGAATCTCGTCGGACCCAACGTTCAGAGTGATCCTTCCCGAGCAGAAGGAGCGAACAACACCCAATGCGCTGTCACCCGACCAGTTGGGTCGGTTCCTTGCCGCGATGAAGGCGGACAGGCTCTACTCTCGCAACTACGCCTTGACCGTGACGCTGGCCCTTACCGGGTTGCGTTTTTGTCACGCCTCGGCGTTGAAGTGGGAGGACATCGACTTCGAGAACGGGGTCATCAGGGTGGTACGGCGGCAGGTACGCGGGAAGGTTGGTCCCGTATCGCAGAAGAAGAGGGCTCCGAAGGAAATGCCGCTGGCTCCTGCGCTAGCGGAAATTCTGAAGGAGCACCGGCAGTGGCTCGTGAGGCGACAGCACCCTGGTCTGGCAGCAGGCTGGGTGTTTCCAAGCCTTCGTGGTTCGCTGAAGACGCCAGGGACGCTCTCCAAGACCTGGGCGGGATGCCTGAAGGCAATTGGGATGAAAGAAAGGTTCACGGTGCACGGTTTGCGCCGTGGTTTCCATGACCTGATTAGAAGAGCAGGAACCGATGGCCTGGTGATTCGTGCTCTCACCGGACACACGACCAGTGAAATGACGCACCACTACTCGACGGTCGGGCTTGATGAGAAGAGGGTGGCAGTGGACGGGGCTGTCAGTCTGGTTTCGCTTCCAAAACTGGGGACCGGACTGGGGACGGGGCTGAAAAGAAAAAAGGCCAGCTAGCGGTGCAACGCTAACTGACCGTGAATCCTAGACTTTTTTGTGGGCGTTGCAGGGATTGAACCTGCGGCTTCCACCGTGTGAAGGTGGCACTCTTCCGCTGAGTTAAACGCCCGAATGGCTGGATGGGTCTAAGCGAAAACCCATTTAGGGTCAAGTGGATATGGCATCGTCCGCACGTCGTGTCTGTCTGCGGCACGATCCTCGCTCTTGCCTCGGTCCCCGCTCCGTTCCCCACTTTGGCAAAGAGGGAGCCGGGAAGAAGCCCAAGCAGGTCTAGCCGACTCCAGCACGGACCACGCTATGAGCGTAGGGGACGTGCCGAGGCGAAACGAATGGAGTACTAGAATCGTGCGCCTGGTTGAGCTGTGCGCTTGAGCCGCTCCACCTCGTAACCCTGAGCTCGCAAGCGTGCAATGATGCCATCGTACACGGTCGCGCTCATGGTCGGCGTCCGGCTGAGGATCCAAAGATAGTCACGACTCGGATGACCGACCACGGCGAATTCGTAGTCTGAGCCGAGGTCGATGATCCAGTACGCGCCCCAAAAGGGTCGCAAGAAGCTGACCTCGAGCCTAGCATTCGTGGTCGGGTCGACCACGCGTGCGCGACCCTTCGCCGATTTCTCAACACCGTCGAGCGAGCCCTTCCGGCAGCGGTTGAGGACGTCGACCGCTCCGTCGGCGCGCAGGGTATACGTCGCCGTGGACGCAGTGCACCCTCGCTGAAAGCTCTGCGGAAATGACGCAATCTCGTACCAAGTGCCCACGTAGCGAGTGAGATCCACATAAGGCACCGTCGCGGGCGGTGGCAAGTGCCGCCTTGCCGTCGTGGTCGCACATCCGGCAAGAGCCAAAGTCCAGAACACTATGCTGGCGCGCTGTCTCAACAGGGCTAGATAGCCTCCGCCACGAAGCGGCGGAAATTTTCCCCCGCATCATGGCGCGCAAACACGAGCTGCAGACGCGCAGCGTTTGCCAGGAAATCAGGCTCGCCAAGAAGACTCTGCACCGAGCTCACCACATCTTCCTCGACTAGCGAACCCGACCTTAGCATCAATCCGGCGCGCTGCGCGCAGATGCGTTCGCTAGCGAGGTACTGATCCAGGTTGCTCGGGATGCCCAGCACTGGTACTCCGGCCGTCAGCGCCTGGTAGCCGGTCGAGCTGCCGCCATTGTGAATCACGAGTCGCGCCCGCATACATGCCATCTGGCCGTTGACGAAGGAAACGGCACGAACGTTCTTTGGGAGCGGGTTCGGAACCTGGCCGTCCGCGGTCGCGAGCAGAACCTCCACCGGCAGCCTGGCCAGCGCCCGCAATAGCACCGGCACGCAGCGGTAGTCCCCGGACGAGCCCATCGTCGCGTAGATCGGGGCGACTGCCTCTCCCCAGCCTTCGGGCGGCGCCCCAGACGCCGCCCAAGCAATGGCGCCGAGGAAGTGGTGATGCGTGGGCAGCCCGCGCAGGTCGACCATCTCCGGCGGATCGGGGTAGAGGACGAAGTCGCCGAAAGTCAGCACGTCGAGTAGATCGCCTATCGGTGCAAGACGGGCGCGACGGCGTTCCCGATTGAGCGGCGCGGCGAAATGGCGAAAGACCCACGGCAAGGCTCTCGGAAAGTACTTGGTGGCTCTCGCCTGGCCAAGCCATCGCACCACGGGGTGGTCGGGCATGGGAAAGCGATCCCGCTTCGCGAACGGGCTCCAGTACGCGTTGATGAGGTTTGCCAAGGGCACGTTCCGCAACGGAGCACTAACCGCTAATGACCAGCGCATGTCACCCACAATCAGATCCGGCCGGACGGTGTCGATGAGCTCGAGATCGGATCGAACGTAGCGGCGAAGCACGGCCGACGTGTACAGGCGCTTGCCTGCGGCCAGCCTGGCTTGCGCCCTCGCTCCCGGAATCCCCCACAGATGATGCCGTTGCCTTGGAACCTCCACATGGTCCGGAAACCTGGTCGCCGCGAAGTGGGTCTCGTACCGATCGGGATCCAGCGCACGCGACAGCGTGGCTAGCCGCACGATTTGCGCGAGTGTAACCGATTCGGACACGAAAAGAATGCGCTTGCGCCTCGGCACTTCGCTACCTGCCCGACAGCGTGGCCCAGGTCACCGCCACCCCCTGGTAACCGCCGAAGTACCACGACCACCAGCCCAGCATCATCATTCCGTGACCAATTAGGATGAAGACGTGGCTCCACATTTCGACCACGTCCGACTTGGACGCCAAGTAGCGCCGCCAGTGCATGATCTCATCCACCAAACTGTAGATGAACGATAGCGCCGTCAGGACCAGGGCAGGATTTTGCAGTCTGCTCGGGGGCGGATACGCGGCGCAAAGAAGCACGCAACTGCCAACCCCACAGAAGATGATGATGTAGTGGACCAGGGCCTCGCCACCGCGGAGGATCTCCTTGTAGACCGTGCGGTGGCCAATGGTGTCCACCGCGATGGCACCAGCGAAGATCGCGGCACCGATTGGCACGAAGTAGGCCTCCGCGGGAAATGCCGCCCCCGCGTGGCGCCCGATAACCAGGAACGTCGCGCTGGCCAGCGCCAGACTGGCGATCAGACCCACCCAGGCGAAATAGACCATCCAGTCGCTACGGGAAAACTGGCGGAAGCGGCGAAAGTACCGCGCCAACTCGCCGGCGAATTGCAGTTGCCACGACGCCTTGGATGTAGCCGGCACCGGGATTGTCCCCGCTTCGCCTCGTTCATGTCTCAACATCGTCAAACCTCACCAGTAAGTCAGGAACCTCGGTCCCGGAGGATCGCGTCGGCGCACGCCCCAGCAAGGCCAGGGCCGCAGCCGCGGCCAGGAGGAGCTTCCGCGGCAGGGAGACCACGGCGCGCGTGCGCAAGGAGTCGAAACGCCGCCGCGCAATGACCTTTCCGATTGCGCGATAGATGCGCGCCGCCGCGCCGATGGCCATGGCGTCTCGGGCGCCGAGGTCGCGCAGGCCCGCGAGTCCGACCATGTAGTACGCGTCTGCGCGCCGAAGCAGCGCCTCGACCGCACCCGCCACATGCCGACGGCTCGGATGGCGCTCATCGGTCGCGGCCAGCGCGCGGCCGAGGTCACCGGACGACAACAGCTCGCGCGGCAAGTACTGGCGCCCGCGACGGAAGTCCTCGGCCACGTCGCGTGCGATGTTGGTGAGCTGCATGGCCATGCCCAAGCGTGCCGCGGCCTTCAGGCAGCGGCCGTCGCGCACGCCGAGCACATGACACATCATCAGACCGACCACCCCCGCCACGCGGTACGCGTAAAGATCCAGGTCCGCCAAGGTAGCGTATCGGAAGCCGCGTGCGTCCATGTCGAACCCATGGAGCAGCGACGCGAAGTACTCCTTGGGAATGCGCCGCCGTTCGACCAACTCGCTCAGAGCCATGTCCAGCGGCAATTGCGCGCGGCCCGCCGACAGGGCATCCAGCTCCCTCGCCAGGTTGTGCAGCGCAGACTGTGCTCCGCCCACCCCCGCCTCGTCCACTCGGTCATCCGCCCGCCGGCACCATGCGTACAGGACAGCAGCGTCGTTGCGCGCCCGGCGACCCAGTAGTATCCCGGCGAGCGCAAAGCTCTTCGAGCCGGTGGCCAGAATCGCCCTTGCCTCGCGTCTCCCTTGCCGAATCACTGCATCCGCCGTCGATTGCCCTCGGCACTCCGGCAAGGATAGGGCGGCGGAGCGTGACATGGTCACGAAGCTCTCGCTTTCTCGGCATCAGCCAGCAGCGTGCGCGCCGTCGCCTTGGCCGAGTTGATGACGCCGGGAACGCCGGCCCCCGGATGCGTTCCCGCGCCGACCAGGTAAAGACCCGGAATCTTTTCGTCTCGGTTGTGCGGCCGGAAGTAGGCACTCTGCATCAGCCGGGGCGCCACCGAGAACGAAGCGCCTTGCCAGGTGCCAAGAGTGCTCTGAAAATCCAGCGGCGTGAACATGTGCCGTGTCACGATGTCCTTGCGCAGCCCTGGCAGGAGGCGTTCGAGATAGGCGAGGATCTTCTCGGCGTAGGTATCCTTCGAGGTTTTCCAGTCCACGGCGGCGCGCCCAATGTGTGGAACCGGCGACAGCACGTAGAAGGTTTCGCCGCCGGGCGGGGCAAGGGATGGGTCCGTCACGGTCGGAGCGTGCAGGTAGAGGGAAAAGTCCTCCGGCAGCGCAGAGCCGGTGAAGATGTCGTCGAGCAACTCGCGATAGCGTGGTCCGAAGAGGATGGTGTGGTGGGCGAGTCCGGGAAACTTTCGGCGCGTGCCGAAGTACAAGACGAAGAGCGACATTGACCAGTCCATACGCTCCAGCTTCCGTAGTCGCGCCGCCGCGGCGGGATGTCCTCCGTAAATGCGGGAATAGGTCTGGTGCAAATCGGCGTTCGACACCACCCAGTCGAAGCGCTCGCGCGGCAAGCCCCGCGCGTGCACCCAGTGGTGCGGTCGCCCGTCCTCGTCGGATATGTCAATTCGCTCGACCGGGGAGGACAGGCGCAGCCGACCGCCCAACTCGCGGTGCAACTGGACCAACGCGCGCACCAAGGCACCTGTTCCCCCGCGCGGGAAAAAGACGCCCCAGTTGCGTTCCAGGTGATGGATGAGCGTGTAGATCGAGCTGGTGGTGAAGGGGTTACCGCCCACGAGCAATGAGTGGAACGAGAGCGCCTGGCGGACGTGTTCGTCCTTCACATAGCGGGCGACCGCGGCGTAGACAGAGCGGTCCGAACGCAGCCGCGCCATCTCGGGCACGACCTTTAGCATGTCGCGTAGCCGAAGGAACGGCTTGTCAGCCAGCGGCACGTAACCGGCGTCGAATACCCTCTTCGCATAGCTCTCGAAGCGGCGATACCCGTCCACGTCGCGCGGGGCTACGCGCGCGATCTCGCGTTCCATGAGGCCATTCATCACGTCGTAGTCGATGGTCGTGCCGTCTTCCCACGACAATCGGTACATCGGGTGCACCGGCAAGAGCTCGACGTAATCGCTCATGTGTCGACCCGCGAGAGTGAAGAGCTCTTCCAGACTAGACGGCGCGGTTATGATGGTCGGACCGCCGTCGAAGATATAGCCGTCCTGTTGGTAGACGTAGGCACAACCACCGGGCTTGTCGCGGGCTTCGTAGATCACGGTGCTCAAGCCGGCGGCCTGCAGGCGAATGGCCGCCGCCAAGCCACCGAAGCCGGCGCCAATGATTGCCACGCGCTTTCCGGCCGTCCGTCGGCCTTGCGTCGCTTCACGTCCGGTGGGAGTGGCGATCCCGAGATGGCCACCTAGGGGCAGCGTGGCTCGCAAGAGCGCGCTAGACATAGCTCTCCTCCAATGTCCGGATCTGGTCACGCAGGCGTCCGATCTCATCGCTCGCGGTGAAGAGGCCCGAGAGCTCGTCGAGCAAGCTGCGCAGTCGGCGCACTATGAAGTGCCGGCGGTGCGCTCCTGCCAAACGCAAGAGCGTGTCGGCCAGGGGAAGTGGGTTGGGGCGACCTCCAAGGCCGCTCACCGACAGCGGGCTCGCCGCACGTTCGAGGGCGCGGTACGCCGACGGGTCGAGCAACTCGGCCGCCCAGGCCCACGGCCAGGTCAGCCGGCCGTTGCGCAGGTCTTCGTGGCGCTTCGACGGCGGGCCCTTGCCGGTGAGATTGCCGAGATCGTCGAGTTGTTGCAGGGCGAGACCTAGCTCGCGACCGAAGCTCTCCATGGCAGCCATCTGTCGCTCGCTGCCGCCGGCGATCAGTACGCCGAGACCGCACGCCAGCGCGGTCAGTGCGCCGGTCTTGAGCAGTGAGGTTTCCGCCACCACCGTGGGCACCTCTGACTGGGGGACATCGCCCACCCGCAAGCTGAGGTCTAGAGCTTGCCCGCGATGGCAGTCGAGCATTGTCTGATTCGCCATGCGGTAGAGCTTCAGCTTGGCTTCGGCGGAGATGGGTAGCTCTTCAATTTGCCGGACGGCGAGGAAGTACATCCAGTTGCCCGCGTTCAGCGCCTTGGGCATGCCGTGCACGCGATGGACCGTCCTGCCGCCCCGGCGCAACTTCGAATCGTCCTCGATATCGTCGACGATTAGTGAGCCGGCATGCAGGATCTCGACCAGCGCGGGGGCCGCAGCGGGTGGGTTTTGGCCGGGCCGGACGAGGGCATACCCAGCCTCGACCAGGCGCGCGCGAATCGCCTTTCCGGGTCGCGAGAGGATGTCGTTCATGGGCGCGAGCAGCGCCTCCTCCCAACGACGGTGGTCCACCCCATCGCCCACCGCAGGGTGAGGGCTCGGGGCAAACAGAATCGGTAGTTGTTGATGGACCCAATCGAGGAGCGACAGCGATGGATCCAGGTTCATCTTGGGCTGGGTGAGAGTTTTCATGGGCTTCTCCAGGCAGGGGCAGGCGTCCAGCACGGAGATCTGCGACCGCGTGCTCATGCCGTTGCTCGTGGCAATCGGCGAGCGCTGGGAGCGCGGCGCTGCGAGCGTGGCGGCGGAGCATTTCGGCTCGGCGATCATCCGCCGTCATCTCCACGCCATGGTCGAAACCGAGTCGCGCCGAAGCGCCGGCGGACCGATAGTGACTTGTGCGTGTCCCGAAGGCGACTTGCACGAGGGTGGCTTGCTGGCGTTCGCGATCCATGCGGGAGCCTTGGGATGGTTCGCGGTCTACCTGGGCCCGAACCTGCCGATCGCCGATGCGCTGGGCAGCGCGGATGGTGCCAACGCCGCGGCGATCGCCCTGTCGATTAGCTCGCCCAGGTCCCCAGCCGACCGCCGCAAACTGGTCGAGCAATTGGCCAGCTGGAAGAACCGGCGCTCCGGGCGCCGGGTTTGGATCGGTGGGCGCGGCGCTGCTCCTCACGTCAAGGAGATCGAGCGCGCTGGGCTGGTCTTTCTGTCGGATGCGAGCGCCCTAGCCAGCCACACTGGCCCAATGGCGGCAGGCCGCAGCTGGTAGCAATGGATGCCGAGGATTTGCCTGCCGTTTTGGGGCCGGGCACCCAAGCCTAGCTGATCTCGGCCTGGCCGCGGTGGCGCGGCGGCGGGCTAGAAGGATGGCGCCAGCACGCCGTCCTCGTCCGTCGACCGGCGGCGCGGGGAGTTGCCTGGCTTGTGGCGCACGGTCGGCCCCGGCTTGGGGGAAGGCTTGGCGGCGGGTGCTGGCGGGTGGCCAGCCCCGCTCGGCGCCTCGGCCGGGGCAGCGGGAATCAGGGAGACTTCCAGTTGACCTGATTCTTCGGGGATGAAGGACTCTGACTTGTCGCGAAATGAGGGCTTCTTGAAGCGCAGAGCGATAGGCGTCGTGCTCGTGGCCAGCTGCAGGTCGAAGGGCGTGATGCCCAATTCCTCGTTCGTGTCTTCGCGCAGGACGGTCGCGCCCGGCGGATCCGACTTGAGTGCCAGGTGAATCTTGCGCGGCTCGGGTACCGGGGAGGAGGGGGAGGATGGGGCCGCCGTCGAGGCGGGCAGCTGGTGGCTCTGGCGTCGGGTAAACGAATAGCCGGCGAAAGCCACGGCGGCTGCGAAGGCGACGAGGAGGACGGCCAGGCGCCGGGCGCCACGCACCTGGCTGACTGGCTGCGTTTTTCGCCCTTCGAGGAGCTCGCCCGTGCTGTGGCGAAAGGTTGACGGCATGGACGGCGATGTGGCGCCGAAGTCACCCGCGGTGCGCTGATGCATGGGCGCGCTGGCCGGGTCGGCATCGGTCAAGGGGAGGGCGACGCGGCTCGAGCCAGGGCCGGGCTCGCTCGCCACCGGCTGCAAGCCGGGAAGCTCGGAGGCATGCTCGGCATAGCGCTCGGGGTTGGCCATGGCTTTGGCCATCTCTTCCATGCTCTGGAAGCGCTGCTCACGCGGCTTGGCCAAAGCGCGCATCAAGATGGCTTCGATGGCGGGCGTGACCAGGGGATTGATCAAGCGCGCCGATGGGACCGGGGCAGTCATGTGCTTGACGATGATCTCGCCGTAGCCCTCGCCGCCAAAGGGTAGCATTGCGGTCAGCATTTCGAACAAGATCACGCCCAGCGAGTAGATGTCGGCGCGGTGATCGATGCTTTGCTTGCCCTCGCACTGTTCGGGCGCCATGTAGTAGGGAGTCCCCATCACCGACCCAGTTCGGGTCTTGTGGGTGGCCTTGCCTTCGCCCAAGGTCAGCTTGGCCAAGCCGAAATCCAGCACCTTTACGAAATCGGGCGTATGCCCTTTGTTGATGATGAAGATGTTCTCCGGCTTCAGATCGCGGTGGATGATGCCCCGCTGATGCGATGCGCCTAGGGCGTCGGCTACCTGCGCTGCGATCGCGAGCGCGCGCGCTGGCGCGAGAGGAGCGACGCGTTTCACCAGGTCGGAGAGGGCCTCGCCCTGCAGCAGCTCCATGACGAAATAGAATTCCCCGTCCGCGGTGGTCCCGAAGTCGTGGATATCCAGGATGTGCTCGTTGCCGATTTGGTTTACGGCTTTCGCCTCCGTCACAAAGCGCGATACCACCTCCGGGTTGCGCAGCAGCTCCGGGTGAATCGCCTTCATGGCAACCTTGCGGCCGATGACGGGGTGCTCGGCGAGATAGACTACGCCCATGCCTCCCTCGCCAAGTTTTGCCGTCAAGGTGTAGTTGCCGATCGTTTGCCCGACCGCGATCATTTGCTTGCTGCTCGACCAGCGTGAATTTTAGACAGAAATTCTTGGTTACCTTCGGTCAATTCAGGGACTCCGTCAAGCAAGAGCCAACCCCAGGCAACCCCGGGATGTCAGGGCAGCGTCAAAGGATTAGACGGCCCCGGGTGGAGGAATTAGCCAAAAATCAGCCAAAGATCACGGAGCGCCGCGTAGCCAGCAACTCGGCGATCATTCGATCCAGTTGACCGCGCACCGTTTCGGCCATCTCCATGGCCTCCTCTTGCGATCCACTGCCCGATGCCAGCGTTATCGGCTTGCCGATCTTGATGGTCCACTTGGTGGGCACGGGCAGCAGCCCAAGCGGTCCCAGCCAAGGGAAGGTCGGCGTGATGGGGATATAGGGCAGGCCAAGCGGTTGCGCGATGCGTGTGAGCTTGGCCAGCACAGGGTGGGTCTCTTCCGCGCCAACGATTGCAACCGGCACTATGGGGACAGCGGCGGTGCGCGCTAGGCGCACGAAGCCGCCCCGTCCGAAATGTGTCAGGCGATAGCGCTCGCGGTAGAGCTTGCCGACGCCCCGCAGCCCTTCAGGAAAGACTCCGACAAGCTCGCCGGCGCGGCAGAGCGCCAATGCGTTGTCCATCGAGGCGCGCACACCGCCCATGCGCGCGATCACCGGTCTCATCCAAGACGAACGCATGGCAAAATTTGCCACCAGCGGGCGCAACGACCGCCGAGCTGGGTGATGGGCATGGGTGGCATGCATGAGCATGGCGCCGTCATAGGGCAGACCGCCCGAATGGTTGGCAACCAGGAGCGCTGGTCCCGCGGCGGGTACATTTTCGATGCCGACAAGGCTTACCCGGAAATACCTGGCCCACATGAATTCGAGCAGGGGTGCCGTCTTGTCCAGGAATTCCGGGTCGTAGCCGAAGTTGGGCAGGCTAGCCGGGTCGGGCATCTTTTCCCTGATCGCCGCGGCCACGGCAAGAGCCCCTGCTTTGATATCTGGATCGAACATCGAGGAAGCGATAGCAGAAGCTCGGCGGGCAGCCGGGTCAACCCGCCCTGCTCAGGTGATCGCGCAGCTTTTCTCGCCAGATCTCCATGACATCGGTCAGCGTCTGGCCCGCGGGCAGGTTGCCGCCGCCCTGGGCCAGGTCCGGCCGCCCGCCGCCCTTGCCACCGAGATCAGCTGTTAGCATCCCCACGATCGTGCCCGCGCGCAACTTGTCCTGCGCGCCGCCGGTCACGGCGCACACGATGGTCACTTTGCCGTCGGCCGCCCCGGCCAGCACGAGTACCCCCGGATCCAGGCGGGGACGCAGCTTGTCGGCGCTCTCGCGCATGATCTTGGGATCCGCGATGCCAGCATCGTGGATGAGGAGATAGTAGCGGCCTACCTGCTCGCGCGCGGCGAGCGGATCGCGTCCGCCGCCGGAAGCGATCTGGGCGCGCAATCGGTTGAGCTCCTTTTCCGAGTCACGTAGCTCGGCGCTTTGCTTCGCTACCCGGCCGGCGACCTCGAACGTGCTGCCGTGGAAGAGCTCGGCGGCGCGGAAGAGCTCGTCCTCCAGCCTGCGCAGGTACGCCATGGCACCCCCGCCGGTCACCGCCTCCATGCGGCGCACGCCTTGGGCCACGGCCGACTCCTCGACTACCTTCACCATGCCGATATCCCCCGTGCGCGCGGCGTGCGTGCCGCCACAGAATTCCTTGGATTCACCCATGGTGAGCACGCGCACCGTGTCGCCGTATTTCTCCCCGAAGAAGGCCACCGCGCCTTTCTGCTTCGCCTCGGCGATGGGCAGAACCTCGGTCTCGACCGGCAGATTGCTCAGTATGAGCTCGTTGGCCAGGTCCTCGACCTGACGGATCTCGGCCGCGGTCAAGGCGGCCATGTGGGAGAAGTCGAAGCGCAAGCGGTCAGGCGTTACCAGCGATCCCTTCTGGGCAACATGACCGCCCAGCACCTTGCGCAACGCCCAGTGGAGAAGGTGAGTGGCCGAGTGGTTGCGGCGGATGGCCTGGCGGCGATGGAGGTCGATGGCGAGGGCCACGGAGTCACCGACCGCCAGGGAGCCGCGTGTGACCTTGCCCAGGTGCACGTAGAGCGACGAAAGCGGCCGCTTGGTATCGGTAACCGCGAAGTTGCCCGACGCTGACTCGAGGGTTCCAGTGTCGCCGATCTGGCCGCCCTGTTCGCCGTAGAACGGGGTCGCGCGCACCACCACGGCCACCTGGCCGGCATGGCCGGCCGCAACGCTCGGCACTTCCGCTCCGCTCGCGACCAGAGCCGCGATCTCGCTTCGCGCGTGGGTCTGCTCGTAGCCCAGGAACGTGGTGGGCCCGACGCGGTCGAGGATGGTCTGGAAGACCGCGTCCACCGCGACCTCGCCCGAGCCTTGGAACTCGGCCCGGCCCCGTTGCTCGTTCATCGCCTTCTCGAAGCCGGCTTCGTCAAGCTCCAGGCCACGGCTGGCGCCGATGACGCTGGTGAGATCCTTGGGGAAGCCAAAGGTGTCGTAGAGCTTGAAGGCCACCTCGCCCGGGATCACCTTGCCCGCGAGACGCGAGGTTTCTTCGTCGAGAATGCGCATGCCGCGGTCGAGGGTCTCGCGAAAGCGGCGCTCTTCGAGCTCGATCACTTCGAGGATCAACTTGCTGCGTTCGACCAGCTCAGGGTAAATGTCCCCCATCTCCTCGATGACCCTGCCGGCCAGATGGGCCAGGAAGGGCTTCTCGATGGCGAGCAGCCAGCCATGGTAGATGGCTCGCCTCATAATCCTTCGGAGAACATATTCGCGCCCGGTCTTTTCCGGAAAGACCCCGTCGGCTATGAGAAAGGCGGCCGCGCGCGCGTGGTCGGCAATGGCCCGCATGGAAGACGCGGCCGCGCTGGGTGCGTAGTCGTCGGGTGAGAAGGACTTGCCGGTGAGCTTTTCCACCTCGGCGATGAGCGGCCGCAAGAGGTCGGTCTCGTAGTTGGAGCGGAAGCCGCCGATGACGGCGCAGAGACGCTCGAGCCCCATGCCGGTGTCCACCGATGGCTTGGGCAAGGGCTTGCGCCGATCAGCGGTTTGCTCGAACTGCATGAAGACCAGATTCCAGATCTCGATCCAGCGATCGCAGTCGCACGCCGGACCGTGGCAGGTGCGCCCGACCGCCTCTTCGGCACAAGGAATGTCGTCGCCCTGGTGAAAATGGATCTCGCTGCAGGGCCCGCACGGGCCGGTTTCCCCCATGGCCCAGAAGTTGTCGTGGTCGCCCAGACCGACGACGCGAGCGTCGCCCACGCCGGCGACTCGCTTCCACAGCTGGCGGGCCTCCTCGTCGGAGTGGTGGACGGTGTAGATGAGGCGTTTGCCATCGATGGCCAGCTCCCTGGTCAGAAGCTCGTGGGCAAAGGCGATGGCGTCGCTCTTGAAGTAGTCGCCAAACGAGAAGTTACCCAGCATCTCGAAGAAAGTGTGGTGGCGGGCGGTGCGACCGACGTTTTCCAGGTCGTTGTGCTTGCCACCGGCACGGACGCACTTTTGCGCACTCGTCGCGCGCGCGATGGCGCGGGTGGCCTTGCCGGTGAATACGTCCTTGAACTGATTCATGCCAGCGTTGGCGAACATGAGGGTCGGGTCGTTGGCCGGGACCAAAGACGAGCTGGGTACCTCCTGATGGCCTTTGCCGACGAAGTAGTCGAGGAAGGCTCGGCGAATTTTCTTTGACGGACAGTCGCGCATTGGGGTGGGGAGATTAGCACCTTGGGCGCTTGCCGCGACAGGAAACCGGCGCATGCGGACAGGGGTGATGGAAGGAGTCGCCGGGCCGATGGTACTATGCGCAGAGTGACACTTGGGCCGCATGGCCCGGCTCTAGGAGACTCTAGGAGACGCACTTCATGATGAACCGACAATTGCTTGGTGGGTTGATGATCTTCGCGCTGATGGTCGGCGGAGGTCGGGCTGTGGCCGATCCTTCGCCGCCGGGCAGCCCGGACCCGAGGCAGTCCGTAGCGATGGCCGAGGTTGCGATAACCGTCAACGTCCCCGCCGCCATCATCATCGACGGGGTCCACTTGGCCGATGCGCCCTTGCCCAAGCCGCTCAAGCTCAGCCCGGGCGACCACGCCATATCGGTGGTGGCGCAGGGCTATCTTCCCGCCCGCCGGGCGGTGACCGTGCCCGCGGAAGGTACTTTGGAGCTCGCCTTCGAGTTGGAAGCGACCGAAGCGAAGCTAGCGCATGTTACCGTCTATTCGCCCCTGCGCGACGTCGAGGTCAAGGTCGACGATGTCTTCGTGGGCAAGACCCCGCTTGCGGAGCCGGTGATGGTGGAGCCGGGCAGGCGGGTGTTCGAGCTGGAGCGTCCCGGCTACGTCAGCTTGCGCCGGACTTTGAATCTTGGCGACGGGGTGTACAGCTCCGTCTCCTTCGACCCGGAGGAGGACGAGAGCGCCGAGGCACCGCGGGGCAAGCTGCGGCTCGTCGGGGGTACGGGAGTCGGGGTAACCATCGACGGACACGAGCGGGGGCGCTATCGCGCACCTATCGAGTTGCCTACGGGATACCACGCGCTCAGGCTCGAGCGGGTTGGCTACCAAGCGAGGGAACAGACATTTGAGGTGGCCGATGGCCAGGAGATCGCGATAGACGCTGCGTTGCTGCCCACCGTCGAGGCGCGCAGCGTGGCCGCGGCCCGGGTGCGCACGTACCGGCTTTGGGCGGTCGCGGCGCTGGTGAGCGGGGCGGTAGTGGCCGGTGGCTCGACCGGGCTCGCGGTGTGGGCCAACCACAAGCTTTCGCCCGCCGAGAGCGAGTTGACCGCGGTGCAGCAGCAGACCCAGCCGGGCCAGCCTTGCTCTCCGGCCCTGATCACCTCGAACGATCGGAGCCTGATCTGCCAGGAGAATCTCGCCAACGCGCAGAACCCGGTGAGCAGCTATCGCGACTGGCGTCTCGGTGGCTTCATCGGCATCGGGGTGGGAGCGGCTTTGCTGGCGACCGGGGTGACCTTGTTGGCCGTGGCGCCACGATCGGCCATCAGCGGGCCCGGCGGCCCCGGCTTCTGGGGCGCCCTCACGCCGGAGGTGGTTGCTGCTCAGGATGGGCTGCGGCTGCGGCTGGGCGGCAGGTTTTGATCCGCCACATGCATGAGGCCGATGTGGGCTGCGCCTCCAGCTGCGCCATCGGCGCGGGTGGCTAGCTCTCGCGATCGGCGCTACTTGGTGCTTGACTCGGGCTGGCTTCTGCTAGGCTGTGGCGGTAGAGGTCGAGCCCATGGCAATCGTAACGCTCAAAGGCAAACCCATCGAAACCTCAGGTAACCTTCCCCAGGTGGGTAGCACTGCCCATGATTTCAGGCTGGTCGGCGATGACTTGCAGGATGTCTCGCTGGCCAGCTTCGCAGGCAAGCGCAAGGTCCTCAACATCGTGCCCAGCCTCGACACCTCCGTGTGTGCGATGTCGGCGCGTAAGTTCAACGAGCGAGCGAAGGAGCTGCCGAATTGCGCGGTGATAACGGTCTCGGCTGATCTGCCATTTGCGGCGGAGCGGTTCCGCACCAACGAGGGGCTTAAGGAGATTACCACCCTGTCGATGATGCGCTCGCAGGACTTCGCGCGGGACTATGGCGTGTTGATGGTCACCGGGCCTCTGGCTGGCCTGTGCGCACGATCGGTGGTGGTGCTCGACGAGAACAACCGCGTCATTTACACCGAGCTGGTGCCGGAGATCGGCCGCGAGCCGAACTACGACAAGGTCGTGGCGGCGCTAGCTCCGGGCCAGGCGCGCTAGAGCGTCGGTGAGGCCGCGCGCCTACTCGCGAGCTTGCCCGCGATTCTGTCCGCGATTGGCTGCGATTTGTCCGCGATCTCGGCTCGGCCGGCTGGGTTGCCGGCCGAGTGGCGCAACAAATCGCTCCGGTATCCGATAGACTCAGGGCGTGCAGCTCGTGATCGCAGAAAAACCCTCGGTGGCGCGCGACCTGGCGCGGGTGCTGGGGTTGCGCCCGCAGGGGACGTCTTTCGCGAGTGGTGAGCTGGTCATCACCTGGTGCATTGGGCACCTGGTCGAGCTTGAGGAGCCGGCCAGCTACGATGCGCGCTGGAAGGCATGGCGCATGGACACCCTGCCGATGGTGCCGAGCGAGTTCAAGCTCAGGGCGGTTCCTGGCACGCGGGAGCAACTGAAGGCGGTTTGCGAGCTCCTGCGCGACGATCGCTTTGCTGCCGTCATCAATGCCTGCGATGCGGGCCGGGAAGGCGAGCTGATCTTTCGCTATGTCTACCAGCTGGCGGGTAGCCGCATCCCGATCCGGCGTCTGTGGATCTCATCCTTGACCGATGAAGCGATTCACCGCGGCTTTGCCAGCCTCAAGCCCGGGGCCGAGTTGGATGCTCTGGCGGACGCGGCCCGCTGTCGATCGGAAGCCGATTGGCTGGTTGGGCTCAATGCCACGCGTGCTGTGACCTTGCGTCATCGGCAAGGCCGCGAGTCTGCGCTTTTCTCCATCGGGCGGGTACAGACCCCAACCCTGGCCATCATGGTCGAGCGGGAAAGGCAGATTCGTGCTTTCGTCGCCGAGGACTATTGGCTGCTCAAAGCGAAGCTGTCGACGGCGACGGGGGCGAGCTTTTCCGCTACCTTCGTTCTCGGCAAGCAGAGCCACTTCGCCACCCGCGAGCTGGCCGCAGCCGTATGCGATCGCGACCGAGCACACGGCAGAGCCGACGATCCGCAGGGGCCGCGGGTGGAACACCTCAGGCAAACCAAGCTGCGCGAGCCGCCGCCGCTGCTCTTCGACCTGACTTCGCTGCAACGGACGGCGAACAAGCGGTTCGGCCTGTCAGCCAAGGCGACCCTGGAGGCCGCGCAAGCGCTCTACGAGCGGCACAAGGTGTTGACCTACCCGCGCACCGATGCCCGCCATCTCTCGGCCGACATGATGAAGGAAATGGATCGGGTAGTGAGCGGCGTGGGAAAGCTGAAGGAGTACGCGGATTTTGCCGCCCGGGTGCTCGATCATCGTCCCGCCCCGAACAAGCGGGTGTTCGACGACAGCAAGGTGTCGGACCACCACGCCATCATCCCCACCGGCCGGTCACTAGATCCGAAAGCGCTCGCCCCCGACGAGCAGCGGGTATTCGATCTCGTGGTACGTCGGTTTCTGGGCGTCTTTTATCCCGATGCCGAATTCGCACATACCGAGGTCGTGGTCGGGGTGGGCCCCGAGGAGCCGGCCGCCTCGTCGCCATCTGCCACGGGCGACACGGCTATTGCCGCGCTTCCGCCTTGCCCAGATAGGTACGTCGCGCGCGGGAAGGTCTGTCTGGCGCCGGGCTGGCAAGAGGTCGCGGGCTTTGGTGACGACGCTCTTGCGGGTAAGGCAGCCAAGAAGGGCAGGGGACGGCAGGAAGGCGCCGATGAGTCCGATGAGGAAGCGGGATCGCTGCCAACTCTCAAGGAGGGTGAGCACTTGGCAGCCAGCTTCGCCGCGCTGGCCAGGCAGACCAAGCCGCCGCCGCGCCACACGGAAGCGACTTTGCTGGCGACCATGGAGAGCGCGGGGAAGCTGGTCGATGACGAGGATCTGCGCGCCGCCATGAAGGACAGTGGGCTGGGAACACCGGCAACGCGTGCGGCCATCATCGAAACCTTGCTCAAGCGTGGGTTCGTGGTGCGCCAGGGCAGGCAATTGCTGCCAACTCCATTGGGCATTGCTCTGCTCGACGCGTTGCCCGTGCCCAGTCTGGCTTCGCCCGAGCTAACCGGCAGCTGGGAAGCGCGGCTAGCGCGCATCGCGCGCCGCGAAGATTCGCGTGCGGCTTTCATGGCCGATATCGCGGTTTACGTGCGGGAGGTGGTAGAGGCTATCCGCCAGGCCGCGCCGATGGCCGCGCTGCCGGCCGAGGCCCCGCGCGAGTCAGGCAAGCGAGGCGGCAGGAAGACGGCGGGCGACGAAGACAACAACCGCTCGAGCGGAGAGCGGAGGGCGGCCGATCCGGTTGGAAACCGTCAGTCGACCGTGCCAGCCCATCCGGAGCGGGGAACGACCTCTGCCCCGCCTCGGCGCTCGAAGCGCGGCTCGCTAATCGGCGATCTGCGGTGCCCGAGCTGTGGCCAGGGACACATCATAGCCGGCAGGCGTGGCTGGGGATGCAGCCGCTGGCGCGAGGGCTGCAAGTTCGTGGTGTGGTTCGAGGAACAAGGCAAGAGGCGCAGCGAAGCTGACCTGCGCGCCTTGGTCGGTCAGGGCGCGTGATATATTGCTGAGGTGCCGAGCAAGCGCAGCTCGCGGCCGGTCTTGCCGCCAGGAAAGCGACTGGCGGGTTTGGCAGTGGCGCTGTGGGCTCTCGCCGCTTCGGGCTGTGGCGCCTCGCGCGTCTTTGCCCCGAGTGATGGGCGGATCGGCGGCGGAGAGGCGAGCGACGGATGGGGAAGCGGCGCGCAGGCGGGGAGCGGGCAGGCTGGTGACGCGGGGGCGAGCGACGCGCAGGCGGGCGGAGAGGTCGGGGCAGGAGCAGAAGTGCCTGGCGCGTTGCCGGCGTGCTCCGGGATGTGCGACTCGGCCACGCCCGACTATCCGACGGTCTCTGGGCATGGTGGCGAGGGCAATGTCACCATGTACACCACCAGCGCCAGCAACGGCGGCGCCTGCAACTATGGCTCGACCGACGTTCTTTACTTCGCCGCGGCTAACGTCAACGTCGCGCCCGGCGATGGCCAGGGGCAATGGCAGGGGGGGCGGATTTGCGGTCAATGCGCCAAGGTGACGGTGATGACTTCGTATGGCCCGCAGTCGGTGCTGATCAGGATCATGGACAAGTGCCCGGACGGCTATTGCGGCATGGACTTGGGGGGGGTGGCGCCGGCCCAGGTAATGCTGGACGGCTTTGGCCGCTACAACGGTAGCTGGGCGTTCGTGTCGTGTGCCGGCCACGCCGAGGTCTTCGACGGACCGACCAGCCTGTTCGTGTTGGCGGGCGCGAGCGCGTATTATGCGCGAGTGCAGATCCGCAATCCTCCCGCCGCCGTGACTGGGCTGCTCTGGAGCGACTCGGCAGGTGGGAGCGGCACCCTGGCCTGGGCCGACGATCCGGAGAACAGCTTCGAGGTGCCGGCCTCGATCTTGCAGTCGAATGCGGCAAGCGTAACCGTGGTTGCCTCGTTCAGCGACGACAGCGCGAGCACGGTAGTGACCAGCCCCACGCAGCTGGCGATGGGGGACGCGTCTTATCAGATGAACTAGCCCGCGCTAAACCGAGCCGTGCTGGCCATCGATCTTGAAGCGACCTACGGCGGAGGTGAGCGCGCTAGCGATCTTCGCCAACTCGTCGGCGCGGGTCTTGACCTCCTGACCACCCTGACGGATCTCGCTGGCGGTTTGGCTGACCTGGGTGACATCGCGGGCGATCGACTTGGAAACCGTGGCCGTCTCGCTCACTTGCTTGGCGGTATCTTGTATGGCGGTCGAGGCCTGGGCGACGTTCCCGGCGACGTCGCGGGTGACGGCAGACTGTTCCTCCACGGCGCTGGCGATGCTATTGACGATCTCGCTCACGCTCTTGACCACCGCCGCGATGCGTTCTATGTCGGCAATGGCGTCGGAGGTCGACTTCTGGACGCCTGCAACCTTGGTCTTGATGTCTTCGCTGGCCGCCGCCGCTTGCTGAGCAAGCTCCTTGACCTCGCTCGCCACCACCGCGAATCCCTTGCCAGCAGTGCCAGCTCGGGCGGCCTCGATAGTCGCGTTGAGGGCGAGCAGGCTGGTCTGGGCGGAGATGCCCTTGATGGCCTCGGTGACCTTGTCGATATCACGTGCTGCCTGGCCCAGGAGACGCATTTCGTCGTTGACGTGCTTGGTCTCGGCCGATGCCTGTTCGGCAATGTCACGGGCGCGACTCGAGTTCTTGGCGATTTCGCCGATGGTCGCGCTCATCTCGTCAGTCGATTTGGTCACCGATTCGATGTTGGCGGAGGTCTGATCGAGGTTGACGGCCATGGCGGTGGTGGTCGCGCTTGATTCCTCCGCGGCGCCTGCCACCGTGTTGGCCATGTCGGACATGCGCGCCACACTGTCTCCGGTCTGCGATGACACTCCGAGCAGGCCATTCGACGTCGAGACCAGGCTGTCGGCGCAGCGACGGATCTCCGCAATGATCTGTTGCATACTCGCTCTCATCTGGCGCAGCGATTCTATCAAACGCCCCACTTCGTCGTCTTGGCCCGGTGCCAGCTCAAGCGTCATATTGCCGTCCGCCATGGCGCCGGCGAACTTTGCTGCCTCGGCCAGGCGCCGTATTATGGAGACCGATAGGCGATCGACCCACAGACCCACGGCCACCAGGGCGGCCAGAACGATCAACGCGATCACCGTCAGGGCAAGGCTGCGCGTGCTGATGAGCTCCTTGACCGAGCTCTCCACACCGGACAGGGAGGTATTGGCAAGGACGACGACCTCGTCGATGGCCTGACGATGGGTCCGGTAAAGGGGGCTCAGCTTCTCCCGCAGGATTTGGCTAGCTTGTTCGCGGTCCTCGGATCGGAGCGCGGGCACGAAATCGCTCTCGAGAATCTCGAAGAAGCGAGCGGCAGGCTGGTAGGAGGTTTCTATCAACTTGTCGTGAAGTGGACCCGCGGGCAGAGTGGCGCTCCAGAACCGGTGGCGTTCCTGGAAATCGCTCTTGAGCGTCCTAAAGCGTTCGAGCAGCTGGTTGAGCGCGGTTTTGTCGTGTTCTTCCAAGGTCTGGTAGGCCACCAGATAGGTTTCGAGGATGTACTCCGGCGGGGGCAATATGTCGGCCACCAGATCCTTGCCGTCGGCGATCGCCTGGTAGCTCGGGCCAGTCACTTTGGTGGCATCGAGGGTATTCCAAGTTACCAGGGCAAAGGTGAGGAAGGCTCCGGCCGACACGCCGACCGCAGCTACCAGCTTGGTGCGAATGTTCAGGGCCATGGCTCTCGGCTGGCTATCGACAACCTTTGGTCTGGCCTTTAGTCCAGGCCAGCTCCAGGACTGGCGCAGCCGATCAGCTGCGCTGGGCGGGATCAGCTGCGCTGGGCGGGATCAGCTGCGCGCGGCGGGATCGGCTGCGCGTGGCGGGCGGGCTCTCGCAAGCGGGACGGTCTCCAAAGCCTCGATGGCCTCCATGCTCGCCAGGGTGGCCAAGAACCCACGGTGATCGTGGTGGCGCTCGCAGTAGCTCACCTCCAGCTCCGCCAGACCTCCGGGGCGGGTCTTCTCCTCGACGACCGCAATATGTCCGTGCCCCTCATCGAGGGCCTGGAGGATCAAAGGGCGGGTCTTGCCCTTGTCGGGCCGATAGACCACGACCACGCCCGCGGGCACACAGGGTGCGGCCAGCAGAAGCTCGGCCCAGCGGAAGCTAGCGAGCACCATCAGCACGCCAATCGCCAGGGCTAGCCCGGCGACGACATAGCCAGCACCGCATACGATGCCGATGGCCGATACCGTCCAGATGCTGGCCGCGGTGGTAAGTCCGGTGATCTGGTAGCGGTCGCGCAGTATGGATCCGGCGCCCAGGAATCCCACCCCGGTGACAATCTGAGCAGCAATGCGGCCCGGGTCGTTACCGGCCAGGCTGGCGGATGCCGATGCCAAGGTGAAGATGGCCGAGCCCACGCAGATCAGGATCTGGGTGCGCAAGCCAGCGGGCTTGTGGCCCCGCTCGCGTTCGAATCCCACCACGGCGCCACAAACAAATGCCGCGAGCACGGCTATGATCTCACACCAGGGTGAGGGGATTATCTGATGAACATTCCCCCAGACGGCCTGGCCTAGGAGCAGTCGATCCCTATGCACGTCTCCACGTTAAGACGGTGGCCCGAGGAAGCAAGAAAAGTCCCATTTCTACGCTTTCACTCCCCGAGTTGCGCCGCCGGCTGGCTATCTGCTACTGGCTGTGGGCTCTTCCCGCTTTCCCGATCCCAACTCATGGCCTTCTGTTGGCAAGCGCTGCCTCTTGCGCAGGACCCAGAGCAAGTAGCCGACCACGGCCAGATTGACTGCGAGCGAGACGGCGCGTGGGGCGGTGAGCTTGCGCACCACCTCCACCAGCTCGAAGGGAAGGTAGACGGCGCCGCTGATGGCCCCCAGCCACGCCGCCCAGCGTTTCCGGTGCCAGAGCCCGTAGGCTTCGGTAAAGCGGAGCGAGGAATAGAGCAATGCGCCCAGGGCGAGGGCCCACAGCCAGCCATCGGTCACTCGTGCCGTGAGGTCGAGAAAGATGTGGGGGTAGCGCGCGGATGGGTTGAGGTGGAGATGGCGGACCAGATCTTCGCCCATCTTTTGGATGTCGCGGTGGAGGAGACGCAAGAGCCCCATGCCCGTGGTCAGCACCAGCAGTCCTTTTATCGCTTCGCCGGCAGCCACCGTGCGCAGGCCCAGGGTGTAGTCGCGTGCTGGCATAGTCATCCGCGGTCCTGTCATCCTATCGGCGGAGGTCCTGGTCGCTCACCTCGGGGTGGTCCGGGGAGGACGGGCTGGTCTCGTTGTCCAGCCACTCTAGATAGCGTGCATTGCCCTCGACGATCGGCAGCGCGACCACCTCGGGTACCTGGTAGGGATGGATGGCGAGCACTCGCTGGCACAGTGCCGGGAACAGGGCGCGGCGAGTCTTGAGCAGGCACACCAGCTCCCGCTCATCGCAAATCTTGCCTTGCCATGCATAGATCGAACGAACGCCAGGCAGAATGCTCACGCACGCCACCAGTCGCTCGCCGACCAGGAGGTTGGCCAAGGTGGCGGCGACTTCTTCGCTCGGCACGGTTACCAGAACTGCGACAAAGTCGCTTTCTGGTTGCTGGGCTGTGTCCATAGCCCGGAATCTACTCGAACGGACGGCGTCTTGCCTTCACCACCGCATGCCGCCCGGCCAGAGGTGAGAACCCGGCCCGGGGAATAATCTGGCCGGAGGCAAGAACCTGGCCGGAGGCAGGGAAGTGTTCGATACTCATGCCTGATGCACGAGCTCGCCATAGCCTCGGCGGTTATCGACCGCGCCCGGTCGGCAGCGGAAGAGCACGGTGGCGCTCAGGTCACCCGGATCGGCCTGCGCATAGGTGAGATCGCTGGGGTGGAGGTGGATGCCCTAAGGTTTGGTTTCGAGGTGTTGTGCCGAGACACTCCCCTGCAGGCTGCAGTGCTCGACATCGAGCTTTGTAAGCGCAAGCAGCGTTGCGCTAGCTGCAGCTGCGAGTTCGAGCCGGCGGGGCTGGGGATGACCTGCCCGTCCTGTGGCAGCCTGGACAGTGCCTGTGTGGCGGGCAAGGAGCTGGATGTCACGTTCGTCGAGCTGGAGGTGGCAGATGGGGATGCCTGACCCGAGTTGTCGCGGCTGGTGTTGGCGGCAGCCGGCGTACGTCGTAGCCGCTGTTCGGCGTAGCTGGTGTTTGCGGTGGCTGGTGGGAGGGCGATGGTGATGGTAGCGTGCAGCGTACCAGGGCACCGGGCACGGAAATTCTCATGCGCGTAGCGGTCGAAGCGAGAGTTCTAAGTGAGAACGACAAATTGGCGGGCACCTTGCGCGCGCAGTTTCGCCAGCACAAGGTTTTCTGCCTCAACCTCATTAGCTCCCCCGGATCGGGCAAGACCGCGCTCCTCGAACGCACTCTTGCGGCCTTGCCCGCGTCGGCCAGGGTTGCGCTCCTGACGGGCGACCTGCAGACCGAGAATGATGCGCGACGTTTGGCGCGCTCCGGCTTTCCCGTCAGACAAATCATCACCGGCGAGACTTGTCACCTCGACGCCAGCATGGTCATCAAGGCGCTCGCCGGTTGGGACCTCGAGCAAATCGACGTTCTCTACGTCGAAAACGTGGGCAACCTGGTGTGCCCCGTCAGCTATGACTTGGGCGAGCACGCCAAGGTGGTGCTGCTCAGCGTTACAGAGGGCGAGGACAAGCCGCTCAAGTACCCTGCGATCTTTGCCGCCGCCGAGCTTTGCATCATCAACAAGGTGGATCTTTTGCCCTACGTCCCCTTCCGCCTGGCCACGGCGATCGAGAATATCAGGCAAGTCCATCCTGGCATGGAGGTGGTGGAGACTTCGTGCACGGACGATTGCGGTATCGCGGCCTGGTCGGCCTGGGTCGAGCGGCGCCGGCGCCTGGCCATGGGAGAGTGAAGCGAGGTCTGAGGTGAGCAGGGCCTTGGCTGAGCGGAAGCGGGTGAGCTGGCCTCGAGTGCAGCAAGTCCTCAACAGATCCGCGGCAGCTGCTCCCCGCTGTGCATATCGAGGATGCGCTGGGTGCCGATGCGGCTCTTGAGCGTCACCATCTTGTCTGACACGGCGCTCACGCTACCTATGCGCACGGCATGCGCGGAAACTGGGTGGGCGTGCAGGGTGGCGAGTGCTCCGTCGCTCTGCGCGTCAGGCACGAAAGCCACGAAGCGTCCTTCATTGGCGAGGTAGAGGGGATCGAGGCCAAGCACTTCGCAAGCGCCGGCTACGTCGTCCGCTACGGCTATTGCGCGTTCCTTTACCTCGATGTGCAACTGGCTCGACTCGGCTATCTCGATGAGCGTGGTGGCGAGGCCACCTCGGGTCAAGTCGCGCAGGCAGTGGACTTCGATGCCGGCGGTCAGGAGGGCCATTACCGGGTCAGCGAGAAGCGCGCAATCGCTGGTCAGACTGGTCTGGAACTGTAAACCTTCGCGCACCGCCATTATGGCCACCCCGTGGCGACCGACGTCGCCACTCAAGAGAATCGCATCTCCCGGACGCACCGAGCTGGGGGCGATGAGCGGGGCGTGCTCGACCACGCCCACGCCGGCCGTGTTGATGAAGATGCCGTCCCCCTTGCCCCGATCCACGACTTTGGTGTCACCGGTGACGATGGCCACCGACGCTGCCTGGGCAGTGGCCGCCATCGAGGCCACGACCCGCTCCAGTGTCGCGATGGGCAGACCCTCCTCGAGAATCAAACCGGCCGAGAGTGCCAGCGGCCTCGCCCCACACATGGCCAGATCGTTGACGGTTCCGGTTACCGCCAGCTTGCCGATATCGCCCCCGGGAAAGAACAGCGGATGCACGACATACGAGTCGGTGGTGAAGGCAATGCGGGCCTGACCCACGGACAGGACGCTGCCATCGTGACGCGACGCCAGGGGTTGTTGTCCGAATGCGGCAATCACGCAGCGTTCGAGGAGGTTGTGCATCATGCGACCTCCTCCGCCGTGGGCCAGGGTGATGAAGTCTGTCGCGGGCGCGGGGAGGGGGCAGGTGAAGTCGACCATGGCTACGCCCCTCGCTCGCTCTGGGGAGCACGCACCGGCCCGCGTCTTCGGTAGCGATAGTAGGCGGCGCAAGCGCCCTCGTCCGAGACCATGGTGGCGCCGAGAGGGTGCTCGGGGGTGCAGCGCCGGGCGAAGGCCGGGCATTCTTGGGGCTTCTTCACCCCGCGCAGGATCTGCCCGCTGATGCACTCCGCGTCCTCTTCCCTCTGGTAGCCAGCCACGCCGAAGCGCAGCTCGGCGTCGTAACCGGAGAACTCAGCCGCCAGCCCGTAGCCGCTCAAAGCGATCTCACCGATTCCGCGCCACTTGCGGTTGACGACGCGGAAGACCTGGGCCATCAGGTCTTGCGCGGCGCGATTGCCCTGAGGTTTGACCGAGCGAACGTATTGGTTGGCCACTTCGGCGCGGCCGCTCTCGAGCTGGGTGACGCACATGAGGATGCCCTGCAGGATGTCGAGAGGCTCGAAGCCGGTGACCACAATGGGTACCCGAAACTTCTCCGCCAGGGCGAAGTACTGATGGAAGCCCATCACCGTGCACACGTGCCCGGCGGCCAGGAAGGCTTGCGTGCGGTTGTCGGGGGCGCTGAGCAGGGCGGCCATGGCGGGCGGCACCAGCACGTGCGAGACCAGGACGGAGAAATTGCCAATCCCTTGCGCGTGGGCCTGGAAAACCGCCATGGCGTTGGCGGGCGCGGTGGTCTCGAAGCCGACCGCGAAAAAGACCACCTCGCGCTGCGGGTTGTCGCGCGCCAGCCTGAGCGCGTCCAGCGGGGAATAAACGATGCGCACGTCCGCTCCCTTGGCTTTGACGGAGAAGAGATCGCCGTGGCTGCCGGGCACGCGCAGCATGTCACCAAACGAGCAGAAGATAACCTGGGGCGCCAGCGCGATCTGCAACGCCTTGTCCACCATCTCGAGGGGGGTTACGCAGACCGGACAGCCAGGACCGTGCAGCAGGGTAATCTGTGGTGGTAGCAGCTCGTCGATGCCGTACTTGACGATGCTGTGGGTTTGCCCGCCGCAGACCTCCATGATCGACCACGGTCGTGTGGTAGCCCGCAAGATGGCCTGGGCCAGCTGCTCGGCTTGGGCCTGGTCGCGGTACTCGTCAACGAACTTCATGAATTGTCTCCGCCGCCTTTGCCTTGGTGGGTGCCGCCTCCACCTCGGTGGGCGCCGCCTTCACCTTGGTGTATACCGTCGGCCGGCCCGCCATGCGGATCGGGCAAGGCGAGCCCCGACCGGGCTTCCTCCCCGCGCGGATCTTCGTCGAGCTCACCCATTTTGCGCAGATCTGCCAGGGTTTGTGCGGCTTCGGCCTCGTCGAGGAGGCTGATGGCGAAACCGGCGTGTACGAGGACGTAGTCGCCCACCTGGGCCTCGGGCACGAAGGCCAGACAGGCTTCCTTGCCCGCGCCGCCAAAGCTTATCTGACCCATGCGGGTGCTCTCGCTCCCGCTGATGCTGAGTATCTTCCCCGGAACCGCAAGACACATGGCTCATTCCTTCCGCAAGCTCGACAGATACCTCACTGCCAGCACCTGCCCGAGCGCAATACCCCCGTCGTTGGGCGGCACCCGCTGGTGCCAATAGGGGGAGAAACCGGCTGCCCGCAGGCGTGACACCAGACGCTCGCAAAGATAGCGATTTTGCAAGCAGCCCCCGCTGAGCACGACGTTGCGCTCTTGTACGCGCCCGGCCACCTCGGTCGCCATCTCCAC
The DNA here is from genome assembly GCA_963849735.1 of uncultured delta proteobacterium. Taxonomy (GTDB): domain Bacteria; phylum Myxococcota_A; class Polyangia; order Fen-1088; family Fen-1088; genus Fen-1118. The sequence continues at coordinate 108,542 of CAWKJE010000072.1, forward strand.
CAAGGTGTTGTGGAAGCGCGCTGCCGCGTGGGCCAGGTTGTCGGGGGCTTCGGCGATGAGCGCCCTGACCATCGGCTCCCAATCGAGAACGAGGTGGTCATCATCGGTGTTGATGGCATAGGGATATGAATTGTCCTCTGGGTGGGCGGGTAGCGCAAACTCCAGCTCCATCGCGGCTTGCCCCTCGAAGGTGGCGAGATGGCGCAGGTCGAGCAGCGAGGCGACCGCGTCGAAGAGGCGCCCGGCGCTGGTGGTCAAAGGTGAGTTCGTGCGCCGACGCAAAACTTGGGCGAGGACCGCCAGCTCGGGAGCAGAAAAGGCGCGGACCGCTGGCTGGTCGAGGGTGAACGCGGCATCGGTGAAGATCTCGAAGAGGAGCGCCAGAGCAGCACGGCGCGGTTCGCGCACGGCCTTGGCATTGCCGAGGAGCGGGAAAGGCCGCAGGCAGGCCACCCGACGGTAGCCGCGAGGGGTGATGTGCAACATATCGCCTCCCCACACCGTCCCGTCACCAGCGAAGCCACTGCCGTCCCAGGTCACGGCCAGCACGGGCGGTTCGAGTTGATTGTCAGCCATGCAGGCGAAGGCATGCGCGAGATGGTGCTGGACCCGGACCACCGGAATGCCCATCTGCTCCGCGTACTGCGTCGACAGATAGTCGGGGTGGAGATCGCATGCCACCGTCTGGGGGCGGAGCTGGTAGAGCTCGGAGAAGGCAGCTATGACGGCAATGAAGGCCTGGAGCGAGGCCTGATTCTCCAGGTCACCAATGTGCTGGCTGATGAAGACATCGGAGCCTATGGCGGCGCCAATCGCGCTCTTTTGCTGTGCCCCCAGGGCGAGGGTGGTCGGCACTTCGTCTTTGATGGCGATGGGAAGAGGAGCCAAGCCGCGCGCCCGGCGCAGGACCAGCTCGCGGCCAGCGAGCTCGCGCACGATGGAGTCGTCGACATGGTGCAGGATCGGGCGGTCGTGAACCAGGAACAGATCGGCGATGTCGCCCAGACGCGCAAGGGCTTCCCGTTCATCGGTGCATATCGGCTCATCCGATAGGTTGCCGCTGGTCGCGATCACGCTGAAGCCGAGCTCGGACAGCAGCAGGTGATGGAGGGGGGTGCTGGGCAGCATTACGCCCAGGGTGGGATTGCCTGGCGCGACCGCGAGCGCAACCTCATCCGCCTTGCGCCGACGCAAGAGCACGATGGGCGATGCGGGAGAGCGCAGCAATTGCTGCTCGACGGCCGAGGCATGGCAAAGGCGGAGGGCATCCGCGAGAGATGGCACCAGCACGGCGAAGGGCTTTTCCTCGCGATGCTTGCGGCGGCGCAGCTCCCGGACCGCTGGCTCGCTCCGGGCATCGACCACCAGGTGGAAACCGCCCAGACCCTTGACCGCTACGATTGACCCTGCGCGGATCGCCTGCGCCGCGGCTACCAGCGCGGCGTCGGCCTCCGCCAGGGTGGCGCCCTTGCGATCCCAGAGCGCGAGCCGGGGTCCGCAGGCCGGACAAGCATTGGGCTGGGCGTGAAATCTGCGATTGGCAGGGTCTGAGTATTCTTGCGCGCACGCGGCGCACATGGTGAACCGCGCCATGGTGGTGGCGTGGCGGTCGTAGGGTAGGGCGGAGATTATGCTGAAACGGGGACCGCAATTCGTGCAGTTGGTGAACGGATAGCGGAAGCGGCGGTTGGTCGGCTGGAAAATGTCGGCGATGCAATCCGAGCAGGTCGTAAGATCGGGCATGACGAGGGTGCGATTGGTTCCCGTCGTGCTGGGGCGAATCTCGAAGGTGTGAAATCCGGCGGGATCGAGGAAGACCGCCTCCAGGGTTTGCACGATGGCTATGGCCGGCTTTTCGCTCTCGAGGCGGGCAAGAAAGCGGCGCAGGGTGGGCTCATCGCTCTCCGCCTCGATGGTGACTCCGGCCGCCGAGTTGCTGACCCAGCCGCGGATACCCATGTCGTGCGCCAGACGGTACACGAAGGGCCGGAACCCGACTCCTTGCACCGCTCCGCGGATAGCCACGCACACGCGCAGCTCGCCGGCAACTGATGCGTCGGGATCAGGCACGCTGGTAGTGTAGCCGAACCGGGCGGGTTATGGCTGCCACGCGAGGTGAGATTTGGGCAATTGCGCGTGCCGGCCGCAAGTGCCGGTTGCAAATGCCGGTCGCAAATGCCAGTCGCAAATGCCAGTCGCAAATGCCGGTCGCGAATGCCGGTTCACATGCCGGTTGCAAATACCCTCTTGCCAAGCTCGTGCATATCCGTTAATTTTTTCACGTGCGCAGTGCTTGCGCCGCGGTTCGTGCCTAAAGTTGTAAGTCGGGTGGTCGTGGCTTAGCGCCGTATAGGTCGGCTTCCAGAAGAGCGCGTCAGAAATACGCCGAACGGAGAAGGGCAGCCCGGTTTCCGGGCGCGTCTTCGGCGCGCGTTCTCATGCACTGCACGTAGCGAGGAATGGCCCATGGCACACAACCTCAGTGTCGCAAGACAGGTCTGTGAGAAGTTCGGCAACGACAGGAGCCGCCTCATGGATGTCTTGCTCGGCGTACAGGCGCAGGCAGGGTGCATAGCGTCAGCGGCGATGGATGAGATCGCCCAGGGCCTTGCCATCCATCGGGTCGAGGTGGAGAGCGCGGCGACCTTCTACACCTTTCTATCCACCAAGCCGCGCGGGCGTTTCGCCATCCGGGTTTGCAACGACATCATCGACCAGCTGTCTGGCCTGGACCGCATCGCCGAAGCCCTGCGCTCCGAGCTGGGCATCGACTTCGGCCAGACCACGGCCGACGGCATGTTCTCTCTCCAGTACACCTCTTGTATCGGCATGTCGGACCAGGCCCCGGCCATGCTGGTCAATGATAAGGTCGTCACCCGGGTCTCGACCGACGACGTGCGCGAAATAATACAGACTCTGCGCGCCACGGGCAGCCTCGACCAGCTCAAGCTCACGCTCGGCGACGGGAACAACAGTCATCCCCTCGTGCGTGCGATGGTGATGAACAATCTGCGCCAACGCGGGCCGGTGGTGTTCGCCCCGACCACGCCCGGGGTCGCGCTCGCGCGGGCTCTGTCCGAGCAGCCAGTGGAGCTGATCAGGCTCATCAAGGCCTCGCGGCTCCGCGGCCGGGGTGGGGCAGGTTTCCCCACCGGAATGAAGTGGGATTTCACCCGCGCGGCCGCGGGGGATCGCAAGTTCGTGGTGTGCAATGCCGACGAGGGCGAGCCCGGGACCTTTAAGGACCGCGTCATCCTGACCGAGGCCGCGGGATCGGTTTTCGAAGGCATGACCATCGCCGGCTACGCCATCGGGGCAGCGGAGGGCATAGTCTACCTGCGCGGCGAATACGCGTACCTGCGCGCTTTCCTCGAGGACATCCTGGCCAAGCGCCGCGAGGCCGGCTTGCTCGGTCGCGACATCCTGGGCAAGACGGGATTCAAGTTCGACATTCGCTTGCAACTCGGTGCCGGTGCCTACGTCTGTGGCGAGGAGACCGCGCTCACCAGCTCGTGCGAAGGCAAGGCTGGCGATCCGAAGACGCGCCCACCGTTCCCGGCCCAGAAGGGCTATCTGGGCCTGCCCACCGTCATCAACAACGTCGAAACCTTCTGCGCCGCCGCGCGCATCATGGAGAACGGACCGGGATGGTTCACTTCCATGGGCACCGCGGGCAGCGCGGGCACCAAGGTGCTCAGCGTCGCGGGGGATTGCGCGCAGCCCGGAGTGTACGAGCTTCCCTTCGGGGTCACCATAGCCGAGTTGCTCGAGCGCGTGGGAGCGCGGGGCACCATCGCCGTCCAGATCGGAGGTGCCGCCGGTCGCATGATCGGACCCGGTGAATTCGGCCGTCGGCTGTGCTACGACGACCTGGCTACCGGCGGCTCGGTGATGGTATTCGGCCCGGGTCGGGATGTGCTGGCCATCGCCGCCGCGTTCATGGAATTCTTCGCTGAGGAGAGCTGCGGCTATTGTACCCCGTGCCGGGTGGGTACCCGTCTCTTGCACGAGCGGCTGCGCCGCTTCCTCACCGGTAACGCCGGCTCAGCCGACATAGAGTATCTGGAAAAGACCGGCAAGGCGGTCAGGATCGGCAGTCGCTGTGGCCTCGGGCAGACGGCGCCCAATCCCGTGCTGGGCACGCTGCAGAGCTTCCGCCACGAGTACGAGCGTCGCGTCCGCGGCGACGGCGGCTCCTTGCTTCCCTCCTTCGATTCCGCGGCGGCGGTCTCTGTCGCCGCGGCCATCGTCGGCCGCGGCTCGATGCACTTTCCCAGCGACACAGCCGCGGCCGCTGCCGGCGCACGTGCCCGAGCGACAAAGCATGACTAAACCCTCGAGCCAGACCCCCGTGAGCTACCCGAGCAAGGCCCCCCACGCAAGGTGGCGGGTCCTTGCGACCCCACCACCAAGCGAGTGACAAAATGGCGGACGAAACGAGCGAAAGAGTGGCCGAAAAGCCAGCCGACAAAGTCACCTTCACTATCGACGGCGTCGGCGTCGAGGCCGAGGCGGGACAGACCATCCTGCAAGCGGCCGCCCGAGCCGGTATCTATATCCCCCATCTCTGTGCCATGAAGGGACTATCCCCCTGGGGGAGCTGCCGGGTGTGCACGGTCATGGCCAACGGTCGTCCGCAAGCGGCATGCACCATGCCGGTCGCCGAAGGGATGGTGGTCGAGAGTCAGACGGCGGAGCTCGCTGACCTCCGCTCCAGCATGGTGGAGATGCTCTTCGTGGAGGGCAACCACTTTTGCATGTTCTGCGAGAAGAGCGGCAATTGCGAGTTGCAGGCGATGGGCTATCGCATGGGGATGCTCTCGCCCCGACACTCCTACCTGTTCCCCGCTCGCCCGCTGGACGCCAGCCATCCCGACGTCATGCTGGAGTTCAATCGCTGCATCCACTGCGCTCGCTGCATCCGGGCCTCGCAGGAGCTGGACGGCAAGCATGTCTTCCAGTTCATCGGCCGGGGCGCCCACAAGCGCATCGGCGTCGACTCGGCCACCGGAGCGGCGGGCACCGACCTGAGCGCCGCCGATCAGGCCGTCGCGGTCTGTCCGGTGGGATGCATTGTCAAGAAGCGGGTGGGCTTCGTGGTCCCGATCGGACAGCGTAGCTTCGACCGCGTCCCCATCGGCAGCGCGATCGAGTCGGGCAGGGCAGCCAACCGGTAGGCATGACCATGGCAAAGAAACCCAAATTGGCGACGGTATCTCTGGCCGGTTGCTTCGGCTGTCACATGTCCTTATTGGACATCGATGACCGTATCTTGCAGCTGGTGGAGCTGGTCGAGTTCGACCGCAGTCCGATCAACGACATCAAGACCATCAGGGAGCGCTGCGCCGTCGGAATCATCGAGGGTGGCTGCTGCAACGAAGAGAACGTGCACGTGCTCGAGCACTTCCGTGCCCACTGCGAGGTCATGGTCTCGACCGGAGACTGTGCAACCATGGGCGGGGTGCCGGCATTGCGCAACATGGTGCCGCTCAGGGAATGCCTGGAGGAGGCCTTCCTGAAGGGACCCACGGTCTATAATCCGCGCGGTCGCATTCCGAGCGATCCGGAGATTCCTCTCCTGCTCGACAAGGTCTATCCCTGCCACGAAGTCGTCAAGATGGACTATCACTTGCCCGGGTGTCCACCATCGGCGGACAGCCTGTGGCAGGCCTTGCTCGCGCTCTTGACGGGGAAGCCCCTTCACCTCCCTTATGAACTCATCAAGTACGACTGAGAAGGAGAAAGCGATGAGCGTTGCCAAGCGAATCGTCATCGAGCCCGTGACCCGCGTGGAAGGCCACGGCAAGGTCGTCATACTCCTTGACGAAAACCAGAAGGTCATCCAGGCACGCCTGCACGTCGTCGAGTTCCGCGGCTTCGAGCGCTTCATCCAGGGCCGGCCATTTTGGGAGGTCCCCGTCCTGGTCCAGCGCCTGTGCGGCATCTGTCCGGTGAGTCACCATCTGGCGGCGGCGAAGGCGATGGATCGCATCGTGGGCGGCGAAAATCTGACCCCGACCGCGGAGAAGGTGCGCCGCCTGATGCATTACGGGCAGATCTTCCAGTCGCACGCCTTGCATTTCTTCCACCTCGCGTCGCCCGATCTGTTGTTCGGCTTCGACGCGGATGTGGGGGTGCGCAACGTGATTGGCATTGCCGGCCGCTATCCCGATCTGGCGGTGCAGGCTGTCCTCATGCGGAAATATGGCCAAGAGATCATCAAGGCCACGGCGGGCAAGAAGATCCACGGTACCGGAGCCATTCCGGGTGGGGTGAACAAGAGCTTGTCCGTCGCGGAACGGGACGGCTTTCTGCGCGAGCTCGACCGGCAGATCGACTGGGCCAAGTCGGCCGTGCGCATCGCCAAGGACTACACGGTACAAAATCTGGCCAAGCTGGCGCCGTTCGGGTCGTTCGAGTCCAACCATCTTTCGCTGGTGAGGAGCGACGGCGCCATGGACTTGTATCACGGCAATCTGCGCGCCATCGACGCCCACGGGGCTCACATCTTCGACCAGGTCGACTATCAACGCTACGTCGACTTCATCGCCGAGGAGGTGCGCGATTGGTCGTACATGAAATTCCCCTTCATTCGCTCGCTCGGTCCCGAGCAGGGCTGGTATCGCGTGGGCCCTCTTGCTCGCCTCAATACCGCAAGCTTCATCGACACCCCCTTGGCGGAAGCCGAGCGCAAGGAGTTCCGCCGGGCCACCGCCGACCAGACCAGCAACATAACCATGGCCTACCACTGGGCGCGCATGATCGAGCTTCTGCACGCCATCGAGAAGATTCAGATCCTGCTCGGCGACCCGGACCTGCAGGGCACTGATCTGGTGAGCAAGGGCCAGCGGCGCGAGGTGGGCATCGGTGTCATAGAGGCGCCCCGGGGAACCCTGTTCCATCACTACAAGGTGGACAAAAACGACCAGGTCGTGGCGGCCAATCTCATTGTCTCGACCACCAGCAACAACGAGCCCATGAATCGCGCGGTAGCCAAAGTTGCGCGCGACCACCTGCAGGGCGTCGAGATCACCGAGGGCCTGCTCAATCACGTGGAAGTCGCGATCCGCGCCTATGATCCTTGCCTGTCGTGCGCAACGCACGCACTGGGGCAGATGCCGCTCGAGGTGAGCGTGGTCGGTTCTTCCGGACAGGTTTTTGCCCAGAAGTCGCGCGAGCTCGGGTGGGCTCGGCCCGACCGAGCTCGCCCGCGGGGGATTTAAAGGACCCTCCCATGGTCCTTTACGGAATGGAGCAGGCGATGAGCGGGGGTCGAGAAAAGGTCTTGCTATACGGCTACGGCAATCCCGGCCGGGGCGATGACGGGCTTGGTCCCGCCCTGGCGTCGGCCATCGAGCTTGCCGACCTGCCTGGGGTCGAAGTGGACGCCGATTACCAGCTGACCATTGAAGATGCCGCCAGGCTCGCCGGATATGGCGCGGTGGTCTTCGTGGATGCTGCGGCGCAGGGTGAGGAGCCATTCTCGTTTGTCCTGGTGGATGACGCTGCGGCTCACCACCTGGGCTGGACTAGCCACAGCGTGACACCAGCCCAGGTAGTCGCGCTGGCCCGGGATCTGTTCGGCTGCCGCGTGCCCGCCTACCTGTTGGCGATACGCGGGTACCAATTTACCGAATTGTGTGAGGTCTTCTCCCCGGCAGCAAAAGAGAACTTGGCCGCGGCCTTGGCTTTCGCTAAAAGGGTATTGCTCGAGCCGGGATGTTGCTTTGCAAGATACCTGCGTAGCTCGGGGCCCACCGCTGCCGGGCCGGAGTTGGGCGGCTCAACCTGGAAGGCGTAACCATGAAAGATGGAAAACACCTCATCCTTTGTGTCGATGACGATACCGATCTTCTGGACCTTTTGCGCATGCAATTGGAAAAGGGCGGCTACCTGGTCGAGACTGCCTTTTCGGGCGAGGAAGGGTTGACCAAGTTCAAGCAGCTCAAGCCGGATCTGATCATCGCGGACTTGATGATGGAGGAAATCGACGCGGGCACCAACCTGGTCAAGGAGCTGAAGCTGGCCGGGAACCAAGTCCCGGTGTTGCTGCTCAGCTCGATGGGCGACCAGCTCAGCCTCTCCACCAGCTACCGTGAGCTGGGGTTGGACGCTGTCTTTCAGAAGCCTGTCAACGCCGAAGCGCTGCTGCGCACGATCAAGGCCAAGCTTATGCGTTGAGCCGACCGCGCGTGCCTGCCCTGCGGGAATCTTCCTGATGAAATCCCGGCTTGGCCCGGACCTGATCCTAACTCACAGCCTGCTCCTCGGCGAACGCCTCTATCTGTTCGCCCGACTACGATTCGCGGCGGCCGCCGCCATTTTGCTGGGCGGGCCGTTTGCCAGCTACGTGCTCGGTGTCGATGGCCTTGATTTGGGAGCGCTGGCCGCCGCGGCCGGGTTGCTCTCGGCGTGCAATGTCGGCATCTTTATCGCCGTAAGACGGTTAAGCCATCGCGAAGAGAGCGCGCGCAAGCACCGCCTGCTGGTGGCAGTGGCCCATCTTTCGGTCACCCTGGACTATATAGTTCTGACCTACGCCATCTGGCTGGTCGGGGGGGCACTGTCGCCCTTCTTGGCCTTCTATCTGCTCCACGCCATCCTGGCCGCGGTCCTGCTCTCGCGGGCCGAGGCTTACGGCTACGCGGCAATCGGCTATCTCTTTCTCTCGCTGCTCGTGCTTGGCCAATGGTCGGGGGCCATTCCTCGCCCCCACGTCAGCGGCGCCGTGCCGCCCGCCGGGCGGTTCGATGGCCGCCTGGTCGCGACCATTCTTTTCGTATACGGGCTGCTCACCTTGGTCACCACCGTTCTCACCACCGGCATGGTCAAGCTCTTGCGGCAAAGCGAGCGCGGGCTGCGCAGCGCCCGCGAACGTCTGGAGCATCTGGCCGACATCCGGCGCTCGTTTCTGCATGTGGTCTTGCACGACGTGCGTAGCCCGGTGGGTACGGCGGTGGCCATGCTCGCCGGTCTGGAGAGTGGCATCGACGGGCCCTTACGCGAGCCGCAGGCGCGGCGGATTGAACGGGCCAGGCAGCGCTTGCAGGGCGCTCTCGAGCTCTTACGCAACCTGCGCGTGCTGGCCGACCTCGCAACCGAGAGGCTAGAGGCGATGATGGCGCCGGTCGATGTTCGGGCCATCGTGCGCGATGCGGTCGACGACCAACTCGATGCCGCCGAGCAGCGCCGGATTGCTCTGCGCCTGGACCTCCCGTCCACTCTCCCCGCGGTGCGCGGCATCGAGCGCCTCATCCGGGAAGCCATCGCCAACTATCTCACCAATGCCATCAAGTACACCCCGCCGGGCGGCCAAGTGGTGGTGAGGGTTGCGACGGCAAAGGCTTCACTCGCTTCTCCCGATGCGCCAACCCGCTCGAGCTCGCCCGGTTCGCCCGGCCCGGCAGGGTCGCCAGATGGGGCAAGCGGGGCGGACATCGCAGATGTGGTGCGCGTCGAGGTCATCGACGGCGGTCCGGGAATCACACGGGAAGCGCAAGCCAAGCTGTTCCAGGAGTTTGCCCGAGGCCCCGGAGCGGAGGCCGCGGGAAGGACGAGAGGGATCGGCCTGGGCCTATCGATTGTGCGGCGCATTGCCGAGGAGCACGGCGGCCGAGCCGGCGTGGTGAGTGAGCCCGGGCAAGGTAGCACCTTCTTCATAGAATTCAAGGTCTTGCATGCCTGAATAGTCGCGCGCGGCGCCACGGCTGCCGAGATTTGCTGTGACAAAAGCGACGACGAGCGGGTGGACGCGCTTGCAGCCGAGATCATGGCGGCGGTGGCGCCGATGCTAGCGTGCTCAGGCCTGCGAGCTAACTCCGCTATATCAGAGCTCTTTTTCCCTTTTCGCGTGCGTCGGTCGCCGTGGTGAGCGAGGTCGTGCCCGCCGCTTGGGGCTTGACTTGCTCTGCGCCTGTCATTACAGTCATCGTTACGTAATTCACAGCACGTCCTCGCGCGCTGGTTCGAGGAGAAGGATCATGAACAAACGGAAGATTCCCGGGCGATGCGTAGAGCGCCTCAGTATCTACCGGCGTGCTCTGCTCGAGGATCGTCGGCTGTGCGGACCGTCTGTGTTCTCCCACGAGCTGGCCTTTGCCTGCCGTTTGACCGCGGCCCAAGTGCGGCGCGACCTGATGGCAATCGGCTACAGCGGCAGCCCGACCACCGGTTACGAGGTCAAGCGCCTGCTCTCTTCCATCGGCGCCCTCCTGGATCCACCCGACCTGCACGAGGTTGCGATCGTCGGCATGGGGCATCTCGGACGCTCCATTGCCGCCTACCTGGCCAATCGGCTGCCCAAGCTGCGCCTGTCGGCCGCCTTCGACGTCAATCCCGACAAGATTGGCGCTACTTTCAGTGGCGTGCCCTGCTTCGCGGTCGATAGGGTGGCTGAGATCGTCAGCACCCGGCACGTGATCCTGGGGATTCTGACCGTGCCCGCCGAGCATGCCCAGACCGCCGCCGAGGCGCTGGTGCGTGCGGGTGTAAAAGGGATCTTGAATTTCGCCCCGGCCTGCCTGCACTTGCCCGCAAAGATTCACGTCGAGAATATCGACATGACAGTGGCGCTCGAGAAGGTCGCCTTCTTCGCGTGCGGAAGCCATAGAAAAAAAGGAAGCATCGATGACCACAGCAGTACGAGCCACAGCGACCAAGCCGCTCCTTGAGGGGTTCGGCGCGGCCAAGCGAGACAGCCTGATCCCTATCTTGCAGAAGGCCCAGGAGGCCAACGGCTACCTGTCGGAAGAGGCAATCGCCGAGATCGGCCGCCATCTGAAGTTGCCGGCGAGCAAGGTCTACGGAGTCGCGACCTTTTACAATCAGTTCCGCTTCACGCCCAAGGGCAAGTACCACATCATGCTATGCCGGGGCACCGCGTGCCACGTCAAGGGCTCGCTCAAGTTGCTCGACACCGTAACCAAGACGCTCAAGCTGCAGTCCGGGCAGACCACCCGGGACGGCCTGTTCAGCCTGGAGGTCGTGGCCTGCATGGGCGCCTGCGGCCTTGCCCCGGCCGTGAGCATAAACGGCGAGATGTACGCCAAGGTGACGCCCAAGAAGGTCGGCAAGATCATCGACGAATGCCGCAGCAAGGAAGCGACCCATGCCCGCGCCTAATGCCGCAAAGTCTTCCTGCTGGGCCGAGCCCTCTTCCCCCAGTGCCGAGCTTTTGGCCAAGCTTCCGGGCGGACCACTTGCCGCTAAGGCGGGTGGCGATCGGCCGGAACGCATCGCCTTGCTTCGGCGCGATATGGTCAGCAAGCCGACCATCTTCGTGGGCACCGGCACCTGCGGCCTGGGCGCCGGCGCGGCTAAGACGCTGGAGGCCGCCCGGGCCTACCTGGTCGCGCATCATGTTGACGCCGAGCTGGTCGAGGTGGGCTGCCTGGGCATGTGCTCGGAAGAGCCCATGGTCGACGTGCAGCTGCCGGGCAAGGCGCGCGTCAGCTTCTGCCGAGTGACCGCCGATAGGGTAGCCGCCGTGCTGGGTTCGGCTCTGGCCGGGCAGATCGCGGAGGAGGGTGTGCTCGGGCAGTTCCGCAGCAGCCACGCCGACCCTTGGCCCCAGCTGCCCTTCCTCGACGAGCATGCCTTCTTCCGGCCCCAGCTGCGCTGGGTGCTCGCCAACTCGGGCATCATCGAGCCGGGCAATCTCGACGAGTACATCGCCCGCGGGGGCTACCGTTCGCTCGAGGAGACCCTGCGGACCAAGACGCCGGAAGAAGTTTGCGACATCGTGACCAAAGGCGGCTTGCGCGGCCGAGGCGGCGGCGGCTTTCCCACCGGGGTGAAGTGGAAGTTTGCCCGCGAGGCCAAGGGCGAGCGCAAGTACCTCATCTGCAACGCCGACGAGGGCGATCCGGGCGCTTTCATGGATCGCGCCGTGGCGGAGAGCGATCCCTATCGTCTGCTCGAGGGCATGGTAATCGCGGCCTATGCTATCGGCGCGAGCAAGGCCTACATCTACATTCGGGCGGAGTATCCGCTCGCCATCGAGCGTCTCAAGGCCGCCATGCCCAAGGCGACCGAGTATGGCCTTCTGGGCAAGAATATTCTGGGCAGCGGCTTCGATCTCGAGATCGTGCTCAAGCTGGGCGCGGGCGCCTTCGTGTGCGGCGAAGAGACGGCGCTGATGCACAGCATTGAGGGCAAGCGGGGAATGCCTCGCCCCCGGCCGCCCTTTCCGGCGGTGCAGGGCCTGTTCGGCATGCCCACCGTGATCAACAATGTGGAGACCCTGGCGTGCGTGCCCGGGCTGATGGCGATGGGGGGAGATGCCTTCGCCAGCGTGGGCACCGCCAAGAGCAAGGGCACCAAGGTGTTCGCGCTTTCCGGCATGGTGAGTCGCACCGGCCTGGTGGAGGTGCCCATGGGTACCAGCATTCGCCAGATTGTCTTCGACGTGGGCGGTGGCATTCCCAACGGCAAGCGGTGCAAGGGGGTGCAGATTGGCGGTCCCTCGGGAGGTTGTATTCCCGAGCCCAAGATGGACATCCCGGTGGACTACGATGCCATCAAGGAGCTGGGCGCCATCATGGGATCGGGCGGCATGGTGGTCCTCGACGAGAATACCTGCATGGTCGACCTGGCCAAGTTCTTCATGGAATTCATCCAGAACGAGAGCTGCGGCAAGTGCATCCCGTGCCGGGAAGGCACCAAGCGCATGCTCGAGATCTTGCAAGCCATAACCCGGCCGCGTCGCCGGGAAAATGGCAACGATGCCCTACTGCGTTTCCAGGGCGTGATGCAGCTCAAGCAGCTGGCCGAGAGCATTCGCATAAGCTCGCTCTGCGGCCTGGGACAGACCGCGCCCAACCCGGTACTGTCCACCATGCGCTGGTTTCGCGACGAGTACGAGGCCCATATTTTCGACCGTGCCTGCCCGGCGGGAACTTGCAAAGACCTGGTGGGAGCGCCCTGTCAGACAGGATGCCCGGTGGGCACCGAAGTGTGGCGCTACGTCGCCCACGTCGGGCGCGGCGAGATGGAGCTAGCCTACCAGGCCATCCGCGACGCCAACCCGTTCCCGTCGGTGTGCGCCCGCGTGTGCAGTCACCCATGCGAGGACGTGTGTCGCTGTGGAGCCACGGGCGGCGAGCCGATCGCGGTGCGCGCGCTCAAGCGCTACGTGGTGGACCACGTCGATCCATCGTCTTACCCCGTCACGGTCAAGCCCGCGTCCGAGAAGGCACAGAAAGTTGCCGTCATCGGCGCCGGTCCCTCGGGGCTCACCGCGGCTCACTACTTGTCGCAGAAGGGCCACCGAGTCACGGTCTTCGAGCAGGAAGACCAGCCGGGGGGGATGTTGTTTAGCGGCATCCCCGCTTATCGTCTGCCGCGTGACGTGGTCAAGAAGGAGATCGCCTCGCTGCTCAACTCCAATATCGAGCTTAAGTGCAACACTGCACTGGGCAAGGACATAACCGTCGACGGGCTTCTGGCCGCGGGCTTCAGCGCGGTATACGTATCCATCGGCGCCTACAAGAGCCAGCGGCTCGAGATCCCCGGCGAAGACGCCGACGGGGTGATCCCAGGGATGGCATTTCTCAAGGCCAATAACCTGCGGGGGGTGGCGCTGGCCAAGGGTCGGGTGGGGGTGGTGGGTGGAGGCAATACCGCCATGGATGCGGCGCGGGTGGCACTGCGCCAGCCCGGGGTCGAGAAGGTGACCATCCTCTACCGTCGGACCCGGGATGAGATGCCCGCCTTTGCCGAGGAGGTGCATGCCGCCTTGGAGGAGGGCATCGAGATCAGGGAGCTGGTGGCGCCGGTGGCCGTGCTGGCCAAGGCTGGCAAGCTGGCGGGTGTCCGTCTGATACAAAATCAGCTGGGCGAGCCGGATGCCAGTGGCCGCCGCCGCCCGGTGCCGGTCAAGGGCAGCGAGCACGACATCGCCCTCGACACCCTGGTGGTCGCCATAAGTGAGCAGCCGGAAGTCGCGAGCTTTGCCGGGCTGCGTACCACCAAGTGGGGCACCATCGAGACCAACCCCGAGTCGTTGGCGGCGGGCAGGCCGGGCGTGTTCAGCGGTGGCGATGTGGCGCGCGGCCCGACCGGAGTCATTCAAGCCATAGCGGACGGCAAACGGGCGGCGCTGATGATCGACCGCTATCTCACCGGCCGGCAAATGAAGCTGATCAAGAAGGTGAGGTTGCCCTCCATCTACGTCGAGCCCATCATGGCCGATGAAGACGGCGAGGGAGAGGGGATGAGCGAGCGCGCCCTGGAAGGCCGGATCCCGGTCGGAGAGCGGCGGGGAAGCTTCGCCGAGGTCGAAACGGCTCTGTCGCTGCAGGCGGCGACAGGTGAAGCCCGACGCTGCCTGCGCTGCGATTTGGACTTCACCCGACCCCTTTGATGGCGGCGGCAAAAAGGAAGATAGCAACATGCTGACCATCGAAATCAACGGAAAGAAACTGGAAGCAGACAAAGGCGAGACCATCTTGACGGTCGCGCGACGCAACGGGATCGAAGTGCCGACCTTGTGCCACATGGAGGGCATGGCGCCGAGCGGGGCATGTCGGATGTGTGTGGTAGACGTCGAGGGCTTCCCGGGTCTGCTCACCGCTTGCTCGTATCCGGTAGCCGACGGGATGAAGGTCAGGACCCATTCGCCGCGCGCTCTCGCCACCCGGCGCACCATCGTGGAGCTCCTGCTCGCCAATCACCCCGACGACTGTCTGTACTGCGCGCGCTCCTCGAGCTGCGATCTGCAGGCCCTGGCCCGCGACCTGGGCATCGCGCGTCGCGAGTATCACGGCGCCCGCAACAAACGCGCCCTCGACTTGTCCAGCCCTTCCCTGGTGCGCGAGCCCGAGAAGTGCATCTTGTGCGGCAAGTGCGTGCGCGTATGTGAGGACATCCAGGGGGTAGGGGCCATCGATTTCGTGGGCCGCGGCAGCAAGACGGTGGTGGGTACCGCCCTGGGGCGTGGTCTGGGTAGCTCGAGCTGCATCAACTGCGGCCAGTGCGTGGTGGTCTGTCCGACGGGGGCACTGGTCGAGCGTTCGTACGTGGCCGAGGTGTTAGCTGCGCTGCGCGACCCGGACAAGGTCGTGGTGGTTCAGCATGCACCCGCGGTCTCGGTTACCCTGGCCGAGGAGTTCGGCATGCCTCCGGGTAGCGACTGTGATGGCCAGCTGGTGGCCGCCTTGAGGCGCGCCGGCTTCCGGCGGGTGTTCGATACCAGCTTCTCCGCGGATCTGACCATAATGGAAGAGGCCTCCGAGTTGGTGCAGCGCATAAAGGGCGGCGGCAAGCTGCCGATGTTCACCAGCTGCTCTCCGGGTTGGATCAAGTTCATGGAGGAGTTTTACCCGGACATGTTGGGCCACCTGTCCACCTGCAAGAGCCCGCAGCAGATGTTGGGGGCCGTGATAAAGAGCTACTTCGCCCAGCGCGAGGGGATCGTCCCGGCCGACATCGTGAGCGTCTCCATCATGCCCTGCACGGCGAAGAAGTTCGAGGCGGGCCGGCCGGAGATGTCGCAGAGCTACGTCGCCGACGTCGACTATGTGCTCACCACCCGCGAGGCGGCCCAGCTTCTGCGCATGAGCGGGGTGGGCATGATCGGCCTTGCTCCTGAGTCGGCTGACACTCCCTTCGGCGAGCGCTCGACCGCGGGTAAGATCTTCGGCGCCTCCGGAGGCGTCATGGAAGCCGCGGTACGCACCGCGAACTGGATGATCACGGGCCAGGAGCTGCCCGATCTCGACATAGCCCCTTTGCGCGGCCTAGAAGGCGCGAAGGAGCTGCACGCCAACATAGGCGGGGTGGCGGTGGGAGCGGCCGTGGTCAGTGGCCTGGGCAATGCCCGCGCTCTGATCGAGCAGATCCGCGCCGGGCGCAAGGACCTGCAATTCATCGAGGTCATGACCTGCCCGGGCGGTTGCATCAACGGCGGCGGCCAGCCGCTTCACTCCGACAAGAAGGCGGTCGTCGCGCGTATGCGCAAGCTATACGACCTGGACAAGGGCAGCGGGCTGCGCGTGAGCCACGCTAACAAGTCGGTCAAGCGTCTGTACGACGAGTTCCTGGGCGCGCCCCTGGGCGAGAAGAGTCACCATCTGCTACACACGCGCTATCTGGCGCGAGAGGTCCTGGTGTGATCATGAGCGAAGCAAAAACCATCATGGTAGTGGACGACGACCTGGACATTCTCGAGCAGTACGGCTTGCTGCTGAAAGCCGATGGCTATCGCGTGGTAGCGTCGAGCAGCGTGGCCGAGGCCGAGGAGGCCATCCTGACTGTCCGGCCGGATCTGGCTATCCTGGACGTGATGATGGACGACAAGGACGCGGGCTTCGTGCTGTGCACCCAGCTCAAGCGCCTGTACGGGAACCTGCCCGTCATCATCGTCTCCAACGTGACGCCCAGCACGGGCCTGGACTTTCGCCCGCGCAACCCGGAGGAGCAGTCGTGGGTACGGGCGGATGCCATTTTGAGCAAGCCCATCGTGGCCGAGCGCTTGCGCGCCGAGGTGCTGCGCCTGCTGGCACAGGGCCAGGCGGGGGGAACGAGCCCACCTCCGCACTAGGCAAGGAGGCGGGTGAGGCCTTGGGCATGCGAAGATGGAGGCAGCCATGACCATCGCGCCACCCAAGTGCTTCACCAAGACGGTCAAGGATCGCTGCCGGGTTTGCTATACCTGCGTGCGTGGCTGCCCGGCCAAGGCGATCCGCATTCTCGACCGCCAGGCCGAGATCGTGGCCGATCGTTGCATCGGCTGCGGCAACTGCGTGCGCGTGTGTGGACGGGGGGCGAAGGTGGTCGTCAACACCGTCCCTGACGTCGAGACCTTGCTGGCGACCGGCGCCCGGGTGGCGGCGCTGGTCGCCCCCAGCTTTCCCGCCGAGTTTTTCGATATTATCGACGGCAACGAGGCCAAGGTCTGGGTGGGGATGCTGCGCAAGCTCGGATTTGCCCTGGTCCACGAGGTGGGTTTCGGCGCCGATCTAGTCGCGCATCGCTATCGCGAGTTGCTGGAAACCCGGTCACCGGGTCAGCGCTACATTGCCACCACCTGCCCCGCCGTGGTTGGCTACGTGGAACGCTATTGGCCAGATCTGATAGGCCAGCTGGCCCCGCTGGTCTCGCCCATGGTGGCGACTGCACGCGTGGTGCGTGCGCTCCACGGCCCCGAGTTGCGCACGGTTTTCATCGGGCCATGCCTAGCCAAGAAGGTGGAGGCCAGCACGGAAGAGCTGGCCGGCGAGGTCGACGCGGTCATCACTTTCGCCGAGCTGCGCTCTATGTTCTTGGCCCATGGGGTGACGCCGGAGCTGACGAGCCCGACCGATTTCGATCCTCCTCACCCCGGCAACGGAACCCTGTTCCCGCTCAATCGGGGCCTGTTCCAGACGGCGGGGATCAGCGAGGAGCTCGACAGCACCCAAGCGGTCGCCGCTCACGGCGGTCCCGCGTCATTCGTCAACGCCATCGAGGAATTCGCCGGGGGCAACCTGGACTTTGGTTTGCTCGAGGTGCTGTGCTGCAATGGCTGTGTGGCGGGGCCGGGAATGACGAGTAGCGAGAAATCCTTCGCCCGCCGCGCGCGCATCGCCAAGTATGCCAACGAGAGCAAACGCTGCCACGACGGCGAAGAGTGGCAGAGTCATATGCGTCGCTTTGCCGATTTAGATCTGTCGCGCAGGTTTCTGCCTTTCGACCAGCGTACCGCCTTGCCCTCGGAGGATGAGATTCGCGAGATCCTGCGCAGCATGGGCAAGCAAGACCAGGTCGACGAGCTCGACTGTAAAGCCTGTGGCTACTCCACCTGCCGCGAGCACGCCACTGCCATCTATCGCGGGCTGGCCGAGGCCGCCATGTGTCTGCCCTACGTGATAGAGCGCTTCGACAACACGGTTCGCCAGCTATGCGAATCCAATCAGCGGCTGGAGAGCACGCAGGAGCAGCTCATGCACTCCGAGCGTCTGGCTAGCATGGGCCAGCTCGCGGCCGGAGTGGCCCACGAGCTCAACAACCCGCTCGGCGTCGTTCTGCTCTATGCCCATCTCTTGCGCGACGAGGTGGGCGAGGGCTCGAGCATGCGCAAGGACCTCGGCCTCATCAGCGATCAGGCGACACGCTGCAAACGTATCGTGTCCGATCTGCTCGACTTCGCGCGTGAGAACAAGCTCCTCGTCGAGCAGATTCGGGTGGAGGAGCTGGTGAAACGCAGTCTGGCCGGGCTGCCCTTGCCGAGCAACGTGGAGATCGCCATTATCCTAGGCGACAGCCACCTCGAGTGCGAGTGCGATCCGGCCCAGATGATCCAGGTTCTCACCAACCTCTACAGCAACGCCTTTGCCGCCATGCCCGATGGGGGCAAGCTGACCATCGCCACCAGCGTGGAAGGTGAGCTCCTGGTCATCAGCGTGCACGACACCGGCACCGGCATTTTGCCCGAAAACCTGAAGCAGATCTTCCAGCCCTTCTTCACCACCAAGCAGATCGGCAAGGGCACGGGGCTCGGACTCGCGGTCGTGTATGGCATCGTCAAGATGCATCGGGGCGACATCACGGTGGAATCCAACTCCGACCCGGCGCACGGCCCCACCTGGACGCGCTTCAAGGTGTCGGTCCCTCTTGCGCAAGCCATCGGCGAGGGACCGAGGTTGGCGAGCTTGGCGGGGCCAGCGAGGTCGGCTTGATGGCCGAGCCTCTGCGCATCTTGGTGGTCGACGACGAGGAGGGGATTCGCCTGGGCGTGGCCAGGGTGCTGGAGAAGTTCGTCGCCAGCTTCCCCGACATCGGAGGTGAGACCAGCTTCCTCGTCGCAGCGGCTGCTACGGGAGAAGAGGCCGTCGCTTGTCTGCACGAGCGGCCGCCCGACATCATGCTGCTCGATCTCAAGCTACCCGGCATCGGGGGGCTCGATGTGCTCAAGGAGGCGCGTGGACTGGAGACGCCGGTCCTGACCATCATGATCACGGCCTACGCCTCCTTGGCCACGGCGGTGGAAGTGACGCGCGAAGGAACGTTCGACTTTCTGCCCAAGCCGTTCACCCCGAGCGAGATCAGGGCTGTGGTCAGACGCGCCACGCGTGAGCTCATTCTCAGCCGCCAAGCCAAGAAGCTGGCCGCGGAGCAGCGGCGTACCCGCTTCGAGATAATACGCGTGCTGGTGCACGAGCTCAAAGCCCCGCTCGGTGTGGTCGAGGGCTACCTGGGCTCGATTCTCGACGGAGTAGTGAGCGACGAGGAAACTCTGCACCGGGTGGTCAAGCGGTCGATGGCGCGCATCCAGGGCATGCGCCAGCTGATCTTGGACCTGCTCGACGTCACCCGGCTGGAGGCAGGCATGAAGGCGCGCGATTTCGCCCCGGTCAACTTGGGCGAGGTGGCGCGCGAGTGCATCGATGCCATGCGCGCCCAGGCCGAGGCCAAGCAGATCGTGGTCGAGTTGGCGAGCGCGGGCGGGCTTTCCCTGGTGGCGGTACGGGCCGAGCTGGAGATCGTGCTCAACAATCTGCTCAGCAACGCCATCAAGTACAACCGGCCCGGCGGCAAGATTACCGTCGAGCTGGGCCAAGCCGGTGACCTGTTCACCATAGCGGTCAGTGACACGGGCGTGGGGCTGAGCCAGGAGGAGGCGGCCAAGCTGTTCAATGACTTCGTCCGCATCAGGAACGCCAAGACGCGGGGCATTGAAGGATCGGGCCTCGGCCTAGCCACGGTGAAGCGTATCGCGGCTATGTATCACGGCGAAGCCTTGGTAGTGTCAGAGCCGGACAAGGGCAGCACCTTCACGGTAACGCTGAAGGCGCCGCCGGCAGAAAAGAGGGAAGCGCAATGAAAGACCATCGGATCGTGGGCATTCACATCACCGACCGCGCGATCAACGCCGCCGAGGTGCAGCAAATTCTGAGCAAGTACGGCAAGAACATCCGTACCCGGCTGGGGCTGCATGAGGTGAGCGACGACGCGGCGGCGCCGAGCGGGCTTATCGTTCTCGAGGCGGTGGGCAGCAATCAGGAAATCGACACGCTATCGGACGAGCTCCGGCGCCTGAAGGGAATCCAAGTGCAGAGCATGTTCTTCTCCCATCCGGAATGATGGGCCGAGGGACGCCGGCTGCCGTGGCCGGCTGGTTCGCCGATTGCCGGGCGCCAAGGAGCGCGGCGGCGGGGATGGCAGCCGCGACGGCGACGTGAGAATGGCAATAAGCAGTGCTACGCTTGAGCACACGAAAGGAATATCAGGATGTTGCCCCTGTCGCAGACCATGAGTCGCCACGCCCAAGACTTTATCGATGACGCCCGGCTGGAAAAGCTGGCCGGGGCTGCCGACCTGGTGGACGTGGGCCACCTACGCGAAGTTATCGCCAAGTCCTTGGGCAAGGAGGCCCTCAGCGTTGAGGAAACCGCCGTGCTCCTGCACACCCGTGATCGTGAGCTGCGGGAAGAGGTGCTGGGGGCCGCGCGCGAGCTCAAACAGCGGGTATACGGCAACCGCATCGTGCTGTTCGCGCCCCTCTATATCGGCAACATGTGCGTAAATGACTGCTCCTACTGCGGCTTTCAGCGCAAGAACAAGCACGCGGTTCGGCGCACGCTGGGCACCGAGGAAATACGTGAGCAGGTTGTGGCCATGGAGAACCAGGGCCACAAGCGCCTGATCGTCGTCTTTGGCGAGCACCCACGCTACGATGCCGACTTCATCGCAACTTGCATCCGTGACATCTACGACACCCGCAGCGGTCGCGGCGAGATCCGGCGGGTGAACGTGAACGCCGCGCCCTTCGACCACGCTGGCTTCGCTACCATCAAGGCGGCGGGCATCGGTACCTACCAGATCTTCATGGAAACCTACCACCACAAGGTCTACGCGGCCGTGCATCCCGCGGGGACGCCCAAGGGTGACTACCTGTGGCGCCTCGACGCTCTGAGCCGCGCCTTCGAGGTGGGCCAGGACGATCTCGGCATAGGCGCTCTGTTCGGCTTGGCCGACTGGCGCTTCGACGTGCTCGGGCTGGTAAGCCACGCGGTTTTTCTCAAGGACCGCTACGGCTGCGGTCCGCACACCATCAGCTTTCCCCGCTTGCGGCCCGCGTCGGGCGCCACCGTCGCAGGGCAGGGGCTGGTGAGCGACGAGGATTTCAAGTTCCTCATCGCGGTGTTGCGCCTGGCGGTTCCCTATACCGGGCTCATCTTGACCGCGCGCGAAACCGCCGATCTACGCCGCGCTGCCATGGAGATGGGCGTCTCGCAGATCGACGCCGGTTCCTGCATCGAGCTCGGCGGGTACACCGAACAGACCTGCGGCCAGCGCATGGAGCGCGAGCAATTCAGCCTGGGCGATCTGCGCTCGCTCGACACCGTCATCCGCGAGCTGACCGAGCAAGGCCACGTGCCCAGCTTCTGCACCGCTTGCTACCGGCTCGGCCGCACCGGCGAGCATTTTATGGAATTTGCCATCCCTGGCTTCATCAAGCGCTTTTGCACGCCTAATGCGCTCACCACCTTCATGGAGTATCTGGTCGACTATGCCAGCCCCGCCACCGCCAAGTCCGGTCTCGCCCAGATCAAGGTGGAGCTCGAAAAGCTCGAGGATTCCCCGATGAAGCAAAAGCTGCTCGAGCGCCTCGAGCTCATTTCCA
Organism: uncultured delta proteobacterium; assembly: GCA_963849735.1. GTDB lineage: Bacteria > Myxococcota_A > Polyangia > Fen-1088 > Fen-1088 > Fen-1118. The sequence continues at coordinate 130,146 of CAWKJE010000072.1, forward strand.
CTACCGATCAGCGCGATATGGTCTTTTGATCGCGGCGGCGCGGGTAGCGCGGTGGTGGAGGGCCATGTGCCCGCGCTGGATGCCTTCCCCGGCCAGAGCCCTGAGGGCGGCCAGATTCTGCGCCAGTCCCACGCTGGCCACGACCTCGGCCAGCTCGCGCGCCGACGTGACCGCCAGCATGCGCAGGGCGAGGCGGGCGCCCGGGTGGCGCTCCAGGGTGCGGCCCACGGTGCCGAGGGCCATGGGCATTTCCAGGCGGCCCACCAAGGCGTCGTCCTCGACTCGCCAGGTGGCCAGGGGCTGGTAGCGACCCTGGCGGGCGGCAAAGGCGTGGGCCCCCGCCTCGACGGCGCGCCAGTCGTTGCCGGTGGCGATGACCACGGGATCGACACCGTTCATGATGCCCTTGTTGTGGGTGGCGGCCCGGTAGGGGTCGTCCTCGGCGAAGCGCGAGGCGGCCGCGATGGCCCGCGCCAGGTCGGCGCCGGCGCCTTGCGATCCGGCCAAGGCTGGGAAAGGGACGCGGCCAGTAGCGCGCACTAGCCGGCGATCGCAGAGATTGCTGAGAATGCGTAGCCCTGCCTGGGCGCGGCCGAGCTCAGCCAAGCGGCCCGCCATGGCTTCGGCCAGCGTGTTCGCCATATTGGCCCCCATGGCGTCAAGGCAATCGAGGTAGAGATGCACCACCACGCGGCGGTCGGGCAGGATGCGGATTTCGAGGTCACGGCAGCCGCCGCCGCGCTCGCACAGACGGGGCAGGGTGGCATCGGCCGCTGCCATGAGCTCGGCGCGGGCGGCCGCTATGTCTCGCTCGGCCTGGGCGGTGTCCTCCACCTCGCGCAATTCGATCTGCGCCGTCATCATGGACGCGTCGGCCTGGGCGACAAAACCGCCGCCTTCCCTGACCATGCGCGCCGCGTTCGATGCCGCCGCGACCACCGAAGGCTCCTCGATGGCCATGGGCACCAGGCGGTCTTGGCCATTGACGCGGAAGTTGAGAGCGAGGCCGAGAGGCAGGCCGTAGACGCCGACCGCGTTCTCGACCACTCCGTCGGCTGAGAGGGGGTCGAGCCCGCCCGTGCTCAAGGTCGCGAGCTCTTGGGCCGAGAGGCCGAGTCGGCGGAGCAGCTCGTCCTGGCGCTGGTCGAGGGGGAGGCGGTAGAAGCCCGGGATGCGCGAGCTCGGCCCAGCAGCGGGTGGCTCGGGCGACTTGGGTGACGCGGGTGACGCGGGTGACGGTTTGGCTGGCTTGGGCATGTCAGGCACTATGGGGCATGTCAGGCACTATGGGGCATGTCAGGCACCATGGGGCAGGCCAGGCAGGTCAGGCACTATGGGGGGCAGGTCAGGCACCGTGGGGCAGGTCAGGTAGCATGGGGCAGGTCAGGCGTGGAACAGTCCCGCCCGGGGGGGAGGGCAGTCGCCTGGTGCGCGACGACGGACACCCATGGGGTCGAGATCTACCGCCACCGCGACCAAGGGCAAGGTCAGGGCGCGCACGAAGAGACGGGCAGGCTCAGCCGCGGCGAACATGGCGACGCCGATGTCGCCGCCACCCGCCCCCGACGGCTTGGCGATACCGCCCAGGCCCCGGGCCAGGTCGGCCGCGCGGGTGAAGGCCGGGGTGAAAATGGGGAGGGAAGCTGCCTGGCCCAGGGCGGCCAGGTGCTGGCCGAATCGGCCGGCTGCCGCAACCGCGCCACTGGCCCTGCCGGCTCGGATGTGGCTCGCGAACTGGGCGGCGGCCTCTTCCAGACGGGCGATGAGCTCACGGTAGGTGGCCGGGGCCTGGCGCGCGAATCTCTGCATGACCTCGATCATGCTGGGGGTCGACACCGCCTGGCCAGTCCAGAAGACCACCAGATGGAGGTCGGCAGGCACGGGCAGCGACTCGACCGCGGGGACACTCATAGTGGTCCTCTCGACCTGGAGGAGCCCGCCATAAGTCGCGGTCGCCACGTCGGCCCCCGAGCCGGCGCCGTTCTGCGCCTCTTGATGGGCGGCGTAGGCGGTGGCGAACAGCCTGTCCCGATGGCCATCCACGGGAATGCCCGCGGCGGCAAAGACCGCTCCCACGCTGGCGACGGCGGTGGCAGCGCTCGAGCCCAGGCCGATCTTCCTTCCCCCCGCGCTGAAGTCGTCGCTCCTGACCAGCACCGAGCCGGGAGGGAGGGCGGAGGCTGATTCACCGATGGCCAAGGTAGCGTGGCGGACGGCTTGCGCTACTACCCGCGACGACGCTTCCAGCCCAGGCACGAACTGCGCGACGGCATGCCGGGTGACGGCCGCGAGCACGGCCGGGCCTCGTTCGAGGATGGCGTACTCGCCGACCAGGAAGATCTTGCCAGGGGCGATGATGACGGGGGCACCCGTCAGGGTTCGTTCTTTGTTAATCATGGGCGGCTCACCGGGATCTTGCTCTGGTCATCATGGGCGACTCACCGGGCTTTGCCGGATCACATGCGCGCCGGGACCGGGCGCCAGCACCAGCACGCGCATGACTCCGTCAGTGGCCGTGAGGGCGGCTGCGACGGCGGCAGCATCCGCGGCGTGGCAGAGAACCTTGACGTGGGGACCAGCGTCAATGGTGAAGTAAGCGGCAACACCCTGGCTGCGCAGTCTTGCCACCGTGGCCATGGCGGCGAGGGTGCCGGAATTCCAGTAGACAATGTGGGGCTCGGCCGCCATGGCGCAGGCGTGCATGCGCAGGGCGCTGCGCTCGGCCACCTGCCCCAGCAGGGTCAGATCCCGGGCCTCGACCGCGGCTTCGGCCGCGACGAGGTCGGCCGGTACCGAGGCCAGCCAGGCGGCGTAGTAGGGGGAAGTGCGAGCGGTCCGCTCCATGGCTGCGGTCGAGGAAATGCCCTTTTCGCCGCTTGCGGTGATGGCAACGCACAGGCGGATGTCCCAGGCTCGCCAAGCCGGTTCGTCTAGCAAAGGGTGGGCGACGGCGTCGCCGCCATCGGCTAACACGCCGGGCGCCATGGCCACCAAGCCACCGAAGAGGGAACGCGCGGCCGAGCCGGACCCGCGGCGGGCGAGGGCGGACAGCTCGGTCAAGGAGAGCTCGAGCCCGGCGGCTCGCGTGGCCGCGAGGGCCAGCGCGGCGAATCCGGCGGCGGAGGAGGCCAACCCGGCGGCCGTGGGCACACTGTTTTCGGTTCTCACCTCGGCGGGCAGATCGATCCCGGCGCGTGCCCGCACCAAGTCGAGGAATTTGCGCACTCGGCTGGCAAAGGCCTCGCCAGCGGGCTGGCCGGCCAGGAAAACCTGGTCAACCGGGTTGCGACGCTGCCCTTCGCCCTGGGGAGTGAATGAGACCGTGGTCTCGCTGCCGAAGTCGGCCAGGGTGAGCGACAGGCTGCCGGCGGCGGGCAGATTGAGAGCGGCGTCGCGCTTGCCCCAGTACTTGACCAAAGCGATGTTCGTGCCGGCGCGCGCGGTGACGCTCAACATCATCTACCCTTCGATCCTATATCCAAGGGTGCTAAGGGTGCTGGGTGCTACGGTGGTGATGAATCCGGCATAGCCATGGCTGCGCCAGGCTTGCAGGATCGCCTGCGGATCATCGCCGAGCGCGACTACGGCGCCGCCGCCGCCCGCGCCGGTCAGCTTGGCACCCTTGGCACCGGTCGCGCGCGCCAGGTGGACCAGGTCATCGAGCTCGGGCGTGGAGACGCCCAGCCCGGCAAGAACCCCATGCGCCATGTCGAAGATGGCGGCCAGGGTGGTGAGCTGGCCGGAAACGAGCGCGCCTGCGCCCGCGCGCGCGAGATCTCCCAGGGTCTCGATCAGGCGGCGGGCAACCGGGGTATCGGCACACAGCCGTCCTACACCGGCCACCATGGCCCCGGTATCGTGGGTCTTGCCCGAGAGGCCGACGCACACCTCGAAGGCCGGGGCGTGGGGCAGGGATTGCCAGCCCCGGCGCTGGTCGTAGCAACCGAGACCACCGCGGCTGGCAGCCGCGGCGTCGATGCCGGAAGGATTGCGGTGGAACACGGCCTCCGCCGCGGCCGCCCCGGCCATGGCGGCATCGTCGTCAGCTCCGATGTGCGCGGCCACCGCGCGCGCGAGCGCCACCGACATGGCAGCCGAGCTGCCCAGCCCGGCGCGAGCGGGCAGCTCGCATTCGAGGTGGCAGGCGAAGGTCGCGGGTGCGGAGAGACGCTCGAGCAGGCGCGCCACTGCCTGCCCGGGCAACGAGTCGTCGCCGACCTCGACCTCGAGGTTCCAGGCCGGGGCCAAGATGCGGGGGCGCCCGGGAAAGACGTGGGCACGTACCCCTGCGCGCATGCCCGCCACCACGGCCAGGTGGCCGTAGACCACGGCATGCTCGCCGAGCAGGATGAGCTTGCCGCAACCGAAGCCGGTGGTGCTCGGGCCAGAGCACGGGGCGGCCTGGCTGCCATCGGAAGATGGTGGTGTAACGTGGATCACGTTGGGCCTGTCACGTCGGTGATTGGAGCATCCAGTCGCGCAACTCACCCGTTAGGACGCGCGGGGTCCGTGCTAGCTCCGCCACCTTGTCCGCGCCCGCCAGCATGCACGCAGTGCGCAGGCTGTCGATGATGCTGCGCAAAAAGTCTATGGCGCCGGGCGTGCCGTCCCTGCTGGCGGCGGCCAGCGCGGGCTGGGCCAGGCCAACCACCTTGGCCCCTAGTGCCAGCGAGCGCGCAGCGTCAAGCCCGCTCCGGATGCCGCCCGAGGCGACGATCTCGGCGCGCAGCTCGGCTTGGGCCAGCCAGCCCACGGCTGCCGCCGTGGGAATGCCCCATTCTCGGAACAGGTTGCCGCGCTCGGCTTGGGCGCCCTTGGCCCTCTGCGCTTCAATGGCGATCCACGAGGTTCCTCCCGCTCCGGATACGTCGATGGCCGCCACCCCGGCCCCATCCAGCTTGCGCGCCACGGCGGGCGCGATGCCACAGCCGGTTTCCTTGACCATGACAGGACAGGGAAGCTCGCTGGTCAGACGTGCGATGGTTGCCAGGGCGGCGCGGAAGTCGGTGTCGCCGCCGGGCTGGGCCAGCTCTTGTCCGACGTTGAGGTGGATGGCCAGAGCGTCGGCGCCGACACGCTCGATGGCCGAGCGCACGGCCAGTGTTGTCATCTCCGCCAGCTGCACCACGCCGAAATTGGCCAGCAGGAGGATGTCGGGCGCGACGTCGCGGACCTCGTAGGTGCTGGCCAGCTCGGGTCGGGCCAGCATGGGCCGCTGGCTGCCCAGGCCAAAAGCTATGCCGAGCTCCTGAGCCGCGGCGGCCAAAGCTCGGTTGATGGTGCGACCCTCGGGTGTGCCTCCGGTCATGCCCGTGATCATGAGTGGGGCGGACAGCTCGTGGCCGAGCAGGGTCGTGCGCAGGTCTACCTGTTCGAACGCCAGTCCTGGTAGCGCCACGTGGACGAGGTGGACGTGCTCCAGCAGGGTCGAACGACGGAAGGCTCCGGCGCCGGAACGCGCAATCTCGAGGTGATCGGTCTTGCGCTGGGCGATATCGTTGGTGGCTTTGCGTGGCATCCGGTGAGGCGCCATTTGAGCACGCAAATTCCTGTCCGTCGAGGGCTTGCCCGTGGCCCGGTGGCTCCGGTGGCCCGTGGCCCCGGTGGCTCCGTGGCCCGTGGCCCCAACCTCCATTCGGTCCCGCGGTTCCGTGGTGGTCATGGCTGGCCGAACAGGCCGCAAAGGCCGCAAAAGGCGAGGTTGACCTTGCCGGCGAGCGCGATACACTCCAGCCGAGCTGTTATCTCGGCGGAAGGCACTCTGCGACAAAGGAGCACGGCTAGCAACCGACGTCTGGCTGACAACCACTCAAGGGCCATCCACCCGCAACCTAAGGAATGAGCATGACACTGCAGAAACGAATGCCTCTCTTCAGGCGCGCAGCTTTGGGTACTCGGGCCGCCATGGTCTCGGCCGTCATCCGCGGCTCGGCGCATCTGCCCGATGAGTGGCTGGTGCGCGGCGTCCGCCGCTTGGCGGGGACCAACCAATTCCCGATGGGGCAGGCGTTCTTGGAGAAGGCGCTGGTCTCGCTCAAGCGCGCCATCTCCAGGGCGAATCCCCGTTGCCGCACTAAGCTAATCCAAAACCTCATTGTCAACGAGATGGTGCGCGGGCAGGAACAGCGCAACTGGGTGACGGAGCAACTCGGCTACGAGATTCCCCTGCTGCTCGTGATCTCGCCCACCATGCGCTGTCCGCTGCGCTGTTACGGTTGCTATTCGGCCGAGTACGCGCGCAACTCCGATCTCGAATTCGCCACCTTGGATGGACTGCTCAGCGAGGCCGAGTCGCTGGGCAACTACTTCATGGTGATTTCGGGTGGCGAGCCGTTCATCTACGACGGCATCTACGACCTGTGGAAGAAGCACGACCAGATCTGGTTCCAGGTCTATACCTCGGGTGTCACGCTCAACCAGGGCAATGTCGCCAAGCTGGCCGAGTTGGGCAACGTCATGCCTTGCCTGAGCGTGGAGGGTTTCGAAGAGCAGACCGATAAGCGACGGGGCAAGGGCCACTTCCAACGTCTGCTCGAGGTTTTTGCGCGCTTGCGCGAAGCGGGTGTCCCGTTTGGTGTATCGGCCACCGCTACCCGCGAGAACAACGATCTCATCATGAGCGACGAGTTCGTGAAATTCTATGCCGATCAAGGTGCGTTGGTCGGCTGGTACTTCCAGTACATGCCGGTCGGACGCGAGCCGGTCATGGAGCTCATGCCGACGCCCGAGCAGCGCCTCTATCGCTATCAGCGCTTGCAAGAGCTGCGGGCCAGCCATGACATCCTGCTGGCGGATTTCTGGAACGACGGTCCGCTAGTGGGGGGATGCATTGCCGGGGGACGTCGCTATTTGCACATCAACAACGCCGGCGATGTCGAGCCCTGCGTCTTCTGTCAATTGTCGACCGACAACATACACGAGAAGAGCCTCTTGGAGGTGCTGCGGAGCTCGCGCCTGCTGGCGGCCATTCGCAAGCGCCAACCCTACAGCGACAACTACCTGCGGCCGTGCATGATGCTCGACAACCCGGACGTGCTCGAGGCCGTGGTCGAGGAGGCAAAACCGCGCGAGACTTGCAAGGGGGGAGCGCTGCGCTTGGTGCGCGATCTCAAGCCCACCCTGCGCGCTTACGCCGAGCGCTGGCAGAGCCTGGCCGAGCCGGTCTGGCGGGAAAAGTACGAAGTGCTATATCGCAAGCCGATCGCTGAGGCACACGCCTTGGCCCAGAGCCACGAACGGGAGCATGGCGCGCTGGCCGCCGGCAAGCCCGCCAGTGGGGTCGTTGCGCCGGCCCCAGCTGCTTCGGTCCCGTCGCCGACGCTAGCCACACCGGTGCTGACCCGGCCACCTTCGCGGGGCGGTAGCCTTGAGTTTAGCGACGCCGCGCCGCCGCCTGAGGTGGATGGCGCAGCTCCCTCTGCTCCCGCTTCGTTCGCGAGCCGGCAATAGGCTGCCGGGCGGAGCGCAGCAGGGCGAAGCCGCTGCGCGCCCATGGCGGGGCGTTTTAGCTGCCCCACATGGCGCGTAAGCGAGCGGCTACGTCGAGGGTGGCTGAGGCGGACAGGGGAGGGCCGTCGCCTGTCGCCCAAGCTCGGTCATGGATAGTGACGCGCTCGAAGCGGTCGAGGATGGCGGCGGGCAGGAAGCGGGAAAGCGGGGCGCTGACATGGCGATCCCCAGTTCGGTGCTGCTGGCGCACGAAGAAGCGCTGGGGCCGCATCAGGTATAGGCGGCTCTTGGCGCGCGTCATGGCGACGTACAGGAGGCGCCGTTCTTCCTCGATTTCCTCGGGGGTTCCGCTGGCCATGTCCGACGGTATGCAACCGTCGACGACATTGAGGACGAGCACCGTGTCCCACTCTTGGCCTTTGGCCGAGTGGATGGTCGACAAGATCAGATAGTCTTCGTCGAGAAGAGGCGGCCCGGCCTCAGCTCCGGTCGCTCCGGGTGGATCGAGGGTCAGCTCGGACAAAAAGCGTTCGCGCGTGGCAACCCCTCCCGCTATTTGCTCGAGCTGCTCCAGGTCACCCATGCGTATCTGAGCCTCGCCGTGCAGGGCTTCGAGGCGCGGCTCATACCAGCGGCGTACGCTGGCGAGCTGGGCAGGCCAGGCGGGCGTGTGTGTGTGGAGACAGGTCATGAGGTCACAAAAGGGCTGCCATTCCGCAAGGTCCACTCCGGCTGGAGTGAGCTCGGCCAGGAGGCGCAGGTCGAACCCGTGCGGCTCGAACCAGTCCCAGACGTGGCCGGCTATGGCCGGCCCGACGCCGGCGAGGAGCTGCAGGGCGCGGAAGGCGGCCAGCGCGTCGTGCGGGTTTTCCGCCCAACGCAGAATAGCGAGAACATCTTTGATGTGGGCGGCTTCCAGGAAGCGTAACCCGCCGAACTTGACGAAGGGTATGTTGCGCCGGCTGAGCTCGACCTCCAGGGCGTCGCTATGGTGGGCGGCGCGGAAGAGCACGGCTTGGCGCTTGAGGGGTATCCCGGCCTCGCGCTCGGCCAGCACGCGATCGGCAACGTAGCTGACCTGCGCGTTTTCGTCGGCGACGGTGACCAGGAGCGGACGGCTCCCTCCCCGCGCCGTGGCGAACAGGTCCTTGGTGAAGCGCTCCTTGCTGAGCCCGATGACCGCGTTGGAGGCGTCGAGGATGGCCTGGCTGGAGCGATAATTCTGCGCCAGGGTGACGATGGTGGCGGGGGGAGAGTACTGGGTGGGAAATTCCAGGATGTTGCGCACGCTGGCGGCCCGAAAGGAATAGATCGACTGGGCGTCGTCGCCGACCACGGTCACGCCTTGGCCGTCCGGCTTGAGCCGGCGGAGGATGTCGGCTTGCAGCTTGTTGGTGTCCTGATACTCATCGACCAAGATGTGGTCGAAGCGTTCACCGACCTGGGCGGCAAGACTGGGCTCCTCCATCATGAGCCACCAGGTGAGCAAGAGATCGTCGTAGTCGAGCACGTGGCGAGCGCGCTTGGCCTCGACGTAGGCCGCGAACAACTCGCGCAGCTTGGCTTCCCACTCGCCACACCAGGGGAAGGATCGTTCGAGACAAGCGGCGAGCTTCTCCTGGGCGTTGACCGTGCGCGAGTAGATGGCGAGGCAGGTGCCCTTGCGCGGAAAGCGCTTCTCGGTTTGGGCCAAGCCCAGGCGATGTCGGACGAGATCGAGCAGGTCGGCGGCGTCCTCGCGGTCGAGCACAGTGAAGGAGGGATCGATGCCGAGCGCGGCGGCGTGGAGGCGCAGGAGGCGGTTGGCGATGGCGTGGAAAGTGCCTGCCCAGAGCAAGCTGCCCGGATTGTTGCTCGCCGTCGGCCCGGAAGGATGGCGCAGAATTCTCTGGGTGCGCTGGATCATTTCCGTGGCCGCCCGCCGGGTGAAGGTCAAGAGCAACATGCGCCGCGGCTCAGCGCCATGGGCTATGAGCTCGGCCACTCTATGGGCTAGGGTGGTGGTCTTGCCAGAACCTGCCCCCGCTATGATCAAAAGGGGGCCGTTCCCGTGACGCGAAGCAGCCAGCT
>CAWKJE010000073.1:0-27500 GCA_963849735.1 uncultured delta proteobacterium
CATCGAGTCGGGGGTACTGGTGTCGATGGTCAGCGCCGGCGGAGCACAGCGCAAAGACGAGCACGCGACACGCAACGGTGACACCAAGGTCCCGCTGGCGGTCCTGGTCAGCCAGACCTCGGCCAGCGCTTCCGAGATCGTGGCGGGCGCGCTCAAGAACCTGGACCGCGGTGTCATCATTGGCGAGACCACTTTCGGCAAGGGCTCGGTGCAAATGCTCTTCGATATCCCCTCGCCCATCCCGTTCGGCAAGCACAGCGACGACGACAAGCTCGGCCTCAAGCTTACCACCGCCCAGTACCTCACCCCGGGCGACGTTTCCATTCAAGGCGTCGGCGTAACCCCTGACATCGAGCTCGTGCGCATGCGCGTGGAAAAGAAAGGCGACGAGGCCTGGATCACCATGCAATCGTCGACCCGCAGACGACAGGAGTCCGACTACGAATGGCACCTCGAGAATCCCAACGCGCGCAAGGATAAGCCGCTGGAGACGGTGTCATATCTTTTCACCCCTCCCCCTGACAAAGACAGGGACCACAAGGCGGTCGAGGAAGAGGATCCGGAGGCCGACCCGGACGAAGAGAGCGCCGAGGAGACCGACGATACCCGCATCGACTTCCCCATCGAGCTGGCGCGCGACCTCCTGGCCCAGGCCAAGTCGGCCAAGCGACAAGACCTGGTGGCACAGTCGCGCCAGTTCCTGGAGCGCGAACGCTCGGAGCAGGATCGCAAGCTGACCGCCGCGCTGGAAAAGCTGGGGGTCGATTGGACAAACGGAGTTTCGAGTGAGGGCGAGATCCAGACCTCGCTCGCCTTGCAGGGCGGCGTGAGCAAGGCCATCGCCGGCGAGCCGATCAAGATCCGCGGGATGGTCAAGAACACCGGCAACACGACCGTGTACCGCGTGCGCGCGGTCCTGCGCTCGGACAATCTCCTGTTCGATGAAAACGAGATGGTGTTCGGCAGGATCGCGCCCGGAGCCAGCAAGACCTACGATCTTGCCGTCAAGATCCCGAAGAGCAGCCTCACCCGTACCGATATCATCCGCGCCGAGTTCTCGGGTCCGGGCAAGCTCCAGTCCAGCCACGCCGAGATGACCCTCAATATCGAAGGCAAGCCCCGACCCTTGTTCGCCTACGCCTACCAGACCATCGATGATGTCGCCGGCAATCGCGACGGCCTCGTGCAGAGGGGTGAACGGGTGCGCACCCTGGTCAGGATCAAGAACATCGGCGCCGGCCCGGCCCTGAACGCGGAGGCCATCGTGCGCAATGGCGCCGGCCAGGAGGGCATCCTGATCAGCGCCGGACGCTTCGAGACCAAGAACCTCGCCCCGGGGGCGACCAAGGACTTCTCCTTCGTCTACGAGGTGGGCAACGACTTCCAGGGCGACGAGTACCAACTCGAGCTGATGGTCGCCGACACTGTCCTCGGCGAATCCATCACGGACAAGATCAAGGTCAAGCTGGCGCCGGCGTCGGCCGCCGTGGTCTCCGACGACACCATGGTGACCGCCAAGGGCGGTGCCCCCATGCGCGAAGCGCCCGAGCCCGACGCCCTGGTGGTGGGCTTCGCCAACCCTGGCAGCTCCTTCCACAGCACGGGCAAGGTCGCGGGTTTCGACCGCGTCGAGATCGAGCCCGGCCGCCCCGCCTTCCTGGCGGCCGCCGACCTCTCACCCGGCGGGAGCGGGGCCCCGAGCTTCCGCGAGCACTGGGATGCCACCCCGCCCGTGCTCGCGGTCACAGCGCCCACCATGGTGAGCGGGACCACCGTCCGCATCCAGGGAGTAGCCACCGACAACACCGAGGTCAAGGATCTGTACGTGCGGGTGTGGAATCGCGAATCGAAGCTGCCGCCCAAGAAGGTCTTCTATCTGCCCAACCGGGGGGACAAGACCAGCCTCAGCTTCGCGACTGACGTCCCGCTCTGGCCCGGCAGCAACCTCATCCAGGTCTTTGCCCGCGAGGGCAACGAGGTGCAATCGGTCCAGACGCTCATGGTCCTGCAACGCGACCCCCAGGCCTTTTCGAAGAACTGATCGAGTCCCCACCCGGGACCATCGACCTCGTCGGCCAGCGCCTCACACCGCCGGCCAGGTGGTTTGCGTGACCGAGTCGTCGAAATGGAGAATCCGGCCCTTGCCCGCGCGCTTGCCCACGAGCAACGCCCGGTCGGCTCGGCGCAAGAGCTCCTCCTGGTCGAATGCCGACAGCGTCGGATCGAAAGTGGCCACCCCGAAGGTCGCGCCCACCGTCGCCGGCTCGTCGACCGGCTCGCCTATTACACTCTGGCGAATGCGCTCGGCCGCGGCGCGCGCCTGCGCCCCATCGGTCTCCGGCAAGAGGATCACGAATTCGTCCCCGCCGTAGCGGGCCACCGTGTCGAACTCGCGCAAGCTGCGCCGCAGTCGCTCGGCCACCCGCAAGAGTACCCGGTCGCCCACGTCGTGGCCCAGCCGATCGTTGACCTGCTTGAATCCATCCAGATCCACGACGATGAGGCTCAAGCTGCGCATGTGGCGCCGCGCGCGGGCGAACTCGCTTTCCAGGCGCCGGACCAGGTGGCGGCGATTGTAAAGCCCGGTCAAGGGATCGGTCACCGCCAACGCCTCCACCTCCTTGCGCGACTGCTCCACCACGCGGATGAGCTGAGCACCCTTGAGCGCTGCCCCCAGCACCAGGCGGAGGTCCTCGTAGATCATGGAGTCGGAGGCCCCGTAATCGAACAGGGCCAGGCCCAGGCATTCCCCACGAAATCCGAGCGGCTCCACCACCACCGAGCGGCCGTCGAGAAAATCCCCGGGTGCGAGGAGCTTGGCCCGATAGCGAACGGGGGCGTGCTGCCGCCCCTCCTCGGTGAAGACCAGCGCGGTTTCGAGCTCTTCGCTGACCTTGCCCGGTTCGGTGAAGAGCGCAATCACCCCCGCGTGGATCCCGAGCCCGGGCAAATGAGCCACCGCGGTCTCCGCCAGGGCGTGCACGTCGGGAGCGGCCAGAAGCGCCGCGGTCGCCTCGGCCAGCACCGTGGTGCGGTCGAGCAGCGCGCTGCGCAGGCGGGACTGCGCCACCGCGGCCAAATCGCTGGCCACGAGCAGCGCTTCGCGTACCAGATCGTCGATGCGGGCTCGCACCGCCGGCTCGCTCGCGCAGGCGATCACATTGCGGCGGAAGACCACGAGCGCGTCGCGGGCCAGGCCCACCTCGCCACCACGCCGCAAGAGCTCGTAGCAAATGCCCTCGACACAGTCGAGAAAGCTGTCTTGCGCGGGGTTGTCGAGCTGGAGCAGGAAGGAATCTATCATGCGATCCTCCCAGCCTCCGCCCACCGCTCCCCATCCCTCGTGCGCGGCGCGGCCGAGCTCGCGGACGATGGCGTCACGCTGGGCGCGCAGGGTGGCGCTGAAGTCGGCCGTCGTGCCCTCGGCCACGCATGGCGGTACCGGCTCACGGTGGCGCATGGGGCAGCCACATGAGCGGCGACGGACGAATTCGGTGGCAAAGGTCAGCGCTTGCGTTCGGCCCTCGGCCCCCCGCACCGCCGCGGCCAGCACGGCCACCGCCGCCCGGACCTGCTCGTCGATAGGTTGGCGCACCGTCGTCAGCGGCACGCGCGCGTAGCGCGCGAATTCCGTGTCGTCGAAGCCGGTGAGGGCGATCTGCCGCGGCACGTTTATGCCCCTGCGATCGAGCTCTTCGAGCCCGCCCAGCGCCATCAGATCGTCGGCGCACACGATGGCATCGATGCTAGCGGGGGCAAGGCCTCGCTCGCCGAAGAGCATGGCCACCGCGCGCGCGCCGCTCTCCCGCGTGAAGCTGCCCGACACCACGCAGCGCGGATCGACCTCCAGCTTGCGCTCGGCGAGCGCCCGCAGGTAACCCCGATAGCGAGCCTGGGCTTCCTCGCTACCCGTGGGTCCGGCCACAAAGGCGATGCGCCGAAAGCCGTGGCCGTCGAGCAAGTGCTCGACCACATCGTGCATGCCCATCTCGTTATCCACCAGCATGGTGGTGACCCCGGGCAGGGCGACCCCGAGACACACACGCGGCACGGCGGAAAACCGCCCGACGAAATCGCCGAGCTCGGCCAAGGTGGAGTGATGGCCGATGGTGTGCGTGCAGATGAGCAGGGCATCGACGGAGTCTGGCCCTATGAAGTCGTAGACGAAGCGCTTGGGATCGCGGGCAGCGATCCCAAGGACGCCGCCCGAGACCGCAATGAAATCGAGGCCGAGCTTGCGCGCGGCACGCTCGGCGGCCACCAGGACTCGCACCTGGAATTCGAAGTCGTAGCCATCGGCCAAGAGCCCCAGGCGGGGCCCCCGACAGCGAGCACCGAGTTTGTTCTCCGCCATGGCGTGAAAGGGATGCGTGCCCCTGAAGCTAAGTCCGCTCGCTGCAGCTCGCAAGCACCATCCCCTGTGCGCGCTGGTACTACATCGGCGTAACGGTGATCTGGTAGATCGGTCGGGGCGGGATTGCGGGGTCGACTCGCGCGCTCGCCGTTTGTATAAGGACGACGTGGAAACCGGGCAACCTCCTTCGCTTTCGTCGAGCCCAGGCGCATTTTCGGCACATGCGCTGAGCCGCGAGCTCAACCCACCCCAGGTGCAGGCCGTGCTGTGCCCACCTGGGCCGTTGCTCGTCATCGCCGGCGCCGGCTCGGGCAAGACCCGCGTCATCACCTATCGTCTGGCGCAGCTGCTGGCGCAGGGTGCGGATGCGCGTCGCATCTTGGCCGTGACTTTCACCAACAAGGCCGCGCGCGAGCTGCGCGAGCGGGTCGAGGGAGTCTGTGCCACCTCGAGCGCTGCGCCCGCGGCCCGGGCGGCAAGGGCGGGCTCGGTTTGGGCCGGCGGCGGTGGTACCGGCATGTGGCTGGGCACCTTCCACGGGATTTCCGCCCGCCTCCTGCGCCGTCTGGGTGAGGCCGTGGGTCTACGCAGCGACTTCGTGATCTACGACGACGACGACACCCGCCGTCTCATGACGCGCGTGCTGGCAGACATGGAGGTGGCGGAGAAGGCCTTCCCGGTGCGCCAGGTGCTGTCAGTCATCGATCAGGCGAAGAATCGAGGCATCCGAGCCAGGGACTTTCCCGCCCACGACTACTTCGACGAGGTGGTGGGCAAGGCCTATCGCCTCTACGAAGAGCGCCTGCGCACGGCCAACGCGGTCGACTTCGGCGGGCTCCTCCTTCACGCCCTCGAGCTTTGCCATGCCGACTGCCCCGCCGCGCCCGAGCTCGCGCAGTTTTTCGACCACGTCCTGGTCGACGAATTCCAGGATACCAACAGCGTCCAGTACCAGCTCGTGCGCTTCCTGTCCCGGCGGACCGGCAGCATCACCGTGGTAGGGGACGAGGACCAGTCCATCTACCGCTGGCGGGGCGCCGACATCCGCAACATCCTGGATTTCACCCGCGACCACCCGGGCGCCACCGTGATCAAGCTGGAGCAGAACTACCGCTCGACCAGCAACATCCTGAGCGTGGCCAACGCCATCATCGCCCGCAATACCGAACGACGGCCCAAGCGGCTGGTGACGGAGCAGGGCGCTGGCGCACCCGTCACGGTGTTCGAGGGGGAAAGCGAGCGCGAGGAGGCCGAGTACGTGGCCAGCACCATCGCCGCCGATATCGCGCGCGGCCAAGCCCCGCGCGCCTTCGCCATCTTCTATCGCACCAACGCCCAGTCACGCGTTCTCGAGGAGGGGCTGCGGGCACGCAATATTCCTTATGTCGTGGTGGGCGGTACCCGCTTCTACGATCGGGCCGAGATCAAGGATCTGCTGTCGTACCTGCGGGTGTTGCACAACCCGGCCGATTCGATCGCCCTTTTGCGCATCATCAACGTCCCGACCCGCGGCATTGGCAATACCACGATCGACCGCCTGATCGCGGTGGCCGACCAGCACGGGCTGAGCCTGTCGGCGGCGCTCGAGGTGGCCATCGCCGACACCGCCATCCTGGGTCGCACCGCTCAGCGCAAGGTGGCGGAGTTTGCCTCGATGCTGGCCGAGTTGCGCGGATCGGTCGGCCCCTCGCCCGCCGCATTGGCCGAAAGAGTGCTCGCTGTCTCGGGCTATCAAGAGGCCTTGACCGCCGAAGGCACCATGGAAGCCGAGGGTCGGAAGGAAAACCTGCTCGAGCTGGTAACCCAGATCCGCGAATACGAGCGCGAGAGCCCTTCCCCTTCGCTGGCCGACTTTCTGGAGCGCATCACCCTGGCCTCCGACGTCGACGCCTACGATGCCGAGCAAGGCGCCGTCGCCCTCATGACCGTGCACACCGCCAAGGGGCTCGAGTTCGATGAGGTGTTCGTAACCGGCATGGAGGAAGGCGTCTTTCCCCACCAGCGCAGCATAGACGGCGACGACGGCGCGCTGGAAGAGGAACGCCGCCTGTGCTACGTGGCGGTAACCCGTGCGCGCAAGCGGCTGGTGCTGTGCCGAGCGCGTGGCCGCCGCTTGTCCGGCCAGACCTACCTCGGAGTGCCCAGCCGCTTTCTGC
Source organism: uncultured delta proteobacterium (assembly GCA_963849735.1). Taxonomy (GTDB): domain Bacteria; phylum Myxococcota_A; class Polyangia; order Fen-1088; family Fen-1088; genus Fen-1118. The sequence goes on from CAWKJE010000073.1 coordinate 6,511, forward strand.
GCGATCTGCCTACCGAGGGCATCGAGCATTTGGTTACCCCCCGGCGCGAGTACCTGGAGGGGAGCTCCCAGGGGGCGGGCCCTTGGCAGGGCGGCTGGAATCGTGCGGCTCCCGTCGCTCGCCCGCGCGTCAACACCCCACCGGCCGCGGCGCCTGGGGAAATCACGGTGCATTATGACCACGATTACGGCCCAGACGGCGACGGCGACGAGCTAGCCCTACGCGCGGGTGTGAAAGTTCGCCATCAGCAATTCGGCACAGGTGAGGTGCGCGCGTGCCACCCTTCAGGCTCCGACTTCAAGGTCACCGTGGCATTCCCCGGAGTCGGCACCAAGACCGTGCTCGCTCGTTTCCTGGCCCGTAGCTCATGATCCGAGCTCCGGAGCGCCCGCGGAGCCGGTAGCCCTTCCCCTTCCGCGCCTACGCGTACGAGATTTGCAGGGCACCGAATAGCAGTCTACTCTGTTACGTCCAATGCTTCGGGAGGCAACCTTATGACTCGAAACCCACGTTGGCTCTTGGCAGCTCCGGGCTTGGCCGCCGCGGCTTTGGCTGGCTGCGTGGTCCGCACCGCCGGGCCACCCCCTGAGCCGGTCTATTACCAGCCCGCACCCCCACCCCCTCCACCCCAACCCGCGCCCGTTTATCGCGAGCCCGCGCCGGTGGTCGAGGAAGAGCAGCCGGTTTACGTGCCCGGCGCCCCCCCACCGCCCCAGCAAGAATTCGTCCCACTATCCCCGGGCCCCGACTACTTCTGGGCACGAGGCTACTGGAATTGGAATGGCTATCGCTGGCAATGGGTGCCCGGCTACTGGGAGTACGCGCCCGCCGGCCACGTCTACGTCGAGCCGACCTACGTCTTCGTCGGCGGGCGTTGGGAGTACCGCCGCGGCTACTGGCGCAACCCGGAAGGCCGTCGCGAGTACTTCCGCCCGGGCGAGCATCGTGCGCCACCGCCCGGCTACGTGCGCGGAGCGCCGCCCCGGCCGGGTGAGCGTTTCGTGGAGCCACGGCCGGGCGAACGCGTGGTCGGGCCGCCGCCCCGGCCGGGTGAGCGTTTCGCAGAGCCGCGGCCGGGCGAACGCGTAGTTGGGCCGCCGCCTCGGCCCGGTGAGCGAGAGGTCGGGCCGGCCGCTCGTCCGGGCCCTGGTGCCCGACCAATGGAGCAAGCCGGGCCCCCTGCCCGCGGGGAGGCCGAGGCCCGTCGCGCAGCGCCTCCCGCCGCCAACTCTCCCGCCGCCAGAAAAGGGCCAGCGGCGAAAGCCAAGTCAGGACCGCCCCCGCGCCACGAAAAAGAGAAGTAACCCCCCAGCCCACAGAGGACCTCAGGTCGCGGTCGGGGTCGGGGTATCGCGCGCGTGAGCGCGGATGGGCTTTGCCCGGCCGCGTTCATCGCGGGAGATGTAAAGGGCCCTCTCAGGGCATGGCCCGATCAACCCTCGGGCCATCACCACCCTCCGCAGCCCGCACCCTGTAGCCCGCGGCTGCCTCCGGTCACAGCACGTACTGCGACAGGTCCTCGTCCTTGAGCAGGCCTTGCAAGCGGTCGCGCACGTAGCTTCCGGTGATGGGCACGGTCCGCTCGCCCAGCTCCGGCGCCTCGAAGGATAGCTCGTCGAGCAGCCGCTCCATCACGGTGTGCAGGCGTCGCGCCCCGATATTCTCCATGCGCTGATTCACCTCGGCCGCGATGTGCGCGATCTCCACCACCGCATCCTGCTGAATGTCGAGATGCACTTTTTCCGTGGCCAGAAGCGCGGTGTATTGCTTCACCAGTGCGTTTTCCGGCTCGGTCAGGATGCGGACGAAATCCGCGTCGGTCAGCGACTCGAGCTCGACCCGGATGGGAAACCGTCCCTGTAATTCGGGAATGAGATCTTTGGGTTTGGCGACATGGAAGGCGCCCGCCGCAATGAAGAGCACGTGATCGGTCTTGAGCTGACCGTACTTGGTCGATACCGTCGAGCCCTCGACAATCGGCAAGAGATCGCGCTGGACGCCCTCGCGCGACACGTCGGGCCCGTGGCCTCCCGACTCACGCCCGGCCACCTTGTCGAGCTCGTCGATGAAGATGATGCCGTCCTGCTCGGCCCGGCGAATCGCGTCCTTGGTGATCCGTTCCATGTCGATGAGCTTGCCCAGCTCCTCGTCGGTCAGCGCCTCGAGCGCCTCGGGAACCGTCAGCCGGCGATGTCTGGTGCGCTTGTTCTGCGGGAACATGCTCTGCAGGTTGAGCACCATCTCTTCCATGCCGGTGCCCGAGAACACGTCCGCGAAGGCCTGCGGCGTCTCGGCGGTGTCGATCTCGACCGTGCGCTCGTTCAGCTTGCCCTCGCGCAGGAGGCGCCGCAGATCCTCGCGCGCCGTCTCGCCGCCCGCCGGCGCCTCACCACCGGCCGGCACCTCACGGCCCGCTGGTGGCGCCACGCTCGGCAAGGGAATCGCCCCCGAGGCAGTGCGCATGGACGGCGCCGGGGGCAGGAGCACGTCGAGCAGACGCTCTTCCGCGTGCTCGCGCGCCCGGGGACGGGCTCGCTCGCGCTCCTCCTCGCGCAAGAGCGACACCGCCGTCTCGGCCAGATCGCGCACCATCGAGTCCACGTCGCGCCCGACGTAGCCGACCTCGGTGAACTTCGACGCCTCCACCTTGATGAAAGGCGCGTTGACGAGCTTGGCCAATCGTCGCGCGATCTCGGTCTTGCCCACCCCGGTAGGTCCGATCAGCATGATGTTTTTCGGAGATATCTCGTCGCGCATGGCGCCTGGCACCTGCTGCCTCCGCCAACGATTGCGCAACGCCACCGCCACCGCCCGCTTGGCCGCCCGCTGGCCCACGATGTAGCGGTCAAGCTCCTCCACGATGGCTCGTGGAGTCAGCGCCTCGGCCCGTTTACTCGCTGCTCGACTCGATTCGGCCACCTGTCAGATCTCCTCGAAGCTGAAGTTGGTATTGGTATAGACACAGATCTGGGCGGCGATGGCCAGGCTGCGCTCCACGATTTCGCGCGCCGACAGCCCACTATCGGGGAGCAAAGCCCGGGCCGCCGCCAAGGCGAAGTTTCCCCCGAGCCGACCGCGGCGGCAGCGGCATCGGCATCGGCCTCTATGATGTCACCGGTACCGGACAGGGTCAGGATGTGCTCGCGATCGGCGACGAGCAGCAAAGCCTCTAGCCGGCGCAGGATGCGATCGGTGCGCCAGTCCTTGGCCAACTCGACCGCGGCTCGCATCAGGTTGCCGTTTGCGTCCTTGAGCTTGGCCTCCAGCTTCTCGAGCAGCGTGAGCCCGTCCGCCGCCGAGCCCGCGAATCCGGCGATGACCTTGCCGTCGCCGATACGGCGCAGCTTGCGCGCCGTCGCCTTCACCACCGTCTGCCCCAAGGTAACTTGCCCGTCGCTGCCCATCACGACCCGGTTCCCCGCGCGCACCACGAGCACCGTGGTGGCATGAGTCTTCGCCTTCTGCATTGCTGCAGCTTAGCCCGCATTCCCGACTGGCTCCAGGCTCGAGCTCATCCGACCCGCCGCAATACCCCGACCAACCGCATCGATTGCCCTGGCCGCCGTCGTGGTCTCGGCCGTCGTCGTGGCGATCCTTACCCGCACGCCCGCCCGTGCCCGCGTCACCGCATCTTCCCCGAGCCCGTGATCGCGTGAGCACGGGCGGGCTCTGCCCGACCGGGCTCGATCGCGGGGGTCTTAAAGGACCCTCCCAGATTTTTTTTCTCAATGGCCCTGGGATGGGCCCGGTCGTAGACCGCCATGAGGTGGTCGATGTCCACCTGAGCGTAGCGCTGCGTACTACGCAGACTGGCATGGCCGAGCATTTCCTGGATGGAGCGCAGATCGGCGCCCTCACCGAGCAAATGGGTGGCGAAGCTATGGCGCAAGGCGTGAGGAGACAGTCGCTTCACCGCGGTTTCACCGGCGCGCGAGTCGAGTCTGCGCCGCGCCTCGCGATCACCCAGGCGCAGACCGCGCCGGGAAAGGAATAGGGCGGCGCTCTCGGCCAGCGGTCGGCCGCGCGCCCGCAGCGCATCCCGCATGGCCCCGCGTAGAGGCAGGTACTCGCTCAGCGCCTGCCAGGCCCTGGCCCCCGCCGGCACGATGCGATCCTTGCCACCCTTCCCCTGCCGCACGGTGATGCTCGCCCCCTGACCCTCGGCCGCCACATCCCCGAGATCGAGATGGCACGCCTCCCCGATGCGCAAGCCGCTCGCGTAGAGAACCTCGAAGAGGGCCTGATCGCGGGCGCGCTCGAAGACCACCCAGCGGGACGATGACGACGGGCTGCCCTCGAGACACGCCGGGTCACTGGCGAGGGAGGGCACGCTGCCCCGAGAGGATGGTGGGCAGCCGTCGAGCAAACGCGCTGCTTCATCCTTGCCCAAGAAACGTGGCAGGCGCCGGGCTCGCTTGGGCCCGCGCAGGTCCGCGACGGGATTGCCGGCGATGAGCTTGCGCCGCACCATGACCCGAAAGAATGTCCGCAGCGCGGACAACTTGCGCCCCACGGTCGCCGGGTCGTTTTTCCCGTGCAGGCTGGCGAGGTAGGATCGGCAAGCCACGCTATCGAGCTCGGCCAAGGCTATCGGGCGATCCCGAGCTCGCTCCGGCCGCGCCCGCACGAAGGCGAAAAGCTCTTCGATGTCGCCCAGGTAGGCGCGCACGGTGTGGGGCGAGGCCCGCCTCTCACTGGTGAGATACTGGCGGAACAAGCCGATCAGGGCATCGTCTTCCATCTATCGGCCAGGATAGGCCCACCCGGCGCGTTACCCCAAATTCCCCACGGCGCCATGGCACACCGCTCCCGCGCCTATGCAAAACGGCACGGGATGGGCTATCGTTGGCCCAATCTTCACCCAGTTATATGAAACGCGAAAGGACGTTATGAGGAAAATTGCTTTGGCAGCCATCGTGAGCTCACTCGGCTTGGTCGCCGCCTGCAGCGGCAACAGCACCGGCAAGGAGGACGCCAGCGTGGGCGCCGACTCGAGCGGCAGCCAGGATGGCGGCCGCGTTAACCTGGACAGCGCCGCCAGCCCCGACACCATGGCCAGCGTCGACCATACCAGCGCTGTAGCTGTAGATGAAGGCCGCGCTCCCGACACCGCCAGAGCCAGCACCGACACCGCTAGCACCGACACCGCCAGCGCCAGCACCGACACCACCAGCGCCAGCGCCGACACCGCCGGCAGCATCGACACCGCTGCGGGCATGGACTCGAGCACCTCAACCCCATCCTCCGACGCCAGCATCGCCAGCGACTGCCCGAGCCTCGCCGGGGCGTATCGGGTCACAACCGATATTGTCGCTACGACCTGCGGTGCGGCGTGGCTGGACCTGACCACCGCCGCCGTCTACACCTTCGCCCAGGCCGCCCCCAGCTGCAGCTTCACTATGACCAACAGCGTCTACGCCGGCTCGGTCTACAGCGGTCACTTCGTCATGTCCGGGAGCAACGCCCAGGTGCTCTGGGATTCCGTCAATCCTGCGCCCAGCGTGCTCGGGAACGCACTCACCTACACCTCGGAGAGCCTGACCATCACCCCGGGGGCTACCCAGGCGGCATCCACCCTGGTCGGCAGCTTCGCCTGGCAGAGCGCCGCCAACTGCGGCGGAACCACCAACGTATGCAATGGCTCCGTGACGAGCTGTCCGACCCCGCAATAGCGGCCAGCCTCCCCGCTCACACGCCCACACCTAGGCCGGCCTGACTCCGCGGTGAGCCCAGCCCACCCGGCGGCCGGCCCCGCTCACACGCCCACACCTAGGCCGGCCGACTCCGCGGTGAGCCCAGCCCACCCGGCGACCGGCCCAGCCAGGGCAGCTACGAAGCCTTGACCTCGGCCTCGCCGTCCTCGGGATCGGCGGCGTAGCCGCAGCCCTCGGCGATGCAGCGCAAGCGAGTGCCCGAGCGCAAGACCTTCTGCACTATGAAGGATGCGCCGCATTGAGGGCATGGCTTGGGCAAAGGCCAATCCCAGGAAACGAAATCGCACTTCGACTTGGCGTAGTTCGAGCAACCGAAGAAGACCTTGCCGCGCCGCGAGCGCTTTTCCGACAGATAGCCGCCGCAGCCGGGTTTAGGGCAGGTCACCCCCAGCGACAGCGGGCTGGTCGTCTTGCACTCCGGATAACGCGAGCACGCTAGAAACTCGCCGAAGCGGCCGCGCCGCACCACCATGGGCGAGCCGCAGGTCGGGCAGATCTGGTCCGATGGACGAGTGGTCGGGAGCACCGTCAACGTGCCGTCCGGGTTGCGCGTGTACTCCTTGGTGTTGCGGCACTCTGGGTATCCGGTACAGGCCAGGAAGTGGCCGTTCTTGCCCCACTTGATGACCATGGGCTTGCCGCACTTCTCGCACACCTCCAAAGTGGGCTGCTCTTCCCGCTTGAGATCGCGCATCTCCACCTTGGCCCGATCGAGGTCCTGAGCAAAGGGGGTGTAAAAACCCCTGAGGAGCTTGACCCAATCCGCGGCACCGTCCTCCACCTCGTCGAGCTGCTCTTCCATCTGCGCGGTGAAATCGATGCTGAGAATGTCGGGAAAGCTCTTGACCAAAAGACCGTTCACCACCACGCCGAGCTCCGTCGGCTGCAAGCGGGCGTCGCGCTTCTCCGCGTAGCCGCGATCCTGGATGGTGGAGAGTATGGTGGCATAAGTCGACGGCCGGCCGATGCCCTTCTCTTCCAGCTCACGCACCAAAGTCGCCTCGGAATAGCGCGGCGGCGGCTGGGTGAAGTGCTGCTCCGCCTTATCGCCGACCAAGCGCAACGCCTCTCCCTCCTCCACCTCGGGCAGGCTACCGCTGCCCTCTTCGTCGGGTGCGCCATCTTCGACCGCCTCGGCGTACACGTCGAGAAAGCCCGGGAAGCGCAGCACCTGCCCGTTCGCCCGCAGCCCGACCCGCCCGCCTTCGATCTCGATCGCGGTTTGATCGAACACCGCCGGGGCCATCTGGCAGGCCACGAAGCGGTTCCATATCAAGGTGTAGAGCTTGATCAGGTCGGCCGTCTCCCGCGCATCGCGACCGGCGCCGGCGGCGGTGAGCAAAGAGCGCACCCGCTCGGGGTCGTGATCGATGAGAGTGGGCCTTATCGCCTCGTGGGCGTCCTGGGCGCCCTTCTTCGATTTGAAGAGGTTGGGCTCGGCCGGCAGGTGAGCCGGGGTGAAGCGCTGTACGATCTCGTCGCGCACCGCCTTGACGGCCTCGTTCGATATGCGCGTCGAATCCGTGCGCATGTAGGTGATGAGACCGGTGGGTCCTTCCGCACCGAGGTCGATGCCCTCGTAAAGTCGCTGGGCCAGCGCCATGGTGCGCTTGGGCGAAAAGTGCAGCTTGCTCGACGCTTCTTGCTGCAGGCGCGAGGTTATGAAGGGGGCCGGCGGATTCTTGCGCCGCTCCTTGCGCTCGACCGCGGCTACCCGGAGCGCCGCCTGGCGAACCAGGCCCAGGCAGTCTTGGGCCTGGCCTTCATTGACCAGCGTCGGCTTCTCGCCGTCGATCTTGACCACGCGCGCGGCGAAGGGGCCCTGCCGGCTCGCGAGCTCCACTTCCACTGTCCAGTACTCCTCGGTCACGAAAGCCTTGATCTCGTCCTCGCGCTCGACGAGGAGTCGCACCGCCACCGATTGCACCCGGCCCGCCGATAGCCCGCGCCGGACTTTGGCCCACAAAATTGGGCTGATCTGGTAGCCCACCAGTCGATCGAGGACGCGACGCGCCTGCTGAGACTCGACCTTCTTCAAGTCGAGCTCGAGCGGGCGTTCTATGGCCTCGAGCACCGCCCGCTTGGTGATCTCGTTGAAGAGCACGCGCTGAATGTTGTCGTTGCACGGCCTGACCTCGTCGGCGATGTGCCAAGCTATGGCCTCTCCTTCGCGATCGGGGTCGGGAGCCAAGAGGACCCGGGCCGCCTTTTTCGCCGCTGCCCTGATCTCGGAAATGACCTTCTTCTTGCTATCGATGACCACGTACTCGGGCTGGAAGTCGTGCTCGATGTCGATGCCGATGGAGGCCTTGGGCAGATCCTTGATGTGGCCGACCGAGGCCTTCACTTCGAAGCCACGGCCAAGATAGCGCTTTATCGTGCTCGCCTTGGCGGGCGACTCGACGATCACGAGCGTGCCGTCCCTGCCCTTGCCTTTCGTCGCCTCGGCGGCCGGCTCGCTGCTCGCGCCCTCGGCCAGCGGGGTGCTCGGCGCCTCGTCAGCGTGCAAGCTCGATCCCTCAACCCGCGAGCTCGCCCCATGGCCCGCCGACCTTTTGCCGGCTGCGGCCTTGCGCCCGGACGGGCTCTTGCCCCGAGCGCCCGTCTTTTTAGTAGATCGCCTGGGCGCAGGCGGGCTTTGCCCGACTGAGCTCTCCGCGGCAGATCGCCTGGGCGCAGGCGGGCTTTGCCCGACGGCGGTCTCCGCGGGAGATGTAAAGGACCCTCCCAGGGTCCCTTTAGTAGTATTGCTCACGTCCTTATGACCTCGTAACTGTTGCCGGCAGCGCGCCTGACGTAGCCTTCCAGCTCCGCTTCGGCCAAAACTGCCAAGAGGGAAGGTAGCGCCATTCCCAGGTGCTTGCACAAATCGGGTGGCAAGTCGAAGCCGCGGTCGATGCCGGCGAGGACAGCCGAGAACCGTCCGCCCGCCCCTGGCTCGGATGCGACTGACGCGGACAACGCCGAGGGAGATGGCCTCGCGCCGAGCCCCTCCCCCGCCAAGCTCCGCCTTACATCGTCACAGGTCAGAACGGCAACGGCAGAGCCACTCCGTATCAGCTCATCCGTCCCAGGGCTGCCCGGCACGGCCAGGAGAGGCCGGCCGAGCCGGTGGGCCCGCCGGGCCGTGATGAGCGCACCGGAACGCAACGCCGCCTCCACGATGATGACGGCCTCGCCCAAGCTCGCGATGAGCCGATTGCGCGCCGGGAAGTGGCCCCGGCGCGGCGGCGTACCAGGCGGATACTCGGCCAAGAGCCCGCCTCTCTTCACGATTCGGGCGAAGAGCTCGGCATGGCGGTCCGGATAGACCACGTCCGTGCCGCAGCCCAGTATCGCGAACGTCGCTCCGCCCCGCTTGAGCGCGCCAAGGTGTGCCGCGGCATCGATGCCCAGCGCCCCGCCCGACACCACGGCAAAACCCGCGTCCGCCAGCCCGGCCGCGAATTGCGCCGCCAGGTCGCAGCCGGCACGACTTGCTGCGCGGGCACCGACCAAGGCGACGATTCTCTCGTCCGGCAAGGGCAGACGCCCCGCGTACCATAGCTTCTCGGGCGGGCTAGGCGCCCCGCGCAAGGGCGCGGGAAACAGAGGATCAGCGCACACGACCACCCCAGGACATCCCGGCATGAGCATGGCGTCATCGTCCACGAGCTGCATCAGTGGTGGGCATGCTGATAGCGCCCGGCCCGAAGAAGATCAAGAGCTCGCTCGAGAAGCCGCCACCACGACTCGGGCATTGCTGCTGTGCGGCCATGGCCCTCTTGGCGTGGCTTCAGTGGCCCTTGCGCATCTCGGTCAGCTCGCCCACCCTCAGCTCCTTGTTGCTACGCGCTACCCAGGCCACGGAGGCGTTGTCGCGCACCTCCACGACCAGGATCTCGCCCACGACCTCCTTGGGCGATGTCGGATCGTGGATCTCCCATTCTTCAATATTGGTGGCATACCCGTCGCCCCTTCTGACCACGAAAGTCCGGTTGCCGACCTCGACGCCGTCACGCTTGCCGCGATTGAGGACGACGAAGCTACCCGTGCTGAGCAGCTGATTGGGAGCGAAGGTGGCGATTACGCGCGCCTCCAAGTTGACCGAGCTGGGCTTGGGTTCGATGCGCCGGAATTGGCGCACGAATTTACTGACGCGCGCGCCGCGCTCGATGGGATTGATGGTATCGACCAAGAGCGCGCGCGCCACCTGGTTGTCGGCAATTTGATTCACGATCAGATCGCCCAGGATCCTGACCAGGTAGCCATAGGTCTTGCCCGTGCTCTCGTCCACGATCGGATGAGCGAGATCGGTTTCGAAGACCGAGTAGCGCTCTCCGGCACGCAGCGGCGCATTCTTCGCATAGCGCAGGTAGGCGGTATCAGAGGTCGACAGAATGATCTTCTCCTCTCGCGATCCAGAGACGATCGCCGCCTGATCCAAGTCCTTGGCCTCGATAAAACCGACGGTCCGCAACATGATCGCGGCTTCACTGCCGCTGCCGATGCGGTTGACCGAGGTCAGCCGTCCGTGCTCGGCGACCGGAACGGAAGCCGTGGTGGCGGGCTTGGCCGGGCCGGCTGCGCTGCCACCGATGCGGATCACGTCGCCCGGGAATATCCAGTGGGGATTGGTGATGGCGGGGTTGGCCGCCCACAGCCGGGGCCAGCGCCACGGATCCCCGTAGTACTTCGAGCACAGCGACCACAGGGTGTCGCCGTTTTGCACCACGTGTAGCTCGGGCAGAGACGCGGGATCGCTCGCGGCGACCTGGTTCGGAATGTCGGGCGCCCCCGGAGCGTCGACCCCCAGGACCCCGCCGGGGGCTAACCCGGCCGCGGTGCTCTCGATACGCTTGGCATCGGCGTCTTTGCTAGCGCCGCCGATGGTCCTCGACGTTCCCGGGGCTACCCCGGCCTGGCCGGCGTGGTCGAGGCTCTGGGCCATGGGATCGTCGGGCTCGGGCGCGGTCGCCCCGACCTCGGCCAGCGCGGGCCTGGCTCCCATGTCCTGCGGAAGCCCGAGCCCCTGCACGCAGGTAAGGGCCGCCGCATGCAGCCACAGCGAGCCCAATCTCATGGGGCCTCCATGCTACTTGACGCGGTCCGCTCCAAGCTGACCCGCGCGCCGCCCGACGTGCTCACACCCGCCTCGCCCCCTCTGGCCAAGCCGCCGTGGTCGAGGCTGGCAAGGCGGGAGCTAGCCAGGGCCGCGGCCTCGTGACGAGGGTAGGAGCGCTCGAGCCGGACAAGGGTCTGCCGTCCGGCCTCTTCGCTGCCGAGGAGGAGGTAGCTGAAGCCCATCTTGAGCATTGCGTCGGGAACCTTGCTCCCTACGGGGTAGTGCTCGATGACCTTGTGAAATTCGCGCACCGCAGCGGCATAGTCCTTCCGATCGTAGAAGCACTCTCCCAGCCAGTATTGCGAGTTGTTGGCCAAGCTATGGGCGGGATAGTCCCGCAGAAACTCCCGGAATCCACGTGCCGCTTCTTCGTGCCGGCCTGCACGCAAGGCTTCGAACGAGGCCCGATAAAGCGCTGCCGCGCCCGCGTTTCCCGGCTTGCGCGGGGCGACTTTTGCGCTGGCGCGGCTGGTAGCGATCGGCTGCGCCCGCGCGAGCTCAATCTCGGCGTTGTCGCCGCGCATGCGCAAGACCGGCCGGCGGGCGTTTGGCTTCGCCGCATCGCCGGCATACTCGACCTCGGGCTCGGATGCCGGCTCCGTTCCAGCGGGAGCCGACTGTCCGGACGCCGCCGCGCTCGCGTCCGGGCTGAGCGTCACCGTGGGCAGCGCCGGCGCAGCTGCCTTTTCGCCGTCAGCCTCGGCCTGGCGGCCGAGGCGGTCCTTGAGGATGAAGACGCTGTTCTCGAGCTCTTCGACTTGCTTCGCGTATGCGGCGTTTTGCGCGCGCAGGGTTTCGATCGAGCGATTCAGTCGATCGTTCTCGGCCTGGCTGCCCTCGCGGTGGGCACATGCCGCAAGCGATATGGAGCAGATGAGCAGGGTGGCGCGCGAAGATGACCGCATGGTCCCTTGGGTAGATCATAAGCCTCTTCGGCAGGAGCGCGCAAAAACTGACCTTCCCCTTCCCTTGCGCCCCCGATCACCCTCCTCACCTTCCTATCCCCCTTCCCTCGCACCCCTTCCCTGCCCCCTCCTTCCTTGCGCGGTTCCGCCCTCACCCCCCTGCCAGCAGTGACGCCGCGCCGCGCGACAGCAAAGCCTCCGCCAGGCCCCGCCCCACCTCCTCCGCCTGGCGCCATGCCCCCACCGCCTGGTCCGCGAGCACCTTCGTGCCGTCCGCGCTGCCGATGCGGGCCTCGAGCACCACTTTATCCCCGCGCAGGAGCGCGTAGCCCGCCACCGGAGTGCGGCAGGTAGCCCCCAGCTGGGCCAGCAAGGCCCGCTCGGCCCCTACCGCGATGGCGGTCTCACGGTCATTAAGCGCTGCACACAAGGACCGCATCTCCTCGTCGTCGGCCCGAGCTTCGAGCGCCAGCGCCCCTTGCCCTACCGCCGGCAGCATACGCTCGACGGGGAGGCGTTCGCTGATGCGGTCCGCGAGCCCCAAGCGGTCGAGACCCGCGCAGGCCAGGATAGCAGCGTCGACAACGCCCTGCGCCACCTTGCCGAGACGCGTGTCCAGGTTGCCACGCAAGTCCACCACCTCGAGATCCGGCCGCAACCCCCGCAGCTGAAAGCCACGGCGCAAGCTGGTGGTCCCCACTCGCGCCGCGAGCGGGAGGCGGGCGAGCTCGCTGCCGCTACGGCTGACTACGGCATCGCGCACGTCGGCACGCCGGGGTATGGCCACTAGCGCAAGCCCGGGCGCAAGCTCTCCCGGCACGTCCTTCATGCTATGCACGGCCAGGTCGATGGCCCCGGCCAGCAGCTCGGCCTCGATCTCCTTGACCCACAAGCCCTTGCCGCCCTCGCCGGCCAGGGGACGGTCCGTGACCAGGTCGCCCTGGGTCACGATGATCCTTTCCTCCACCTCGAGATCCGGGTGCGCGCGCCGTAGCGCGCCCGCGACCGACGAGGTCTGCCAGCGCGCCAGCACGCTACCGCGGGTGCCAATGATTATGCGGCTCGCGCGCTTGCGCTCGCCCGCGCTACCCATCCGCGATGCATCGCCGGCAGTCAAACTCTTGGCCGTCAAGCTAGCATCGCCCGGGCATCCGCACAAACCGCTTATCCGTGCTAAAACCAAGCCATGGCTAGCAGCAATACCTTTGAGGTGACGGACGCCAACTTCGACACCGAGGTCGGGCAATCGAGCCTTCCCGTCCTGGTGGACTTCTGGGCCACCTGGTGCGGTCCCTGCCGCACCATTGCGCCCCACCTGGACGCTATCGCTTCCGCCTACGCGGGGAAATTGCGCGTGGGCAAGTGCGACATCGACCACAATACCGGCGTACCCACCCGCTTCGAGATTCGCAGCGTGCCCACTCTCCTGCTCTTCCACAACGGACAGGTCGCAGGTCAACTGGTGGGCGCCGTGCCTCGCCTGCGTATCGAAGACCTGATCAAGAAGGTGGTGGTGGGGTAGCAGCCCCGCGACTATCGGTCGCTCCCGCCACCATTCGCCACTTGGACGACGACGCTGGTTATGTTGTCGTCGCCGCCCCGCTCGTTGGCGATCGCTATGAGGGCGCGCCCGGCCTCGCTCCCGGCTTGGTCGGACAGCACCTGGCCGATCTCCTCGGGGGAGAGATAGTTCGACAGCCCATCCGAGCAGATGAGGTAGGCATCCCCCGCCAAGACGGGCAGGGTGAGCAAGTCGGGCGCCACCACGGGCTCGAACCCGACCGAGCGGGTGATTATGTTGCGGAAGCGGGAGGCCATGGCATCGCCCGGGGCCAGAAGCCCGGCCCGGACCTGCTCCTGAATCCAGGAATGATCCTCGGTGAGCTGGCGAGTCTGCCCATCGCGGTGGAGGTAGGCACGCGAGTCGCCAACGTGGCACACGGTGAGGTATTGGCCGTGGAAGCAAAGCCCAGTCAGCGTGGTGCCCATGCCCGCGTGGTCGGGGCTCTTCTGTGCCATTTCGTAAATGGCCTGCGAGGCCAGTCGGGTGGCCTCGCCTAGCGCCTTGGCCACCTCCCCCTCCGCCGAGGCCGAAGGCAGGCGCGCCCGCATCTCGGCCTCCAGCACCTCGACCGCCATGCGACTGGCCCGCTCGCCGCCGAGGTGTCCGCCCATACCATCGGCCACGGCATATAGCCCGAGGTCGTCGCAACAAAGAAAGCTATCCTCGTTATGGTCGCGCTTGAGACCTACGTCGGTCGAGCACCAGCCGCGCAGCTTCATCGCCTACACGCTACCGCGAGTCTCAATTGGGCGCCATGGGGTGTTGCAACCGGGTTCGCTGGGCAGCTTTAGCATATGGGTGGCCTGGCGGCTTCAGCGAGTGGGCATCCGGAAGGTGAAGTCGTAATGGATCACGACGTCGACCGGTTGGCCGTCTTCCTGCCTGGCCGGCTTCCACTTCGATTGCCAGGCCGCGGCCATGGCCGCCTCGTCCATGCCATAGCCGCCCTTCTGCAAGACTCTCACCGACTTCACGTTGCCCCGGCGGTCTATGCCCAAGCGCAGGCGCACCTTGCCCTCGACCCCCAGTCTTCTGGCCATCTCGGGGTAGGCGGGCTGGGGAACCGACATCCGCTCGGGCAGCTGGGCCACCGATTCCTCGTCGATAGGCGCGAATGTCTCGGGTCGTGGCGCGGGCGGCAGGGGCGCGGGGGGCGCCTTGGCCAGCGTGCGATCGTTGGTCATCAGAGTGTTGCCGATGGGCAGGGCCACCGGGCTTTCGCCCGCCACCACCGACTTGTCAGTCACGCCAAAGATCGGGGTAGGCGTGGGCTGGGCAGACGCAGGGGGCGGTTGCTCCTGGTTCGGCACGGGCGGCGGTTTGGGCGCTGCCCGCCGATGCACCACGCGCGGGGGAGCCGGGGGCGGGAGTGGAGCGGGCGAAGGCGCGGGCAATCGTGGCGGCTCCCGGGGCTCGGGCGCTCGCTCGACATGGTCGAGAATATCGACCTCGACCGGTCGAGTGCGTTCGACCAGGGACCTGGGCGGCACCCGCGCGACTAGCAAACCCAGCGCCACGTGCAGCAGCACGGCGGCCGTAGCGCCGGCCGCCGCTGCCCAGGGGCGTTCTTCGCCCGATGCAACGCCGCTCACCACGTGCCGTCCTTGTGCTGGGGCGGGACCTCACTCCCGCGCTGCTGCGCCGCAGCTCATGGGGCAGAGTCCACGCTGATGGCGAATTTGCGCACGCCGGCACGCTTTACCAAGTCGATGATGTGGACGACGTCGCCGTGAGGCACGACCTTGTCCGCGGCGATGATGGCCTGCAAATCGGGATTCCCGGGTAGCTCGGCCGAGATTTGCCCCTTGACCTTCGCCTCGTCGGCGATTTCGCCGTTGAGGAAGAGCCGGCCTTCCTTGGTCAGGGTGAGCGACAACGTGGTACGGGTCTGGTCGCTGCCGGTGGCCGCCTTGGGCAGGTCGACCTTGATGGCCGGGTTCACGATATACGTGGTGGTCACCATGAAGATGATCAGGAGCACCAACGTGATGTCGACGAGAGGCGTCACGTTGATGTCGGAAATCATCCGCCCGGCGTCATCGTCCTCGAATTTACTGGCGGCGCCTGCCATCAGCCGACCGCCTTGGGCCGTTCCCCTTCGACGCTACTAGCCGACAAGATGAGGTGGGCCAGGGTGTCGGTGCGGCCCATGGTGCGCCGGATCCGCCCTTGAAACACGTTGAAGGCCACCACCGCCGGAAGCGCCACCAAGAGACCGACCGCGGTAGCCACCAGCGCGTCCGCGATACCCGCCATCACTACCGCGGTCCCTCCGCCTTGGTTCTTGGCCAGGTCGGCGAAGGCCTTGATGATGCCGAGCACGGTGCCGAAGAGACCCACGAAAGGCGCGTTGTTGCCCAGGGTGCCCAGAATGCCGAGGTGCTTCTCCATGGCCAGCCGCTCGCGCGCGCGCGCGCTGGACATGGCCTCTATCGCCGCGGTCGCGCCCCGTCCGAGCTCGTTCAGCCCGGCCATGGCCACTCGGGCTTCGACCGATCGACCGCCGAGCAAGGTCCGCGCCGCCTTGAGATCGCCGCCCGCTATCGCCTGATGCAGCTTCTCGCTCACTCGGTCGAAATCGCCGATGCGCCCCGACATCGCAATGCCTCGCTCGACCATCACCGCCACCGAAAGCACGGACAGAAAGACCAGCAACCAGAGAACCCACTCCGAGCCGAAGAGCGTGAATGCTAGAAGGTGTTGAGCGATGTGCATGTCTCGTCCTCCGGGCGAGCGACCGGAGCCGTGCCCGAGGGTAGCACAGGTTGGAGAGGCCGCGAGCATTCCACGCCCAGCGCCAGGAGGACCACCGTGGCATAGCTACCGGCCGGAAGCGCGAAGGCGAGCCGCAGCCCGGCCGGGTCCTCGCTCACCGCGGGGTGCGCGAGCGTGATCTTCACTATCACGGGGCGTCGAGTGCCCGGCAAAGCTCGACCGACCCGGCCGAGCTCATCGACCCCGATCCCGAGCTCGGCCAAGGCCCGCTCTTCGAGCGCGTGCGCTGCCGTGCCAGGTGGAGGTGCGCTGACCCGGCTGCCCGGTAAGGGAGCGGTGGGAACGATCTCGCCTCGATCCACCCGCGGCTGGTCGACGCCGGGATCGGTGGAGACAAAGAGTCCGCCCGACGCCACCTTCTGCAAGACATCGCCCTGCCGCACGGCCAGCAAGCCACCGCTTTCCTGGCGCAGATCCAGGACACGGTTGAACACGGCCGACTGTACCGCCGAGAGCAGGAGCTTGCGCCGGCGCGGATCCGCCACCCGGCGGGTACCACGCAGCACCGCCAACCCGGTAGCAAGATTGTCACCGCTGTTGCCAAAACGTTGATATCCGAAGCGGTTGGCCACCCCCTGCTGCGCTAGCCGCGCGAGCGCGACCTCTATCGCCGACCTTTCTCCCTGGGCATCGCTCAGTACCACCTCGAACCGGTTGCCCTGCAAATGGCCGGTGCGCAGCTTGTTCTTGTGGCGGGTTGCCGCGAGCACGCGCACGCCATCGACTGCGGCGACTCGCGCCACCGCGGGATCGACACCCGCGAAGCTCAGCCATTGCTTCGTGGTCGCGTGCCGATCCTTCATGCCCGCGTAGCCCACGTCGCGGACCGGCGTGCCGAGCACGCTGGCGAGACGGCTCGCCGCTTCCGGGGTGGTGAGGTCGCGCTTCTCGATCCACAGATAGGCGTGCTCGCCCTCGCCGGTCGGCTGATAGGCCGGGATCTCTTCGACGAAGAAGGTAGCCGGGCTGGCAATGAATCTGGCCATTAGCCGGATGTCGGGAGTGTGGCGCTTGTCGCGGGTGGCGCGGATGGCGCGGACGCCGCCGCGGATGCCGACCCGTCGACGGGGTTGTCGCCGAAGCGCCGACGGATGAAGCTCAGGAAGAGCTCGGCGCGCTTGACCTCGAGCTCGGAGCCCGCCCCATTCACCACGCGGAGAAAGACCTCCTTGGCGCTGGCGGGGTTGCCCATTTCGAGGTGGGTCTCCCCGAGCACGAGCAGGAGCTCGGCTTCCCGGCCCGAGTCCGTGTATTGCTTGAGCGCCGACCTGATGCGCAGGATGGCAGCCTTGGGGTGGCCACGCTCGAGATAGAAGCGGGCCACATAGATCTCGTGCTCGATGAGGCGCCCGATGACCTCGTGGCGGTACGAGCGGGCTTGCGCGATATAAGGAGAGTCGGGGTACTTCTCGAGAAAACTGCCGAGCTCGCGGAGCGCATCGCGTACCGCGGACTGGTCTTTCTCGTAGGCCGGGGGTAACAGTATCCAGTCGCCCGGCATCTCCTTGACGTAGCATTCCGCGATGCGGAAGGAAACGTAACCGTCCTCGGCCTTTTCGTGGGTCGGGTGGAGGCGAGCGAAGCCCTTGTACGCGTCGACCGCCTCCAGGTAGCCGCCCCGGGCAAAATCGGTGTCGGCCAGGGCCAGCTCCGCCAGGGCGGCATACTTCGAGAAGGGAAACTTCTGCTTCACGAAGGTGAAGTAGCTCGTTGCCTCGGCGAAGTTCTCCTTCTTGAGCTCTTCGAGGCCGCGCTCGTAGTTCTGCTTCGCGGTCATCGAATAGGTGACGGGCTTGGCCTCGTCGCTCGACGCGCAACCGGTGATTACCCCTAGACTGAGTAGCCCGACGAGACTGAGTAGGCCGATGCCAATGGGCACCCGGCTGGACAGCGCGGACGAGCCGGTCCGGAAGAGGGGCAGGATGGGTAAATGGAGCGCAAACTTGTAGGTCGTTCGTAGCACGGGCGTAGTATCCTACGTGCGCAATGGCGTCACGTCCACGGTATCTCCAGCTTGCGCTTGCGCTCTGTGCAGCGGCGTGCGCAACGGGAAACAAGGCCCAGTCGAGTGGGCCCGCGTCGTCACCCTCGACCTCGGGATCATCCCCGACTGCTGGAGCCACTAACGAAGGCCTCCTCGCGAGCGGCCATTGCCACCAGGGCAAGTGCGTGTGCGTGGCCCAGGGCGGGACAGGCGGGTTGGGCGGGGCAAGAGCCGAGCCACCTCCCGCGGCGGGCAAAAAGCGGATAGAGATTCGCCTCCAGGCCGGGCGCGGCAGCCTGGCCCTCACTTCGCCTACTCTCGGCCACTTCGAGCCCGCGCCGGCGACGGGCGAAGGCGGACAGGAGGAAACCTGCTACTACCTCGATGTCGACGTCAACCAGCGCTACGACTTTGACCTCGCCAGCCACGAAAGCGAGGCGGGAAGCGGGGTGATGCCGTCGCTCCACATCCGCGAGTACGGCCCGAGCGGGGGCTACTGGTACGACATCCTCGAGGTGAGCTGCGGGGTGGGCAATCGGGGCTGCAACCCTGAGCTGGCGCGCGCCTGGCAACAGAGTTGGGTGGAGAGGCGCAAGCGCGGGCGCCTCGACCCCTGTGGCTCCCTGGTGGTGGTAGGGCTCAAGTGGAGTACCTCGGGGGGCCAGGCCGAAGCCGACGGGTGGCTCTTGCGCGACTTCAAGGCCGACTTCGGCCTGGAGGTTAAGAAGTTTGCCACCCAATTCCCGCCCGGTGCTCCCCAGTGCCAGGTCTCCCCATGAGACGGGTCACGCCATGAAGCTGCACCTGATCGGCATAGCCGGAACCGGGATGGGGTCCCTGGCCGGCCTGCTCGTCGCATCCGGCTGTGAAGTCCGCGGCAGTGACGAGCACGCCTACCCGCCTATGTCGACGCAGCTAGCGGATCTCGGCATCCCAGTCATGTCGGGCTTCGCGGCGCACAATCTGGACTGGGGCCCCGACCGGGTGGTGGTGGGCAATGTCTGCCGCAGGGACCACGTCGAGGTCGTGGCGGCCGAGCAGAGGGGCATCCCGCTGGTATCCTTCCCGGCGCTGCTCTCCGAGCTCTTCTTGCGCGACCGCCGCGCCCTGGTGGTCGCGGGCACCCATGGCAAGACCACTACCTCGTCGCTCTTGTCGTTCGTGCTGAGCGATGCCGGACGCGATCCTTCCTTCCTGGTGGGGGGAGTACCCGTCAATTTCCACCGCTCGTGGAACCTAGGCCAGGGCCCCGACTTCGTCGTCGAAGGCGACGAGTACGACACCGCCTTCTTCGACAAGAAGTCGAAGTTTTTGCACTACCGGCCCAAGCTGGTGATCCTCACCTCGGTCGAATTGGACCACGTCGACATTTTTGCCGACGAGGGGGCGGTCAAGGCCGCCTTTCGCGAGCTGGTTGCCCTCATCCCCGCCGACGGCCACCTGGTGGTGTGTGCCGCCTCCCCCGGCGCCCTCGAGGTGGCCAAGTCGGCTCGCTGCCCGGTCACCACCTACGGCCGGCCCGGCACCGACGCCACCTGGACCTTCGAGATAACCGGGCGCAAGCTGGGCGGGCGATCGATACTGCGCTTGGCCTGCGAGGGGAAGGGTATGGGTGCCCTCGATACCGGCCTGGCGGGCATCTTCAACATGGAGAACCTGACCGGGGTCATCGCCGCGGCTCACCTCCTCAGCGTAGGCATGCCCGCCATCGCCCGCGCTACCCGCCGCTTCCTCGGGGTAAAGCGCCGGCAAGAGATCTGCGGGATCGCGTATGGCGTAACCGTGGTCGACGATTTCGCCCACCATCCCACCGCGGTACGCGAGACCCTGGGAGCGCTCAAGGGACGCTTTGGACCGGGCAAGTTGATCGTGGCCTTCGAGCCGCGCTCCGCCACCAGCCGGCGCTCGGTCTTTCAAGATGCGCTCGCCGGCGCCTTGGCGATCGCCGATGAGGTGGTTTTGGCGCCGGTCTATGCTCCGGAGAAGGTTCCCGCGGGGCAGCGGCTCGACGTGGACAAGCTGGCGGCCGATTTGCGCAGCCAGGAAGTCCCGGCGTGCGTTATCGTCGGGGCTGCTGCCACCGCCGATCATCTGGCCCGCCGGGCGGGCCCGGGCGACACCGTCGTGATCATGACCTCGGGTGACTACGGCGGTCTGCACGACCTGCTCTTGGCCAGACTGGGCGATCCGGTACGCCCCGCTCGCTTGTCCGACAAGGTCAAGCTCGGGCACCTTCTCGATCGCGCCGGGCTCACCCACTCTCTCGACCGCTCTTGGAGCGAATTCCTGGTCATACCGTCGGCTGATGACACGGAGATTTCCGCTTGCGTTGCCATCGAGCACGTGGAGGTTGACGCCCTGTTGCGCATGCTGGCCGTCACGCCCGAGCGGCGGGGTGAGGGCTTGGGCTACATGCTGCTCGAGGTGGCGATGAAGCGGGCGCGCATGGACGGCGCCCTCCACCTCTATCTGGTCACCGACGGCACCCAGGGCGTCGCGGGTGACAAGCTCGGCTTCGACGTCATCGACCCCAAGCTCATTCCCGCCGCTATCGCGGCCACCGACGAATATCGGATGGCGCGCTCGAAGAACGCGATCTGGATGCGCAAGGAGCTATAGCCCCTCAGTAGCCCCTCAGCAGCCCCTTGATAGCCCCTCACGATGACTGCCGGACTATGCGGCGAAGATGCTTCTTGCCCGCATGGAGGAGTGTCCCGCCGGCTGGTATCTCGTCGGGGCGCAGGGTGTCGTCGATCGACTCCACTTTGCGCTGGCCCCAGCGCACGCCGCCTTGCTCCACCAAGCGGCGGGCCGCGCTCTTCGACGGAACGAGGCCGCTAGCGCAAAGGAGATCCACGATCTTGAGCCCGGCGGGCGCGTCGGCGAAGTCGACCGCGTGGGTCGGGACCGCTTCTCCTCTTGGCCCGCTCCCGTCCTCGCCCAC
>CAWKJE010000073.1:32500-291873 GCA_963849735.1 uncultured delta proteobacterium
TCAATTCCCCCCGTTGGCTCTCCCTGGCCTATGTATTCGGCCAGGATGTGACGGGATATGACTCCCGGCGGGTTTCCCCATTCGGAGATCTCCGGATCGAAGCCTGTTTGCGACTCCCCGGAGCTTATCGCAGCTAACTACGTCCTTCATCGCCATCTGACGCCAAGGCATCCTTCGTGTGCCCTTAGTAGCTTGACCGCCAACCTTAGTTGGACGGTGTCTGCCACCATCAATTCTCGCGACACGCCGTCTCAGAATACGATCCGCAAGGACCGTAATCCCCGCACCTAGCTGACCGTGGCCAGCGGATGCGGTTCAAAGGTCGAGATCGAAGCTCGTTTAGCGAGCTCCGCCCTCTAGATTCCGTCGACGCTCGTTTTCATTCTTACAATTCTCAAGAACACGCTTTCGCGTCGTAGTCATCTATTCGGTTGTCAAAGATCGATGTGGTCTCGTCGACCACCGGCCTATCTGCTCGTTCATCTCCGAGCAGCTACGTCGATGTTCGCGCGCCTAGTCTTGTTGGTGGAGCGTAAGGGATTCGAACCCTCGGCCCCCGGCTTGCAAAGCCGATGCTCTCCCAGCTGAGCTAACGCCCCAGAAGCCGTCGGGGATCCACCAGTCGCACCGCTCGAGAAGCGGTGGGCCTGGAAAGATTTGAACTTTCGACCCCACGCTTATCAAGCGTGTGCTCTAACCAACTGAGCTACAGGCCCAGGCTAATGATTTGCCGAAGAACGCCAGGAGCAAGAGCTCCTCGCGTCCGTCGGTCCCTCAAAGCTGAACAGCAATATCGAGAAGAAGAGATTCCTTGAGAATGACCTGACTAGAGAGGTTCCGAAGAACCTCCCGTGTCTCCAGAAAGGAGGTGATCCAGCCGCAGGTTCCCCTACGGCTACCTTGTTACGACTTCACCCCAGTCACCAGTCACTCCTTAGGGACCTGCCTCCCTTGCGGGTTGGCACAGCCACTTCTGGAGCAACTGACTCCCATGGTGTGACGGGCGGTGTGTACAAGGCCCGGGAACGTATTCACCCCTGCCTGCTGATCAGGGATTACTAGCGATTCCGACTTCATGCAGTCGAGTTGCAGACTGCAATCTGAACTGAGGACGGTTTTTTGCGATTGGCTCCCCCTCGCGGGTTAGCGACGCTTTGTACCGCCCATTGTAGCACGTGTGTAGCCCTGGGCATAAGGGCCATGAGGACTTGACGTCATCCCCACCTTCCTCCGGTTTAACACCGGCAGTCTCGTTAGAGTGCTCAGCCGAACTGTTAGCAACTAACGACAAGGGTTGCGCTCGTTGCGGGACTTAACCCAACATCTCACGACACGAGCTGACGACAGCCATGCAGCACCTGGACACCCAGTCCCCTTGCGGGTACATCCACATCTCTGCGGACTTCTGGGGGGTTCCAACCCAGGTAAGGTTCTTCGCGTTGCGTCGAATTGAACCACATGCTCCACCGCTTGTGCGGGCCCCCGTCAATTCCTTTGAGTTTTAGCCTTGCGGCCGTACTCCCCAGGCGGGATGCTTAACGCGTTAGCTACGACGCCTCCGGGGTCAATACCAGAAACATCTAGCATCCATCGTTTACGGCGTGGACTACCAGGGTATCTAATCCTGTTTGCTCCCCACGCTTTCGCGCCTCAGCGTCAGTCTCGAACCAGGTCGCCGCCTTCGCCGCCGGTGTTCCTCCCGATATCTACGAATTTCACCTCTACACCGGGAATTCCGCGACCCTCTTTCGTACTCAAGCTACTCAGTCTCGGATGCGCTTCCTCAGTTAAGCCAAGGGCTTTCACATCCGACTTAAATAGCCGCCTACGCGCGCTTTACGCCCAATAATTCCGAGCAACGTTTGCACCCCATGTATTACCGCGGCTGCTGGCACATGGTTAGCCGGTGCTTGCTAAGGAGGTACCGTCAGGGCCCGCATGTGTTAAATGCGTGCTTGTTCGTCCCTCCCCACAGAGCTTTACGACCCGAAGGCCTTCATCACTCACGCGGCGTGGCTGGGTCAGGCTTTCGCCCATTGCCCAATATTCCCCACTGCTGCCTCCCGTAGGAGTCTGGGCCGTGTCGCAGTCCCAGTGTGGCTGATCATCCTCTCAGACCAGCTACCCGTCTTTGCCTTGGTGAGCCATTACCTCACCAACAAGCTGATGGGCCGCGGACTCATCTTCTGGTGACAGCTTCCAAGGAGAGGCCGTCTTTCTCGGCATGGGCCAGAGCCCTCGCCGACTTACGCGGTATTAGCAGTCCTTTCGAACTGTTGTCCCCCGCCAAAAGGTAGATTGTCCACGTGTTACGCACCCGTCCGCCACTTTACTAGAGGAGTTGCCCCCTCATTCTCGTTCGACTTGCATGTGTTAAGCCCGCCGCTAACGTTCGCTCTGAGCCAGGATCAAACTCTCCAGTTAAAACTTCACACGAGACCTTCGCCTCATGCGTTTTGAATCGTTGATCCTGCCAGGGTATTACCCCTGGCGTTACTTACAACTCAAGGATTCAGGGTTCGACAGCGACGCCGGTTAGGGCAATCGCCATCGACTTTCTGTCTCTATCTTCTCAATCTGCTATTCAGCTTTCAGAGACCGACTGATCCCGTTTCGCCAGCGCCGCTTTCGCTACGCCGCCGCAACGGGGAACGGGATACTAGGCATTCCCCAAAAATTGTCAACAGACATTTTTGTTGCCCGTAACATTTTCCGTGCTGCCAGCTCAACGAGCCTTCGAGAGCAACTCGGCAGCCTCTTTGGCGTGATAAGTCACGATCATGTCGGCGCCTGCTCTACGCACAGACATTAAAGTCTCCATCAGGGCCTGGTCGTAGTCAAGGAAGCCCTTTTCCGCCGCGGCTCTCAGCATCAGATATTCGCCCGAGACGTTGTAGGCGGCGACCGGCAAGTCGAATTCCCTGCGTATCTCCGCGATCACGTCGAGGTAGGAGAGCGCCGGCTTGACCATCACCATATCGGCGCCTTCCTCGACGTCCAGCTCCACCTCGCGAACCGCCTCGCGCAGGTTGGCGCAATCCATCTGGTACCCACGGCGGTCGCCCCAGGCCGGAGCCGATGCCGCCGCAACGCGAAATGGACCGTAAAACGCGGACGCGTACTTCACCGCGTATGAGAGCAGGACCACCGATTCGTGCTCCGCCTCGTCGAGCGCATCGCGCAGGAAACCGACGGTTCCGTCCATCATCCCGGAAGGCGCTACGATATCCGCGCCGGCGTTGGCTTGCGCCACGGCCACCCGGGCCAGGTTCTCGAGCGTGGCGTCATTGTCCACGTCGCCTCCCTGGTCGAGGACCGTTCCGCAATGCCCATGGCTGGTGTACTCGCACAGACAGCAGTCGGCCGCCACGCATAGCTCGGGGTTGGCCTTTTTCAAGGCGCGGATGGCCCTCTGCACTATGCCCTCGGGCTGCCAGGCCTCGCTGCCGACGCTATCCTTCTTCTCGGGCAAACCGAATAGCATCACTCCCGGAATGCCCAGGCGGCCGAGCGCTTCGGCTTCGAGCGCCAGCTCATCGACCGAGAGGTGGTACTGGCCGGGCAGGGAGGGAATCTCCCGTCGCACCTTCCGTCCGGGACAGACGAAGAGCGGATAGATCAGGTTGTCTACGGACATGGAGGTCTCGCGCACCATGCGCCGCAGGGCCGCGGTACGGCGCAAGCGACGGGGACGACTCTCGGGGTATGACATCAGGGCTATCCTCCTCGGGCCTTAAGCCTGGCCTCTGCGATAGCACGAATAAGGCCATCCGCGCTGGGCGATCGCGCAACCCAGGGATCAAGGCCGCTGCTCTTCGCGGCTGCGGCCGTGCTCGCACCTATGACCGCCACCACCTTGTCCGTCAAAGCCTTGACCCCGGGTCCGGCAATGAAGGCCTGCAAAGCCGATGGGCTGGCGAAGGTTGCGACATCGAAAGGCGGCGGCGGCGGCAGGTCGGCTTTGGCCAAGGTCCGGTACGCGGTGACGACGTCGACCGCACAGCCCTGGGCCGAGAGGGCATCGGCCAGAAGCGGGCGTCCCCCGGCCGCCATGGGGAGAAGGATGCGCGTCCCCGCGGGCAAGTGAGCCAGCGCGTGCACTATGCCCTCCTGCTGCTGCAAGGTGGGGATCAGCGCAACCCTGCCGCCCGCTGCCTCCACCCGGGCCGCGGTCTTGCTCCCGACGGCAGCGATGCGCGCCGGCAGATGCTCGGGCAGGTGTTGGCCGGGAAGGCGTCCGATCAGAAAAGCCACCGCGGTCTGGCTGGTGAAGATTAGCCAGTCGTAACTCGCAAGTCGCTCTACCGCCGTGTCGATCTCGTCCCAGGATTCGGGGGGCGCGGCAGTTATGGTGGGGTAGGGAAGCGGAATCGCACCCGCGGACGCCAATGCCACCATCCACGCCTGCGCGCCTTCGCCGTCCGGACGCGTGAGCAACACCCGAAGGCCGGCGAGAGGGAGCCCCGCCATCGCTACTCGAGCAACTCGGCGTTCCAATAGGAGGCGTTGGCCAGGTCGAGAAAGGGCAGCCATTCGCGGTAGCGAATCTTGTCCCCCCCGCCCTGAAGGTCGGCGTCCAACGCGGCCGGACCGGCGTCTTGAGCAGCTTGAGCCCCGCCTGCGCCAAGGTGCGCGCTCCCTTGGCTATGTTGCAGTCAACGCAGCAGCAAACGACGTTGTCCCAGCTGGTACGCCCGCCGCGTGAACGCGGGATCACATGGTCGAGGTTGAGCTCGGCGCGCGGTAACTGACGGCCGCAGTACTGGCAGGTATTGTTGTCGCGGGTGTAGATGTTATGGCGCGAAAAGCGCACCTTGGCGCGGGGAATGCGATCATAGACCTGGAGCAGGATCACACGCGGCACGCGGATAGTGCGGTTTACCGTGCGGATCACATCGTCGCCCATCTCGGCCGACAGCTCGGCCCAGCTACCGAAGTCGAAGGTGCGAAAGCGCTGGTCCACGGCCTGGGCCGCGCCGATGTAAAGGAGCGAGAAAGCCCTCTTCACGTTGGTGACGTGGATGGGCTGAAAATGCCGGTTGAGGACCAGAACCGCGGAGTTGATCACCGCCCTCCTCCTTGCCATTTCGCGGCCGCTCGGCAAGGCAATCTTTCTCGTCGGCGACTACCAACCAAAGGACCCTGGGAGGGTCCTTTAGATCCCCCGCGAACGAGCTCGGTCGGGCCCAGCCCGCCCGAGCTCACGCGACTACTAACCAAAGGACCCTGGGGGGGTCCCTTGGACCTGACGGCCGTCCCGCGGTAGGTGCGGCCAGAAGGCCGGTAGCCGCTGCCCGTCGCCTCGTCCATGATGCCGGCTCATGCTAACAGACCGGACGCCGAGGGGCAAAGGGGGCAACCGGGGCGCTAACAGTAGTGTTGGAAGGGGGGCCCTCGGACGGGCTAAGGCCCACGCGCTCGGCCAAGGCCACGGCCATGGGTACGGCCACGGGGACCGCCATGGGCATGGCCACGGGGTACGGCCACGGTACGACCACGCGTGCGACCACGGGTATGGCCCTTGGCTTGGGCGGAACGGAGGGGCAAAGAGGTTAGCAACGGGGTGGGCGTCGAAGTGGGCTTGGCCGGCCGAGGGCGCGGGGTAATATGCCCTGGTCTTGAACACCCAGTCGCTCTCTGCCTTGGTCGCTGCCATCGTGTGCTTCGCCGTGGGCGGAGCCGTGCTGCTGCGCGATTCGCGCCGAGCCGTGCACGTGCTGTTCGTGACCTTCGCCTTCAATCTGGCCATCCAGCGCCTGCTCATGTTCCTGAGCTCGTCGCAGGAATCGTGGTCGCTCCTGCGCTGGGGCAGCATGCTGGCGGCGGTATCGCTGCCCGCGACCGCGCAACGCTTTTTCCGAGCTTTCTTGGGTGACGAAGCCGGACGACCGCCCATGTCGCGCCTGACCCTGGCCGGCGCTCTGGTCCTTTACCTCGCCCTGCTGTCTAGCCTCTTCGTCACCACCCCCATCCACACCAGCAAGTGGTTTTACATCGGGCTTTTGACCTACGTTTACCTCGGCCTCTATCTCTCGGTGTACTACCTCTACCGGCGTTACCGGCGCACCCCCTCCCGCGTCGAGAAAATCCGGCTGCTCTATCTCCTCGTCGGCGGACTAGCGACCGTGACCGCCACCATATCCGACCTACTTCCATGGGCCCCCTCGGTGGGCAACATCTTCGTCACGATTTATCTCTACTTCATCTCCCAGACGCTCGTCCGCTACCGCCTGCTCGACCTCAACGAGCTCCTGGGCCGCATGGTGGTCCTGGCCGCGCTCGCCAGTATCTCGACCATCATATTCGGCCTTCTCCTCATCAAGCTGGTGGACTTCAACGAGATCGGGCTGCTCTTCCTCAACGCCCTCATCGCATCGACTGCCATCATCATCGTCTTCGAGCCGTTGCGCTCGCTGCTCGAGCGGGTGGTGAATCGCTGGATGTTCCAGGAGAAGTACGAGCTCTTCCGGCGCATCGAGAGCCTGCGCGCCGACCTTACCAACGTCATCGACGTGCGCGAGCTGGTGCCGCGTGTCCTGTCGGCCCTCGAAGATACGCGGCGTACCACCCACGCCTCCATGTATATCGTCGATCCCGACGGCTCGGCCTACGATCTGGTCGGGCACATCGGCCCGCGCCCGGAAGGGCGGATCGACGCGGTCGCCCACCGCGGATTTCTCGAGCGTCTGCGCCGTGGCGGGGTGGTGTCCATCGAAGGCGTCGAGCGCGAGCTCGTGGCGCTTTCCAACCGGCAGGGCGAGGAGCGCGAGGCCCTGCTCCTCATCATCCGCGCGCTCGAGCTGCTCAACGCCGGGGTGGTGCTCGCGATACTGGGCGAGGAGCAGCTCCTCGGCATGCTGGTATTGCGCGACGAGCGCCTGCGCGAGGCCTACTCCTCCGAAGAGATCGAGCTGTTCCGTGGCGTGGCCGCGTCCATCGGCGTGACCTTGCAGAACTCGCAAATTTACGAGCGCATGAAGGAGCGCGACCGGCTGGCGGCGCTGGGCCAGATGGCCGCGGGCTTGGCCCACGAGATACGCAACCCCTTGGGCTCGATCAAGGGCGCGGCCCAATACCTGAGCCCGCTCGAAGGCCAGGCCCCGGAGGGGGGCATGCGGGAATTCCTGGGCATCATCGTGGAGGAGGTGGACCGGCTGAACAAGATCGTTTCGCAATTCCTCGACTACGCGCGGCCGTACCGCGGCGACCAGAGCCCCCTCGACGTGAACGACGTTGTTCGCAAGACCATCAACCTGTTCGAGAAGGAGCACACCGAGTCGCGGGTCGAGATCGCGACCAACCTGCTCGAGGGCCTGCCGCAGGTACGCGCCGATGCCCAACAGCTCCGCCAGGTCTTCCTCAACCTCGCGATAAATGCCATCGATGCCATGCCGCAGGGCGGGCGGCTGCAGATATCGACCAGCTTGCGCCGCTCCACTCGGCGCGGGGCCAACGCCGCCTTCCTCGAGGTTCGCTTCCGCGACGATGGTGTCGGCATCCCCCCGGCCGAGCTGCGTAACCTCTTCATTCCCTTCTTTACCACCAAGGAAAAGGGCACCGGCCTCGGCTTGCCCATCAGCCAGCGTATCATCGAGAACCACGGTGGCACCATCGAAGTCCGCTCGCAGTCCGGGTCGGGCTCGACCTTCACCGTGCTCCTGCCCGTCGAGGCCGACGCCTACGCCTCGTACTCCGACTTGAAGAAGATGTCGCCCGCCCCGCGCAAGCCCGCTCCCCCGCCCTCCCCGGCGCCCAAGCCAGCGCGCTGAGCAGTGGTCCCGGTCTCGCCTGCGCGGCCTTCTAGCTGCTGCCCATCACCAGGTTGTCTCGGGTGACCATGGCGTCATAGCCTCGGTAGCCAAGGATGGCGTCAATCTCGTCGCTCTGCCTACCCGCTAGCTTGCGACAAGCGTCGGCGTCGTAGTTGACCATGCCGCGACCTCGCACGCGCCCGCTGCCGTCCTGGATCTCGACCACGTCGCCCTTGTCGAAGCTGCCCTCGACGGCAATGACCCCGACGGGCAAGAGCGAGGCCTTGCCCGTCTCCAGTGCGCGCAAAGCGCCCTCGTTGAGCACCAGGGCGCCATGTTTCCGGCCAGCCACCGCGATGTAGCGCAGGCGGGCCCGTCGCGGCTCGGCCGCCGGGATCAGAGTGCCCAGATCTTGGCCGGCCAGGATCCTCGCGAGCACGCCCGCTTGACCACCGTTGGCGATCACGACCGATATGCCCTCCCCGTTGGCGAGCCGGGCTGCCTCTAGCTTGCTCGCCATGCCTCCGGTGCCGCAGCTCGACTGGCCCGCGGTCAGGGCGAGGGCAGCGGCGTCCACTCCCTCGATGAGCGCAATCCGCCGGGCCGCCGGATCGAGCTTGGGGTTCGCTGTCATGACGCCATCCACGTTGGTGAGCAGAACCAACAGGTCAGCATCCAGGGTGACGGCGACCCGGGCGGCCAGGCCGTCGTTATCACCGAAGACTCGCCCGGGAGCGCTCGCCCCTTGGCTGCGCCGATACTCCACCAGCTCCCGGATGCTCACGCTGTCGTTCTCGTTGAGCACGGGCACCGTGCCCAGCTCGAGCAGGCGCATCAGCGTGGTGCGCACGCAGAGGACGCGGTCGCGATCACCCAGATCCTCCTGGGTGAGGAGCACCTGCGCCGCGACAACGCCATGCTTGGCGAAGGCCTCGGCATAGCCCGCCATCAAATGCCCCTGGCCGACGGCCGCACAGGCCTGGCGCAGGCCGAGCGAACGTGGCCGCCGCCCGAGACCGAGGAGCCGCATTCCCATGCCCACCGCACCCGAGGTCACCAGGATCACGTCGCGGCCCGCCTTGCGCTCCTGCGCTAGCTCGAGCACCAGATTCTCTACCCTACTAGGTAAAGGACCCTGGGAGGGTCCTTTAGATCCCCCGCGAGCGAGCTCGGTCGGGCCAAGCCCATCCGAGCTCACGCGACTAGGTAAAGGACCCTGGGAGGGTCCTTTAGATCCCCCGCGGGCGAGCTCGGTCGGGCCAAGCCCATCCGAGCTCACGCGACTAGTGGCGAGCTCAGCCTCCTCGGTCGTGACCACGGCGGTGCCCAACTTCACCACCAAGCGGTGCACGTCGCACAGTCTCCGTCGCGCTTGCGCTTCTTGCATTTCGCGCGATTTTACCCGCTAAACGGCCGGCGAGGAGAGCGAAGCTCTATAGGCGGCTTGGCGGCTTGGCTGCTTGGCTATCCTTGGCACCGGGATTGCGACCTGTGCCTGTCCTGTTAGCCGCGGGCTATGGCTGTGCTCGGGCCTTTACCTCGGGCGCGCCTTGTGTGGTAATGGCCCACGTGAAACTACTGCAAGCCGATCAGACCCTGGGAGTCATAGGCTGCGGCACCATGGGCGAAGCCATCGTGCGCGGCATTCTTCGCTCGTCCGTCCTGGACGCGTCGCAAGTCTTCGCGAGCGACGCGCGGGCCGAGGTCGCCGATGCCCTGGCCACCAGGCACGCCATTCGCACCTCGACCGACAACTTGGCCGTCGCCCGCGCGTGCGCGGCCGCACTGGTCTGCGTGAAGCCCTACCAGATGGCCTCGGTCCTCGACAGCGACGTCATGCGCGCCGCCCTAGTGGGCAAGCCCGTCATCAGCATTGCCGCTGGCGTGCGCCTGGAAAAGCTATGTGGGTTCTTGCCGGGCAGCGCTGTGGTGCGTGCCATGCCCAACGTGTCCGCCTTGATCGGCGAGGGCATGACCGGGCTTGCCCGTAGCCCGTCCGTGTCCGACGGCCAGATGGCCATGGCACTGGCTTTGTTTTCCTCGGTCGGCAAAGCGGTTGAGGTGGAGGAAAAGCAAATGGACATCATCACCGCGCTCTCGGGTAGCGGCCCGGCCTTCGTCTTCGTCATGATCGATGCCTTGGCCGACGGAGCGGTGAAGCTCGGTCTGCGCCGCGATATGGCGGTTGCCATTGCCGCCCAGACCCTGCAGGGCGCTGCCCGCCTGGTCGCCCAGACCGGAACCCACCCGGCGGTGCTCAAGGACCAGGTTACCACCCCGGGGGGATGTACGATCGCTGGGCTGTCGGTGATGGAGGCGGGCCGCATCCGCTCGGTTCTCGCCCAGACCATCGAGGAGACCGCGCGCGTCGCGGGCAAGCTCGGCTGATGCGCGTCTTGTGAGCTTTCACCGCCGCGCTGCCGGCACGCCACCGCCCGCCTGGCAGCGCGGGCAAAAGAAGGTGGAGCGGCCAGCGTCAACCTGCCGCGCCACCGGGTGACGACACGCGCCGCAGATTTCCCCCGCGCGGCCATAGACGAGCAGCGCCTCGGCATTTCGACCCGCCTGACCGCTCGAGTCCACGAAGTCACGGAAGGTGGTTCCGCAATTGGCGATGGCCATCTCGAGGGTGGCCTGGATGGCTTGCAGAAGCGGGGCCGCTTGCCCGCGCAGATCCGCCGCCTCCGCCGCGGGATGGATGCGCGCGCGAAAGAGTGCCTCGCACACGTATATATTGCCCAGCCCGGCAATGCGGTGCTGGTCGAGAAGGAATGCCTTGATAGGTGCGCGGGAGCGGGCAAGCTCCTCGGCCAGCTGCCCAACTTCAAGCTCGGCCAGCGGGTCAGGACCTAGCCTGCGCACCTCGGGCAGCTCGTCCACGTTGGCCGCGGCCTGCACCCAACCGAAGCGCCGTGGGTCAACGAAGCGGAGCTCGCGCTTGCCGGGCATGGACCAGACGACGTGGGTGTGCTTCTCCCGGGAGTCACCCGCCGAGTGGAGCCGCAGCCGCCCGGTCATGCCCAAGTGCACCAGCAGCCCGCCCCGGTCGAGGTCGACCAGAATCGCCTTGCCCTTGCGGCGAAGACCGCGCACCTTGCCCCCGACCGAGATAGCTCGCAGCGTGCGCAGGTCGAGCTTGCGCCGCATGCGCAGGGGCAGGCCGCTCGACCACACCGAAGTAAGCCGCTGGCCCAGCAGAGCAGGCCGCAGCCCTCGCACCACGGTTTCGACTTCGGGTAATTCAGGCATCCGATCCCAGAGCATTGGCGAGGCGAGCGAAATCCGCCACTGATAATTCCTCCGCCCGGCGGCTACCCGCAATGCCGGCCGCCGCCAGGGCCACTGCCGCCCGCGAGCCGAAGGCAGGCTCCAGGGCCCGACGCAACATCTTGCGTCGCGTGCCGAAGGCTGCTCGCACCACCGCCTGAAACCGCTCGCGACTATCCACCTCCGCGAGGGGCCGCTCGCGCGGCTGCAGCCGTAGCACGGACGACGTCACCGCGGGTGGAGGCAAGAAGGCGCCCGCTCCCACGTGGAACAGGATCTCGGCCTCCGCCGCCTGTTGCGCCATCACCGACAGGCGGCCATAGACTCGGCTGCCCGGCGGCGCGAGCATGCGCTGCGCGAATTCCTTTTGCACCATGAGCACCGCGCGGTCGACTACCCGCCGCCCCGACCCGGCCTCGAGAAGGGCGAACAGGAGCGGTGACGTGACCACATAAGGCAAATTGCCGACCACGACCAACGGCCGGCCAGCCTCGGTCGACGCCGCGACCAGATCGAACTCCAGGGCATCGCCGAGCACGACGGTAACGGACGGTCTTGGCCCCAGCTCTTGGCGCAACACCCCGGCCAGCCCCGCGTCCCGCTCTATGGCAATGACTTGCCTCGCGACATCGGCGAGACGGCCCGTGAGTGCCCCTAGCCCGGCACCGATCTCCACCACCACGTCCTCACTGCTGATCCGCGCGCTGGCGACGATGCGCGCCTGCACGCTCGGATCGACGAGGAAGTTCTGCCCGAGCGCCTTCTTGGGCGAAAGGCCATAGCGCGCCAGCAGCTCGCGTGCCGAGGGCGTAGTGGCTGGATCTGTCATGACAGGGGCAGCCCCGGGTCGACGCTCAGATCGAGGCCAGCGGCAAGACCGCGCTCGATGGCCCAGGTACCGGCTATCGCGATCATCGCTGCGTTGTCTGTGCACAGATTGGGCGCCGGAATGTAGAGAGCGAAGGCATCCTCCCGCGCCGCCGCGGCCAGCCCGGCCCGTAACCCGCGATTGGCGGCCACGCCTCCACATACCACCAGATCGTGGAGTCCCTCGCGCACCAGCGCCCGCCGCGCCTTCCTCACCAACACGTCCACCACCGCGGCCTGGAAGCTGGCGCAGAAGTCAGCCAACCCTGACTCGGCTGGCCTGCCCTCCTTTTCGATCCTCGTCGCCACCGCCGTCTTGAGACCCGAGAAGGAAAAGTCGAGGTCATCCCGGCCGCGGAGCGGGCGGGGAAACTGCAGAGCCGCCGGGTCCCCGGTTGCGGCCAGGCGATCTATGACCATTCCGCCTGGATAGCCGAGCCCCAGCAGCTTGGCCACCTTATCGAAAGCCTCCCCGGCTGCGTCGTCGCGAGTGGAGCCGAGCAGCGTGGTCGCCTTGCCATCCACGCGCAATAAGCTCGTGTGTCCGCCCGACACGAGCAAGGCCAGATGGGGAAGAGGCGGCGGGGGCGGATTGCGCGGATCCTCGAGGAAGACCGCGGCCAGATGACCAGCGAGATGGTTGACCCCTACGACCGGCTTGCCCAGGGCGTAGGCCATGGCCTTCCCGGTCTCGACCCCGACCAGCAAAGGACCCACGAGGCCCGGTCCGCAAGTTACCGCGATGCCATCGAGCGCGCCGGCTTCCACCCGGGCGTCGCCTAGAGCCTGGCGGACCACCTTGACCACCGTGGCCAGATGCTGGCGCGATGCCACCTCTGGCACCACCCCCCCGTACTCCGCGTGGACGAGCACCTGAGATGAGATGACGTTCGACCGGATGATTCTGCCGCCCTCGATAACCGCGGCCGCCGTCTCGTCACATGAGGTTTCTATCCCGAGTATCAACATGGGGTTCGCAGGCTAGCAGGCTGAGGACCAAAGGCCCGCCCCAGCCTACCCCGGCGGAGATCAGCGGTTGCTCAAGATCGCGCGCAAATCGCGAGCCAACGGTCCATTCGGCGCCAGCTCGAGGTACTTGCGGTATGCCGTGCGAGCAGCATCGGGCTTGCCCGTGCCCTCCTCGGCATTGCCCAGGTAGAGGTAAGCCTCCGGGCGCTGCGGGTCTAGCGCGAGAATTTTCGTGGCTAGAGCCTCGGCCTCGGCAAATCGTCCCCGATCGAGCTCGAGCCGAGCGATGATCGTCATGGCGTCGACGTCGCTGGGATTGGCGTCTAGTGCCTGCCGACATGCAACGCTCACGGCCTTGGCCTTTCCCTTGCCTCCCGCGTCAACCCGTAGGCATTCCCGGTGAAGAGCCGGCGCATCGTGCTGCGCGGCGGTTGCGCTTGCGCCCGCTCCAGGATGGACCTCGTGTGCCTGGCGGCCCGGCTCGGGCTGTCCCGGCGCGGAGGCGGCAGCGCGTGGGGCCGCGGGCGCCGGTACCGGCTCGGCGGCCGCCGGCGCAGAACTTGGCGCCGCCGCCAGCGCTGGGGTTGGCGCCGCTGGCGCCGGGGCCGCTGGTGCTGGGGCCGCCGCCAGCGCCGGGGTTGCTGCTGGTGCCACTGCCGCTGTGGGTACCGTCGCGGACGGAGGTGCGACCGGAGGCAGCGCTGTTATGGCGGGCTGCGGCTGGGTGACAGGCGCAGGCGCGTCTGGAGACGTAGTCTTGTGGAAGAGGAGAACGAAGGCGACTGCGCCCGCCGCAAAGGCAGCAGCACCGAGGCCCCAGAGCGTGCGCCGGTCGCGGCGCTGCCAGATCTCGACTGTCGTCATGGCGTCTGGATCAACGACTCGCCGGCTTGGCGGCAGCGGCAACAAGGCGGTCACGGTCGCTTCCTCCGCTCCGGGGCAAGGAGAATTTAGAGCGTCGTCTTTAGCCGCCACGCCGAGCGCAGCTCGAGCGTGTACCGCGGCTCGCCGTCCCTCCGCCGGCTTCGCCGAGGTTGGGGTTGGGGCTTGAGCCCGGGTCGCGGCGGCCGCCGAACCGGCGAGCTCGGCTGGCTGGCTCGCGGCCGGAGCATGGTCGGGCAGAACGGCTTGCTCACCCGCTGAGGTTGGTGACTGGCCCGACGGCGGCTCGACCTCTCGGGGTCTGGCTTCGCTGCTCGCCACTCGGCGGTCTTGCCCAAGCTGCCCAAGTTGCCCAAGTTGCCCGAGTTGCCCAGGTCGGCCGTCTTGCGCGCCATCGCCTTGGGTCTTGCTCGGAGCAGAGCCCGTGGCCGCCACCTCGGCCGCGGGTGACAGCGCGCCGGGGGCGTGCTCGGCTGACTCGGCAGGCTCGGCTTGCTGGGCAAGCTCGGCCCGCAGCGCAGGCTCGAGAAGCCCGTCGGGGCGGGTCGTGGGCAAGGGCACGATGCCAAGAGCCAGGCGGTGCGTGACCTCGGCCGAAGTCGTGGAGCTGGGCCAAGCCCCCCAGTCCACCTCGTTGGCGGGACGGCTCGGCGCACCCGGCGTCGGGTTGTCGCGGCGGCCGTGGGCGCCCGAGACGACCTCGTCGACCAGAGCAACCGCCGCCTCCTCCTCCGGGCTGCCATACTCCCGCGTGTGCTGCTCAGCGGCAATAGAGCTGGGGATGGCGCCTTGCCCGACTCCGGCATTTTCCGCCATGGCTTCGCGCATCGCCGAGCTCGTCAGGCTTGAGTCGTCGCTGAGCATGCGCTCGGCTAGGCCGAGCGGCTTGGCCGTCGCGGATTCGCCCCCGTGGTCGGCGAGGCTAGCGGTGATGGGAGGCTCTCCGGCGGATGCTACCTCGGGGGAAGCAAGGGATGAAGGCTCAATGGCAGCAAGGGATGAAGGCTCAATGGCAGCAAGGGATGAAGGCTTGATTAATGCTTCTGGGAACGCCATCTGCTCCAAGGACAGTCCGTCCGTGGGATCTTCGCTGTGAGCTTGCTCGCGCGGGCGAAAATCGGCCAACCGCCCGGAGTCTAAAGCCGGGGGCGCGGCAGCGATGTCGGCCCGCTCTGCCCCGGGGCGGGACACCACGGGAGGGGACGCCGCCAAAGAGGTGAGTCGCAGTGTCTGCCCGGGCGCGAGCGAAGTCTGGACAGGGACCGCGTGTGAGGCATGGGTGTCAGACGGCTCGCCCGGTAGGTCGGAGCCATCGAACATATCCTCGCCCGATTGCCCGGCTGTCTCGTCCCCTTCCGACGCCCAACGGGCGAGGCGCTCGTCCGGCTCGGGCTCGCGCGTGCCTTCGGGAGGAACACGCGCAACCACCATACGTGTCGCGAGCAGATGGGCCAAGATGGTGAGCGACTCGAGATCGGGATAGTCGGCGTCCTCGACCACCTGTTGCAACGTGCGAACACCGTCGCACAGGCCTAGAAGCGAGCTCATCTCGACGGGCAGGCTTTGCAGCTGTTCGGCGGGAAGGCGTGCGACCTCGAGCACCGTTCGCGCGGGAGGCAGCTTCTCGTGGAGCCGGGCTATTTCGTCAAGCCTCCGCATGCCCTCCATGAGCAGCGCCGTTATTGGTGTCGCGATCACGTCATGGCGGCGAACCGGCTTGAACTCCACGGCAAACCGCCCCTCGGACCAGGAGAAGAGACGGTAGATGGCCGTCACGCCCGTGAGCCGGCCAACGTTGGCATCGAGGACCTTGCCGGCGCGAAAGAAGATCGAGGCATGGTGCTGCGGGTTGACCAGGTGGATTATTCCCGATTTGCGGTTGACCTCGACGATCTGGAGCAAATCCGCCACGCCAACCTCGGCAATGTCGCCGGCAAACCGAGTCCGGCCGTCTCGCCGCGACTCCATGCGCTCGCGCTCGGCGCGCTGGAGAGCTGTCCGCACACGCACGGCGATTTCCCTGATGTAGATGGGTTTGGCCAGGTAATCGTCACCGCCGAGCTCGAGCCCTCGTAGCTTGTCTTCTATTGACTTGCGGCCGGACACGAAAATGAAAGGGATCTTGCTCCAGTCGCCCTTGGCCTTGACACGACGGCATAGCTCGAAGCCATCTCCGTCGTCGAGGTCGGTGTCGGAAATGATGATGTCGGGAGGTGACGCCTCGAGGAGAGCAAGCGCCTGCCCTGCCCCTGCCGCGGTGCTGACGGCGAACCCAGATTTCTTGAGGCTGAACTCCAGTACCCGGAGGCTCTTGGGATCGCCTCCGACCAACAGGAGCCGCCTTCTTGCCTGAGCCGTGTCCATTGCCTTGCCCCCCGGAGTGATTTTAGATCGGGGCCAGGGGCAGAGTCTATGCGGGTATGAAGAAACGGCACAGCGGGAGGGGGCAGGAGCGGCTCATGGCGCAGGGCAGCTGCAGGCAGCTGACTGGTCGTGGCGCTTGGCTGTGGTCTCGGATCTTGGTCGCTTGAAGTCTTGGAGTCTCGGAGCCCTTGGAGCCCCGGAGTCTTGGAGCCCTTGGAGTCTTGGGCTCTCTGCCGGGGCACATCGCCAGGTGGCGGGCTTGCTGCGAGTCAGGGTCTGTGGCGATACTTCCGGGATGTCAGACGCAGAGCAGGAGGACGGGCGTGAGCGTATCGCCCGGCTCGCCAGCGATTGGGGTCGGGAGGTAGGGCAGGAGCAGATCGAGCATCTGCTGTCGTTCTTTGCCCTTCTCCTGACCTGGAATCGTCGCATAAATCTAACCGGGGCTCAAAGCCTGGTCGAGCTGATCGGCGAGCACCTGCCTGACTCGTTTGCCATGGCCAGGCTCGTGCCACCGGCGGCATGCGTTGTCGACATAGGCTCGGGCGGGGGCTTGCCCGCCATTCCATTTGCCCTCCTGCGTGGCGATTGTCGGGTTACCCTGGTAGAGCCCAGGGCAAAGCGCGCGGCCTTCCTGAATGCCGCTGCGCGGCTGGGCTCGGCGTCGGCGGGACTGGAGCTGAGGGCGCTGCGCCAGCGCGACGATGACCTGCCAAGCGGAGCTTTTGACGTCGCGTCGTCGCGCGCTACCTTTCCACCCGGGGAGTGGCTGGCGCGCGGCTCGCGCTTGGTCCGACCGGGCGGGCTGGTCCTGCTCTTCACGGCGCTCCCCTTCGCCGAAGCGACTTCCCCACGCCCCGCTGACGCGGAAAGTTATTCGAGCGGTGGTGGAGCGGCGCGATGGGCAGGTGCCTATGTTTCACGTGGAACATCGGGAACCGGCGGTACCGTCCCCACCTCAGCCGCCGGCAGGGGTGGCTAGGCCGTGCGCTACGCCAATGGCTAGGCCGTGCGCTAATGGTCAGGCTCTAATGGTTAGGCCGTGCGCTACGCCAACGGCTAGGCCGTGGCCTAGGCCGTGGCCGGGTGCGCGTGTTTCACGTGAAACATCGGGAACCATCGATCAGCCAACGATTGACAAGCCGGATAACGACCCCAAAATTCCCAGCTCTTGCCCTCGTCACTGACCGACCGGCTGACCGTTGAGCTAGCTGCCCTGGAGGCGCGCGGCCGCTTGCGCAGCCTCGCCGATCTCGGCGGCACGTCACGCATCGAACCAATGGCGGGCGACATACCCCTCCTCTCCTTCTGCTCGAACGACTACCTCGGCCTTGCTTCCCATCCCGATCTCGCTGACGCTGCCGCCCAAGCTTCCCGTCGATCTGGCTTCGGGGCCGCCGCCTCCCGCCTAGTCTCCGGCAACCTTCCCGAGCACCGTATGCTCGAGCTCCAGTTGGCCGCATTCGTCGGCCTCCCGGCCGCCTTGCTCTTCCCCACCGGCTACCAGGCCAACGTGGGCGCCCTTTCCGCCCTGGCCAACCCCCAAGACCTGATAGTGGCCGACCGTGGCATTCACGCCAGCCTCATCGACGGCTGCCGGCTGTCCGGGGCCAAGCTTGCCCTATATCCCCACCTCCGTCTCGACCAGGCCGAGCGTCACCTCCGCCATTTCGCCGCCCAACACCGGCGCCGCTTCCTTGTCACCGAGTCCTTGTTCAGCATGGACGGTGACCTGGCTCCCCTCGCCGACCTGAGCGAGCTGGCGCGCGCCCACGATGCTGCCCTTCTGGTGGACGAGGCCCACGCTCTCGGCGTCCTTGGTCCGCGCGGTTCGGGTCTGTGCGCCGAGCTAGCCGTCGTACCCGACATCCTGGTTGGCACGCTCGGCAAGGCGTTCGGCTGCGCCGGCGCCTTCGTCGCTGGCTCCACGGTTTTGCGCGAGCTCCTCCTGAATTGCGCCAGAACCTTCGTCTTCACCACGGCCATCCCCCCTCCCCTTGCCGCCGCTGCCCTGCGTTCCCTCGCCATCGTCGCCTCGCCGCACGGCGACGAGCTCCGCGCCAGGCTAATGGCAAATGCTAGCCAACTACGCGCCCTCCTCCAGCTCCCAGCCTCGGACCGCTGCGCCACTCCCATCCTGCCCATCATCCTCGGCTCCGACCAAGACGCGGTCAGAGCTTCTGCCGGCCTACGCCAGCAGGCCATCTTCGTTCAGGCCATTCGTCCCCCCACTGTCCGCGAAGGCACGGCCCGCCTCCGCCTCACCGTCTCGGCCTCCCACACTCCTCTCCACCTAGCCCGACTTGCATCAGCCCTCCGCCCCCTCCTGCCCCACCCTCTCCCCCAAGCCCAATCCTCCGCAGCGCTAGCGCCCAAAACCCCGCCCCCGCCGCTGGCGCCGGCCCCGCCCGTCGCGGGAGCACCGCCCCCCGCAACCCAGCCATTCCCCGAGCCTCCCCCCCCAGCGGCCCCGCCCGTCGCGGGAGCGCCGCCCCTCGCAACCCAGCCATTCCCCGAGCCTCGCCCCCCAGCGGCCCCGCCTATCGCGGGAGCACCGCCCCTCGCGCCCCCCCCCGCGCGCCCCCTCGCGACCGCGCCCCTCGCTGGCGCTCCAACCCTCGCGACCCAGGCCTGCACCCCAAATCCACCTCACGTCGACCCCGTCCCCCAGGCCCTCAACCCCCGCTCGACCCGAGCTCGCCCGCGCGGCATCTTCATCGCCGGAACTGACACGGCGGCCGGCAAGACCGTCGTGGCCAGCGCCATCGCTGCCGCCCTCGCTGACCGCGGCTTCGCCCCCGTCCCCTTCAAGCCGGTCGAAAGCGGCGACGCTCACCCGAGCGATGCTGAACGCCTGCGCTCCGCTGCTCGCCGTGCCAATCTCCCCTTATCCATCATCTGCCCGATCCCCCTCCGCGCCGCCATCGCCCCCGCCGCCGCTGCTCGTCTCGAGCGCACCCAGATTTCCCTGCCCATCCTCGAACAACATCTTGCCGACGCGGCCGCCCGCGGCGACTTCCTGGTGGTAGAGGCCGCCGGGGGCCTCCTCTCCCCCTATGCCCCGGGGCTCACCTCCGCCGACCTCGCACGCGCCTTCCAGCTTCCCCTTCTCCTGGTCGCCAAGAACTCTCTCGGCACCGTCAACCACACCGCCCTTGCCATTGCCGAGATACACCGACGCGCACTCCCCTTTCTCGGCGTCATTCTCGTCCAGACCCACCCCACCCCCAGCCCCGACCAACCCTTCAATTGCGAGCTCATCGCCGACATCGCCGGCGTGACTCCTCTCGGCACCTTCCCCTTCCTTGCCGACCCAACTCCCGCTTGCCTGGCCGGCGCGCTAAATGGCGCCCTCGACCTCGACAAGCTACTGGCTCCGCTACTCTAGCGTGGCCTCGACCTCGCCCCGCTTGGGGAAAATGATCACCCGTCGCGCCGAGCCCTCGCCCTCGGACTCGGTCCGAACGCCGGGATGCTCGGCCAAGGTCTGGTGCACCACCCTTCTGTCCTGTGCGCTCATGGGCTCAACCGGCACCGGCCGCCCCGAACGCACCGCCTTCTCCGCCAGCTTGCGCGCGAGATCGGCCAGGG
The DNA here is from genome assembly GCA_963849735.1 of uncultured delta proteobacterium. Taxonomy (GTDB): domain Bacteria; phylum Myxococcota_A; class Polyangia; order Fen-1088; family Fen-1088; genus Fen-1118. The sequence goes on from CAWKJE010000073.1 coordinate 52,192, forward strand.
AATCCTCGCGGCGGCCCCGGTAGCCCTCCGCATCCACCACCACTCTAATCGCCTCGCCCGGCGCTTTGAAGACGATCCGACTCACCAGATACTGCAACGAGTCCAGGGTCGCGCCCTTCTTCCCGATCACCAGGCCCGACTCCGCTCCATGAGCATCGAGGAATATCTTCTCTCCGTCGTCGAACGCGCTCACCTCGGCGTCCACCTTCATCCGCTCTAAGATATCTCGCAGCACCCGCGCCGCCTCTTCCCGCTTCTCGGCCAATGAACTTCGCTCACTCATCGCATCTCCGACTCTCAAATGACAAATGTAGCCATCGGCACCGGCAGGGGCGGCGCCTCGGCTCTGTCCCTTGCCTGCTCGCCGCCAATCTGGTCGCCAATCTGGTCCTGCTGCCCAGCCGAAGCCGCAGCAGCTTCAGCCTTCGCCGTGCGCCTGCCCAGCCCTTCCTCACCGCCCCGACGCGAATCGGCCTTCGTCAACTTTTCCTTGGCCTTCGCTACCTTTTCCCTCATGGCACGTGCGACAAAACCCTACCTTTCCGTGCCCCGATTTGTCAATATCCTAAATCCACTCATCCACCTACCCCAACCGTCCCCCTACCACCCACCCCCTAATCCGCGCCCCACTCACGCCGCCCCCACTTTGATTGTCATTGGCCGCATTTTGACCAGCCCCATTTGACTGAATCGCCCACAGCAACTGCCCCTGCCAATCTTTCTCCTTGACCTTATGCAGTTGGCAAGGTAGAGTACGCGCGCCTCGGTTACTGAGGCGCATTTCAAGGACTGACAGGAGAGCACCTCAATGGAGCCCACTTTCCGCGTTGGTGATTTGGCAGTCTACCCGGCGCACGGCGTGGCCCAAGTCACTGGCATAGAGACCCGCGAGATTTCCTCGAGCAAGCAGACCTTCTACATTCTCAAGATACTCGACAATGGCATGAAGATCATGATTCCGACCAAGAACGCCGGCGCGGTCGGTCTGCGTGAGCTGATCCGAGCCGACGAGGTCGACGAGGTCTTTGAGATCCTCAAGAGCCGCGAGATCTCGGTGGAAGGCCAGACTTGGAACCGCCGCTATCGCGAGTACATGGAGAAGATCAAGACCGGCTCGGTCTTCGAGATCGCCGAGGTTCTCCGCGATCTCCAGCGCCTCAAGGGCGACAAGGAGCTCTCCTTCGGCGAGCGCAAGATGCTCGACACCGCCCGCACCTTGCTCGTCAAGGAAATTGCCGTCGCGACCAAGTCCAACGAAGGCAAGATCGAAGAGAAGCTCAACCGCATCTTCGCCTGCTGAGGTACGCTCGCCCACTTCTGCCCGCGACCAGGGCAATCGCAGCGCCGCCGGCCGAAAAGCTTCGCCTCCGGCCAGCCTTCTCCCACCACCGATTGAGCTTCGGGCCGCAGCGGCTCTGACTCAGACGTCGAGATTGCGCACGTCCAGCGCGTTCTGCGCAATGAACTCTCGTCGCGGCTCTACCAGATCCCCCATCAGGGTGGAGAAGAGTCGGTCGGCCTCGAACGCGTCCTCCACCCTCACCTGCAGCAGAGTCCGCCGCGCCGGATCCATTGTCGTCTCCCACAGCTGCTCCGGGTTCATCTCGCCCAGCCCCTTGTAGCGCTGAATCTGCAGCCCCTTCTTCCCTAGCTCACTCACCTTCTCTCCCAGATCTTCCAGTCGCTCGAACTTCACCTCTTCCCCGCCCACCTGCAAGACATAGGGAGGCCTCCCCATAACCGCTAGCTCCTGATACAAGGCGCTCAGATCGGCAAACTCCGGCGAGTCCAGGAAGCCGAAGTCAATAACCGTGGCTCGCCTTATCCCGGCTGGACGCACCGGGGCCTCAATCCTGAACCCTCCGTGCTCCTCGTCCGGTGCAAGCTTCAGCACCACGTCTTTCAGCTCGGGCGCAAAAGCCTCGAAGTACTCCTCCAGCTGCGCCAACGCCTTGGCGATCAACTTCGGGTCCTTGAGGTCGGCCTTCGAGACGCGGGCCGCCTTTATGATGGCATCGACCAGACGCGCATCCACCCGCCGGTCGAGCGCTCGCAGCAGGCGTCGATAGCGTCCCCCTTGCCGGGCCAGATGTCGCAGCCTCTCTCCGCGAATGCCATCGCCCCCACTCGCCCCGACCAGCACCAGATTCTCCGTCGCGCTCTCGAGCAAGAAATCCTCGAGAGCCTGTTCGTTCTTGAGGTAGATCTCCCGCTTGCCCTTCTTTACCCGATAAAGCGGTGGCTGGGCGATGTACAGGTAGCCGCGCTCGACGATCTCGGGAAAATGTCGGTAGAAGAAGGTCAAGAGCAGGGTGCGGATGTGGCTGCCATCGACATCGGCATCCGTCATCACGATCACGCGGTGATAGCGAATCTTCTCGATCTCCTTCTCCTTCTCCACCCCGCAACCCAGCGCCGTGATCAGCGTCACGATCTCCTGTGACGACAGCATCTTGTCGATGCGCGCCTTCTCCACGTTCAGGATCTTGCCCCGCAGCGGCAAGATCGCCTGGTCCTTGCGATTGCGACCTTGCTTCGCCGAGCCGCCTGCGCTGTCCCCCTCCACGATGTAGAGCTCGGAAAGCGCCGGATCCCGCTCCTGGCAATCCGCCAGCTTCCCCGGCAGCGACGAAATGTCGAGCGCACCCTTGCGCTGCACCAGCTCGCGCGCCTTCCGTGCCGCATCTCGCGCCCGCGCAGCCAAAGCCGCCTTCTCTATGACCAGCTTCGCTTCCTTGGGATGCTCCTCGAGGAACCGCCCCAACCGCTCATTCACGATCCGTTCGACGATGCCCTTGACCTCCGACGACACCAACTTGTCCTTCGGCTGGTTGCTGAACTTCGGATCCGGATGCTTGACCGAAACCACCGCCGTGAGCCCCTCGCCTATGTCGTCGCCGCCCAGCCCATTCTTGAGATCCTTGAGCAGTCCCGCCGCCTGTCCGTAGCCATTTACCGTGCGTGTCAGCGCCGCCCGGAAACCGGTCAGATGGGTGCCGCCGTCCTTGTTCTTGATGTTGTTGGTGAAGCAGAAGATCGCATCCTGATAGGAATCGTTCCACTGCAGCGCGATCTCCACCACCGTTCCGTCTTGCTCGCCTTCGATCACGATCGGCTTCTCGTGCGTGACCACCTTGGTGCTGTTGAGGTCGCCCACGAACTGCGCGAGCCCACCGGCAAACTTGAATTCGTGTGCCTTCCCGTTCCGCTCATCCCCCAAGGTTATGGTCAGCCCGCGATTCAGATAGCACAGCTCACGCAACCGCTGCGAGAGCACCTCGAAGCTGAATTCCGTCGTTCCCTTGAAAATGGTGCCGTCCGGTTTGAACGTGACCTTCGTGCCCGTCCGCTCGGTAACCCCGATCTCCTCGAGCTTGGTCACCGGGTCCCCGCGGCGATATTCCTGGTAGTAAACCTTGCCCTCCCGCTTGATCTCCAGCTTCAGCCACTCCGACAGGGCATTCACCACCGACACCCCGACCCCGTGCAGGCCGCCCGAAACCTTGTAGTTCGAGTGGTTGAACTTTCCCCCGGCGTGCAGCACCGTCATCACGATCTCCGCCGTCGGCCGCTTCTCCGTGGGATGCTCCCCGACCGGAATACCGCGGCCGTTGTCCTCCACCGAGACCGAATCATCGAAATGAACCTTGACGTCGATTCGGTCGCAAAAGCCCGCCAGCGCCTCATCGACCGAATTGTCCACCACCTCATAGACCATGTGATGCAGACCGCTGCCGTCATCGGTATCGCCGATATACATGCCCGGCCGTACCCGCACCGCCTCGAGGCCCTTGAGGACCTGGATGCTCTCCTCGTTGTACTCGCTGGCGGCCTTCGCCACCTCCTGATTCACCGTGCCATCGTCATCGCCCGACATATAAAAAACCCAGACTTTTCAGTCACATAGCACCATTGAACAGGCTAGTAAAGCAAAACCGCGCCTCCTGCCGCCTCCCTCCCACCACCACCCTCGACCCCTCACTCTTCTACCCTCCTCACCTGCCCCGCCTTGACCACGAAATCCACCCGACCCGCCAGCTCGGGCAAATGCTCCCTCTCGGTCACCGTTATCAGCGTTTGGCACGACATGCTCGCTATGGCTCCGAAAAGCCGTCCTCGCCTTTCCTCGTCTAGCTCGCTCGCCACATCGTCCAGCAGGAGCAAAGGTGCCTCGCCATTCCCTTGGCTCGCGTAGCGCAGCTCGGCCAGCTTCAGCGCCAGGACGAGCGCGCGCAGTTGCCCCTGCGAGCCGTGCTCTCTCGCCAGTCGCTCACCCAGCTTGATCTCCAAGTCGTCCCTTTGCGGCCCCGACCCGGTAAAGCCCCTGGCCATATCCCTCTCCCTCCCCGCGAGCAGCCTCGCCTGCAAGGCGCTTCGGATCTCTGCCTCGTCCTTCGCCTCCTCTACCTCTCGCTCACTGCGATAGCTCATGGCTGCCGAGCCGCCGTTGATCTCGGAAAACGTCTGGGAAAAATCCCGTTCTAGCGCTTTCACCACTCCTCTCCGTCGCACCACGATTCTGGCCCCCAGCTCAGCCAAGGTCTCGTCATAGCTATCCAGCAGCTCGCCCCTCGATTCCCCTCGGCGGAGCACGCTATTGCGCGATCTGAGTGCCCGTTCGAAATCGCTGGCTTCGCGATAGTACGGCCTATACACGGCGAAGACCGCTCGATCCAGCTCCCGCCTCCGTTCCGTGGCCGGTCCGCTCGCCAGCTGCAAATCCTCCGGAGAAAAGACCACCACGCTTGCCCCGGTCAGCGCGGCCGAATCTCTTCTCACGCTCTTCCCGTCCATGCTGCTCCGTCGTTTGCCGGGAGAAAGCTCGACTTCCAGCTTGCGTTCGACTCCGCCCACCACCAGTACGCCCGCGATACGTGCGCTGGCCGCACCCCACCTTACCAGCTCGCTCATCGCGCTCGTCCGGAATGAGCGAAATCCCACCAGCATGTAGACGGCCTCGAGCAGGTTGCTCTTGCCCTCCCCGTTCTGCCCGCACAACACCGTTACCTTGCCCTCGAGCTCCAAGCTCCCTAGCGCGAAGTTGCGCCAGTCTCTGACACTTAGCTTCTCTAGACGCAAGCGCCCGCTCGTCCGTCTCTGGGACTCGAGGACCGAGGAAGACCAGATAACGCGCTCTGAAGTGAGCCCTATAACCTCATTGGCATTATGACCCCAATGTATTCTCCCCCTTCGGCCGCCCGCACCAACGCCGGGTCCAGATCGCCCCCTAGCTCCAACCCGACATCCTTTCCCCCCATCTCCTCCAGCAGCTCGATGAAATAGCGCGCGTTGAACCCGATCTGCAGCCCCGACCCCTGGTAATCCACCTCGACCACCTCCTTAGCATTGCCAAGGTCCGGATTATCCGCCTCTATCGTGATGCTCCCCTTCTCGAGCACGAACCGAATTCCCCAGGTCTTGTCCGACGCGATTATCGACACCCTGCGCAGAGCATCCAGCAGCTCGGCTCGCCCCACGCTAATCTTCTTGTCGTTCTCCTTGGGAATTACCTGGTCGTAGGGTGGAAACTGCCCTTCACCAAGCTTCACTGTGAGCACGACGCCGTCTCCCCTCAGCCCTAACAGCCCCTGCTCCACCCAGACCTCGCTCTGCCCCTCTCTTCCTTCCAGAACCCGGCGAATCTCGGCCAGACCCTTGCGTGGCAAGAGCACGCCGCTCGCCAGTCTGGGGCCTTCCGGCATCGCCCGTGAAACCTTGGACAAGCGGTGACCGTCGGTAGACACCATGGTCGCCCTCTCCCCATCGCTCTCGAACAGTACGCTAGCCAGGTGCGGTCTGGTCTCGTCTTGCGAAACCGAGATTATCGTCTTCCCGATCATCTCGCACAACACCCCGGAATCCACCTTGTAGCTCTCCGCCTCTCCCCCCGAAGTAAGCTTGGGGTAATCCCGATCACTTACGCCCACTACCTTGAACTCCGTCCGCCCCCCACTCAGGAACAGCCAGTCCTGATCCGAGCGCTGCAACCTCACCTCGTCTCCCGCCAGGCCCTTGGCTATTTCGTACAGCTGACGCGCTCCTACCGTTATTCCCCCCTCATCCGCAACCTTGGCGCCAACCGTCACCATCATCGCCACCTTGAGATCGGTGGCCCCGAATACCACCTTGTCCTTGCCCTCCGTCCGTATGAGGACGTTAGCCAGGATAGGCAGAGTGCTCTTCCTATCGGCAATGCCGTGGGTCAGATACAGCCCTCGAAGAAGGTCATTTCTTCCAATACGAAAATCCATCGCTCACCTTCTGGCTAGTGCTCATCGAAAACCTAAACCGCGCTTCCAACAGCTCTCTTCGAATCTATAGTCTTTTTATATTATATGGGAGAAGTATTAGGGGCTGTTAGCTTGTGGACAAACCTGCCCTGCCCGTCGGAAACCGAGCCACCCCGACCTGGTGATAGACCAGCGCTCGTTTGCTCACCAGTTGTGGATGGGGCAAGCGCCGGAGCTTTTCACATTTTCATCAACAGGTTGAGCATGGGATTGACCACAGACCGATGCCAGCGCAAAACGGATCAAGTCCTTCTGGAATAGGGTGAGCGCGGCCAGCCGGCGCCGATATCGCAATTCATCGCCGTGAGGCTGCCGGTCGTCACGCCAGCGGCCCTTGCGCACCCAACGCTGATCTGGCCAACGCTGAGAAGGCAGCGCGTGGCGGCTCGTCGCTGCTAGCGTCCCTGCTAGCGTCGCTGCTTACGTTGCCGCTTGCGCAGCGGCTAACGCTGGCGCAACCGCGTCGCCAGCGTCGACACCACGCTTCGTAGACTCGGATCTTCCTCGATTCTCTTCTCGATCTTCTTCACCGCGCTGATGACGGTGGAGTGGTCCTTGCCGCCGAATCGACTGCCGATTTCGGGATAGCTCATGGACGTGAGCTGACGAGCAAGGTACATGGCTATCATGCGGGGGTGAGCCACCGCCCGGTGGCGCTTCGGACCCTTCATATCGTGCAGCTTCACCTCGAAGTATGAGGCTACCTCGCGTTGGATGAGCTCGACGCTCAGGCCAGGAGGAGCCACGGAGGCGATCGACTTCAGCACCTCTTCGGCAAGCTCCTTGGTGATGGGTAATCCCGCCAGCGAGGCTCGCGCCGACAGCTGGATCAATGCCCCTTCGAGCTCACGAACGTTCGAGCGCACGCAACTCGCCACCGCCAGCGCGACATCATCGGACAGAGGTACTCCCTCGAGCTCGGCTTTGCGCTTGAGTATGGCGACCCGGGTTTCGAGATCGGGGTGACCGATCTCGGTGATCAGACCCCAGGTAAAGCGGCTGCGCAGCCGCTCTTCTACGCCAGGCAACTCCGCGGGCAGCTTGTCGCAGGTAAGAACGATCTGCTTGTGCGAGTGGTGTAATGCGTTGAAGGTGTGGAAGAACTCATCCTGCGAGCTGTCTTTGCCCGACAAAAACTGAATATCGTCCACCAGGAGAATGTCCGGGGCCTCGCGATAGCGAGCACGGAAGTCCTCCATTTGGTTGGTGTTGCCCTGGCTACCCCCATGCCGTCGCTGGTTGAGCATCGAGCCAATGAAACCGGTGACAAACTGCTCGCAGGTGACAACCGTGATGTTCCACTCCGGGTGCTGGCGGTGGACCTCATGGCCGATGGCATGAAGAAGATGCGTCTTCCCTAGCCCGACACCTCCGTAGACGAAAAGCGGGTTGTACTTGGACGCCGGGGCCTCGGCGACCATGCGAGCCGCAGCGTGAGCGAACTGGTTGGTCTGCCCCACCACGAACTTGTCGAAGGTGTAACGTTTGTCGAGCCCCTTTATCGCAAGGGGACTAGCGCGAAGCTCGATGATTGGTGCGGACGATGCGGGAGAGACGACTTCTTCGGCACCTTGCAGGGCCACCAGGTCATCATCCATTTCGAACTCCACGGAGTAGTTGATATTGGTGCGAAGCTCCAGGTCGGAGAGGATGGCGGGAAGGAAGTGATCCTCGAACCACTCCTTCTGGTACCGATTGGGCGCCCGCAGCCTTATCCGGTTGCCTTCGCAACCCACTAACGTGATAGGACGCAGCCAGTGATCACGTTGGGCGGGCTTGACCCGTTCTTCTACCGATCGTACCGCTTCGCCCCAGAGTGCCAGCATGTTCTATCCACAGCGGCATGGCCGACGATAGGCCAGGAAATTCAGGTAGTTGTACACACTAATCCCCAATTTGCCCACAGCGACCCCACACCCGATTTGATCATCCCTTGCGTGCTACAGCCGAGGCTGTGAGGTGCCGTCAGTGGGAGGCTGTTGATATCAACCCAACCGTGACCCAGCAAGGGCAAAAGGCATGACTCGGGCGAGATGAAGGAGATATGCGTAGATAGCGACCTCGGGTCCTTCCGATCGAGGCCGACCGTGAGCAGCGAAGTCCCAGGTTCGAGCCGCCAAGCGAGCGGGATCCTTTCGAAAAATTACCCTGGGCGCGCCAGCCTTTTCGTCCGGCCCGCAAAACCCCGGCAACCTCGACCGTGCGAGCGGCTAACCTCCGTGTCACGGGCTCTGCAGAAATTACGTCACGATTTTGTTGCGATTGTCCGACGGACAGCCCGTGACACTGCCTTCTCCTGATCGCGCAGCGCCGACGGAGAAGCCTCGACTTTGGCTAGCCTCACCGTCGGAAAGCTGCTGTTCCGATGGCTGGCCACCGACGGTGGCCTTTTTCACCTTCGGCTGCTCCATCCGTCAACCTGAGGATTCCTCGGCAATCTCTTGCTTTGCCCTGCATGTGCGCCTTCGACGTGGCACGACGCAGGCGCAACGCCAAGGTGGCATAAGGTCGGAGAGAGCACGTGAGGTGAGGGCCGGTGCGGGACCCGGCCGGGCCGCCCTGGCACCAGGTAACGGGCCGGCTCGTTGACACGTCCCCGCCAACGCTTGGCCTGGCTCACGAGGCCGCCGGCGTGGGCGGCTCGCAGGGGGCTTGGGCGGGTCGTTGACAGCACCCCGGGGGAGTGCTAGTTCTCCCTGCCCATTCCGCGCAGGGGAAGGCGGGCCGAGCCCGCCCCAGCCGGCGCGGGGGGCTTGCAACTCTCCCCCAGCGGAGATCGGAGGAAGACGTGAAGAGGACCTACCAGCCACACCGAAGGAGCCGCAAGCGCACGCACGGCTTCCGCAAGCGCATGAGCACGCCAGCGGGCCGCGAAGTGCTCAAGCGCCGCCGGCGCAAGGGCCGGAAGAAGCTCACCGTTACCATCTCCAAGAAATAGGACCCGGTTGACCCACACCGGCCTCCAGCAAAGTCTGGGCCGTAGCCAGCGGCTTAGGAAACGGTCGGGCTTCATGCTCGTCCAGAGGTGCGGGTCAAGGCTCCCGGGTCAGGCGTTCGTGGTCTATGCCCTGAAGCGGAGCGATGAGGATGGTGGCGCATCCACCGCCCGGCTGGGGATCACGGTGAGCAAGAAGGTCGGCAATGCGGTGGTTCGCAACCGCGTCAAGCGTTGGGTGCGCGAAAGTTGTCGCCGCTTTCTCACGCTCACCAGCACCGATGTGGTGGTGATTGCCAAACCGCCGGCGGCCCAGGGAAGCTACCAGGCTACCGACCGCGAGCTGCGGCGCCTGGTGGGGCGTCTGGTGCCAGGGCAGGCATCGGCCAGATGAAGAGAGCGCGCTCCATGGCCAGTCGGGTGGCGCGAGCACTGGCACTCTCGCTGGTTCACGGTTATCGCACCTTGATATCGCCGGTTCGCGGGCCGTGCTGCCGTTTCACGCCCACCTGCTCCGCCTACGCTATCGAAGCGGTCGAGCGGCACGGGGCTTGGCGCGGAAGCCTCCTGGCTCTGCTCCGAATCCTGCGCTGCCACCCTTTTGCGGCGGCCGGGATTGACCCCGTGCCCGCGACCCACCCGCATACCGCGCCAACCAAGGTGACCTAGGAGACAAGATGGACAAGCGGTTGCTCCTCGCGGTGGCGGTGTCCATCGCGATAATCCTGCTGTGGTGGAAAATCTTTCCGCCCCCCACCCCACCTGCGCGGAGCCTCCCGCCCGTTGCCGGTGAAAGCCAGCCGGAACCCCCTTCCGGCCAGGGCCAGTCCGATCACGCCCCCGGGCTTGCCGGACCTGCCGCGCCTCGACCGTCCGAGGTCCCGGCCGCCCGCGCCGCTGAGCAGCTGGTGACGCTGGAATCGCCCGATGCCAGCTACGTCTTCTCCTCGTGGGGCGCCTCCCTCCGCCACGCCCGGCTCAAGAATAGGCAGTTCCTGCTCGACCGCTCCCAACCGAGCTCCGGCATCGACATCGTCAAGACCGCCGGGGAGAGCACCGCCCCGCTGCGCACCAGCTTTGGCAAACCCAGCTTTGCCTGGAGCGATGCTGCGGCGTGGAGCGTGGAGCGCCCCAACCCGGGCAGCGTGATCTTCCGTTCCCAGACCGCCGATGTCGTGGTGGAGAAGCGTTATCAGCTCGAGCCCCAGAGCTATCGTCTGCTCTTTTCCGTCGCCGTGCAGAACCGGACCACCGGCCCCATCAATCTGGGACTTGCCATCCACCTCGCCACCGTCCAAGACCCCGAGAAGAAGGGGGGAGGCTTCTTCAGCTATGCCTCGGCCAACCTGGCCGAGCTGGTCTGCTACGTCAACGACAAACCCCGCCGGTCGACCATCGACTCGCTGCTTAAGGAACGGCAAAGCTACGTGGGTGCAGTGCGCTGGATAGCCTCTGGTGACAAGTACTTCACCCTTGCGGCCGTTCCCTTCCCCGATAACCCGCCCCGCGAGCGCGGCTGCTCGGCGCAGGCTCTCGATCCGGTCTTGGGCGAGATGTCGCTGTCCTACGCCACGCGCACCGTGCCGCCGGGCGACCGGACGGAGTATCCGCTGGTCGTCTTCGCCGGTCCCAAGCTGACCTCCGACCTGGAGGCGGTGCGGCCGGGCGGCGAGGACGCCAAGCTCGCCGATGACGTGGATGTCACTTTTGCGGTCTTGTCGCGACCCATGTTGGCGCTACTCAAGCAATTTTACCGTCTGACCGGCAACTGGGGCGTCGCCATCATCTTCCTCACCCTCTTCGTTCGCCTCGTGACCTTTTACCCGACCTACCGGCAGCTAGTCTCGGGCAAGAAGATGCAGGGGCTGTCCGACAAGGTCGCGGCGCTACGCAAGAAGTACGAAAACGACAAGCAGAAGCTCGGCGTGGAGACCATGAATCTCTACAAAGCTCACGGCGTCTCGCCCTTTGGCGGCTGTCTGCCCGCGCTTATCCAGATGCCCATCTGGATTGCCCTCTTCTCGACCCTCAACTACGCGGTCGAGCTCTATCGCTCCTCGTTCTTCTGGTACATCACCGATCTCTCGGCCAAGGATCCCTACTACCTCGCCCCCTTGCTGATGGGCTCGGTCATGTTCATGCAGATGCGCATGTCGCCCGCGGGCACCGACCCTCAGCAGCAGAAGATGATGTCGGTCATGATGCCGGTGATGTTCACCGGCTTCTCGCTCTTCTTGCCCGCCGGGCTTTCCATCTATACCCTCACCAGCTACCTCTTCGGGATTCTGCAGCAGCTCTACGTCAATCGCCGCTACCCGGCTCCGGCCCGCGTCGCCGCCGCCAAGAGCTGACGCCGGCAGGTTGCGAGCGCGATTCGGATGCGCATTCGCCAGCACGTCAATCCCCTCCGCTCGGATTATCTCAGCATCCCGCTCGAGCCTCTCCGCCTGCCTGCCGGCTCGGCCATCGAGGTCGAGCTCGGTTCCGCGGATGCCCGGTTTCTGATGGAACGCGCGGTCGAGGTTCCCTCCGGCCGCTACGTCGGCATCGAGATCCGTCGCGGCATGGTGGATGTGGCCAATCGCGAGAGCGTGCAGCGCGGGCTCGCTCAGGTGCAGAGCGTATTCGCCAATCTCTCGGTCGACTTGCCCAGACTCTTCCAGCCGGAAAGTGTCACGCGCTTCTTCATCAACTTTCCCGATCCATGGTTCAAGCAGCGCCAGCACAAGCGCCGCGTGGTCGGGGAAGAGCTGATCGAGCAAATGCTACCCTTGCTCAAGCCCGGCGGCGAAATCCATCTTGCCACCGATATCTTCGCCATAGCTCTCGACGCCATGGCCGTGCTCGAGCGTGAAGAGCCCCGTGGCTTCGCCAACCTGCGCGCGCCGTGGAGCTTCTTGCCCGCCAGCCGATTCGCGGCGCGCTCGCGGCGTGAGCGCCAGTGCGAAGCCCAAGGCACTCGCATCTGGCGGCTCGGATACGTGCGACTCTGAACGGCCGACTACCGCTAGCCCAGATCCAGGCCGAGCTCTTCGAGCTTTGCGATGCGATCGCGCACCTCGGCCGCCCGCTCGAATTCCAGCTTTTCCGCCCAGTCGAACATCTCCTGCTTGAGCTGGGCGACGAGAGCGGGCAGCTCGTCCTTGGTCACCCTGCCTTTGCCCTTGGTTGGCGGTAGGGCTTTGCTCGCATCCCAGCGATCGTCCTGCGCCGTTCCTTCCAGGGCCTGGATGGCCTTCGCGATGGTCTTGGGGGTGATGCCATGCGCGCGGTTGTGCTCCTCTTGCAACCTCCGGCGTCGCCGCGTCTCACCGATGGCCCTCCTCATCGACTCCGTTTCTCGATCTCCATACATGATGACCTTGCCGCGCACGTTGCGGGCAGCGCGGCCGATGGTCTGCACCAATGAGCGCTCCGAGCGCAGGAAGCCTTCCTTGTCCGCGTCCAGGATCGCCACCAATGATACCTCGGGCAAGTCGAGGCCCTCGCGTAGCAGATTGATGCCGACGAGCACGTCGAATTCGCCCAGACGGAGATCGCGCAAGATCTCTATGCGCTCGAGGGTGTCGATGTCCGAATGCAGATAGCGTACCCGGACTCCCAGCTCGCCGTAATACTCGGTCAAGTCTTCGGCCAGGCGCTTGGTCAGGGTGGTGACCAGCACGCGGTCGCCCAGCTTGATACGCGCTCGAATCTCGCTCAGCAGGTCGTCCACTTGCGTGGCCACGGGACGAACTTCGATTTCCGGATCGAGAAGTCCGGTGGGGCGAATTATCTGCTCGACCATGACCCCGTGCGCGCGCCCGATTTCGTAGTCGGCTGGCGTGGCCGAGACGCAGACCATCTGCTTGGCCCGGGCCTCCCACTCCTCGAAGCGCAGCGGTCGATTATCGAGCGCCGATGGTAGGCGAAAGCCATATTCCACCAGGGTCTCCTTGCGCGACCGATCACCCCGATGCATGGCCGCGATCTGAGGAATGGTCTGGTGGGATTCGTCAACCATGAGCAAGAGGTCGTCGGTGAAGTAGTCGATGAGCGTGGGCGGCGGCTCACCCGCTTGCCGGCCCGACAGGTGGCGGGAGTAGTTCTCGATACCCCGGCACTGCCCCATCTGCTCGAGCATTTCTAGATCATAGAGCGTTCGCTGCGACAGGCGCTGCTCCTCCACCAGCTTGTTCGCATCCTTGAGCTCGACGAGCCGCGTACGCAGCTCGTCTTTGATGCCGGTCATGGCGCGCACCAGCTCATCTCGCGGCGTCACGTAGTGGGATCCGGGGAAGATCGACACCTCGTCCAGCTTACGCAAGACCTTACCGCGCAGCGGATCCACTTCCGCGATGCTCTCGATCTCATCGCCCCACCACTCGATACGGATCGCCTTCTCGCGCTCGTAGGCGGGGAAGACCTCGACCACGTCGCCGCGGACTCGAAAAGTCCCGCGCGAGAAGTCCACATCGTTGCGCTCGTACTGAATTTCGACCAGGCGGCGCAGCAAGGCGTCTCGCCGAACCTCCACCCCGGTGGCAAGGTCGACCTTCATACCGAGGTAGGCCTCGGCCGCGCCGATGCCGTAGATGCACGACACCGAAGCCACGATGATGACATCTCGCCGGGTGAGCAAGGCATAGGTCGCCGCATGTCGCATGCGATCGATCTCCTCGTTCACCAGAGAGTCTTTCTCGATGTAGGTGTCGGTGGTCGGGACGTAGGCTTCGGGCTGGTAGTAGTCGTAGTAGCTGACGAAGAAGTGGACCGCGTTGTCGGGAAAGAGCAGCTTGAACTCCCCGAAAAGCTGATGGGCCAGCGTCTTGTTGTGGGCGATGACCAGGGTGGGCCGCCTTATCTGCTCTATGACGTGGGCCATGGTGAAGGTCTTGCCGCTACCCGTGATGCCGAGCAGGACCTGAACCGGATCACCTCGTTTGATTCCGGCCACGAGCTCAGCGATGGCGCGAGGCTGATCGCCCGCAGGCGCGAGGTCGCTCACTAGCTTGAATGGTGTGGGCATGAAGTGGGCGCGGTCGACGCGTGCTCACCGCTGTGCAAGAACATGCGGCCATGTCGCTCGCCGTGCAAGGCTACTATGCCGTTCTCGACCTCAAGGGCGTCGAGCTCGATTTATCCGCCGCCCTCGCCCACGCTCAGCGTCTCCTGGCAGCGCGTCCCTGTTGTCTCCAGCTGCGCGCCAAGAACTTGCCCACCGCGGCGCTGTGCCATCTGGCCCATGCCCTCCGCCCATCGTGTCGCCAGGCTGGCGTTCCCTTGTGCATCAACGATCGCGTGGACGTCGCGCTGGCGGTCGAGGCAGACGTCGTTCATCTCGGACAGACAGATCTGCGGCTTGCCGATGCCCTCCGCTTGCGCGCGGCCGTTCTTCCTCGGCTGAAGGTGGCGGTTTCCACCCATGACCTCGCGCAAGCGCTGGCGGCGGAGCAAGGGGGCGCCGACCACATCGGCTTCGGCCCGATCTTTCCAACCCGGAGCAAGGACGCGGGGCCGAGCCTGGGTCTGGCGGCTTTGCGCGGCGTGGTCGGGCAGGTGACCATCCCCATCGTGGCTATCGGCGGCATCAGCCCCGCCAACGTTGACCAGGTCGCCGCGGCGGGTGCCAGTGCCGCCGCCGCCATAGCCGCGGTGGACGGCGCGCCCGACCCGACCGCTTGCGGCAGGGTCATAGCCGCGGCGTTTACACTTTCACGGCCAGGACGAACTTGAGGTAGTTGCCTTCGGGAAAGCCCGGGCTCACGGGAAAGTCGGGCGGCAGCCCGAGCCGCTCGACGATGCGCAGATCTTGCCGCGCCGCTGCCGCTCCGTCGGCGATCGCGCGGTCGAGGTCGGTAGCGGAGAGCCTGGTCGCGTTAGTGGCGAACGCAAGCAAGCCGCCCGCCGTGAGAACGCGCGCCGCGGCTCCCGCCAGCGGACCCAGATCGGCCACGGCGGAGAAGCTCCGGCCGGGGCCGTGGGAAAAGGTCGGTGGGTCGCACACCACCAGGTCGAAGGCGCGTCCGCGATCGGCGAAGCGCTCGATGGTCTTGAGCGCGTCGGCGGTAATGAGCTCGAGCCGCGAAGTGTCCAGACCGCTCAGCTCGAAATTGCGCCGCGCTCGCGCGTGCGCCTTGGCCGCGCTGTCGACGGCGACGACCTCGCTAGCTCCCGCCTTGGCGGCACGCGCGGAAAACGCGCCGGTGTACGAGAAAAGGTTGAGCACCCTCCGGTCGGCGGCCCGCCGTGCAACCGCATCCCGGCCCAGGCGCATGTCCGGGAAGAATCCCACCCCGAGAGGAGCCGTCACATCGACCGCGAAGCGGCAGCCCTCCTCCTCCACGATGGTTTCGAGGGGCGCCTCTTGGCCCGCAACCCGGACGGCGGGCTCGGGTAGGGCCTCGCCACCGAGTGGCTTCAGGCGCCTTTGCTCGTAAATGCCACGTGGCGCCACGGATGAGGTGATGGCCTCGTAGAGCTCATCGCGCCACGGGAGGGCCCCGGCCGCCAGCCACTGCACCACGACAAAGTCTCCATACCTGTCGACCGCTACCCCGGGCAACCCTTCACTCTCTCCGGCAAAGAGACGCATTGCCGTGGGTCTCACCGCGCCAAGGACCTGCCAGCGCAGCTGCACGGCGCGGCAGAAGCGGGCAGCGATGGCGCCAGCGCCTGGGTGAATCGCCTCCTTGCTGTCGCGGGTCAGAATACGCACCGCGACAGAATGGTCTCTATCAACGTACCCGCGGCCCACGAAATCTCGGTTCCCCTGCACCAGCTCGACCACACTGCCCGTGGGCTCGCTTATTCTCCGTGGACCAATGGCCTCCCGAAACACCCAAGGATGGCCAAGGCGCACTCGCCTCGCCACGTCTTCGGCCACCCGGTAGGCTCCCTGACGCAGCGAGGCTCCAGGGCCCTGGCGTGCGGGCCGCGCCGCCGGACGGTCACGGTGGGCAGAGGAGGAGGGGCCGAAGGAGGCAGCGGGGGCAGCAGGGGCAGCAAGGGCAGCAAGGGCAGCAAATCCTGGGGTAGGCCCTCGGCCTGCACCGCGCATTCTGCCTGGGCGAGGTGGATTCGACATGAAGCGTGATGCGACCTTAGTACGGCCTTGCCATCTCCGCACGGGGTTTGTTGGTCAGCTGCCCGCAAAGTGCCGCGGCTCGGGGCCTGCGCGCTCGAACAGGCATTGACAATGGCTCTATCCGACCAGAAACTTCTCTTGAGCCGCACCAGCGCCGCCACGCCGTGCGTCTCGAGAAAGGATCATCTCGATGTCCACTGGCCCACGGCCGAGCAGCTCGGGCGGCACTCCCGAGAAGGCTTCCGCGCCCTCCTCCGATGACTCTTCGCGCGGAGCCTCCCTGGAGGAAATAGCCAATCTGCTCATCGAGGAGGAAGACCATGCGAGCACGGCCCTTACGCCGCTGCCGGTCAATGCCTCGGCCAAGCGGTCCGGTGAAGAAGGCCTCGACGTCGTGCTGGAGACCCCTGGCCCGGTGCTATCCAGCACCTTCATGCCTCCCCCGCCGGCACCCATCGGAACGGTGAGTGAGGACAGCGACAACGGCGAAGATACCGGCGCCGCCACCAACCTCGCCTACGAGGACTTGCTGGCCAAGCTCGTCCTCCCCGTCTCCTCGCCCCAGCCCGATTCCGAGCCCAAGCTGCCCGAGCCGACATCGACGACCCCCATTCCCATCCCGGCAATCGTGGCCGAGGCCAAGGCCAATCGGGCCAGGGAGCCGGCATATTCTTCCGGCATCTCGTCGCCCAGCATCCAGGTCGCGCCACCCACGGAAGAGCGGACACTCGTAACCGAGAATCCGCTGGTTGCTGAAGAGCAGCAGGCAGCCGTGCGCGAGGGCAGGGTAACTCCGGTCCGCGAGCATCCCCGCGTCGTACGCGAGGAAATGCGCGCGGCAGTGACCGAGCGCATGGAGGCGGGGAGCCGAGCGCATGGGCCGAGCTTGCCCCACCCGCAATCCAAGCTCCTCTATGGCATATGCTTCCTCGGGGGAATGGTGGTAGCCACCGTCTTCTTCAAGCTGCTCACGTCGTCGAGTCCGGCGCCGCAACCGCCGGCGGAGCCGCCCCGAGCGGTTCCCCAGCCTACCCCTGCGCCACCCGCGGTGGTGGAGCCATTGCCCCCAAGCCCAGCCGCGGCGCCGGCTGCCGCGCTGCCAGCCGCGGCCGCCGCTCCAGCACCCTCCGAGCTTCCGCCGCCCGCGGCCCCGCCGGCCTCCCCCCCACCCCCAGCGGCGAAGGCCGCCGCTGCCGAGGAGGTACCCGCTTTGGATGAAGGTGCTCCGGCCGAGGAGGAACACGCGTCCGCTCACCGGCGTGAGCACAAACCTACCCATGTGGCGGCGGCCCGGCCAGCCGCGGCCGCCCGGCCGTCGGTCCAGCACAGCCCAGCCGGGCCGGGGACCAAGCCCAAAGTTGCGACCGCGGCGGCGACCCCGGCTGCGAGCGGCGCCTCGGCCAAGGCGAGCAAATCCGGCAAGCCGGGCAGGCCAGGCAAGGGCAAGAGCACCGGCTACGCCGACCCATTCGACAACTGAGCACGGTTTCTTGCTCGCGAGCTGACACGCTGTTACGATCAGGGCTCGCTCAAGGAGGCGGTCGCAACTGACGACCGTGCAAGGGTCAACATGAGTCGACTCGGGGAACTTCTGCTCCGGGACCAGATCATCTCGTCCGAGCAGCTTCAGCGTGCTCAGGAAGAGAGCCGGAAGTCTGGCGACCGCCTGGGGAACACGCTCATCAAGGTGGGAGCCATCCAGGAGGTGGATCTGACCCAGTTCCTCTCCCGCCAGTACGGCGTCCCGGCTATCAATCTCTCCGAGTTCGACATCGACCGCGAGGTGATTGCCCTGGTGCCCAAAGAGGTGGCCGAACGCCACCGGGTGGTGCCGGTCAACCGTTCCGGTTCCTCGCTCATCATCGCCATTGCCGATCCGTCCAACATTCTGGCCATCGACGATCTGAAGTTCGTGACCGGGTACAACATCGAGGTCGTGGTCGCCTCCGAGGTCAGCATCACCGAGGCCATCGAGAAGTACTACCAGCGCGCCAACGAGCTCGACATCAATCAGGTGATGAACGAGATCCAGGAGCAGGTGGAGGTGGGGGCCGCGGGCGAGGATGCCATCGACGCTCTCGATCTGGAAAAGGCGGCCGACGATGCGCCCGTGGTCAAGCTGTGCAACCACATCCTGCTCTCCGCCATCCAGAAGGGTGCCTCCGATATCCACGTCGAGCCCTACGAGAAAAGCTATCGCGTGCGCTACCGCGTTGACGGAGTTTTGCACGAGGAGATGTCTCCTCCGCCCAAGCTGAAGGCCGCGCTCTCGAGCCGCCTCAAGATCATGTCCCACCTCGACATTGCCGAGCGACGCCTGCCCCAGGACGGGCGCATCAAGCTCAAGGTGGGGGCCAACAAGGAAATGGATTTCCGCGTCTCGGTCTTGCCCACTCTCTTCGGCGAGAAGATCGTTCTCCGTCTACTCGACAAGAGCAACCTGCAGCTCGACATGACCAAGCTGGGGTTCGAGCCGGATCAGCTCAATGACTTCAAGTCCGCCATCGACTCGCCCTTTGGCATGGTCCTGGTCACCGGACCCACTGGCTCGGGCAAGACGACCACCCTCTACTCCGCGCTGTCCGAGCTCAACAAGGTGTCCGACAATATCTGCACCGCCGAGGATCCGGTGGAGTTCAACCTGCCCGGCATCAATCAAGTCCAGATGCACGACGATATCGGTCTCAATTTCGCGGCCGCCCTGCGCTCGTTTCTGCGCCAGGACCCCGACATCATCATGATCGGCGAGATTCGCGACTTCGAGACCGCCGAGATCGGCATCAAGGCCGCGCTCACCGGCCACCTCGTGCTGTCGACTCTGCACACCAACGACGCGCCCTCCACTATCACCCGTCTTCTCAACATGGGCGTCGAGCCCTTTCTGGTTACCGCGGCCGTGCAGCTCGTGCAGGCCCAGCGTCTCGTGCGCAAGGTGTGCAGCAATTGCAAGCAGCCCGTGCCCACGCCCAAAGACGAGCTCAAGGCCCTGGGTGCCACCGAGGCCGACCTCGAGTCGGCGAGTTGTTGCCGAGGCGTCGGCTGTCAGGTGTGCAGCATGAGCGGCTACAAGGGTCGCGTCGCCCTCTACGAGGTCATGCCCTTTACCGACGCGCTCAAGGAGCTGGTACTGCAAGGCGCCGCCGCCGTGGAGATCAAGGCCGAGGCCGTCCGGCGGGGCATGCGTTCCCTGCGCATGTCGGGTATCCGCAAGATTTGCCAAGGCACGACCTCGGTGGAAGAGGTTGCGCGCATAACCGCTTCGGACTAGGGGAGGGATTCTTGGAAACGACCACAGCAGCCCCGGGACCGCCTAGCGTAAACTTGCAGCAGCTGCTCAAGGCCATGGTGGAGCAAGGGGCTTCTGACTTGCACATTACCACCGGGTCGCCACCCCAGCTGCGCATCGATGGTCTGCTCGTACCCTTGCGCGTAAGCCAGCTCAGCTCCGTGGACACCAAGCAGCTCTGTTACTCGGTGCTGACCGATACCCAGAAGCTGCGCTTCGAGGAGGACAAGGAGCTCGACTTTTCCTTCGGGGTGCGCGGTGTCGCCCGCTTTCGCGCCAACCTGTTCATGCAGCGCGGGGCGGTGGGTGGCGCCTTTCGTACCGTGCCTTTCAAGGTGCAGAGCTTCGCCGAATTGGGCTTGCCCCCCATCATCGAAGAGCTGTGCAACAAGCCGCGCGGTCTGATCTTGGTGACCGGCCCGACCGGATCGGGCAAGAGCACTTCGCTGGCCGCGATGATCGACAAGATCAATTCCGAGCGGCACGAGCACATCATCACCATCGAAGATCCCATCGAGTATCTCCACCCTCACAAGAAGAGTCTCGTCAATCAGCGCGAGATCGGCGGCGACACCGACTCGTTCAAGAAGGCGCTCAAGTACATCCTCCGTCAGGATCCCGACGTGGTGCTGATCGGGGAAATGCGCGATCTCGAGACCATCGAGGCGGCGCTGGTCACCGCCGAGACCGGCCACCTGTGCTTCGCCACCCTCCACACCAACTCGGCGGTGCAGACCATCAACCGCATAATCGACGTGTTCCCCCCGACCCAGCAATCGCAGGTTCGGGCCCAACTTTCTTTCGTGCTCGAGGGCATCGTCAGCCAGGCCCTCCTGCCGCGGTCCTCGGGTCAGGGCCGGGTTCCCGCGCTCGAGGTGATGATCCCCAATCCCGCCATCCGCAACCTCATTCGCGAAGACAAGATCCACCAGATCTGTTCCATCATGCAGATCGGACAGGGCAAGTCGGGCATGCAGACCTTGAACCAGAGCCTGGCCGCCCTCTACCTGCGTCGCCTGGTGACCCTGGAAGAGGCGATGAGCCACAGCTCCGAGCCCGAGGAGCTCGAGCAGATCATCACGACGGGCGGCGCGGTCGGTCGCCCCGGCGGGCGGCCGGCCCTGGGGCGGGGATAAGCGGACATGGCCGCCACTGCGACCCGAGCCTTCATCTGGGAAGCGCGCACGCGCACCGGCGACATCAAGAAGGGGGTGATGGAGGCCGAGAGCGAGGAGGCGGTCCACAGCAAGCTGAAGCTGCAGCAGCTATCACCGGTGCTGGTGAAGAAGCAGCCCATCCAGATCACCCTGCCCACCATCGGAACCGGGGTCAGCGTCGATGACATGGTGGTGTTCACCCGGCTCTTCGCCACCATGATCGATGCCGGCTTGCCCATCGTGCAGTGCCTGGAGATTCTGTCCGGGCAAGCCGAGAATCGCCGCTTCGGCAAGATCCTGGCCCAGATTCGCACCAGCGTCGAGGGCGGTCTGACCTTGTCCGATGCCATGCGCCGGTTTCCCAAGATTTTCGATAACCTGTTCGTGAACCTCATCGCCGCGGGTGAGGCGGGCGGCATCCTGGATACCATTTTGCAGCGCTTGTCCCAGTACATGGAGAAGTCGCAGAAGCTGCGCCGCCGGGTCAAGGGGGCGATGAGCTATCCCCTTATCGTGCTCTTCATCGCGGGCCTGGTGGTCGTCGTGCTCTTGACCAAGGTCATCCCGGTGTTCGAGAAAATGTTCAAGGACTTCGGCGGCGGCAAGTTGCCCGCGCCGACCCAGTTGGTCATCGACCTGTCCTTTGCGCTGCGCCACTATCTGCCCTTCTTCGTGGTCGGCCTGATCTTGCTCGTCACCGGGTGGAAGCTGGTCCTGCGCACCCGCAAAGGCAGGCTGGCCTGGGACGGCATGATGCTCAAGCTTCCGATCTTCGGCACGGTGTTGCGCAAGACCGTGGTGGCTCGCTTCACCCGCACCATGGGCACCCTGCTGTCGTCGGGGGTTCCCATTCTCGACGCGATGGAAATCGTGGGCAAGACCGCGGGTAACGTGGTGGTCCAGGAGGGCATCATGTTCGTGCGGGCCCGCATCTCCGAAGGCAAGGACATGTCGACGCCGCTCATGGAGACTCGCCTCATGCCGCCCATGGTGGTGCAGATGATCAGCGTGGGCGAGCAGACCGGCGCTCTCGACGCCATGCTCACCAAGATCGCCGATTTCTACGAAGAAGAGGTCGACGTGGCGGTAGCTTCCATGACCAGTCTGATCGAGCCCTTGCTCATGGTATTCCTCGGCACCGTGGTGGGCGGTTTGGTCATCGCCATGTACCTGCCCATCTTCGAGATGGCCGGCAACATCAAGTCGGGCTGAGCTCGCGCGCGAGCGCCCGACCCGCCCGGCAACCACACCATGGCATCGTCACCCGACGCCGCTCACTCGCCCGCTTCTGCTCGGCCCGGCGCTGCTCCGCGCCCGCGGCCCCTCCCGACCTCCCTGCCCGAGCTCGAGCCCGGCCTGGCCGCCGAGCGCGCCCACCTCGAGCCTTTGCGCATAGTCACCTATCTGATGCTGGTGCGCGCGGGACTGGCTACCGTGCTGATGCTGTCCGTGGTGGTTCTGGCCCTCACGGTGGGCTCGCCCGAGATCTTGTTCTCCCCGTTTGGCCGCTTCGTGTTCGCCTTGCTCGCCACCACCTACCTGGCGAGCTTGGCCTATGCCGTGAGCTTGCGCCGCATCCAGGACCCGGTCCGCTTTGCCGACATTCAAGTCGGCGTGGACATGCTGCTCGTCACCTTGCTCGTGCACGCCACGGGTGGTGCGCAGAGCGGGTACGCCTTCCTCTACCTGGTGGACGTGGTGGTGGTCTCGGCCTTGCCCCGGGGATTCGGGGCGGCCGCCGTGGCGCTGGCCAGTGCCTTGCTCTACGTCGCGATTTCCCTGCTCGGCTTCTTCCGCGTGCTCCCGCCCCTCACCGGGCAGACCGTGTTCCCGTGGGATCTCACCCGCGCGGAGCTGGCCTTTCGGATCGTGGTGTTCCTGGCCGGGCTGATCTCGGTCGGTTCGCTAGGCGTCACCCTGGCCCGGCAGAGGCGCAAGGTCGGCGAGCGCCTGGCGGCCCAGCAGCAGATCGTCGGCGATTTGGCCTCGCTCCACCAGGATACCATTCGCTGTCTTTCCTCGGGTCTCGTCACCACCAATCTCGACGGAACCATCACCACCATGAACGACGCTGCCCGGGAGATCCTGGGCATAGGCCAGGCGCCGCTGGGGCAGCAGCTGACCACGCACATTCCCTGTCTTTACCAGGTCTTGGCCCGAGCCGGGGCGCAAGGCCGGGTCTTGCGCGACGAGGTCGATGCCATCCGGGGCGACGGGGCCAAGCGCCGGCTGGGGCTGTCGGCGACCCCTCTCTCTGATCACTCGGGCAACGTGACCGGCCGAGTGATCCACTTCCAGGACCTGACCGACCTCCGGCGGATGGAACAGGAGGTAGCGCGGTCCGAGCACCTCGCGGGCATAGGGCGTCTGGCCGCCAACATCGCTCATGAGATTCGCAACCCGCTCGCGAGCATTTCAGGCTCGGTCGAGGTCCTGCGTCGCCTGCCCGGCGCCGACCCCGAGACCCGCAGCCTGATCGACATCGCGGTTCGGGAGGTCGACCGAGTCAACGCCCTTATCACCGGCTTGCTCGAGTACGCCAGGCCGCGTAGCGAGGAGAGGCAACGGCTGGACCTGGGCGAGCTGGTGAGCGAGATCGCAAAGATCTTCGAGCAAGAGTGCCAGGGCAGGGGGGTAGTGCTCAGGGTGGACAGCCGATCCGGGTTGCTGGTCGAGGCCGCGCCGGGGCAGCTTCAGCAAGTGCTCTGGAATCTCTTGCGTAATGCCGTCGAGGCCATGCCGAGCGGTGGGACCTTACACCTCACGGCTGCCTCCACCTCGGCGCTGCCGCCCGAGGTGACGCTGGCGGTGCGCGATACCGGGGTGGGAATCGCGGAAACCGACCTCGATCGCATCTTCGAGCCCTTCTTCTCGTGCAAGCCCGGTGGAACCGGCCTGGGGCTGGCCACCACCGCTCGCATCGTCGCGGACCACAAGGGCTCGATCGACCTGGCCAGTCGGGTCGGCCAGGGAACCACCTTCACCGTCCGCCTGCCCGCGCTGGCGGTTCCCATCGACCAATCCATTTGCTAGACCTATGAGCAGACCTTCCCCTAGACGATATTCTCGTGAAGTACGAAGCCCAAGCTCCTGCTCCGGCAGCTTCCTTGCCGGGATTGCCCGAGGCCCTGCCGGATGTGGTGGCGGAGGAGCAGGCGCTTTTGCGCGTGGTGCTGGGGAAGCTCGACAACCCGACCGTGCGTTCGCGCACCGCGGTCGATGACGCCGCTGTCCTGATCGAGCTGCGCGATGCCCTGGCCGAGGCCAAGCCGGAAGACCAGGGGCCGCTCCTCGAACAGATGCATCGGGTAGAGGCGCTCTCGCGTCAGCGGGGCAAGGGGGAAAGCCCGCCCGTCGATCGGCGGTCGCCTTACTTCGGGCATTTGCGGTTGATGCAGGCGGGTCGGCGGCGGGACGTGCTCATCGGTCAACGCGGCTACGTCGAGCCTGGCGGTGGCGTGCGCATAGTCGACTGGCGCAACGCGCCGGTATCACGGCTCTACTATCGCTACGAGGAGGGCGACTCCTTCGAGGAGCGATTGGGCGAGCAGGAAGTGGTCGGCGAGATCTTGGCCCGCCGGACGGTGACCATCGTCGATGCCGAGCTGCGCCGCGTGGCCTCGGCGCAAGGTATCTTCGCACGCGAGCCGCCCGACACAACGTGGCGCAGCCTCGACCCGCGCAGCTTCCGTCTCGGCTGCCCGGCCGAGAGCCTCGCCCAGACACCCGAGCAAGCTCGCCTCGGCACCGAGCAGGCGGGTCGGCGGCGCGCCGATCGCTTCTTGCCGGCCATTGCCGCGCTCATCGATCCACGGCAATTCGAGATTCTGACCCGCCCCAGCTCGGGCGTCGTCGTGGTGCAGGGCAGCGCGGGCAGTGGCAAGACCACCATCGGCCTCCATCGCATTGCCTACCTGAATTTTGCCCAGCCGACCCAGTTTCGTCCCGAGGAGATGTTGGTGATCGTCTACCAGCGCGCCCTGGCGGCTTACGTTTCCCGGGTTCTGCCCGAGCTCGACGTGCCCAGGGTCAAAGTGTCCACTTTTGCCGCTTGGGCGTCGGAAGTGCGCAAGCAGAGCTTGCCCGGCTTGGCCTGCGCCGTGACCGACCAGACGCCCTCGCTCGTCGTGCGCGCCAAGTCTCATGGGGCGATGCTAGACATCCTGGCCGACCGCCAGGCTGGGCTTTTGCGCTGGGCGCGCAAGAAGCTGGAAACGCTGGTGGCGCTCGAACCGGGGGCAGGGGGATTGCTCGAAACCTGGGAGCAAGCCGGCGGTCCCGTCGATCAAAGGGTGACGACCCTGGCCCGCTTCGTTAGAGAATCAGACCTTCCCGAGCTGGTAAGAGCCAAGGTGGAGGCGTGTGGGGCGCTCTTGCGAGCCAGAACGCGCGACGTGATTGGCGAATGGGCTTCCCTGCTCACCGACCGTCAAGCTCTGGCGCAGGGCTTTGCCCAGCACGCTCCCGGGCTCTTTTCCCCCGGTCAGCTCGACAGCATTCATCGCTGGTGCGTGGAGCGGGAGAGGCTCCGCCAGGGCCAGAGCGACGCAGACGATGCTTATGCCATCGACCTCGAAGATGAAGCCCTGCTCTTGCGTATCCACCAGCTGCAGCGCGGCCCCTTGAGCGGGCCCCGCGGTCCCCTCGCCTATCGTCACCTGATGGTGGACGAGGTGCAGGATTTCGCCCCGGTGGAGCTCGCCGTGCTGCTCGACAGCACGACCAGCCGACGCTCGATCACGCTGGCGGGCGACACCCAGCAGGGCATAGCGCCTGAGCACGGCTTCACCAGCTGGCACGACATGCTGGAGCATCTCGGGCTGCCCCACGAGTGCATCGAGCCTTTGCGCACGAGCTACCGCTCGACCCGACAGATCGTCGACGCAGCCCTGCACGTCCTTGGCCCCTTGCTGGGCGACGAGCGACCTCAGGTACCGCGCTCGGGTGCCGCGGTGGAGGGATTTGCCTTTTCCTCGTCGGGCGAGACCTGCGAGTTCCTGGTGCGCGTGCTGCGTGACCTGGTGCAACGCGAGCCCTTGGCCTCAGTGGCCCTCATCGCCCGCCACCCTGAACAGGCGCGCCTTCACTACGAAGCCCTTGCCGCCGCCGAGGTGCCTCTCCTCCGCCTGGTCGCGGACCAGGACTTCTCTTTTCGTCCGGGCATCGACGTGACCGACGTCAGGCAGACCAAGGGTCTCGAGTTCGACATCGTGGTGTTGCTCGAGGCCAACCAGGAATCATACCCGGATAGCGATCACTCTCGGCGCCTGCTTCACGTTGCCATGACTCGTGCCGCGCACCAGCTATGGGTGACTTACACCGGTGCCGCGTCGCCCTTGCTGCCCCCCGGGCTGCGCAGGTCAGCCTAATCTTCGCGAGCTTGGTCGCGTGAGCGCATACGGGCCCAGGGTCCTTTTTTGGTCGCGTGAGCGCAGGCGGGCTTAGCCCGCCGGAGCTCATCGCGGGGGATTCAAAGGACCCTCCCAGGGTCCTTTTCTTGGTAGTCAGCGTAGGCGGGCTTAGCCCGCCGGAGCTCATCGCGGGGGATTCAAAGGACCCTCCCAGGGCCTTTTCTTGGTAGTCAGCGTAGGCGGGCTTAGCCCGCCGGAGCTCATCGCGGGAGATCTAAAGGACCCTCCCAGGGTCCTTTTTCAGATTGAGCTTTGGAAGAACCTGTTCAAGGCCCAAACTTCCCGGGCGCGTAGCCCCTGGAAGCGCACCCCCATCCCCGCCGGCTGGCCGGGGCCGCCCGGTTCAATCCAGCGCACCTCACCCGTGGCCTCGACGGGCTCGGGCTGGGTGGGGATGCGAAAACGGATGTGCAGCCGGGTTTGCAGGGCAAAAGGCCGCAGGGTCTCTACGAACAGGCCCCCCAGGGAGATATTGCCGGTCGTGGCCGTAAGCCGGTCGTTCCCCGCCGTAATCTCAATATCCAGCCGGCGTGCATAGCGGGGATCCGTGCGGCGAAAATGATCTGGCACCTGGTCTTACCTCGAGATTCGCTAACTCTGGATATCTGGCCCAGGGCGCCAGTTTAGGGACACTTGGCCAAGGGATCAACGCTTTCCGTAGATCGCCTTCCGTGGCTTGATTGCGCATTGCAGGAGCCGAGCGGCGGCCATTCAGCGCGCCGTGCCTTGTGGCGACCAGATGCGATACCGCGCGATACTGGCGCCGGCAGCTGTCTTTCCTGAAAGAATTGAGTAGTATGAGCGCGGTTCATGGTTGGCGGGGGCCAACCATCTTGTAAAACTTCGCACTCATCTCGCCTCGGCACGCCATGGAAAAGGATCAACAGCGCAGTTTGCTCGACACACTTGCGCGGGTCTTGGTGTCGTTACCTTTCGACCTAAAAGTTTTGCTCGAAGCCGTGTCCGATCCTGACCTGGAGCGTGAGGCGCGTGAGATCGCCGCGGCCGCTGTCGTTTCCATAATCACGCCCCGCGAAGGGAACATCGAGCCCTATCTGCGCTACGGCGAGGACGCCCTGATGCTGCGGCTCGGGATCCGCCAGATCGAGGCCAAAGGTGGTGATGGCGCTCCCTCGTTTCGCGGCCGTTTTGCCGAGGAGCTCGACCGCTTCGCGAGCGAGTTGGCGGTGTTCGAAAGCGCCTGCGGGCCAGCTCTCGTGGCCTGGCTCGACAGCCGTTGGCCGACGCTGCGCAAGGCAACCTACGCGCGCAAGAAGATCCCCGTCATCATCGACGACGAGATGGGCACTTTCCTATACGACGACGGGCTCAAGTTCGGCACCAACTACCCCATCACGGAAAAGAGCCTGGCCGGCCGGCTCAAGCAGGCCCAACCCCTGATCGATCACTTGCGTAAGAAGTGGGAGCAAGACAAAAAGAAGATTCCCCAGCCCTAGAGCCATCAAGTTGGGGGGCGGCTGGGCCATTTCATGCCGGATGAGTCGCGTGGCTTCGGACCGGCCGGTGGCGTTCTCGATTTCGCCCGGCGCGTCGCGGTCGCGGGCGAGACCGTGCCCGAGGAGATCACGCGGGCGGCGCGCGAGCGTGCCCATGAGCTTCATGCCATGCCGCCACCGCAGGCGCGCCAGGCTCTGGAGCAGGTAATTCTCGGAGAATGCGCGCCTGCCGGGCTGCAATGGCTGCACGATGCCGGTGTGCTGGCCGTGCTCTTGCCTGAGCTCGATGCCACCGTGGATTTCTCGCAGGAAGCCGGACGGCGCCATAAAGACGTCTGGCAGCACACCAAGCAGGTCGTTGCGCAGGCGCCGCCGTCGCCTATGGTACGTTGGGCCGCCTTGCTCCACGACATCGGCAAGGTCTCGACCCGTGCGCTTCTCCCCGACGGGCGCGTGACCTTTCATCGTCACGCCGAGGTAGGGGCGCGCCTGTTCGGCCCCATTGCGCGGCGCCTCGGCTTCGAACGGACAGAGCGCCGGCGTATCCACGACTTGATCCTTCATCATTTGCGCGCCAATGCGTATGAGCCGGCGTGGACGGACGCGGCAGTGCGTCGCTTTGACCACGAAATGGGTGCTCTGCTCGACGACCTGGTGAATCTCTCCCGTGCCGACGTGACCTCGGCCCGACCAGGACGCAGGCAGGAGGCTGCCCGCAACATCGATGCGTTGCTCGGGCGCATCCTGGCCATTCGTGAGCTGGATGCCCGCCTGCCCCCCCTCCCGCCGGGCCTCGGCCATGCCATCATGACCGCCTTCAGCTTACCGCCCTCCCGGCGCGTCGGAGAATTGCGCAAGCTGTGCGAGGACGCGATTTTGCGTGGCGAGCTTACCGAGCGTGAGCCTTCCGAGTATTACCTCGAGTATCTGCGCAAGGCCGGCATCAGCGGCTGATCGGCCTTTCCCGCAATGGGCAGCCGGGGGCAGCCGGCGGACGTGGCAGGCGCGGCGCTAATCGGAGCGGCTAATTGGGGTGGCATAATGGCTCGAGTTGTGGGAAAAATGCCGCGGTCCCGGGCGACGGAATACTCGCGAACCCCGCCAGGCCCGGAAGGGAGCAACGGTAGCTTGTCGACCGGGTGCTCGGGACCTTGACTTCCTTTGCCCATCTACCGTGGGCCAGCTCGAACGCCGAAGACCTGCTAAGATCAGCAGCAAGGAGCAAAGGAGATCACATGCCTCGCATGGTTAAGTGCGTGAGGCTCGGGCAGGAGTTGCCCGGCATTGCCTACCAACCCTTCAACAACGAGCTCGGGCAGCGCATCTTCGCCAGCGTTTCGCAGCAGGCGTGGATGCAGTGGATCGAGTATTCCAAGCGCATCGTCAACGAGTATCGATTGGATCTAGGCTCCCCGGAGGGCCAGAAGATTCTCCTCGATCAGGCCGAGGAGTTCTTCTTTGGCTCGGGCGGCAGCGCCCCCCCCGCCTATGTGCCGTAGTGTGCTGAACAGCTCGACGAACCCGAGCCGCGCCCATCCATGACCGGGGCGAAGGACAGCCGAGAATCGGGCTCGTGGCCAACCTCCGTTGGCTCCGGCCAGGGTTCGCGACCATACGCGATTGCGGGCGGCGCCGACTCTGCCGAGTTTGGGGAGCCGGCTCGTGACCCACGCGTCAAAGTGGTGGCGCAGGTGAGGCTGCGTTATGGCAGCATCCTGGACTTCTACCAGACGCAATCGCTCAATATCAGCCGCACGGGCATGTTCATCGCCACCGACGCTCCCGGGGCGGTCGGCTCTTCGGTGGACTTCGAGTTTGCCCTCGCGGATGGGCTCATGCTCCTCAAGGGCAAGGGAGAGGTCGTGCGCACCAGCCAGAGCCCCGTGCGCGGGATGGGTATCCGGTTCACCGAGCTCGAGGGCGAGAGCAGGACATGTCTCGAGCACATCGTTGCCACCAATGAGCGGGAAGGGCGTACGGCCGAGGTTGCCCGCGACTTTTTCGAGCGCGGTCAGGGCTTCGAGGCCGGGGCGACGCCGAACGAGCCGCTGCGTGGCGCTACCCGGGTGCAGCCCGGGTTGGTGGTCAAGGGTCATGAGCTCCACATCCGACTTACCCCGCTCACCGCCGGGTACTTCACCAATAATCCGCTCATCAATATTCGCCTGGGCGGCTTCGTGGTTCCCATCGACGAGGAAGTGTCACTGGGTACGCTGTTCGACGTGGCGATAGTCGACAACGACGGCGTTTCCCTGTTCCACGGTCGGGGCAAAGTGGTGGCCAAGCATGAGCGACGCATCGGTGTCAGGCTGGCCGAGGCCGACAAGAACGTGCTCGCCCGCCTGCAAGCGGAAGTGGCCAATCTCGGTCCCGGCGGTCGCTGAGCCACGCCTGCTCCACCCTGACCCTTCCGGGTGAAGGCGCGGGACCATGGTCTAACCGGGGCGGTCTAACCAGGCGTAGACCTTGGTCTTGAGCGGGACGAAGCGCCCGCTGGGTGAAGACAAAGGCCGTACCTAGACATCGCCGGCGCCCAGCCGCTTGGCCATCTTTCCCGCGGGGCCGCAGGGTCGCGGGATTACGGCCGTTACAGGGGACTTGCTCTTTCCCCTCGGGACTGGTGAAGTCGACCGGCCGAAAACCGGCAATACAAAAACCAGTTGCCTCCACGGCCACTCTGGTACCCCACAACCGCATGGCTACTCCCGTGCCTCACAACCGTGCTCTCAATGGCCTCCGCTTCGCGGCCTTCCTGTTCGTCTTCTTGTTCCACGCTTTGCAGCGCAGCCCTTGGGCGAACTGGCCCATCATCCGCTTCGGCTTCCTCGGGGTGCCGGTCTTCTTCGTGCTATCGGGCTTCCTGATTGGCGGCATTCTGCTCGATCTCAAGGCCGAAAAGCGCACTCGCCTGGGGAGCAAGCTAGCCAGGTTCTACCTCCGTAGAGCCCTGCGCATTTTCCCGGTCTACTATCTTTTCATCGCCCTGCTGGCCCTGCCCATGTTTCTCGCGGGTTGGCCAGACAAGGTGGCGCATGACTGCCTGCCCTGGCATCTAGGCTACCTGACCAACGTCCGCTCGTTCGTCCTGGGCATGGAGCAAGTTCGCGAGGGGCATTTCTGGAGCCTGGCCGTCGAAGAGCACTTTTATCTGCTCGCTCCGATCGTGGTGTTGCTGGTCAGCCCGCGTGCCTTGGTGCGCATCCTGGTCGGAGTCGTCGCCGCGGTCGCCCTCGCACGCTACGCTGTTTATCGCGCTGGGTCGGCGCGCGATTTCTGGGTGCTGTCGCCCATGCAATTCGATCTGCTGGGCCTGGGCATTGCCACCGCCATCATCGACCGCACCGGAAGCTTCCTGG
Source organism: uncultured delta proteobacterium (assembly GCA_963849735.1). Classification (GTDB taxonomy): domain Bacteria; phylum Myxococcota_A; class Polyangia; order Fen-1088; family Fen-1088; genus Fen-1118. The sequence goes on from CAWKJE010000073.1 coordinate 83,150, forward strand.
GCATGACTGCCGGCCGGTTGCGCGCACTTGGGCTCTTCGCCGTCCTGTTCTTCGCGCTCTACCTGCGCCGCTTCTACCTCGGCCGGCCCGGGATCGGCGTAGCTTACGCAACCCTCGGTCCCCTGGCCTTGGGGCTGGCCACGGCGGCGCTCGTGCTCACGCTTTGGCAGGAGCCACAGCGCTGGTATGCCCGCGTGCTGGCCCTGCCCCCGCTGGCCTATCTGGGCCAGATCAGCTATGGGCTCTATCTCTTCCATCCCAATTGCCTGGCCTGGTCGAGCAGGTACTTCGGCACCTACACCATCACCAATACCCTCGTCGGGCTAGTCATCACCCTGGCCGTCGCCGCGCTGTCGTGGCACGGGTTCGAAAAGCCCATCAACAACTTGAAGCACCGCTTCGGCTACCGAGGGGAGCGTGACCGCCCGGCGCGCGTCTCGCCGGCCGTTGCGCCCGAGGTGGTGGCCTGGTCCGAGATCAGACGTACTTCAGGCCCTCGACCACTTGCTGCCGCGAGGCTCGCCACGCGGGATAAAGGGTCGCGAGCAGGCATATGATCTGGGTTGCGCCGGCCACCAGCAGGATCTCCGTGCCCGATACCTCGACCGGCAGCTTGGCGATGAGATACACCTTCGGATCCAGGGGATATCCGTAGAGCGAGGCCAGGCCGCATAGGGCAAGGCCGTAAATGATGCCCCAGCCCGTGCCCACGAAGCCGACCACCCCGCCCGATACCAGGAAGATGCGCAGCAGGGTCCCCGCCCTTGCTCCCATGGACGCGATGATCGCCACCTCGCGCACCTTGGACAGCACTACCAGGGTCAGGGAAGCCAGGATGTTGAACGCGGCCACCACGATGATGAGCACCAGCAATAGCGAGATTATGAGCTTCTGCATGGCGAGCGCGGTGAACAGGTTCTTGTTGAGCGTCTTCCAATCGATGACCCGCATTTCGGAGCCCAAGCGCTCCTCGACCTTGCTCTCGGCCGCCAGCGCCTGCATGGCGCTCGTGAAGCGCAGCTCGACACCGAATATCGACTGGCGGGCATTGCCCAGGCGCTTGGCATCCTCGAGCGGGATGAAAGCCAAGCGGGCGTCGTATTCCTGAAAGCCAAACGAGGAAATGCCGACCACGCGGAAGCGGTAGGCGCTCGGTACCGACTCGAACCCGCCCGAGAACGGTACCAGAACCTGAATGCAATCGCCCACGGCGGCGTGGACCCGATGGGCAAGCTCGGCTCCGAGGACAATCCGGCCGGTCATGTTGGTCATTGTTGCCGGGGTCGTCGGGGTGGGCGGAATCGACGTCGGGGTGGACGCGGGGGACGGCTCGCCGGCCGGGCGTCCGGGCAGCGTCGAGCAAGTCGCGGGCCGAGCCAGAATCGTCGAGCGAGCCCGCGACCATGGCCCGCCGGAGCTCGGGGACACCGTCGGAAAGCTCCACCCCTTTCAGGTTGGCGCCTATCTTTCCGATCATCACCTCGCCCGCGGTGAAGCTGAAACGCGACATGCGCAGTAAGCCCGGCATGCCGGCTAGTCTCTGCCGCACGCTGTCGGCCTCCCGGTCGGTCTCCTCGACGTCGCGTTCTATGCCATACGAGGTGACGATCAGGTGAGCGTTCACCGCTTGCACTTTGTCCTGGAACTCGCGCTCGAAGCCGCTGGTCACCGACAAGACCACTACCAGCGAGGCCACGCCCAGCATCACCCCCACGGTGGAAACCGTGGTGAAGACGGAGAAAAACCGGAGCAGAAGGAACAGGATGGCCGCCAGGAGTCCGCCCAGGGCCAGCACCACCGCCACGGTTTCGATGGCCCGGTGGGTCTGCCGAGTAGCCAAGAGGAGGATGAAACCGACCGCGGTAACTGCGAGCGCCACCAGGGGAGCCAGGCGCAGCGAGCGCACGGTCGTGCTTCGCCTCAGGTAGCGCGTGCCCACAAAGCGCTCAACGCGATAAGCTGTGAGCAACGCTACGCTAGCGACCAGGGCTAAGAACCCTGCAACCAGCATCCCCGCGACTGCGGCCGACATGTCCGCGACAACCTACGGGACCACGGGCCGCTGGTCAAACTCGGCACAAGCGCTCCCGCCGCTCCCGCCCTCCAAACTGCTCCAATTGCTCCAACCCGCCCCAACCGCCCGCCGGCCCGGGCAGCTCTAGTGCTGCGGGAGACCGCTTCGAATAATGCGACGCAGTCCCTCGACCGGCAGCCTGGGACCCCGCTTCTCCTCCTCGAAAAGGATCTGGGCCATGGTGGCAGCGGTCAGATCCTGCTGCGTCGTCTTGTCGACCACGCGAATTTCGTCGCCGTTGCGAATGAGACCGGCGATCTGCTGGAGAGTCACGTAGTGCGAATCCTGGGTGTCGTACAGCTTGCGGTTCGAGTAGCGCTTGATCGTGCGAATCGTCATGCCGCCATCATGCCTCGCCCCGCCGCTGCGTCAAGAGCGATCTTCCGCACCGGCTCACGCCTCGCCATGCCGCTGCGTCAGGAGCGATCTCTCGGACTCAGGATGTTCCGGACTCCGGATCTTCTGGACCCCGGATCTTTAGTGCCCCGGCGCCGGTTCAGGGGGCCTTATTGGGGGTTCCCGGTCCGGCCGCTTCCGTTTTCTCCGCTCTGCCGCTGGGGTCGATCTCGGGCTTCTTGGCGGCAACCTCGATCTCGCTTCCCCCTTGCACCGCGCGCTTGAAGTTCCTGATGGCGCGGCCTAGCCCATCGCCCAGCTGAGGCAGCTTGCTCGCGCCGAACACAATCATGACCACCAGAATGATGAGGACGATTTCGCCGGTGCCTAGGCCCATGCTTGTTCCCTATACCATCACCATCCGCCCAAGTCACGGGCAACCCTAGCTCCCTCCCTTCCCCGGGCCACAAACGCAAACATGATCGTGGCCTGGCCGTGGCAAAATCCGTTGGCCTCATCCCCGTCTCTGGCTCCGCGCCCCTGCCCCCGAGCCCTCCGGGCGGGCGACTCCCGGGCCTGCGTTCTTTGTCCCACCCGCGATATCAAATTTGGCCCGCCGAGCGTCTTCCGCTACGATCCCGTCTCATGGCCCCCCGGCCCGCCCATTTTGTCGCCTCAATCTTCGTCCTTGCCGCAGCGGCAGGCATGGCCGAGGCAGGCGACGCCGAGCCAGCCCGGGCCCGCGGTTTGCCGGACGAGGCGCCCGTTGGCAAGGAGAGCTCCGCCGAACGCAAGGCAGTCCGCGGGGTGGCGGTGGACGAGCCCGACTCGGAATCACCCGAGTTACGCGCATTGCGCCGTTTCGAGGAAGAGTCATTTTCCCGTGATGGCTTCGTCCCTTCCGCCCTCCCCGACGACGCCGCCAAGCCTCTGCCCCCCGGCCTCGAGGGTCATTGGGGCGGCACTGGCGATGTTCCCCGTGCGCTGCGTAGCCCCGAGCGTGCCGCCCAGGCCGCGCCGCTCCAGCCGACCCAGGCGTGGCTCAGCCAGCTGTCCTTGCCCGACCTACCGGTTCGCTGGGAGCCGCAGGTCATCCGCTACCTGGAGTTCTTCAAGGACGATCCGAAAGGCCAGGCCATCATGACGGTCTGGCTGCGCAGGATGGGACGCTACCGCACGATCATCGAGCGCCATCTGGAGGATCAAGGCCTGCCCAAGGACCTCATCTATCTCGCCATGGTGGAAAGTGGCTTCGATCCGTCTGCCACATCGCACAAGAGCGCGGGCGGCGTGTGGCAATTCATTCCCGGCGCGGCGCGGGCGTATGGGCTCGAGGTCAGCCATTGGGTGGACGCCCGGCGCGACCCCGAGCGCTCGGCGGAAGCCGCTGCCCGTCTGCTCAAGGACCTCTATGTGCGCTTCGGCTCGTGGCCGCTCGCCTTCGCCGCCTACAACGCCGGCTACGGCGCGATCTTGCGCGCCATCGCCCGCTTCAACACCAACGATTTCTGGGAGCTGGCCCGGCACGAGGCGGGATTGCCGTGGGAGACCACGCTCTACGTGCCCAAGATCCTGGCCGTGGCGCTGGTCGGGCACAATCTCAAGACCTTCGGCTTCTCCGACATCGCCCCGGACCCGGCTTGGGAATACGATCGGGTCGAGGTGCCCTCGGGCACGTCGTTCGCTGCCCTGGCGCGGGCCACCGGTGCCCGACCTGATGTCATAGAAGATCTGAATCCCGAGTATCTGCGCGGTCGTGTGCCACCCGATCGGTCGTCGGTGATCCTGCGCGTTCCCATCGGGTCGGGCAGCTTGTTCGCCAAGGCCGCCGGGGACATACGCGGGGGCGAGCACCTGCAGGCCGTCGTGTTGCGTTTCGGGGAAACCCTCGACGACGCGGCCAGGTCGCGCGGGAGCTCCTTGCGCGAGCTCAAGCGCATCAACGGTGTCACGGATCCGGCTGAGCTCAGGGCAGGCATGACTATCCTGGTTCCCGCCCGGACTACGCCGGCTCCCGCGCCCGCCCCCACCGCGAAAGGCGATGACGCCGACGATGTCATTCTGGTCGCCGTCCCTGATCGCGCCTTCGCCTACCAGGGACGTGAGCGCGTCTTTTATCGTACCCGCGATGGCGACACCTTGGCCGACATCGCGCAGGTATTCGATGTCACGCCCGACGACATCGTCACCTGGAACAACATCGACCCCGATGCCAAGCTGCAGCCCAAGTTGATCTTGCAGCTCTTCATTCGTGAAGGCTTCGATCGCGAGGGTGTGGTCTTGCTCGATCCCGACAAGGTGCGCGTGGTAACCCTCGGCTCGGAGGAGTTCCTGGCGCTCGAGGCGGCTCGCCGGGGCAAGACACGGCTGTTCTATTCGGCGCGCGCGGGCGACACCCTGGGCAAGATCGCCAAGCGCTACGGTCTATCGCCCGGCGATCTGGCGCGCATCAATCGCTTGTCGGCGGCCTCCGAGCTCGGGGAAGGACAGAAGATCGTCGTGTATTCTCCCACTCCCGAGCTGCCCCGGGAGATCACCGGCAAAGTGACCGGGCTCCCCGCGCGCAGGGCCGTCCTGGCCCTGAGAGATCCGCCCCGGAGCGGCAAGACCGCTCCGGCCCGGAGCCCATCCCCCTCCGCCGGCAAGGCAGGCCGACCGACCGGCAGACCGGCCACAGCAGCCGCCAAGAGCAAGCCCAGGGTCTCCCCACCCGCCGCCCGGAAGCCGACGCACGGCAAGCGGTCAGGCTGACCGTGAAGAGCGATCCCGAACAAGCCACCTCTGCCTGGTTCATCGTTGCTCCGGCTGAAGCCGGGCTGCGCGCCGATACCCTGGTTGGCCGCCATCTCTTCCCCAGTACCGCCGCTGCCCGTCGGGCCATGGCCGCCGGCTTGATCGGCGTCGATGGCCGAGGCGCGAAGAAATCGGACCACTTGCAGGCCGGCCAGAGAGTTGAGCTCGCCGAGACCACGCGCCCTGCGGGCGTGCTCGAGCCAACTCCCGAGCTCGTGCTCCCCGTCCTCTATGCCGACGCGGCCATAGTCGCGGTGGCCAAGCCTTCCGGCATTCCCTCCCACCCGCTGCGGCGTGGCGACGGGGCGACGGTCGCGAGTGCTCTGGTGGCGCGTTACCCCGAGTGTGGCGGCGCCTCGCCCGATCCGCGCGAGGGTGGGCTAGGCCACCGCCTCGATATCGGGACCTCGGGGGTCATTGTCGCCGCTCGCAGTCGCGAAGTGTGGCATCGCCTGCGCGAGGTCCTGTCAGCGCCGTCCTGCGAGAAGGTATATGCCGCTCTGGCCGCGGGCAGCTTTCCCGGGCCAGATACGGTGCCCAAGGCATACGTGGCCGTCGGGGCGGCCCCGCACAGCTGGGTAGTGGAATGTCCGATCGGTCGCCGGGGCCGGCGCGGCGCCAAGGTGGTGCTCGGCTCGGGCCGCCAGCCTTTGCCGGCGCGAACCGAGGTTATCCTGGTCGAGCCCCGGGCGGGCTCCACGCTCGTCGAGGCTCGCCTCGCCCATGGCCGAGCCCACCAGGTACGGGCTCATCTCGCCTACCTCGGCATTCCCGTGCTGGGCGATACCCTCTATGGCGCGGCCGCGCAACCTGACGGTGGCCTTCACCTTCACGCCCGATCGATCGCCTTCGTGCATCCCACCAGCCGGCAGCTCCTGCGCATCGAGGCACCGCTGCCAGCTTGGGCTCGGCGCGCTTGAAGCTTCGGCCCAGCTACTCGAACTGGGCCATGCTGCACTCGACCAGGAGGTACAGGGTGCGGTGGAAGGTGAGCAATTCCTCGGCCGAGGCAAAGCGCTCCGACCATGCGCGCAAGGTCAGCTGCCCATCGAGGAGAGTCAGCACCTTGCGCGGGGTGGGCCCCAGCCGGAAGGCTTCGGGGCTGATGCGCGGATTCGGCATCGCCCGCGGACGAAAATCCATCAGCGGCTCGAGACGTGGCGCGAGGAAGTCGTGGCCGAGGGCCACGGCCCCCGCTCCTAGGATCTCGAAGCTGCTGAGGCCGAGGGGAAACGCCTGGGTCGGGTTGCGCAGGTTGCGGTAGTAGGCGAAAGCGCCTTCGGTCCAGGCAAAGAGCTCGATGATCCGTTCGCGTACCTGCTGCGCCAGCAGGCGGAAGACGTCGAGCGGCCGCATGAAGCCAAGCCCGACCAAAGCTCCGCCGAGCTTGCCGCCAAAATGGCCCATCTCGGCCAGCGCCCGCTCGAGGTCGCTCGGACGGAGGAATCCCCGGGTGACCAGATACTCGCCGAAGCGGTCTCCGCCCAGGTTGGCATTGACCGACTCGGGGGCGCCGCGCACGAGATAGACGTCCCTGGTCTGCGCTCCATTGACTATCCGCAGTAGGCCGGTTTCCGCGGCCACGCTCAGATCCGCGAGGGCGCGCATGGGCGAGATCAGAGTAAGCTCGCCCCGGTTGTCCGACACCGCGCCCGGCGCGGGTGGCGGCACGGCGGGGAAGGCGCCGCCTGGCCCGGGCAGGGGTTCTAGCTTGCTGGGCTCGGGCGGGGGGTGGGCACGCGGCTGGGAGCCCGGGGTCTGGTATTGATCGAGCCCGACCAGCGAGACGGCGCCGGCGAAAGCGTCGTCCAGGGCGCTGCCCACCTCGGCCGAGAAGGAGTCAGTGGTCGCTGGGTGGGCCACGGCGTGCCCCTGAGTGTCCGATAACAGCCTGGCCCGTCCCGGTAACGGGGGAGGCACCGCGCTTGCGCCAGGCTCCTGCGGGAGCTCCCACTTGCGCGCGTGCTCCCTCAAGCGCGCGAGCGCGTCGTCGCTGCTGTCGAACAGGTCGGCGGCCAGCAGGCCGATGTCCGAGGGACCTACCCGTACGCCGAGACTGAACTGCAGATCCTCGAGGGCCTTGCGGAATTCGGCCGCGCTCTGAAACCGCTCTTCCAAGCCCTTGGCCAGCGACTTGCGCACTATGGCCTCCAGGGCAGCGGGCACGCCCTGGCCGTACTTTTCCCAACGTTCCAGGCGGCAGTCGCGCACCATCAGGAGCACGTCGAGATCGTTCGCGGCGAAGAAGAGGCGTTTGCCCATGATCATCTCCGCGAGCACGATCCCGATCGCGAATAGATCGCTGCGGCTGTCGATATCGCCGCCACTCACCTGCTCGGGCGACATGTAGCCGTACTTCCCTTTCAAAGTTCCCGCTTGGGTCTTCGACTCTCTTTCCTGCGCATGAGCGATCCCGAAATCCCCAAGCTTCACGTCTCCGCGGCGAGAGATGAAGACGTTAGAGGGCGAGATGTCACGATGGACCAGGTGCATGGGCCTGCCATCGCCGTCCTTGGCGTTGTGCGCATAGTCGAGCGCATCGAGGACCTCGGCAACGATGAACATACTGATGGCCAGCGGCAGCCTCACGTGCCTCTGTGCGGCGGCGCGCAGGAGGGCCAGGCCGTCGAAGCCGTCGACGAATTCGAGCGCGATGAAGTACTGGCCGCCCTCTTCGCCGAAATCGGTGACTTGCACGATCTTGGGATGGACCAGCTGGGCGGTGAGCTTGGCCTCGTCGATGAACATCGCAACGAAGGTCTTGTCCGCGGCCAGGTTGGGCAAGATGCGCTTGATGACGAGCAGCTTCTCGAAGCCATGGCCAGAAACGATCTTCGCTTTGAAGACCTCTGCCATGCCCCCCGTAGCCAGGCGCTCGACCAGGGTGTAGCGCCCGAATTGCGAGGGAAGCGCGGGATCGTTTCCCTCGGCAGGCATTTGTCCACTAGTCTATCACGCCGGGCGGTAAATGGCAGGAATCGCCCCAGAAGCCACCCAGAAGCCCCGCGCAAGGACGTATCGAGAGGCGAGGGAAGCGCGGCTCGCTATGTCGGGGTTTGCGGATCTGTAGTACTATCATCGGCGAGCCCATGCGAATCGTGTCGTTCGGCAAGTCGGACGTGGGCCGGCGGCGTCCGCACAACGAGGACAGTCTACTCTTCGACGACGAGCTCGCCCTCTACGTCGTGGCCGATGGTGTGGGCGGCAACGCCAAGGGCGAGGTGGCGAGCGCTGAATCGGTGGAGCTCGTGCACTCCTGGGTCAAGCGTTGGCGCAAGACCCTCAGCACCCACAGCGCTCACCCGAGCCCCGAGAGCTCGAATCTCGTGCGCCGCCTACTCGAAAACGCGGTGCAATCCGCTTGCTACATGGTCTTCGGCATGGGACAGCAGGACCCACGCCAGCGGGGTATGTCCAGCACCTTGTCGTCACTCCTCATCAGCGCCGGCACGGCCTTCATTGCCCAGGTGGGCGACAGTCGCGTCTATCTGTGTCGCGGCGGCAAAGCCTCGCAGCTCACCGAGGATCACACCCTAGTCAATTTTCGTCTCAAGCTCGGTCTTATCACCCCGGAGGAGGCGGCCAACTCTCCGGGCAAGAACGTCATCACCCGCGCCGTGGGACACCAGGACTACGTCGAGGTCGATACCTTCGACCTGGAAGTCCACCCCGGTGACCGCTTTATGCTCTGCTCGGACGGGCTGCACGGGTATTTGCTCGATGGCGAGCTCGACACCTTGCTCCAGGGCGAGCGCGAGAGCGCCACCTGTCGCCTCATCGACCTGGCCAACGAGCGCGGAGGCCGCGACAATATCACGGCGGTGATTTGTGACGTCGAGGCAGCCTAAGGCCGCCCGGTAACTTCCCCCGGAGGTCAGCCCGATCTAAGCCGCCGGTGGTCGGCGCCGAGGCCGGTGAGGTCGCGAGCCGTCTGGGCTGCCCGCGAACCCTAGCATCGCCATCACTTGCGCGGGCGCCCCAGCAGGCGCCGCAATGCGGTGGGCTCGAAGATCTCGCCCAGGAGCTCGATGGTCTTGTGGACGGCTCGCCGCGCGCGGGCCTGACCGTCCTCGGCGCTGGTCAGCAGCACGAGCCTGTCGCGCCCTTGATCCACTCGGCGGCGCTCGTCAGGGAGCAGGTCGTCGCGGAGCAAAGCCCACGTATCCGTGTCACCCTTGGACTCGCATACGGATAGCAAGGCTTCCAGGCGAGCCACGGCGGCTCCCCCGAGCGTCAAGAGGCCGGCCGCTGCGCGCTCCTCATTGGTCTGCAGGGAACGCAGGAAGGCGAATAACTTGGAATACCCGCCCTGGCGCGGATCGTACGAGCCATGCGCAAGACCGAGCGCCGCCAATCGATCTTGCAGCCGACCAAACTGGCGGGCGTGGACCCCGCACTGTGTCCCGAGCATGATCTTCATGTCGAGAGAATCGCTGTCGACGATCCAGATAGCTGCTGCTTCGATCGACTCGATCGCGAGCTTGGCCTCGAGCCTCAGCAGATCGGAGATGCTCGCACCTTCGCCGGCCAAGGCAGCCAGATACCCGGACGCCAGGAGTCCCCGGAAGGATTCCTGGTTCTTGATCTCGATGTCGGCAACGAAGGACTCTGAGTTGACCATACGGCCGGGGAATCCTTGTCCTTGCGTGGGCCGTCGTCAAGGACAAGCTACGAAAGTCTTGCTCGACCCGTGTGGGCCACCCTGCGTCTGCCCAGGTGACGGGGCCGGGTCGCGCCGCGGGAAGATGGTCATTTCACGACGCGTAGCTGGGGCCGGCGCCGCCGCGAGTGCAGGTGCATGGGCATGTCATCGGCGACGGGGGGAACCGCGTGCAGCCAGGGCTCCACTTCATCGTCTGTTGGGGCCCTTGCTGGGGCGCCTCCCTGGCCAATGCCGTAGCCGGAGTGCCGCGCTCGCCGATTGACCCCTAGCTCTACCATGCCCTGGTCAGTCGGCGCCGCCAAGGCGACCTCGGGCGGGATATCCTCGCCGTAGAGAACGCCACAGCCATCCGTGCAGGTCACGGCGTACACCGCCGACCAGGGCACGTAAGTGCGGTGGGGAATGCGGGCGAAGGAAAGGGTCGCGCTGACCCCGGCGTCCGTAACCTCGAGATCGGCGATCGGGATTGGCATATTCCGTCCGTACTGGAGTACCAGGTGCGCTTGCGAAGCAAACGGCGCCGGCACGACCACTCCCGCACTGCGGGCGTCGAGATGCAGTGAAGCCCACCCCGCTCGCAGCAGTGCAAGGAAGGCGTCTCGCTTTGACGGTCTTTCGCTGTCGTCCATTGCTAGCCCCAACCAGACAGGCAGTTGACGGTCTCATTGTTGTACCGCCAGGCCGTGGGGCATGCCAGACCTAGTTGTAGTTGCCATGCAAGGAGAGCCCGTTTGTTGCCGCAGCGCCTAACAGACCAACCGGCCAATCCACCAACTCACCAATCGACCCCGGGGAAGGTGCTGCCCGCGCCGCATGGGCGCCAGCCGATGGAGCCGGTATCTGGCCGCGTGCGTCGGAGGCGTGAGCTTGGCACGGGGACGAGAACTCCGGACGGACGTCCAGCGAATCTATATAATGCAGGCATCTTGGCAGCCGACACCAACCGTCCGAATCTGTTCGCTTCCTCGCCGCCCGTGGCCCAGCCTCCGCCTCGTGCTCTATCCGGTTGGCGTGCCCGTCTGGCGAGCGACCCTATTCCGCGCCTTCTGCGCGAAGGTACGCCCAGCGTTCTCGCCCGGGTGCGTCGCGATCTGATCGACGACAGCGAGGCGCCGAGTGCGGACGAGATCGCCAAGTACCCCGAGGTGAAGGCACTTCTCCGGCGCATGGAAGATGATGGCAGCTTTGCCCCGAAGGCCGCGGAAAAGGCGCTCGGCGGTCCCAAGTTCTCGCGCTGCCTCGCCACGATTCGCGCCCTCGATCGACTGGCCGACCTCGGAATGCGATTAGAGCCGGACAGCAAAGTGGCTCACCATCTGAGCGAGGCCGCTGAGTTCATCCTCGCCTCGCAAGAGCCGGGCGGCGGTATTGGCGACTTGGTCCTGGGCGAAAGCCCGAAGAGTCGCGGCAAGGTGGTCGCCTTGCACTACCACGGGTGGGCGCTCGCGGCCCTGTGCCGGAGCGGCTTCGAGGGCGACGCGCGTGTCGAAAAGGGCTTCCGCTTCCTCTTGTCCTTGCGCCAAGACGACGGGGGGTGGGCCTGGCGCGGTGTTCGCACCGACTCGGCGGCGCGCCCTTCGAGCCATCTCGTCACCGGCATGGTGCTGCGCGCCTTCGCCTCGGCGAAGGAACGTCGCGGCTCGCGCGAAGCGCGTCGGGCGGCTGAGCTCCTGGCCACCAGGTTCCTGCAACCCGATCGCTATGAGGATCGCAAGGCTCCGTCGCACTGGGAAGCTCTCAGCGAGCCTCGCTTCTTCACCGATGCGCTGGACGCGCTCGATACCATCACCAGCATCGGGCTGGGCAAGGAAAACTCGGGCGTGCGCACCGCCGAAGCCTACCTGCGCTCGCGCCAGTGTGTCGATGGTCTGTGGTATCCCGGCATGCCGGTGAAAGGCGAGAGCGCCCTTTCGCGTTCGCCGGCCAAGCCCAGTATCAAGAGCAAGGACGCGAAGGACGTGGCCGAGGCCATTGGCCTGACTTTGCGCGTGCTCGTCGTGCTAAGAAAGATCAACTGAGTCTCGCCCATGCCGAAGTACAGCCTCGCCGAGGTGCGCGCCATCCACGATCTACCCCTGCCCGACCTGGTTTTTCGTGCCCAGGGCGTGCACCGCCAGCATCACGAGCCCAACGAAGTTCAGCTCTGCTCTCTCCTTTCCGTCAAGACCGGTGGCTGTCCCGAGGATTGCGCCTATTGTCCGCAATCCAGCCACTACGACTCAGGCGTGCCCCGCCAGAAGATGCTCGCTCTCGACGAGGTGGTGGAGACCGCCAAGCGGGCCCAGGCAGCCGGCGCCACCAGGTTTTGCATGGGCAGCGCAGGGCGCAACGCGCAGGACGGCGAGGCCTTCGCGAGCATCTTGGCCATGGTGCGCGCCGTGCGGGCATTGGGCATGGAAGCGTGCATCACCCTCGGCATGCTGACCGACCAGCAGGCGGAGAGTCTGGCTGAGGCCGGGCTGACCGTGTACAACCACAACCTCGATACCTCACGAGAATTCTACCCCTCCATCATCACCACCCGCACCTACGACGATCGGCTGGCCACCCTGGCGCGGGTGCGCAAGGCGGGCATCAAGATCTGCAGCGGCGGCATCATTGGCATGGGTGAGTCGGTGGACGATCGCTGTGCCATGCTGGCCACCCTCGCCGGCCTCGAGCCCCCGCCCGAGAGCGTGCCCATCAACGCCTTGGTCGCGGTACCCGGAACTCCGCTCGCACATCAACCCCCCGTCGATCCGCTAGCCGTGGTGCGCATGATCGCCACCGCCCGCATTCTCATGCCCAAGGCGCAAGTGCGGCTCTCGGCCGGGCGGAAGAGCATGTCGCGCGAAGCCCAGGTGCTCTGCTTCATTGCCGGCGCGAGCTCGTTCTTCTTCGGCGACAAGCTGTTGGTCACCGGCAACCCGGACGTGGAAGCGGATCGCCGCCTGCTGCGCGAGGCGGGTATGCGCCCCTCGCCAGCCACGCATTAGGAAAAGGACCCTGAGAGGGTCCTTTAGATCCCCCGCGACGAGCGCAGCCGGGCAGAGCCCGCCTGCGCCCACGCGTTGAGAAAAGGACCCTGCGCCCCCGTCGGGTCAGCCCACGCTCATCCGAACGAGCACACGTACTCGGCGATGTCAGCCGACACGCCGATGGTGAAACCGCTCTTGCCCGGCACTTTGAACGAAGCTCCCACGGCGTATTCCTTCCACTCCTCGCTGCCGTCGAGCCTCACCCGACAGCGGCCGGCCACTATCTCCATGGTCTCGGGTGCGTCGGTGCCGAAGTGGTACTCGCCGGCATAGATGAGGCCGAGGCTCTTCTTCGCGCCGCCAGGCAGCTTGAGGGTGTGACTTACGACCTTACCGCCAAAGTAGATGTTGGCCTTGGCCACCGCGGTGACATTCGGGAGCTCGATGGTGCTGGACATGCACGCACACTGCCACTACCCCACCGAGTGCGCAATCCTGGCGCGTCTCCCCTCACAGCCGGGGCTCGCGCCGGGCCATGAGGCGGCGCAGGTTGTCCTTGTGGCGGACCGTGACCAGAGCCAGGGTGGCGATGCCGAAGGCGAAGCGGGGCAGGCTGGCGAGACCATAGAGCCACAGGAAGACCGAGAACGAGGCGAGGCCCGCCAGGGATCCCAGGGAGACGATGCGGCAGCCGGCAAAGACCACGACGAAAACGCCCAGGCACGATACGGCGGGCAGCGGCGCCAGGGCCAGCCCAGCCCCCAGCGAAGTCGCAACCCCCTTGCCCCCGCGGCCGCGCAGGAAGACCGAGAATACTTGCCCGAGCACCGCGGCGATGCCCGCCAGGGCCGGCAGCCAGGCCTGGGCGGAAAGCCGGTGCGCGAGCAGGACCGGCAGCGCTCCCTTGCCTGCGTCGACCACCAGCACCAGGGCTGCCCAACCCTTGCCGAGCGCGCGGCCGACGTTGGTCGCCCCGATGTTACCGCTGCCCACCTTGCGCAAGTCGATGCCCTTCGCGCGCGCCACCAAGGCCCCGGTGGGGAACGATCCGATCAGGAAGGCAGCGGCCATGAAGAGTAAGGTCATCGGCGTCCCAGTTTATTATCAAAAGGACCCTGAGAGGGTCCTTTAGAACCCCCGCGGAGAGCTCGGTGGCTTTGCCCAGCAATTCACCTCCCGGCCGAGCTGCCCAATGACTTGGCGAGGTGGCGGCGTAAATGCCCAAGCGGCGACTTTCGCCTCCTCTCACGCGAGAGGAGCGCGCGCATTCTGGCCGCGCTCCATTACCTGCACGCTCGCGTGGGAACGTGGCGCATGCTCGCGCGGGCGCTACGAGCAAAGCGCGCGACGTTGCGGCGGGTGCGGGCTGGCGCGACGCTTCGACAGCACCGGAGCCTTGCTGGCCGGATCGCCAAGCTATGCGACGTGCCGGTTGTCGATGTCTACGCCGGCAGGTTGCCGCCGCAGGGGACGTGCCCGCACTGCGGACGCGGGCCATAGCGGCAGACGAGGGGCGGCTATTGCGGAAATCTTGGGTTTGGTATACTCCCGCGTAGGGAGACGAAGACCGTGGGCACCATTGGAACTGGCATCTATAGCCCGCGCGAAGTCGCGGCGTTTGCCGGTATCCGCACCAGGCGGCTGAAGCATTGGCTATCCGCATCCGGCAAACTTGGGCCGATCATTGCCAGGGAAGACGATCATGGTCCCTCGCTCACGTTCTTGGATCTGATCGAGGTTTTGTTTGTGAAGTCGTTTCTTGACCAGGGCGTCAAGATGAGAACGATTCACGAGGCGGCAAAGCAGGCGGTAACTCTGTTTGGCCACCATCACCCGTTCGCCGTGCGAAGATTCGAGACGGATGGCCGGAAGATTTTTGCTACGCTGGCTCATAAAGATAAGGCGACCAACAGCATGTTGGACGTGGTCGATAACCAAGCGGTTTTTGCTAGCGTCCTGGCTAGGTATATCCGGCAAATTGACTATGACAAGCTTGGAGATGCGTCCAGATGGTGGCCCTTGGGCAAGGATCAGCCGATTTTCGCAGACCCTGAGTTCTCCTTCGGGGCCCCCCTGACCAAGAGCGGACACGTGCCCACCTATGCGATCCACTCTGCCTTAGAGGCAGGAGACACCGCAGAGATGGTGGCACGATGGTTTGAGATCCCCCTTGAAGAGGTACGCGCTGCTGAGAGGTTCCAGCAGGGCTTAGCTGCTTGAAGTACTTCTTGGACAATTGCTTGTCCCCGAAGTACGCGGCCATGCTGACCGCTCTCTCGGAGCCGGGAACAGACGTTGTAGCGCTGCGCCATTATTATCCGGTGAACGAGAAAGACAAGGAATGGATACCTGAGGTAGGGACGAATGGATGGATTCTGATCACCAAAGATCGCAAACAACGAAGTAAACCAGAAGAGCGCCGAGCCTTGGTTGAGAACAGCGTGACCGCATTTTATCTTGCCAAGTCATTCGATAGTCAGCCGCTCATGGAGGTCGCGTGGAGGCTCGTAAAGTACTGGACAAAGATCACGATGATGGCCGAGGCAGCTAAGAAGGGAACGCTCTTCCTAGTAGATATCAATGGCGGGATTGGCATTCTGCTGCCTTGATCCTTGCCGCTGCCGGACCCACAACACATGGGGCGCCCCCCATTGTTGGGCAAAGCCCCGCCACGGCCAAGACCACGAGACGACCACGACACGATCACGTTCACGATCACTTCCACGTCCGCGATTAGGTTTGCGCTCATCCGCCTGGGCGAGCCCGGGCCCCAAGGCCAGCGAACCCAGGCCCCAAGGCCAGCGAAAAATGCTAATAAGAGCGCCGTGGTAAAGCCATGGCAGGTTGAAGATCGCGCAGCACTGGGCGCGGCTGGGCGGGCGATTTCCGCGCATTGCTAGGGGCATGGGCATGGCCAGGCGCCGAGATCTTCCGCGCAAGGGCAGGGCATCCGGCAGTCCGGCCGTTGCTGGTACCGGGGCCAGCCCACCACCGGCGGGTTGGCGAGCCGGCTTCCTTCCCGGCGTCCTCCTGCCCCTGGCCGTTTTCTTGGCGCTTTGCGGACTCTATCTCGCGACCCTGGCGCCGTCGGTCGTGGGCGGCGATAGCGGCGAGCTCATTGCTTCGGCGGTAACCGGGGGCGTTCCCCACCCGCCGGGCTATCCGCTCTTCGCGCTGCTAGCGCGCCTGTTTAGTGCCCTACCCCTGGGCCATTCTCCGGCCTGGCGGGTTAATCTCCTATCCGCCGTGTCGACGGCGGCGGCAGGGGGGCTCCTGGCTGCGCTGGTGCGGTCGTGGACGGGGTGCCCAACCGCCGGCTTGGCGGCAGCTGCAATCTTCGGGACCAGCTCCGAGGCGTGGCTGCACGCGACCTCGGCCGAAGTCTTTGGTCTCAACGTCATGTTCGTTGCCCTCGCCCTGCGCCTCTGGCTGGGCATCGAGCGCACGCGTCGCCCGGGGCTGGTGGTGGCCCTTTGCTGCGTGAGTGGTCTCGCCATGTGCAACCACCACACCTTCGTCTTCGTCGGCGGCCCCTTATGCGCTCGTTCGCTCTGGCTGGCCCGGCGTGAGCTCGGCGCCAAGGGGATGGCCTTGGCCATCGGCCTTGGCCTGGTGGCCCTTTCCCCCTACCTGTATCTGCGCTGGGCCTCGCTCTCACCCGCCGCGGTGTCCTGGGGCGACCTCGGCACCCTCGACGGTTTTCTCGATCACGTCCTGCGCCGCAACTACGGCACCTTCACCATGGGCCACGCGGGCAAGGAGGGCGCCTTCGTCGAGGAGGGCACCTTCTTCCCGACCCTTTGGCACATGCTCTTCCTGGCGGTGCCGCGGCTGGCTTGGCTAGGGGGAGGGTTGGCCGTCTTCGGCCTGGCGCGGCCCGGACGGGACAAATCCGACCGGCGGCTGGCGGGCTGGCTGGCGGGTCTCATTTTTCTCTATGTCTTCGCCTTCTCCGCCCTCTCCAATCTCTCCACCGCGCAGGGCTTGTACCTGTCGGTGCTCGCGCGCTTCTTCATCGCGCCCGATGCTCTCTTGGCGGTTGCCGCCGGGCTCGGATTTGCACGGCTGGTGGCGCTCCTGCGCGCCAGCCGTCCGTCGGGCTTTTGCCCCGCCTACCTCCCCGCGCTCGGGGTATGCGTGCTCTTCGTCCTGGGTATCGCCGCCAACGGCCAGAAGGCCAGCCAAAGGCACAATACCGTGCTCGCCGACTTCGTCACCGCGGCGTTCGCCTCGTTGCCTCCCAACGCCATCGTCATCACCATGGGCGATCACCTCACCGGATCGGTCTTCTACTTGCGCGAGGTAGAAAGGCTCCGGCCCGACACCATCCACCTCGATCGCGAGCTCTTGGGGATCGGCTGGTACGGCGAGCGCAAGCGCCGCCTCCACCCCGATCTCTTCCTGCCCCCGGGAACCTACGGACGCAACGGTTGGGGCATCAAGAAGCTACTCGACGGGAATCCCGGGCGGCCGGTGGTCGTGATCGATCGCCTGGACAACTGGGATCAAAGCTGGAAAGACGGCTACAAGCTGGCCACCAATGGCCTCGTTCACCCGCTGGTCAAAAGCTCCGAGTTCCCCAGCTTCGCCGAGTGGCGGGCCCGCGATGAGAAGGCGATGGGTCGCTATGATGTGCTGCCCGCCCTGCGCGCGCGCGACGGTACCTGGGAAAGCGCCCTCGGCGAGCTAGTGCTCGCCACCGAGGCCGGGCGCGCCCACCTGGCGCTGGTCTACAGCCACGAGCAGCGCGACGATCCGATGGCGGCGCGCACCGCCCTGGCCCTGCTCGAGGACGTGATCGCCAAGGGTGGCGGTGACGCGGAGATGGGCATTGCCGCCCAGCCCGGCGTGCGCGCGCTGGCTCTCGCGCCCAACATCTGGAAGGACCTGGGGATCACCTACGAGATTCTGGCGCGGTCGAACCCCGCGCTCCTGCCCAAAGTGGCTCTGGCCTATGCCAAGTTCTTGCGAAACGCGCCGGCCGACGATACCGACGTGCCCGCCGCTCGCCGCTACGTCAGCACGCATCGCGCACCCTAGCTTCGCTGGCTCGCTGGCTCGCTGGCTCGCTGGCTGCTCGGCGTGCTCGGCTCGCGCCGCTGGCGCTTTTGATCGGCCGGGGCGGGGATGGGCTGATACACTCGTCATTCTCATGGGGCGAAAGCTTGCGCGCGTCACCAGCGTGATCTGCCTGCTCGGGGCGGTGCGTGCCTTGGCCCAGGACGAGGTGGGCGAGACCATAACCGACGTCCAGATCAAGAACGCCATACGGACCTCGGAAGAGACGGTGCGCTCCGTCGCCGGCATAGCCATCGGCGATGACTTGCGCGCCGACACCCTGGATCGGGTGCGCGAGCGCCTGCACACCTCGGGCCTGTTCTCGGACATCAATGTCTACTGGGAGCCGCACGGCGCTGGCGTGCGGGTGGTCATAGTGGTGAAGGAGAAGTTCCCTTGGGCTCCGCTGCCGACGTTTTCCTATGCTCCGGGCGACATCTCGGTGGGGGGCATCATTGCCCACGGCAACCTGTTCGGGCTGGGCAAGCGCGGGGTCATAGGCGGACAAATCTCCACCGCAAACTCCGGCGCCCTCGCCGCCTACGAGGACCCTGCCGTCTTCGGCTCGTGGGCCTTCTTCACCGTGAAGGCCATGTACCAGGCGCAGACCATCCCCGAATACAGCAATGTCAGCGTCCCGGGCATGCCCCTGGCCCCGGTGCGCGACACCAACTTGCACAGCTACGGCGTCGACCTCGGCGTGGGCGTGGCCTGGCTGCGCCGGGTGCGCACCGCCCTGGGCTGGAGCTTGGATCAGAACGATGTGCGCTCCTCGGTTCCCGATCCGGGCAATCCCGTCGCCCTGGCCCTCTTGCCCCCTCTGCCCGAGGCTGCCACAAGCGCCCGGCGGGGCAGCGCGCGCGCGACGGTTACCTTCGATTTCCGAGCCTTCGAGCGGGCCGTCATGTACGGCAACGCTCTCGGCTTCGGCATCGATTACGCCGCGCCACGCTGGGGCAGCCAAACCGACCTCCACTACTGGAAGGCCAACGTCTCCTACGAGCACGGCATACGGTTCTTCCACTCCCACAACCTGATCGTGAGGGTTGGCGGGATCACCGGCGACAACTTGCCCTTCTGGCTCGAGAATTCGGCGGGGGGCACCAACCTGCGCGGCTACCTCTATGAGCAGTTCCGTGGCGATACCCATCTGCGCTCGCAGGTCGAATACCACTTTCCCCTCTTCAGCGTGCGTGAGCTCGACGTACGCGGTCTGGTCTTCAACGATGCCGCCGCCATCTGGTGGCGTAACTTGCCCGCCCAGCTCTACGACCAGAGCGGCGCTCCCTACGCCTACGCCCAGCGCAGCGATGGCCGCCAATTCTTGCCCCCCACGTTCCTGCAAGGCGGCTTCGATGCCAGCCGCGACATCCACGCCTCGGCTGGCGCTGGCCTGCGCTTCTATCTGCGCACAGTAGCCATGCCCCTCGTCGGCGTAGACGTGGGCAACGCCCTCGGCACCAAAGACGTGCGCATGGTCCTGGTGCTCGGCGTCTGATCGACGAGACTATTCGTTCGGCCCTGGCCCTACCACTTTCCGGTCTTGCGTGCCGGCGCTTTGGGCATGTGAGCGAGCTTGGCCAGGTTCTCTTGGATCTCGCTGTCGGGCAGGGTGTAGTCGGTCAACTTCCCGCTCAGGAAGGCGTCGTAGCCAGCCAGATCCATCAGGCCGTGGCCGCTGTAGCCGAACAGGATGACCTTCGTCTCGCCGCTCTCCCGGCAGGCAATGGCCTCGTCGATGGTGGCCGCGATGGCGTGGCTGGTCTCGGGAGCGCAGATCATGCCCTCGCTGCGTGCCCACATCATGGCCGACTCGTAACACTTGAGCTGGCCGTAGGCCTTGGGCTCGAACAACCCCTCCACGATGCCTTGGCAGACCAGGGGCGCCATGCCGTGGTAGCGCAGTCCACCCGCATGGATCGGCTTCGGGATGAAGGAGTGCCCGAGCGAGTGCATGGGCAGAAGCGGAGTAAGACCCGCGACGTCGCCGTGGTCGTACACGAAGTCGCCCTTGGTCATTTTCGGGCAAGCCGCGGGCTCCACCGGAACGATCTTGATCTTGGCGCCGTTGATCTTGTCTTGCGTGAAGGGAAAGGCTAGCCCGGCGAAGTTGCTGCCCCCGCCGGCGCAGCCGATAACCACGTCGGGGAGCTTCTCGCCCGCCTTTTTGAGCTGCGCCTTGGCCTCGAGGCCGATGATGGTCTGGTGGAGCAGAACGTGATTGAGCACGCTGCCCAGCGCATACCGGGTCTGTCCGGTCGCATCGCTGACCGCCGCCTCGACCGCCTCACTGATGGCGATGCCCAGACTGCCCGGGGTATCGGGTAGCTCGGCCAGCACCGCCCGGCCCGCCTTGGTCTCCGTCGAAGGGCTGGCGACACAGTTAGCGCCCCACACCTGCATCATCATCTTGCGGAAGGGCTTCTGGTCATAGCTGATGCGCACCATGAAGACCTTGCACTCGAGGCCGATGAGATTGCACGCGAAGGAGAGCGCCGTGCCCCATTGGCCGGCACCGGTCTCGGTGGTCAGCCGCTTGATGCCGAATTTCTTATTGTACCAGGCTTGCGGCACCGCGGTATTGGGCTTGTGACTGCCGGCGGGGCTCACGCTCTCGTCCTTGTAGTAGATGCGCGCCGGGGTCTTGAGCAAGCGCTCGAGGTATACCGCTCGGCGTAGAGGGGCGGGCCGCCAGCGATAGAGGATGTCGAGGACCTCCTCGGGAATGTCAATCCAGCGCCGCGTCGAGACCTCTTGCTCGATGAGGTTGTCCGGGAACACCGGGGCCAGCATCTCGGGCCTCACCGGCTGGCCATCCGGACCGAGCGGAGGCAACATCGGCGTGGGCAGATCAGCCGCCAGATTGTACCAACGGCGTGGAATTTCAGATTCGGAGAGCTGGATCTTTATGTTGTCCATGGATGTCCCCATAGGGCGAGCGCGGCCAAGGCCGATTTCTTCGTGAGCCCGGATACTAGAGCAAACCCCGTCTCGACTCCAGCCCTACTCCAGCCCCCGCCAAGCTCCCCGCGCGCCCTACTCCAGCCCCCGCCGTGCCTTGCGCGCCTCTTTCTCGCCCAAGACTCGCACCACGCCATACTCGCCGTCGAAGCCCGCGCTCCGCCTCACCTCGCCCGCCCGGACGCGTCGCAGAGCCTCACCCAGCAGGGGAATGCCCTGCGCTTCGGCATCCGGACCGGGCAGGTCCATGAGGATCATGAGCTCGCTGCCCAGTCCTGCGAGCAACCGGTCATAGCAGCTTCGCACCCGCGCCGATTTCGCACCGGCACCCAAGAGCTGGCTCAAGATCTCCGCCAGCGGCACAAGATGGGTGAACGGCTTGGCGCGCGCAGGGCGGAAGCCGGCCGGGCGGTCGGCCAACGCCTCCACCCGGCTGGCCACCCCACCCGTTACCTTGCGCCCGCAGCGCGGACAGAGGTGGGCGGCCGCCGCGGCCTCGGCCGGCGTCAAGCTGACGCCGCAGGCGCGGTGTCCCTCATGGTGGTACTTGCCCTCTTCCGGAAAGAGCTCGACGGTGCCCACGAACCCGGTGCTGCCCTGGCGAAGGGCGTCACGCATGGCGAAGAAGGACAGCTCACAGGCAAAGCGGCTGGCTTCGCGCCCGAGCCTGTCGGGCGAGTGCGCATCCGAGCTCGAGATCAAGCACAACCGATCGAGCGCCGACAGGCGCCAGTTCATAGCCGGATCGGATGACAGTCCGGTCTCGGCCGCGAAGACCTCGGACGCCAAGTCGCCGAAGCAGTCGGCGAGGGAGTCGAAGCCCAATCTCTCGCCGAGCGCCGAAAACCAGGGCGTCCAGATGTGCGCCGGAACCAGGAACGCGTGCGGGGACGATTCCAGCGTGATGGCGAGCAGCTCGCGCGCCGAGAGGCCGAGGATAGGCCGGCCATCCGCGGCCAGGTTGCCGATACGGGACAGACGCGCGGCTACCCGCGCCGCGGCCTCGAAGTCGGGCACGTAGACCAGGTTGTGCACTTTGCGCACCCGCTCGTCCTGCTTGTATATGCTGCTCACCTCGACCGACAGGACGAAGCGGACGGGCGAGCGGCAGGCCGGCGGCACTGTCTGGTCGATGGCGCGGGCCAGATCCGGGCGCAGGCGGAAGAGCCCGCCTTCCGCCGCCACCAGTTTGTCGTGTAGCTCGGCTCGCCAGCGGGGATGGGTGAAGTCGCCGGTGGCGACCACGCCAATGCCCTTGCGTTGCGCCGTGGCATACAGATGCTCGAGATCCATGTCGCCGCTGGTAGCCCGGGACAGGTAGGAGTGCACGTGCAAATCGGCGGCGAACATGTTGCCGAGAGATATTAATGGGAAGCCGAAGAGGGTTCCCGAATCTGCTCGCATCTTGCTTGGGTCGCCCACCACGGTCGCGCTATGTTAAGCGCACCGTGATTGCGCAAAGGCAGCTTCGGCAACTCGCCCAACGGCATGGAACACCGCTGTTCGTCGTGGATCACCGCGAAATACGGCGCAACTATGCGGCGTTTCGCCGCCACCTTCCCCGTGTGCAGGCTTACTACGCCGTCAAGGCCAACCCGGATCCCGCCATAGTGAAGACCCTGTTCGACGCCGGGGCCAGCTTCGACGTGGCGTCGTTGTCGGAGTTCAACATCGTTCACGAGAACATCAAGCGCTGGCCGGCCCGCGAGCGCCAGGACTTCATCTGGGACAAGATCGTCTATGCCAATCCGATCAAGGATGACCAGACCCTCGCCGAGCTCGACCGCTACAAGCCGCTCGTCACCTACGACAACGCGGCGGAGGTCGAGAAGATCAAGCGACATGCCCCGCATGCCGGGCTGGTCCTGCGCGTGAACGTGCCGAACACGGGCTCGGTGGTGGAGCTGTCGTCCAAGTTCGGCGCCTCTCCGGGCGAAGCGGTCGACCTCATCGCGGCTGCCTTCGCCGCCGGGCTGGTGGTGGAAGGGCTCTCGTTTCACGTGGGCAGCCAGTGCACCAATTTTCAAAACTACGTGCAGGCGCTGGGCATCGCCGACGAGCTCTTCAAGGAAGCCTGGAGCCGAGGCTACCGGCAGGTCAAGATCCTCGATATCGGCGGGGGGTTTCCGGCGCCATACGATCGCCACGTACGGCCCTTCGCCGAGCTGGCCAGGACCCTGAGCTCGGAATTGGACCGCCTGTTCGGGCCCGAGATCGAGATCATCGCCGAGCCCGGCCGCTTCATGGTGGCCACCGCCGCCACCCTGGTGGTGGCCATCATCGGCAAGGCCGTACGCAACGGCAAGCAGTGCTACTACGTGAACGACGGCGTCTATGGCACCTACTCGGGGGTCCTCTTCGACCACTGCCAATACCACTTCACCGCCTTCAAGAAGGGTGCGACCCAGATCGCCTCCGTCTTCGGGCCCACCTGCGACGCGCTCGACGTGGTGTCGGTGGCGGAGGAGCTGCCCGTCGATTTGGACCTCGGCGACCTGCTCTACAGCGAGAACATCGGGGCCTACACCATCGCTAGCGCCACTAGCTTCAACGGCATGCCCCGCCCCAAGGTTGTCGCCCTGCCGCAAGACGCCGCCTGACGAAGCGTGATGCCAGCAGCGTGAGGTCAGGGGCGGCCCCAAATGTGTGAAAATTTGCGCTCGGGCGGCGTAGGGGCGATACCTACATGGTATGAGCATCGAAATCGCTCGCGCTACCATTCCGTGCGGCTCGTGCGGGGCCCTGGTCACCGAGCTGCGCCGCGGTCGCTGTTGGGGCTGCTACGCCAAGTGGACCGAGCTGCGGCCGGTGCCCCGTGGCGCTAGCTGCGCCGTGTGCGATGACCGGCGCCGCGACAATCTGCGCCTGACCGAGCTCCATCGTCGCTCGGTCGTGCTCTGCCACGTTTGCGCCGCGCGTACCCTGAAGCTCGGCAAGGTGCCGAGCTCCATCGATGGCTTACGCCGCCAGCTCCTGCGCGATCGGCGAGCGGGCGACCGACGCGGCGACGGTCTCGAGCGACGTGTCTTCCCGCGCGAACGCCGGGTGGGTGACCGGCGCGGACCGCCGCGGGCGAGCACCACCTCCGACACCAACCCGGGGTTCGTGATGCCCGATTTCGCCGATATCGAGATCGAAATCCAGGATGACGACATCGAGTCGGTCGAGCAGACCGTGGTGCGCGAGCTACGGCGAGCCTAGCCACCACTGATCCGACGAGAGGCAAGCCGTTCGCTGCTTGCTAGCCCCAGGGCAGCTCGATCTTCCATTCCTTACCCTCGCGGACGAGGGTGAGGGTATGGCGATCGCCGGCGGCGGAATAGACCTCCACCACCGCCCGATCGCTCTCCCGCAGGATGGTCCGCACCCCGGCAGGCTCCCAGGCCGGGGGCGCCCATCCCACGGAGAAGAAGTCCTCGGGCCGCGCTATGCTCCGGCCGCCCTGGTGGTGGCTCGAGACCAGCAACGCCTCGATGTGCCCGCGGGTCGCCGGGCCAAAGCGCTGGTAGACCGCCATCCGGTCGCCGCTCCGTGCTGCGGCTATGAACAGGTTGACCGCGCCCTCGGGACTTTCCGCGCCCTCGCGGCTCGCGCAGGCGACCAGGAGAAGCGTGATGAGGAGCGCGGCGCGCGTCATCCGCGCTCTCAGGGTTGCGCCGGCGGGATGCCGAGGCGCGCGCGCACGCTGGTCATGGTCGCCCGGGCCACGGCGCGTGCCTTGCGCGCCCCCTCGGCCAGTATGGTGTCAATGGCGTCCGGCGTGGCCAGCAGAGCCTCCCGGCGAGCACGGATCTTGGCCAGGTCGTCACGCACGCCTTCGAACAGCCACTTCTTACACTCTATGCAACCGATGCCCGCGGTGGTACAGCCCTTGCGGACCTCGGCCCGGCGCGCCTCCGACGAGAAGAACTTGTGTAGCGTGAACACGTTGCACTTGTCGGGATCGCCCGGGTCGCTGCGGCGCACGCGGGCGGGATCGGTGGCGGCGGTACGCAGCTTGTCCCAGACCTGAGCGTCGTCCTCGCGCAGCGAGATGGTGTTGCCCACGCTCTTCGACATCTTGGCCTGACCGTCGAGACCGAGAATCTTCGGGGTGGACGAGTAGAGGGCCTCGGGCGGCGCGAAGGTATCACCGAAGCGGGCGTTCCAGCGGCGTGCGATCTCGCGCGTCAACTCCAGGTGCTGGCGTTGATCTTCCCCTACCGGCACCTTGGTGGCGCGGTAGATGAGGATGTCCGCGGCCTGGAGCACGGGATAGTTGAGGATGCCGGCGTTGACGTTGTCGGGATTGCGCGCGGCTTTGTCCTTGAACTGGGTCATGCGCGAGAGCTCACCGCAGCTCGTTACCGAGGACAGGGCCCAGGCGAGCTCGGTGTGCTCGGGCACCGCCGACTGCACGAACAGGGTCGAGCGCTCGGGGTCGATGCCGCAAGCGACGAGGTCGGTGGCCATGGCACGCACCCGCTTGGCCATCTCGCTCGGCTCGAACGGTTGCGTTATGGCGTGATAGTCGACCACGCAATAGAAGCAACGGTAAGCGTCTTGCAGCTGCACCCAGTTGCGAATGGCACCCAGGTAGTTCCCCAGGTGGAGCTCCCCCGAGGGTTGGATGCCTGAGAATACGGTTTCGCGCTCGGGCTTGGCTGGGGTGTCCATGCTACCTTGGCTTTGTAATCGGCCGCCCGGCGGGGGTCAAGTCGGCCCCCGGGCTTCGGGTCGAGCGCGCCTACCTCAGCACGGCCAGCCGGCTGCTGCGCTTGACCGCTCCGGTGTCCGGGAGGTTGCGCACCGACAGGGCGCAAGCGATCTGCCGAGCCATGCCGCGGAAGATCTGCGCCACCGCGGAGGCCGGCTCCGCCAGCACGATGGGCTGGCCGGCGTCGCCGCGGCTACGCACCGAAGACAGCATGGGGACCTCACCCAGAAACGGGAGGCCCTCGCGCTCCGCCAGGCGCCGGCCGCCGCCGCGGGCGAAGATCTCCTCGTGATGGCCGCAGCCGGGACAGACGAAGTAGCTCATGTTCTCCACGATACCGAGCACTGGAATCTCCACCTTCTTCCACATGGCCAGCGCCTTCTCGACGTCGATCACGGAGACCTCTTGCGGGGTCGTCACCATGACCGCGCCGGTGACGGGGACGAGCTGCGCGAGCGAGAGCTGGGTATCGCCCGTGCCCGGGGGCAGGTCGATGACCAGATAGTCGAGCTCGCCCCAATCCACGTCTTCCAGGAATTGGGTGAGCAGCTTGTGGATCATGGGACCGCGCCACATGACGGCAGCACCCCGCTCGACGAAAAATCCCACCGATAGCACCTTGATGCCGTGATGAATCGCCGGCGCCATCGCGGTCTCGCTGGCCAGGGCCGCCGGCACCTCCGGCTCGCCCATCATCTGGGGAATCGAGGGTCCGAACACGTCGGCGTCGAGGATACCGACCCGGGTGCCCTCGAGGGCAAAGGCCGCGGCCAGGTTGGTCGCCACGGTAGACTTGCCCACGCCACCCTTGCCCGCCGCGACCGCGATCAGGTTCTTGACCTTGGGCAGGCGTTGCGGCAGGGGGCCGAGCTTGCGCGCCACCTCGGCGGTGAAGATCACCTCGACTTCCTGCACGCCAGCCACCGACCGGGCTGCCTCTACCACCGCGGAGCGGATCTGGTCTTGCGCTGGGCAGAGCGGCGTGGTCAAGCGAATCGTCAATCGTGCCTTGCCGTCGGCATAGGCAACCTCGCGCAACATCTCCGTGGCGACCAGGTCGCGTTGCAAAGCGGGGTCCTTGACTCGTGCAAGCGCCTGGCGCAGCTCATCGACGGAGGCCATGTGATTCCCTTCTCTTCCTTCCACTGGTGCCCCTTCTGCCACGATCAGGTCAGGAGTGCTCGCCGGTCGCGGCCTTGCGCCCCACGGGCGCGGAGCCGAGGCTGTCGTCGTGATGTCCCATCTTGCGCCGTTTGACCGCGAGATAGCCAGCGTTGTGCTGATTTTCGCCTACCCAATGGGGCACCCGCGCCGCCACCACCACCCCCGCATCCTCCAGGCCCTTCACCTTGAGCGGGTTGTTGGTGAGCAAGCGAACCGATTGCACGCCGAGATCGCGCAAGATGGTACCCGCGATATCGTAGCTTCGGGCATCGGCCGCGAAGCCCAAGGCGAGATTAGCCTCCACCGTATCGGCTCCGCCGTTCTGCAAGGCGTAGGCCTTGATCTTGTTACCCAGACCTATGCCGCGACCTTCCTGGCGCAGATACACCACCACGCCGGCGCCTTCGGCGGCTATGCGCTCCATCGCGGTGCGCAGCTGCTCGCGGCAGTCGCACTTGAGCGAGCCCATTACCTCCGACGTCCAGCACTCGGAATGAACACGGCAGAGCACGTTCCCCTTGCCGCGGATCCCGCCGCGCACCACGGCCATATGCTCGCGGCTTGCGGGAGAGCCCGTGGGCTCGCCATCGAGCACGCGATACACCACCAGACGGAACGGTCCATGTTCCGTCGGGAGCTCTGCCTCGGAGTAGCGCGCAAGCTGCGTCAAAGATCGGCCTTCGTCGCTAAACGTACGGGCCAGGTCTGGCCTTGTCAACGCGAGTGCATCGGCCCTGGCACGGGCTAGCCGCGCTCGCCACCGGCCTCGCTTGCTTGATTTGTACCCGGATGTCATCCTGTATTCGTCATGGCGATCCGGCCTATCCTCAGGTACCCCGACGCGAGGCTGCGCCAGGCTTGCGCGCCGGTCACCCAGTTCGACGGCCAGCTGCGTGCCCTCGTTGACGAGATGCGTGACGCCATGTACCTGGCCGAGGGTGCCGGGTTGGCGGCCATCCAGGTGGGCGAGCCGCTGCGGCTATTCATCATCGATTCCGAGGTGGCTGGCCGCGGCCCCGAGGATCCTCCGCTCGTGCTCGCCAACCCGGTGCTGGTCGAGCTTTCGGACGAGCAAGAGACGGCCGACGAGGGCTGCCTGTCTTTCCCCGGCATCTTCGTGCCGGTGAAGCGTAGCCTCCACGCCAAGGTGCGCGCCGTTGACCTGGACGGCAGACCGTTCGAGCTCGCCGGGCAAGGGTTGCTGGCGCGCGCGCTCCAGCACGAGTCCGATCACTTGACCGGGCGCCTGCTCATCGACATGGTCGGGCCGGTCAAGCGTCAGATCATCAAGCGTAAGATGCGCAAGGAAAACGAGGCGGAAGCCGTCTAGCCCACCCTTTCCTGCGAGCCCCGTCCTCTCCATGTCCACCACTTTGGTCCTGTCGCGGATCACCTTCCAAGGCCGTCATGGCGCGACCGAGATCGAGCGTCGTAGCCTGCGCGCTTTCGAGGTCGACGTCGAAATCGATGTCCCCCTCGACCAGGCTTGCCGAAGCGACCACCTGGGCGACACCATCGACTACCGCGAGGTTGCCCAGATCATCGTCGAGCTGGGCACCGCGGAGCCGCGCCATCTCCTGGAGTCGCTGTGCGGGTCCATGCTCGAGCGCTTGGTCGCCCGCTTTCCCGCGGCCCGCTTTCGCATAGAGCTGCGCAAGCTCTGCCCCCCCTCCTGCCCTGGCCAACCCGCGCATGCCGCCGTGCGCATGGACAGCGCTGTGAGTCGTCAGGCTCGTGAAGCCATTGACTTGCCGCTCGGTCTTGGCTAACCGTTTTCAACCATGAGTCGCGACGAAGAAAGCAAAGACGCGCGCCTGTTCGACACCCGTACCGTGGAGCGCAACATCAAACGTGGCCTCATCACCCGCAAGGAGTACGAGCGCTTCCTCAAGTCGCTCGCGGACGCCGGGGAGAATGTGGTGCGCCTCGAGCCCGAGTCGGCCAACCCCGAGCTCGCGGCCCCGCCGTTGCGCTAACGAGTTGAAACCGGGGCCGGGTCTGCGTACGCTTGCCCCATCATGGCTGATCCGGTTGAAAAACCTGCGGGCTTCAAGGTAACCGATCGTCGCTCCTTCGGCGCGAGCGGCGAGCGCAAGGACGCCCCTGCGCCTGCCCCGAGCATCGAGGCAAGCGGGGCGGCGCCGGCTACTCCCCAGGCCGATGGCGATCTGGGCTCCGAGCCGGAAATGGCTTCGGCTTTCCCGCCGGCAGACTTCGCCACTCTGGTGCTCTCGCTCGGCAGCTCCGCCATCGCGTACCTGGGCGCCGAGCCCGGGCCCGGCGAGCAAAAGCCCACCCGCAACCTCCCCATGGCC
Organism: uncultured delta proteobacterium; assembly: GCA_963849735.1. Taxonomy (GTDB): domain Bacteria; phylum Myxococcota_A; class Polyangia; order Fen-1088; family Fen-1088; genus Fen-1118. The sequence goes on from CAWKJE010000073.1 coordinate 112,167, forward strand.
AAGCACGCCATCGACCTGCTCTCGGTCCTGGAGGAAAAGACCAAAGGCAATCTCAGCCCGGAGGAGGCCCAGATGCTCGAAAGCCTGCTCTTCGATCTGCGCCTGCGCTATGTCGAGGCCGTGAAGCCCTCCGCCACGTGAGGCAGGGTCCGAACGCGCGCGCTCTCGTGGCGCGGGTTGCTCGCGCGCGCGACCCTGACCAGGAACAGGATCAGCATGAGGAGGCTGAGCGTGGGTAGCCCGATGACCAGAGTCCACGCCAACCTGGGAAAGGTGTGACGGTATTCGACGAACCACCAGTCGACGCGCGCCCGGGCATAGCTCTTGTGGATGTCGATCTGCAAATTGGTGTAGCGGCGCCAAGGGGCGTCTCGTTCCGCGACCATCCAGTTGTCATTATTCGTCAGATGCGGGAGCAGCCAGTAGTTGCCCACGATGTGCTGGAAGGGCGGCAGCCACTGCAATGAATAGATGGTCTCGAAGCAGACCGGACAAGGCATATTCGGGGTGCTGATGCCGTCACCCCGGTTGTTGGGCGTGCCGAGCCAGAATTGCGCCGCCTCTTCTGCGATGCGAATGTAGTGGTCCCAGTAGATGGCATTGCCCAGGTAGGTCACCCCGGCGCCGGCGGCGCAGACGAGAGCGCACGCGGCGATGGCGGCCCCTCGGCGTAGCCGCGGACCGATGCGCAGCCAGTCCTCGAGCAAGAATCCCGCCGGCAGCATCAGCACGCCCAAAGCGAAGGTCATGTAGCGCGGGCCCCAGGCGAAATCGCCCGCCCAGGAGATCATCTGGGCGTGAACGTAAAGGCCGGGCAAGACCGTGAGCAGGATGGCCAGCGCCACGTGGCGCAAGCGCCTGATGAAGCGCGGCAGAGCGTACAGGGCGAGGAGGAGCGGTGGGCTGTAGAGGAAGATGGATTTCCCCGGCGACAGGAACATGCCGTAAAGCCCGACCAGGGGCGATTCGTGCAGGATGCCGACCGGAGTCGACACGCCGGTACCCGCGAAGGCAATGCCATAGCCGGTGGCAAAGATGCTGTTCCAGCGCAGGTAGTTGTAATAGAGGTAAATCGCTCCCAGGGGCACCGAGGTCGCAAGCGACACGGCGGCGACTAGCACGAGAGCCCGCCGGTTGCGCCGCAGCTCCCAAGCCAGGAAAAGCCCGCCTCCCAGACCCGACAGCAAGAACACCGGTTTGGCATTGACGAGCAGGCCGGCCCATAGCCCGAGCAGGGTGGCCTGTCGCCAAGTCGGCCGCTGCCGACAGTCGAGCAGCTTGGCGAAGAAACCGGTGAAGCATACCAGCTGGAGGGTTTCGGAATACGGATATCGGGCGTAGACCCAGACCGAAGTGCACCAGGCGAAGGCGAGTGCCGTGGCGGCGGCGGGAATCGGCGCCATCCCTAGCTGCCGGCACAGGCCGAAGAGCATCACGCAGCCCAGGGTCCCGAGCACGGTGGGCGCCAGGTGGGAGGTGAAGCGCCACAGGATCTGCCAATAGGCGGGGAAGTGCTTGACCAGCGCGCGTTGGAGCGCGGCGCCCGGCACGTGGACGAGGCTCTGCAGGAGAGGGGCGAGTCCGTAGAGATGCCCGTCCTTGCCGTTCGGCAGGCCCTGTGGCCAGCGCGTCTTGGCGTACAGAGTGTGGGAATGAGCGATGTTGTCCGCCACTTCCCAAACTGGTGTGGCATCGCCCCAGGGGCGCTCGCGGCTCGTCGAGAACAGGTAAAGACAAAAGACCGCACCAAAGAGCCACAGGCTGTCAGGGAGGCGAAAGGGAAAGCGGGGAACAATTGGCAAAGCGGCGAAATGATAGCCCATGGGCGAGTCTTAGGGCATAGCCGATTCGGGGGCGCCTGGCTCGAGCGCCGGCCTGGCAGAGCGCGGGAGGTCTGCTATGGTCGAGCTATGGGCGGTCCCGGGTCGTCAGGGTTACGCGAGCCGCGCGAGCCGCGCGACATGGGCGAGCTGAGCAAGATGCGGTGGACGCGGTGGACTTGGCCGGTGTTCGGGCTGGCTCTCGCGGTGGCCGGTACGATACCCGTGAAGGAGGCGAGAGCGATGCAATTGTCGTCGAGTGCGTTTTCAGCCGGAGGCGAGATACCCGCGCGGCACACTTGCCAGGGGCCGAACCTGTCGCCCCCGCTCGAGATAAGCGAGGTTCCGCCCGCAGCCAAGAGCCTCGCGCTCATCGTCGATGATCCGGATGCGCCCGATCCGGCCAATCCGCAAACGACTTGGGTGCACTGGGTGCTATATGATCTCGCGCCTCACACCAAGAGCTTGCCGGCCGGGGTGGCCACCCCGGCCGGGGCCAAGGACGGTGTGAATGATTGGCTGGTCACCGGCTACCGGGGTCCCTGTCCTCCCATCGGGAGGCATCGTTACTACTTCAAGCTGTACGCGCTGGACGTGTTGCTCCCCGATCTGCGCCATCCCACTAAAGCTGTCCTCGAGAAGGCCATGCACGGCCATGTGCTGGCCGAGGCCACGTTGCTCGGCCTCTATCAGAAGCGGTAGTCTCAGACTCGAGGAGCAAGTGGCGCGAGCTGGCTGCCGCCCAACCCTTGCATGTACTCCCTGATGTCGTCAGGCAGCGGGCTCTCCACGCTCACGGCTGCGTTGGTCGCGGGGTGGGGAAAGGTCAATCTTGCCGCGTGCAGGGCATGGCGAGGCAAACCGTCGAAGCGATCGAGTAGCTCGGCGGAGAGCCCGCCGTCACAGTAGGCCATGAAGGCTTCTTCGCCCGCGCCGTAGAGCTTGTCTCCCACGATGGGATGGCCGATGTGGGCCAAGTGCACCCGGATTCTGGTGCTGTCGGCCGGTCTCGGGCGCGGCCTCCAGCAAGGCGTGGCGCGCGAACCGGGCTCGCACCGTGTAGCGGGTCACCGCGGGCAGCCCATCGGGCGCGACCCCCATCTTGATGTGGGTACGAGTGTCGAGCAGGCGCATCGGCGCGTCGATGGTGCCCGAGGGCTGGGCCGGAACGCCGCGCACGAGCGCCAGATAGGTCTTGCTGATCCGTCGTTCGGCAAAGGCACGCTTGAGGAAGGAAGCGGCCGCGGGGGTTCGGGCGATGAGCAACACCCCCGAGGTCTCGCGGTCGATGCGGTGGCAAATTTGCATGCGCTCGGCCGGGAAGCGCTCGCGTAGTAGCGCGACCAAGGTGTTCTTCCAGAACTTGGCCGTGGTATGCATGGGCAGGCCGGCGGGTTTGTCGATGGCCAGGAAGTGCTCGTCGCTCGCCAGGATGGCGAAGTGGCGTGGCACTTCCGGCTCGTTCGGCGCGGGTCGGTCGATCCGGACTACATCACCGGTGCGTACCAGCAGCGCGGGTCGGGGCGCTCGGTCGCCGGCCAGCCTAACCTGGCTGGCGATGATCGCGCAGATCTTGGTTCGCGACAGCCGTCTGATCCGATGCTTGAGGAAATGGTCGAGGCGCCAGCCGTCGCATTCCGGCGGCACGCGCAGCGACAGCACCATGACTTCCGACACCGCTACCCCGCCGATCTTGCCCAGGCTAGTCGTCGTCGAGAATGCCGCTCCAATGCCAGTTGCCTCGTTCGCGCTCCTCGGGCTTGGGTCGGGTGGAGCGCTTCTTTTCTGGCCGTTCCCGCCGTTCAGGCTTGGGGCCCGCCCGATCGGGCCGGGCCTCGAAGGTCGGGTTGGGCTTGGGTGGGCCGAAGCTGCGCGGCGGTCCGCCCGGGCCCGGGGGCCCTCCGCCCACCCGCGGCCCCGGCGGGCCCCCCGCCGGCCGAAAGCCGCCGGTCGCCGGTCGTGGCCCACCCCCGGGGCGAGGAGCACCCGGCGCTGGTCGGGCTTGCGCTTCTTCGATGAGCACCGGCCGCCCCTGAATGAGGCGACCGCCCAACTTCGCAATTGATTGCTTGGCACCTTCTTCGCTTACGGTTTCGACGAAGGCAAACCCGCGCGGCTTTCCAGTGTCGCGATCCATCGCGATCCGAACGCTGCGAACCTCGATCTGTTCAGAGACGAAAACCTCCTTGAGCGCTTGCTCGTTGACGTTGTACGAGAGGTTTCCCACGAAGAGGCGCGTACCCATGGACTCGGTTCCTCGGCGGCGGGAGCGGATCAGGTGGTGGCGGGGCCGTTGACCTTGTCGCGCAATTCCTTGCCCACCTTGAAGGTGGGCGTTTTGCGCGCAGCGATCTGGATCGTCTCACCCGTGCGAGGATTGCGGCCGCTGCGCGCAGCCGATTCCCTGATTTGGAAGGCCCCGAACCCGCGGATGTCAACGCGCTCGCCCTTGGCCAAGCCGTCCGCTACCGCCTCCAGCAGCGACTCAATGGTTTGCTCGACCTGTGGCCTGGGAAAGCTCAGTTTCTGGGCCACGAGATCCACGAGATCGGACTTCTTCATCGGTTGTTTGTTCTCCTTCGGTTGCTATCATACCCCGTCAGCGCATTGCGCCCTGTCAGTAGGTCGATGCGCCAACCTACTCGGAAAGATAGTGCGCTATGCAAGCAGTGGTCAAGTCCACGCCGCAAATCTACCCCGTGAGATCGATATCGCCCACGATCGCGCGCAGCGAACCCCGATGCTGCACCAGCAACTCCTTGGCACGCGCCGCGTTCACCCGTGCATGATGCATGACCAATGCCACTTTTGCCCGAGCACCTGCCTTCTTGATGAGCTTTTCGGCCTCGCTGGCGTCGAGAGAGCACATGCGCATCACCAGCTCTATGGCGCGTTTCCAGGTCCGCGGTGTTGTTGGTCGGATGTCCACCATGATGCCGCCATAGGTCTTGCCTAGCTGGACGAAGGCAGCGGTCGAGAGGGCCGAGAGCGCCAGTTTTATGGCGGTAGCGGATTTTAGCCGCGTGGCGCCAGCAATGACCTCCGGTCCGGGGGAAAGTCGTATGGTGACTTCCGCCGCGCTGGCCACCGTGGCTTGGGGCGCGGAAGTCAGTAGCACGACGAAGGCCCGGCGAAAGCGCGCGTACTCCATCGCCCCCTGCAAGAAGGCCGAGAGCTCATCGTCTGCGACCGCGCACACAAGATCGCCGGGACCTACCGCCGCGTGGCGCATGCGCTGTTCTGCTTCGCGCCGGTTTTCCTGCGCAATCTCGATCGTGCGCGCCATCGCGTGCGGGCCACCAGCCAGCACCGGCACGATGAGCGATGGTGGCAGTCCGAAGAGCGGTACGCACTCCGCCGCCTCGAGCGCAGCGATGCGGCCCGCGGTGCCGGCGCCGACGTAGATGAGTCGGTTATTCGCGGCCAGTCTTTCCGCCAAGAGCTGAGCGGCCCGGGCGATCTCGGCCGCGCAGGCGCGCACGGCGCGCACGGCCGCCGCTTCCTCGTCCATGAGCAGCTTGACCACTTCGTCGCCAGGCATGGTGTCGAGCATGGCCGCCCGGGGATGCTCGGCGTCGCCAGGCGGCAGGGGTGGCGGAGCGGTGCGCACCATGAAGGCCGGACAATTCGCTAGAGGCCCAGCACGTCACGCATGTCGTACAGACCGGCGGGCCGGCCTGGAAGCCAAAGCGCGGCCCGCATCGCTCCCTCGGCAAAGGTATCGCGCGAGGAGGCCCGGTGCGTGATCTCGATGCGGTCGCCCCGTCCCAGAAAGAAGACCGTGTGATCGCCCACCACATCCCCCCCGCGTAGCGCCTGGATCCCGATCTCGGCGTCGGTGCGCGGGCCGATGTTGCCCTGCCTGGCATAGCGAGCCGACTTGGCCAGGTCGCGGCCGGTCGCCTGCGCGAGCGCTTCCGCCAGGGCCAAGGCCGTGCCCGAGGGGGCGTCACGCTTGGCCCGGTGATGAGTCTCGACAATCTCGAGGTCGTATGCCGAGCCCAATATGCGGGCGGCGTCGGCGACCAGGTGGAGCATGGCATTTATGCCCACCGACATATTGGACGCCAGCACCACGGGGATGCTCTCGGCCTCCTTCGCGATCATTTCTTTGTCGGTCGGCGATAGACCGGTGGTGCCGACCACCATCGCGGCGCCGCGGCCCGCGGCGGCCCGCACGGTGGCCACGGTAGCTGCCGGCACCGAGAAATCGACCCACACGTCAGCCGCGCCGCGAGCGGGAAGATCGCTGGTCAAGGGCATGCCCGCAGGCGGAAGCCCGGCTAGCTGGGCCGCGTCCGCGCCCAGGTGAGGAAATTCCGGGCGCTCGATCGCCACCGCGAGGAGCACGTTCGGGGTTTCACTCGCGGCGCGTACCAGGGCGCGGCCCATTTTTCCGCCGGCCCCGAAAACCGCAATACGGATAGCCATGGTCAAACCAGCCCAAGATCGGCGAGGATCTTGCGCACCCTCTCCCGGTTGGCGCCGCTCATGGCGTAGAGCGGCGGCCGCAGCTCATCGCCGATCTTGCCCATCATGGCCAGCGCCGTCTTGACCGGAATGGGATTGGCCTCGATGAACAGCCCCTCGGACAGGGGAAAAAGCTTGTAGTGCAGCTCGCGCGCCTTGGCCCACTCGCCCGAGGCCGCGGCGTCCCACATGGCAGCCATGTCGGCGGGGACGACGTTCGAGATCACCGAGATGCAGCCCTGCCCGCCTACCGCGTAGAACGGCATGGCCGTGGCGTCGTCGCCCGATAGGATTGCAACCCGGCTGCCCACGCGCGCGATGATCTGGGCCGCGCGCTGCAGGTTGCCCGTGGCTTCCTTCACCCCCACCACCTGGGGCAGCTCACTTAGCCGCGCTATGGTGTCCGGCAGCAGGTCGCAGCCCGTCCGACCGGGGACGTTGTAGAGCACCATGGGCAGCCCCGCGCTCGCGATGGCTGCGAAGTGACGGTAAAGCCCGTCCTGTGTCGGCTTGTTGTAGTAGGGCGTGACCTGCAGCGTCGCATCCGCGCCCACCGCCTTCGCCGAGTTGGTGAGCTCGATGGCTTCTCGGGTAGAGTTCGATCCCGTGCCCGCGATGACCGGCACGCGCTTCTTCGCCTCTTCGACCACGATTTGCACCACCCGTATGTGCTCTTGGTAGCTCAGGGTGGGCGATTCGCCCGTGGTGCCCACGGGGACCAGGCCATCGATGCCGGCCCGGATTTGCTCGTCGACCAGGCGACGTAAGCTCTCCTCGTCGACCCGGTCGTTCCGTAACGGGGTCACCAGCGCGGTAAAGACTCCTTTGAGCATAACTTGCCCAAGTTAGCACGAACCGGGGCCAAAACCGGGCGGTTTTCGGAGCGGGCCAGGCGCGTCCCGCCTCGCGCTGCCGGTCGGGCGGCGCGAGGCGCGAGTCACTCCACCGCGCTCTCCAGTCGATCTGCCCGCCGCAGGGTGGGGAACAAGCGCCACCACACCAGCACCACTAGCAGAGTGCCCACGCCGCCCAGCACCGCCGCCGGAACGGTGCCGAGCCAGGCGGCGGTGAGGCCGGACTCGAACTCCCCCAGCTCGTTGGAAGCGCCGATGAACAGCATGTTGACCGCGCCCACGCGCCCGCGCATGGCATCCGGGGTGGAGACCTGCACCAGCGTGCCCCGCACCACTACGCTGACCATGTCTGAGGCGCCCACGATCACCAGGGCGAAGAGCGAGAGCGCAAAGCTTCTCGACAGGGCGAACCCGATGGTGGCGAGACCGAAGAGGGCCACGCAGATGAACATGCGTTGCCCCACCCGGCCGCGGATCGGGAAGTGGGCGAGCCACACCGCCACCACGGCCGCGCCCACCGCCGGTGCGCTGCGCAGAATGCCGAGGCCCCAGGGCCCCGTGTGCAGGATGTCGCGCGCGTAGATGGGCAAGAGCGCGGTGGCGCCGCCGAAGAGCACGGCGAAGAGATCGAGCGAAACCGCGCCGAGAATCGCCCTCTTCGCGAACACGAAGTGCACGCCTTCGAGGATGCCCCCGAGGCCGGTAGCCTGACCCTGCACGCGCCAGCGTCCGCGCAGCGAGGTAATGGCGGCAAAGCCGAGCAGCAGGAGCGCGGTGGCCGTGCCGTACACGAAGGGCGCGCCCAGCGCGTACAAGATCCCGCCCAGCGCCGGACCGGCGATGGTGGCGGTCTGGAACACGCTCGAGCTCCACGCTACGGCACGGGCGAATTCTTGCGAGGGCTGGGGCGGCTGGGACGGCGGGGGCGGCTCGGGCGGCTCGGGCGGCACTAGCCCATCCGTCGCCACCGACACCGGCGGCGCTACCGGCGCGGGCAGCGAACCCGCCGCCGCGGCCGATGCCGACGCCAATAGGGGCAGCATCGATCCGTTGGCTGGCGCCATGAAGGCTCGCGCCACCCCGATGAAGGCCACGATAGGAAAGATCCAGACCACACCGGCCGCGGGCTGGAGCGAGAGCAACAAGAGCCCCATCCCGACCGCGATTTCCACCGCGAAGGAACCGAGCAGCACCGCGCGCCGATCGAATCTATCGGCGGCCAGGCCCCCGGGCAAGCTGAGCAGGAAGGCGGGCAGGAATTGCGCCAGCCCCACCATGCCCAGCGCGAATGCGCTGTGGGTCAGGGCATAGACCTGCCAACCCACTGCCACGCTGAGCATCATGGTCGCCATGGCCGAGCAAAAGCGCGCGCTCAGAAAGAGAAGAAGGTTACGATTGCGGAGCAGTGACAGGGCGTCGGGCTTATTCAGTTTGGCCATCTAGAGAGCTTCGCTGGGCTACCTCAAAAGAGCTTCGCAGGGCTACCTCAAAGTTAAGGGCGGACGCCGGCCGGCGCCAGCCCAACCGTGGCTAGGCTAGCTCGCGAACCATCTGCGCATGACCCGGCATATGGTGCGCAGGCTGGCTTCGTCCATCACGTAGGCTGGCATGGCGTAGACGGCACGGTCCAGCGGCCGGAGCCACACCCCGTGCTCGGCGGCAAAATCCTGGATCCCCCGGTGCGCCTCGGGATGCTCAACCTCGATGACCGCGCAGGCGCCCAGCACGCGCACCTCGCGTACCGAGGGTGCTACGATGCCCAGCAGCTCTTCCCGCATGATCTGTTCCATGCGCCGGATCTTGCCCAGGTACCCGTCGCGCTGGAAGATCCGTAGGCTGGCGAGCGCCACCGCGCAGGCCAGCGCATTGCCCATGAAGGTCGGCCCGTGCATGAAAGCGGCGTCTGCGCCTCCCAGAAAGGCACGAAAGACCTTGCCCGTGGCCAGCGTGGCCGAGAGGCCGAGGTAGCCTGCGCTGAGCCCCTTGCCCAGCACGAGAACGTCGGGGGTAATTCCGGCTTGCTCGCAGGCGAACAGCGTGCCCGTGCGGCCGAACCCGGTCGCCACCTCGTCGCACACCAGGAGCACCCCATACTCATCGCACAGCTTGCGTGCCTCGGCCAGGTACGCCGCCGGGTAGAAGTTGAAGCCACCCGCGGCCTGCAAGAGCGGCTCGCACACCAGGGCGGCCACGCGCGGACCGTGCTCGCGTAGCGCGGCCACCAGCGCGGCCAGCGCCTCATCGACCGAGCGGCGCACGCAACCTCGCCCCTCACCCATCCCTTCCGGCGGCGCCACGAACACTTGGCGCGCCAGGTAGCCGGCGAACCCTTTGTGCAGACCGTCGTCAGGATCGGCCAGGCTCATCACGCCCGTGGTGTCGCCATGGTAGGCGTGGCGCAGCGAGATAAAGGTGTGCTTGTCCGAGACGCCGATATTGCGCCAGTACTGGACCGCCATCTTCATCGCCACCTCCATGCCCACCGAGCCCGAGTCGGCAAAGAAGACATGAGCCAAACCCGGCGGTGCTATCTCCACCAGCCGGTCGGCCAGCTCTTGCGCCGGCCGGTGAACCAGGCCACCCAGCATCACGTGCGCGAAGTCGGCCAGCTGCCCTTGCACCGCGGCATCGAGCTCGGGATGGCAATAGCCGTGAATGACGCACCACCAGCTCGCGATAGCATCGAGGAGGACGCGGCCGTCGCGCAGGTGGAGTCGCACGCCCTCGGCTCGCATCACCTCGTTGCCCACGTGATGGTCGAGCATCTGGGCGTAGGGGAACCACAGGGATTGCGCGGGCACGGGCAGAAGCTACGGTGTCGCGTAACTACCGGTCAAGCCCAGCCGCCCGCGGCCAGGACACTATCCGCCGCCGCGAGCTCGCCGGGAGTATCGACCTCCAGCCAACCGTGGCCGCTGATATCGCGGCAGCAGGGAGCAAGACCGGCGTCGGCCAGGCGAGCAAGCACGCGCTCCACGTGGATGGCCCGCCCCTCTTCCGCCAGCGCCCGGTCGGCTTCGGCGAAGTAGCGCTGACTCGACCCGTCTGGGATCGCGGTCATGCCCACGTAGCCCGCGTCGAATCGGTCCAGGGTCTTGCTGATGGCGGCGATGCGCCCGTCAGCGCCTCGCTCGACCTTCATGTCGTCGCTACCGAGCGTGCGATCGGTGTCGATGAAAGCGGTGATGTGCTCCACTCGGGGCGCGACCAGCGCGGCGATGCTGGACCGGTAGATATGGTCCACGTTCATGATGAGGAAGCCCTGGCCGAGCCGGGGTCGCGCCGTCAGCAGAGAGACCAGATTACCGTCGCGAAAGGCAGGGTTCTCCTCGAGCAAGATGGGAGGAAGCCCTGGCCCACCCCACCCGGCCAGCGCGCGCGCCAGCGCGGGGAAACCGAACCCGCCCACCACGATTATGCGTGCGGGGTCGAGGCGCGCCGCGAAGTCGAGAGCGTGGAGCACGAGCGGCCTGCCTCCCACCTCGACCAAGGCCTTGGGCACCTCCCGGGTAACCGAGCCCAGCCGGCTGCCCAGCCCGGCCGCGAGCAGGACGACCTCCATGCTCCCTCAGGTGCCGGCCAAGGCGAGCGAGCTCTCTTCGCGCATGAGGTGGAGCACGTCTGCGAAGCGAGCCACCACCGGACAGCTCGGAAAGCGGAGGGTGAAGCTCTCCTTGGCGAAGGTTCCCGCCACGCCCACGAAGGTGATGCCCTCCGTCAATGCGATTTCGCCGTCATGGAGGGAATCGCCGATGAACAGCATCTGGCCCCGTCCCACTCCGAACACGCGCTCGACCATTTGCACGTGCGGCCGGCCTTTGGCCAGGCCGTTGCCATAGCCCATCACGAGGTCGAAGGGGAAATCGGCATTGCTCGCGAAGCGCTCGACGTTTTCTCGGCCGTTGTTCGACGAGACCGCGATGAAGGCTCCCAGCCGTCGCAATTCGTGCAGAGCGGCCAGCGTATCGACCGGCATTTTGGCCTGGTCACAGCGGCCGGGCTTGCTGCCTTCGAAGCGAGCCGAGGCCTCCCGGTTGCGTTCGTCACCCGGGAAAATCTCCTCCAGCTGGCCGATGAAGGGCAGACCGCAGGTGGCCAGGTAGAGCTCGCGCGCTAGCACCCCCGGGATACCGTAGGTCCCGGTCATCACCTCAGTGGCCAGATCGGCCAGGAGCGGCATGGTATCGATCAGCGTACCGTCGAGGTCGCATAACAGCACTTTCGGCACGGCCAAACGGGCTAAGGCTTTGCTCCGAGAGGCGCTGCCGCCGCGGCTAGGGGTGCGGAGTTCGATGATACCGTCCATGACATAGTGGCTCTGCAGCAAACGCCACGCCAAGGTAGCCGGCGTGGCTAACTTGCTGAAATCATGGCCATCCGCCCTGAGCTCACTTGCTCAGTGTTGGATTTTCACCACCTCCACTGTTGGGCATTCAACGCCGGCATCCCGTGGGAGTCCCTACCTAGCGACGCAAATACCGGACCATGCTCCAGCGCGGCCACGCCTGCCGCGGACGGACTATTGGGTCGACCGGGCCGACCTGGACCGGCAAGTTAATGGCGCTAAGATCGCGCATCATGCGCAAGCTCATCGTGGTATTGGGTTCGGTATTAGCGCTGTCGGCCTCGGCCTACGGCCGGGGCAAGGCAGTCACGGTCAAGCTCGAGGATGCCCAGGGCAAGGGCGTGGGCACGGTGGTCGTAACGGAGGCCGAGCAAGGGGTGCGGCTGAAGCTCGATCTGCACGGGCTACCGCCCGGCGAGCACGCCATCCATTTCCATCAGAATGCGAAGTGCGACGCTCCCGACTTCAAGAGCGCCGGGCCGCACTTCAATCCCGACCACCGCAAGCACGGCTTGGCGAGCCCCGAAGGCGCCCACGCCGGCGATATGCCCAATTTCACCGTCGACGCCCAAGGTCGCGCCCAGGCCACCCTGGCCAACAAGGCGGTCGATCTCGGCAGCGATTCCCATTCCCTCTACAGCAACGGCGGCACCGCGATCGTCATTCACGCCCACGCCGACGACATGAAATCCGATCCCGCCGGCAATGCCGGCGACAGGATTGCCTGCGGTCGGGTGGAGAAGTGATCAGGCGCCGCGGGTGGAGTAGCTCGACCGCTGTTCCAGCTTCCAGGCCTTGATGAGGCCCACGTTCTTGGCCTCGAGCGGCTCCATTTCCTGGAACCCGGTCTGATCGCGCGCGGCCAGGGTCTGGAAGTAGGCATTCGAGGCCACGATCTCGTTGGTCGCCGCTTGGGAGAGGAGCCGTGCCGCCAGGTTCACGGCGTCGCCCACGATGCCGATGTGGCTACGGCAAAAGGGCCGATACATCACCGACTGGATGTCGCCGATCGACATGCCGATATGAACGCCGCCCGACGGCTGCACCCGATCGATCTCGCGTTGCCAGCGGTTCGACACCGAGCTGCCGATCTGGAGCAGCCAGCGGGCACAGGCCAAAGCCCGCTCGGCGTAGCCGTCCTGCACGTCGGGGACGCCGAATAGTGCCAGCACTTCGTCCCCCACGAACTGGCACATCATGCCCCCGGTGTTGATCACGGCGTAGCGGGAATTGGAGTAGAACGTGGTCAGGACGTTGCGCATGACCTCGTCGTCGCGGGTATCGCGGACGAAGCTGGAAAATGACGCCAGGTCGGCCAGCAGGACCACCGCATTGCGAAAGCGACGGGGGGGGATGATCTGCTCGGGCACGAAATGGTGCACCTTGCGCAGTTGCAGTAAACGCGAATATCCGAAATGCCAGAGCAGGGAAGCCTTGAGCGGGCTTTCCACGTGGCGCTCGCCGAAAGCCCAGCGCCACTTGATGTCGTCGATGGCGTTACGCAGCTCGAACAGCCCCTCGGGATTGAGGGCTCCCAGTTTTATGCCGAAGCATTCCCACACCAGCTCTTGCAGCCGGGCCTCGTCCCAGAATTCCAGCATGAGCGCCGGGTGGGTTTCCTTGCGCAGCCGATCGGTGAGCCGGTCGAAATCGGAGCGACCCTCGCGGTCGAGCACGACGATCACCCGGTCGGCGTTGGGCAGGTTGGGCGACGGCCGGCTGTACTTGCGCGCGAAGTGCTCCACCATGCGCTCGGCGGCATAGCCGTACTTCACCTCGACGAAAAAGGGTGGGCGATTGGCCGGCCTCACGATCACGTCGGCGAACGCGCCGGGGATGCCGAGATCGGCCTCGCGCGCCACCTCGACCTCCTCCGCGCCGACCTCGTGGTGCCCGGCCACCTGAAAGCGGCAGATCTCGCAGCACAGCTCCTCCAGGAATAGGCGTAGCTGTCGTAAGAAATGGGCGTGCTCGGCGTGCCGCTGTGGGTTGGTCATGGTCAGTTGGTCCGGTTGGTGAGAGGGTCAGGTCATACTCGTCGCTCGGGCTAGGGTCGAGCGGGGCAAGGTGCCTCGGCGGGGAAAACCCCGCTGGGGGTGACGATGACGCCCGACTGTCGGCCGCTGGCGGTGGCGCCCGTCCAGACCACGGCGTGGTCGAGCTCGGCCCCGCTCGCCACGCGGCCGCCGCCGCAGACCACGGCCAACGGGCCGACGACTGCGCCGCCTTCGATCACGGCGCCGCTCGCGATGCGCACCGGGGGACGGATTCTGTGCGCTTCCGTCCACCACGGCGCCGGCGTCGACGCCCACCAGTGGTCCAGGGGCCTGGGGCAAGCGCCCGGGGTCTTGCAGGAGGTCGAGATTTCCGGCCAGGTAGCGGTCGATTGTGGAATGCTCGGCGAAGTAGCCCTCCATGGTGAAGGTGCCGATGCGCCCGCCGTCCATGAGCGCTGGGATATAGGCGTCGCCGATGACGTCGGACAGGCCCTCCGGCAGCCGATCGAGGAGGGCAGGCTCGATGAGGTGGATGCCGGCGAACATGCGCGGCCCTAGCGCCGCACCCCGATCGGCGGGCGCGTTCTTGCCCCGGATACTGGCCACCGTGCCGTCAGCGCGAATGCCGATAGGCGCCCACAGCTCGGGGGTGGGATCCTCGCGCACCACCATGGTCGCCAGGGTCACTGTCGTGGCCCGGCGATGGGCGCTGATGACCGCGCCCAGGTCGAGGTCGGCCGCCACCTTGCCATTGATCACCAGCACTGGACCCGGCGCGAACATGGCGCGCGCTTTCCACAAGCCCCCGCCCGTGCCGAGTAGCTCCTCCTCGACCGAGTAGCGCAGGCGCACCCCGAAGCGCGAGCCGTCCCCCAAGGCCTGTCCGACTTTGTCGCCGTGGTGATGGAGATTGACCACGATGTCGTAGAGCTCGGCGCGCCGACAAAGCTCGATGGCATAGGTGATGGCGGGATAGCCACACACCGGCAAGAGCGGCTTGGGCAGCGACACGCCCAGCGCGCCCAGGCGGGTGGAGCGCCCGGCTGCGAGAATCATCGCTTGCATGCTGGGTATTATCCACGCTGGGCGTGCGTTTGCCTCTTTCCCTTACAGCGCCGCCTTGATTGCATGCAGCATGCTGGTTGCGTCGGCCTGGTTTTGGCCGGCGATGTCATAGCCGCTGCCGTGATCGACCGAGGTGCGGACCACGGGAAGCCCCAAGGTTACGTTGACGGCAATCCTGGGGAAGCACGACTTGACCGCCACCAGGCCCTGGTCATGATACATGGCCACGATCAACTTGTAGCTCTTGGCTCGGGCGCTGAAGAACGAATCCGCGGGGAAGGGCCCCTCGCAGGCCCAGCCCGCCCGGCGAGCGTCCTCCATGGCCGGACGAATGATGCGGTCCTCTTCCGCGCCCAAGAGCCCGTGCTCTCCCGCGTGCGGATTGAGCCCCAGGACCGCTACCGGCAACTTCTTGCCGTAGTATCTGCGCCCGGCCGCACCGAGCGTGGCAATCGTGGTAGCGATGCAGGGCCGCGAGAGCTGGGATGCCACCTGGGCCAGGGGGATGTGGGTGCTCGCCAGCGCCAGCAGGTAGTCAGGCGTGAGAAAAGCCATGCGCTCGTTGCGAACGCCGAGCTTCTCGGCCAGGTATCCCGTGTGGCCGACGAAGCCGGGCAAGACCTCGGCCACCGCCTCCTTGGTGATCGGCCCGGTGACGATGGCGGCGACCTCTTTCCGCCGCGCGCGCTCGATGGCGAAGTCGAGATAGGCGAGCTGCTCGCGCCCGTACCTCGGGACGCCGAAGCGGAAACCCTTGCTCGGGATGTGGCTGAGCGCGAACACGGCAATCCGCGCCCGCGAGCTCAGCAGGGTGGCAAGCTCGGTGACGGTCGCGATGGGCAGCCGGGTGTGGGTGATGCGAGCGGCGCGCGCGAGCACGCCGACATCGCCCACGACGTAGAGGTTGCTCCTGTGCGCGTCGAGCCGGTGACGGATCTCCCTCGCGATCTTGCTCCGCGGGCGGGCAATCGCCGCCAGCGCCTTGACCACGATCTCACCCGAGATGCCAGCCGGATCGCCCAGGGTGAGCAGGATATTGCTCCTGACCGATTTCATGGGGCCCACTCCCCACCGCATACACGACAATGCTTGGTCGCGCTAGCCCCCCTTCCCCACGATTCCGTGACGAGGCGACGCTGCCCTAGCCCAACCGCAACTTTGGTGTAAGATCGCCATCATGGAGCTTGCCGACCTCAACCCGAACGAGCAGGTCGCCCTGGCGGGGCTGCTCGAATTCGTGGTGCTCGCCAGCGGACACGTGAACGAGGATGAGCAGAAGGAAATCGACGCCATCGTCGCCGCCATCGGCACCGACGACTACCGCAAAGCGGTAGAGCGAGTCGACCAGAGCTTCCCCGACGAAGAGGCGCTGCGCGCTTTTCTCTCGACCATAGACCGGCAAGAGGCGCGCGAGCTCATCTACGGTTCGGTCATCGGGGCCGCCATGATTGACACGGTGGAGGGGCGCCCCTCCGAGCTCCTCGACTGGCTGGCGGGAGCCTGGCATGTCGAGGTGGCCTACGATGAACCTCTTGCCGGTGACGAACAAACGCAAGGCTAGCGCGACCAGCGGGCGCAAGGGTATGGCCTCGTCGCCGTGCCGCCGCGCCAATGACTCAGGGCCGGTACGAGAGGGGAAGATCCAGCCTGATCACGGCTGGGTCCGCATCGCATCGATCGAGCGCTTCCCGGCTCACCGGATGGCGCAACTGCGGTAGGGCCACTTCGGCCAGGGGGATGCGCACGAATGACCGCAGCAGCAAGCGCGCGTGGGGGACGCGCAGGCCCTCCTCCCGGATGACCTCGGCGCCGTAGAGCAGGATATCGATGTCCAGGGTGCGCGGCCCCTTCCCCGTGCCCGCGGGACGGATGCGTCCCTGGGCGCGCTCGATGGCCAGGCAAACCTCGAGCAGGGCGCGCGGCGGCAAACGGGTCTCGACCCTGACCGCGGCATTCAGGTAGTCGGGCTCGGCGGCTCCTCCCTCGGGCCGGGTCTGGTACAGAGCGCTCACGGCCTCGATGCGACCCGCTCTCTTGTCGAGTGCGACGAGGGCGCGCTCCAGCTCCTTGCGCCGGTCGCCCAGATTCGACCCGAGTCCCAGGTAGGTGTGCACCAGAATGGCTCCGTCCCGCGGATTATAGTGGGTATTGTCATGACCATGGTCAGGCCCGTCTCAGATTCCCCGGAAGGGTGCGCGATAGAGCGGGCCAAGGAGATCGATCACGAGCATCGGCGCGGGGTTGGGTCGGGGGCCGGTGGTGCCTGGGCCAGTGTCCTCTCGCTCCGCCTTCTCCGTACCCTCTTGCGCCGGCTCTTCACTCCTCCGCCCCCTTCATCGCCGCTCAGCGTCGCCGCGCCTCGGCCCGGATGCTTGGCCATCACTTTCGTCGGACACGCCTCGGTCATGCTGACCACCAGTCGCGCCCGCGTCCTGATCGATCCCCACCTCGGGGAATTCTCGGCTGGCATCAGGCGGCGCGAGCGGGCTTGCCTCCATCCGGCCGACACCCAGCAGGTGAGCCTGGTCCTCATCTCGCACGCCCATCGCGATCGGCTGCACTTGCCCAGCCTGCGCCTGATCCCGCGTCAGGCGGGCCTGGTCGTCCCTCCGGGTTGCGCCTCGCTGGTAAAGTCGCTCGGATTTTCCGCGGTGGCAGAGCTTGCTCCCGGGCAAACCCTGGCGCACGCCGACCTTACCGTGACGGCGCTGGCGGCGAGTCACGATGGCCGGCGAGGACTCTTCGGGCGACGCTGGCGATCGAGCTTGGGCTACCTCGTGCAATGCGGCGAGGAGACCGCCTACTACGCTGGGGATACCGCCTATTTCTCCGGCTTCGCTGCGATCGGCCATCGCTTCCACCCCCGGGTTGCGCTCTTGCCCATCGCCGGCTACCAGCCACCTGGGCAACGGAGCCAGCACATGTCGCCCCTAGACGTGGTGCATGCCTTCGCCGACCTGGGGGCCGAGCTCCTCGTCCCCGTCGGGCATGGCGCCTTTCCCGTGGGCTACGAGCCCGACCATGAGCCGCTGGCTTGGCTTGGCCAGCTCTGCCGTGAGCGGGGGATTGCCGACCGGCTGCTGGTGCTCAGACCAGGAGAGACCCGCGAGCTCGGCCGACCGAACGGCGGGTGACCATGTTTCCCTTTGCCCGGGCACACTGCTAGAGTGCCCGCCCGGAAAACCCGAGAACAACGCATGAGCCTTGTCGAGAAACTGCGGCGCGTACCGCCGGTCTGGTGGATCCTAATTTTCGCGGCGGTGCTGGTGCTGCCCCGCTTGGGCTCGTTCGGCTTTTGGGACCCCTGGGAGCTCAAGGTGGCCCAGCAGGCGCGCGACATGGCGCTGTCTTCCTCGCTCTTCGACGTGACCGTGGGCAAGCACTATTCACCCCGCCCGCCCCTCGATCTGGTCTTGAGCGCTCTCGGCATGCGGCTCCTGTCGGTGGGCGAGTGGGGCGGGCGCATCGCCAACGGCCTGTGCGCCATCCTGGCCATCCTGGGCGTCTACTGGGCGGGTGCCTCGCTTCTTCGCCGGCGCGCAGCCGTGTTGTCGGCGCTCGCCTTGGCCTCCTTTCCGCTCTTTGTTCTGGAGGCCAGGCAGCTCATCTCCGACATGCCGCTCGTGGCGGGCTTGAGCTGGGCGCTAGGTGGGCTCGGGCGCTATGCCTGGCCCCCCGATGGCAGGCGGCGCTGGCGCGATCTGGCGGTCGCTGGGCTGGGCATGACCATGGGGCTCTTCTCGGGTGGCGCTTTGCGCGGAGTGGCCTTGCCCGCGCTGGCCACCTTCGCCACCCTGCTCGTGGCCTACGGATTGCGTCCCCGCGCCGGTGGCTCCCCGCTGTGTGCTGCCGGGGTGGGTCCGGACGTGCCCAGCGATGTCGGTTTCGGCCACGGCCTCTTTCTCCGGGGAGCGCGCGGCCGGGCCGCCCTCATCGCCATCGCCCTCCTGGGCCTGGCGCTCTTGCTCTTGACCTTTGCCACCGGAAACGTGGCGGGCCGGTTCTCCCTTCTCCTCGGAGGTATTCCTCGCTCCGCCTCCCCCACGACCACCTTCGAGTTCATCATCAAGCAGCTGGGCTTCGGCCTCTTCCCCTGGAGCGCGCTCGCGGTCTTCGCCCTCGGTCGGGCTTTGATCCGACTCGGCGGGGGCAGTGAGCCCGACGGCGACCGGCTGGCCTTCTCCCAGCTCTACCTGTTGATCTTTGCGGCCTTCGGCTTCGGCCTGTCGAGTCTATTCGTCATAATGACCGGGGAGGCGCGCTTCGTCGCGCTGGCGCCGGTTGCGCTGGCCATCGGGTCGCTCCTCGACGAGCTGCTCGAGGGCGAGCGCGCCGAGCCGGTGCTGGGCCTGCTGGTGGCGACGGGGACCATGGTGGTGGCGCGCGACTTCGTGCTCGAGCCGGATGAGTTGGTCTCCGTGCACGCTCTGGCCAAGGTGAGCTGGCCGCCGGTCATCAAGATGAGCTCCACCTTTCTGATCTGCGGGACGCTCTTTGCCGCCGGCATCTACACCGGCTTCGCCACCAGAGGCCGTGCCCTCGGCCGAGTGGCCCTGCGCGATCTGAGCACGGCGGGCAGCTGGCGGCGCAGGATAGAAGCCGCCTTGGTGGAGCTGGGGCGCTGGGGCATCCAGGCGGCGGTGGCAACGGCGGTGGCCTTTGCCCTGTTCCTCGGTCTCTACCTCGTCCCCACTCTGTCCAAGCACTTGTCATTCAAACCTCTGCTCGAGTCGTACACCCGTTTCGCCGTGCACGGCGAGCGCATCGGTCGCTACAAGGTGGAAGGCCAGGGCGCCGGATTTTACAGCCAGCGCCAGATGGTCGACTTGTCTTCGCTCGATCGGGTGAGCGAGTTCCTGCGCAGCCGCGATCGCGTGTTCGTGCTGGTGGCGGTAACCGATGAGGGCGCTCTCGATGCCGCCCTCAAGACCGCGAAGGTGATCTACTATGTCATCGACGCGTCGTCCTCGCGCTTCCTCTTGCTCTCGAACCGGCTCGATGCCGGGGAGAAGGACGAGAACCCGCTCAAGAAGGACGTCTGGATGGCGCCAGTGCTGCCCGGACCGACGGGCCCTCGCCCCGCCGAAGCCAGCGCAGCCGGACCGGCGGGCCCGGTCGGCACGGCCAGCGAGCCGGCGCAACCCCTGGCCTGGCCTCCCCAGCCGGTGCCATGGCACTGGCGCATACCCATGCACACCATGTTCGAGGACGCCATCGAGCTCGTGGGCGTGGACGTCCCGCCCACCATTCGTCGGCCTGGCCACATACCCTTGACCCTGTATTTTCGCGTGCACCGCCGACCCAAGCCGGGATTCCGGGTGTTCGTGCACTTCGATTCGCCGAGTGAGCCGCGGCTCCTGGGCGATCACGCCCTGCTGGGCGGCACCTTCCCCACCGACTACTGGCTGCCCGGGGAGTACATCCGCGACACCTATGAGGTGGAGGTTCCGCTCATGACCACGCCGGCCGGGCGCTACACTCTGCTCATTGGCTTTTGGCCCGGTGGTGAAGGAAAGCGTCTCAAGATAACCGCGGGTCCCAACGACGGCGCGGATCGTACTCAGGTCGGTTTCATCGACATCAAATAACCATGCACGCACGAGAACGGCGCAAGCGCAAGGCCGAGGTGGCCCACGACCGACGTCATGGGAGCGAGCGGCGCGAGCATGAGAGGGTCGCTGTCTGCCTGGAGGTGGACTACCGTTGCGACGAGACGTTCTTGTTCGCCTACATCACCGACATGTCGGTGATGGGCATTTTCGTCCAGACCACCCAGCCCCGGCCGCCCGGAACCTTGCTCAGCCTGCGTTTTCGCACGCCAGACGGCAAGCGTTTGGACGCCCCGGGCAGGGTGATCTGGGTGAATCAGCCGCGGGGCAAAGACAGCATCAATCCGGGCATGGGAGTGCAGTTCGTGGATCTGACGCCAGAGCAGCGCGACCAGATCCTGGGCCTGGTCAGGACGTTTGCATACCTGAGCGATGAAGACGACGGTGAGAAGGTCCGCGGTAACTCATAGAAAGTTGACAGGCTCGCGCCGCCGCCGACACTCGATCCATGCGACACCCCCGTTGCGCCATGACCAAAGGCCGAGCGCTTCTGCCCGAGCCCCGCAGGATCGGCCTGGCCGCTAGCGCGTTACTGCGCAGCCGCACGGCGCTAGTCGACCTGGAGAGCCAACTCGACGATTTGCTGGTGCAGCTGCGTTCCCCCGAGCCGCACATCGACCCCGCGGCGCCGCAGCGCCTGGCAAGAGCGAAGGCCGAGGCGAGCTCGGCGATGGCGACGCTGCAGGCGCTCGGATCGCTTTTCTAGGTCGACCCGTGGTAGGCGCTGGACGGGGAGCGGGCCTGGGCGAGCCGCTCCTGGCTTTCGCCGCGGTAATTGCTCTCGCGGTTGCCTTGCTCGGTGCGGCGCGCGGGGTGCCGTTCCTGCAACAGGGCGTACAAGCCGCCATCGCCTGCTCGTTTCTCTTCACGCCGCAGTTAGCGGCGCGGCTGTCGGGCCGAGCCTTCGACCCGCGAGCGGCGGGCTTTGTCTTTGCGCCCTCGCGTGGCGACCTTCGCGCCCTCGCCCTCGCGCTCTTCGCCACTTGGCCGGTCTTCTTGGCGGGATTCTTCGTCTATTACCAGGCGGCCTGCCTCCCTGACCATTTTCTCCCCTCCCTCGCCCACCGTCTCACACCGATATGCTCGAGCTGGCGCGGCGTCAGGGCGGGCAACTTCCGCCTTCCCGACCATCTGGTCACCCTTGCCCTGTCCGAGGTCCTGGTCGTGGCCATTCCGGAGGAGGTCTTCTTCCGCGGCTATTTGTTTACTCGCTTGGAAGAGCGGTGGCCGTCGCGCCGACGGTTCCTGGGCGCCAAGGTCGGCAAAGCCCTGCTAGTGACCAGCGCCCTCTTCGCGCTTGGCCATTTTCTCGTAGACGCGGCGCCCGCGCGCCTCGCGGTGTTCTTTCCCGCCTTGGTCTTTGGCTGGATGCGCAGTCGGACCGGATCGGTTGCGCCGGGCGCCATTTTCCACGCTCTCTGCAACCTGCTGTCGGAGGCCCTGCACGAAAGCTTCTTCTAGCCAAGGCTGGCCCTGCCCCCAAGGCTGGCTCTGCCCCCGGCGGCTCTGCCCCCGGGGCTGCCTCTTCCCCCTTGCCGCTTGGTCCGGGCCGGTGTAGTCGGATCGGGTGTCCATTCTTCACGTGCCCCTTTGCGAGCGCAGCTACGATGTGCACATCGCAAGCCTGAGCGGCGCCGAGGTGGCGGATCGGATCGCCGCCGCTCTGGGCCAGCCGAGCGGCACCGCGGTCTTGCTCGACGAGCATGTGGCTCGGGTTTCGTCCCGGGCGCGCGATTTGCTCGATCAGCTCCACGCACGGTTGCCCGGGGTCAGGCACTTGCTCTTGCCGAGAGGCGAGGCTTGCAAAACCTTGACGCAGATAGAGCGGACCACACAATGGCTCGCCGAGAGTGGTTATGACCGGTCGAGCGCGGTTGTCGGGATAGGCGGAGGCGCGACCACCGACCACGCCGGATTTGTCGCCGCCGTCTACCTGCGCGGTGTCAAGCTTGCACTCTGCCCCACCACCCTGCTGGCCGCGGTGGACGCGTCCGTGGGTGGTAAGACTGGCGTCGACCTCCCGGCGGGCAAGAACCTGGTGGGTGCTTTTCATCAGCCTCGGGTGGTAGTGGCCGACTTGGGGTTTCTCGCCACCGTGCCCGCCCGCGAGCTTCACGCCGGTATGGCCGAGGTGATCAAGGCTGGGCTAGTGGGCGATGCTGACCTGTTCGCCCGGCTCGAGCGCGAAGCGGAAGCGGCTCTTTCCCCTGCCTCGCTTGCCGCATTGGTTCCGGCCGCGGTTGCCGTCAAGATCGCGGTAGTGGCAGAAGACGAGCGCGAGGGCGGCCGGCGCGCGATCCTCAACTTCGGACACACGGTTGGGCATGCCCTCGAAGCCGCCTCGGGGTATCAGCTCTTGCACGGCGAAGCCGTGGCGCTCGGGATGGTGGCAGCGCTAGCACTGGGCGAAGCGCGCGGGGTGACCACGGCCGGTCTGCGGGCCCGGGTGGTGGAGCTCCTCGGCCGCCTGGGTCTGCCCGTCGACGTGAAGTCTCGGCTCGACCCCGACGCGCTGGCGCGCATCGAGGTGGACAAGAAACGCCGCGCCGACGCTGTTCGCTTCGTTTTCGTTCCCCGTCCCGGGGAGGCGACTCTGGTTGAGATTGCCCTCCCGGCACTCTTGGACCAGCTTGTCCAAGCTTTGTGAGCATGGCGCCATAGAGCCAAAGTCCTGATATGTGTTGTTTGACTACATTATGCTATAATGTAGGTCATGCGACGCGGCTATAGAGCTCCGGCCCGCTGGGTCCGACATTGCGGCAGGCTATATTCCATCGCGACGGTCTTGCTCTGCCACGCCTGTGCGGCTCCCACCGCGCAGCTCGCTCGTCGGCCGGCTGCCCAGCTGCCCAGCGAGGTAGCCTCCGCCCAGCTTCCCAGCCACACTCCTCGCAAGCACAGTGCCGCCGGCCTGGTCGAGGAGTCGCTGCACGCGCGTGGCATTCGTTTTGGCACGGACGGAAGCTTGGGTGCCCTGTACGCCTTCGTCCAGGGCGACTTCGCGCGCATTCCGGCGGAGAGCGCGCGCAACGGAGACGTGATCTTTTTCGACACGGGCGGCGGCTGCGGCGGCCACGCCGGTCTGGTCGAGACCGTGGAGCCTTCCGGCCGAATCGTATTTCGCGAATGGCGCAACGGGAGCGTACGGCACAGCTTCGCCACCCCCCGCTTGCCCCTCGCCCGCCGGGACCAGCGGGGCAACGTGCTCAATACCTTTCTGAGGGTCATACACAGGGACGACCCACCCGACACGGGATACTATGCTGGGGGAATGTTCTGTGCCGCCTTCCACATCGCGGCCGGGTAGCACTCGCGTGCCCGACCGAGCTCGCCCGCGGGGGATGGGAGGCCTGTTTGCGTTTATGGGGTTTCGCCGTAAGCTCACTCAAGTGAGATTATCCGTCATGCGTACGCTCGTACGCGCCGCGGGAGCTATGCTCCTTGTGCTGGCGCTCGCCTCCGGCGTGGCCCAGGCCGCCCCGCGATCGGGCAGCTCCTTCGGTGGCTTGCGCGGCTTCCGCTCGAGCTCGGGCAGCTTGTCGCGCGGTTTCTCCTCCCGCGGCGACTACGGTGGCGGCTCGAGCTTCGTGTTCCTGCCCAGCTTTGGTTGGGGTTGGGGGGGCTGGGGCTTCGGGGGCGGCATGGGCATGATGGGCAGTCTCGTGCTGGTTGGGGTCGTTGGTCTGGGCGCGCTCATGGCGATCCGCTCGCTGCGGCGCGCCGGCCGGCGTGGTTTCTCCTCGGGCGAGGTCCAGTACGACGAATACGACGACGTGTCGGCCTCGGTCGATCGATCGTACGTCTACCAAGTGCAGCTCGGTATTGGCCGCTCGGGCCGTGCCGTAGAGCAGCGTCTGGCGGAGTTTGCCAGTACCGGTGACACCGGCTCGGAAGCCGGTTTGGCTGAGCTTCTTCGCCAAACCGCCCTGGAATTGATGCGCGAAAGGGACTCGATTCGCTACGTGCTGGTCGAGCCCTCCGGGCCGTTCAGCCTGAGCAATGGGGAAGTCAAGCTGACCAGAGCCGCCATGACGGAGCGGTCGCGTTTTCAAGTCGAGCGCCTGCGCGGGAGCGAGGGTAAGCTGCGGCACTCCGAGGCTGCGCTCAGCACGAGTAGCGACGTGCTCGAGTTCTTGGTGGTGACTATTTTGGTCGCCACCCGAACCGCCCTGGGCATCGACAAGGCCGAGGATCGGCAGGCCGTCGATACGGTCTTGGCCGAGCTGGGCGCGGTTTCGGCCAGCAATTTGCTCGGGCTCGAGGTCATATGGACGCCTGCCGATCCGGACGACTCGCTCACGGCCACGGATCTGATGACGACCTACCCAGAAATGCGTAGTATCTAGTGCGGAGTTGCTCACACGCTCGCGGCTCCAGCCCGTTGATCCTTTTGGACGGTGCGGCTACATTGCTTAGACGTAGCAGTGCGTGCCACCCGGCCTGACGCGTCACACGGACGGCTACTCCAGGGCTCGCAGGACCATCATGCACAAGATGCTCATCGAGGACGATGAAGGCAAGACTGTTGCCGTTCCCCTCATGCGCGAGGAGATCACCATCGGGCGGTTGGAGGGGAACACCATCCGCCTCACCGAGCAAAACGTCTCGCGCCGGCACGCTCGCCTGACATTGCGCAGCGGCGTTTTGCGCATCGAGGACCTGGGCAGCTACAACGGTACGAGTCTGAACGGCAGCGCCCTTGCCGGCGTCGCGACGCTAAAGGGTGGCGACGTCATTCTGATCGGCGACTACCGGCTGGGCATCGAGGAAGACCGGCAGGGCCAGGTCCCGGCCGGTCCGGAATCCTCGCCCGCCAATGCCGCGGCTCCGCCCCCGATTGCAGATGAGATGGAGGCGCAACCGACCATGCCTTTGGGCACGGTGGGGGCCCCCACGGCCTTTTCCGAGCCGCCCGCTCGCCTCGTGATCACGGGGCGTTTCGATTCCGGGGCCGAGTTCATACTCGATCGCCCATCGCAGGTGGTGGGTCGCACCCCGGAAAACGACATCGTCCTCAACCATAAATCCATCTCGCGCCATCACGCCAAGATACTGCGCGACGGGAATCGCTACACCATGCTGGACCTGGAGAGCGCCAACGGGGTGCGGATTCGCGGCACCCAGCATGATCGGGTCGAGCTCAAGTCCGGCGACGTCATAGAGCTAGGCGAGGTTCGTCTCCGTTTTCTGGCTGGTGATGCCGATCTCTACGACCAGCGCAGCGCCTGGTATCGCGACAAGCGTAAGCTGGCGCTGGCAGGTGGGCTCGGCGCCCTGGTCCTCGCGCTAGTCATCTTGCTCGCGAGTGGTTCGTCCCCAGCTAAGCGCCAGCTCGCGGCTGCGGACCGTGCTTTGCCCGCGCCCAAGGCGCCGGCGCCAGCTTTGCCGACACCGGCTTCTTTGCCCGCCCCGCCGCCTTCTCCTGCGTCTGCGGCCGCGGCAGTGCCAGTAGCGGCCGAGCCGTCGGTGCCACTCTCCGACCTTCTGGCCCAGGCCCGGGCGAGCGCCCAGCAAGAAAAGTGGTCAGAGGCATTGGCGCTCGCCGATAAGGCCACCGTTCTGGCCCCCGGCTCGGCCGAAGCAGCGGAGATGCGCAAGGATATCGTGGCCGAGCAGACCAACCAAGGGAAGTTGGCCGCGCTCGAGGCAGCCCTCGCCCGCAAGGACTTTGACCGCGTGGTCCAGGGCGCGGCTGAGATCTCCGAAGGCAGCATGTACAGGCCGCGGGCGGTCGAGCTGGCCAATGCGGCTCGGCCGCAAGCCCTGGCCGTGCATCTCGAAAATGCCAAGGCGAGCTACGCGGCCAACCAGTGCGAGGCCGCCAAGAGTGAAGCGCAAGCCGTGCTCGCGCTCGACCCCGACCATAAGCGGGCGGCCGCTATCGTTAGGCACTGCGACGCGGTGGCCAACCCGCCCGCTGCCGCCACGGTCGCGCCCAAGCCCGAGCCCAAGCCGGTCGTGCGCCGGCCTGCGCCCGCCGTGGCGCTGGCCCATCCCAACCCGGCCGCGCCTCGATCGTCCGACCCGACCGCCCGATCCGAAGCACCCGCGCCCGCGGTAGATGCCGATAAGCTCATCAAGGACGCCCAGCAATCTTGGTTTCGCGGGCAGTATGCCGCCGCCATTGACTCTGCGCGCCGCGCACTGCGCGCCAAGCCCAACCTGAGCCAAGCCTATCAGATAATCGCGGTGTGCTCCTGCGCGCTCCACGATGCCGAGTCGGCGGCCAGGGCCATCGACAAGCTCGACGAGCGCAACCGCCAGTTCGTGAAGACGGCCTGTCAGAAGAGCGGAATCTCGTTTTAATGGCCACCCCGACCCCGCCTCTCATCAGACTCGTGGCGGCAGTGATCGAGCGCGACGGTCGCTACCTGATAACCCAAAGACGCGCCAGCGCGGTGTTGCCCGGTCTCTGGGAGTTTCCCGGGGGGCGGGTCGAGGAAGGGGAGACCGACGAGCAAGCCCTGCGGCGCGAGTTGCAGGAAAGACTGGGGGCGGAAGTCGAGGTCAAGGTCCGCATGGCTCATCGGATCCATCACTACCGCGGTTATTCCGTGGACTTGAGCCTGTATCAGGCGGCCATCAAGCCTGGGCAGGAGGCGAAGGCTTTGCGCGTGGCCGAGGTGCGCTGGGTGCCCTCGGGAGAGTTCGAGAACTACCCCTTCCCCGCGGCTGATCAGGCGACCACCGATCTCCTGCTCGGCTTTCGCCGCTAGCTTTCGCCGCTAGAGCACCTCGCTCTGGGCAAGGGCCCCCGGCTACAAAGCTGGGCGCTATTCGGCGGGAGCACAAAAGTTGACCGACGTGGTCGGGCCCGGGTTGGCCACCAGGGCAATGCTGCCGTATGTCTTGCTGACCGGTGCCTTGCCCTGCACTCCGGCTTGGCGGCACACATAGCCGCTGCGACAGTCTCCGTTATTGCTGCAGACGTTCAGGCAATAGTCGCGCTCGGCGGCACGCGAGACACAGTGGCCATCGGGCATGCAGATCTCGTCCGCCGGGCAGACGCAGCTCATGCCGGCGTCATCGGTGGCCTGCTCGTCGGAGCAGACCGCACCCGGCCCGGGCTGGGCATCGGTTAGCCAGTTGCAGCTTGCCAGCCCTTCGGCCTCGTAGGGAAAGATGCGTATACAAACCGAGCCCGAGGGGCAGGACTGCTCGTCACAGCCATCGATGGTGCAGTAACCGCCGGGCTGCGACTGGTCGCAGTCGCGCGATCCATCCTGGGCACAGTCGACGTTAGTGGTGCAGGAATCCCCGATATTCGGGCTGCAGGCGGCGAAAGCGATGGCCAGGGCGATCAATGCTGGGGCTCGGAGCACGGCCGCAGTATTTGCCACAACCGTGCGAATAATCAACGAAGGACCGATCCGACGATCATGGTGAACAGAAACCCCAGCACGACGCCCGTCGACGCCGTCGCCTCGTGCCCGTGGCTGTGCGATTCGGGAATGACCTCGTTGGAAGTCACGTAGATCAAGATTCCTCCTGCCAGCGCCAGCACGACGGGCAGCGCGCTAATCGCCGCCGAGGACAGCAGCTGGCCCAGCGCAGCGCCGAGGGGGATTGCGAGGCCGCTCGCCACCGTCACCAGCAGCGCCCGCCAGGGCGGGACCCCCGACAACCGCAGCGGCGCCCCCATCACCACGCCTTCGCAGGCGTTTTGAATGCCGACCGAGACGACCAAGAGCCAACCTAGACGGGAGGTCTGTCCCGAGGCGAAGCCGGCGCCGATGGCGAGGCCTTCCGGAATGCGGTGGATGCTGAGCGCGCCCACGATGGCGTAGCTGCGGCGGAGATCCTCGCTCGCGGGCTCGTGGTAGCCCTCGAGCCCGATATGGCGGTGGTGACCTCCCGCGTGACGATGGGGGATCAGCCAATCCATCAGCGCCGCGACGATGACTCCGAGGAGGAAGCCCGACACCACTTTAGCGAGATGGGGCAGCGAGAGACCACCCGGTGGTCGCAACCTTTCGAGCGCCTCGGCGAGCAGCCCCAAGGTTGCGGCTGCCAGCATGAGCCCGGCACCCAAGCCGAGGATACCGTCATAAGCCCGGCGGGGCAGTCGGCGCATGAAGAAGAACGGAAAGGCTCCCAAACCCGTGGCCAAGCCGGTCGCTCCCGCGGCAATGAGGGTCTCCACCATGGATGACGCCCTTCTTACCACCCCGGCGTGGTATCCGCGAGCAGGCCCTTATCGTGGTATAGGAGCGCATGCGCTCGACCAGCCTCGGCGTTATCGCCCTTTGCTCCGTTCTTTCCCTGCCCTTGGGCTGCAAGAAGGCCAGCAGCGAACCGCGCGTCGCGCCGCCGGCGCAGAAGGCGTCGCTCGACAAGCCCGACACTCTGACCGAGAAGGCGCCGGACAGCTATCGCGCGCGCTTTGCCACCTCGAGGGGTGACTTCGTGATCGAGGTCCACCGCGAGTGGGCCCCCCTGGGCGCCGATCGCTTCTACAATCTCGTCAAGTATGGCTACTACAACGACACGCGCTTCTTCCGTGTGATACGCGGCTTCATGGCGCAGATCGGCATTCAAGGCAAACCGGAGCTCAATGCCATCTGGCGTGAGCAACGCATTGCGGACGACCCGGTGAAGCGCTCCAATCTGCGCGGCTTCGCGTCCTTCGCCACGGCGGGTCCCGGCACCCGAACGACCCAGTTTTTCATCAACTACGCCGACGGCAACAGCCGGCTTGACGCGATGTCCTTCGCGCCCTTCGGCCAGGTGATAAGCGGCATGGACGTGGTGGACTCGCTCTACGCCGAGTACGGCGAAGGCGCGCCGCAGGGCCATGGCCCGGATCAGGGTCGGATCCAAAGGGAGGGCAACACCTACCTGATGCGCGAGTTCCCCCACCTTGACTACGTGAAGGAAGCCGCGATTTTACCGTAAGACCTCGGTTCTCGTAAGATAAGCGCTTGCCTACTTGCGGCTCCCCTGCGGCCTTGGTACCGTCGAGTCCATGTGTTCTAGGGAACGGCTCACCAGCGGTTTCGGCGGTTTCGTGGTGGTGGTGGTGCTGGCGGTGGGGCTGGTTTCGGGTTGCTCGTCGGGCAACCCGCACGACATCAACCTCGGCACCGATGTCGGCGCTAATTTCGTTCCCCCGGACAGCTCGGCAGGCGATGCCAGCTATGAGGTGAGCGATGCCGCCATCGAGGTCGCCGCCGACGATGCGCCTGGCAACACGAGCGCTGCTGGCGACCTGACCAACGGCTCGAGTCTTGCGTCAGACAGCTCCCCGGCCTCCCCAGACGCTGCCCCCGATAGCGCGCAATCTCCGCAAGACTCGCAATCTCCGCAAGACTCGCAATACTGGCAATATTCGGTAGACGCCGTTTACCCGGAAAATGATTAAGCCCTCGCATGGTCGCACTATCCCCTGACCTCATAACTGAATGGGAAGGCGGCTCGCTTGGCGAGCTCGTGTCCACGCTGCAAGCCGCTGCTCTGCCCGCGCGCATCGAAGTCATCCCGCCGGGCTCGGCCGACGGCCGCGCCGGGGAAATCCATCTGCTCGCCGGCGGACTGGCCGACGCCTTCGCCGGCACTTTGCGCCGGGACGAGGCCGTCGCGGCTTTGCAGAGGCTGGAAGGGGCGAGGTACGTTGTTGTAACCTGCCTGCCCGACCCCGCGACCGGCTCGCTAGCGAGCCCCGGGCCACACGAGGGGAGCCTCAAGGATCGCTCGGTTGCTGCCCTCATGCGCTACTGCGAGGAATACGTGCTCACTTGCCGCCTCGAGGTCTGGCGTGGGCAGGAGCGGGCGGTGGTCGACTACCGGCGGGGCGAGATCGTCGGCACCTCGGTAGCCGGCAGCGACGCTTCCGACCGCCTGCCCGAGGTCATGGCCTGGAGCGAAGGCTCGTACCAGATAGTCTTGCCCGCGCCCACTTTGCCGTCCTCGCCCCGCAAGTCAAAGGCGCAGGTGGCCGAACCGGCCCTCCCCGACGAGTGGAAGCGCCACCCGACGCTTCCCGCCGGGCCAGCCTCCGACTCTGCGCTGGCCCAAGAGCGGGCTCGCTCGATCGCCGGGTCGGCACCGCAGCCAGCCCAACCGGCGGTGGGCGCGAGCCTCGCTCCGGCCCAGGCCAAGGCCGTGGCGCCACCAGCCGAGAAGGTGCTGCCGGCGCTGACCCTGCGCGGCTCTCCTCCCGCGCCAGCCATCCCGGCCTCGGCGCTACCGCCGGCCGCCTCACCTCGGCCGACCGCCCAACCTGCCCCGGCCAAGGCGGCAACGCTACCCGCCGCCCCGCCCAGGCCCGCGGTGACGCCACCGGCCGGCCAGGGTAAGCCCGCGGTGACGCCAGCGGCTGGCCAGGCCAAACCAGCGGCGACGCTACCCGCCGCCCCGCCCAAGCCCGCGGTGACGCCCGCGGCCGGCCTTGCCAAACCGGCGGCGACGCCACCCGCCGCCCCGCCCAAGCCCGCGGTGACGCCCGCGGCCGGCCTTGCCAAACCAGCGGCGACGCCACCTGCCGCCCCGCCCAAGCCCGCGGTGGTTATTCCGGTGGCCTCGGCCAAGCCTGCCCCGGCGGCATCCCTCGCTTCCGGCGAAGCAGGCCCGGGTGGGGTAAAGACCGAACGTCCAGCCAGCTCCGCGCCGCCTCCCACCGTGGCCCCCACCCCTCCGTTCCGGCTTGCGCCCTCACCGGCCGGCTCGACCAAGAAACCGCCGCTGTCTAACGATCTGAGGCCCGCCTCTGGCACCATCGAAGCCAGGGCCCAGCACACCAACCACCTTCCCGCTACCGAGCCTCCGGTGCAAATCGCCCAGCAGGCCACCGCGGCCCCGCGGCCGGATGCGACCGAGGAGGCCGTGCGCTTGGCAGCCGCCGCGCCTCCGACGGGGCTGCGCCGCCCGGTAGAGCGTAAGCCGGCCGGCGAGCAATCGGTGAAGGTGTATCTTCTGAGCGGTTTAGCGATCGGAGTTGGCGTGGTCCTCGCCTACTGGGCGTATTGGTATCTTCCCTTCCTCCACCACTAGCCCGTCGGCGATCTCTTGAGCTTCTTCGCGCAAGTTGCAGGCGTCTACCGCGACACCAAGAAGCCCCGCGACATAGTCTGGAACCGCTTCGTGGCGCGACCGCTTGCGGCCGTGCTGCTGGTGCCGCTGGCCAAGACGAGCGTCACGCCCAACCAAGTGACGTTGTTCTCGCTCGTCGTCTTTCTTGGCGCCATGGTCATGCTGGCGCTGGGACATGGCCGGGGCGACCTGATTGGCGCGGTCGCGATCCTCGAGCTCTCCTACGTGCTCGACTGCATGGATGGCCAGCTTGCCCGCCTCAAGCACCAGGTGTCACCGGCGGGAGCGCATCTCGATTTCCTCATGGACGAGCTCAAGGCCTTCCTCCTGGTGGCGGCGGTTGGGATCCGGATGTGGCAATCGGATGGGCACGAATTCTGGTTGATAGAAGCCCTGCTCGGGCTGGTGGTGGTCGCGGGCGCGATCAGCTTGACCACTTTCATGCGCCGGCCGGAATACCTGGTGGCGGTGGGCGCGCCACCCCCGCGGTCGGCGGGAGACTATGGCGACGGCCTTGCTCCCGACGAGCCCGCCCCGCGCCGAGCTCCCCTGGCCCTGGTCGAGGATCTGGGCCGCTTCCTGATCCACTACCCGAGCTATCTCCTGCTCATAGCCATCACCGATCAGCTCGACCTCTTTCTCCACGTCTACCTTCTCACTAACGCGGCATACGCGGGGCGTTCCTTGCTCACCGTCGCTTTCAAGCTTGGGCGCAGGTGACGCCGTGAGCTCGCAAGGTGGTGCCTCGCTTACGAAAGCCATCATCGTGGCTGCCGGGCGGGGCCGCCGCTTGGGCGCTAGCACCGACGGCCTGCCCAAGTGCATGGTCGAGGTGGGTGGCAAACCGATCTTGCACTGGCAGCTCGAGGCTTTGAGCCAAGTGGGCGTGCGCGACGTCGTCATCGTGCGCGGCTACCTCGGTGACAAGATTCATCCCGGACGCTTTCCGGTGCGCTTCATCGACAATCCCGCCTGGGCCGAGAACAACATACTGGCTTCGCTCATGTGTGCCTCGTCCGAGCTCGGCAGCGGCTGCTTTTTCTCGTACTGCGACATCGTCTACGCCCAATCCGCGGTGGCGCGGCTGGCGGCAGTCGCGGGGACGGCCCACGGCTCGCTGGTCGTCGATCGCCGCTGGGCCGACACCTACGCGGGGCGAACCTTGCATCCGGTGGCCGAGGCCGAGCTGGTAAGCCTTGATGCGGCGAATTCGCTGCGTCAGCTGGGCAAGGGTGCGGTGCCGCCGAGCGAGGCAGCTGGGGAGTTCATCGGATTGGCGCACTTTTCCCCCGAAGGTGGCCAGGCCATCGCGCAGATCTGGCGGGCGGCGCTCGCGGGGGGCGGTCTCGCTTCGCCCTTTGGCCGCGCCAAGACGCTGGCGCAAGCCTATCTGACCGACGCGCTCAACGTCATGATTGCGGACGGCAAGTTACTCGTTCCCGTCCTCATCGACGGCGGGTGGCGAGAGATCGATACCGAGCAAGACTTGGCTCGTGCTGCTCTGGCGATGACGGCCTGGGCGGCGGGCTAGCCTGCCCGCTGGTATCATTACCGGGTGGCAGCCGAAGTCCCGAGCGAAGCCGTCGTGCGCGCCTCTCCGGATCGCGGGCAGGTCGAGGGCTGGAACCTTGTCCTCGAAGCCATGGCCATCCCGCACCGTGTAGTGCCCACCGAGGTTGGCTTCGTGGTGGTGGTTCCGCCCCGCATGGTTGGGCCCGCGCTTGCCGCTCTCGATGCTCAGGACAAAGAAGCGGCCGAGCCGCTCGTGGCCCGGGAGGCGCCTGACCAGGGCCCCTCCTTCGTCGGTGTCGCCCTGACCGCAACCCTGGTGGCGTTCTACGTGGTCACGGGTCCGCGCGCCGGTGCTGATACCTTGGGCTGGTTTCGCCACGGCAGCGCCGTGGCGGAAGCGATGGTGAGCGGACGGCATGAGCTGTGGCGGGCGGTGACGGCGCTGACCCTGCACAGTGATGCCATGCACGTGGCCGGCAACGCGGTGGCCAGCCTGGTCTTCGTCACCGCGCTCGGGCGCTGGATGGGAGGAGGGCTTGCTCTCGCGGCGACCCTGTTGGGCGGCGTGGCCGGTAACCTGCTCACGGCCTACATCTACCGGGTCTCGCACAGCGTGGTGGGGGCCTCGACGGCGACCTTTGCCGCGCTCGGTGTGCTGGGCGGTCTGCAATTCGCGAGGAGATTCCGCATGGCCTCGGTCGGACGCCTGAGGCGAGCCGTGCTCGGCGGGGCGGCCGCCCTCGGGCTATTCGCCATGCTGGGCATGGGCGAGCGCGCGGACGTCGTGGCCCATGCCTGCGGTTTGGGCTTTGGCATAGTGATGGGCGTGCTGTTCGGCTTTCTGGTCAAGCGCCCGGTTGGTTGGCTCGGCCAGGCCATCGCCTTGCTGGCCACGGTGGGTGCGGTGGTGGCCGCCTGGCTGGCGGCCTTCCACTCCGCCTGATCGGCGCGATCTGCATGACCGTCTCCCCGTCCACTGCTACTATGCTCGAGGTGAAGCACCCGGCTCCCAAGGACAGTGATTCGGCTCAGATCGCCGCGGACATCGACGGCTTGCGTGCGGAGTTCACCGACAAGCTGAGCCGTCTGGTGGCGATCCCGTCGGTCAGTATGCAGCCCGAGCGACACGACGATGTACGCCGGTGTGCCGCTCTTGCCTGTGCTTACCTGCGCGAGGCGGGCGTGGATGCGCGCATCATCGCCACCCAGGGCTTGCCCCTCGTGTGGGGTAAGCTGATCCTGGATCCCAAGCTCCCCACCGTCACCATCTACAACCACCTCGATGTCCAGCCCGCCGACGGCGAAGGCTGGCGTGCTCCTCCCTTCGAGCCCCGGGTGGTCGGCGACCGCCTATTTGGCCGCGGCGCCACCGACGACAAGGGTCCGGCGCTGGCCGCGCTGCTGGCCAGCCGGCTGGCGTTGGCGCGTGGCGTCCGCCTGAACTTCCAGTTTCTCTGGGAATGCGAGGAGGAGGTGGGCAGCCCGAGCTTCGCTCGTGCCTTGGCCAAGCTGGTGCGCGAGCACGGGCTCAAGACCGACTCGATCCTGGTCTCCGACACCATATGGCCCGCGGCCGGACAGCCGGCCATTCCCTACGGTTTGCGCGGTCTCGTGGCCCTGCTCATCCGCCTGGAAACGGGCGAGAAGGACGTTCACTCCGGAACGACCGGCGGCGCGGCTCGCAATCCCGTGGGCGAGCTGGCCGCGCTCATCGCTCGCCTGTATGACGCGCGCACAGGGAGGGTGCGCATCCCCGGCTTCTACGCCGGCACTCGTCCCGTCGGCCGGGCAGAGAAGCGAGAGCTAGCCCGCTCTGGGCTCACTCGGGCCAAGCTCAAGAGCGCGCACGGCCTCCGCTCGCTCCGTCCGGGAGACGATGGCAAGTTGCGCGAGGCGATCATGGCTCGGCCCACCTTTGAGGTCCACGGTATCGTTGGCGGCTACAGCGGACCCGGGGTCAAGACCATCGTGCCCCACCTGGCCGAGGCCAAGCTCTCCTGCCGTCTGGTGCCCGACCAGCATCCCGGCGAAGTCTTCCGCCTCATCCGACGCTTTGTCGCTGCCGCCTGTCCGGATGCGCGGGTGACGCTCGATGCCGCGCTCGAGCCCTACCTCGGCGAAGTGAATGGGCCTTTCTTCCAGGCCGCCGCCCTCGCGGCCGCGGAAACCTTCGGCCGTCGTCCCGCGCTCACCCGCGAAGGTGGGTCGATCGGAGCGGTGGTCACCATGGCCAAGGCCTTGCGCAAGGAGGTGGTGCTTCTCGGGCTCTCCCTGCCCGAAGACGGCTACCACGCCGTCAACGAGAGCTTCGCTTGGACGCAGGCTCGCGGCGGCATGGCCATGTTCTACCGGTACTTCCGCCGACTCGAGCATATTGGTAGCTGACTCGATCATTTGGTAGCGGGGGTTTGCAGCTTGACCGGCGCCAGCTATCCTCTCCGTCATGAGCGCAAGCGCGGATAGGGCAGCGCCGTCCTCGGCTAGCCGCCGCACGGCGTGGAAGATTCTCGGCACGGTGGTGGTAGCGGGGTGCGCCATCACCGGGCTGTTGTGGGCGGCGCTGGGCGAAGGCGCCGAATACTACAAGCACGTCGACGAGGCGCTCGCGGCAAAGTCGCATCTGATGGGAAAACGTCTGCGCGTGCACGGCAGTGTGGTCGAGGGGTCGCTGGTCCATCGGCCGGGCACGCTCGATTATCACTTCGTCATGGAGAGCAAGGCCCCTCGCCGGCCGGCGACTCTCAGCGTCGATTTTCACGGCATCCCGCCCGATCTGTTCAAGCCGGGCGCCGAGGTGATCGCGGCCGGGGTCCTGGGCGACGGGGCCCTGCTCAAGTCGGACCGGATCGAGACCAAGTGTCCGTCCAAGTACGAGACGCAGGCGAGCACCCAGTAGCGCGGTCTCGGCGGAATCGATACACTACCTCTCGTGACTGCGGA
Organism: uncultured delta proteobacterium; assembly: GCA_963849735.1. Lineage (GTDB taxonomy): Bacteria > Myxococcota_A > Polyangia > Fen-1088 > Fen-1088 > Fen-1118. The sequence continues at coordinate 147,807 of CAWKJE010000073.1, forward strand.
CAAGGCAAGAGAGGATTCATCGGCTTCGCCCGGTGAAGAAGAACAGCAATCTCGGGCGCGGCTCTCCGCCACCGGGCGTAACGACCCGTGTCCCTGCGGCTCGGGCAGGAAATACAAGAAGTGCCATCTCGTCGCTGACGAGGCCGCGCTGATCGGTTCTCCTGTCGCACCGCAGCCCGAGGCGCTGCTCGCCAACGGTTGGCGTCTCCTCGAACAGCGGCGGCCGGGCGCGGCGGAAAAGGAGTTTCGGGCGGCTCTGGCTTTGCGGCCGGATTGGTCGGATGCCTTGGTCGCTATCGGGCTTGCGCGGTTGCAGACCGGGGACAACGACGGAGCGCGTCAGTATTTCCACGACGTGCAGCGTGTATCCGAGAAGGTAGCGGCCGAGCTGCGTGCCTCGGGTGCTAAGGACGGATTCGCCCGCAAGGAAGCCCAACCCTACCTGCGCGCGTGTCATGCGCTCGGGTGTCTGGCTTATGACGGCAAGAGCTACGACGAGACCTTGGTCGAGCTTGCCCGGGTGTACGAAGTCGACCAGAGCGCCGTGGGCACCGAGGCCCGCCTGATCGCTGGGGCCGCGCTGATAAAGCTGGGAAGAGCGGCCGAGGCGGTGCCGGTGCTGGAACCGGCGAGCAAGGAAGAGACGGGAGCAAGCCGTGCTCCGATGAGCCTTGCCCTGGCCCACTTCCTGGCGGGCGATCGCGCTAGCGCCACCGCCTCCCTCGCCGCCGCCCTGGCCGCCAACCCGAGCTTGGGCAGGGCGCTCCTGGCCAAGGTGCCCAAGCGTCCGACCAGCTTGGCCGGCGCCGCTCCCGGCAGCAAGGAGGAGGCTCTGGGTTACGTTCAGACCTATGGGGACGCCTGGGAAGCACCGGCCAAGAAGTTCCTCGAGGAATTCCTGGTCGAGCGTGGGCTCCCCGAACCGGCTTCGGTCGCGAGCCCGCCGTCCGCGAGTCAGTGAAAACCTGGGGCAGGGAGGAGGACGAGCTGCTGTGAACACGAAGGCGCCGGTTCCCAAGTCGCCGGCCGAGCGACGCAGCTCGCGCCGCAATCCCATTCACGTGCGCGTGAACCTCTCCGACACGCGTGGCAGCTTCACCGGGCGCAGTGTCGACGTCAGCCGCGGCGGGCTCTTCGTGCTCAGCCGGGAAACCCGCCGGGTGGGTACGCTCTTGCGCATTCGCGTGCTGGGGACGCACGGCGAGTCGGTCCTGGCCGTGGGGGTGGTGGTGCGTTGCTTCGCCGACCTCGAGGCCAGCAGCGAAGGCGGACCCTCCCCGGCCATGGCCATCGCGTTGACCTCGACCAGTGAGGCGTGGGACCGCTTTTGGGACGACGTCGACGCCAGCGACGAAGACGCGAGCGATGACAGCGGGGAAGGCCGCGGCGCAAGGTGAGCCGCTTGGTCGACGAGCCCATGAGGCCATTAGCGGACGGCCGGAGGCCCCGATGACTCGCCAGCCACCATTTCCCGTCGCCCGGGAAAAGGCGGAGGCGCTCCGCGGCCGCATGCTCTCTCTCGCCATCCACGAGGAGGATCTGGAGGAGACGTTCGTGACGTCACAGGGCAAGGGTGGCCAGAACGTCAACAAGGTCGCGACTTGCGTGGTGTTGCTCCATCGCCCGACCGGTATCCGCATAAAATGCCAGCGCGAGCGCTCCCAGGGCCAGAACCGCTATCTCGCGCGCCGGCAGCTCGCCGACAAGATCGAGGCTGCCGTGCGCGGTGCCGCTAGCGAGCAACAACAGCAAATCGAGCGTCTGCGCCGGCAGAAGCGGCGGCGCTCCCGCCGCGCCAAGAACCGTATGCTCGCTGACAAGCACGCTCGTGCCGCCGTGAAGAGCCTGCGCGGCAATGTGAGCCGCGACGACTAGCCCTTGCCTGCAGCCAGCCCGGTCGAGCCCCGTCCCTGGGCTAGCGCGGCCAGGCGCGCGCTCAAGCCGGAATCCCTCACCTGCCGGGTAGCGATGGCCAGTCCGATCATCTCGGGCGAGCCACATAGCACGACGCTCGAGCGGGCGCGCGACACGGCGGTGTAGAGCAGCTCACGGGTGAGGACGGGGCAGGCAAAGTCGGGCAGCAACAACAGGACCTCATCGAATTCCGAGCCCTGAGCTTTGTGGGTGGTGAGCGCGTAGGCGTGCTCGAGCGCGTTGCCCATGGCCAGCGGATCTACCGCTTGCCAGCCGGTGCGCGAGGGGAACGCTACCTCTACCTGGGGAGCCCGGCCGCGCCGGCTCAGCAATATGGCGACACCTTGGCCGCCGTTCCACAGCTCGCGCTGGTAGTCGTTGCGCAACATCAGCACCGGCTCACCCGGAAGGAACCCTGCGCCGCCGCCGTGCATGCCGTGCAGGAATGCGTTGGCCCGCAGCGCGCCGCTCGCGTGCTCACGGGTGACGGTCAGGATGCGAGCGCGCATGAGGCCGGCCTGCACCCTGTCCAGGCGGGCGCAATCAGCGGGCGCGAAGCCGCTCTCGTCACTGATGCTGTAGACGTACCTCGCCAGGCCCACGCTTTCGTCCGAGGCAAAATGGCGATGGTGGTGCTGGCGTAGGAGCTCTGCCCGTTCCTCGCTCGGGATCTGCTCCGCCCCCTGGTAGAGCAGAGATCCGGCGCCCGCGCGGGCCTGGTAGCGCGAGAGCGCGCCGTCGCCCGCGCGGATGGCCCGCGCAAGCTGCGCGAGCCGGGTCCCCGCCGGACTCAATTCCGTGCGCAAGCCGCGCTCCAGGCGGGCCGCGTGCGCGTCCAGATCCCTGAACACCGAGCCGGCCGTCACCGAGGGCAATTGGTCGGCGTCACCGAGCAGGACCACGAGCGCGCTGCCGGGCAGGGCGGAGAACAAGGCGTCCATGAGGACCAGGTCGACCATCGAGCACTCGTCAACGATCACGGCGGCCACGGGCAGCGGCGCGCGGGCCGGACGCCAACATCGCCCGTCCTTGGCCACGCCGAGCAGACGGTGCAGGGTCTGCGCTTTGGGGCACTCGCGCATCAGCGCGACGTCCGCCGGGTGGGGATTGTTGGCATCGGTCAGGCGGCGGCGCAAGTCGTCGTCCATGCGACTCGCGGCCTTACCGGTTGGCGCGCAAAGCGCCAGCCGCGCAGGCGGCAGACCGAGCCGGACCAGACAGCGTACCAGGGTGAGCGCGGTGGTGGTCTTGCCCGTGCCTGGCCCCCCCGAGATCACGCCCAAAGCGTGGCTCAGCGCATGCAGCACGGCGGCGCTTTGCTCCGCGCTGGGCGCGGGCAGAGCGGTGGCGGCAGCTTCGTGTAGCGCGGCCACGATGGCCGCGCTGGGGAAAGGACCGGCACGATTGAGGCGCGCCGCGATCGCGGCCGCCACCCGGGTCTCGCACGCATGCGAGCGCTGGCTGTACAGGTAGCCGCCCTCGATGACCAGCGGCCGCGGGCCTGGCGGAGTCGTCCCTTGCGCATCCGCCGGTGGCTGGCCCACCAGCTCGGGCACCCGGCGGAGGAGGACCATCTCCTCCTCCGTGACAGGAAGCCGCGTGCTGCCTTGTTCCTCGGCCGCCAGCAACCGGGCGCAGAGCAGGGCAAGCTCGTCACGTTGCGGGTCCGCGAGATTCGCCATCTGGCTGAGCTGCCAGGCCAGATATGCCCGCGTCTCTTCCAGATCGCTCGTGCGCAAAAAGCCGAGCAGGCATGGGCCATAGGGTGGACTTGCCTCCAACCACGCGCGTGCGCTCCCACCGGGCGACAGCAGGCGCGATGGCGTCACGATCCTCGCCCCCAAAATCCTGCCTCGAGCATCTCCGCCTCCCAGCCGGACACCACGGCCCAGGATGGCCTCGTGAAATGGCAGCCCAGGCCGTCATCATGGCCGGTGAGCCCGCGCAAGAAGCAGAAGACCACCCCGCCGAACCGCGTACCGTAGTCGGTCGCGTTGGCGATGCCGGCGAAGCGCAAGCTGGCCAGAGTATAAAGGCGCGCTTGCAGGTCGTAGCTCTGCTGGCAATGCCGGGCTAGCGCGTCGGGCGTGTATTCCGGCAGGGAATCGCTCTTCCAGTCGCAGACGTAGATCCTCCCCGCGTGCTCGAAGAGCAGATCGATGAATCCCTTGACGACACCCCGTAGGATGGGCCACCCCTCGGCCGTGATGGCCGACTCGGGCGCGGGTTGCGCGATCAGCGGCGCGCGCGCCGACAGCAAGGGATGCGTTTTCTCCGGTATGGGAAAGAGGAACTCCAGCTCGCGCAAGCTGCGGGTGGCGAGCGCCAGGCCGTTTAGCGCCAGCTCGCCCAGGCGCAGGGGCGCGGTGTAGGCGCGATGGACGAGTCGCGCCGAAGGCGCAACCTCACCGGGCGGACGGCCGTGCTGGCGCGCCAGCCTCTCCACCAGGGGCGCCACCCCCGGGACGGCGAACCACTCCTCCCACCCCGGCCGCTGCGCTAGCTCGGGCAGCGAGACGGTGGCCAGGATCTCGTGCAGGAAGATGCCCGCTTGCGCTCCCCCGGGCAACTCATCCGGTGCCCTTTGTCCCGGCGTTGACGCTACCTCGGCGTCCATGCCGGCCGGGACGCCGCCCGCCGCGCGGGCCCGCTTGAGGCCAGAATAGGAGGTCACCCAGAAGCCAGCCCGGCGCTCCCTGATGGCGGCCAGCTCGCCCGGCTCCTGGGGTAGTGCCAGCATTCGCGTGAGGTCGGGCGGGCTGGGCCGGACCGAGCTCGCCCGCGGGGGATCCAAAGGACCCTCCCAGGGTGAGGAGGGCGCCGCTTGCGCTGCCTCCATCTCTTGCGCGGTCGGCGCTTCAACCGCGCTGGCCGGACACGCGACCTCCCTTACCTCGAAGATGGGATGGGGCTGGTCGAGGTGCGGGCCGAGGAGCTCGCCCAGACGGCGGTTAGCCTGTTGATAGGGCCCATGACGGTCCAGGGCGGCGGGATAGAGAGGCAGGTACAGGCGGTAACGCGCGCGGGTGAGAGCCACGTAGACCAGCCGGCCGTTCTCGTCGCTCTTGGCCTGGTCGGCGGCTTGCTGGGCGGCGCTGTCCATCCCGCCGACATGGAGCACACGGACGCCGCGCTCGAGCAAGAGCTCGGTTTGCCGGTCGCGATGCTCGGTCGTGCCTCCGCACACGAAGACTATGTCGGCCTCCAGGCCCTTGGCCTTGTGGACGGTGAGGATCTGTACCGCGTCACCTTCCGTCTCCCGGCGCTGCAGATCGTCCTCGGCCGCGCCTGGCCGGCGTCCCCGGCGCAGGCAGGCACCCAGCTGCCGGACCAGCTCGGGGAAGCTATTCCGGCGGCGGGCCCATTCACCTTGTAGGAGCTCGAGCACATGCCAGGTGTCGGTCATGGCTCGCTCGCCGGCCCGGGCGAAGATCTCGCGTCGGATCATGCCGCTGTCATCGAGCAACGCTGCGCACAGCCCGGGGATGTCTCCCTTGCGGGCGAGAGCGTTCCAGCGCTGCAAGCGCAGGCCCGGCTCGCTCGGGCTGCTGGCCTCCAGGCAGGTGGCGGTCTGGCGCATGTCGAGGCCGAAGAAACGGGTGAGGAAGGCGCGAGCGACCAGGTTGCGATCGTCGGGATCGGCCACTGCGCGCAGGACGGTCAGGACCTCTTGCGCCTCGGGCGAATCGCCCAGCTTGCCGCGCTTGTAGAATGCGAACGGAATGCCGGCCCGGCCCAGCGTCGCGCCGACCAGGCGGCTCTCGTCATTGGTGAACGTGAGCACGAAGACATCCCGCGGCCTGATCCCGGTCCGCCCGTCTGTCCGGCCCGCGATCTGCAAGGGCGAGGTCGCGGCGAAGAGGCGCTGCATCTCGTCCACCACGGCGGCCCGCAATCCCGCCTGCAGGCTCGCGCTCGACCCTGGCGTGGGGCCCTGGTCTAGCTTGAAGATCACGATGGCCGCCGCGCTCGCGGGCGCGGCCGCGACTAGCCCGCGTTGCGGAGCTCCACAGCTCACCTTGGTGTCATAGCTGATGCCGCTCCCGGGTCGGAAGAAGGATGCCGTTTGGGCGAACAGGAGGTTTTGCGCATCGACCAGATTCTGGGGTGGAGCGAAAGTTTTGGGTCAGCGTCAGGTGGGCCGCCCCGGACTCGAGCAGGGTCTTGCGTGCCTCCAGGTAGGCGAGCACATTCGCCCCGCGGAAGCCGTAGATGGCTTGCTTGGGATCGCCGATCACCGTCAGGGCGTGCTCACCCTTGCTGTCGACGAAGATGCGGCGGAAGATCGACCATTGCGTGGCATCGGTGTCCTGGAACTCGTCGATGAGGGCGTAGCGGTAGCGGGCGCGCAAGGCGTCCTGCAAGGCCCTACCTGCCCAGCTCTCGTCGGCGAGCGCCCGGCTCACTAGCTCGAGCATATCGTCGAAGTCGAAGGTCCCCGCCCGACGTTTGTTCTCTCTGGCCCGCGCGTGTACTCGGGGCTGCAGGATGTGCGCTACCGCCGCTTCGAGCGAGACCGCACTGCCGGCTAGAGCGTCGACCGCCTGGCCGATCGCGCTGGGCTGCCGGCCGCTGCCCGGGCCAGGCAGTCGCGTCGCCAGAAAGGCCAGGGTTTCGGTGACGGCGCCGTCCCTGGGAAAACGCGCGGCCAGGAACGCCAGGGCGTCGCCCTGACATCTGGCTACCGCGGCGGAAAGCCAGACCAGGCGCTCGACGCAAGGCTTTACCCTCTGACCGGGTAGCCCATCTCGTTTCAGCCGGTCGCCGAGCTCGGCGGCGTCGGCCTCGAGCCGCGGCCAGCGCGCGAGCGCTCGCACCAGCCGGTCTTCCTGGAAAAGCGGGCGCAAGTCCGCGGGCTCGTGACCGGCACACTCGCACAGCAGGTCTTCCAGCTGTGCGATGCTTCTATCGCTGCTCTGCCAGGCGCGGAGGGCGCGCGCCACCTCCCCCGCTTCGCCGGCCTCGGCCCGCCAGAGCTCGCGCACCGCACGCCTGGTTGTCGTCTCGGCGTCTACCCGCTCCTGGTTCCACAGACGTCCTTGCACAAACGCATGCTCGCGCAGCACGCGCTGGCAGAAGCCGTGGATGGTCGAGATGTTGGCCCGATCGAAGTCGAGCAGGGCCTGACGCAATCGCGCCTTGGCCGCGTCGTCTATGGTCCAGCTCTCGTCGCGCGTGAGCAGGGGCAGGACTGCCGGCCGACTGAGGATCCTGGCCAGGAGCGCGCGCAAGCGCAGCACGAGCTCGGCCGTGGCCTTATCCGTGTAGGTGACGACCAGAATCTGGTCGATGGCAACGCCGCGGGACAGGATCAGATCGACGAAGAGGTGCTCGAGCATAAAGGTCTTGCCCGTGCCGGCTGACGACTCGATCACGTTGTGGCGGGGGCCGATCTGGCTGAGCTGCGCCGGGCGGGGATAGCGCCAGGGATCGCGTGCGGGCTCGTGTGATACCGCGCTCATGGCGTAGGCTCCCTGACCAGCTCGAAGAACAGCCCGAAGCGCGCCTCCACCATGCCCATGGCCTCGTCGGGCGACGGTATGGGATAGTCATCCCCTGCGCCGGACAGCGGCCCCGGCATCGCGGCAGCCCCCGCCCCCCTGCCCCGGCAACGCTGCTGCCAAGTGCGAATCTCTCGCGCCAAGGGAGTGTGTTTGGCTCGGCTGGCCAGTACGGCCTCGCCGGGCAAGAGGTAGGGTCGCCCTCCCCTGCCCGTCAGGGCCTCCGCTCCGAGCAGCTCGCGGCACAGGGTCGCGAGGTAGGCGAGGGCACGCTCGCGGCCGAGCGCGGCAAACGCGCGCGTGCGCACGTCGACCTCCTTCTTGTCGTGATAGCACAGAAGCCCGCGGTGGCCGGCCAGCGACTCGGCCCCGCCGGCAGCGGCCAGCGCCACGTAGTCGAGGAAGGCGCGCAGATCCTGGTGGTCGAGCCCCTGGCCTACCGCCGCCCGCCAGGTGAAAGCGAGGCTCGCGCAGCTGGCGTTGGCCAAGCCGGCGAGCAGCCCGGTTTGGCCGGCGATGTCGACCCGCCCCCCCAGGGCAGGTACCTCGACGGGAAAGGCCAGCCACTCGCGGGCCATGGGCAGGGAGCCGGCGCCCAGCACGACGGCAAGTCGTCGCTGCCACGCCGCTAGCGTCTCCTCCTCTCGCCGCGCTGGGGTCTCGCGGAAAATCCCGCTCGGGCGCCGGCCGGCCAGCTCGGCCGCCAGGCTGGCGTGCTCGAAGCTGGTCTTGACCATCTCCCAGCTCGGCGCGCCCTGGGCCGCGAGGAGAGCTCCGGTCATGCTCTGCGCCAGTAGCATCGTCCGCTCGCGGTTGTCGATGTCGTAAGGCTCGTCCTCGAGGTCAGCGCCATCGGCATCGTCATCGTCGTGAAGTCCAAGGCGCAGACGCGCCAGAGCCCGCACCGGGTCGACGAGGAAGCTGCGCAAAATGTCGAGTGAGACGCGTTGCGGAGCGCGCGTGGGCTCGGCCTTGACTTCCGGCAGGCGTGGCCAACCCAGCAGGCGACGCAGCCGAGCCTGCACCTCGGTTGGCAACCCAGCGATGGCATTGGCGGCAGTCAGCGACGGGTACGACTCGGGTCGCAAGCAATTAGCTAGTTGGTGCGCACGCTGCTCGGCTTCCGCCGCGGGCAGTACCGCGCGGCGCTCGGGACTGTCGTCGTGGCGGCGCAGGGGCGGCCGCTGGCTGCGGTCTTTGCCGAACCAGCGCTCGAGGTCGGCGGCATCCAGAATGCTCTGGCCGAGGACCGCGCCCAGCTCGAGCAGCACCGAGGATGCCGGCAACTCTTCCCCCGTGATCTCGTCGCGTGCGACGTACGACAGCACGACCTGCTCGCGCGCTGACAGCAGGGTCTCGAGGAACATGTACAGATCCTGCTCACGCCGGTCGACGTCGCCCGCCCGCCGGGTGCCCTCGCGCAAGTCGAGCTCGTGCCGCGCGGGCGAGCGCGGGAATACCCCTTGCCCGAGCCCGACCACGAAAATGGCACGGAAGGGGATGGCCCGCATCGGCACGAAAGACGAGACCGTGACTCCCTTCGACAGGTAACCCCCGCTCTGGGTGGGCAGGGCAGCTAGCTCGCGCCGGGCCAGCTCAGCCGCCACGCGGTACGAGATCGGGGTGCGGTGAAGTCCGCTGCTCGCCAGCTCGTCGAGCCGGCGCAGATATGCTGCCACCGTGGCCTGCCCGCCCTCGTCCTCGCTCACGGTGAGGTAGCTTTCGACCAGCCCGCGCACGAACGCCAGCCATTCCGCCAGCGTACGCTCGGGCGGCTGCTCGGGCCGCCAGGCAAAGCGTGCGTCGGTCAGCAGAGAGCGCGCGAGGAGCGCGAAGCCGAGTTGGGCACTGTCCGCGTGACCGATGGGGGGACCGGGGAGGCAAAAGTCGCCTCCCAGCGGTGCCGGCACGGCATCCGTTACCGCGGCTTCGTCGAGCAGAGCCCCGAGTGCCAGGCGGCGCAAGCCTTGATCCCAACTGAACACGTCGCGCGCGGGGTAGCGGGGATGAAAGTCACCTCGATCGACTCCGCGCACGATGCCCAGCTCGGCCGCCAGCGATGACCACATCTCTGGCGTTGCCTCGGGGAAGCGCGCCATCACGCAGGGCTCGGTTAGCACCGCCAGCACCTCTTTGCGCGAGAGCGAGGAGAAGGGCAGATCGAGCAGCGCCGTGATGGCGGACAAGGTGGACGAGGTGGATCCGGCAGAAATCGACGAGGCGGGCGAGTCGGCGATGTTGTGGGGCAGCTGGCAGCTCGCGCCGAACACCGAGGGGACCTGCGCGAAGTAGAGCTCCTGACTCTGCTCCGGGACTATCACGGCCACATCGCACAGGCGCAAGGTGGGATCGCGACGGACGAGGGCCCAGATCTCCGCCGCGACCACTTCCAGCTCCCGCCGCAGGGAGGGGCACGGGATGACGCGCAGGCTGGCGTCGAGAGCAAGGCGCTCGCCAAGCGAGCGGCTCACGATCTGGCCCTGCAGCCGCCCCAGTACCGTCGACGCGGGTCCGGGTGTGGGTGGCGCGGACGAGCCGGTCTCGACCACGGCGCCCTCGAGGCGCGCGAGCAGGCGTAGGTTCTCTCGTCCCGGGCGCGCCCACAGTCGGGAAGCGAGCTCTGCCTCTGGCGGGCCAAGCCCGCCAGCGCGGAGACGGTAAGGGTCGTCCGGAGGGCCGAGACCGGGGGCGCGCAGCTCGTCGCTGCTCTCTTGGCAGGGAGCCAAGGTGTATATGAAGACCTCGGCTTCGCGAGCCAGCTCCGCCAGCATGCGATGGTAGCCACTTGCGACATAGGACAGGCCGAATACGTGCACCGCTTGACCGGCGAGAGGGGCTGGCCTCCTGCGCATTGCTTCCGGCCACAAGGTCGCGAGCGCTTGCTGCTTTGGCGTCCCGTCCGGCATGCGCGCCAGGCGGCCCCCGGACGCAAAGATCGCGCGCCAGAGCGCGCGTTGCCAGATAGCGGAGGAGGCGAACGCGGCATGAGCAGGCGCGGCGGGGGTGGACAGGCCGGCCGGGGCGGACAGGCCGGCGGGGGTGGACAGGCCGGCGGGGGCGGCGGGCGCAAGAGCGGCGGCGTCGCCGTGACTTTGCCACGCCAAGAGCATGTCGGGGCGTGAGGCCGCGTACTCCTCGAAGAGTTGGGCCAGTTGGGCCGCCAGCTGACAGCGGCGGCGGTCGAGAGCATCGCGATCTCCATCCGCGGCAGCGAGATAGCGTCGTACGGGCGCGAGATCGGTATCGGCCAGCACCTCGGAGTCATGGAGCAGGGCCAAGAGGTGCTCTTCGATGTCGTGGGCGTCGGCCACCTTTACCCCTGGGCTGGCGGATTCGGCGATGCCGGCCAAAAAGCGTCGCAAGAAGCTGGTTGCGAGGTTGGCGGCGATTCCCCACCGCTCGCATATCCTGAGGCGCAGGTACGTCTCGACATTGCGGTTGGGCACGATGATGCGGAGCGGAGCGAACGGCCCCTGCCGCATCCGCTCATCCGCCAGGTTGCCGAGTAGTCTCGCAAGGAGATCTTGCGAGCCAGTGGAAGTGGAAGTGAAGGCGGCGATGCGGATCACGGCAATGAGAATACTGCAGGTTGGGGGTTCCCATCCGGGGATGCTTGGGTTTATGCTGAGGGCGTAACTCTCTCTTTCTGGAAGGAAGCACATGCAGATTGAGGATGGAGCCTTCGTGACCATCCACTACACGTTGACTGACAGCAACGGTAGGGTGGTCGATTCGTCGCAGGGCCATGATGGTGATGATTGCGCTAACGGCGAGCCGCTCTCGTATCTGCACGGCTCCGGCATGATCGTGCCCGGGCTCGAGGTAGCGCTCGCGGGCAAGGTGGCCGGCGATCGGATCAAAGTCACCATCGGTCCGGAAGGGGCCTACGGTTCCCGGCGGGAAGAGCTGGTGGAGCAGCTCTCCCGTGACGAATTCCCCGAGGGTGAGGTCGCGATCGGCATGCATTTCCGTGCCCACACCGACAAGGGCGCGCGCGTCCTGACCGTGATCGCCGTCGATGACAAGACCGTTACCGTGGACGGCAATCATCCCTTGGCGGGCGCGACCCTGAGCTTCGCCGTAGAGGTGATCTCGGTGCGGGCGCCCAGCCGAGAGGACATGCACAGCATCGGTCATGGCGAGCACGACTGCACCAGCTGCCATGGCTGCGGCCACTGAAGTGGCCTGGCTTTGCCCGAGGCGTAGCTAGCTAATCATCGAAGGATCGACCGGCGGCCCTTCCTCTATCTTGCCGAACGCCTCTTCGTAGCGCGCGATGTTGCTCTCGATGGCGCGCAAGAAGCGCTTGGCGTGGCGAGGCGAAATTATGATGCGCGAGCGCACGCGCGCCCGCGGTGCGCCGGGCTGGACATATACGAAATCGAAGGTGAATTCCGTGTCGTTGTGGTTCAAGAATACGAGATTGCAGTAGGATCCTTGCGCGGTGACGTCGTCGAGCTCGATCTGGAGCTGGGGCCCTTGCGCAGACAACTTCGGTTGGTCAGGCATCTGGAAGTTGTACCGCAAGTCCGGCTATAGACTAGACAACTTTCATGTGCACCAGGGTGCTCGGTATCGACTTGGGCTCACGCCGCATCGGGGTGGCGGTCTCCGACGGGCTCGGTCTCACGGCTCAGCCGCGGGCCACCTTGGCCCGCCACGGCGGCATGCGCGATATGGAGGCCATTGGCCGTGTGGTCAAGGAGGCCGGGGCTTGCCGCATCGTCGTAGGCTTGCCCCTCGATCCGGAAGGCCAGGAGGGCCCCGCTGCCTTGCGTGCTCGCGCCTTTGCCGAAAAATTGCGCGCCTGCCTGGGCTTGCCGGTCGAGCTGTGCGATGAAAGCTTCAGCACCGTCATGGCCGAGGAGGTACTCATCGCCGCCGATCTGTCCCGGGCGCGCCGCCGGCAGGTCGTGGACAAGGTAGCAGCCGCGATCATTTTGCAGCGCTGGCTCGACGCCCGACCCAGCGCTAGCGAGGAGAAGCCATGATGACCCCCCGCCGCCGCGCTTTCCGGGTTTTTCTGGTAACGCTAGCGATCGCCCTCGGGGCATGTGCCTACCTGGTTCGCCGGATCGTGACCTATCCCGATCGCGCGACCGGCAGCGCCCGCGGACCGGTGGAGGTCGAGATCCCACGCGGTGCGGGCGCACAGCGGGTCGCGGAGATTCTGGCCGCCGCCGGGCTTCTCGAGCAACCCGCCCTTTTTCGGCTTTATGCCGGCCAACGCGGCGTGGCTAACCGCTTTCGTCCCGGGCACTACCAGCTCGATGCGCCGGCGACTCCGCGCCAGCTGGTCGACCTTATCCTGAAGGGCGTGGCTGATGAGCTGGTGGCCGTTACCATCCCCGAGGGCAAGAACATGATCGAGGTCGCCCAGATCCTCGACGCCGCCGGGGTGGCAGGGCAAGCCGAGCTCCTCGCCCAGGCCATGGATCCCGTGTTCGTCAAGAGCCTGGACTTGTCCGGGTCCACCTTGGAAGGATACCTCTTTCCCGACACCTACCGCTTTCGGCCGCACTCGCAGCCCAGCCGGGTGCTGGCGGCGCTGGTCAAGCGCCAGCGCCAGGTCTTCGAAGAGGTGCGCAATGCCAATCCGAAAGGGGCGAGCTTCCTGCGCAACCGGCTCAAGCTCGACGATGCCGGCACCGTCACTTTGGCGTCGATCGTGGAGAAGGAGACCGGCCTTCCGCTAGAGCGCCCGCGCATCGCCCAGGTCTTCATGAATCGCCTCCTCAAACCCACCTTCCGGCCGAAGCTCTTGCAGACCGACCCGACTATCGTTTACGGCTGCACGGTGGCTCCCAAGTTTCTCGGCCGCGCGTCGCCGGCCTGCCAGAAATGGGATGGCCGCATTCACCGCATCCACCTCGACGACGAGCTCAACCCCTACAACACCTACACTCACGAGGGGTTGCCGCCCGGGCCGATTGCCAATCCCGGGCGCGCCGCTCTCGCCGCGGTCTTCCGCCCCGACGGTAGTGACTTCCTCTACTTCGTCGCCCGCAATGACGGCAGCCACCAGTTTTCGAGCTCCATCGCCGAGCACGAAGCTGCCGTGGTCAAGTATCAGCGGGCGGGCAGAGCCCTGCCGTGACCGCGCTGTGGCTATGAAACCACCGCTTCCAAGGCATTGAGCGTGCCCGCCTTGGTGTCGAGCTCGGCTCGTGCTCCATAGGGCAGAGCGCGGTTGCGCGAACCGTGCCCGATGGGAGCGCCGATGGCGACCGGAATGGCCAGGCGGCCCAGACGTTCGGCGACCACCGCCTCCGCCGTGGGCGAGGGCCAGCGCGCTCCGGCCGGCTCGTCACAGGCCACCAGGTCGCCCACCACCACCCCCGCCACCCGCGCGAAGACCCCGGCCAGCTCCAGGTGGGTCAGCAGTCGGTCGATGCGATAGGGTCGCTCGCCCACCTCTTCGAGGAAGAGCAGGGCGCCGTCCAGGTCGGGCAGATAGGGCGTTCCGAGCAGGCGCGACAGGCACTCCAGGTTACCGCCCAGGAGTGGCCCCACCGCGCGTCCCGGTCTGAGCTCGCCCAGGCCCGCGCAGAGCGCCTGAGGCTCGGTCGATTCCAGCAGGGCAAAGAGCGCCGAGCGGTCTTCGTCGGACAGGCGACCGAGCTGCGTCACGACCGGACCGTGTACCGCCGCCACGCCGGACCGGGCGGCCAAGGCCAAGAGGATGGTCCCGTCGGAAAATCCAATTACCGGCTTGGCATGGTCGCGCAGCAAGGTCGGGCTCATCGTGGCGACGATGCGCAAGAGCCCGTAGCCGCCTCGTCCCAGCACCACGGCTTTGGCCTCCGGGTCGCGTATTGCCGCTATCAGGGCAGCCAGGCGGGCTCGGTCGGAGCCAGCCAGAAATCCTTCGGCGGCGAATAAGACCTCGGGATCGTAGCCCAGCCGGAAGCGCTCGCACCAGCGGGCCGCTCCTGCCGCGAATGCCTCGGAAGGAATCGGGCCCGAAGCCGCGACCACGCGTACCAGATCGCCCGCTTGCAGGCGGGGCGGTCGAATCACGCTGGCGAGCACAGGGCGCCCCTACTTGCGCCGCTTGGCCTTACGTCGCCCACCACCGGTGGAAATTGGTCGTGCCGGGGGCAGCTCCTCCGCGGCCGGGGACGGCGAAGGTCGTGCGTCGCCCGTGGCTTCGTCGCTGCTCGGCCCGTCCGCCTGCGCCTCGTGGTCTACCGCGTATGGCTCATTGGGCGCCGTCCCATCCACGTCGCCCGCTTCAGCCCCCTCGTTTGGGGCATGCGCGGTGCTATCGTCGGTCGCGGCGAGCGGTGCGGGCTCGGCCGGAGGCGAGGATGGGGCGATGAGCGCGGGCTCGGCCGGAGGCGGGGACGGGGCGACCGGCGGGGTCACTTCGATGACCGCCATGGCGGTCTTGGCCGGTTCGCGGGCCGGTCGGGCCTCTTCCGGGGCGGGGGGCGGGGGAATCCATTCCCGAGCTGCCTCCTCTTGATTGTCTGTCGGGTCTATCAGCCGTACCTGCATCCCGCTCAGCGCAGGATCTGACGCTTCGACCGCGTGTACGACCCGAGCCAACGTCTCGCCTGCAGTCGATCGCAGGCGGACCACCGAACCCACGGGCATCGGCTCGCGGACCGCCAGGAAGAAAGACGTGCCTCCGTCCGCGGCGAGCGGCTGCTCCTGCGTTCGACCGATCACGACCCCGAGGTAACAGATCTCGACTGGGGCTTCCATGGGAGAGCGATCTTATAGACCCATTGACAGGACTCGCAACCGAGACGAGGTCGGAGGGGACGAAGAGAGCGAGGGAGGCGAGGCCGAAGGGGGAGAGGCGGGATGAGAGGAGGGAGAGCTCTAAGGTGCTGACGCTTCGCGCTTACTGCACACCAGCATGTGGGCCTGTCCGGCGTAGCACGAGGTCTGCGCGATCACGTCGAGGCCGCTTCGCCGCAGTAGCCCTTCCAATCCCCGGCCATCCCATCGCGTGCGCAGGTGGCGGGCCGCTGGCCGGCCCATGCTCACCCCGACCAGCACCAGGTTGAGAAGAGCGGCCAAGCCGAGGAGCGGCAAGCGGGCCAGGGCGGAAATCCGTGCCCAACCCCGCTGCCGGCGTATGTGACACCACGCGATGCGATGGGCGGCGAAGCGCAAGCGCGGTGTCGCATGCACCATCAGGCCGCCAGGGCGTAGCGCCTTCGCCATGCTCGCGAACGTGTGCAGGGGGTCGCGAAGACACCAGATCAGGTTAACGCTGACGACGCGATCGAACCCCCGCCTCTCGCCCGCCAGCGTTGCCTCGATATCAGCCAAAGTGAAGGCAAAGGCGGCCGGCCAGGCTCGTCGGGCGCGCGCCCGGGCGAGCATGCCGGGGGAGAGGTCGACGCCCAAGAGCTCGACCTCCGGGCACGCGCGGGCCACCTTGTCGGCCAGGGCCCCCGTACCGCAGCCGGCATCTAGGACGCGCATCCCGGGCGCGAGCTCTAGCGCCGCCACCACCTGGTCGAGCATATCCTGATAGGGGGCGAGCCCGGCGATGGCGTCGTAGCAGCGGGCGTACAGATTCCACAGAGAGATTGGCATGAGCCGGTTCGCTGCCACCATAGCCGCTTTCTTGCCATTTGCCGCGCGGTCTGTATCCTACATCTCAACACATGGGACCATATATGCGACTCCAGATCGTCATGCCCGACCAGAGCTCGGGCGCATCGGCGGCGCCTATCACGCTGGAGCCGGAACGCACCCTGCGACCGCTGGCGCAAGTCCGACGGATTGGTCTCGTCGAGCGTAGGGTCACCGAGGGCCTATCCCAGGCCGCGCTCGACGCCCTTTTTGCCCATGCCGAGATCATATCCGAGGGCGAGAGCAGCCAGGAGGGCGGCCGAGCGACTTTTCTTGGATCGACCATGCTGACCTTCGATTTGCAGGCCACCGCGGAAGTCCTGAGCGAGCATCCCGATGACGCGACGGCGCGCCGCTTGGGTGAGCTGCTCTCCGCGGAGAAAACTCTCGCGGCGCGCATCGAGGCGGTCTTGCGCCAGCAGGTCGAGCGCATCTCGGGCCGCGCCCCGGTGAAGGTGCACGGCGAGACACGCATTCGCATGCGAGGGGCGCGCGTGTTCCTGGACGTGGACGTGGAGGCGCTACTGTGAGCGCGCCCATCGTGGAGCCCGGGTACAACTTTGCCGCGGCGGCGCGCATACTGGGTGTTCCCGAGGCCCGCCTGCGCTACTGGTCGCAGTCCGGATTTATCGGGCCCTCGCTCCGTTGCCAAGGCCGTCAGGTCTATTCGTTTCAGGACCTCGTCAGCGTGCGCGCCGCCAAGGAGCTGGTGGACCGCGGTTTCAGGCCGGCGGAGATCCGCAAGGCACTCGCTCAGGTGCGCGGCAAATTGCCTGCTCTCGGCCGACCACTCGACAAGCTGCGCCTGACCTGGGATGGCAGCCAGCTTGCGCTGGTCGATGATGGTGTGATCTTCGAGGTTTCCGGACAGAGGCGCTTCGATTTCGGTCTATCCGACCTGGCTCAGCGGGCCGCCCAGGTGCTGGAAATGACTCCTCCCGCTGGCGATCCGCCTCCGGCCGAGCCTGCCCGCAAGAGGACCGCATTCGATTGCTTCGCCGAGGGTCTCAGCAAGGAAGGTACGAGCGAAGGCGACGCCGAGGCCGAGACCTGCTATCGCGCTGCTCTCGCAGCCGATCCTGGTCTGGCGGCGGCTCACACCAACCTGGGCGCTATCGCGTGCCGCCGTGGCGACTTCACCCTCGCCCGCCTCGAATTCCAGGCCGCGCTCGACCTGGATTCCGAGCAACCCGAGGCGCGCTACAACTTGGCGAGCTTGCTCTACCGACAGGGCGAGCTCGATGGAGCCGCATCGGAATTGCGCCGGGTGGTCGAGCGCACGCCGTGGTTTGCCGACGCTCACTACAACTTGGCGGCCACCCTCGAGAAACTGGGGAGCAAGCGCCGGGCGGCCGCTCACCTGCGCCGCTATCTCGAGCTCGAAGGGGCCAATCCCGACGCCGCGGTCGAGTGGCTCGCCGAGGCGCGCGCCCGTCTTGGCCGTCTCGACTTCGCCGGTCTCTGAGCGCCGCTTGGTAGCGCTCACCCGGTGTGGCCCTGGCCCTCGCTCTGGCTGTGGCCCCGGTCCAGGCCGAGCTCGTGGCAGTGCTCGTGGGCGTGGTCGTGGTCGTGGGCGTGGTCGTGGTCGTGGGCGCACATGCTTGTCCCACGCCCCGCTGCCGAGGCTCGCCAGCAATCAGCACCAGAGGAATAGTGGCTAGAATTTGCGGGTCGGGGCGAGTATGTGGATAGTGTTGCTCTGGCCGCATGCTAGCCTGGTTCGTCTACGTCGTCCGCTGCCGCGACGGCTCGCTCTACACAGGAATAAGCCGTGACGTGGGCGTGCGCGTGCGCCAACACAACCAGGGCCGGGGTGCGCGTTACACGCGAGGGCGCGGGCCGGTCGACCTGGTGCACGTCGAAAGGCGCGCGAACAAGGGCGCGGCTTTGCGCCGGGAAGCGGCCATCAAGTCCTTGCCGCGCGCCAAGAAGTTGGCGCTCTGCTCGTCCCTGGCGCTTTTCTTGCTCGCTCCCCCCGCGCATCCAGGGCACGCCATGCCACCCTCCGACGCCAGAGCCTTTGACCGGGTCCTCATCCCCGCCGGGCCATTCACCCGTGGCTCGACGCGAGGTGCTGACGACGAGCGCCCGGTGCGGGTGCGCAAGCTCGCCGCTTTTCGCATCGATCGCACCGAAGTGACGCGCGCCATGTATGCCCGCTGCATCGCGGCGCACAGGTGCAGCCCGGTCGCGGCCGACCTACGTGCGGAAGCGAAAGTGCCGATGACCAACGTCAATTGGTATGAAGCCAGAGCCTTTTGTGCCTATGCCGGCGGACGGCTGCCCACGGAAGACGAATGGGAGAAGGCTGCGCGCGGGACCGACGACCGCGAATATCCATGGGGTAACGTATCTGACTGCGCGCGTGCCAACTGGGGCAACTTCGAAAGCGAAGGCCCCTGTGCAGAGACCAATCCCGGACGGCCAGTCCCGGTGGGCAGCTATCCCGCTGGCCAAAGCCCATTCGGGGTGCTCGACATGGCTGGCAACGTCTGGGAGTGGGTTGCGGACAAGTACGATCGCGACCCATCGCGCAGGGTAGTGCGCGGAGGGTCGTGTTGCAGCTATTTCGTCGAGCCCCGTGTCGCGAATCGCAATGCCTGGGCTCCCAGCTACCGCGACGGCGACCTGGGCTTTCGCTGCGTGAGCCGATGATCAAAGTCACTGCCGGCCTGCTCATCCTCGCGCTGGCTCTGCCCGCCCAGGCCGAGCGCGCGCGGCGCGGACCGGTCAAGTCAGAGCCTCGTTCCGGGGCGCGCGCGGTGCGAGCGCTCCCCTCCCCGGTCTCGCTTGCAAGCGAGGTCGCTTCACCGGCGGCCGACGACCCTGATCGCGCCGAGATCCTGCGCCTGCAGGAAGCGCTGGCTCAGATCGTCCGTGGAAGGGTGCTCGGCCGACTGCATGTGGGCATGCAGGTCCAAGATTTGGCCAGCGGTCGAACGCTCTTCGGATGGCGGAGTGCGGCGCTAATGGACCCGGCATCGAATCAGAAGCTCCTCGCCACCGCCACGGCCTTGCTGCGCCTCGGTGGCACGTTTCGCTATCGGACCGAGGTAACCGGCCCCCTGCCTGACGCGGATGGCAGGATAGACGGCGACATTGTAATCCGGGGCGAAGGCGATCCGTCGCTGCGCGCACGCCACCTCGATGACATGGCGCAAAGCCTTGCCGCCCAAGGTGTGACGACCATTGCCGGCTCGATTCTGGCCGACCCGCGTCCCATCGGCTCCGCCGAAGAGGGCGGCCGGCCCTCGTTGCGGGTGGGCTCGGCCTTCATCGAGGTGCAGGTTAGGCCGAGCGACAAGATCGGCGGTCGGCCTTTGCTCTCGTTGCGCCCGGCCACGGATGCCATCACCCTCGTCAACCTGGCGGAGACGCGGGCCAAGGGCCGAAGCCGGCTAGCCGCTACCATCGCCCGGACGGGCAGCCAAATCCAGGTGATCGTCAAGGGAAGGATCGCCCAGGACCACGGTCCGGTGGTTCTCGAGCGTCCGGCCCCGAGCCATGCCTTGTTCACGGCGATTCTGCTGCGCCAAGCTCTGGTGCAAGCGGGCATATCCGTTTCTGGCAATGCGGGACTCTATGGCGGCCATGCTCCCGTGCCCATGGCCGCCTGCCCACCTTTGAGCGGAGTTGCCCTGGCGCTGGGCTCTGCGCCCGCGGCGGATTCGGCCGCGCTTCTGCCGCGCCAGGCATCGTGCGGGCAAGGCATCCTGGCCCGGCACGCGTCCGAGCCCCTGGCCCTCTTGCTCAGGCGAGTCAACAAGAGCTCCGACAACGAGTGGGCCGAGCGCATGCTCGAAACCGTGGCAGCGGAAGCCAACGGCGGAGCGCCCAGCCCAGACCAGGGTGCCCGCGTCGTGCGCGAGGCGCTAGCGGAGCTCGGGCTCGCCCGTGCGGCTTATTTGCCGGTGAACGGCTCCGGGCTTGGCCACCATAATCGGGTCACCGCCAGTGGCATGATCGCACTTTTGCGCCGTCTGTACTTCGATCCGCGACTTGGTCCGGAGATCATCCAGTCGTTGTCGGTGGGAGGCGTGGATGGAACGACTCGCAATCGATTCCGCGGCTCCCCTGCAGCCCATCGCGTCAGAGCAAAGACGGGGACTTTGAACGGGGTGTCCTGCTTGTCCGGCTTCGTGGGTGATGGATCCGAGATCCTCGCGTTCTCGATCCTGGTCGAGGGTCATCGCCACCGGGCGCTGGCCAGCGTGCGCGCCGCCCAAGTGGGCGCGGTCGACGCCATGATGCGTTTTGCCGCGAGATCCGCGCCGAAATCCGCCAAGGGGGCGTCCGGGCTGCTCGAGGGAGCTCCGGGTGCCGACTTCGAGACGGGCCACGATGCCGAAGATCCCTCTGAAGGCGGCGGCGAGGGTGAGAGCGAAAGCGACGGCAACGGCCGTTAACGACCCGGCCGATCGGGCCTGCCGCTAATCGAGCCGGCCGGATCGTGACCAGGCGGGGAGAATGTCCGACTGCGAAAATCGCGCAAAATTTGGCCGGGTAGAGCTCTTGTCAAAGTGCAAATCAAGCTTATATTGTCTTCCGATCAGTTAGCAGCAGTTAGCGGAACCAAGCCTCAGCTCAGTTTAGGAGAGAGATCCATGAAGCGGAATGTATTTGTTGTGTTCGGATTGGGAGCCTTGTTCAGTGCCGGCATCTTTGCGCCTGGCTGCAGCAGCAGCAGCAGCAGCCCCTCCAAAGACAGCGGCTACGACACTGCCAGGGAGGATAGCGCGGGTGGCACGGGCGGCGCCGCTATCGACGGGCCCGCCGGGCACGGAGGGAGCTTGGATGTCGCCACGGGCGCTGGTGGCTCGGCGGAGCTCGACGCCGCGCCTGACACCGCCAAGTCGGATGCGGCTCCGGATCTTGTTGTGCAGCATGATGTGGCCGACGCTCAGCCCGATGTGCCGCTGAACTACCCGGATGGACCCGCTCCCGATCGGACCGCGGACCTGCCTGGCATGGACATGGCCATGGACATGGCGCCGCCCCAGCTGCTCGATGCGGCCCCGCTGGATGGCGGCCAGGACACGCTCGCCGTGGTATTCGACGTGGCGCCTGATTCGGAGATTGACACTGGTTCGGGCCAGCTTCTCGATTCCGGCATCGACGGCGTCCTCGACGGCGCCCTCGACGGCGTCGACGGCGGCCAAGACTGAGCGAGACCAGAAGAAGCTGCAAGTCGGGAGCATTCCCGGCATTTGATCGCGAGCGAAGCCCAGCTACGCTGAGGCTTCGCTCCGGAGCGGAGGGGACGGCCAGCGCGAGCGAGCCGTCCCCGTCCCCGTTTCCTTTGCTGGAGCTTAGGCCGCTGACCTGCGGGGCAGCTTGGCCACCGCGGGTCCGGCGGCTGAGCGCAGCTCGGCTGCCTTATTGGTGCGCTCCCACGTGAACTCCCTTTCCGCCCGGCCGAAGTGGCCGTAAGCGGCGGTGGCGCGGAAGATGGGACGGCGCAGGTTGAGCTCCTGGATGAGAGCCCCCGGCCTGGCATCGAAGGTTTCCCCTACTAGCTGCGCGAGGCGATCGTTGGGCAGCGTGCCGGTGCCGAAGGTGTCGACCAGCAAGGATACCGGCTTGGCCACGCCGATGGCATACGCCAGCTGTACCTCGCAGCGCTTGGCCAGCTTGGCGGCGACGATGTTCTTGGCGATATAGCGGGCGTAGTAGCAGGCCGAGCGGTCCACCTTGGAAGGGTCCTTGCCGGAAAAGGCGCCGCCGCCGTGGCGACCCATGCCGCCGTAGGTGTCGACGATGATCTTGCGTCCCGTCAGCCCCGAATCGCCCATCGGACCGCCCACCACGAAGCGACCGGTCGGATTGATGAAGTACTTGGTCTTGGGCTTGACCAGGGAGGCGGGCACCACCTTGTTAATGACCTCGTCCATCACGGCTTCCTTGAGCTTCCTGTAGCTGACGCTATCGCTGTGTTGCGTCGAGACGACGACGGTGTCGACTCCCAGCACGCGATGATCCTGGTCGTAGCGAATGGTGACCTGGCTCTTGCCGTCGGGGCGCAAGAATTCGACCGTGCCCTTCTTGCGGACCTCGGCCAAACGCTTCGCCAGCTTGTGGGCCAGCACGATGGGCAGGGGCATGAGCTCGGGCGTCTCGTCGCAGGCGAAGCCGAACATCATCCCCTGGTCGCCTGCGCCCTGCTCGTTCTGGGTGTAGACACCATGGCCATCGACGCCTTGGGCAATATCGGGTGACTGCTGCTCAACCGCCACCATCACTCCACAAGTCTTCCAGTCGAACCCCATCGCCGAATCCTCGTATCCGATGCCCTTGACGACATCGCGCACTATGGCGGGGAAATCGAGACGAGCGCGCGTGGTGATCTCTCCGGCAAGCATCACGAAGCCGGTCTTGGTCAGGGTTTCGCAGGCCACGCGGCTTGCCTTGTCTTGCGCTATGCATGCATCGAGGACCGCATCCGACACCTGGTCGCACAGCTTGTCGGGATGGCCTTCGGTCACACTCTCTGACGTGAACAGATACTCGGACATTTTGCGGCTCTCCTTTTACGGCTCTCCCAGTGAATAGTTTGGTTTCGGGGGCGTGGAGTTTCCCAGCCGCGGCGGAATAGGTCAACACTATCCTGCGCTGGACAGGCTTTCTCGCCCCCGCCCACCCTGCGGGGGCGCCCGGTGCTTGCGTGCCCGGCCCTCCTTGGGTGGGGTGGGGTGAGGCGGGGCGCAAAGACCGGGGCCACCGCGGTTTCAGCGCTATGATGGCAAAACATGACGAAGGGAGAGGAATGGACCTGGGATAGCGCGCGGACCACCGCGGCGGCCTTCGTCTCGGCTCTGCTCTGGCTTGGGGTGCCGACCTGCAGCACGAGTGGCACGGGACTCGGTCCCGCGCAAGATGGAGGGGCGGGCGGCGGCACCCTGCCCTGCTATGTGGGGACAGTGAACCAAGCCGATTGGCCGGCAGCCGCTGCGTACACATCCTGTGCCATGTCCTGTGGTCCTGATGCTCTGGGCACACGCACCTGCAGCCAGAGCGATCTGACCTCCTGCCTTGCCCTGCCCGGCTGCGTGTGCCTGGCTTCGCCTTGTGCCCAGTGCACCACGTGCGCCTTTGCCAACCTACCCAATTGCTATCTGCCCGCCAGCACGGCATCCCCTCCCACCTGCCCGGCCACGGTCGCCAATGGTGTCGGCTGCAGCCCAGCGTGCGCGAGAACACTGTGCATCGAGGCCGACGGCATAACCGGCTGTGTGTGCAATGCCCGGGGCGAGTACGCTTGCGCGCCTTGGGGCGGCAGTACCTGGGAGTGAGCCCTTCCTGTCCTGGGCAAGGCGGGCGAGCGCAGCCCAGCGCAGCCTGGCCGTCGACTAGATCGACTAGGTCGACGCCGTGGGGCGCCGGCCTGCCTTGGCTTGCTTTAGCCGCCGCCGACCGCCATAGTGAAGTGCTATGCGTCGAGCGGAACTCGAACGAAGCACCAAAGAAACTCAGATAAGGGTAGCCATCGACCTCGATGGCAGCGGTCGCACCGAGATCGCCACGCCGCTGCCCTTCTTCGACCACATGCTCGACGCCTTGGGTCGCCATAGCCTCATCGATCTGAAGATCGAAGCGCGGGGCGACGTGCAGGTCGATGGTCACCATACTGTCGAGGATACCGGCCTCTGCCTCGGGCAGGCGGTGCGGCAAGCGCTCGCTGATCGGAGAGGGATTCGCCGCTACGGCGAGTCGTCGTTGCCCATGGACGAGGCGCTGGCGCGCGTGGCCATCGATCTCGGGGGACGGTCGGCTTTCGTTTACCAGGCCGGGCTGCTCAAAGGCCGCCGGGTCGGCAGCTTCGATGCCGAGCTGGCGCGCGAGTTCTTTGCCGGCTTCGCCGCGTCGGCCTTGTGCAACCTCCACATGGAAGTGCCCTACGGGGAGAACGCCCACCACATCTTGGAGGCCCTTTTCAAGGCTTTCGCTCGTGCTCTGCGCAGTGCGGTTGCCGTCGATCCGCGTGAGCCCAATGTGCCGTCCACCAAAGGGACGCTCACGGCCTAGCGCCCGCCCTCTGGGGGATGACCCATGAATAGGCCCCGCATCGCCATTGTCGATACTGGCAGTGGTAATCTGCGCAGCGTCGAGAAGGCGCTCACTCTGGCCGGCGCCACGGCCTTCGTCACCGCGGATGGCGACCAGGTCTTGGCCGCCGACAAGGTGGTGGTTCCCGGCCAGGGCGCCTTTGGCGCATGCATGGCCGGTCTCGCGCGCGGTGGTGGCGTGCTGCGCGAGGCGATACTGGCGGCGCTGCGCGCGGGCAAGCCCTATCTCGGCATCTGCCTGGGCTTGCAAGTGCTCTTCGATAGCAGCGAGGAAGATCCTGGGTGCACCGGCCTCGGCGTGGTGTCGGGTCGGGTGGAGAGGTTCGTGCTCGCCCCGCCCCTCAAGGTTCCCCACATGGGCTGGAACTGCTGCCAGCGCAACCCGGCCCGGGCCTTGCCCGACATTCTGGCCACCATTCCCGACGAGACTTACTTCTACTTCGTCCACAGCTACTATCCCGCGCCTCTCGATCCGCGCGACGTCGTGCTACGCGCGGAGCACGGCCACAGCTTTTGCGCCGCGATTGCCCGCGACAACATCTTTGCCTGCCAGTTCCACCCCGAGAAGAGCCAGCGGGCAGGGTTGGCCTTGCTTTCGCGCTTTGTCTCGCTCTAGATGACCCACGACCATGCAAGTCTTCCCCGCGATCGATCTCCTCGAAGGTAGGGCAGTCAGGCTCGAGCAAGGGCGGCCCGAGAGCGCCAAGATCTACTCCCACGCCCCTTGGGAGCTCGCCGCCGGTTTTGTCGCTGCCGGTGCCCCCCGCATCCATGTCGTCGATCTGGATGCCGCTCTTTCCGGGGGGGCGAGGCACAACCGTCCCGTCATCGCGCGGATTCTCGCGGCGGCGGCGGGGACCGAGCTAGAGGTGGGCGGTGGCATTCGTAGCCTCGCTGACTGCGCGGCCGTGCTGGCCCTCGGTGCCCACTACGTGGTTATGGGTACCGCCGCAATCAAGAGCCCCGCCACGGTCAGCGAAGCTTGCGTGCTCTACCCGGGGCGTGTCGTGGTGGCTGTCGATGCCCGCGCGGGCTTGGTCGCGGTCGAAGGCTGGCAAGAAGCCACCGCTGTCGACGCGTTGCAAGTCGGTCGGCAGATGGCGGTAGCCGGCGCGGCGGCGGTGCTCTACACCGACATCGGGCGCGATGGCATGCGCACCGGCCCCAACCTCCAGGCCACCGCCCGGCTGTCCACGACGATCCATCCCTGTCCCGTGATCGCTTCGGGGGGTATGGCCAGCCTAGACGATCTCCACCAGGTGCGGCAAACCGGCGCCGCGGCGGTCGTGATCGGCAAGGCCCTCTACGAGGGTGCCTTCACCCTGGCGGAAGCTATCGCCCTGGCCGGGAATGGCGTGGATTAGGCCATGCTGGCTCGCCGTATCATACCCTGCCTTGACGTCGACGACGGCCGGGTGAAAAAGGGCGTTCGCTTCGTCGAATTGCGTGACGCGGGGGACCCGGTCGAGGTGGCAGCCGAGTACGACCGGCAGGGTGCCGACGAGATCTGCTTCCTCGACATCACCGCCTCTTCCGATGGTCGCGCCACCATGCTGGATGTGGTCCGCGCCACCGCGGAGCGCGTCTTTTTGCCTCTGACGGTCGGGGGTGGCGTGCGCAGCGTGGAAGACGTGCGCACGCTGCTGCTGGCGGGCGCGGATAAGGCCGGCATCAACACCGCGGCGGTTCACGATCCCGAGCTGGTCCGGCGCGTAGCGGACGCGTTCGGCAGCCAGGCGCTAGTGGTGGCGGTGGATGCTCGCCGCCGGCCCGACCGCCCGGGCAACTGGCAAGTCTTCACCCACGGCGGCCGCCGCGCCACCGGTCTGGACGCGGTGGACTGGTGTGTGCGCATGGCCGAGCTGGGCGCGGGCGAGATCCTGCTCACCAGCATGGACCGCGACGGGACGCGCGACGGTTTCGATCTCGAGCTTACCCGCATGGTCGCGGATCGTGTGCCCATCCCGGTGATCGCCTCGGGTGGCGTGGGCACGCTCGAGCATCTTTATCAAGGCGTGGTCGAGGGCGGTGCGGACGCGGTCCTGGCCGCCTCTATCTTCCACTTCGGCGAGCTCACCGTCGGGGAGGTGCGCGCCTACCTGCGCGACCGTGGCGTGCCGGTGCGCTCGTAAGGGCTCGCCCACCCGCCTTCGAGCATCGGCGTACCCGCCCTCGAGCGTCAGCCCACCCGCCTTCGAGCATCAGCGTACCCGCCTTCGAGCATAAGCGTACCCGCCCTAGAGCATCACGGTAGCTCGTAACCCAGGCCCTTGAGCTCGGCGGCCAGGCGCTGGACCTCGAGCATGACCTGAGCGGGGGCGGGTCCCCCGGGGAGCGCCCGTCCCGCAACCGCGCGGGCGGGGCTCAGCACTTGCAGCGCCGCGATGTGCAGCTCGGGCGCTACCCGAGCCAGCTCGGCTTCGGGCAGGTCGCGCAAGGAAACGCCAAGCTGCTCGGCGTGGCGCACCAGCTTGCCCACGATCTCGTGGGCGTGGCGGAACGGGACGCCTTCGCGCACCAGGTGCTCCGCCAGATCAGTCGCTCCCAAGGCTGGATCGTTCGCGGCGGATCGCATGCGCTCGCCATCGAACTCCAGCTTTTCGAGCAGGCGGGGCAAAACCTCGAGCACCAGGCGAGTGTTGTCCACGGCGTCGTAGAACGGCTCCTGCGTCTCTTGCAAGTCCTTGTTGTAGGCGAGGGCCAGCCCCTTGACCACGGTGAGCAAGGCCACCACGTCACCGATCAGGCGTCCCGGTTTGGCCCGCATCAGCTCCGCGATATCGGGATTGCGCTTCTGCGGCATGAGCGAGCTGCCCGAACAGTGTCCTTCACCCAAGCGCACGAAGCCGAATTCGGTCGTGGACCATAGCACTAGCTCCTCTCCCAGCCGCGACAGGTGCACGCCCAGGAGCGCACATGCGAAGGCAATCTCCGCGCAAAAATCCCTGTCCGAAACCGCATCCAAGCTGTTGCGCGCGGGAGCGGTGAAGCCCAGGTCGGCGCTGGTTCGTTCCCGATCGATGGGCAGCGACGTGCCCGCCAGGGCGCCCGCGCCCAGCGGGCAGATAGCCGCTCGTCGGGCTGCGTCCAGAAATCTACTCCGGTCGCGGCCGAGCATCTCCGCATAGGCGAGCAAGTGGTGACCCAGGGTTACTGCCTGGGCGCGTTGCAGGTGGGTATACCCGGGCAGCAACGTCGACGCATGCTCGCGTGCGCGGCGGCACAGGACCACGCGCGCGCGGTCTATACCCGTGACGATGGCAGTTATCGCAGCCAGGGCGTGAAGCCGGAGATCGGTCGCCACCTGATCGTTGCGACTGCGGGCCGTGTGCAAGCGACGCCCGGCATCTCCGATGAGCTCGATGAGCCGGCTTTCGACGTTCATGTGTACGTCCTCGAGCGCCGGATCGAACGGCCGCTCGCCACGTTCGAGCTCGCCCGCCACCTGCTCCAACCCGGTCACGATTTGTTCCGACTCTTGCGCCGAAATCAGTCCCACCGCGGCCAACATGCGGGCATGGGCCTGGCTGCCTCGTATGTCATCGCGCAGCAGGCGCCAATCGAAGCCGACGCTCGTGTTGAGCGCCGCCGCCGCCTCATCCATGGCCGCCTGAAAGCGAGTGCCGCGTCCCCCGGCTTTGGGAGGGACTTTGCTCTTTTCCTCGTTGCTCATCGCGATGACACTAGCAGGCCGTGACCGCCGACCAAATCCGTTTCTCTCCTGTCCTATAGAACCCCCGCGGTCGCCGACTACGCTAGCCGGCCGGCCAGGGTTTGTCGGCCGGCTCTCAGTCGACCCTGGTCAGGCAAACGCCGCTCTCGATCATGGCCATCGGAGCCATGGGTACCCGTCCACCCGTGCTCGTGAGAGCGGTTCGCGCTGCCTGGGCGATATCGACGTCAGCGCTCCGGCCCAGCCGCCCCAGGAGCCGCTTGGCTCGGATCGTGCCCAGCTGACCGAGTGCGGCAATGGCGGGGACCAGCACCACCGCCGGGGGCGACTTCTTGCCGAAGAGTCGCCCAAGGGGCCCGATGGGAGTGGCCAACCGACACAGCGCCGCCTCTGCATCCTCGATGGGCAGGGCGCCCGCTTCCCGCCGTCGCACCACCACCTCGATGCCCGCGCGCACCACCTGCGGCGGAGCTCCGCGCGCGTCCCGCGCCACCAATTGGATGGCGCGCGGAATGATCTTGTCGCTGCCCACGCCCGTGCTCGCGCACAGGAGCAGTGCCCGGATGCGCACGTTTTCGTCCCGATCCTCGAGGGCGGCGGCGACGTGAGGCTCGGCGGCCGCGCGCGAGGCCGCGGTCAGGGCCGTGAGGGCGTCCCGCCGCACGCGCGGCGATGCGTGCTTGAGGTGGCGGATCAGGGTGTTGGCCGCGCTCGCGGGCGCCTTGCCGGACACGCAAGCGATGAGCAGGCGAGCAGTATCCTCCTTCGCGATCTCTTGCTCCAGGGCGCGCAACGCCGCCGCTACCCCACGGGCCTTCATCTCGGCCAGAAGCCAAGCTCCGCCCTGGCATCTCCTGTCGCTCTTGTCGTTCTTGTCATTCTTGTTATCCGCATCCGGCGTGCCAACCACCACCATTGCCACCGAGTCCGCCGCCGTGTCTCCCCCTTGGCTGAGCAGCGTCAGCAGAGCACGGCGTTCGTCGGCCGCCTGCGGGAAACCATCCAGCAGCGCTTCCACCGTGGCGACGTCGAATACCCCCGGCACCGCCTTCGCATCGACCATCTTGATGCGCTCGAGGATCCCGGTGGCCTCTACCGGCATGCCACGTATGAACGCGTATCTTGCCGCCTTCTGCAGGATGCGCAGCGGATCGCTGCCCGGGCCACCTTTGGGCGGGGTTGGGTTGGGGTGGGCGCGCATGCCCTCGACCCAAGTCTCGGCCAACACCCATTCCTGCAGCTCGACCGGCAGCCTAGTGATGGGCAGGATCTTTCTCCGACAGAGAGTGCGGAGGGCTTCGTCGACCTGGCGCGATGAGGACGTCTTGAGCAGTCGCTCGGCCACGGCACGCAGCACGGTGGCGCCAGGCTCGGCCGGGAGATCATCGCCCGTGGCTTCGCGCAGGATCAGCGTAGTCGTTCCGTGCAGGGCGTAGGCTGGCAGCCCCTGCACCATGAGGTCGAGCGCGCGCAGGGACCCGAGCGAGGGCAGGCTCGCCACGAGCTTGTCCACGATGTCGGCGCGGCAGAGCAAGGTCCGGATCAGGTCGAACTTGCGGAAATAGGGATATGCCATGCCGCTCGTCAGCCGTTCGCTGTCGGCGAGCAAGTGCTGGGGCGAAGCCCCGCGTTTCACCGCGGCCCTGATGTCATGCCCGAGGCGAGCGTAAGCCACGCGGGCCTGCCAAGGCAGGGTGGGCTCGGCCGGCGGTTGCTCGGCTTCGCTGACCGCCGCGATATGCTGGACTCCCTTGGCCGCGAGGGCCTCCAATCGTCGCGTGGCTTCGGCAGCCCGCGATTTTTCCGCGGGTGGCGCGCTCATGATGTCGAGAAACGCTACCCACTCCGTTTCGGCCAGGCCGCGCGCGAAGGCCAGCGCGACCAGGCCGCGCTGTTCCAGGATCTCGGACAGCTGCAAGATGAAGGCTCCCCCGATGGAAGGGCCGACGATCCGTCTCAGCTCCACCCGCTGCGGCGACGTCCCGTCCACCCACACCTCCGCGGGACCGCCCGCTACCGCCGGCGGTCCGATCACGAAGCCCAGCTCGGGCTGGTTGCGCAGGAGCCGGACCAGATCCTTGAAGAGCCGCGACCGGACGCGAGCAAAGTTGGCTTGCGCGGGGTCGAAGCGGCCCACCCGCCCAAGCGCGCGGACCAGAGCCACCGTGAACTCGACCACCTGATCCGCAAGTGTGTTCATCGATCTTCAGGCTGCTCAGGTCGCTCGGGCTGGCTATGAGCTCAGCTTGCCCGCCGGGCTTGCAGCTCGCCGACCTCGTCGAAAAACCTGGCGGTCGTGTCTATGCTGTTCTCCAGGGCCTCGACCACGAGTTGCAGGAGGGAGTCGTTTTCGTGACGGAGCGCCTCGTAGTAGCGCTGCCGATCGATAGCATGGATGATCGCTGGCAGGTATTGCGAGCGGAGCAGGATGTAATTGGTGAGCAGCCGGGCCACCTTGCCGGTGTTCTTGGTCCAGGGGTAGGCCCGCAGCAGCTTCAGCTGCAAGCACGTGCCCGCCACGACGGGGTGGAGGATGGCGAACTCGGACGATTCCAGCCACTCCCCCAGCTTGCGCATCTGGTGCCCTATGCGCTCTGGCGGGCAAATCTCGTGATAGTAGAGCCGGTGCAAAGGGTTTTCCTTGCGGTAGGGACAGCCCTTGGCTGCACCGTCCGGGGTAATGATGGCATAGATTTTGCGCACGAGCTCCAGGTCAACGGGCGGCGGCTTTTTGGCACCCGCGAGACCGCGCAGGTAGTCGGCTGCCTGCTTGTGGCAGCGGACCTCTTCATAGGTCGGGATCAGGGACACATCGCTGATGATCCGCTGGTCGATCGCGGCCTTGAGCTCGGAATACGAGAGCACCACGCCATCGAGCGCGTTGTCGTGAAAGAGCCAGGAGAGCTCCAACTTGCTCTGGTAGTCGGCGGTGATCCTCGCCGGGAAGGCGCTCGCCTTCTCGGCCAAAAGCCCCATCTTGGCGTCAAGATCGTACAATCTCGCTTCCATGGGCGACCGCTCCTTCTCCGACAGGACCAAGCTCGTGTGGGTTATCGCGCAAAAGATGCCTTTAGTCAAGCAGGGTTAGCCATTTTGTGCGGTGAATTTGATGTTATGTCACTCACATTGCATAGCCTGGCGGAAGTTCACCGCCTCGGCAAAGTAGTTGGGTCATCTGGCAAATGTCATTGGAATAATTGGGGAAATTTCCGGTAGAAAAAGTTGACTTGCCCGCAGGCCGCGGGAACATGGCGGGGTGCTGGTCTCCCCGCTCGCGCGCTTGGCGGCTCGCCCCTGGCGCGCCTCGGGCGACGAGCCGGCCGCGCCATTTATGCAATGCCCCATCGGAGCCCATAGTCTAGCCAACATGACCACGCTCGCAGCCGAGGCTGGCCACGTTCCCGTTCTCGTCGACGAGGTCATGGGCTTCCTTTCGCCCCGCCCAGGCGGCTTGTACTGTGACGCCACTCTCGGTCTGGGCGGCCATGCCGCCCGGATCATGCAATTATCTGCCCCGAGCGGCCGCCTGGTGGGGCTCGACCGCGACGAGCAAGCGTTGGCCCAGGCGCGGACCACCTTGGCGAGCTATGCCGGACGGGTGACCTTCGTGCACGCGCGCTTCGGGTCGCTGCCCAACACCTTGCACGATCTCGGGCTATGGCCGCTCGATGGCTGCCTGATCGATCTCGGCGTTTCATCGCTTCAGCTCGATTCGGCGGAGCGAGGCTTCTCGTTTAGCAAGCCCGCGCCTCTCGATATGCGCATGGACCAGTCGCAAGGCGAAAGCGCGGCCGCCTTGCTCGGCCGCCTGAGCGCGGAAGAGCTGGCGCAGGTATTGCGCGATTTGGGCGAGGAGCGTTTCTCCCGCCCGATTGCCCGGGCCATTGTCGCCGCACGCGGCCCTGCCCTGACCACCACCGCGCTGGCCGGATTGATCGCGAGGGTGGTTCCCGCCCGCGAGCGCGGTAAGAATCCCGCGACGCGCTCGTTCCAGGCGCTACGCATAATGGTTAACGACGAGCTTGGCGAGCTCGAGCGCTTCTTGGCGGAGGCGCCGGCTTGCCTGCGCCCAGGTGGCCGCCTGGTGGTGCTCTCCTACCACTCCCTCGAGGACCGCATGGTCAAGCGCGCCTTTCGCGCGGCTGCTGGCCCGGGCGCGGGGGCGCGCCTGCGCATCTTGACCAAGCATGTGGTAACACCCGCCGCCCCGGAGCTGCGGCAAAATCCCCGCTCGCGCTCCGCCAAGTTGCGCGCGGTGGAAAGGCTACCATCATGACCGCCGGTCATACCGCCAGCCGCACCGGCGAAAGGCCCTTGCCGTGACGAGCGTCCCTGGCATGGCGGCCAAGCCCGTGGTTGACTCGGGTGACCCGCGACGACGCCTCGGCATCGGCCTGATCGGTCTCATCGTGCTGGGGATGACGCTTGGCGGAATCGCGCACGTAGCCGTGCACGCCAAGCGCATCGAGGTCGCCATCGCGCTCGGCAAGGAGGAGCACATCCAGCGCGAGCTGAGCGAGGAGAAGCGCCGCCTGGAGATCGAAATCGGCATGCTCAAGGATCCGGCGCGTATCATCGCCATCGCCCGTGATCAGCTGGGCATGCGCCCTCCCCTGCCCTCCGACATACGCCCCGTCGCTCGGGGAACGAGCAGCAAATGATGACCACCTGGATCAAGGCTCGGGTGGTGATTTTCGGCCTCTTGCTCGTGGTCTTGGCCTTTCTGGTGGGCCGGCGTGCCGTCCAGCTCCAGGTGCGCGAAGCCGCCCAGCTACGCGAGTGGGCCCAGAACAACTACTTGAGCGAGATCCAGATCCCTCCGCGACGTGGGCGCATTCTCGATCACCGGGGCAACGAGCTGGCTTCCACCGCCGAGCTCGATTCGGTATTCGCCAATCCGCGCCAGCTTAGCCATGTGCCCGAGGCCGCCCGCAAACTGGGCCAGGCCCTGCACCTCGATGCGCGTGAGGTGGAAAAGCTGCTTGCGACCAAGCAGTCGCAGTACTTCGCCTGGATTAAGCGCCGAGTCGGGCCCGACGAGAGCAAAGCCGTCATGGCCTTGGGCCTGCCGGGCGTGGGCACGCGCCGAGAGCCGCGCCGCATTTATCCCAACGGCCAGCTCGCCGCTACCGTGATCGGCTACGCAGGTCTCGACGGATCCGGCCTGGAGGGCGTCGAGCTGGCCTTCGACAAGGAACTGCACGGCACCGGGATGGAGGTGGTGGGTGTGCACGATCGCCTCGGCCGCGATTTGCTCGTCGACGGAGTGGTCGACTCGTCCTCCTCCGCGGGCAAGGACCTGACGCTGACTCTCGACCGCTATCTCACCTACGAGACGGAACGGGTGCTGGCGGAAACCGTGCAGGAGCATAACGCCAAGGCCGGCATGGCGGTGATGCTCGACCCGCACACCGGCGACATCTTGGCCATGGCGAGCGTGCCCACTTACAACCCGAACGATCCCGCCGATGCCGTCAAGCGGGGTGCGCGCAATCGGACCATCGCCGATGCCTTCGAGCCAGGCTCGACCCTCAAGACCTTTACCTTCGCCGCCGCCCTCGATGCGGGTAAGGTCCGCCCCGAGGACCGCATCGATTGCCAGATGGGCTCTCTCGTCATCGGCAAGTTTCACATTCGCGATGATCATCCCAAGGGTATCTTGTCCGCCGCCGAGGTCTTCAAGTTTTCGAGCAACATCGGCACCGTCAAGAATCGCTCGTCGTATTGGCAAGGAGGCGCTTTTCGGTGCCCTCGACCGCTTCGGCTTTGGCAAGCCAACCGGGGTGGGGCTGCCGGGCGAGCGACGGGGAACTCTGCGCCCGGTCTCCCACTGGGGGGATATCGACTTTGCCACTCATGCCTTCGGGCAGGGCCTGACCGTGACTCCCTTGCAGCTCGCGGCTGGGTTTGCCGCTATCGCCGACCACGGCATGTACCACCCGCCGCGCATTGCCTTGCAACTTACCGGCAGCGATGGTCGGCTCGAGGAGGTCGAGCGTCCTAGCGAAGCGCCGACCCAGCATCGGGTTATGTCGGAGCGCGCGGCTCAAACCCTGCTCACCATCATGCGCGGTGTGACCGAGGACGGCACCGCCAAGGCGGCGGCCATACCCGGATACCCCGTGGCCGGCAAGACGGGCACGGCCCAGAAAGTGAGCGGCGGGCACTACGATGCATCGAAGTATCTCTCTTCCTTCGTCGGCATCGTGCCCGCAGACAAGCCGCGCCTGGTCATTGCCGTCATGATCGATGAACCGCAGGGTACTCACTACGGTGGCGTGGTCGCGGCGCCCGCGTTCAAGGCCATCGCGGAGTCGGCCCTGCGCTACCTGGGCGTTGCGCCCAGCGAAGCGGTTGCGGACCGGGCCAAGCCCGCGCCGAGCTCGCCCGTCACCGTCAAGGCCGAGCTCGATGCTGACGGCCCTGGCATCGACCCCCCCACCGCGGTGGCGGAGGGCGAGCAAGGCGAGGCCTCCGATTCGCCGCCCGACGGTGAAGGCGAGTCCGAGGCCGGCAATGCCGCGAGCGAGCCGGGCAACGCCACCATACCCTCCTTCATCGGCATGAGCATGGGCGAAGCGATACGCGCTGCGCGCAAGGCCGGGATCGAGCTCTTTCCTTCGGGCAGCGGGGTGGCGCAAAGCCAGTCGCCCAGCCCCGGGGCTGCCGCCCCTATTGGGACTCTGTGCAAAGTGGCGTTCCAGCACGGGGGGGGCTAGGTGCTCACGCTTGACCGCCTCCTAGACGGCGTGCCCGGCGCCGTGATCGCGGCTGGCCGCGGCGACATTGTCGTCCGCGAGGTGTATGACGATTCCCGTCGGGTCGAGCCCGGCGGCCTCTTCGTGGCCGTGCCCGGCCACCAAGTCGATGGCGCTCGCTTCATCGCCGAGGCCTTGGGCAAAGGGGCCGTGGCCGTGGTGGCCGAGTCGCCCCAGCTAGCGGCGGATCTCGCCGGCAAGGCGGCCTTCGTGCAGGTGGCGAGCGCCCGGCAAGCGGTCGCGCTCATTGCCGCCAATCGCTTCCGCGCCACCCCGGAGCTGTGTCTCACCGCCGTCACCGGCACGAACGGCAAGACCACCACCACTTACCTCGTGGAAGCGCTGCTGCGTACCGCCGGCCGCGCCCCCGGCCTCATCGGGACGGTGGCATATCGCTTCGGCGGCCGGGCCATGAAATCATCGCTCACCACTCCGGGGGCCCTTGCGCTCCACGCCCTGCTCGCGGATATGAGCCAGCAGGGGGCCAGCGACGTGGTGATGGAGGCGTCGTCGATCGCGCTCGAGCAGGGGCGTCTCGCGGGATGCCGCTTTCGGGTGGCGGCGCTGACCAACGTTACCCAGGACCATCTCGACTACCACGGGACCATGGCGCGCTATTTCGCCGCCAAGCAGATCCTCTTTCGTGAGCTGATGTTGGCTCATGGCGTGAGCGTCTTCTTCGTCGATGACGAGCACGGTTCGCTCATGCGCAGCCAGGTGCGCGGGCCGGCGCTGACTCTCAGCCGGGGCTCCCGGGGCGCGGACGTGGTCGTGCTCGAGCATGAGCTGAGCGCCGAAGGCATCGTGGCCCGCCTCGCCACCCCGGTGGGCGTTCTGGCGATCCGCTCCCGCCTAGTCGGTGAGTTCAATCTGGCCAACCTGCTCACCGCGGTCGGCATCGCTATCGCCCACGGCTGCCCGCCCGCCGCCATTGCCGAGGGTATCGCGAGCTTGGACGGTGTGCCCGGGCGAATGGAGGCGGTGGCCAATTCGGCCGGAGTGCTGTGCGTGGTCGACTACGCCCACACTCCGGACGCGCTCGAGCGTGCCCTCGACGCATTACGATCACTTTGCCGAAGCCGGCTCATCTGTGTCTTCGGGTGCGGCGGCGATCGCGACCGGGGGAAGCGGCCCTTGATGGGTCAAGCCGCGGCGAGCCGGGCCGACGTGGTCATCGTGACCTCGGACAATCCCCGCAGCGAGCCCCCCGCCGCCATCATGGCGGCCATCCTCCCCGGCGTGCGTGCCAGCGGTAAGGTCGAACGTAGCGCGGACGAGCTCGGATCCGGCCGGGATGGCTTCCACGTGGAAGTCGACCGCGCTGTCGCCATCGCCCGGGCAGTTGCGGTGGCTCGCGCGGGCGACGTCGTCCTTCTGGCCGGGAAGGGCCACGAGGACTACCAGGTCGTGGGCAGCGTGACCAAGCACTTCGACGACCGTGAGGTTGCGGCGGCCGCTTTCGCCGCCCGGAGGGACGGGTGAGTACCCCGAAGCCTCGTCTTCTGTCCTGGGCCGCTACGGCCATGGGCGGGACCTTTCTCGCTCCGCCCAGCCGGGCCGACGCCACCTTTGCGGGCGGCGCCAGCGACAGCCGGCAAGTCTCCCCTGGCCGTCTCTTCTTTGCCCTGCCCGGACAGCACGTCGACGGCTTCGCATTTTGCGCCGATGCCGCCCGGCAGGGCGCGGCGGCACTGGTGGTGGTGGCGGCCGGGCCAGGTCTTCCACCGGGTTGCGACGGCGTGCCGGTCATCGCGGTCTCCGACGTGCGTCGCGCCCTAGGTGACCTTGCGCGCGCAGCCCGCCACGATTTTCCCGGTCAAGTCATTGGCGTGACCGGATCCAACGGCAAGACCACCACCAAAGAGCTGATCGCCGCCGCGCTGGCCACGGCCGGAGAGGTCCTGCGCACGCGTGGCAATTTCAACACCGACGTGGGCCTACCCCTCACCGTGCTCGAGTCGACGGCGACGGAGCGTTACTGGGTGCTGGAAATGGCCATGCGAGCCCGGGGCGAGATCGCTTACCTCGCCGACATCGCCAGACCCCACGTGGCCGTGATCACCAACGTGGCGGGCGCTCACCTCGAGCAGCTCGGCTCCCTCGACGAGGTTGCCCGCGCCAAGGGCGAGATCTTCAGCGGGCTCGTGCCTGGGGGCGCCGCGGTTTTCCCGGCCGGGGACGAGCGCATCGAGCGCGAAGCGGCCGCCTTGCCCGAGGCCGACAAGCGCCGCTTCGCGTTTGGCAATGAAGGCGCGCGCCCCGTGCATGTGCGCGTGCTCGACTTTTCGCCCGGGGGCGAGCGCGGATCCGTGGTCCGTCTGTCGGTAGGCTTCACCCCGGTCGTCCTGCGTCTGCCTCTGCCGGGAGAGCACAACGCCCGCAATGCCGCCGCCGCCCTGGCGGTAGCGTCGGCCTGTGGGGTGCCGCCCGCGCTGGCGGTTGGCGGACTTGCTCGGGTCAGCTTGCCCGATCATCGCTCTTGCCTCCTGTCCCTTGGTGGCCGGGTCGTCATGGACGATTGCTACAATGCCAATCCCGGCTCGATGCACGCGGCTTTGACCACGGTCACTAGCTCGGCCGGCCCCGCCGCCCGCGCTTTCGCCATTCTGGGCGACATGCACGAGCTGGGCGCGGGTAGCGCCCTCGAGCATGAGCTGGTCGGCCGCGAGCTGGTCAAGCTCGGCTTCACCGGCCTGGCCGCGGTAGGGGCCGCGGCCGCTCATATCGCGCGGGGCGCGCGTGCCGCCGGGCTCTCTTCCGCCTATCTGCTCGAGACTCTCGATCCGGTCGTGGCCGCCGCCGCAGTCGCTGCCTGGTCGCGGCCCGGCGACTGGATATTGGTGAAGGCGTCGCGGGCCGAGCGTCTCGAGCGCGCCATAGCGGCCCTCCAGGACAAGCTCGGAGACAAGCTGACCGACAGGCTGACAGATAGGCTGGCAGACAAGCCGGCAGATAAGCGGGCAGGCTAGCTCATGCTCTTTCACCTGTTCCAACGGCTGCGGGGAGAAGTCGGGGCTTTCAACGTCTTCCGCTACGTCTCCACCCGCACCATGCTGGCCACGCTCACCTCGCTCTTCATCACCCTGCTGGTCGCGCCCTGGTTCATTCGGCGCGCTCGGGCGCGCCAGCTGGGCGAAATCATTCGCGACGACGGTCCCGCTTCCCATGTTGCCAAGCGTGGTACTCCCACCATGGGAGGGGCGCTCATCCTCATGGCTTTGGTGACCGGGACGGTGCTCTGGTGCGACTTGACCAGTCCACTGGTCTGGCCGGCCCTGTTCGTCACCGTGGGCTATGGCGCTTTGGGCTTCGTCGACGACTATCTCAAGATCACCAAGAAGAACAAGCGGGGCGTGCCCGGGAAGCTGAAGCTACTGGTGCAGTTCCTGGTGGGCGCGGTTGCGGTGGCCTGGCTCTTTTATGGTGGCGGTTTCTCGCCCGAGCTCGCTCCCCGCCTGGCCGTGCCCCTCTTGAGCTTCGAGCACCATCCCATCTGCGTGCCCCTGGTCGTCTACGCCCTTGCTGGTCTGGTCCTGGTGGTCATGGGCTGTTCCAACGGTGTCAATCTGACCGACGGTCTCGATGGTCTGGCCATCGGCCCCGTCATTGTCTCGACCTTCGCCTATATGCTGCTGTGCTACGCCGCCGGACAGACCCTGGCCGGCTTCAACATCGCGCACTACCTGGGCATGGCCCACGTACCGGGGGCAGGCGAGCTCGCCGTGTTCTGCGGGGCGATCGGTGGCGCGGGCATCGGCTTCCTTTGGTACAACACCCATCCCGCCCAGGTCTTCATGGGCGATGTGGGCGCGCTCGCCCTGGGTGGGGCCATAGGCTTCGTGGCCCTGGCCACCAAGACCGAGCTTTCCCTGCCCGTCATCGGCGGCATCTTCCTCGTCGAGCTATTCTCGGACATCATCCAGGTCAGCTACTACAAGCTGACCAAGCGGCGCATCTTCCTTATGGCGCCCATTCATCACCACTTCGAGAAGAAGGGTTGGCCCGAATCCCGCATCGTTGTCCGTTTCTGGATCGTTTCCTTTTTCTGCGCCATCGTTGGTCTGCTCCTGACGCTAAAGGTGAGATGATGCAGGCCCCTCTCAATCTAGTCGGCAAGCGCGTGCTCGTGGTCGGTCTCGGCCGTTCCGGTGTCGCCGCCGCCAACCTGTGCGCGGGGCGGGGGGCTCAGGTCACGGTCAATGATGCCAGGCCGGAGGCAGAGCTGCTGCCCGCTCTGGCCGAGCTCCCTTCCGGCATCGCGCGGGTCCTGGGCGGCCACCCGGTCGAAGCCTTCCTGGCGGCTGACCTGGTGGTTCTTTCGCCCGGCGTGCCACCCCTGCCCCAGATCGAGGCGGCGCGGGCCCAGGGCATTCTCGTCACCGGTGAG
The DNA here is from genome assembly GCA_963849735.1 of uncultured delta proteobacterium. Taxonomy (GTDB): domain Bacteria; phylum Myxococcota_A; class Polyangia; order Fen-1088; family Fen-1088; genus Fen-1118. The sequence goes on from CAWKJE010000073.1 coordinate 186,698, forward strand.
CTGGAGCTGGCTTCGTGGTTCATCGAGGGCACCCTGGTCGCCATCACCGGTACCAACGGCAAGTCCACCACGACCACGCTCTGTGGAGCCATCCTGGCCGCCAACGGCCGGCCCACCTTCGTGGGCGGCAACCTCGGTACGCCCTTGGCTCTGGCGGTTGACACTCCCGCGGGCCGCGCGGGCGGGGTTTGCGTGGTGGAAGCTTCGAGCTTTCAGCTCGAGACCGTGAGCTCGTTTCGCCCCCAGGTGGCGGTCTTGCTCAACCTAACCGCCGACCATCTCGATCGCTACCCGGAATTCTCGCAGTACCTGGCGGCCAAGCAGCGCATCTTCGCCGCCCAGACCCCGTCCGATTTCGCCGTCCTCAATATCGACGATGCCAACGTCGAGCTAGCGGTGCGCCAGGTGCAGAGCCGATGTGTCCTGATCTCGACCCGCCGAGCCTTGGGTGTGGGTGGCTGGGTGGAGGACGATTCCCTCTGCCTGCGTCTGCCCGGAGGGCCGGTCGAGTTCTATCCGGGCCAGCTACCCGGGCTGGTCGGCCGCCACAACCAAGAAAACGCGCTCGCCGCCCTGGCGGCGGCGCGGCTGCTCGGCGCTTTGCCGGCCGAGGCTCGCTACGCCTTGGCGGCCTATCGTCCCCTGCCCCATCGCATGGAGCTGGTGGGCGATTTCAACGCCATCGAGTTCTATGACGACTCGAAGGGCACGAACGTCGGTGCGGTAGTCGCGGCCCTCGACGGGTTTCCGCGCAAAGTGGTGCTCATCGCCGGGGGCAAAGACAAGGGTGGATCCTATGCTCCCCTCGCGCAGGCCATGCGCCAAAGCGGCCGCGCGGCGGTGCTCATCGGCGAGGCGGCAGCACAGATTCGGGCTGCGCTCGCGGGGGTGGTGCCGATCGCCATCGCGGCCGACATGAACGAGGCGGTCGAGCGTGCGGCGCGTTTCGCCGAGCGGGGAGACGCGGTAGTGCTCTCGCCCGCATGCTCGAGCTTCGACATGTTCCGCGACTATGCCCACCGGGCCGAGGTGTATCGCAGCGCCGTGCACAACCTAATCCACGGCGCGTCCCGACACGTTCCCGCTGATCCGGAGGTCGACTGATGGCTTGGCCGGCCATGCTACGGTGGGGAGGCTCGCGTTCGCCCGCGGTTCCTCGGTGCGCCCCCGCATCTCCTGGCGCAGCGGGCCGCGCGTCCGCGGGTAGTCTTGCTCCGGTCGCACCAGAGCGGGTCCAAGGGTGGCAGCCTTCCCCGGGGCCTGATTTGTGGTTGGTCGGCGCGATCTTGGCCCTGACCGGCTTTGGGGTGGTGATGGTGTTCTCCGCGGGGGCCGTGTTCGCGGCCAAGACCTATGGCGACTCTACCCACTTCCTCAAGCATGAAGCGGCCTACGCGGGGGCCGGCCTGCTGGCGTTTCTCTTGGGCATGCGCCTCGACTACGCCAGCTATCGCAAGGTGACCTACCCGCTCCTGTTCCTGAGCTTCGCGCTCCTGGCCGTGGTGCTCAAGGTCGGACCGGCCATAAACGGAGCGATTCGCTGGTTCCGGGTGGGATCGCTCTCCTTCCAGCCCTCGGAGCTGGCCAAATTTGCGCTTGTGCTCTACCTGTCCGTGCTGCTCGCGCGCAAGGCCGAGAAAGTGCGCGACTTCTCGATGGGCTTCTTGCCGCCCTTGGTGATGACCGGGTTATTCCTGGGCCTTCTCCTCAAGCAGCCCGACCTTGGCACCGCGGTCATCATAGGGGTGACCGCCCTCGGTCTCATGTTCGTCGCTGGCACCCGCACCAGCTACATCGTCATCTCCGTCCTGGTCGCCGCCCCCCTCGGCTGGAAGGTCTTCATCACCGGCGAGGCCTGGCGCATGAAGCGGATCTTGGCCTATCTTTATCCCTGGCAATACCGGCGTGACATCGGCTACCAGCTCTATGAATCGCTCATAAGCGTGGGCTCGGGTGGGGTATGGGGCCAGGGACTCGGCCAGGGCCACCAGAAGCTCTTCTTCTTGCCCGAGGCGCATACCGACTTCATCCTCGCCGTCGTGGGCGAGGAGCTGGGCTTGGTCGGCGTCTTGGCCGTGCTGGCGGCCTTCGCTCTGCTGGTGTGGCGCGGAATGCGAGCCGCCATGCGGGCCCGCGATCCGTACGGATGCTACCTCGCCTTCGGGATTACCTGCTTGTTCGGATTGCAGGCCCTGGTCAACATGTGTGTCGTGCTCGGGCTGCTCCCCACCAAGGGTTTGCCCTTGCCCCTGGTAAGCTACGGCGGAACGGCTTTGGTGATGAGCTTGTTCATGGCGGGGGTGCTGGCCAATATCTCCGCGCCCGCGCTCGAGCCATCCTCCTCTCGCCGGTGGCGCCGGTGGCGCACCCGGCGCGGACGCTCGAAGAATCGCCGGCACGGTAGCGACGTGCAGGTCGTGGTCGAGGTGCGCTGACTAGTGCTCGAGCTGCGCCGAATCGTGGTCGAGGTGGCGTGACGTGCGGCTGCTGATCGCTGGCGGGGGCACGGGAGGGCACCTCTTTCCCGGCATCGCGCTGGCCGACGAGGTCCGCCGGCGGGGCGGCGAGGTGTTGTTCGTGGGCACCCGGCGCGGCATCGAGATGCGCGCCGTGCCCGCGGCGGGTTATGCCCTCGAGACTCTGGCCGTGAGCGGCCTCAAGCGTATGGGCCTTGCCGCCACGCTGCGCGGCTTACTGCGTCTGCCGCTGGCGCTCTGGCGCTCGTTCTTCATCGTGCGCCGCTTTCGCCCCGACGTGGTGGTGGGAGTGGGCGGCTACGCTTCGGGACCGCTGGTGCTCGCCGCGGTGCTGAGCAGGGTCGCCACGGCCGTGCAGGAGCAGAACAGCGTTCCGGGCATTACCAATCGCATGCTCGGCCGACTGGTGGGCGTGGTCTTCACCGCCTTCGACGAAGCCGCGCGCTTTTTTCCGGAGCCCAAGCTCGCACGCCTGGGTAACCCGACCCGCCGAGCTATCGTGGCCGCCTTGGACCCACCGGCCGGCAGCGTGCTCGGCGGGGGGCAGTTGCTGGCCAGTGGCGCGCTCGGCGCGGGCCAGTTGCGTGTGTTGGTAGTGGGCGGCAGCCAAGGCGCCAGGGCCGTGAGCGAGCTCGTGGTCGGCGCGGCCGCCCTCTTGGCCCGCACCGCGCTGGACTTTGCCATCGTTCACCAGACCGGCGCTGCCGACCTCGAGGCCATGCGAGCTCGCTACCGCGAGCTAGGGCTTGCGGCTCGCGCCGAGGTCTACCCCTTCATCGACGACATGGCGGACGCCTACCGGGCCGCCGATCTGGTCATCGCTCGGGCCGGCGCCCTGACCCTTGCCGAGCTGGCCATCGTGGGCAAGCCCGCCATCCTCATCCCCTTGCCCACCGCCGCCGATGATCACCAAACCCGCAATGCCGCTGCCGTCGCTAGAGCCGGGGCGGCGTTGCTGCTCGACCAGCGCCAGGCCAGCGCCGCCGACCTGGCCAGCGCCGTCGTGGCTCTGGCCCAGGATCGGGCGAAGCTGACCGCCATGGGCAAGGCCATGCGCGAGCTGGCCCGTCCGCGGGCAGCCGAGCTGATCGTGGACCGCTTGCAGACTCTCGCCGAGCGGCGCCGTCCCTGACACTGCTTGCGGGCTTGCGGGCGAACGGGCTTGCGCATGCCCTCGCAACCGACGAAACTCGGGCGCAGCGACCAACCCCAGGAGAGCCCTCATGCCTACTACCGCCGAAAACCTCCAGACCGCTTTCGCTGGCGAAAGCCAAGCCAACCGCAAGTACTTAGCCTACGCCCTCAAGGCCGAACGAGAGGGTTATCCCCAGATTGCGAAGCTGTTCCGGGCCGCCGCCGAGGCCGAGACCATCCACGCCCTGGGCCACCTGCAAAATCTCGGCGCCGTCGGCTCCACCCTCGACAATCTCAAGGATGCCATCGCGGGTGAAACGTACGAATACACAACCATGTATCCGCCCATGGCCGCCCAGGCCGAGAAGGAGGGCCATCGGGGCAAGAACATGCTGAAGTGGGCCCAAGCGGTCGAGAAGGTGCACGCCGACCTTTATCAGCAAGCGCTCGCGGCCTTGCAGGCGGGCAAGGACCTCGGCGCCATGGCGATCTACCTTTGCCCCGTCTGCGGTCACCTCGAGCTCGGCGCCCCGCCCGACAAGTGCCCGGTTTGCGGCCTAGCCGGCCCCAAGTTCCAGCAGGCAGCATAGCCGGGCAGCGCCAAATCGCCGCCTGCCCGGCCGATCACCCACCCTGCCCTGCCGCAGCTGGCCCTGAGGCGTCGGCCACTTCACGCACCCGCACGGTCACGTGCATTTGCGGGTTCAGGTTGGCTTGGCCCAGGAAGCTGCCGGAGACCGGGGGAACTGTTTCGGGATGGCGCGCTACCGCGACCGCGATGTGCGAGGAGCCCGCCACAACACCGACCGTCGGATCGAAACCCTTCCACCCTGGCCCGGGCAGGTAGACCTCGGCCCATGCGTGGGTCGAGCCAACTCCTACGTCCGCGTGCGACAGGTGGTAGCCGGTCACGAAGCGGCTAGCCAGGCCGAGATGGCGGCAGCTCTCCATGAAGAGCGCCGCGAAATCTCGGCAAGAACCGCTACCATGGGCGAGCGTCGTGCCTGGCGACTGCACACCGGGTTGTTCGCGGACCTCGTAGCGAAACCGGTCGTGGATCGCGTGGTTGAGACGATCGAGCAGCAGAAATGTCTCGATGTTCTCCGAGCCCAGCGCAATGCCGACGAGCCAGCTCATGACCTCCGAGCGATCTCCCGGCCACGTCGGTATGGAGAAGGGCGCGAGGTCGAGGACGTCGTGTGCACCGTACGCGAACGGATGTCGGACCGCGTAGTCCTCCACCAAGAAGTCGAGCGGGGCATCTTCGTAGTGTTCGATCACCATCGCGCTGGCGATGCGCAAAAGGTTCGTGGGATCCGCGAAGGTGATAACGGCGACCGAGTTGTCGAGCACATCCCGCTGCCAGCGGATGCCGTGGGCCGGCGAGATCTCGAGGCTCGAGCTCACGAGCCGCAGATTGTGATTCTCCTTCGGCCGTAGCCGCAGCCGGTGCGGCAACAGCGTTACCACGTCGCCAAAGCGATACTCCGTGAGGTGGTCAATCTGCAGGCGTTTCATCAATTGCCTAATCGACCCTAGCAAACGGCGGATTTGCCGACGCCACCCTTTTCGCCGCCCCTTAGGCGTGTTGTGCTCATGCGCCTACGATGACGATAGGGGGCATCAGGTTCCACAGCCGTGGTCGTTCATTTTTCGTGGGCCGGCCCGTGATTGTAGGATTATCGTCGCAAGTCCAGCGTCAGTGGAAACTGTGGATTGGGTGGCTCCGCCTTCAACACCATTGCTCCGGGAGAATGGCCGAAGGGAAAGAACCTGGTCCGGCGTCGGCTCTCGGCTTCGAGGGCGTTGCGCGGGCGCGTGTCGAACGCACGTCCACCGGGATGCGATACGTGGTAGGTGCACCCGCCCACGGCTCGGTCGCTCCAGGTATCGAAGACGTCGAAAACTAGGGGCGCGTGCACGCCGATGGTCGGGTGCAGGGCCTCGTGGGGTTGCCAGGCCCTGAAGCGCACTCCGGCCACGAACTCGCCAGGCACACCTGTCGATGTTAGAGGCAGTTGGCGTCGGTTGCACAGCACTAGGTGTCGCCCGTCGGTCATGTTGCGCACGCGCACTTGTAAGCGTTCGAGAGAGGAATCCACGTAGCGGGCTGTGGCGCCTTGAACGCCTTGCTCGCCGAGAACGTGCCAGGGTTCGAGGGCTCGACGCAATTCGACCTCGAGCGAGCGAGCTTGCATCGAACCCACCAGGGGGAAGCGAAACTCGAAATGCGGCCGGAACCAGTCGGCTTCGAACGGAAAGCCGAAGTGGTCGAGATCCGCGACCACGTCGTCGAAGTCCTCGCGAACGAAATGCGGAAGGAGGAAACGATCGTGAAGAGCCGTTCCCCAGCGTACGAGCCGATGGCTATAGGGACGGTGCCAATGCATGGCCAACAGGGCCCGGACGAGAAGCTGCTGGGTCAGGCTCATGCGCGCGTGAGGCGGCATTTCGAAATTGCGCAGCTCGAGAATGCCCTGCCGGCCCGACGCCGTCTCGGGGTTGTACAGCTTGTCGATGCAGAACTCGGCGCGGTGGGTATTGCCGGTCACGTCCACGAGAAGATGGCGAAACAGCCGGTCGACCAGCCAGGGGACGCAAGTCTTGCCTGCTTCAATCTGCAGAAAGGCAATTTCGAGCTCGGCCAAGGCGTCGTGCCGGGCTTCGTCCACGCGCGGGGCCTGGCTGGTGGGACCGATGAATAGGCCGGAAAAAAGGTAGGACAACGAGGGGTGGTTGTTCCAGTACGCGAGCAGGCTGCGCAACAGATCCGGACGCCGCAAGAATGGGCTGTCGGCCGGGCTACGACCGCCCAAGGTGATGTGATTGCCTCCGCCAGTGCCACTGTGCCGGCCATCGAGGTCGAACTTTTCCGTCGAAAGCCCGACCTGCCGCGCCTCCTCGTAGAGAGCCGTGCTGACGTCGCACAGTCCCTGCCACGAAGAGGATGGCTGAACGTTGACCTCCAGCACGCCTGGGTCGGGGGTCAGCTCGAACTTGCCCAAACGTGCATCCATCAAGGGAGGATAACCTTCGAGACGTACAGGCAGGGAGAGCGCCGCGGCCGCCCCTTCTACGGCACTGGCTAGCTCGAGATACGCCTCCACGGTAGGCAGCGGCGGCAAGAAGACATGTAGTATGCCCCGCCTAGGTTCCACGCAAAGGGTCGTGCGCGCCGCGCCAGGCGACCATGTTCCCCTCGAGGGTGGTGTATCCTCTCCTTCGTTGAGCTTCTTGGGCGTGGTTTGCCCGATCACCCGCCCGGGCAAAGGTGGCCGGGCAGCCAGCGGATCGGGCTCGGGGATCTCGACTCGATCGCCTGGCGCCACCCAAGGCAAAGAATCGAGGGGCAGGCGATAGCCCATCGGTGAGTCTCCCGGAAGAAGAAAGAGATGCTCGCGCCGCAGATGCCACGGACCGCTCTTCCAGCCCAATCCGTGCTCGCAGACGATGGGCAGAGCGTAGCCGACGACGGAACCGAGCGAGGCGCTGAAGACGCGAGCCAAACGCTCTCGTTCGAGCTCGTCGTCGAGCCGCGAATCCAGAGGATCTACGTTCACGGGCAGTCGGCGTTCACGCCAGAGATAGTACCAAACGTCTTCGTAGCCCGGCTGTACGTGCGTCGTCCCCACCCCTAGGCGTTCGGCCAAAGCACGGATGAATGTCGCCGCCTCGGCCGCCCCGTGCCCGGGGCGCGCCACCTCTTCTGCCACGAGAAGGCCGACATTCTCCCAAATCGGGACGCCATCATGTCGAAAATAGCAAGCGATGGACCAGCGCGGGAGCGGTTCTCCCGGATACCACTTGCCTTGTCCGTGGTGAACCACGCCGCCAGGCGCGAAGCGATGGCGCAGCCGACGTACCAGAGCGTCGGCCATGCGAAACTTCGATTCTCCGAGAGCGGCCGTATTCCATTCCGGAGCATCGGGATCCTTGGCAGACACGAAGGTTGGCTCGCCACCCATCGTGAGCCGAACGTCTCCCGACTCCAGCGTGCGGTCGATCGTCTCCCCCACGCTTGCTATGCGAGCCCAGGCCTCGTCGGTGTAGGGCTTGGTGCTGCGTGGTGCCTCGGCCACGCGGGTGACCGACATGCTAAACGAAAACGACTCGTCGAGCCTATCGTCGTCGCTACGCTTGTCCCACGCGAACGAGCCCGCGATCGGAGCAGCGGAGCCGGGATCGGGGGTACACGCGAGCGGGATATGGCCTTCACCCGCCAAAAGGCCACTCGTAGCGTCGAGACCGACCCAACCGGCCCCGGGCAGGAACACCTCGGTCCAGGCGTGCAAATCGGCCACGTCCTCGGATACGCCCGCCGGCCCCTCGACCGGCTTTTCATCCGGTTTGAGCTGAATGGAATAGCCCGAGGCGAAGCGAGCGGCGAACCCCAGGCGTCGCAGGACCTGACAGGAAAGCCAGGCGAAGTCGCGGCACGAGCCGTGGCCAAGGGTCAAGGTCTGCTCGGGCGCGAACACGCCGGGTTCCATCCGAATGTCGTAGCGCAGTAGGCGCTGGATGTGCCGGTTGATGTCCACTAGGACGTCCATGGTACGGCGGCCATCCCGCGCGAAGCAGGTGCGGCAGGTCTCGACAAGGCCCGCCAAGAGCGATTCTAGCGGCAAGACCTCGAAGTACGGGTGAAGGTCGCGGCGCAATCCCGCCTCGTAACGAAGGGGCAGCTTCTCGGCGTCGCTATCCAGGAAGAAATCAAAGGGGTTGATGGCAACCAGATCCGCCAGCAAGTCAACTTCCACCTCCAAGGAAGCCGCCGGCTCGGGAAAAACCAACCGCGCCTGGAAATTTCCGAAAGGGTCTTGTTGCCAGTTGAGAAAGTGGCGTTCTGGATCGACGCGCAGGGAATAACCTTCGATCGCTGTGCGGGTGTGCGGCGCCGGGCGCAAGCGCACCACGTGCGGGGAGATGGAAACCGGCCGATCGTAGGCGTAGCGCGTGGAGTGGCGCAGTGAAACTCGCATGTCTGATCATTTTCAAACGGTCATCATGAAGTCTTCGGACTATAGCAGCGCACCGCCCGCAAGCCCGCGCCACCCGGAAGTGTTCACGTGTTGGAAACGGGCAGGTGACGGGGCGTTTGCCTTCGCACCTCGGATCGAGGTCGACCTTCTCGCTGCAGCCACGAAGAAGTCGAGCTTTAGTCGATCAGAAATAGCCGTGCAGCTCGGCGCGCGCCTCGGTGTAGTGGCCTATCGCCTCGACCACAACGCGCAACTCGATCCAGGTCCGGAGGCTCACGGCCTGGCCGAGGTCGATCACGGGCGCGCGCCGGCGGTCGCCGAGAAGGTAATAGTCGTAGCGCGCATCGGCGCTTAGCTGGTACACCTGTGCCAAGCGCAGGACGGCGCCCGCGAAGCCGCCCAGGCCGATGCGGTAGCGTTCCTCGAAGGGAGCGCCCGCCGCCAGGTCGGCCTCGGTCAGAACGTAGAGCAAGAGCGGGTGACCGGCGCGCAAGGCGACGCCGCCGCCGGTCTCCAGGTCGCCGTAGCTGCAGGGCAGGCCGAAGCAGCCCAGGTTGTGGGCCTGGGCGCCAAAGACGCGCACCGTCCATGCGGTCTTGGGAATCCAGCGGTCGAAGCCGGAAACCGACAAGATATTGAGCAGGTCGAGGCGCTCGGGAAAGACCTGGTGGGAGGCGTTGTAGAAGCGCAGACGAAGGTCCAGCATCTCTAGCTCGGCGTCGTCGAGGTAGCCCCGCGGAGGGTCGAGGAAATCGTGCAGGGCCAGGCGCAGGGAAAGCTCCTCGAAGGAAAGTCGCTGCGAGCCGACAACACCGCCACCCGCGCCCAGGCGCATGGCAGGGTGCCCGGTCTCCGGGGCGTCGCTCGCCGGACGCACGTCGTCCAGCAACGGATCCACGCCGGTGCGCCCGCGCATGACCAGTAGCTCACGTTCCTTGCGCAGGAACTCGGCCGAGGGGTCCTTCTTGAGCCCCTCGTGGAAGCGCAGGAGGTCGTAAGCGGCGTCGATAGTGCGCGCCTGGCGTTGCCTGGGCCAGTCGGCAATGTCCGCCTGCGCGTCGCGGCCGCGCTCGGCCAGCGCCTCAGCAGCCCGCACCTCGTCGCGGCTCAAGGCGGCCTTGTGAGTCAGAATCTTAACGCGCAGCGATGGCCGCGCCGTGCGGCCCTCGACCAAGCCGGGCACCGAGAGGATCGCGCGCACGGTCTCGGTGGGGATGACCGGGCCGTGAAAGCGCTCGCTGAGGTGCAGGCTCGGCCGCGCGGCCTCGAGCAATTCGAGGAGAAAGAAGGAACAGTTCTCGGTGATGAAGTAGTAGTTGAAGTGGGTACTGCGAGTTTCCCAGGTGTGCTCGACGAGACGCTCGGCCTCGGCCTCGGTCAGAGCGAGCTGATACTCCCAGAGGTCGCGGCTCTCGATGTTCGAGTACTCCTGGATCTTCACGTAATAGGGCATCACGTAGAAGTGTCCCGGAAAGCTGCCCGTGAGGCCGAAGATGGCGTAGAGAACGCCGTTGTTGGTGGTGGCATCAGCGGCGAAGTTCACGATGTAGTCAATCAGCCGTTGGCCCGCCCCGGTTCCGCGCGTTAGGCGCAAGAAGGTGTGGCCGTACATCGAGGCCGGGCTGTTGATGTACGCCGCCGAGTAAACGAGAGCGACCTTTTCCGGAGCGATGGCTTGGCGCCACATCGCGAACATCGGACAGGCTTGCTCGGCCATGCGCTGGGTATCTATGGCCAGCTCCTGCTTCAGCCACGACCAGCGCGCGGGGAACCTGCACTGCGGGTGTTGGCCGGCCTCGCTGCTGTCCCCGGCCGGCGCAGCTGGAGCGGCGAAGGCGGCCAGGGTCGCCGCCAGCTCGGCTTCTGGATCGGACGCACCTCGGTCGCCGGCGAAAAAAAAGCCGGGGCCATCCGCGCTGCTCCTCCAGCCGCCCAAGAGCGTCGGGTGGTAGTGCAGGAGAACCTGCCAGGTTCGCGTGTGCGCGAGCCCGCGCGCCCGCGCTTGCGCCTGTAGCTCGCTCAAGTAGGAGGGCGCGGCGCTGGCCGGCGTAGCGAGGAGGCCGAGCAGCACGACCGCCGCCCAACAACAACAACAAAAAACGTCCCGGAGCTCCGCGAGGAATCCCCGAGACGTTCGACAGTTTACGTTGCTCGATCCTGCCAACTAGCGCTTGGCCAAGGTCACGGTCCTGCCCTCGGCCCGCGCGATAGCGCGCTCATCGGTGCAGCTGGCAGCCAAGACGGAAGAGGCGCGGATCTGCCCCTTCAGCGCCACCAGCATCTGGATGGGCGTGGTCGAGGTACTGGGCACTATCGACTCGAACTGCTCCTGCGCCATCTTGGCAAGGGCATGCTTGGCGGAGTCCTCGCAACCGAGCAGGCTCGCGAACGAGGACAGGAACTCGCCCCCGCCAGCGGCCATGTTGGCTTTCAGATCCTGAAAATTGACCTCGGCGAACGCGGCCTGCTCGCGCTCGGCCTTCAGGACGCCCCCTGATGTACAGTTGGAGGTTCCCGAGGTGATGCCGAAGGTCTGGGTGCCGAACGTGCCATTGGTGGTGGCGGCCAGGATCTGCTTGCCCATACCGTTGTCGTTGCCGAACACCAACGAGCCCAGACCGCAACCAGCCATGCCATACTGGGCGTGCGCCGAGCCCGCGACGAGCATTACGAGCACTCCTACTGCTAATGCGAATCTTTTCATCGATTCGTTCCTCCATATCTCAGTTTCGCACACGCCGGCCAACTCACTTCGAGCCGACTTAAGCATGCACCGTGATTAGTCTAGGGGAGCGCGTCGCAGGTGCAACCGACACTTCTTGGTCGCTTTGGCCGCGTGGCGGCACGCCCGGCTCCTCGGGGTTGTCCTCGGGGTTGTCCTGGGGTTGTCCTTGCAAGCCGGTCCAAGTTCAGCTAGCCATATGGCGCGTTCCTCCCGGTCCTCTGCCTGCAGGACCATCTCTCTCCCCAAGCTCAGGAGCAAGTCGCATGGGCCAACCGAAGCTTCGCCTGGTCATTCCATCCATTCTGCTTTCTTGTTCGCTCTCAATCTTCGCTGAGGTGGGTGCCGTCCGCGCCGACGCCGCGGCAACCGAGGCGACCCCGGTGGCTCAAGCCGAGGCCGTCCAACCCGCGGCTCCGCCCGCCGACCAGCCGCCTACTCCGCCCGCCACGCCGAAATGCGAATGCCCGCCTCCCTGCCCTGCCGCGCCGCCACCCCCGGCCGCGCCAACGGTGGAGTGGAAGGCGCAAAGCAAGGGCGGCATGCTGATCAGCACCGGCAACGCGGAGGCGAAGAGCTTCACCTTCGGCGTGAACGGCTCGCGCAAGGAAGGCAGCAACAAGCTGGCCTTGGAAGGCGGACTGGCGTACGGGACCGCGGACGTCCTGGTTCTCACCCAGAATCCCGCGGGAGTAGGCACCGCTAGCCGCGAATCGATCACCAGCACCAACAACTGGGCCAGCAAGGTCCGCTACGACCGCTTCATAACCAACAACAACAGTGCGTTCGTCAGCGGCCTGGCGGCCGGAGACGAGATCGCGGGCAAGACCTTCTTCGGCGGCGGCGAGGTTGGGTACAGCCGACAACTGCGCAAGGATAAATGGAACATCGTGGTGGCCGAGCTCGGCTACGATTTCTCGTACCAGCGCTACGTCCAGCCTGGAGACGGCCAGCCCTCGCTCGACCCGATCACCGTTCACTCGGCGCGGGTCTTCGCGGGCGAGACACTGTCGCTGTCCAAGGAAACCGGCATCACCGCCAGCGTGGAGGGTCTGTTCAACCTCAACAAGGAATCCAAGGCGGTGAGTGTCAACCACCCCGACCCGGCCGATCCAAGCCACCTTGGCGTGGACGCCTTCAAGGATACTCGCTTGAACGGCAAAATCGGGCTGAGCACTAACCTTTGGGATAGCCTTAGCTTCGGGTTCAGCTTCACCGTCAAGTATGACGAGAACCCCGCCCCGCGGCCCAGCCCGCAGGGCGCGCCCTCGACCTTCGCCTTTCCCGTCACCAGTCCGTACTACTTCGCCGACAAGGTCGACACACTGACCGAGGCGACCCTCATCTACACCTTCTTCTAGACAACCTTCGCGCGGGACATGGCAACCATGGCCAAGGACAAGTACCGCTTCAGTTTCTTCCGCTCTGGCGGCGTCGATCAGGTGGTGCTCGCCAGCGGGGCCGACCTGGCCCACATCGACGAGCTTGACCAGAAGCTGTGGCTCGCGTTGTCCTGCCCCACGCGCGGCCTGGAGTTCGATAGCCGCACTCTCGATCTGCTCGACGCCGACAAGGATGGGCACATCCGCCCCGGCGAGATCTTGGCCGCCGTGCGCTTCGTTCGCGAGGTCTTCAAGAACCTCGACGAGCTGATCAAAGGCGAGGAGCGCCTGCCCTTGTCGGCGATCAGGGATGACACCGAGCTGGGCAAGGCGCTGGCCGCCCAGTCCCGGCAAATCCTGTCGAGCCTTGGCCGTCCGGATGCCGACAACATCGGCCTCGACGACGTCGCGGACACCGCCAAGATCTTGGCCGCCATGCGCTTCAACGGCGATGGCGTGCTGCCGCCCGAGTCGGCGGGCGCCGAGAGCGCGGCCCAGGCCGTGCGCGACATCATGAACGCGGTCGGTGCCAAGCCCGACCGCAGCGGCAAGGATGGCGTCGACCAGGCCGCGGTGGACAGGTTCTTCGCGGAGGCCATGGCAGTTGTTGCCTGGCTGAATCAGGGCGACAAGGATGGCGTGAGCCACCTCGTCGGCGAGGGCACCGTGGCCGCGGCCGAGGCGATCGCCGTCGTGCGGGCCAAGGTCGACGACTACTTTGCCCGCTGTCGCATGGCCGCGTTCGACGGCCGCGCCGCCACCGCGCTCAATCCTGCGGATGCGACCTTGCTGGCGCTCAGCCCTAAGACCCTGTCCGCCGAGTCCGACGAGATCGCGCAGCTTCCGCTCGCGACGGTGGGCGCCTGTCAACCCTTGCCGCTCGTCGACGGGTTGAACCCCGCGTGGACCGGTCGCATCGCTACCCTGGTGGCCGCGGCGGTGCGGCCCCTTCTAGCCACGGGCAACGACAGCTTGTCCGAGTCCGATTGGACCACGCTCAAGGAGCGTATGGCGCCGTTCTTCGCCTGGCAAGCGGCCAAGCCCGCGACCGCGGTGGCGAGCTTGCCGCCCGCTCGCCTGCGCGAGCTCTCCGCCGGCGAGCTGCGCCAGCAGCTGACCGCGCTCATCAGCGAGGACGTTGCCGCGGGCGATGCGAACCAGCGGGTCGAGCAGGTGGAGCGCATGATTCGCTACCACCGCGACCTCGTCCGCTTGCTGCGCAACTTCGTCAATTTCTCGGAGCTTTACGGCACGCGCCGGGCCATATTCCAAGCTGGCGCTCTGTTCATCGACGGGCGCAGTTGCGACCTGTGCTTGCCGGTCGAGGATCCGGGCAAGCACGCGAGCGTGGCCGGCCTGGCGCGCGCGTACCTGCTCTACTGCGATTGCACGCGCAAATCGGGCGAAAGGCGCTCCATCGTCGCGGCAGTCACGGCTGGCGAGACGGACAACCTTATGGTCGGGCGCAATGGCGTGTTCCGCGATCGCAAGGGCAACGACTGGGATGCGACCGTGACCCGCATCGTTGAGAACCCGATCAGCATACGCCAGGGCTTCTGGTCACCCTACAAGAGTTTCATGCGGATGATCGAGGAGCAAGTGGCCAAGCGTGCCGTCGCCGCGGAAGATGCGGTCCACAAGAAGACGCAGAACGCGGCCTTGACAACCGCCCACGCCGACACGGTCAGGCCCAACGCAGACGAGAAGAAGCCCGAGCCCAAGAAGATCGACGTTGGCACTGTCGCGGCGATTGGCGTGGCCGTAGGTGGCATCGCGACCTTCCTCTCCAGCGTCCTGGCCATGTTCTTCGGCCTTGGTCTCTGGATGCCGCTTGGACTCCTCGGGCTCCTTCTCGCGATCTCGGGACCATCGATGCTCATCGCGTGGCTCAAGCTGCGTCAGCGCAACGTCGGCCCCATTCTCGACGCCAACGGCTGGTCGGTGAACGCCATGGCCAAGATAAACGTTCCGTTCGGCGCCGCGCTCACGCAGGTGGCGACCCTGCCGCGCGGTGCGCGGCGCGAGCTGCGCGATCCCTTCGCCGAGAAGAAGCGGCCGTGGAAGCTGTACCTCCTTCTACTGGTGCTGGTCGGCGTGGCGGTGGCCTGGTACCTCGGCTACTTGGACGCGCACCTGCCCGTCGGTGTCCGGGTGAAGACCCTAATGGGCAGATGACCAGGACGCGAGACGACTCAGAGGGCAGATAAGGGCCGGGAAAGGCCGCCGACACTTTCTCGAGATCGGTGTGCAGCAGGCAGGCGCCTGGGGCCCGAAGCCCGCTTCAGAATCCCGCCTGAGCTTCTATGAGCACCTTGATCGCTCTCGTCTCGGCGGCGTGGGCGAACGTGTCGTAGGCATCTACGATTCGATCGAATGCGAAGCGATGCGTGATTAGGACGCTGGGATCAAGCCGGCGAGATTGGAGAACGTTGAGCAGCATCGGAGTGCTGATGGTGTCGACCAGTCGTGTGGTAATGGTGATGTTGCGATCCCACAACGACTCCAGATGGAGATCTACGGGTGTTCCGTGCACTCCAATGTTCGCGATGGTGCCGCCTGGCGCGACGATCTCCTGGCATAGCTCGAACGTGGCGGGAATTCCGACCGCTTCGATGACGGTGTCGGCGCCGCGGTCCCCGGTCAGCCTCATAACCACCTCGGCGGCCTTGCTATCGGCGTTATTAATGGTAACCGTAGCTCCAAGGCGCTTGGCCACTTCGAGTCGGTTCTGGTCGAGGTCTATCACCACGATCTTGGCGGGCGAGTACAACTGGGAGGTGAGCAGAGCTGCGAGCCCGATCGGGCCCGCTCCAACGATCGCGACGGTGCTGCCGGGCTGGACCCTTCCGTTGATGGCGCCGCACTCGAAGGCGGTGGGCAGGATATCGCTCAACATGACCATGGACTCTGCGTCCCCGCCGTTGGGTATCAGATAGAGGCTGCAGTCGGCGTAGGGAATGCGGACCCATTCGGCCTGGGTGCCATCGATCTCATTGCCGAGGATCCAGCCGCCCGTAGTACAATGCGAGTACATGAGCCTGCGGCAATAGGCGCACTTGCCACAGGTGCTGATACAGGAGATCAGAACCCGATCTCCGGGCCTGAACCCGGTTACCGCTGGTCCAACCTCGTCAACAACGCCTACGCCCTCATGACCGAGGATGCGACCCGGTTGGCAGCTGGGGACGTCCCCCTTTAGGATATGCAGGTCAGTACCGCAAATTGTCGTCTTGGCAATCTTGACAATCGCATCCGCCGGGGCTCGCAGGGGCGGCCTTGGTCGATCCTCCAGGGCCTTTTCCCCGGCCCCCTGGTAGACTAGCGCCTTCATTGGGAGCGCGCCTCGAGTTGCCTAGCGGCCACTCCCAGAAAGTCCCGTCCAGCGGAGCCCACGCCAATTGCGCAGCGTGAGCCACCGAAGTGACCGATGGTGACTACAAAGGGTTCCTGCGTGTTCGGAGTCATCGTGACCGATGCTATGGCTCAAATGGCTAGAAGAGACCAATGCAGGCGGCATGCCGCCACAGGAAGCCGTCCATTGGGAGGTTGCGTCCAGGCCAAGACCGCGAGGGGCGGAGAGCTTGGGTCAGCGGACAGAGGCGCCGAGCAGTAGGCCGATCAGCGCGGTCACGGCCATCGCCAGAGCTCCACCTACGGTGACTCGCAACGAGGCCCGCACGACAGGTGCGCCGCCGAGATGTCCCCCGAGCGCACCGAGAGTCGCCAAACTCAGCAGCGAAAGTGCCGCCACCAGGGGGATACGTAGAAATGCTGGCGAGACAACGAGAGCGACGATCGGAATCGAGGCAAACGACGCAAAGCTCGCAGCCGATATCCACGCAGCCTGCGTCGGGCGGGCGAGCGCTGTCTGGTCGATGCCGAGCTCATCGCGCATGTGGGCCCCGAGCCGATCGTGCGCACTCAGTTGCTCTGCGACTTTCATGGCAAGAGCTTCGTCGAGGCCGCGTTTGACGTAGATGCTGGCAAGCTCGCGCAGCTCGGCTTGCGGGTTCCCGGCAAGCTCGCGCCCCTCGCGCGCGATGTCGGCACGCTGCGCGTCGCTCTGTGAGCTGACGGAGACGTATTCTCCCACAGCCATCGACATAGCTCCTGCTACCAGGCCGGCCACGCCCGCGACGAGAGCGGCCTCGCGAGTCGCCGAAGACGCCAAGACGCCGATCATGAGGCTCGCAGTCGATACGATAGCATCATCCGAGCCGAGCACAGCTGCCCGCAGCCACCCGGAGCGGCTGCTTTGGTGCTTTTCGGCATGGGGCTGCGACTTGTGCTTCTTCCCGGAGCCAGGGCCCGATTCAGCCAGAGGCATACTGTGATAGGTCACGTTGGGGCGGCGCGCGTCCAGTTTGGGATGCAGGCGTAACTGGGAGTGTATCCCAGCAAATCCCGCGCCATCCTTTACAGCCCAAGGAATTGGGCGGCTTACACCGCGGGTCCGTGGTGTCGCTGGCGTGTTCAATCAACGTGAAGTACGTTCCCCATCAATTCGAAGGGCGATGGTGGTCGAGGCGATACGCCCCCCGCCCCGAGATTGTCGCATGCTCGGCTGGACGAGTGGGTCCTGGACCTGTTCCGCCCGGGATTGGTCCGAAAACTGCAGCAGCGGTAGACGCCGAGCAGCGGCGCACGCCGCGGGAGACAGCGAAGGAGCCAGAAGACGCGAGCCATATCAATGCTGTTAGCCGCGAGCGCAACCACTTGTGCCACGACAGCCGCGGCCGACATCGCAGGAACCGTCGTAATCACCATCGGAAAGGAGCCGCTATGCCACACAACCCATCTGACTACTTGCCTCACCAGGTCCACCAGTCTAAGACTTCCTCGGAGGTTCCGAGGGGAGCGCCAGCCCATACGAGCTCGGCCTGCGATGCCGACATCGCCAAGCGTGCGTACGCGAAGTACGAGGCGCGCGGCCGGGTGCATGGCTTTGACCGGGAGGACTGGATAGCTGCGGGCGACGAGCTTATCGCCGAGAGACTTGGGCACTTGACTCCAAGTGCGAGGCCAGACCTGTCGGCTGTCCACGATGGTCAACAATTCCGGAAGAAGTGAAGGGAAATGCCCATGTTGCGTAGCCTTAGAGACATCGAAGGATATGTGGTCAGCGCCAGCGACGGTGAGATCGGCAAGGTGGCCGACTTTCTCCTGGATGATGAGCGTTGGGTTATCCGATATCTGGTCGTCAAAACCGCGGGTTCCTTCTCGCCGAGTAGACGCGAGGTCCTCGTATCGCCCATCTTCTTTCGCCAGGCTGACTGGACGAGCCACCAGTTTCGTCTTGCACTAACTGTCGAGAAAGTCAGGAATAGCCCGAGTGTCGACGCGCACAAGCCCGTCTCTCGCCAACACGAAAAGGAGTACTACCGGTACTTTGGATATCCCAACTACTGGGAGTACTCCGGGTTTTGGGGCATGAGCACCTATCCTCGTGGTCTGGCGCCCGGCCAGTGGAACGAGGCGGCAGCCGAGCGTTGCAAGACACCCTCTGGGGATGGGCACTTGCGTAGTGACAAGGAGATCCGCGGATATCACATAGAAGGAAGCGACAGGGCCGTGGGACACCTCCGGGATTGCATCGTCGACGATGAGATGTGGAAGGTGCGCTATCTGGTCGTTGACACCGCGAGCTGGTGGTTAGGTAAGAGCGTGCTGATCGCGCCGCACTGGGCCAACAAGATCAGTTGGAGTCAGCGAAAGATCTTCGTGGACCTTTCCCGGCAGAAGATCAAGGAAAGCCCAGAGTGGAACGCCGAAACGGCCATCAACCGCGAGTACGAGGAGCGTCTCTATGACTACTACGGTCGGCCAGTGGATTGGGCCCCGGGTGGAGTCGCGGAAAAGGAGCGACCGGAGCTGCGCTAGAGTCCGGGTAGGGGTTGGGCCTGGGTCCGGGATGGGGCGAAAGGGAGGCTCATTTCTGCCAAAGGATCCTGCCGGCTTCGAGGTGGGTGGCGATGCCATCGCAATGGGCCATGATTCGTGCCGTGTAGTCACTCGCTGGGCGAGCGGACGGAACGGAAGCGCGATAGGAATAGCCCCCTGCTCGATCTGCCAACTGCCGTGTACGGGTCATCTCGTACTTGACAGCGCTGCCGCCCTTAAGTCCGTCGGCGTAAAGCTCCACGCGGATGGTGTCCGGACTGGCGTCGTTCAGAAAGACCTCCACGGCGATGAAGTGCTGGTGCCCCTTCGTTTCCACGGTCACGGCACCGAAATGGAGCCCCGCCCACCTTGGCGCCGCCGCGTTTTGCCAGTCGACGAGTCGGCGAGCGGCAGCTCCCTTATCGGCGGCGCGCCCGCGGTATGCACTGGCCGCCGGAAGGTAGTGATGCTCGGTGTATTCACGCACGGTTCGGCTCGCGGAAAACCTGGGCGTCAAGCCGGCCATGCTCTCCCGCATTCGCGCCACCCAGGCAGTGGGTATGCCATCTTCGTTGCGCGAAAAGAACTCGGGGATTACCTCTTGTTCGAGCAGGTCGTATAGGGCATCTGCTTCAGCCGCATCCCAAGCAGGATCGTCACCGTGCTCCAGGCCGTCGCCGATGGCCCAGCCCACTTCCGGGGTATAGGCCTCGGCCCACCAGCCGTCCAGCTCCGAGATATTGATGCCGCCGTTGACCAGCACTTTCATTCCGCTTGTGCCGCAGGCTTCCCAGGGTCGGCGTGGCGTATTGATCCAGACGTCAACCCCTTGAACCAGGCGTTCGGCCAACAGCATGTCGTAGTCCGCCAGGAAGAACACGCGGGCACTCGTTTCGTTCCGGCGGATGAATTGCATCCAGTCCTGAATCAGTGCTTGGCCAGCCTGGTCGGCCGGGTGGGCCTTGCCCGCAAGGACGAGCTGTGCCGGGCGCTCGGGATGATTGAGGATGCGAAGCAGGCGAGCAGGATCGTGCAGCAGAAGGTTGGGTCTTTTGTAGGTCGCAAAGCGCCGCGCGAAGCCTAGGGTCAGGATCGATGGATCCAGGCGATCCCGGATCCGTTGTATCGACTCGGGTGCCGCCGCGACGAACGCCATCTGCCGGCTGATGCTCTCGCGGGCATATTCCACTAGAGCCTTTCGACTGGTGGTGCGCATGGCCCACAGCTTCTCGTCAGGTACCGAGCGAAGATCGGCTTCCAGAGTGGCCGACGTCCCCTGCCACCGTCCCTTACCACTTGCGTCTGTCCAAAGCTGGTCCGCCGCCGCAGAATCCCACGTGGGCATGTGTACGCCGTTGGTCACGTGGCCTATCGGCACATCGTCGACCGGCCACCGGGGGAAAAGCGGTGCGAAAATTTGTCGGCTCACTTGACCGTGCAATCGGCTGACAGCATTGACCGCCCCGCTTCCCCGCATTGCCAGGTAGGCCATGTTGAAGGGTTCGACGGCGTCGTCAGGATTCTGGCGACCCAGTGCCAAGAACTCGCGCAACGAGAGGCCCAGATCTTCCCGCGCGTATCGCCCGAGGTACTGCTCTACCAGCGAGGGCGGAAAACGGTCAAAACCGGCGGCGACCGCGGTGTGGGTGGTGAAGAGATTCCCCGGGCGGGTGGCCGCTAACGCGACGGCGAAGGAATGGCCGGTCTTCGTCATGAAGCTGTGGGCCCGCTCTAGCAGCGCGAAGGCCGCATGCCCCTCGTTGAGGTGGCAGACGTCGGGTTTGATGCCGAGCGCGCCGAACAATCGCCAGCCGCCCATCCCGAGTACAATTTCTTGCTTCAGGCGCAATTCCTGGCCGCCGCCGTAGAGCTCGCTCGTGATTCCTCGGTGCACGGGAATGTTCGCGGCGTCATTCGTATCGAGCAGGTAGAGCTTGATTCGACCAACCTGGACCTCCCAGGTGCGGACCCACACAGAATAGCCGGGCAAGCCGATTTCCATTCGCAGCAACTCGCCGTTCGGTTGGAGCACTGGGGTAACCGGCAACTGTCCCGGATCGTTGTAGGGATAGAGGGCCTGCTGCGCTCCGTCCCGGTCGATCCCCTGGCGAAAATATCCGTGCTGGTACAGCAGGCCAACGCCGACCACCGGCACGCCGAGATCGCTGGCAGCTTTGAGCTGGTCGCCCGCGACGTTACCGAGCCCGCCTGAATAGATCGGGAGGGCCTCGGTCAACATGAATTCCATGCAAAAATATGCCACGCAGTTTAGAGGACCCTGGGGGTATCTCTCCTGAAACCAGCGCGGGGCTGCCTCCGCCTGTCGTTTGACCTCCAGCAGGCGCTCGAGCAGTCGGCAAAAGTCCGGGTCGGCCAAGGCGGTGGCAAGTCTCTCGCGTGTTACGGTCTGGAGCACGACGCTGGGATGCCGGGTATGTTCCCATAGCTCGGGATCGAGCCGTCGCCACAACTCGTCCATCGAGTGATTCCACGACCAGCGGAGGTCCATGGCCAACTCGGTTAGGGCCGCAAGCTGGTGCGGTGGGGCAGGGGGCGCGGCACTGCCGAGTGTTGTCGGATTCATGGACTCGAGCTCCACGGTGTGCACGCCGTGTGCCGGCGAGTCCACGTTGACGTGCCTGGTAGTATTCGCCCGTCACCAGGGCTGCCCGCCGTGCGCATGAGAAAGGCCCTGGGACTCCGGCATTCGCTTCCGCCCGCCTCCCGATAGGTTGACGTCTTCCCATTCTTACCCACGAAGCGACGTCCCACAACCATCGGCAACTCGAATGCCAGAATCACACGGCCGTCCTCGCTTACGCCATGCCGTGAAGCAAATCCTGTGCCGTCTCGGTCTTCACCGCGAACCTCCTTGTTCCGTCTGCCCCCAAGATCAGCCGGCCGCTGCAGTTGCCCAGATCTTTGCCGTTGCCTTCGCTTTCCTGTTGGATCTGATCAAGGTTCCCCCGTTTTGCCGCATTAAGCTCTCCTAGCGTAGCTTCGGTGGCTGGGTGGCCTTGCGGCTTTGGGAGCGGTCGGCGACGCCCGCCGACTCCGCCGCTCCGGGAGGCATGGCGCTCAGACGCTCGTCCGGTGGCGGCGGCGCTTGGTTAGGAACCCGCGCGCCGCTCTCCTTCCCGTCAGGCGAAGCGTCCTCGAGGATGGCGTTCATCTCCCCGCCCATGAGCAGGATGAACCCGCTGATATAGAACCACGTCAAGAGCACGATGACGCCCCCGATCGAACCGTAGGTGATGTCGTAGCTGCCGAAGTGGGACACATAGACCCCAAAACTCCAGTTCGCCAGGAACCAAACCAATGTCCCGATGACGGAGCCCGGAGTGACAAATTTGAACTTCTGCTTGACGTCGGGCAGTAGGTAGTAGGTGAGCGCGGCGGCGAGCGTGGTCGCGACTGTGGTGATCGGCCAGCGGATCCACCGGAGAACGGTCACATACTCATCGGCGATGGAAAGACGACGGGCTACCCACCGACCGGCGCCGCCGCCCGCCACCAAGACGGCGATCCCGAACAGCAGGATCAGTCCTGCCCCGACCGTTACGCTGAATGCGATCAGCTCGGTCTTCCACAGCGGGCGGGACTCCTTGACGTCGTAGGCTCGGTTCAACGCGGCGCGGACGCTATTCACCCCGCGCGAGGCGGAGTAGAGCGCGGCTGCTAGTCCCAGGGTCAGCAGGTGCGGCCTGGAGCTACCCGCAAGCCGACGCAGGTGCACGTCGATGATGTCCATCGCCGCGGACGGTAACAAGTCGCGGAGACTCTCTAGCAGGGTGGCAACCGATGCTCTCGCATGAGGAACGAGGGCGGTCAACATCACCAGAAAGAACAGAAATGGGAACAGCGAGAAGACGAAATAGTAGCCAAGGGTGGCCGCGCTATCAGCCACCGCATGGTCTTGGTACTTGTGGTAGAGGCGAGCGAAAAAGTCTCGCCAGCTCAGCCGCACGCCCCAGCGCAAATGTGCACTTCCTGGTGGGATTCGTCTAGTATCGTGCAAGCAGCGCGCCCTCCGTGCGCTCGGCTCGGCTCGACCGCCGTCATTCTGCTGATGATACTCGGGGTTAATGGTTGGCGGGCAGTCAAGCACCCCTCGCGCGCTGCGAGTCGCGCGCCGCAGCGGCCCTGCCCCGCGGGAGGGATCAGTATGACTGGCAAGCTACCTCATATTGATGGAAGAAGCCCCGTCCCGCAAAGCTCTCCGCGATCCAAGAGCCCGAAGCAATAGGGCCTCATGCCTGGCCCGATTGTTGCTGTAGGCCTGGTCCGCGGTGCAGGTCAGGCCCCCCCCGCCCCGGAGGGTGGCCAGACCACCGCTCAGAGACTCCCTCTTTCCCAATAGACCCGACGGAGGCAAGCATGGACCCACGACTTCCTGCCGAAGCACTCAAAGCGCGGGAGGCCGACAAGCGGATGGTCGTCGAGGGCCACACCTGCAGCCCAGGTTCGGACCGCCGAGCGATTAGCCTTGCCTCGCCTAGCTAGCCTAAAGGGTACGGAGGTCAGGGGTGCCTCCCAGGCTCCTGGCCTCCGGAATCCATGTAAAGGGCTTGCACGATTGGTGTCGGGAGACAGAGAGGGGAGCGCTCGTGCGGGGTGAACGGAGCGATGCGGGGGAGGAGCTTGTTCCCCCACCAGCTCACAACCGGCTAGACATTCATATCCCGATGACCACGATCCTCAAGGTGGTCGGCAGCGGCCTTGGTCTTTGGGGCATGTTCGTCTTGTGGCCCGAGTTCCTGCTGTTCCTCATCTCGGTACTCTTGGCGGTTACGCTGAACCCGGCGGTACGCTGGATGGAGACCAAGCGCATTGGACGTTTGTGGGGCGTCGTGATCCTTGCGACCTTGGCCGTTGGGCTCGTGACGGTGTTCGCCCTCTTTGTCATGCCACCCCTGGTCGGCCAGACCACACATTTGCTGCAGAGCCTTCCCGAATTCCGTGCCCGGATTTTGAGCCGGATTCCCGGGCGCTATTCGTCTGTCCAGAAGATCATTCACGAGATCTTCGAGTCGCCGTTCTCGCCGAAGGTGATCACGACGTTTGACCGGTGGTTCGGCTGGGGGCGCAGCGCCGTTACGGGACTCGTGGTGGCGGGCATCGTCCTCGTCCTTACGTTCTATCTTCTCCTCCACGGCAGGAGCCTTTACGCCTGGGTCCTTGCCTTCATCCCGCGAACCCATCGCGAGAAGCTGGCCACCACCATGCACGAGGTTTCCGGCGTGGTGCACGCCTACGTGAGCGGGCAAATCCTGGTGGCGGGATTCTTCGCGGTCTTCACCGCCATACTCTTGACCATTCTTGGGGTGCCGGCCGTGGCGCCTCTGGCTATCATCGCGGGGCTATGCGACGTCGTGCCGGTGCTCGGTATCGTGCTAGCGACCGTCCCTGCCGTCCTGCTGGCGGGCGTGGTCTCGCCCGGCGCCGCGGTGGTGGTCTTGGTAGCCTATCTGGCCTATCACGTATTCGAGACCTACTTTCTCTTGCCGCGCATCTACGGCAACAAGCTCAAGATCTCATCCTTGGCAGTGCTCCTGGCGCTCATCATCGGGGGCAGCCTGCAGGGAATCATAGGCGCCGTGTTGGTGCTGCCCCTCGTGGCAGCCTACCCCATCGTCGAGCGTCACTGGCTGCGGGGGATTCTCGCGGTTCGCGTCCTCACCGACCACCAGGCCCTCGCCCAAGCGGCCGAGACCGGCAGTGATACCGCCATCGACACCGTGCTCCACGGCGAGAAGCACGCGTCCGAAGGCATGGCGCCGGGGCGCAGCAAATACAAGTAAATGGATCGTTCACCCAACCCCGGGATCGAGGGCCTCGCTCACGAGGCTGGTCGGAATGTTCCACAACATGCGCGAGATGGTATGGGTGGCCAGGCGCGACACCTCTTGTGGATCGGCGCTGTACTGCGCGGCCTTGTCGAAGACGGTCAGGACCAGGTCACCTAGAGGAACGGTCTTGGTAGTTTGGGTTCTCATTTTTGGCCTTTCTTAGGGTGCGCAGACCGCCTACAGCAGGTTTCGGGCCAGGCACTTGGCGGCAATGAATACGGTAGCTTGCAGGACGGTGGCATCGTCCCGCCGGCCGGTTAAATCAAATTGATGCACCTTCGCCATCAACCCGAAACGAGAGGGTTGGTCGATGGTAGTAGGCGCCTTGGCATCCGACGCAACTGCCGTTACCATGACGCGTGAGCCGGGCGGCGGGGGAGAATCCACCGCCGAGCAAATGGTGACCGAGCTGCGGCGTCACCAGCACGTCTGGGAGCAAGGAGGAGTAGCGCGATGAACTGGCTCGGCAAGATCTCCGAGTTTTGGCCACACCTGGCGGTGGCCTTCCATGTGTTGGCCTCGCTGCCGGCGTCGGCGCACGCTCTCTTGCACAAGCGCGATACTCGCGCCGCAACGCTCTGGATCGCCCTCATTTGGTTGATGCCGGCCGTCGGTTCGCTGCTCTACCTCGCGTTGGGCATCAACCGCATCCGGCGCCGGGCGCTGATGCTCGGTGTGCATCGAGGCATCGGTCGACCGATTCCGCAAGACCTCGACGAACGCGATTACGCGGGCACGGAACACCTGAAACTGATCGCGCGCGTCGTCAGCCGGGTCGTCGCCGAACCGCTGACGGCTGGGAATCGGGTGCAGCCGCTGGTCAACGGCGACGAAGCCTTTCCCGCCATGCTGGCGGCGATTGAATCTGCGCGGCGATCCATCTCGTTGGTCAGTTACATCTTTGATAACGACGCCAGCGGAAGGGCATTTGCCGATGCGCTTGGTCGGGCTGCGAAGCGGGGGGTGACGGTGCGGGTTCTGATAGATGGCGCGGGAATGCGGTACTCATGGCCACCCATTACCCGTCGCCTGAACAGGGTCGGCGTCCGGTGTGCAAAGTTTCTGCCTGCGTCTCTCCTTACGCCGTGGCGCGTGGCAACGGTCAATCTGCGCAATCACCGCAAGATACTTGTCGTGGACGGTCATACGGCCTTTACCGGCGGGATGAACATCCGGCATGGCAACGTCCTGTCTGCCCGCCCCCCAAGTCCCGTCCAAGATCTCCACTTTCGTATCGAGGGTCCCGTGGTTTCCCAACTGCAGGATGCATTTGCCAACGATTGGGCGTTTACCACGGGCGAAATCCTCGACGGTCAGACTTGGTTTCCCCAATTGCGCGGAGACGGCACGATCATCGCGCGCGTCATTGTCGACGGTCCCGACGCCGATTTCGAGAAGGCGCGCTGGACCTTGCTGGCGGCGTTGGCGGAGGCGCAGACGTCGGTTCAGATTGTCACACCATACTTCCTGCCGGACTCAGCGCTCGTCACCGGGCTGAACCTGGCGGCGCTACGTGGGGTGCGGGTGGACGTCGTATTGCCCCGCAAGAACAATCTGCCTTTCATCCACTGGGCCTCGCGATCGATGTGGTGGCAGTTGATCGAGCGTGGCTGTCACATATGGCTCACGCCGCCGCCATTCGACCACTCGAAACTCATGGTGGTGGATGGTCACTGGGTGCTGCTCGGCTCGGCGAACTGGGACGCCCGCAGTCTGCGCTTGAACTTTGAGCTGAATGTCGAGTGTTACGGCCGGGAGCTGGCGCGCGACTTGGTAACTGTCATAGAAAAGAAACGGGTCGAGGCGCGCGAGGTCACGCTTGCCGACGTGGACGCCCGCACGATCACGGGAAAGGCACGTGATGCGGCCGCGCGGCTATTCTCGCCGTTCATGTAACGGTTTAACTCAGGCTTGCGCCAAAGTGCCCTCAGAGGGTGTGCGTCGAGCGACAGCGGGTATCCGCATAGGTGCAGCCATGCGTACAGGAACATGCTCCCGTGTCCAGCGGAGAGCACGAAGCGGTCGCGGTTGATCCACGCTGGATCAGCGGGATCATGTCGAAGCAGCTCACCGTAGAGCACGGCGCCGACCTCGGCCGCTCCAAGAGGTAGGCCAAGGTGACCAGATGCGCAGGCCGCGACGGCATCCATGGCAAGCCCCCGCGCGGTGTTCGCCGCGGCTTCTAGCTCCTCGAAGTTGGGCATGGCCGAAACCTAACGCCGCCTACGTCTTCAACGCCTCTGAACCCGGAGATTCGATCTTGATGTCGGGCTCCATGATCGATCCTGTCTCCGAAGCCAAACTCGCCGCCCGCACTTCCGAGGCAGCCAATGGCACGCCGATTCGGTCCGCTGCCGACTCTCCATCGTCGACGTCCTCGTCAGGACCAGCAACGGCCAAAGGTCCCACCGCCTGCGGCAAGGGCACACGCAGGGGATGCCTGGTCGGTGGTCGCGTTCCCTTGCTGCGGGCGCTCGTACCTTCAGCTTCCCGAGTGGATCCGAACTCCTGTTCTGGACGACTTTCGACAAAGGGCCCGCCAAGTTCTTCGGACACTTCTTCATCACGGGTAGCGTCTTCGCATTCGTCGCCGCTTGCTCCCCGGAGGTACTGCTCGGCCATGAGCTCGGCCACGCCATCCGGCGTACCGGAAATCTGTGCCGACTCCGGAATGAATGCGTCGCCTCCATCTGGACGTTCTCGTTTTGATCTACCCATATGCGCCATGCTCCCTTCAACCTTCCTGACTGACACCCACACAATACAAGCAGATTCTAGGCCAACCACCAGGCTGGTGTCGACCATACCGATTTCGCTCGAGAGATCGGTCGTGGGCCATGATAAGATGATTTGCTATGCGGGCGGCAGCGAGCGGAATTGTGCTCGTGCCGCGGCCTCGTCGGTCCAGTAGCCAGTACGATTATAGTGCCGATGCAGGGCTTCCTCGTCATCCCGAGTGAGTGCAAGGTCGCCCGTGAATTCGGCCGACTGCCTGATAGCCTCGCGGGAAAGATGGAGGAAGACCTTCGACTCCCTCCAACTGACGCGCTCGATCCATTGCGGTGCGATAAGCACGCGCTTTCCCGGCCACCAATTTCGCGTATCGACGATGAGATAGCGAATTGCCCAAGTCTCGTCATCAATGACGAAATCCTCGACGTGGCCAATAGCGCCATCCTCGGCTTCTATGTGATAGCCAATGACTTCAGAGGTGCTGCGCAGGTGAGTATCCCAGTTCCTCTCGGCTAGCTCCCGCTTTCTCCACTCACGACGATCACGCTCAATGTAGGGATAGGAACCCCACATGTACGGTCCATTCCAATACATCGGCCAGCCATAATATCCATAATACGATTCCTCGTATTGTCGGGAAATAGGTACGTGACAATACAAAGGAGGACCGCCTTCAATCTGTGTCTTGGTCAAATCAACCGTGACACAATGCCTTTCGGCACTCACGGCCTCCAGGGCGTAAGGCGATAGCAACACACCTTGTCCCGTCAGCCAGCTTCCTGTATCAGCCACCAAATAGCGGACAACCCAGTGCTTGTCGTCGAAGTAGAACTCTGCTACCTCGCCAATCGCGCCGTCGCGGCTGTCCAATTTGTACCCGGCTAGTCTCTTCGCGCTGTGCAGCATGACAGTATCCGTTTCCCTTCTGGTGTGGCGACTTGCGCCGCCGTTACCTGTTCCCTGAGGAGGCGCCGTTGAACGCCAGAATCCGTCCACTAGCTGGCATCATGGACGAGTTGCTGGCCGCTCGCTTCGCTAACCCGGTGGATGTCGAGCAGGGCGGTGCGAGAGACGCTCTCGTTGTGCCAATTCACGTTGGCGTTTGAGACGACGTAGGTTGGACGACCAGCCATGTCTACGATTCCACGCAGCGAGTCGCTTGATTCCTAGCTCCCACGGTTCACAACCACATTCAACCGATGCGCTGTAGACACTCATTTCTAATCTCCCGGCGTCTAGGGCTGACGCTTTGGTAACTCATGATTCCCTTACTCCGTCGTCGCGACTAGGCTACAACCAGTACCCGGAGATCCACGACCATCCCCACCAACGCTGGACCCAGTGGCCAGGAATCCACATGGCGTCTGACCACGGCCGATCGAGCCAAAAGCCATCGTCCCACAGCCAGTCATTACCGGCCCAGAAATAATCGCCGGGCACCCAGGCGACATCCACGCGCGGAGCCTTGTGAGCCTTCTCCGCCTTAGGCGCAGGCATCTGTTTGGTGACCTGGGGCACCGCCACCGGAGCGTGTTCCTTCTGGGGATGGCCCTTCATCACTACCTTGGACTTCCCGGAGCTCTCGGCATCCCCGATGGCGTTGGGTGCCACCCAGGCCAGCAGCACAGCGACAGCGACGAGAGCGGTTCCAAACGATCCTGGACGTTTCACGAGTCTTGACATCATGCGCTTCCCTTTCCGTATAGTTTTCTTTCTTTTGCGTGTTGCCCACGCGAAGCTGTTGGGGTCCGTCGTATCGCGCTAGGCGGTTAGCGATGCGAGCTCCGGGCGAAACTGATATGGTGATCGCCGAATCCCGCCGACCACGCTCGCAAGTTCCGGGCCATCATTTGCATCGCAATGGGTTCGGCGGATTGCACCGTAGGTGCAAGGGTGTTTCAACACATCCGGAAGGCTCTCAGAACCGGTCACGCTCCTTCAGAGTGAACACTTCCTCGCACCATTTCGATTGACTGCACCGCGTGTCAGGCCATCTAAGGGATGTAAGAACGCGAAACCACGCCGCCTCGCGCGCGGTCCAGGATCTGCATAGGCCGAGACGGACCACGCCTCGCCACGAGGAAACAGGAAACTTACAGAAGACCGACATGACGCACAAGATTCTCCGGGAAAGGGCCTAATGCTGCCAGCGCCATCCGCCGGGAAACCGGCCGAGGCAGCGATGCTGGTGAACGTACCCAGACTAGTCACGGCGTATTATTCGGATAGGCCCGACCCTTCGGTGGCCGGGCAGCGGGTGGTCTTCGGCACTTCGGGACATCGTGGCTCGCCATTCGATAAGGCATTCAATGAATGGCACATTCTCGCCATCACTCAAGCCATTTGCCTTTATCGCGCGCGCCAGAAGATAGATGGGCCCCTGTTTCTCGGCATGGACACGCATGCCCTATCCGTGCCGGCGCTCGCCAGCGCTCTTGAGGTGCTGGCCGCGAACGGAGTGGATGTCATGCTCTCCGAGGGCGACGAATACACCCCTACCCCCGCGGTGTCCCACGCGATCCTCGTGCATAACGCCAAACGCCAGACGGGTCTCGCCGACGGAATCGTGATCACACCGTCGCACAATCCGCCACGCGACGGTGGATTCAAATACAATCCCCCCACCGGGGGGCCAGCAACGTCTACGGTCACCGACGGGATCGAGGCGATGGCGAACCAGTTCCTGGACGCCGGCCTGATGGGTGTGAAGAGGATTCCCTTCGAAAGAGCTCTCCGAGCGTCCACGACACACCGGCACGACTATCTCAAGACTTACGTCGCCGACCTTGCGAACGTGCTCGACATGGATGCCATTCGTAGCGCGAAGATCAACATGGGAGTCGATCCCCTTGGGGGTGCTGGAGTCCACTATTGGGGCCAGATCGCTGACCGCTACGGTTTGAAGCTCACGGTCGTCAACGACGCCGTTGATCCAACATTCCGATTCATGACGGTGGATTGGGACGGCCAGATCCGGATGGACCCGTCATCACCGTACGCGATGCAAAGACTCATTGGACTGAAGGACCGGTTCGAGATCGCTTTCGCTTGCGATACCGACCACGACCGCCACGGGATTGTGACGAAAAGCAGCGGATTGCTTCCTCCGAATCAC
The DNA here is from genome assembly GCA_963849735.1 of uncultured delta proteobacterium. Taxonomy (GTDB): domain Bacteria; phylum Myxococcota_A; class Polyangia; order Fen-1088; family Fen-1088; genus Fen-1118. Next base: position 216,969 of record CAWKJE010000073.1, read on the forward strand.
TACCTTGCGGTGGCCGCTCTCTATCTGTTCAAGAATCGCCCAAAATGGCAGAGCGCGGGGGCGGTAGGCAAGACGGTCGTGAGTACTCAGATGATCGACCGGGTTGCCGAAAAGCTCTCCCGGAAGCTATATGAGGTGCCCGTCGGGTTCAAATGGTTCGTTGAGGGCCTCCTAGATGGTTCGCTCGCCTTCGGTGGCGAGGAGAGTGCCGGTGCGTCCTTCGTTCGGCGGGATGGCGCCGTCTGGACGACCGACAAAGATGGCATCGTTCCTGCCCTGCTTGCGGCGGAAATTACGGCCGTCACGGGCCGGGATCCTGGAGAAATCTACAAGGATCTCACACACGAGTTTGGCGAGCCGCTCTACGATCGCGTCGAGGCCCAGGCCAGCCTCGAGCAACGGGCGCGGCTGGCGAGACTTTCCGGCGACCAGATGCGGCGCACCGACCTGGCAGGGGAACCCATTCAAACCGTACTCACCCGGGCGCCAGGCAACGGCGCTGCCATCGATGGATTGAAAGTCGCGAGCAAGACGGGGTGGTTCGCGGTGCGCCCATCGGGGACCGAGGATATCTACAAGATCTATGCAGAAAGCTTCCGGGATGGTGAGCATCTGCGCCGCATCATCGAGGAGGCGAAATCGATTGTCAGCGACGCTCTGGCGGGCGCGCCGACGTCCGGGGCTGAGCAGACGGAATCGTCGACAGGGCTCCCAGCCTCGGTCCCAAGCAACTCTGGGGGTAAACCGTGAGCAAAGAGACTCGTGTGGGACACCTGAAAGAGACCCTGCCGTCGACGGGAGTCGACTGCGTCGACTCACTAGCCGAGCTGGCCTTGAACATGCGCTCATCTTGGAATCATGCCACCGATGAAGTGTGGCGGAATCTCGACCCCGAGCTCTGGGAGATCACGCACAATCCCTGGGCGGTCCTGCAGACGGTATCACGAGACAAGATTCACCAAGTTCTGGCCGATCCAGCATTCCGCAACAAGGTTGACAGTCTGGTCCAGACCCGCCGGCGTGCGGCGGAAGCGCCGGCTTGGTTCCAGCAACATCATTCGGGGGCCGCCCTGACATCCGTAGCCTACTTCTGCATGGAATTCATGTTGAGCGAAGCATTGCCCATCTACTCGGGCGGCTTGGGCAATGTGGCCGGCGACCAGCTCAAAGCGGCGAGCGATCTGGGGGTGCCGGTCATCGGCGTGGGCCTCTTGTACCAACAAGGCTACTTCCGCCAGGTGATCGACAAAAACGGAGAGCAAGAGGCGCTCTATCCTTACAACGACCCTGGGCAGTTGCCCATCACGCCACTGAGGGAAGCGAATGGCCAGTGGTTGAGACTGGAAATCACCTTGCCGGGCTACTCGGTATGGCTACGCGCATGGGAAGTCCAGGTCGGCCGGGTCAAGCTCTATCTCCTCGACAGCAACGACCCGGCGAATATCCCAGCGCACCGAGGCATCACGAGCCAGCTCTACGGTGGTGGACCAGAGCTTCGTCTCAAGCAAGAGATGCTGCTCGGCATAGGCGGATGGCGCCTACTCGAGGCGCTCGGGATCCGACCGGACGTCTGTCATCTGAATGAAGGGCACGCGGCTTTCGCGGTGCTGGAGCGGGCTCGCGCCTTCATGAAGGAGGCCGGGCAACCCTTTGATGTGGCATTGGCGGTCACGAGAGCCGGAAACCTCTTCACGACTCACACCGCTGTGGCTGCGGGCTTTGACAGGTTTTCTCCGGCACTCATCGAGCAATACCTCGGGCGCTATGCCGAGCAGAAGCTAGGGATTGCCACCCAGGAGCTGCTGGCCCTGGGTCGCAGAAACCCCAACGATCCTTCAGAAAGCTTCAATATGGCCTATCTGGCAATCCGCGGCAGCGGCGCGGTCAACGGTGTGAGTCACTTGCACGGCAAAGTCAGCCGACGCCTCTTTCAGCCACTCTTCCTCCGCTGGCCAGCGGAGGAAGTACCCGTCGGCCATGTGACCAATGGCGTCCATATGCCCAGTTGGGACTCCGCGGCGGCGGACGAGCTTTGGACGAAAGCCTGTGGAAAGGGCCGCTGGCTCGGGACAACCGAGACGCTGGAGCGTGACATTCAAGGGCTCTCCGACGCAGAGATCTGGCAATTCCGCTCGGCCGGTAACAGGTCTCTAGTTGAGTACACCCGCAAGCGCCTGGCAAGGCAACTCGCTGCCTCCGGCGCCACGCAAGAGGCGATTGACGCCGCGAACCATCTATTCGACCCCACAGCGCTCACCCTGGGCTTTGCTCGGCGTTTTGCGACTTACAAGAGGCCGAACCTGCTGCTGCGAGATCCGTCGCGCCTGGTTCGGCTGCTGACCAATCCGAAGCGTCCGGTGCGACTCATTATCGCAGGCAAGGCGCATCCGGAAGACCGGGCTGGCCAGGACCTGATTCATGAATGGATAGCCTTCATCCGCCAGCGTGAAGTTCGTCCCCATGCCGTCTTCTTGAGCGACTACGACATGCTCCTGACGGAACACATGGTGCAAGGTGTGGACGTCTGGATCAATACGCCACGACGCCCCTGGGAGGCGAGCGGAACAAGCGGGATGAAGGTGCTGGTAAATGGCGGCATCAACCTCTCGGAGCTCGACGGCTGGTGGGCGGAAGCCTACACACCCGAGGTTGGTTGGGCATTGGGCGACGGCAACGAGCATGGCAACGATCCCGCTTGGGATGCCAGCGAAGCCGACGCGCTTTATGAGCTGCTGGAAAACGAGGTAATTCCGGAGTTCTATGCCAGAGACGCAAATGGCATCTCCGCCGCGTGGGTCAAGCGGATGAGGGCGAGCATGGCGCAGCTGACCCCTCGCTTCTCGGCCGACCGCTCCGTGCGCGAATACACGGAACAACAGTACCTTCCGGCCGCCGCCGCCTACCGAGCCCGCTCCGCCAACTCGGGAGCCGTCGGCAGGCACATGGTAGATTGCCGAACCCACCTGGACACAAATTGGGATTCTCTGAGCTTCGGGGAAATGAAGGTAACGACGGCTGGCAACCAACACGTCTTTGAAGTCCAGGTCCATCTCAGCGCAATCGATCCAAAGGCCGTGCAGGTCGAACTGTATGCCGAGCCGACCAGCGACGGCGAGCCGGCGCGGGAGGTGATGAAACGCGACGTTCAGAGCTCCGCGGCCTCGAGCAGCTACGTGTACCGTGCGGCGGTATCAGCATCCCGCCCCGCCGCGGACTACACCGCGCGAGTGATAGCTCACTGTAGCGGGGTGGCGATTCCGCTCGAGGATTCCCGCATCCGGTGGCAGCGATAACGCCCGAGCGGCCGCTCCGTGCGATAGACGCCTGCTGGCGCGCCGCGAACTACCGGCCGGTGGGCATCGCTCGCTGATTTCAGGCGACGTATTCGGCGTCGACGACGTCATCCGTCTTGCCGGGCGCATCGCTCGCGGGATATCCTCCAGCGGCATTTGCCTGCGCCCCGCTCGTGCCGCCAGCCGCCTGGTAGAGCGCCTCGGCCATCTTGTGCGATGCCTTTTCCAGACGCTCGAACATGCCCTTGAATATCGCGGCGTCCGTGGCCTCCTTGTTCGTATCCAACGTCGTGCGAGCCTCCTTGAGCGCGTCTTCAAGCGTGTCGCGTTCGCTAGCCGAGATCTTCTCCTTGTTCTCGTCGAAATGCTTCTGCACGCTGAATTGCAGGCTCTCCAGGCGATTGCGCGCCTCGATGGCCTCACGCCGCTGCTTGTCCTCGACCTCGTGCTCCTGCGCTTCCTTGGTCATGCGCTGGACCTCCGATTCCGACAGACCCGACGACGCTGTGATGGTGATCTGCTGGGCCTTCGCCGTCGCCTTGTCCTTGGCCGACGCGTTGACGATGCCGTTGGCGTCGATGTCAAAGGTGACCTCAATCTGTGGTACGCCGCGCGATGCGGGTAGGATACCCTCGAGGCCGAACTTCCCGAGCAGACGGTTGTCGTTCGCCATGGGCCGTTCGCCCTGGAAGACCTTGATTTCCACGGAGGTCTGGTTGTCGACGGCGGTCGAGAACACTTCGGACTTCTTGGTCGGGATAGTGGTGTTGCGCGGGATGAGCGTGGTCATCACGCCACCCAGGGTCTCGATGCCCAGTGACAGGGGGGCCACGTCGAGAAGGAGCATGTCCTTGACCTCGCCGGAGATGACGCCGGCCTGGATCGCTGCGCCGAGCGCCACGACTTCGTCCGGGTTCACGCCCTTGTGGGGTTCCTTGCCGAAGAAATCCTTCACCGCCTGCTGGACTTTCGGGATGCGCGTAGACCCTCCGACCAGAACCACCTCGGCGATCTCCGACGGCTTCTTGTTGGCGTCGGCGAGCGCCTTCTTGGTTGGCTCGACAGTACGCTGAATGAGGTCGTCGAGCATCTGTTCGAGCCTGCTGCGTGAGAGCCTGATTTGCAGGTGCTTGGGGCCCGAGGCATCCGCGGTGAGGAAGGGCAGATTGATCTCGGTTTCGAGGACCTGCGATAGCTCGATCTTGGCCTTTTCGCCTGCCTCGCGCAGGCGCTGCAGAACCATCTTGTCCTTGGACACATCGATGCCCTGGTCCTTGCGAAACTCTGCGATGAGCCAGTCCATAATGCGCTGATCAATGTCGTCGCCGCCCAGGTGGGTGTCGCCGTTGGTGGACACGACCTCGACGACGTTCTCGCCCACTTCGAGGATCGAGATATCGAACGTCCCACCCCCGAAATCGTACACCGCTATGATCTCGTCCTTCTTCTTATCGAGACCGTAGGCCAGTGCGGCCGCGGTCGGCTCATTAACGATGCGCTTGACGTCGAGGCCGGCGATGCGGCCGGCATCCTTGGTGGCCTGGCGCTGCGAGTCGTTGAAGTAGGCCGGTACCGTGATGACTGCCTCGGTGACCTTTTCGCCCAGGTGATCCTCGGCCGCCTTCTTCAGCTTGCCGAGTACCTTGGCCGAAACCTCGGGAGGCGTGACCTTTTTGCCGCGGATTTCAAAGTCGACCTCGCCATGAGCGCCGCGCATGCTCTTGAATGGCATGCGCTTGATGTCCTCGGCGGCCTCTTCGAAGCGTCGCCCGATGAACCGCTTGGCCGAAAAGATGGTATTCTCGGGATTGGTGACGGCCTGCCGGCGCGCGATCTGGCCGACCAGGACGTCGCCGTTGGCGTCCCAGGCCACAACCGATGGGGTCAAGCGCCCGCCCTCTTCATTTGCGATGACCTTGGGCTCCTTGCCCTCCATGATGGCCACGACAGAGTTGGTGGTCCCGAGGTCTATTCCAATGATTCTTCCCATGGTGCAGGTCCTTTTTGTGCGTGTGTCAGAAGTCGGTGACTCAAATGCGGCCGCGACGAGATTCGCGCACACGCAGGTACAGCATCATTCGAGCCACCGACTAAATTCGAGCAGGCCCGGCGGATTTAGGTCCTCGAATCGCTTGCGGGCGCAAAACTTAGACCAATATGATGACGCTACGCTGTCAAAATGAAGGCGGAAATCCTCGTCTGGGCACGAGCTTTCATGGAGATCCCGGTCCGCGCAAGATCCGGGTCCGCGCAAGATCCGGGTCCGCGCAAGATCCGGGTCCGCGCAAGACGGGCCGTGAGCTAAAATAACCCTACAGGCGCACGTGCCGAGCCGTGTGGTACCGGCAGTCATAACAGGGCACCAAGTCAATCAATTTGAATGACGGCGGGCCATTCCATCGACCTCGCGCGCTGTCGTTCCTCTGGTGGTCTGGAAATGTCGCATGCGGCACAAGTCTTGCTGGACGCCGGCGGCAAGGACAAGCTCCGCAGAATGCCGAACAAACCGCGCCATTTGACTCGACCGCAATTGGCAAACGCAACCTTCCGGTGACACTGACAACGACTCGAGATTGTGCTGCAACCTAACTTAGCCGACCTACCATCGCTCGACGAGGTAAAGACGACTCGATGAGGGATCCTCAATGAATGCAGGAAGACTATTTCAGCCATTTCAGTTGAGGTCATTGAAGCTCAGAAACCGGATCGTCATGGCGCCGATGACTCGCTCATTTTCCCCCGGGGGCGTTCCGGCTGCGAACGTGGCTGACTATTATGCGCGGCGTGCGAAGCACGAGGTTGGGCTGATCGTGTCGGAGGGCACCGTAGTCAATCGTCTCGCGTCTTCCAATGATCCCAACGTGCCGCGCTTTTGGGGCGAAGAGTCGCTCGTAGGATGGAAGACGGTGATTGACAGGGTGCATGTCGCGGGTGGTCTCATGGCGCCGCAGCTCTGGCATATGGGCGTGGTCGCACCCAAGGCCGGCTGGCTACCACCCGCTCCATTCGAAGGGCCCTCCGGTTACGTGGCCCAAGGGAAGATCGGCGGCGTCGCGATGACCGAAGCCGATATCGCGGAAACTGTTGCGGAATTTGCGCGGTCGGCGGCTGTGGCCAAGGCATTGGGATTCGATGCGGTCGAGATTCACGGCGCACATGGCTATCTGATCGACCAGTTCTTTTGGCAGCCCACCAATCAACGCAGTGACCGCTACGGTGGGAGGACCCTGGCCGAGCGGACTCTCTTTGCTGTGGAGCTCGTCCGGGCGGTTCGCCAGGCTGTCGGCGCGGACTTTCCAATCTGCCTCCGGATATCGCAGTGGAAGCTCCAGGACTATGCCGCGAAGCTGGCGACCACGCCCCAGGAGATGGAAGCGTGGCTGTCTCCCCTGGTGGCGGCGGGCGTCGATGTCTTCCATTGTTCGCAACGCCGGTTCTGGGAGCCGGAGTTCCCCGGGTCCGATCTGAATTTTGCCGGATGGGCCAAGAAGCTGACCGGCAAGACCACCATCACGGTGGGCTCGGTCGGACTCTCCGGAGACTTTCTGGCGGCCTTTCAGGGAGAGTCCTCGACACCCAGTCAGTTGGATGAGCTCCTACGGCGTTACGACCGAGGAGATTTTGACCTCGTGGCGGTGGGCCGCGCCCTGCTGGCAGACGCCGCGTGGGCGCAGAAGACCCACGAGGGGCGTATGTCAGGGCTGATGGGCTTCAGCAAAGAAGCCCTCGCGACGCTTTGGTAAGCTCCATTGGTGCCTACAGGGCTTCTAGATGGCAGATGACCTGCATAACCGAAGCGAGCGATGGCAAATCCGAGTTCGCGATCTGCACAAGTCCTTCCGGACGCAAGACGTTCTGCGTGGGGTGAACCTGGACATCGAGCGTCGTAAGATCAACATCATCATCGGCGGATCGGGGCAGGGCAAGTCGGTCCTCATGAAGCACCTGATGGGGCTATTGGCGCCGGATAGCGGACACATTTACATCGACGGTGTGGACATCATCGGCCTCGGCGAGGTGGCCATGGGGAAGATTAGGCGCAAGTTTGGCATGGTCTTTCAGTACGCCGCGCTCTTCGACTCGATGAACGTCGTCGAGAACATCGCGTTTCCTCTGCTGGAGCGCTACCGGTTGTCGAGAGCGGAGGTCATGGAGCGCGTGCGCGCTCTGCTCACGAAGCTAGACCTGGCCGGCACGGCCGGCATCGAACAGAAGCTCCCGTCGGAGCTTTCTGGTGGCATGCGCAAGCGAGTGGGCTTGGCGCGAGCGCTCATCGATCGGCCGGAAATTCTGCTCTACGATGAGCCGACAACCGGGCTGGACCCCATCGCAAGCAAGAATGTCGACGAGATGATCAGGCGGACCGCGGACGACTTCGGCGTCACTTCTGTGGTCATCTCACACGACATGGCATCGACCTTTCGCATCGCGGACCGAGTAGCGATGCTTTGCGACGGGATCATCGTGGCCGACGGAACGCGCACTGAAGTCCTTGCCGCGCCGCCCGCGGTGCTGCGGGAGTTTGTTGAACCCTCCGGCGCGGTGCGCTTTGGAGGAGCCCCTTCGTGAGTACTGCCTAAGTATGAGTCGCTGCGCGCCACAACCTGATCTCGTCTCGGCACCGGACGGGATAACGGTCGCACCGCCCATCGCGATCATTCCGCCGTAATGAATTTAGCCCCACTGCGGCGGCGATGATGATGATCATGATGGTGGTGATCGTGCTCCGCCGCACGGGGACAGGAACTAGGACTTGGGCGCGTCGCTTACCTTTACCTCGATGCGCTTCGGCTGCAATTCAGGGCGCTTCGGTAGATGCAGCGTCAGCACACCCTGCGCGAGCTCGGCGCGAATATGGTCGTTGCCGTCGGTTCCTTCCGGCAGGGTGAATACGCGCGTAAACGCTCCATAGGAGCATTCACGGGCATAGTAGCTATCGCTGCTCTCCTCCTTCTCCGCTTCGCGCTTGCCACTGATAGAGAGCCGATTGCCGGTCATGGTGATCTCCAGATCCTTCTCCTTGATCCCGGGCACGTCGGCCTTGAATACGAAACCATCCTTTGTCTCTCTGATCTCAAAATCCGGCGTGAGACGCGCCTGCTGGTCCTCGGGACTCAGGTAGGGAGCCATTTGGCGAAATGGATCCCAGTGCACCCATTGGATTTGCTGCCCCTCATTCGGATCTCGTGGTGTTTCTCCACCATTTTTGCGCACAACTACGTTGGACATGATGTTCTCCTTGACATGCGCCGCTAGGACGACGGGTTGCGGGTCTCGGTATTGACCCTCCCCCGGGGCTCTAGCAGTTTTCGCGCCATCATGAAGCTCTGTGGCGTTCAAGGACTTAGGACGGGAACATCGGAAGCGATGGAGAACTTAGACCAGGATGGGGCACAACGCCGGTCATTTTGAAGGACAGAGTGGGCCCAAACCAGCGTTACGGCGCCAGTAGAACCGCGGCGCCTTGGAATCGACCAGAGTGGAGGTCGGCAAGAGCGCCGAGCAGACCGGTGTAGCGCTTGCCCGAGAGCGAGAAGATCTTCGTACCGGCATTCTTCTCCGTGCCGACGCCGCGGAACCACGTGTCCTTTAGGCTGCGCAACATGGGCACTTCCCATCACGCTCCGCGGAACTGATCGCTGTCAGGGAGGGCCGAGAGGGCTCGGCTCGGAATGAGACTCACGTGGCCAAATCTCTCGACAATGAGCTCGTGGCTTGCGGCTATCCAATCCTCACGGTCAAAGCCATGGGTACTGCCGCGGGCCTCGTACTTCTCGTAAGCACGCTGGGCGATGGCGGCGTCGCAAGCAGATCGCGCATCCTGTCCTGGGCAACAAGGATGGGACGCTGGCCGCCCCGTTTCCCGCGATTGGCAAGCCCAACTCTGTGCACGTGCATCTGCGGTCGGAATTTTACAGCCCAGAGGTGGGGCTTTTGCGCCAGGGCGCCCGAGTCACCGTGACCGCGTGTTATCCCGACTGCACCACCCGACACGCGTGGGCCTTGCTGGGGGCCGATGGCGCCATTCGGCTGGACTCGCTGGCACTCCCTCCCCTGCCCGAGGAACGGCCTCCGCTGCCCTCTACTTCAACAAGAACGAGGCTCTGCACGAGGCCTATTGGCATGACCGCTTTGGGCACCCACGTCTCACGGATGTATCAACCTCGCGCCTGCTGACGCACGCTGGCTGTTTGTTTGGTCGCCACCCTTGTTGCCGGAAAACTGGAGCACGATCGATCCCAAGGCCGCCGGGCTGAGTTCGCTGTGGGTGTTTGTCAAGGAAAGGACAACCGTGAATCAGATTCCGCACTTCTCCCAAGCGACCGAGCGGCCAAAGCATGGCATGTAACTGCCGCTTTCGTGATCGTGGATATGCCGTGGCGGTCTGGTTCTTTTGGTGACCGGGACAGAGGTCCCGCCAGCACTGTCACGTCACCGGAATCTTGGTGAGGATGTCCCGCAAAGTCACGAAGAGGCCCTCGCGCTTGATCTCCTCGATGAACGTGGTGGTGTCCGAGGCGGCTGCGCTCATCTGCTTGATCCGATCGAACCGGAGATTCGGTGCCGTCGGGTTGATCCTCGCGATCAGCTGCTTCAGCCCGTCAAAGAGCCCCTCTTCGTCGATGCGCACGGCGAAGAAGTCCGGCATCAGCGATGCCTTGGCCACATCGTGGATTTTCGCTAGGTCTATCGCCATGTTTGATCCTATCCGCCGCTGCGGCTTGGCCGCATCTTAGCGCACCGTGGGCCGCCCCGCACCTGCTTCGTGGCGCGACGTAGCCCCCCCCCCGAACCGGGCAAAAATACGCCGGTCCAGGCGAGCGCCTGATCGAGGCCCCTGAGGGATGAATGGCATCGCCTTCGTCCTCGGTGCGGTTTGGGGCTCGAGGGGTGGATCCATCAGAATGGCGGTATGGGGGCGCCAAATCGAAGCAGTTGGCGAGGCGGAAGCGCCGCTCGGGGCGCGGAAGGGCGGGCGAATCGGCCTGGCGTGGAAGATGCAGTGCTTTGCGTCTGAGTCCTGGCATGTGACCGGCGTCTTCGCCGGGTCCCCAAGATTCTCCTTCCCCAATAGCCCAAAGGAACCGAGGCATGTCCCAACACTCATCCCACTCATCCCACTCATCCCACGCTTCCCACCAATCCCAACAACAGGCCATCTCCGACAAGGAACAAACGACTCTCCTCGGGCCGGTGAGCCATGTCTCCCACAAGGACATCGCCAAGCGGGCATTCGCCATGTTTGAGGCGCGCGGATCCACTCATGGATCGGATGTGCAGGATTGGCTATCTGCGAACCAGGAATTGATCGCCGAAAGGCAATCGAGCTGACCTGCCCGGTCCGTGATTCCGCCGCAGCTCTTCCGCCACCTCCCGATCCACGCGTCCGGCGTAGCGTCTCGCGCTAGCATTGCCAGGGATCTTCCCGTCGTCCCGGACCGGTTAGCGAGGTGCGGCAGGATCGACGTGTCGCCAAGTCACGCTAATCTCGGTCGCCCCGCCTCGCGCACGAAATAGGAGCGCGAATCACGACGGTAGCGACGGCGCACGAAAGTCGGCAGACTGTCGGCAATGCAGTACCGTTCGTTTCCCAAGGTCCCCGACCTTCCCATCTCGACGCTGGGATTCGGGTGCATGCGTCTGCCCACCGTGGGCGGGAATCCGGCGCACATCGAGGAGGAAGTCGCCACGCGCCTCATCCACCAGGCAATCGACGCGGGCGTGAACTACTTCGATACGGCCTGGCCCTATCACGGCCAGCAGAGCGAGCCATTTCTCGGTCGTGCCCTCAAGGGCCGGCGCCACCAGGTGCGGTTGGCGACCAAGCTGCCTGTGTGGATGGTCGAGCAGGAGAGCGACTGGGAGCGCTTCATTGATCAGCAGTTGGTCAAGCTGGATACACAGCGGATCGATTTCTATATGCTGCACGGCTTGGCGGCCGGGACATGGGACAAGGTCAAGAATCTGCGCGGCTTGTGTGCCCTGGAACGCGCTAGGGCCGACGGGCGAATCGGTCACCTAGGTTTTTCATTTCATGGCTCGCCCGACGCTTTCCGCAGCATCGTCGACGGCTTCGCCTGGGAGTTCTGCCTGATCCAGCTGAACTACCTCGACCAGCAGTACCAGGCCGGCCTTGACGGACTGCGCTACGCCGAGAGCCGCAAGGTGGGAGTGGTGGTCATGGAAGCTCTGCGGGGCGGAGCCCTGGCCAATGTTCCGCCCGCCGTGGAACGCATCTGGGCGATGTCGCCTCGCCGCTGGTCGTCCGCGGAATGGGCCCTGCGTTGGGTGTGGGATCTGCCCGGCGTGGTGAGCGTCATCTCGGGCATGAACGCCACCGCCCAGCTCGAGGAGAACCTGCGCCTTGCCAGCCAACGCGTGTCGCTCGACACCGACGACCGCGCGCTGGTCGATGAGGTGGCGCGCTTCTTCCACGCACGCATGCCCGTTCCTTGCACCACCTGCGGTTACTGCACGCCTTGCCCCTCCGGCGTTGCTATCCCGGACGTCCTATCGACCTACAACACGGCCTCGATGTTCGAGAATCAGGCCAGTCCGCGCTTTGCCTACCATGCCTTCATGGTGAAGGCCGGCAGCGGCGCCGACCAGTGCACCGCATGCGCCGAGTGCGAGCCCAAGTGTCCGCAGAACATCCCGATCATCGAGATGCTGGCCAAAGCCCACTGCCACCTCACCAGCTAGCCCGTCGACACGGTCGACGCTTCCGTTTCGCGCACCACGCGGACGTGACACGAGGTTAGATGCTACCCACGTCCCCGATTCGACGCACCTTGTCTGGACCTGCTTTGGCCCCCGAGCTTTCGCCATGGTCGCGGTGGACCTTTCCAAACCGGCGTCGGTTGTGCTATCTCTGCGCGATATTTCGGGGCAACTTAGGCAGAGAATAGGCAGAGCCGATGCGCTGGGGCTTGTCTTCTCCTCAGCCGAGAAGATACGTTGGGGGCTGGCGGTTGAGCGGCGCTATTGTCGGCACCGGAAGGGCAGAGAGGCACCCTCCGAGATGTCGACCAGACGAAGGGAGCTAGACGATGGGGAATCCAGCTGCTCGAGTTGGAGACATGCACATGTGCCCGATGGTGACACCGGGCACGCCGCCTATCCCTCATCTCGGCGGACCCATTCCCGTGGGCTGCCCCACCGTGCTGATCGGGGGCATGCCAGCCGCACGCGTGGGGGATCTTGCGATTTGCGTCGGTCCGCCAGCCACCGTTGTCATGGGGTCTCCCACCGTGCTGATTGGGGGCTTGATGGCCGCGCGGATGGGCGACCCGACCGCACATGGCGGCATGATCGCGGTTGGGCTTCCTACCGTGCTGATCGGCGAGGTTGGCAGCGGTCAGGCTGACGCTCTCAAGCAAGCCGCCGTCACCGGCTCGCCATTTTGCGATCACTGTTCGTGAATTCTTGAGCGCGTTGCTGACTCTTCTGACTGGTCCCCATGCGGGGAGAGCCGTCTCGCTCGAACCGGGACACACGTTGACCGTGGGGCGGATCAAGCGCACGAATGGGCTACATGTGGCCGATCGATGGATGGCTCCCATCCATTTCTCGATCGAGTACCTGGGAACCGAAGCCGTCGTCCGCGACTTGAGCGCAAAAGTACAGAAGCACACCCGATGTGCGCGTCAGTGTTTCCTTGCCGACCTTCGCAACGCCCCGTGTACCGAAGGACTGTGCGCCATGCACGACCGCAGCGGCGACCTAGGCCTCTACATCAATCGGGTGCGGGTTCGCGAGGCGATGCTGCGCCATGGGGATGCCATCGTCGCCGGTAGGAGCTGCCTTCTTTTCACGACGGCGGAGCATGCTCTCGCCGCGGCTCCGGGCGCCAGTTCGGGCATCGAGTCGGTCCTGACCCCCGAAGCTCAAATGCGCGTGCTATCTTACATGGCTCAGTTGCAAGCGCCCCTGTTTGCTATCGTTGATGCTGCTCGCTCCCCGGAATGTCTGGCAGCGCTCGCCGTACACGAGGAAATCTACTACTCGCTCTACGACGGTGCCGAAGGGGCCAAGCTCGACGAGGTTGCTCCGTACCTGGTCGAGCTCCCCGTGGGATCGCCGCTTTTGGCAACGCTCGTACGCGAGCATTGGGGGCAATCGGCCTTGTCGTTTCTGGCGGCGCAGGCCGACTTCAAGCTCTTGCGACGTCATCTTCGCCATTTCTTGATGGTTGAAAACGAGCAGAGGCGCCTCATGTACTTTCGATTCTACGATCCTCGCGTGCTCGGGATATTTTTGCCCTCCTGTACGCCGCGCGAACTGAAGGAGTTTTTCGGGCCGATCCAGGCCTTTCTAGTAGAAGCCCAGGACAAGGCAATGGCTTGGCGATTCACCCGGAAGTACAGTAATGTTCTTCGCCAGGATCTCATCAGTCTGTGAGCGTGCCACGATGATCATCAGGAATGCACGGATTCTGCCCACGAGGGTCGTGGTCTCGGACTGGCCGCCCGATGAGCCGTTCCTGTCCGTCATCCTCAAGGCGACGTTTGCACTTGAATCCTCGCCGACATGCGCGCGCCTTTCCCCGAAGCAACTGCCGATCCTGGAGTGTGATGTCCCGTGGTATGCGGAATCGCCCGGCAAGTTGCTGCGCTTTGAGTCCGACTGTGTTCCATTCAAACCGCGCACCGACATCGTCCTCATCGGAGATGCATGTGTTCCTCACGGGCGTTCGGCGCGCACCCTCGATGTTGAGATCCGGGTCGGAGCCACGTCCAAGGTGTTGCGGGTCTTTGGTGAACGCAGGTGGTCCATGGTGGCCGGTCAGAGGACGCCGATTCTGGTCGGCCCGGCCGGTTTTGTGCGGATGCCTCTCACCTATGATCGCGCCTTTGGCGGCGTCGACGAGCACGCCAGAGCGGGAGCGCTCTGCCCCGGCTCGCACCCGTGGTACGCAAAGAACCCTCACGGTCGTGGCTATGTCGGAGCCCGAACCGTCGAATCAATCCATAACCGACCGCTTGCGAACATCGAGGACCCCGCCAATCCCATTACAGCATGGGACACCTGTCCTTTCCCGGCAGGTTGTGGTTTCTTTCCGAGAGGCGCTGAAACGCGGCTGCGACACGCTGGGATCCACGCGGCGAGGTGGAAAACTGAGAAGGCATCGACGTCTCCACCGGATTTCGCGTTCGATTTCTACAACGGCGCCCACCCGGACTTACAAACTCCCAACTACCTCGTGGGCAACGAGGTCGTGCAGCTCAAGCACGTCGATCCCGATGTGCCGATCCTGGCATTCCAACTCCCCTGCTGGTCGCCGAGGTTGCAAGTGAGATGGCGTGCCTCCGCTCCGGTCACCCGGTCCTTGCTCTCGCACGACGCGCCATTCCGGCTGGACACGTTGGTGTTTATCCCGCCGGAACGGTGTTTCTACCAGGTTTGGCGAGCCCGGATGGCAGTGAAGCTTTCAAACTTGGACGAACTGGAGGCGCTGTACATCGACTACGAATCGCTCAGCCCAGGGCAGAGTCCGCCGGCTGCCGCTTCTCGCGGCGGATCGATGAGGCTGCGAACCTGACCTCCTCGAGGATCTGGCCTTCCATGTGGCGAATAGGAGAGTATTCATTCGATCGACTCGCGAGGGCGGCCGAAACGAGGCCGGCTCATTTCCATCGTCGCAGCACTCTCAGTCTGGCGGACGTTGTAGATGTCGCGCAGGATCGCTTGCCGTGGTGAGATAGACACCGTGCTGATGATCCGTCGTGAACAGATGATGCTCTTCGAAGAGGCACAGCGCCACTGGTTTGCCCTTGAGATGGTGGATCACCTCCACCGGTATGCGCCCGCCCATGCCGCCCGCATCGGCGATCATGCGTCGTATCAGTTGTCATTGAGGGGACTCGATAAGGCGGGGCAATATGGGTTCTCGTGCCGGGGCCCCGTCCGCCTGTACATCGAGCTCATGGTGCTGTTGGGAACCCACTTCGACACCGATCCACAGTATCCTTGGGCGACGCGCATCCTAAACGGTCGCAGGGAGCTAGGCGAGATGCAGCGCGCGGATCTGCTGCAGCAGGAAGCTGGTCGATTCTACGATTCCGTCCTCGGCTCCGATTACCAGTACGAGCACGCAGCCATTCGCCGCCTTCGCGCCGAGCAATTTGCGGACGTACCCGATTGGCATGCTTCCCCTTTCTCGGAAATCCTGATCCGCCTTCGGACGATCTATCCGGAAAAGGCCACGTACGTCGGCCAAGCGGCGCTGGAGGCATTGGCGGCCCACGCAAGGCTCTTGGCTTGCAAGTATTCGCTGACGACTTCGGCTGGTGCTGCCTTGATGACTGGAATGGTCTTCGCGTTTGGTCATCGGTGCGACATCGATCCACAGTTCCCATGGATCGCACAGTGCCTGGCTCGATCAGACGCCCACGGATCCCTCCGGCGGCTGGATCGGCTTCGGCACGACTTTCTCAACTACCTGCGGACGGGTTCGACACCAGAGGGAGATTAGCTATGCCCGGTTGCTCCAGACCATCCCCGCCGAGCAGCGGCCCCGCACCGAGCGCCCCGGCGGTCGGTCCCTCAGCCTGTCCGGCAATGCCCGCTGACCCGTGGATCCGGAGCATTCTCGCCATCATGTGCCCCCAGGACAAGGCGTTCCTCCAAGATCTTAAGGCTCGCGGGGTCACGATCACCACCTATGATCGAATCTACTTCGAGGATCCCTACTACGACGGGACGAAGTGGACGACCAAGCATTTCGAAGCAGGAGGAACCACCTCCGGTACCGATATCAACATGCTGACCAGCTCGAGTCCCGAGGAGGACGCCGCCACGATTTTCCACGAGGGGACGCATACCGGCCAACCGAGCGGTATGGCATGGCGCGATAAGGAATACGACGCCTACACCAAGGAAGACGGATGGCGCATATCGCACGGGTTACCTCCGCACGACCCGAGCTTTCGCGACCCGAGTGGAAAGACGAACCAGGCCAAGATCCGCGAGTTCGTCGACAAGGAATATCCCGGTGTTACGGCGAAACCGAGCTCGGGAGGCCCGCCCGAGCAGGTCGTGGGCAAAACGCCATCGGGTGCCGCGCTTGTTCGCCGCGCTGATGGCTCGACCTACACCCGAAATCCCAAGAGGGGCGACTCGTTTTCGGGGCCCGAGAACACGGTTCCGCCAGGCGGACGGAAGATCGATATGAATCAGCTACAGTGTCCGTAGGGGAGGTCGGTAGCCATGCGCAACCTTCTCGTTTGGTTGTCGCTCGGGTTGTTCCAGTGCCAAGTTTCTCCCCGAAACCACGTTCGGGAGATGCCCCCCTCAGAGATCCAGCATAGGGTTCACACCATGAAACACGACACCCCAAAGAATGATCACGAGGAAGCCTTGGGTCCGACAAGCACGACCATCGCTTTCGGTGGAGCCGAGATCACCCTGACCGTGAGCGATGCGAAGGCCATGGAGACGGCGCTCCTCACGTACCTCACGTCCGTGGACACGAAGGAGGTCGAGGATCGCGACTACCTCCTAGCCCAGACCCGGGGAGGCCCCGCTTGGATCGATACCGACGGCGTCGTTCGGATAAGCGGCTGGCTGCTGCAATCGCACCGCGACGGGTTGGTTCTCTCATATCGCATGCCCGCCCCCGAAGAGGCCGGCGTGGTGAAGGGCTATGTTGCCGCGCTCGTCCGGGAAGAAACCTGGCGAGTGGCACAGATCCGCGTCGAGCGAATCAAGCGACGCCGTTGAGCACCAGCTACCACCGAATCCGCCGATCGACATCGGGGACCGATGATCGGTCCCCGATTCTGCCTACCGCGACGCGTCCTGATAAGATGGACTGCTCACCTGAAACAAAACGTCGGCTTACGGCGCTGAGTGATGGGGCCCAGGTTGGCGGCCGGGCGTCTTCGTGTCACCCTGGGCCACTCGTCCACGTCCACGTCCACGTCCACGACGCAGCACTATGCGCACCTTGCCCCGGACTACTTCGGCCCCCGAGCTTTCGACATGGTCGCGGTGGATCTTTCCAAACCGGCAGCGGTTGTGCTATCTCTTCGCGACGTTTCGGTGCAACTTAGGCAGAGAATAGGCAGAACGCACCAGGACGGCGCGATTAGTCAGACAGCTTAAGTATTTGAAATTAAAAGAGAATGGGCGCATAGCTCAATTGGCAGAGCAGCGGACTCTTAATCCGTTTGTTGTAGGTTCGATTCCTACTGTGCCCACGAAAAGGCCTTCCGCGACCGTCCGTCAAACTCCGGTTTGTCCCCAGAAACCGCGGAAAATCCCGAAGATTCGCGAAGATCTTCGTTCGCTAGAGTCTGGGAGCGTCCTTTGACAGCCGGGCCTTGCAGGGGGTAACTTTGGGGGTAACTCGCTTACCCCGAAAGGAGTTACCCCCATGCTCACGGATACGGCGATTCGCAAGGCCAAGCTGGCTGCAGGAGCGAAAAGGGAGCGGTTGTTCGACGGCGGTGGCCTGTACCTGGAGCTCGCCCCGACTGGAGGTAAGTGGTGGCGCCTCAAGTACCGCTTCGCCGGAAAGGAAAAGCTTCTCTCCCTGGGCGTTTATCCCGAGGTGAGTCTTGCGGACGCGCGTAGCAAGCGCGACGACGCGCGTAAATTGCTTCGCGAAGGCGTAGATCCCAGCGTCCAGCGAAAGCTGGAGAAGACGACGCGCGTCGATGCCGCGACCAACACCCTCGAGATCGTCACCCGTGAGTGGTTCGCACGCTTCTCGCCAACCTGGGCGCCATCCTACGCACGGGGAGTCAATCGTCTCTTCGAGCGCCATGTATTCCCCTGGATCGGCTCGCGCCCCATTGCCGAAGTCACAGCGCCCGAGGTGCTCGGGGTCCTTCGCCGCATCGAAAGCAAGGGCCGCCTAGAAACCGCCCACCGCGCGCGCACGGACATCGGCATGGTCATGCGCTACGCGATCAGCACCGGGCGCGCCGAGCGCGACCCAACTGCCGACCTCCGTGGCGCCTTGCCCCCATCTTTGCCCGTCCACATGGCCGCGGTGACCGACCCAGGCAAGCTCGGGGGACTACTGCGCGCCCTCTGGGCCTACGACGAGGGAACCCCCATCGTGGCCGCTGCGCTAAAGCTGGCGCCCATGCTGTTCGTGCGACCGGGCGAGCTACGGTCTGCCCGATGGGCCGACATCGACCTGGACAAGGGAGAGTGGGCCTTCACCGCTAGCAAGACAAAGACGCCGCACATCGTCCCGTTGGCGAGCCAAGCCGTGGCCGTTCTGCGCGAGTTGCAGCCGCTGACTGGCCGCGGCCAATACGTGTTCCCGTCCGCGCGCACAAGCGCGAGGCCCATGAGCGACGCGGCCGTTAACGCAGCCCTGCGGCGGATGGGCGTCGACAACAAGACCGCTACCGGGCACGGCTTCCGCGCAACCGCGAGAACCCTCCTCGACGAAGTGCTCCGATTCCGCATCGAGCTGATAGAGGCACAGCTCGCCCACGCCGTCCGCGACCCCAACGGCCGCGCCTACAACCGAACCGCTCATCTCGACGAGCGCCGCAAGATGATGCAGACGTGGGCCGACTACCTCGACAAGCTGCGATCGGACCTGAGGGGTATGCCATGCGAGACAATCGGGCTAAATGAGGCTGCTCGTTCGTCATCGATTCGACCTGGGCAAGTAGATGCTCCAGATCAACGTTCGGCGTGGTAAGTCCCGGCAATAATAGTCCTCAGATGCGGAAGGCAGAGAGCCTTGCTGGTGAAGAGAAGCGGTGAGCCGTCCGGATTGACGGCCAGAGTGTCAGTTGCGACGAGCGCCTGATCTGGATCTTGTAAAAAATGAGCGAGGACATTCGTTCGAGGCGCCTATTTCTCACCCACGAATCGTAAAATCGCCAAACGTGTCTCGGGCGTGAGCCTGAAGCGGAGCTCGGCGAGGCGATTCAGGATCGGCGCGACTGCCGGGATCAGCCCTGCCCCCGTTTGCTTTCACCAGGAGCCCAGCCGTACCGGTGAACCTCACATGTAGGATCTCAGCGTGCCGGCGGGCCAAACCGTCGATGATCAGAACCGTGTCCGGCGTCTCGGCCGCCAGCGCGAGAGCCTCGCGTTCGCCCGCGCCCAGGTCACTCACCGCAGGCAGGATCGCAATGCTCGCCGGACGCACTACGTGAACCCACCGATAGGTTATGGGGTCGGGCAGATCAAAGCCTAGGGCCCGAACCGTTGGCCAGCTCTTGAACAACCGCGGGCGGCACCAAGACCTCTGGGTAGAGCTTGGGCAGAAGGTCGATCAGGCCGCACTGGTGCACCTACTGACGCGGCGACGTATTCGCCACCGCCACGGGGCGCTGCTCAGGCATTCTGGGCGTCTCGGGCGATCTCGGCCTCGGTCAATGTGAACACCGGCACGCCGTAGTCCGCCAGCTTGGTCATGAACACAGGCTTGGGCAGTCCGGCAAGCTGCGCCGCTGCCCCCGCGGAGAGACGCCCGACCTCGAACAGCTTGATCGCGGCGGCAAGGATAAGCTCACGTTCGGCTGCATCGACGCTCAGCTTCAGCGCCACCAGCGTCTCGTCCGGGATGTTCACGTGCCCGACCATGGCTAAACCTTACCACACCAGCACCGCGCCATGCGGACGAGATCCAGGCCATGCCGTCAGCTGTCCGTCAGCTCGCGTTGAAGTGATCCAATGCCTTTATGAACTGTGTCTGCGTGCGCTTCTTCCTCGCAGGCGGGAACACTCCTTGCGCTCTCTAGGGGCGAGTTCTTTCGGCCAGGCGCCGGCGCTGCTCGGCGGTGAACGTGAGCTTCTTGCCTTTCGCCAGAGTCTCCGGCCCACCCTCTCTCTCTCCTTGACGAACCAGGCCTCCGCCGGAAGCCCACGAAGGGACCGACGAGGCTCCGGGTCATCTAAGCTCGCCATGCTACGACCGCCCGCACGTTATCGGCCAAGTGTAGCCCTACACATCCCCTACAGTATCGCTACACATTCCGCCGCTTCGCATATGAGCAATTTCGCCCCTTCTGGCTGCTGAGCTACCGGCATACCCGTTGCTCATGGGGATCCCCCGGCCGCCACCAGCGTCGGCCGGAAAGGACTCCCAACCGTGCCTTCATCATCGGCGTCGTCAAAGCCCCGTAGCGAAGTCGGCCGTCTCCCCTCGCCGAGATCGCTCCCCAATCCGGCAAGCCCGGGCCTGTTTGCCATGGAGGACGACGCCCAGTCGCTCGCGCGGCAATCTGGCGGTCCACCGAAGCCCGTTGCAGCCCACCAGGCTCCCCTGCAGATCATCCGCCGCGACGAGGTGCTCCGGCGGTGTGGCTTCAAGAAGACCACCCTCTACGCTGCCATGGCCGAGGGGCGGTTCCCCAAGGCCGTCCATCTTGGTCCGAGGGCGGTCGGCTGGCTCTCGCACGAGATCGACGAGTGGATTGCCCTTCGCGTGGCCGAGTCGCGCTTTCCGGCCAGCCCGGTAACCTCCACGCGCACATCCGGGACCGAGCGCCAGTAGGGCGCTCCCGCGATCGCCCGCTGACCTACCGGCCCACCTCTTCCTCCCGAACATGCCCGCCCGGTAAGCACCGATGCGCGCAGCTTTCGGCAATCGCTGCGGCCACAACCCTGCGGATCCGACCCTGGAGATCACCCGTCCCATCCCGGTCGGCCCCGGGGGCTATCCCCGCATCCTTGCTGTCGCGGCCGAGCGTATCGAAGGCTTCTATTCCGAGCCGGAATCCCTGCCCTCCCTGGCGCTGAGCTCCAACTCCAGCCAGAAGCGCTCCGAACGCCGAGAGGCGCTGATCCGTCTGCTCAAGGCCATCTTCAAGTTCCTCGACCTGGTGACCCTCACCGTCGCGGTCCGTGACACCGACAAGGCTCTCCACAACATCACCATCGCCACCCTGGCCGATCACGCTGATCTGGATCTGCGCAGAGCCGAGCGCGCGCTCAGAGACCTCGCCAGCGCCGGCTTCATCTTCATCATCGAGCAGCGCATCAGCAATCCCGAGGGGGGCTTTCGCTCCGTGGCGGGGATCAAGCGCATCTCCCCTGCCCTGTTTTCCGCACTCGGCCTGCCGGTAGCGCTAAAGCTCGAACGGACCAAGGCCCAGAAGCGGCTGGCCGACCGCAAAGCCCAGGCCTCACCTCCTTGCCCGGACTCGGCCCAGCCAGCGGCCCAGCAGGAGAGCTTCCAGTTTGCCGTGCGCAACCTGACGGCGGGCATTCTCCAGCCTGGTCACGGCAGCATCAACCGCCCGCAGCGCGCTCAGCCCAACCGGGACATGGAACGCCAGCGGCGCTGGATTGGCCTCGCGGTCAAGCTGCGCGAGGAGCACCCGGATTGGCCGGCCGACCAGATCAGGGCCGCTGCCGACAGAGCCTTGCTCTCGTAGAGGGTGCCACCCCGTCCCGGGCAACCCGCCCGGCTCCGGCAGGCGCGCAAGGCGAAGACGCACCTCTCGGCGCGTCTGGCTCCGCCCCTCGGAAGCTGCGCGGCCCTCCCCTCCCCGGGGTGAAGCTCAAGCTCGAGCGGACCAAGGCCCAGAAGCGGCTGGCCGACCGCAAAGCCCAGGTCTCACCTCCTCGCCCGGACTCGGCTCAGCCAGCGGCGCAGCAGGAGAGCTTCCAGTTTGCCGTGCGCAACCTGACGGCGGGCATTCTCCAGCCTGGTCATGGCATCATCAAGCGCCCGCAGCGCGCCCAGCCCGAACGAGACATGGAGCGCCAGCGGCGCTGGATTGGCCTCGCGGTCAAGCTTCGCGAAGAGCACCCGGATTGGCCGGCGGACCAGATAAGGGCCGCTGCCGACAGAGCATTGCTCTCGTAGAGGGTGCCACCCCATCCCGGGCAACCCGCCCGGCTCCGGCGAGCGCGGAAACGCGAAGACGCACCCCTCGACGCGTCTGGCTCCGCCCCTCGGAAGCTGCGCGGCCCTCCCCTCCCCGGGGTGAAGCCCGGGTGAAGCCCGCTTGCTGGCCAGACTAAGTGTCGGTCTCTACCCCCGCTCAAGTGTCGGTCCTCCTCCAGGTCTTTTCCAAATTACCAGATGACGCGCGCATCGCCCGGGCATCTCGGGCCAGCACCGTGGTAATGGCAGGGCCGGCCACTCCCCCGTGGGCGACGACTCGCAGTGACCAGGCGCGACGCCGACGAGCTGCCTGCGCACTCGGTTTCTCGCTATGGCCACCGACGTCGGTCGACGACTTCTCCCGCCGATCCGTGTAAGACCCGGCTGCTCTGCTAAGGAGACCTGCCTGAGAGAACCTGTTCGGTCCGCGTCAGCGTCATCCAAGGCCGTGCTCAGTGCCGTCGCCGCGTCGACCTTGTTTGCGTCGATGGCCCTGGTGGCGCGCCTCGTCTCGGCGACCATTCCCGGGCAGCAGGTCGCGCTGGTCCGCTTCGCCACCGGCGCGCTGGTGATTGCCAGCACCGTGGGCCTGCTCAGGCTCAACCTGCGACCGCAACGCTGGGGTTGGCTGATCTTACGCGGCGTGTTCGGCGGCGCGGCGGTCCTGCTGTACTTCCAGTGCATCGAGAGGATCGGGGTCGGCGTAGCGACTTTGCTCAACTACACAGCACCCGTCTGGTCGCTCAACTTCGCCTGGCTGTTCCTGCGCGAGCGGCCGCGTCGCCACGCCGGCGTCGCCCTCATTCTGACCATGGCGGGCGTCGCGCTCGTCACCAACGGGCGAGCCGGAAGCTGGCGACTCGGGACATGGGAGACGGTCGGTGTCCTGTCGGCGGTGCTTTCCGGCATGGCCATCACGTCGATCCGAGCAGTTCGCAAGCCCGACCTCGGCGGCCGCCCGAGCGAGAGCAGTTGGACCGTGTTCGCCTCTTTCACCCTCTTGGTTCGCTCATCACCTTGCCGACCGTACTCACTCCCTTCGGCATCTGGGTTGCACCGACGCCCAGAGAGTGGCTCCTGCTCGCTCTGTGCGGCCTCCTCAGCGCGGCAGCTCAGCTTCTCATGACATCTTCCCTTGGTCGCCTGACCGCGGTGGGCCTCGGCATCATAAACCAGAACACCGTTGTGCTCACGCTCGCGGGCGGCTGGCCGTTCTTCCACGAGACCGCCTCCGCCCGAACCCTCATCGGCGCATTGCTCACCATCGCCGGTGTCCTGTGGTCGGTCGTGGCCGAGCGCGCAGGCCAGGCGTAAACCGAATTCCAGCATTCCTGACCCCTGTTCCTCCTTACGAATTGCCGTGCGACGGCCCGGTCTGCGCAACAACGCTCTATCCCTGAGCTTCCTCTGGCCTGCGGTTGGACGTGGCCCTCGAATTGCCCTGGCGCTAGCATCTGGCTCGGAGCAAACATCAAGCGATGTCTTATCTCGGATTATCTAGCCGCACCACGGCACGCGGGCTCTTGCTTGTTCTCGCCTCGGGTTGCGACCAATTGGGGGTGGTCTATGTCGGCCCCGCTCCCGACGCCCGGGCACCGCTCGACGAGACCGCTATCTCGGAGACCGGCCTACCACCAGATGGGGGAATCGACGGCGGGGGCGGGGCGAGGCAAGGAGTGGCCTCCATCGTGGTCCTGCCCGACACCCAGTACTACACGGACCTCCCATCGCAGTTTTTCACCGACAAAGAACTCCCCCACGCCGGCGTCTTTGCCCAGCAGACCCAGTGGATCGTCAGGCAGCGTTCGGCCCTCAACATCGCCGCGGTTCTGCACGTGGGCGATCTGGTGCAGACCGACGATGATAGCGATTGGACGGTGGCCGAGCCTGCCATGCGCGTGCTCGACAACCTGATCCCCTACATCATCGTGCCGGGCAATCACGACTACTACCCTGACGACATTAGTCGCGCGACCAAGATCGACAACTACTTCGCCCCGGAGAGCATGCCCTGGATCAACGGCGTCATGGAGGCGGGTAAGATCGAGAACAACTTTACCCTCCTCGACATCGGCCCGCAGAAGTGGCTGGTCTTGGGTCTAGAGTTCGGGCCGCGCGACGCGGTGATGGTGTGGGCCGATGCCGTGCTGAAGGCATACGCCGCCTATCCCGCCATCATCCTCACTCACGCCTATCTCTACGATGAGACGCATCGCTACGACATAACCGCCGGCAGCTACCAATCGTTCTACCCGCAATTCTACGGATTAACTCCCGACGCCGGCATCAACGACGGCGAGATGATGTGGCAGAAGCTGGTGCTGCCCAACTCGAACGTCAGGTTGGTGTTCTGCGGTCATGAGACGGGCGGGGCTCTCTTGACCAGCGTGCGACCCGACGGCTCGACCGTGTACCAGATGCTGTCCGACTACCAATGGCTCGGTGGTGATGATTTTGGCTTCGGCTATCTGCGCATTGTCCGGTTTGACTATGGGAACCGGACCATCCAGGTCCAGACGTACTCGCCCTATTGCGATGGCAATGCCTCGCCGCCCTGCCCGTACCCGGCGTACCTACCCAATGAATCCTCCGATACCGGCACCGAAGCGCAGTCCAACCAGTTCACCGTCGAGCTTAACCTATAGCGGAGGCCTTGAGACTGGCTGTTCATCAACGTCGGCTGGCTCGCCCGCCGTATCATCCGCGCGGAGCACAGGTTGCGGCAACCAACCCCAACCGCCATTGTCCCAGCGTGCTCGGCCGCGTCAAGGGTTCGCGCTCTCGCAAGCTCGCGCGCCGGCGCAACGCCGCCCTTGACACGGCCTGCGCGCGCTAGGGGGCCGGCTAATATGGGGTTGATGGTGGCGGTCTGGGTAGCCTTGATCTGGACCCGGCTCCCCGACCATGGCCATACGCAGTCATGGTGGGTGCCAACTACGGCGTGCTCCCCAAGGTAGGGAGAGGTCTTCCCCAGCGTAGGCGATGCACGAAACCCGGGTCCGTCTGGCGCTTACGCCACAGTCCTGGCTGGCATGCCGACTTCGCGAGTCACGCGACTCCGCATCGCCGGTCTCCCCCACTCTTCTCCAAGCCAGGTGCGTGCTCACTTCGAGCGCCTGCGCCAAGGTCTGTCATCTCGATGACTGCCCTGGCTGGACTTCCAATTGGGCGGCCACCCCAAACCCAGAGCTCGCGAGATGGACCCTCGCCTTACGTCTCTCTGCGTCTAACCCCGGCGTGACTGACCAAGGTTTCATCATCCTGTCGGTCTTCTCTACCCCAGGCTCACGAGCGGCCGAACGAGCTGACGCGCCGACGCTCCCTCGTAGAGGCGCCGCCAGCCCGTCTCTGCAGCTCAGACGCTCCGCTTCAAATACCTCCACGTCCCAGTCCCTTCGGCGCCAGCACCGCCAAGAAAGCCACCCTCCATGGACATCAGACCTTTGCCCCCGCAAGGCGGGGCCAAAGGTCTGTACACCCCGCGGCGGCACAGCCGCTCGCCGGGTCCCGGAGCTACCGCCATGACGAGCTAAGCGCCTACCGCAACGTGGCCAACAGCGAGCGGGGCCTGTTCCAGTGACCTACGACGTGCGCGTGGCCACACGCGGGTCGCCCAAGACAGGATCATCACGCCAGGCCATCAACTACATCACCGACGGCCATGATGCCCGGCGCGACTCCAGCTACTCCGACGCCGATCTGCACTACATCGCCCGCATGGACCCGGGCTGGAAGACCAGCCTCGAGGGCGGGCGCGTACCCCTGGTTGGCTTCGGCCAGCTCGCGGGCGAGCTGGATCAGGAGAAGCTGGCCCAGCGCTTCGAGGACTCGTGTCTGCCCTATCACAGCCTCTGCGGCACCACCGGCTACAAGTCGATCACGGCGACCGTGCCCAAGGAGGTCAGTCTCTTTGCCGAGGGTCACCGCGAAGAGGCCAAGGCGGCGATCAATGCTGCCATCGATCATGCCCTCGCGCGGGCGCTCGCGGGCTTCCGCTACTCTGCCGTCGCCGCTATGCACACCCGCAACCAGACCGGCGAGATTCACTATCAAGCGCACGTCCTCGTGGGGAACTTCGCGCGTGACATCAGGACCGATCGCCTGCTGTCGCTCAATGGCAACCGGGGGCAATGTACCCGGCCGTGTCAGGGAGCTGAAGACGGGCTGGCACGAAGGCATCGCGAAGGAATTCCGCGAGCGGCTTCGCCTGGGCATCGGGCAGAAGACGCCGCGCGGCTCGGTAACTCTGGTCCTGTCTGACGGCACGCGCCTCGAGCCGCCCGACCGCGACAGCCACTGCCTGTTGGAGAAGGAGATGTGTCCGACCTTCACCGAGACCTGGCCCTCGGGTCAGACGAGATCGCGTCGCTTCCGCTGGAGCGTCATGGACGATCGGATCTTCGAGATCGCATCGGGCGGGCGCGGCACGAGCAGCCGGGACGCCGCTGCCTTCAAGGAAGCCTTCCCGGAGCAAGCTCGCTTCCTCGCCCGCTACCAGGCGCGCGTGCAAACCCTCATCCCACCCAATTCTGGGAGCAGGTGCACAGGTATACCGACCTCCGCCACTGGATCGAGCGCCTCGGCTACTCGAGACAGGAGGTCAGCGGCATCTCCACGCGGGCCCAAGCCAACAAGCCCACGCCCGAGACCTTGCAGCTCCTTCGTGCCGTTGTCCAGCGCCGCGTGACCCAGCCCGCCTTGCCCGGGCTGGCCACCATCCTGCGCGCCTACGTCAAGCCCCAGAGGATGGACGTCCAGTACATCTGCCTCGTCACCAGCGGACTCATCCAGCTCGGGAAGCTCGGGGACAAGCTGGCGCTCGCCCGGCAGATCAAGACGGTTGCCGAGCGCGACTTCGCCGGCAAGGAGAAGCGTTTCGCCGGGGTCGGGCTAGAGGGCTGCGCCTCGTGTCTTGGCTGGTTCGGGTGGCCATGACCCGCGAGGCACACCTCTGGCCCAGTCATTGATCAAGATAGTCTCGCCGTGGTACTAACAGCCCATGAATCGAGGGCCTGCGGCCAGTGGTGCTTGGATCGTCGCTGCGATTTTTGCTGTGTCTCCCATGGCATGCTCTCCTCCACTACGCGAGGGGCAAGACTCGGCCGCGGCTGCGACGAGCGGCACGGGGGGGACCCAAGTGGCCACGGCTGCCCAGGGGGGCCAGGGGGGCGCTACCATAGTGATAACGGCACCTGCATGCACGTCGACCAACGGAGACGCCTCGAGCCCGGCGGCATGTTCAGACGGCGGCTCAGCATATGCTTCCACTAGCGACGCGGGAGCCGCGGCGTGCCCATGCCTCGTCTTCGTGGATGGGTCAGAAACACTGTCTGGAACGCCATGCGATGAGTTCGGTTTGCTGTGCGAATATCGTGTAAGCCAGTGTCTATGTAGCAATTGCTGGACGTGTTATGCTCCGACGGGCTATCGCGCCTCGGTGCTCCCCGTAGGCTCGCCGTCGCCGGCTGTTGTTCTCAGTCATCCTGGCGAGTGACATGTGGTCAGCACTGCCAGCGCGGCGTCGAAAGAGACGTCTCCAACCCATGTGCTCGTCCGGGCTGAGTGGAAATAGTTCTTGCTTTTGAGATTTGTAAATACGGAACCACCTCGAAGGCTGGGAAGTCGCCAACCAAGGTCCCACTCGTCGACCCGTGAGCCTACGAGCGCGTAAATTTCCGTGACGACTTCGGCCGCGATGACCTCCC
Organism: uncultured delta proteobacterium; assembly: GCA_963849735.1. Taxonomy (GTDB): domain Bacteria; phylum Myxococcota_A; class Polyangia; order Fen-1088; family Fen-1088; genus Fen-1118. Next base: position 244,778 of record CAWKJE010000073.1, read on the forward strand.
TGAGCCCCACTTTTCGCCGCCTCGTCCGAGGCAGCGCTGGGCGCCTCGAGTCCCGTGTCCGCCCACCGCTCGCAGGCCTGCCAGTAAGCGTCGACCTGCTGTCGAAACTGCTGACCTGTTTCGACCTGCCGTCGCAAAGCGCGCGCGTCTGCGCCTGCTCCACTCTGAGCCAGCGCGACTCCGTCTCACCCTTGACGACCCGCGAGACGCTGAAGTCCGGGCCATCGCGGGCCTCGGAGTCTTCCGCGCATGGGCAGCCGGGCCTGTTAAACCTCACGCAGCGCTCCGATGCGGAGCCTCGGCGCATAAGCCTGGGCTCGGCCAGGCGTGCCGCCAGCGTCTGAACGTCTTCGGGGACGGTGAGTTCGGCCATGGCCGAGCTTCCTTGCGGATATTGCCTCCGCAAGACAACCGGGCCGCAAGAACGGGAGGACGTGGCCGCCACAGCCGTGACGTGCACCCTCCTCTCCTCTCCGCTGCCGCTTGACAATTCTCTCTCTCCCGATACCATCGCCCGCATCGCCGTTTGTTTGGGGCGACTTCTCTCGACTCCAGGAGATCCAACATGACCAGAAGATTGGAAGTCGGCGTTCAAATGACCCATGTCTCGTTTCTGTCCCTTGCCACGATACCGCTGATCCTCCCAGGCGGCCTGGCCTTCGGGAGCACTGGCTCCCCGACGTCCACCACGACTGCCACCAACACCTCTACCAGCGCTACGGCACCCTATACCACCCCTGTCGCCCCCCCCTTACGTCGTCCGCCCAAAGTGCGACTGCCGCCTCGTCGTCCGCTGCAGACGCTGCTAGCATACAGTCACTTATCGATGCCCAGTACTCCTCGTCCGACGTCGTACACTCATTTCTGACAAGAGCTGGGGAAACCACCGGCGAAACGATTGACTGTGTGGACTTCTTCCACACTCCGGCCGCCAAGGCCCTGGCGGCGCAAGGCACCCCCCTGACCGCACTGCCAACCCCACCTCCTCCGCCACCCGGTCACCCAATAGCCGCCGTCCCATCGACCATAGACGATACCACCCTCAACGGTTTTCCGGACTCCCTGGGTCGACCCCGGGCTTGCCCACAAGGCTCGGTGCCGATCGTCCGCACCACCGCCGCACGCATTCAGTCCGCTGGCGGGCTTGAGCAGTTTCTATCCCGACGTAAGCAGCACCACCCTGCTCCTCCGCTCGGTGAGTGCAACGCCGCTACCGACCCGTCCGGCTATGCACATGTTGTCGAGAACAGCGCCGTGAATGCTTCCAACGCAAACATAACTCTTGTGGCTGCTCAGTGGTCACTATACTCGCCGCTGACGAGTCCGCTGGACGGAGACATCGGACACAGTGTCGCCCAGATATGGCTGTCGAGCCACTGCGGCATGTCCCTACTAGGGACCTGCTCCGGCAAGACCAGCGACCCCAGCTGCATGAATACCGTTGAAGTTGGTAGCGTTAGCTATACCCAAGACAACCACCTTTACATGCTAGTCTACTCGACCAATGATGGATACAGTGATGTGGCCAATAACGGCCAATTCATGAACACTACACTTGGGCCTTCTTTCGTGCAGACCTCCACCTATCTGGCGAACGAGCAAGACATTACCCAATATACTACTTACCCCAGCATGGCGTCTGCCGCCCCTAATGTCATGGTCGCGAATGTGGAACTGGAACAGGGAGTCGGTTGGTGGGTGTACGTCGGAATCCAAAGCTCATCCTATTCCAGCGGCAACTGGCTTGGCTACTTCCCGTCCTCCCTATACACGACAGGATTCGCAACCTCCGCGAACAGTTTTCAAATGGGAGGAGAAGTATATGAGGTCACCAACGAGACCAACGGCGCGTCGGGGCCATTGTGGTTAACGCGCATGGGCAGCGGTGCAACTGCTGGTTTCGCGAATTACGTGTTCCCGTCTGCATTCTTCCAGGACGGCGAAGTCTTGGCGAATGGCACTTGGAACTCCACATTCTATCTTGGCCAAGGCAGCGATTCCACAGTTGGTTCAACTGTGCCGAGCGACTATGGACTACTTTCGCCGCCTGGCTCCGGCGTCAATTTCTACTTTGGAACTATCAGGCACACATTTAATAACTCTGACTACGGTCTGGGGTTTTGGTCTGCCCAAAATTTGCCCGCCGACAGCTCTCGCTGGCATGGCTACTGCGGTCCTGGCGCGTTTGTTACCGGCCTCTCCAAGGTATCGGGCGGGAATAGCCAGGCGCACGCATTGCGCTGTGGTCCAGGCGGCTCTAGCGAGATTAGCTCGGTTACCTGGAGATACTTCGGCCACACAACAGGGGACAACCGAGCGACTGGGGCGGTCACAGCCGACAAGGCGATGTTTTCTAACGGCGATTGGGACCCTGGGTATAACAAGGCCGAGTGTGACGTTAATGAAATTTTGCAGGGCTTTGAGCAGACCAAGGCAGGCTATCTAGACACCGCATTTTGCGCTCTCACCGCCGGTTCTCCGCACACACAGCAGGTCGAGCACAGTTCCTGCAACGTGCAAAACGTTTCCGGAGGCGACTCCGCAGCTCAGCAGGCCCTGGAGGATTGGGACTATGGTGAAGCGAAGGCTGCCTGCCAATCTGGCTATTATGTGGCAGGCGTCAGCATCGAAATAAGCACGAGCCAGGGGACGCCCGGAGCTCCGCACTCGATACTATGTTGCAAGCCCTAGAATAGTACCCTGTGGAAGGCGCCTGCTGTAGTTAGACCGCAGATCTCGCGCACGAGGGCTAACGCGGAAATCGGGCTAGCCAACCAAAGGACCACATGGCGGACCCGGCCAGCTCATCATCGATCGCCTCGGGCTGCGCGAGCTGTCGCCCAGCGCAGCCGAGGACCTGCTGGAGCTGGTCATGCGCCGGTACGAAGCGGCGCGAGCACGCTCTTTACCACGAACCGACGGGTGGAGAACTGGGGCACGCTCTTCGGCGATGTCGCGGCCGGAGCGGCCTTACTCCACCCCCTCCTACACCATAGCCACGTCCTCAACTGCGGACCCCGCAGCCGGCGCACCAGGCTACATGAGAACCCACGACAACACGCAGCTGCGGAGTGAACAACAGCAGTCCTAGCGGCATCACCTTAGTTGGCCGGTTTTTACGTGCTCATGACTGGATTTGAGGTGTCCATCGAGGCGTGGACTTGGTATCATCCAGATCGTCCGATGCGTCACGCGCGTTCAGTCAAGGGCCAAGGATGAAGCCCGGCTTGGCTCCGTGGCTCGGAGTTGTGCTTGTTCTCGCGACGTCATGCGGGCGGACACCGCTTACGCTGTCTGGCTCGAGCCAAGCGGGTGGCGCAGGTACAGGTGGAGCCACCTTCCAGGGCGGCAGTGGCGGTGTGTCGATTGGCACGGGCGGCGGGGCAGGCACAGGCGGTGCGATTGGCGCAGGTAGCGTGGTCGGCTCGGGTGGCGTAGTGGAGACGGGTGGGGTCGTCGGCACTAGTGGCATGATTGGCATCGGCGGCGCGACCGGCCCGGGAGGGGCAAGCACGTCTTCGTCTGGTACCGCGCCGCCAACCTCCGTCAAATGCGCGGACACATCGACGACGTCTGCTTCGGAGGGCGAGCGGTACGGGACCCAAGTCATCCCTCTCGACGGCAACTACGCCAAAAACTACGTCTTTCAGGCCAATTGGTGGGGCTCGCCGTATGACAACCAGAGCGAGAACATCAGTGGTCTGGGCTTCACCGTGACCAACCCCGGCGCGACCACTAGCAACCCCAGCGATCCGCTCGGCTTCCCGTCCATATACATCGGGTTCTACCAGGGCACAGGCAGCATGGGCAGCAATCTGCCCAAGCTGGTGAGGAACTTGACCTCCATCCCGACCATTTTCAGCGTCGATGCCACCAGCGACACCTCCAGCCTCAACGCGACCTGCGACTTATGGTTCGCCCAGTCCTCGGCCGGCGTCACGGGTGGCACCCCCGGTTTTGGCGGGGCCGAATTAATGGTCTGGCTATTCAAGCCGAGCGACAAGCAGCCCCGTGGCAGCACGGTGTTACAGGGATACAGCGTGGGCACCGTGCCCGGCTATTGGTCAGTCTGGTATGACCCAACCAACAACGGCCCCACCACCCTGCCCTGCGTGTCCTACGTGAGCTCGGAACCCCTGTCCGAGCTAGCGTTCGATCTCAACGACTTCATAACGGATGCCGTCAGCCACAACTGGGGCGTGACCTCGTCACAGTACCTGAGCATCATTTTCGCCGGCACCCAGATCTGGAGCGGCGGCGACGGCTTCCAGGTCAAGCAGTTCTGCGCGAACGTGGAATAGACGGCTATTCCGAGAACCTTACGTGCTCAGATATGACATCCGCGAGTACGTCAAGCGCCGCAAGATCAGCGGCAGCACCCGGAGCGAGGATGGCCGCCGCGGCCGCGATACCTTCGCCAGCCTAAAGAGGACTTCCCGCAAGCTCGGAATCTCGTTCTTGCACTACCTGAACGACCGTACTCGAGGTGCCAACCGCATCGCCACGCTTGCTAGGCTCATCGAGGCTCGCGCGCTGGCCCCATGATCGCGTCTGACACGCGCGCACCATCGCTGGTCGCCACCACCGGTAGGCCTAGTGCTGCGCTACGACTTTGTGAGAAGTTGCTCCGTGATCAACTAAGCTAACGGATGGATATTATTGTCTAATAGCAACTGGCAAGCCTCCCGCACCGCGCCCGAAAGGTGGGCACATACCCGGACTGCGGACTGACCTCGCGCAACGATGAAAGTCGACGGGACGCCTTACTGGCTCGGTGGACCATCCCCATCGGGCCTTTTCTCGCTGTGCTGGGATCGCGCCCGCGGCTCGACAATCCCCCAGCTGCCTCTCGCCTGTCGCGTTATCCGGAGTCTGATCGCCGATTCCTTTGGCTGATTGGCCAAAAGCCAGGCGAAGGGCGATTAGCGATCAAAGCCGCCTATTGGTTACAAGTCGACCTGATGGCGCCTGATGCCCAGGAGGGTACCGGTCGCGAGGAGCGGCATTTCGCCGTACCAGGAAGTCAGAGCAATCTGGGGGTAACTCCGGGGGTAACTAGCCTTCTGCCCTGGAAAATATGAAAAGTATTTCACTAAGTTATGGCACCAATTCGATTCCTACTGTGCCCACGAAGCAGCGTTTCAGGACCGTCCGCCAAGGTACTATAACTAGCTGAGATCACAGGATTTGGCGCTAACCCGCGGTCCCGCGCGAGGCGCAGGCGGCCTATTCTGCCTGCGGCTTGACACCTGGGACAGGGTGCCAAGAGGGGAGGGGGATGAGGAGTTGCACTACTCAGCTATCGGGTGATACCTCAACGGTCTCCTTTCTTCGCGGAGGGCAACGACATGCAGTTCGAGAAATCCACCCGATCGTATGAGCGGTGGCTCGGCCGTCACTTTGATTTGATCGAAGCGGACTTGGAGCTCAAGCACCGCCGTATGGACGAAGGAGCCTTCCCCTTTCTGCGCGCCACCTATTACCGCTGGGCTGCCACCTGGCCCGAAGTTTGTCATGATCTCGTGTCCGCCCCCCACGTTCTTGCCGTGGGCGACCTGCATGTGGAGAACTTTGGGACCTGGCGCGACTCGGACGGCCGCTTGATCTGGGGTGTGAACGACTTCGACGAAGCCTACTGGCTGCCCTACACTCACGACCTCGTCCGCCTCGCTACCAGCGCCCAGCTTGCCTCGGGTCACCTGAGCCTTCCTCCCGCCGAGGCATGCGCCGCTATCCTCGAGGGCTACTCCGCTGCGATCGAAAAAGGCGGAGAGCCATACGTGCTCGAGGAGAGACACTCCTGGCTGCGCGAAGCCGCCCTTGGCGGATTGCGTAATCCCTCCCGATTCTGGGGCAAGCTGGCCGAGCTCAAGCCCACGAAGCAGGGCGTGCCCAAGGATGTCAAGAAGGCGCTCCGGCAGGCCATGCCGGAGCCTGATCTGGGCGTGATATTCTATCATCGCATAGCGGGGTTGGGCAGTCTGGGCCGGCCGCGCTACCTGGGGGTGTCCTACTGGCGCGGCGGCAAGGTGGCCCGTGAGGCGAAGGCGCTCGCCCCATCGGCGTGTAGCTTCGCGGAAGGCAAGCGGCGGCCGAAGATTCTTTACCGCGAAATTACCGAGCGGGCCGTCCGGGTACCCGATCCATTCATGTTCGTGGAGGGCAGCTGGATCGTGCGCCGGCTCTCACCCTCGTGCGCCCGCATCGAGCTCGATGAGCTTGCCAAGAAGCGGGATGAGTGGCGCCTCTTGCGCGCCATGGGATTCGAGACCGCGAACGTCCACCTCGGAACGACCAAGGCGGGCAAGGAAGTCTGGCGCGACCTGATTCGGCGAAGGCCGGGTTGGCTGCTTCGCGCGGCTAACGCCATGGTTGCCGCGGTACGAGCTGACTGGCGCGCCTGGCAGTCTCGTTAAGAACGCCCATTTACGGCCGAGCGCTTCGCCGCTTCGCGGCGGTGGCGGCGCGCCCCGCCTCGATCTCCGCGACGATACGCTCGGCGTGGTAGATCGTGCCGAGCGCCTCGACCAGCGCTGCGCTGTGCACCGCGACCGCCCGATTCAAGCGTTCGTCGAAGCCGTACTCGCCACCGAGGGACTCGAGGTTGCCGTCGAAGATGAGGCCGATCACTTCGGCGGCCTGGTTCACCACCGGCGAGCCCGAGTTGCCGCCGATGATGTCGTTGTCGGTCGCCATGTTGAACGGCGTTTGCAGATCGACCTTGGCCTTCGCGTCTAGCCACGACTTGGGCAGGGCGAAAGGATCGCGCCCGGTGGCGCGTGCGTAGGCGCCAGCAAAGGTGGTGATGGGGGCGATCTCCTTGCCGTTCTCCACCCAGCCCTTGATGGTGCCGTACGAGAGGCGGAGGCTGGAGGTGGCGTCCGGATAGCTGCCCTCGCCGAAGACGGAGAACCTGGCCTTGGCGAGGAGCTCTCCATTCTTCTTCAGTGGGCCGTCGACCTCGTCTTCCATGCGCTTGCGGACCGCGCGCGCCGCCGGATCGATCGCCTTGGCGAGCAGGATCAGCGGATCCCTGCTGGCGTCGATCGCCGCGCGGCCCTCGCCGCCGGCGAAGAGCTTCTCCCGCACCTTCACGTCCTTGAGCTTGCTACCCTTGATCGCCTGGGTTGCGACCTCCTCCGGGGTCTTGTCGCCGAGCACGCTCCGTATCACCGGATGGTCGGGGCCCAGGTCCTCGCGCAGCTTGGAGAGGCTGAAGCTGAGCATGGCAATTTCGAGCTCGTCGTATATCGGCGCTTTGGAGAAGAGGCGCTGCTTGAGCTGGGGCAGCCGCGCATCAGCGAGCTCGCTCAGCCGCTCGCGGTTCGGCTTGCCGAGCTCGTCGGCCGCGCGCACGAGGGTGCGGGCGATGCCGAAGGCGTCGCTCAGGCGGAAACCACGCTCGAGGGCCACGAAGGACCTCTCTTGCTGCCGCTGCCGGTCGACCGCGGCCGCGATGCCGGCCCATGCCGCTCCGTACTGCTCCTTCCAGGCGGGGTTGGCATCGACCTTGTCCTTGAACGCCTGCTCGGCCTTGACTGCAGCATCTAAGAAGGTCGCGTCGGCGAGCGCCTGGTGGCGGCCCTTGAGCGCCTTGAGCGCGTTCTCGACGTAGAAGAGACGGGTGCCCGAAGTGCGGCGCTGCTCGGCGCCGCGGTGCTGGTATTCGGTGAGCAAGCCGCGCACCTCGGACAATCTGGCGATCATTTCGGGTAGCACGACGTCGCGCTCGAGCTGGAGCTGGGCCACGGTGAAGAGCCGGCTGGTGGCGCCCGGGTTGCCGGCGACGAAGGCCAGGTCGCCAGCCTTGGCGCTCGTGCTCGACCAGGCGAGAAAGTCAGGGGTCTTGGCCGGCTTGCCGTCCCGGCCATAGATGCGCAGGAAGCTCACGTCGAGGTCGTAGCGGGGGAACATGAAGTTGTCGGGGTCGCCGCCGAAGAAGGCGATCTGTAGCTCGGGGGCGAAGACCAGGCGCACGTCCTGGTAGCGCCGGTAGCGGTAGAGGTCGAACCTTCCTCCCTGGTAAAGGGAAACGACCTCGCAGCGGATCTCGTCGGAGCCACCCGAGCAGGCTTTCTCGAGGTCGGACAGGGTCGCCTTCTGGGCGTCGAAGAATTTGGCGTCGGCGACTCCCTTGGTCGCGCTCTCGACCACCTGCGTGACGTCGCTGATCTCGACCAGCTGGTCGACCTCCATCGCCGGGCACTTGACCTCGTCCGCGAGCTCCCTGGCGTAGAACCCGGCCTTAACGTAGTCCTTCTTCGCGTTCGAAAGCTGCTCGATGCAGCTATGCGAGCAGTGGTGGTTGGTCATCACCAGCCCCTCGGGCGAGACCAGGCTCGCGCTGCAGCCGCCAGCGATACGCACCGCCGCCAGCCGCAGGTGATCGAGCCAAGCCTGCTCGGGGAAGAAGTCGTACTTCTGTTTCACCTGCGCGGCCGGAAAACGGTCGAATGTCCACATGCCTTCGTCGGCGACCACCGGTGGCGCCAAGCCGGCGGCGATCACGGCGGCCAGGGCCAGAGGTTGGGCAGCGAGCCTTCGCCAGCGGCCAGGGGAGATCCAGTTCCAGCTTTGGTGCCGTTGCATGCATGCACAGGCTGTCCGACTACCGCGGCGCCGTCAATCGCGGCGGCGATGCCGGCGATGACATCGCTACCGGGAAGGATCGCCGAGAAGCTGCGCTCGACTCGCCAGACGCAGGGGAAGCTCACCGCGCGTGGCGGGATGCGTCCGCACAGTCGCGACTGCCACGACCTCTGGCCCTTGTCCTCCTAGACGCAGGGCGCGTGGACTGGGCCCGCGGCGCCAAGGTGCTGCCGGGGAAGTGTTATCATGCCTCGCACATGCGGCCGGTTGGTCCCCATCTCGCGTCCTTTCCGGAGCACAATCCCAACCCGATCGTCGAAGCCGACATCGCGGGTCGTTTGCACTACGTCAATCCAGCTGCGCTGTCCCTGTTCCCCACGCTCACGGCGCAGGGCCTAGCGCACCCGTGGCTTGCGGATTGGCCGGTCGCCATCGAACAGCTGAAGGCCACGTCGAGTCAGAACACCTATCGACGCGTTGTTGTCGTGGGTGAGCTCACCTATGACCAAACGCTGTGCCTGATACCCGAGCAGGGCAGCGTTCGCATCTACGGCCTCGACATCACGGATCGCGTGCGGGCGGAGACCGCTGCGCGCGAAGCTCACGCCCGGACCACCGCCATCCTGGAGAGCATCGCCGACGCCTTCTATTCCGTGGACGACGAGTGGCGCTTCGTCGAGTTGAATCCAGCGGCGGAGCGCGCGCCCTTCGGCCGTCCGGCAGGCGAGCTGGTGGGCAGGGTAATCTGGGAGGTTTTCCCGAAGATTTCCGGGACCCCCATCCATCAGCATTGCCTCGATGCCGCGTCCAAGCGCACCCAGCAGCACTATGAGGCGCCGTCGCCACTCAATGGTCGCTGGTACGAAGCGTTCGTCTTTCCGCGCTCGGGAGGACTCGACTTCTATCTACGCGACATCGACGACCGCAAGCAGGCCGAGGCGGCGCTCAGGGCGAGCGAAGAGCGATTCCGCAGCCTTGCCGGCAACGCCCGAGACGGCATTGCACGCTTCGACCAGGAGGGACGCTACGTCTACGCGAACCCCTACCTTGCCGATAGCGTGGGATTGCCAGCGCACGAGATCCTGGGCAAGACGGCGGATGAGCTGGGCCGCAACTTGGGGGGCGAAAAGTGGGAAGAGAGACTGCATGAGATCTTCCAGTCGGGAAAGCCCCAGCGCTTCGACCGGAGAAGCGTCGATGGGCGCTGGTACGACGTGCAGCTCATCCCCGAGCTACGCGACAGCACTGCCCCGACTGTCCTCGCCATCTCGCGCGACATCACCGATCGCAGGCAAGTCGAGGAAGCTCTGCGCGAGAGTGAGGCTACCCTGAGCGGCATCCTGAACGCCGCCACCGAATCCATCTGGCTGTTCAGCACCGACGGGGTAGCCCTGGCGGCCAACCGAACCGCGCTCAAGCGCTGGGGACGGACGGCCGAGACCGTCATCGGCAGGCCCATGCACGAGTTCCTCTCTGCTGAATTGGGCACCACACGTCTGGCGCGCTTCCAGGAGGTGGCGCGCAGCGGACGCCCGGTCGAGTTCGAGGACTGGCGCGCAGGCATCCGATTCCAGCACACCTTATATCCGGTGTTCGGCGCGGACCGGAGCGTCGACCGCATCGCGGTCTATAGCCGCGACGTGACCGCAGCCCGGCGAACCGAAGCCGCCCTGCGCGAGAGCGAGCAGCGTTTGCGGCTCTTCATCGACCACGCCCCGGCCTCGCTGGCCATGTTCGACCGGGACATGCGCTACTTGAGCGTCAGCCGACGGTGGCTTGACGACTACCGGCTGGGCGAGCGGGACGTGCACGGCTTGTCCCACTACGAGGTTTTTCCGGAAATCGGTGAGGATTGGAAGCGCGTTCACCAGCGCGCCCTGGGCGGCGAGGTGCTGCGGTCCGAGAGCGACCGCTTCGTTCGCGCCGACGGCAGCGTACAATGGCTGCGCTGGCAGGTGCATCCGTGGCGTGAGCCATCGGGCGCCATCGGCGGCATCGTCATCTTTACCGAGGACATCACCGAGGTCACGCTTTCCGCCAGAGCACTGCGGCGCTACGAGGTGTTGGCAAGCCAAAGCCGCGACGTCGTGCTGTTCGTCCGCCGCGCGGACGGCCGCATCCTCGAGGCCAACGCCGCGGCCCTCGGCGCGTATGGTTATAGCCGTGAAGAGATCCTCTCGCTTTCGATCCAGAATCTGCGCGCCCCCGATACCATCCTCCGCAGCGAAGACCAGATGGCGTTTGACGACGACCACGGGATCCTTTTCGAGACCGTCCACCGGCACAAGGATGGCAGGACCTTTCCCGTCGAGGTCAGCGCGCGTGGGGCGACGGTGGACGGAGAGCTAACGATGATCAGCGTGGTGCGTGACATCAGCGATCGCAAACGACTGGAGCGGCTGTACGCGGTCCTGAGCCAGGTCAACGAGGCCATCGTCAGAACGCGCGACGAGAAGACTTTGTACCGCGAGGTCTGCCGGATCGTGGCCGAAGAGGGCGACTTCCCCCTGGCGTGGATCGGGCTCGTCGAGGGGCAGGCCATCGTCCCGGCAGCCTCGTCCGGAAAGGCGACCGCCTACCTGTCCGAGATCTACGTTGAAATCGAAGGTGCGCTGGGCGCGGGACCGACCGGCACCAGCATTCGCGAAGATCGACCCGTTGTGAACGACGACTTTGCCAGCAATCCCAGCACATCGCTCTGGCGCGAGCCCGCGCTTGGTCACGGGTTCCGAGCCTCGGCCGCCTTCCCCCTGCACCGGCATGGCAAGGCTGTTGGTGCGCTCACGCTCTATGCCAGGCGGATCGGCGTCTTCGACTCGGCCGAGACGGGGCTCATCGAGGCGCTCTGCGCGGATCTCTCCTATGCCCTCACGGCAATCGACCAGGAGCGGGAGCGCGCTCAGATGGAGGAGGCTCTGCGCGCGGCCAATGCGCGGTTGCTCGCAGCCGACCAGCACAAGAACGAGTTTATCGCCGCGCTTTCGCACGAGCTGCGCAACCCTCTCGCGCCTATCCGCAATAGCCTCTTCGTGCTCGACAGGGTCGCCCCGGACAGCGAGCAAGCCAAGCGGGCTCGCGAGATCATTGGCCGACAGACAGAACAGATGGCCCGCCTGGTGGACGATCTGCTCGACGTCACGCGCATCTCACACAACAAGATCCAGCTCCAGCACGCTCCGCTCGATCTTAACGACCTCGTCGCTCGCGCAGTCGACGACCATCTCTTCCTGTTCGAGGAGAAGGGAATCTTGGTCGAGGTGATCCTGGCGGCCGAGCCGCTGCCCATCCGCGGAGACCACGCGCGCCTGGCCCAGATCGTCGGTAACCTGTTGCAGAACGCGGCCAAGTACACGCCCGCAGGCGGAAAGGTTAAGGCGGTCACGACGGCCATCCCGACGAGGCGGCGCGCGGGCATCCGCGTCACCGACACCGGTGTGGGTATGGAGCCCGCGGTGCTCCGTCGCCTGTTCCAGCCCTTCATGCAGGCGACCGCCACCTTGGATCGCAGCCAGGGCGGCCTCGGCCTGGGGTTGGCCCTGGTGAAGGGCTTGGTCGAGCTGCATGGCGGGGAAGTCTGCGCCCAGAGCGAGGGCCCTGGACGTGGCGCGGAGTTCATCGTCGAACTGCCGCTCGACGAGATCAGTCGAGACCAGGCAAGGCGCGACACCCCACCCTTGGAGACGAGACGCCGGCGCATTCTGATCATCGAGGACAACATCGACGCGGCCCAGAGTCTGCGCGAGGCGTTGGAATTCGGAGCGCACCTCGTCGAGGTAGCCCACAGCGGTCCCGAAGGCCTGGACAAGGCCCGCCAGTTCAGGCCGGAGGTCGTGCTTTGCGATATCGGGCTGCCCGGCATGGACGGCTACGGCGTGGCCCGCGCGTTTCGTGCTGACGAGGCCCTCAGATGCATTTTCCTGGTCGCGCTGAGCGGCTACGCCTTACCCGAAGACTTGCAGCGAGCGTCTGAGGCGGGTTTCGATAGGCACGTCGCGAAGCCCCCGAATTTGGACCGGCTCGAGGATCTGATCCGCGAGCTCGGCGGCTCGAGTACGGAGTCGTAGTACCTACAATGCCGAGGCTACCGCCCTGTGGCACCCGCCCACGCCTGGCTGGGGTTGCCCGAACGCTGCCCGGGCAGCGGTTTCGCGTCGCTGTGAGGCAGCGGCCTCGGCATGCTGGGCAGGATGACCAAAGTTGCGGGCTCCCCCGCGCCAGGCGGCGCGAGGGAGCTCTACCCAGCGTGGCAGGGAAGCGGTACATTGCGCGACATGGTCACGACCCGGCGAAGCTGGAGCCACTCGACAACGATCGCTATCCTGCTATCCACTAGACCACGTGCACGTCCCGGCTGCTCAAGTCGTGCTCCGAAACTGTCGTAGCTATCAGGCTGCCGGCCGGGGCCGGCCCTACGCCCAAGGAGGCAACTTGCAGACGCTTGCTTCGGCATTTTACTCCATCGAATCGGATTCTGCCGAGGCCGGCAAAATGGCTGCGCAGAGCTTGCAGCAGGCGTTCGCGGCGGAGCGCCTCAGCGCGGTGCTGGTATACGCGACCATGAATCACGACCATGGCGCAATGCTCGAGGCCATGCGCGCCGAGCTGCCGGAGGGCGTTCTCCTGGTCGGCAGCTCGGGCCAGGGAGTTGTCGGCAACGACGACCTGTCGGAAGAAGGCATGGTGCTGGGCGCGATGGGCTTTGGCGGCGAGGCCCTGCGCACCGCTATCGCCTCCGTGCGTGACGTTCAGGTCGACGTCAAGGGCAAGGGCAGCGCGCTCGGCCAGCAACTGAAGCGTGCCTTAGGGGGAGAGCCGAACGTCGTGCTCACGTTCTACGACCCTCTCTCGGGCGTCGACGTGGAGTCCCTCATCGCCGGCCTGCGGGTGGAGCTCTCCTGCCCGGTCGCGGGCGCCGGTTCCGGACAGCCCTGGGGCTTCCCAATCGAGACCGCGCAGTTCATCGGCACCGAAGTGCTCAACCACGGAGCAGTGGCGCTCGGGTTGGCCGGGCCGTTCGGCACCGAGATAGGCCTCTGTCACGGCACCGTGCCTAGCGGCATTCGCAGCGTGGTTACCAAGGCGCACGGTACCCAGGTCCTCGAAATCGACGGGCGCCCGGCCATTCAGGTGTGGCGCGAGGCGACGGGCGCCAGCGCAAGCGAAATGCTGAGCCAGAGCCATTTTGCTATCTGGGCCTTGGGCGTGGAGCGCACAGCAGTAGTAGCTGGCGTACCCAAGTGCGACTGCGTGATTCGCGGTGCCTTTGGCTTTGACGCCGAGACCGGGGGAATGATCCTGCAGGCCCCCATCGCCGAGGGAACCCACATCATGTTGCACCACCGCGTCGTAGAAAAGGTTCTGAGCGGCACGACGGCTATGGCGGACGATCTCAAACGGCGGCTTGCCGGCCGGCGCCCGTGGGCGGTGCTGGGCTTCGAATGTGCGGCGCGCACCTATCCCTTCCTCGGTCCCGTCCAGACCCACGACGAGCACCAGTCCTTGCGTCAGGCCATCGGATCCGATTCGCCCTGGCTGGGCATGATGGCTTGGGGGGAAATCGGCCCATGCCTCGGCGAGACTACCTTCCACAATTACACCTACCCGCTCGTCACCCTCCTTCCCCAGCCGGCCTGAAAGGGGGCACAGACGTTCGGTGGAGCTCGATCCACAAGAGCTAAAGGAAAAGGCCCTCTTGCTCCTGCGGCGGGAGCGTGAGCTGTTCGAGCTGCGCATGAAGCACGATCGGCTCGAGGTCTGGCTCAAGATCACCCAGGCCCTGCCCCAGCTCTTCGTCGATCCCGGCCGCGACGTGCTCGACGCCTATCGGGAGGTGCGCAAGCTCCTACTCGACACTTTGCGCCTCCAGCGCGTCGTCGTGGTTGAAGTCGGCGAGCAGGCGCTTGTGCCACTCGTGCCGGCCGGAGCCCAACGGCCGCTCAGCTCCGAGGTTCTGGCGCTCTTGCGCGCCGATAGGTCAGGAATCGTCGACGAGAAGGACGGCCCTGCCGCTAGCGCGTTCGCTGAGACCATCGGGCTCGCGCGCTTCATTTGGAGCCGCATCGATCCCAGGGGTCATCCCTCCTTGATCCTAGCGGGCGGATACGATCGCGCCAAGGCGCGGTTCTTCCCTCCGTTCGAGGCCAATGACGCCAGCAACTTGCAAAACGTCGCCCAGCACATCAACGGACTGGTCGACACCGCCATCTTGCTCTCGCATATCCAGCGCGACCGCGACCGGCTCATCGAGACCAATGCCCTGCTCGAATCGCGCGACACCGAGCTCTCCACCATGGCCGACATGCTGCGAGCGGCTAACGAGGGGCTCGAGCAGCGCGTGGTCGAGCGCACGGTCGAGCTCGAGCAGCGCAACCGCCACATGCGCTTGGTGCTGGACAACGTGCCTGCCGCGCTCGTCACCGTCGATTGCCACGGCCGCATGGCCCAAGAGCGGTCGGCCAAGGTCGATGCATGGTTCGGGACTTACCGGGGCACTCCTCTCTTCGCCGACTACATCGCTCCGGCAGACCCTGGCTTCGCGGCCTGGTTTGCCTTGGGCCACGAAGCTCTCGAGGAGCAGGTGCTGCCGCTCGAGCTTTGCCTGGATCAACTCCCCAAGCGCATGCGGCCCGCGGGGCGCATCATGAGCTGCTCCTACCGGCCTATCCCCTCCTCCTCCGATGGGATGTCGCTCCTGATCATGATCGAAGATGTGACCGAACAGCGTCGCCTCGCCCAGGAAGAGGCCGAGCAGAGCGAGCTCCTCGCAGTGTGCCAGTGGTTGACGCGGGATCGCGGCGGGCTGCTCATCTTCATCGCCGAGGCCGACCGCCTGGTGCGGGAGCTACTCAGCCGCGACACCGACCCCGTCATGCGCGGACGCCACCTACACACGCTCAAGGGCAACGCTGCCATGATGGGCGCCCAGGTCATTGCCGAGCTCTGCCACCGCGCCGAGGACGCGTCAGCCATCGACGATTCCGAGCTAGACCACATCTTGGCCAGACTGCAAGCGCGCTGGACAGTAGTGCGACAGGCCATCGAGTCGCTGCTTGGTGGGCGCCACCAGAACATCATCGAGGTCTCCGCGTTGGCTCTGGAGCAGTTGTGCCAGGACGTAGAGCGCGGCCTCGATCGAGAACACATCTCGGGGCGGCTGCGCCTGCTCGCCTGCGAGCCAGTCGAACGACCGCTGGCCAGGCTGGTTCGCTATGCCACCCAGCTGGCGGAACGCTTGGGTAAGCCAAACCTGCAGGTGACCGTCGAATCCGACCCAATCCAACTCGACCCTGGTCGCTTCACCAATCTTTGGTCCACTCTCGTTCACCTGGTACGCAATGCCGTCGATCACGGCGTCGAGTCGCCCGCGGAGCGATGCGCGCAGGGCAAGGCGCCCGAAGGCCGTATCGTGTTTCGGGCATTCCACACCGCCACCGACGTGATCCTGGAAGTCGAGGACGACGGTCGCGGCATCGACTGGGCGACCGTGGCGAGCCACGCCCATAGCCGCGGCCTGCCGTATCAATCCGAGGCCGACCTCATGCGCGCCCTGGTAATCGACGGGTTGAGCACACGGCAGGCGGTGACCCATAGCTCGGGGCGAGGCGTAGGCATATCGGCGGTACATCACGAGGTAGAGAGCCTGGGCGGCGAGCTCACCGTGCAGAGCCAGCTCGCGCGAGGGACCTGCTGGCGGTTGCGGCTGCCGCTCCGGCCGCCGTAGATGCGAGAGGACCCCGCAGGAGTACCGTCGTTCTGCCCCGCGACCTCGCGCACAGCGCCGTGTCGGCCCGGGAGCCGCTGGGGACGGGCGCGTGCCCAACCTGGGCTGGCGGTGGCCGCGCGCCGGCGGCCCGGGTAATGAGATCAGCTGTGCTAGGGCGTTCGGGTGGTGAGGCGCTTCGTCGAGGCAAGGGCAGCTGCAATCTCGGCGTTGTTGGGCGCGAGGGCTTGGGCCTTCGCGAAGCTGTCGAGCGCCAAGTCGATTTCGCTCTCGCGCAAGAGCACGGTCCCCAGCCGGAAATGTAGCGCTGCCGTACCCGGATGCCGGTCGATGGCCGCGCGATATTCGCTGGCCGCTTCGCTGAGCTTGCCCAGGGCTGCGCAAACGTCCGCGAGGTTGGCATGGGCAAAGAAGGACCGGTCGTTGAGCTTGATGGACGAGCGCAGGTAGGCAATTCCCCCTTCCATCTGGCCGGACGAGACCAGGGCAAGACCCAGGTTGTTGTCGACCTCGTCGTCCTCTCCGCAGAGCCGCATTTCCTCCTGGAACTGTATGACGGCGGCGGGAAATTCCTTGCGCTCGAGCAGCGCGGCGCCAAAGCGGGCATGCGCTTGGCAGGAGAAAGGATTCTTGGCCAAGGTATCTTTCCACAGCGCATACTCGGTCCTGAAGACCGCGGCTCGCGCGAAGGTAGCCGAGGTAAAGGTGAGAATCACTGCCACTCCCACGGCGCCCAGCACCCACCGCACGCGGCGCCCCGATGCGCGCCAGAGCACGGTCGCGCCGCCGCACCCGAGGGCGATGATGCCGATGTCGGCGAGATACTGGAAATGGTCGGCCACCCATGCCGCCCGCATGTAGGACATCTTCACCAGGCCCAGCACCGGCAGCATGGCCAGGACGAAGTACCCAAGGGCGAACGCGAGCGCCCTGCCCTTGCCCTCACGCCTGCGCGCGACCAAGACCAGCAGGACTGCCATCGCTGCGCCAGGGATCAAGTCGTACCACACCGGCGGAGTCACTCGCCACTGCCGGTAGATGGCGCAAAGGGGCCACCAGGTCAGCTGGCCCACCGGCCATGCAGGAGCGGGATTGGGTGGCCTATTGCCAGCGAGCACTGCCATCGCCTCGGACATGGTCTCGATGGGTCGGCTCGGCATCTCGTACCACAAGTGAACCGGCGCGACCGACTTGGCGAGGTACCACCACATGGCCTTGCCGGCGTTAGCCACGCGCGACGCCGCGTTCCCGACCGGCAATTGGAACGCGGCGATCGCGCGGTGGTTCTGGAACCAGACCGCCACCAGTCCCAGTAGGGTGGCTGCGAGAAACAGCGGGGCTATGGCTCGGAAGAACCGACCAGGTTCCGCACATCCTGAGGAGGCCATCGATCCTGTAGATCCTGCCAATTCTGGCGCGGGTCTCCGCTCGCGACCGCGCTGCCACCACCAGCAGAGTACCAACGCCGCCGGGAGAATCACGACTTCAGGCTTGCATAGTAGCCCGCAGAGCAAGAAGAACATGGCCCCCCCATAGCTTCTGGCCTCGCCTTTACGCTGGAAGGCGAGCCACTCCAGTGCCGAGAGCAACGCGAACAAGGTCGATAGCGTGTTCTTGCACTCTGAAACCCACGCTACCGATTCGACATGGGTGGGATGCACCAAGAAGACCAGCCCAGCCAGCCAAGCGCCAGGAATCTCCAGACGGCGCAAGACCTTGACGAGCAGGATCGCGTTGGTGCCGTGGGCTGCCACGTTGAGCACATGGTAGGGCGCCGGGCTCGCGCCGAATATTTGATAGACCAGCCAGAGGATCGAGCTCTTGACCGGGAGATAGTCGAAGTCATGGCTGCCCGCCCAGATGTGGGCGAGCCCGCCCCGCACCCAAAGGTCCGCATTATCGGTGATGGCTCGGCCGTCGTCCCAGATGAAGCCCGCGGTCAAGGTAGGCGCGTACACCACGAAGGCGAGCAGCATGAGCGCCGCCGCGGGCGCGATGGCGACGAGGAGAGGTTCTCGCTCGAGTGTGCTCGTGGCCTGCCCGGCGGATCGTTTGTCGCGCTTGCGTCCCATGCGGGTTGGCGCCAACCTAGCCCGAAGCGCACGAGTTGCCAATCGGGCGAAGAGTGGCTCACCTCCTGCTCAGCGTACGCAGCGCGCGCGGTAGGTGTAGCTCACGTCGCTGAGGAACGAGGTACCGTCGTAGAAGAAGATGCTCCACGCATAGTCGGACGAGCCAGCCAACAGCGAGGATGTCCAGAGCTCTTCCGGGGCCGCGTCCGGGAACGCCGTCTGGTCGAGCGTCGGTCCCGTCGTTACGGTCAGGTCGACCAGGGATGCCAGCTCCTTCGCCGTGGGCAGGCGAAAGCCTGCGCCGACGGTCGCACAGTAAGCTTGCGCATCGCTCCACGTCATGCCGGCGGAGCTCTCCTCTTGCTGCCAGACCAGGCTGGTGAGCGTATCGGTGACCAGCCCATCCGAGACCAGGAAGCGGGACGTCGGATAACAGCGTGAGCCACGGACGCAGCGTGCTCTCAGCTCGGCGCCGCCGCTGGCCACGAGACTGTAGGGAAACGTGCCAGCAAAGGAGACGCCCCAGGCATCGTCGGATGAGGCGGCATAGGGCGATGAGGTCCAAAACTCGCCCTCGGGCGTGCTCGGAAACGTGGCCTGGTCGATGGTCGCGCCGGAGGCGGCCGTGAGATTCAGGATGGTCATGAGCTCCATGCGCGCGGGCAGACGCCAGCCCGAGACTCCGCTCAGGCTGAGAGAAGCGCAGTAGGCCTCGGCCTCGTCCCGGCTGCAGGTCAGGTTGGCACTGCCGCTGCACCCTGACCGCGCCGAGGATCCATCGCGTTGCCAGAGCAAGCCGGTGATGGTGTCACTCACGGTCAGCTCGCCCGCCTCTATCGTGAGCTCTCCGGCGCTCGTGCCGTCCCCCGCTGGCAACCTGACGCCATCGCAGCTCTCGCTCGAGCCGTCGCAGCAAATGGAGCTCGCTGGACAATCAAGCTCGTCCCTGCAGGACATACCGAAGACAACCGCCGGGTTCGTCGGCGCCGCGTCGCTGGAAGCGCCGGCAGCGGACGCCTCGGTATCCACCTGGTCGAGGGGGGTTCGACCACATCCCGTCGCCAATGGCGGCAGCACCGGCACTAGCGCCACCAGCGGGATTGGCAATACCGACCAGATGCCAGCCAACGTCTTCGACATGGTCGCGCCATGATCTACACCTGACCCAAGATCGTGCTCCTTTTTTCTGGCCTTCGAGTATGCTGATCCCGGCTTGGCGTTACTTGACCCAGGCTCCGGCAACCACCAACCCCGAGGAAATCACGATGCCCAAAGGCCCCCTGTCCAAGTCTGATCTGGTGCAAAAAGTCGCCGACCAATTCGAAGGCAAGCTCACCCGCAAGGATGTGAAAGGCATCATCGAGTCGGTAGGTGCCATCGGCCACGCCGAGCTGAAGAAGAATGGCATCTTCGTCGTGCCCGGGCTCGTTCGCATGGTCGTGGTTAAGAAGCCAGCCACCAAAGAGCGGAAAGGCATCAACCCCTTTACCAAAGAGGCGACGATCTTCAAGGCCAAGCCCGCCCGCAAGGTCGTCAAGGGCCGCCCGGTGAAGGCAGCCAAGGACGCCATCGCCTAGCTCCTTCAAATAGAGGACGCCCGGAGCGCATAGGTCTGGCGGCGAAGGTACTGAATCAAAGCCTCGTCGTCCGGATAGCGCGACGCCAGCTCTTGGGTCAGCGGGCACCCGACGCGTACGCGAACCGTCGAGTGCCTGCGCTTCGCGGCTTCGGCGGCCAGCAGAAGTGTGCGCAGCCCGGGGTGCAGCAGACCGGCGAGCTGGAAGGGTAGGCTGTTCTGTCCTTCGAAGTAAATCGGCACCACCGTGGCACCGGTCATGCGCACGAGGGCGGCGACGTTGGGATGCCACGCCGGATCGTGAACGCCACTGCCCAGGCGTAGATGCGACACCGTGCCTGACGGAAATATGCCGATGAGGCCGCCATCGCGTGTCCAGCGGATCACCCGCCTCATCGAGCGTATATTCGCGCGTGCCGAGCTCGGTCGCGCGTCCGCGTCCACGGCGATAATCCACGGTCTGATCTCCGGTATGCGCAGCAGAAGCTGGTTGGCCAGGATGCGCGCATCCCGCCGAGCCCTCGTCAGGATGTCGCCGAGGATCAGGCCGTCGATGCCACCGAAGGGGTGGTTGGCGACCACGATCACCGCCCCGTGGCTGGGAATCCTTGCTCGCTCGGCATCGCTGACGAGGTAATTGACGTCCATAGCGCGCAAGACAGCCGGAAAGAATCGCTCCTGCTCTCGGGTCGCTAACGCTTGGGCGTACACCCGGTTGATCGCGCCAATCCCGAGCATTCGGTCGAGCGCTGGCTCGACCAGGCTAAACAGGGCGCGCAGGTTGCGACGCCGGATGGTACTGCGAAGGTCGATGAGTGCGCCGGGCCTTTCGACTGACATCGTGAACCGGACATCTTCTCCCTACTGAGTGGCGAGTCGGTGACAAGACGGACACGTCTTCTCAGACGACGCCCTCCTGGCGAAGGCCACCAGTTGCAAAGTCGTTACATTGTATCGCTTTCGCTGCGTGTATGTTGCGTGAGCAGAGCAAACGAGGAAGACGCGCACGGCAGGTTCCAGCGGGTTGGCTGTGCGGCGACGACGGGCGGTAACGCCCATCCGTCCATGCACGGCGGTCTGCCCTCATGCCCCAATTCTGGAGTCACCTTGGAACACGAAGACAGCCTCGTCCAGGCAGCGACCGTCCCGACTGAACGACTGCGCATTGCTTTGGCGAGTGCGCCCGACGAGCGAAGGGCGGTATGTCGTCTGCGGCATGAGGTCTTTTCGCCCATGGGGGCCCACGTGGGCTGTGCGCAACCCGGCATAGACGAAGACGAATTCGACGAGGTTTGCGAGCACATAGCCGTCTGGGATGGGAGCAAGCCGGTCGCCACCGCCCGCGTCCTTCTGCCCGAGGGCGCGCAGCGCATGGGGCGGTACTTCTCCAGCACGGAGTTCAAGCTGGAGCCGCTGCTACGCAGGCACCAGCGGATCCTGGAGATCGGACGGGTATGCGTTCACCCTGCCTATCGGGCATCGAACGCGGTGGCCATGATGTTTCGTTTCGTCACCTGGATGGCGAGTCGCTCGGGGGTGGACTACCTGATGGGCTGCGGGACCCTGTTCGAGCGCGATCCGGCCCGGGTGCACGCCATCGCCAGGATTCTGCGCGCGCGCAAGCTGGTCGATGATTGCGGCGTGGTTCCCATCCACGAGGTGGCGCAGGCTGTCGAGATCGCCGGAGACGTCGGCTGGGGTGACGTCGCCCCTCTCATCAGGACCTACCTCCTCCTGGGCGGCCGAGTTCTTGGCGAGCCGTGCATCGACCCGATCTTTGACAGCGCCGAGATTCTCATCCTGATGCCGGTGGCGCGTCTGTCTCGACATTTCGGCGGGACGGCGCAGCGATTCGATTCGCCCCAACCAAAGGACGGGCCAAGCCATGTTCAGTGAGAACCTTGTCACGAAGGCAGAAGTGTCGAGCGACGTCGCGATCCCGCTGGCGACGCCCGAACCTCGTCAGCTGACTCCGGGGGCGGAGGCGTGGACGTGCGATATCGGGGCCAGCAATTGGTCGGAGGCCGAGCTGCTAGCTCGCCAGGCGGCGCGGGAATCGATGGCGCGAACCTACCCGCGGGGCCTGCCTATCGCCATCGGGCGAGCCCAAGGTGCCGAGGTCTTCAGCGTCGATGGCCGGCGCTATCTCGACTTCTTTGCCGGCGCTGGCGTGCTGGCGCTCGGGCACAATCATCCCCGGGTGGTCGAGGCCGTCGAAGCTCAGCTCCGCAAATTGGTGCACGCCCTCGACTTCCCCACTCCAGCGCGCGACGAAGTCACCACCGAGCTTCTGCAAACCCTGCCGCGCGGCTTGGCGGGTAAAATGAAGATCCATTGGTGTGCGCCAACCGGTTCGGACGCGGTGGAGGCCGCGCTCAAGCTGTGTAAGCGCGCCACCGGGCGTGGCGGCGTCATCGCGTTCATGGGCAGCTATCACGGCATGACAACCGGCGCGCTTTCGGTGACCTCGCTGGTCGAGGCGCGCGAACAGCTTCAGTCGCTCATGCCTGGGGTGGCCTTCGCTCCCTTCGCCTACTGCGCGCGCTGTCCGCTCGGGCTGCGCAAGACGTCTTGCGGAACCGCCTGCGCGTCGCTCTTCGAGACCATGCTCACCGACACGCACTCCGGCGTTCCCAAACCGGCTGCGGTGATCATGGAGCTGGTCCAGGGTGAGGGTGGCGGCATCATCCCGCCCGGCGAGTTCGTCCGGCGCACCCGAGGAGCGAGCCAGCGCGCCCGAGTACCTTGGATCGCCGACGAGATTCAAATGGGATTCGGCAGAACCGGGAAATTCTGGGCCTTCGAGCATTTCGACGTTCTCCCCGATGTGATCGTCACCTCGAAGGCGCTGGGCGGGATCGGATTGCCCATCGCCGCGATCATCTACCGCAAGGAGCTCGACCTGTGGGAGCCGGGCACGCACATCGGGACCTTTCGCGGTCACCAGCTTGCCATGGCCGCCGGTTCCGCGGCGCTGCGCGTGTTCCGCGAGGAAGGCATCTTGGAGGCTGTGTGCCGACGCAGCCAGGAGATTTCCGCGGTGCTTGCCACGATTGCTTGTCCCTACCTCTTCGAGACCCGGGTGAAGGGGCTCAGCATTGCGCTAGAGTTCGCCGATCCCGAGACCGGTGCCATCGCATCACGCTTCGCCCGCCAGGTGCGCAAGGAGGCCTTTGACCGGGGGCTGCTCTGCGAGCTCGGTGGGCGCGGCGATGCCACGCTGCGACTTCTGCCACCACTCGTGATCACCGCCGCTCAGGCCGAGGAGGGAATCGCGATCGTACGGAGCGCCATCGACGCGGCCATGCGCAACCTGCGACACGTGGCATGATCGCGTTGCGCGTCGGTCTTCGCGCCAGCCAGAGCCGGCCGGCTCAGCGCTCTCCGTAGAAGACGCCGGCCACCCCGAGCAGGATCAGGGCCGCGCCGGGCAGGATCGGCCCCGTTAGGCGTTCGCCGAGGACGACCCAGCCCAAGAATGCCGCGAGGACGGGGTTGACATAGCTGTAGGTGAACACCACCCGAGTGGGCAAGAGCTGCAGAGCCTTGAGGAAGGAGGTGAAAGAGATGAGCGAGCCGAAAACGAGCAGAAAGGCGAAGCCCAGCCAGGCCGACGCCGTCGGTCTCGGTAGTGGCTCGCGCAGGCCGAGCGATAGGGCGGCAACACCGAGGCCGCCGAAGAGCATCTGATAGGCGGCGCTAACCCTAGCGTCCAGAGCGAGGGGACGTCGGCGCTGCAGGAGCGAGCCGGCGGCCCAATTCATCGCGGCGACGACCAGCAGCACGACGGCGACGACATCGGCCGGGACTCCGTTCCCGATGGCGGGATAGCCGACGAGCGCGGTGCCCAGGAAACCGACCAACAGCGAGGCGGCCACCGTCAGCGCCGGCAGGTGCCGATCCACGACAGCCTCCAGCAGCGCGACGCAGAGGGGCGTCGTTGCGATGAGGAGCGCCGCTAGCCCGCTCGACACCCGCTGCTCGGCCACCACCACCAGGGCGTTGCCGAAAGTCCACAAGAGGAGGCCTGATGTCGCGAGCACGGCCAGCTCGCGCCTGGTCGGCCGGATGCGTAGCCCGCGCGCACGTGCCCAGACCAGCAGCAAGGGACAAGCCAGCAGCGAGCGGCTCGCGGCCATCGCGTAGGGCGGAAATCCGGCTCCCGGTCGCACGGCCACGCGGATGGCGAGGTAGGTGCTGCTCCAGACCACGTAGACCACGCCAAGGTGGAAAAGCGCGCGCCAGCGGATCGGGGTGTGCGAGGGGGTAGACATGGAAAAGTGGGAAGACTGGATAGCGGAATCCGTGGCTCGCTTACATACGCGGCGCGCGCCGTCTTGATGAGTGCCATAAGGCGACGACCCGGGCAACGATGACCAGCCGCGGAGATTCTCGATCTGACCGAGCGCATAGAATCGCTTGGATACGCATGGCGCATTCTGGCGGGACACTTAAGCAGAAAACAAGCATGCCGCATACGGCTGACTCAGCTGGCTAACCAGCCTAACCGCTGTGCGGCCCGACAAGATGGACTGCTCCCCTGAGACAAGACGCCGGCTTGCGGCGCCGAGCGATCTGGGTGCGCGATGGCGGCCAACATCGAACGATTCGTCTTACCCTCAGAATTTTGAGCGTCTCGCCCGAGCCACTTTGGGGATTGTGGCCACGATCAAGGACATTCAGCGTACACCCTAGTCTACGGCCATTTGGCGCCGGAGTACCTCCGCCGTGAAATCGATCTACTGTCCTTCCGCAGGCCCGCGAGCGACGCCAAAACCGTCGCAAAAGGCGATCCATTTGGTGCATTAGTGGTGCAAGAGCCAAATGACGCGCTGACCGGCGGATCAGCCCGATCGCGCAAGCCACTAGAATTGCATAGGTTTCAACCTGCGCGTCCGGAGGGAATCGAACCCCCAGCCCTCGGCTTCGAAGGCCGATGCTCTATCCAGTTGAGCTACGGACGCAAACCTTGTGATTTAAAATAGTTAGGCTATATGTCTTGCTGCGCCATTTTGGTGAGCGCTGCCTATTCTCTGCCCAAGTGTACCGCCAGAGTGCGCAAGATGTACCACGTTCCCGGCCGGGCGGGTGAGATCTACCGCGACCATGTCGAACGCCTTCGGACCGAAAAAGTCCGGGGCAAGGTGCGCGTAGTGCTGGGTGGTGGCCGTGGACGAGTGGCCCAGGATTTTGGCCAACTCCTCCATGGAGCCGCCGTTCATGACCCATTGCGATGCGAAGGTGTGGCGCGTGCACTGGTAGAGGGTCATCTTGGGTAGCTCGCAGGCTTTCAACGCCGCAGCCAGCGCCTTGTGAACCGTGCCGGGGCGGATGAACTGAGCAGGGTGTCCAATGTCGGGCCGACCGCCCCGCGTTGGGTGGGTCGGCGTGAAGAGTGGTCCCACGCCGCCGGTCCTGAGCTTCCAGGCCTCGAGGATGGGCGCCAGGGAGGTGGCGAGCGGCACGATGCGCGACTCGCGGTCCTTGAGCATGCACAGCTTGCCGTCCTGCATCTGCTGGCGGACATGAATCTTCCTGCCTGGCAGGTCGATGTCTCGCCAGTGCATGCCGAGAACCTCCCCCGCCCTGCATCCGGTCTGTTCCCCGAAAATGAAGATCGTATTATGAGGCTCGGGCAAGGCGAGGTAGAGGCGCCTGATGTCCTCCGGCCGTTCGAGGAAAGGCGTTGACCTCGTGTCGTAGGTGGACTTGTAGAGCCGCCGGGTGGAGCGCGGCAGGCTGCCCACCGGGTTTGATGGGGCGTGCCCAGCCTCGACGATGTCGGAGAAGAACGTGCTCAACTGGCGCACGCAGTGGCCGACTGTCGTTGGGTTCAGACCATCGGCCAACTTGCGCTCGATGAACCTGCGCAACTTTGCCGCGTCAATCTCGTAGGGCTTCATGCGCCCGAAAACTGGTCCGAGGTGCAACCTCCACCGGCATCGCTCATCCCTAGCTGACCGATGAGTCATCTTCCTGCGTTCGAGCCATGCTGCCGCCAAGGCCTCGAGGTTCGGGGACTTGCTGTAATCGTGTCGCACGCCCGCGTCGTCGACCGCCTTCTCCTTCACGATCTTGGCGAGTACCTGCTCGGCGAGTTCGCGAGTGGCGTTGGTCTTGAATCGGCGCCGGCCGCCTTCGTACCACCGCACACCCCATCTGGCTCGAATCGAACACGAGATGCGGGTGCAGGAAAAAGACTTCCGCATGCTGGATGAGACGTACAACGAGCACGTAATGGCGCTAACTATCGCGCGCGGGTACATCCGGGCGCTACTCGAAAACGGCCGAATCGTTCGCTTCTTGGCGCAGAACTTTTCCGAGTTCCTGACCGAGTTTCAACGCATCGTCGAGTTGAACGCGCTGGATGGATGACCCATCCTAGTGCGCGCACGTGCGTTGTTTGGCCAGAGCCTCTTGCCAGGCGTCCTCGATGAGTCGGGCAGCCCGATCGAGGCTCGTCTGGTCTGTGTCCAGACGATTGGCAGAGAGTCGAGGCCGCGCATCGATCGAGGACAGCGGGGGTGGAGCCGCGGGGCAGCCGGGAGCGAAGCCCGCCTCGGCCACCTTGAGCAGGGTCAGAGCGTGGTCGCGCTCTGGATCGTTGCGCTCTTCGGGCCAGGTGAGTGTCCCTGACTTGACCTCCTCTGAATCCAGATAGCTCCACGCAAGTTCTGTATCACCGCTCGAAGTAGTGAAGGATCCTCCCGACCAGTGGAACGCACCTGCGTGATCCCCTAGTGCTGCGATCCGAATCCCCGTAGGTACTGGTCGTCCCCAGCCCTCCACCCGTACCTCCTTGTCAACCTCGTCCATGAGTAGCAGCGCCCACGTGGCCTCGCGTAATGCCTCGGCCGGCAGGCGGCCCATCTCGACGACGGGCAGGCGACCGTCGTCGGTAGCCCGATGATCGACAGCGCCGCCCGGTAAAAGCGCAAGCGAGCTGCAAGTACCCACCCGGAAGGCAGAACCGGTCGCAAGGTCATAGGCTCGGGTGTCGTCGCAGAAGTGGTAATGACCCCGCCGTCCCGAAATCACGAGCCATCCCTGCAACGGCGCCCGCAGGTGCCCTATTGGCAGCGCCACCCGCTTGTCGGGTTCGTCTTCAAGACAGTCGCGGAATCTAATGAAGCGCTCGCTCGCAGGCGCGCCTTTGGCGATCCCCTCGCAATCGTTGGCAGCCCGCCCTGTCCGGGCGTGCCGGTGGTCCCATTCTCGGGCCTCCGATTTCCTCACCTCGGCCTCGATCTTTGCCGCGCGTAGAAAGGTGGCTTTCGCCCGGATCTCCCAGCCTCGGGTCTCAGCGGCGCACGCCTGGTCGGCCGCGGGACAAAGCAGACCGCGGAGACGGTCTGTCGGATTGGTCTCGCTGGTCAGCGCCCTTCGGAAAGACGGCTCGACCCACAGGACGCGCGTACGCTTGCCCAGCTCGAGATATCCGAGCAGGCGCGAATAGCCGCCGTCATTCCAGTAGGTCTGTAGCGAAAGCGCCGAAGTCGGGCTACCCGAGATTGCCCCCATGAGCTCGAAACATGGCCGGCGGGTCAGATCCGTGATCCGGCTGACGAGCGCAGCGAAATCTGCAGCCGGCGCGAGATTCTTGATGGCGGCATCGATTGCATCGAGATCGGCCCGAGCGGCCGCGTAAGCGGCGCCCTTGGGATCGCAGGGGCGAATCTCTTCTGCCTTGGGCGCCTGGGCCTGCGCCTCGCGGCTTGCGGCGAAGCTCGGCCAAACCAGGCCAACGAAGGTTACAAGACCCAAGGCTAGACCTCGTATCTTCATCTAATTGGTAGACAACCGTCAGTCCGAAAGGTTCTGCCACCAGATCGGTTCGCTCGCGGCGGAAGAACCATGTCTGGTCATCGGGTTCACCCGCGACGCTGCGCGCTGGTATGCGGCCCTGGGGCCGAGCGCCAGCACCAAGTGTGCACCAAGCGGCCGGGCCTTGGCGGGCAAGTGGGTTGCCCACTTCTGCCCGGGCCTGGCCACAAGGGCGCGAAAAAACGACGCCTGTCCCATCTGGCTGCCCGCCAGAGGACAGATTCACCCCAGTCGCACTCTAGCTGGTTAAGCTGCGATGGAGGTTCGCGCTCACGCCCACTGGCGCCAGGATCCGCTGGGCTCGGCGCGGCAAGCGCGGGCCTTGCAGCAGGCCCACCCCAGGCAGCGTCTGGCGCTATCCGTGAGCCTTGAGCTGCAGACGGCCTGCTTCTGACGAGCCCCTTGTTCCCCGCGCTAGCGCGCCAGATCCAGGCCTGTCGACAGGGCATGTCCTCGCATCATGAGATGCCCATCCACGACCGCGGGGCCAGCGTAGAACGAGAAGAAGGCCTGGGCGAGAAGCTGTCCCGACGGACAAGACTCCGCCCACGCGGTGGCGTAGATGTCACGCGCGCCCCCCGGGGGCAGCAGGAGAGGGTGAGCATGTGGTCCGTCCGCGGGCCCGGCCTCGACGCGCGACCAACGAAGTGGCGGCGTGGTGTAGCCCGGGCGCTCGGGTGGATTGGCCGCCACCCGTACGCCAATCCCGTGATCGGGCTGGTCTCGCGACTCGTGGCTGAGCATCTCGAGATCGGGAATGGCCACGGTTTCGGTTCCTACGTTCTCGATCTTGATAACAAAAGCCCGGCTCGGGGTGTGTTGCACCTGCAGCTCCAAGCGGATGGCCTGGAAAGGGTGCTGGGCCACCAGACCGACCGTGTCGTCGAGCAGAGAAAGAAGGCTCTCCAGTTTGTCCAGGGTCGCCATGTCGCGACTGGAGAAGCTGGCGGTGAGATCCTTGGCCGCCCCCAGGGCGCGAATTCGGATGAGGCTCGTGCCCGGCCCGCCCGCGTTGCCCGACGGGATCTGCCCGAGGTCCGCGCGCGCCAGGTCCTCTTGCAGGCGCGACACCAGGTCGGGCGACAGGGTGGCACGGAAAGTTCCGATCGCTTCTCCACCCTCGGTCGACGTGGGCTGATGGCGATTGAGGAAGGCTACGCGCGTGTCGAGGTCGACGCGCAAACGCGTTTCTCGCTCGTGCAGGCCAAACCCGAGGTCGGCACCACCCTGCGTCGTATATTCAACGCTCTCGAATCTCGTGACCCTTCCGCTTCTCTCGGACATATCAGACCCCCGATCTGGTTGTGCCGGGCGTCCCCAACCCGGCAGCGCGACCGACATCAATGCGAGCAACACAGCAGGCACCATGAGACGACCCTGCGCGGGACCCGTCATGGCTGCACCACCAAGTAGTGATAGGACTTGCCGAACGCGCCCGTCACAGCGTCGGTGAACACTTTGCAAATCTCGCGAAGGTGCCTCGCCTTCACCTTGGTGAGGTTTTGTCCCATGATCGAATCTGGGTCGATGCCATTCGTCGCGCCATCCGAATTAAGCGATGTGTCAACCGCCGCGCCGGCGTACTCGTCGGGATTGCCGAGGTGGTGGCCGAACTCGTGGGCGGCAACAGCGATTCTGGTTTCGCCGAGGAACAGCAGGGAATCATTCGATCGAATGTTGCCGTCGGCTACGATGAGCATTCCCGTCGAGAAGGTGGCCTGCTTGGAGAAGGCGACGACCGCCTTCGTTGAATAGCGGCAGCAGCGCTTGTCGCTGCTCTTGCATTCCTTGCGTTTGAGATCGAACTTTCCCGTCCACGTCTTCTCGATGTTGTTCGTCCATGCCGCGATGATTCTCCGGTTGTCGTCGGCGTCGATGTTCCAGTCGGTGAAGGCTTCGGGCCAGGTCCCGCCGTATTGACAGGTGAAGCTGGTGTCTTGCAGGTAGAACCCTACAGAAAAATTGTTGCTGTCGGCCAACACAAACCCGGCGGGAAGATTCTGCCAAGCGGTGCCGTCCCAGAATCTCTTGCCAAGTCCCACGCTCTTCATCCATCGGTATCCGGACCAGGACAGTTGGCCATCCAGCAAGCCCCCAGTGCCTGCCGGGACCTTGTTGCCGAGCTTGACCACCTCGCCGCCCCACCCCTTGACGTACTTGATTTCGCTGCCGACGAGGACCACGTTGTCCGTCAACGACAGCTCGAAATGGGTGCGATTCTGGACGTGGACCACCTTGTTCAGCTGGGTGATGAACATGACGGCGAGCGGTTTGGGTGATGTCACGCCCTCGGCCGTCGCATCCATCTTCAAGTCGGGCGCCAAGTGGCCGCCTCTCTTGACCGGCAGGATCTCTGTGACCGTCCAGCGGGCGCCGAAGCTGTCGCTTGCAACGGTCGTGGTCACCGTTTGGTGCTGGGATCCGTCGTGTTCCTGGAATGTCACTTCGACGGAGTCTCCAGGCGCATAGTTCTTCGTCTTACCCTCTGCGGTGGCGTCTTCGGAGCACCAGGCCTCCGCCGCGTTCCAGGCAATCGAGACGACCCTCTTCTTATAGAGGATGTCCTTCATCTGCGACGGCGTGATGGCCGGTCCCGTGTCCTTCACGGGAGTGTTCGATTGGCGGATGCGCCGAAGCAGGATCAGCCCGTCAGGCTGGCGAGGCGGGCGCCAATCGGGGGTCAGCTTCGCGCTCGCTTGGACGAGGAGAGCGCCAAGGTCGCCGGCCGCGCCTGCTTCTTTAGCCAGGCCATCGAGCACGCGCAGAGCTTCGTCGCGGCCGGCCACCTCGTAGCTGTTACGGCCGGGCACCTGGCCGAGATCCACGTCGACGACCAACTTGTACTGGCGGCCGGAGAAGTTAAGGTGCCCTCGCGTCTGTTTCTCGATATTCCTGACGAGCCGGCGTTGCTCCGTGGTTGCGTCGACCCGCTTGCCTGCCTTGTCGATCTTGCGCAGGCCGCACACGGAGCGCCTCTCGATGGCAACGCGGATAAAATTGGCGACCTCCCAATCGTTCATCTCCCACAAGTTTGCGCGCAACCCGGCATCGGAAACAAACTGCCGGACTTTCCATGAGGACATTGGTTGGCGCTTCAGCCACTCGAAACGCCGGAGAGCTTCGTCCACCGGCAGATATTCGCAACCTTCCTCACGACGTAGGGCATCGGCCACGAAGGAAGACGCAAGGACGATGTTTCTCTCCTCGCCCCAGGTGGGCGTGAGCGCGAGAACGCCATGGCGCCACAACACGGGCCCATGCTACGGAAGAACTGGCTCGATGTGCATAGGAAAAACCGACCATCACTCCTGGCTGTTCCGGCGACCGTGGCACGAGGGTGCTGCCAGGCTCGCCCTCGCCCGCCAAGATCCTTCGGCTGAGGGGCCGTTGAGCCGCCGCCCAACTCCATCTCCGCAGTTCAAACGCGGGCGGCTACCCACCGGCTCTGCCCATTCTCTGCCCAAGTTGCCCGAACAGGTGACCACTCCAGGCTATCAGGAGGCATCACTCAGCGCCGTAAGCCTGCGTTTTGTTTCAGATGAGCAGTCCATCTCATCAGGACGCATCGCAGCAGGCAGATTCGAAGGCCGATGCTCTATCCAGTTGGGCTACGGAATTCCTGCCCGCAAGCTGAGCGCTTCTGCCTCGGCGAGCTCAATCAAGGCCACATCGTGAGCAGCACACGAGCAGACGGTGGCGTGTGCTGTCGCGTCGACCACCCGGGAGGAAACCCGGCATGCCGTGTCGATGCGGAAATTCCCCAGGGCGCGGGAAGGATGCGCAACTGGGGGCGGGCCTTGTCTTGGCCGCGTCGAGCCTAAACTCGTAGCGTTAGAACGCAGTCAGCGAGAGCTTCATCACGGCTCCTTGACCAGTGCTCGAGTTGGGGTTGACGAGCCAGTACACGGCGGAACCATCCACCGTGATTGCTACAACGTTATTCTGGTCGATGGCGAGCGTGGTGGGCGTGCCTCCTGACAGAGGCACGGCATAGACCGCGTTGGAACCATCATCCGCCCAGTAAGCTCGCGTGTCGTCGATGGCAATGGGCCCAGGAATAGAAGACTGTGCGCCCGACGTGATGGGAGTTATCGCTCCTCCCTGCACGAAAACCGTGCTCACTGCCGACATGCTTCCTGGAGACCCCGACGTGAAGTAGACGTTGGTTGCGTCGACCGCGAGGCCGGCGGGCAGAAGCGTGAGAAACGAAGAGGGGGTGAGCGCCGTTGCTGTGCCCCCCGCCTTAGGAGCCTTCATTACTCCCTGGCCCATCCAAAAGACATCCGTTTCGCCGAGCGCAATCCAAAATGGCGTCTCGGCCAAGGCGATCGTCGTGGCCTCGCCGCCGGTGATAGGTACCTTCATGACGGTGCCAGCCATTATCTCCGACCAGTAGATGCACGAGGAGTCGGCAGCAATGTGGGCGGGGTCACCTGACATAGAAGCGAGCGTCGTCATGGCGCCGCCACCAACCGGGATCTCCATGATCGCACCGCTCGACGCATCCGAGGTTCCCGCCACCCAGTAGACGCTCCCGTTTGCGACCGCGATGCCAGATAGTCGGTCACCCGACCCGAGTGCAACCACCTCGCCGCCCGCCTTTGACACCTTGAGTACGTTGCCCCCGGTTGGATCACCGCAAGTGGTCCAATAGACGCTCGTGTCGTCGATGGCCATGCCCCAAGGGCAGGTCTGCCCGGAAGCCAGCGTGACGAGGTCCGCCTGACTCATCGGAGGCGGGCCAGCCAATCCCGCGTCATCTGAGGGAAGCACTATCGATGGGATACCGGCCGTGCTAGAGAGCGAACCGTCGAGACCCCCGCCGTCTGTGGCGGAGCCGAACGGTCCCGCCGAGGGTCCGGAGCTAAATCCGGCTCCTCCGTTGGCGGGTGTGAGCACGCCTGAAGGCGGGAGTAGCTGAAACCCTCCCGCATCGATGCTGCTAAGCCCCGTCTCATCACAAGCGGCCGTAGGCAACACAACCAAGGCCAAAACAGCAAAGCTAGGCGAGATGCGCATCGCAGTCCTTTCCCTGCTCGCAGGAACGCAACGACCGTGCCAGAGCCCTGGCTTATTAGCCCAGCCCAAGACTCATGGCTTGTCCGGATTATAGCAGAGCCGGGCTCTCAGAATTTTGAGGCCCCAGCGCCGACATTGCCAGCCTCTGCTCTCAGTCCTGGCAGCAACATCAGCGGTGGAACAATGTCGATTGCCGCTATTGCCCGAAAGCGTCAATTGCCGTCTAGGCGACTCGGCGCGACCACGCTCGTCCGCAAAATGCGCTTGGCATAATGCGCCACCTGGGCTCGTCATCCGGTAGAATGTTGCGGCGGAACGGGAGTCGGTTGGAACCATGCCTACCAAGTCGACGAGCCTCAAGCAGCTCCGGAACACATTGCATGCCGAGGCTCGGGGCCGATGGGCGCTCTGGTTGCTCTTGGTGACCGGATGTGGGCGAACTCCCCTCGACAACCTGGGTGGAGCCACCTCCGAGGGTGCAGCCAGCGGTCAGGGTGGCCAAGGGAATGCGGCCGGCACGGCCGGTACCGAAGGCCTGGGTGGTTCTGGTGGGACCGAAGTGCTTGGTTCGGGGCCCTCCTTCGTGTCGGTCAGCGCGGCCAGGGAGCTTGCCTGCGGGGTGCGAACCGATGGCACTGTCGCCTGCTGGGGCGATAACTCCAAAGGCCAGGCCACGCCGCCAGCAGGCACTTTCGCATCCGTCAGTGTGGGCGGGTTATTAGTCTGCGGAGTGAGAACCGATGGCACCGTTTCCTGCTGGGGCGACAACTCTTATGGCGAGTCTACGCCGCCGGCAGGCACCTTCGCATCTGTCAGCGCGAGTTCTGATTCTGCCTGCGGGGTGAGAACCGACGGCACCGTAGCCTGCTGGGGTGATAACGCCAACGGCCAGGCTACGCCGCCTTCAGGCACCTTCGCATCCATCAGTCTCGGGGCGTTTGTCTGCGGGGTGAGAACTGACGGCACCGTCGCCTGCTGGGGCGATAACACCTTGGGCGAGTCCACGCCGCCGGCGGGTACCTTCGCATCCGTCAGTGCGGGCGAGTTTGTAGGGTGCGGGGTGAGAACCGATGGCACCGTCGCCTGCTGGGGCGATAACACCATTGGCGAGGCTAAGGCGCCGGCCGGCACCTTCGCATCCGTCAATGCGGGCGATCTCCTAGCCTGCGGGGTAAAAACCGATGGCACCGTCGCCTGCTGGGGCGACAACAGCGATGGCGAGGCTACGCCGCCAGCAGGCGCCTTCGCATCCGTCAGTGCGAGTTCTGCTTTTGCCTGCGGGGTGAGAACGGACGGCACCATCGCTTGCTGGGGCGACAACTCCTCTGGCCAGGCTACGCCGCCAGCAGGCGCCTTCGCATCCATCAGTGCGAGTTCTGATTTTGTCTGCGGGGTGAGAACGGACGGTACCATCGCCTGCTGGGGCAACAATGAGTTTGGCCAGGCGACGCCGCCAGCGCCATAAGTACTGCCGTCTCGGGTCGCATCGATTGGGAAGGCTCGCCGTCATGACAGGCGTCCCTCATGCCACGGGCGATTCTCCTCGCCTCTCGCTTGGGCTTGCGCTTCTCGACGCCGCGACTCGGCCGGCGGTGCCTTCCACGACGGCGAAGAAAGGGATGGCCTGGCCACATAGGCTTCGAATAAGATTGCCTGGATACGGTCGGCGTTCCTGCTGAGTGTCCTAAGACTCTCGATCCAGTGAAAAAGGGGAATCCAGATCATGCACACAAGAGTCGCAGCATGCACGCTAGTAGTCTTTGCCATCTTGTGGAGTTCGTGTACGCACTGGGTAATGAGCCTACCGTCGAGCACCGAATTCGACGGAAGCAGCAAAGACGCTGTCATCGTGCTGAGAGTCAAACCGGTCGCCCGCGTGTCGATAACAGCGGGAACGGTCAACCGCGCCGGATGGCGGATGTCGCCTGGCCACAGCGCGTACGGTGCCTGGGCAGAAGATGGGACGATTATCATCAAGGTCACGCCACGGGGGGGCAGCGAGACCTACGGGATCACCGTTGTAACCCCGGACGATGGCCGATATGCCCGTTATCAGGCCAAGCGCGGCGTTTTCCTCCCGACGTTCCACGCAGTTGCCGGACAGGTCACCTTCGTCGGCGCCATCCGAATAGAACGTTCCGAAACGTCTGACACCGTGAGTGTCGTTCACGATGAAGACCCCGACGATGGCCAGACGGTGACGAAGCTGATGAAAAGGCGCTATCCACGCATTCGAGCGAAGGTGGTTACTGAAATTTTCGAGGCCTATCCACGAGAGGACGAGCCTTCGACCAACGGTAGCCCGCTCGCCGCACCTTGGCGCGACGATTGAGTGTGCGTGGGGCCTGTTCTTCGCCAGGCCGCCGTCCGGCCGTTCGATACCGTTCGGTGCAAAGTGGCGTTTCCAAGACATGCGAAGCTGAGGCAAGAGGACCGCTCAAAGCACGACGAACGCCCAGGTCAGATACGCTTCCAGCTGCTAACGCTCGCGATGGCGCCAGGCGGTGGTCACGGGCGAGGGCCGCCCGGATGCATCATCCCTGGAGGGCAAGCTACCGGTGGTGGTGGCGTGGCACGCAGGACACACGCACTCGGCTTGCCGGTGATTGGCCGCTTTGGAGCAAGGGCGAAGGTTGCCGTGCTGCATCTGCTGGCGTCTAGGGCACGTTCACCAGCTCGGTACCGCGGCACTTATCAGACTGGCGCTTACGCGGCTCGCGGGCATTCGCCGCACCTTTTCGGTCGGAAGAACCAGGCCGGGGCCGTCCAAGGTGCCAGCGGGCCCCAACTGGCATTAGGCCCTCTTCCTGCACGACGGTCCGATTGCGGACTGGGCGGGGCCGTGCGGGAATGCGCGCCGGCCCGCGCTCCGGGATAGCGCCAATCCCTTGCCCAGGGTCGCAGTGCGAGCTGCAGCAGCCTGGCCCTCTCCCATAGGGCGGGATTCGGCGTTGCCAGCGTCCGTGGTATGAGACCACGAGAGGTAACGCCGTGAACCACGTGATTGTCGATTCTCAGCTCTGCTCGCACGATGGTATATGCGTCGCGTCCTGCCCGGTCTCGGTGCTCGAGCTGGAGCTGGGACCCAACGGTGCGCGTCCAACGTCCAACAAGGGCGAGGAGTGTGTGCGCTGCGGGCATTGCGTTTCGGTCTGTCGCACGGGAGCCTTGGCATTGACCTTCCTGCCCCGCAGCGAGCTGCGCGCGCTAAGATCCGAGCGCGAGTTCCTGCCTGAGCAAGCCGAGCAGCTCTTGCAGCGCCGGCGTTCGATCCGCAAATACCGGGACAAGCTCGTACCACGCGAGGTCATTGCGCGTGCGCTGGACACCGCCCGCTTCGCCCCATCGGGTATGAACCTACAACCCGTCGCTTGGACCGTCCTGAGTGGCAAGGAATCGGTGCGCGCGCTGGCCAAGGCGGTGCGGGACTTCGCGGCCGACATGGTAGCGCAACAGCATCCTGTGGCTGGGCGGCTCGGCTTTGCACGCTTCGTCGCCGCGTGGGATTGGGGTGAGGACAGGATTCTGCGCGACGCCCCCCACGTGGTCCTGGCGCACGCATCCCCTTCCGATCCTACGGCGCCAGGAGCGGCCACCATTGCCATGACCTACTTCTTGATCGCGGCGGAGGCCCTGGGGCTCGGCACTTGTTGGGCCGGCTATTTGCAGATTGCGCTCGCCATCTCGCCCGCAGTAGCCAAGCTGGCCGGCGTTCCGGAAGGTCGACAGGCCTACGCGGCCACCATGCTCGGCTACGCCAAATACAGCTACATCGCAATCCCGCCGCGCAAGGTGCTCGACGTTAATTGGCTGTGACAGCTCGTCGTCCGCGTCATCGGTTCGAAACGGCAACCTCAACTCGAATCTCTACGACGTGCTTTCCTTGACGTAGCCGCCGCTCTGGCTGCCGCCGCGATCCACGCGGCCCCAGGACGGATTGAGATACCCGGCAATCGCGCCCGAGGCGAAGATGTCGAAGACTTGCGAAGGCGTATGGGTCGAGTCGACCGTCTGGATCTCAGCAAACGGCACCTGAAACCCATGGCGGACAAACAACGCCGAGTATTCACTTGCGTCTTGGAAAAAACACCACGGCGATTTGAAGCGCGTGAAGGTTGGACCAAGAGAGACGTCAGCGGCGATGGCTTCTATGGCCGAAAGAAAATTCGGACAGTAGTCTGAGCGCGCTGGTGCCTGGATGCCCACTCGCCCGCCGGCCCGAAGCGCACCGGCAAAGCCCGCCACCGCCTTATCAGCGTTGCGCACCCATTGAAATGCGGAGTTGCAGAAGATGGTGTCGAACTCCTGATGGAACGGCATGGCTTCGGCCGACGAGACCGCGAAATCGATACCGTCGTCACCGTGTTCGCGTGCCGCACGCTCGATCATCCCTTCCGCCGGATCAATACCGACCACCCTACCCGACGTCGCCACCCGAATCTTCCTCGTCAGATTGCCAGTCCCGCATCCTACGTCGAGCACATCCTCCGAGCCCCCGATGGCAAGCAAACGGAAGAGAGTCTCCGCGGCGCTCTGCTGGACAAGCGATGTTTCCCGGTAGCGCTTGGCGATCTCAGAGAATTCGTGCGGCATCGCCTTGCGATGATACATCGCACCGACTAATCCGCCACGCTGGGTGACCGCCGCGCGGCCGGCGGCGTTACTCGTGCGGCGCTACGGCCGGCGGGCGCCGAAGAGAGCCAGCTCGAAGATCTTCATGTAGCAGTCCACGTCGCGATAGCCGATCTCGCGCAGCCACTGGCATTGCGACTCGACCGGCGCCAGTAGGTTGGCGGTCTTGTCGGTGCGAGAATAGTACGTCTGCGCCACCTCCTCGCGCATCTTCCCCGGGTGCAGCCGGCACAGGCTGTCCACGAAAAGCTCGTCGTGGATCGCTTCCGCCCACGGCGACGGCGAGGAGACGTGCTCCAGGTTGAGGAAGATCCCGCCCGGGGCGCAGGAGCTCGAAGATCTCCTTATACAGCGTCTGCTTGCGCGGGTCGGGTTGGTGGTGAATGGAGAAGCCCGACACCACAGCGTCGTAAGGGACGAGCTCCCGAGCCGTTGCACAGGAAAAACCGACCATCACGCCTGCTGTTCCGGCGACCGTGGCACGAGGGTGCTGCCAGGCTCGCCCTCGCCCGCCAAGATCCTTCGGCTGAGGGGTCGTTGAGCCGCCGCCCAACTCCATCTCAGCAGTTCAAACGCGGGCGGCTACCCACCGGCCCTGCCTACTCTCTGCCCAAGTTCCCCGCACAGGTGACAACTCCTGATCATCATGCGGCATCACTCAGCGCCGTAAGCCGGCGTTTTGTTTCAGGTGAGCAGTCCATCGTATCAGGACTCATCGCAGCAGGCAGATTCGAAGGCCGACGAACCTGCGCAACTTGGCCGCGTCAATCTCGTAGGGCTTCATGCGCCCGAAGGCTGGTCCAAGGTGCAGTTTCCACCGGCATCGCTCGTCCTTGGCCGCCCTTCTGCTTCGAATGCACTCCAAAGGGGACCTTCGTGCAGCGTCCGGCTTGCACGGCCGCTTGATGAGCGCTCGCCTCTCTGCTTCGCTTACCTGGCGTTGCGCTCGGGTTGACCTTCTTAGCGTCCTGGCCATCGTCACAACCGTGGGCCCCTTCGTCGCTCTGGCGCGACTTGGCTTCGTCTGTCGGGTCGGGGCTGCCGGTTGTCTGGGTCACGGTCTCACCTCTTCAACCTCGGGGAAAAACCACCGGGCAGGCACCGCGAAGGCGAGGACGCGGTCCCGACCGCCCCATACGGGACCCAGCGACGGCAGCGGAGTGACCCAGTGAAACCGGCGGCCGGCCCCTCTAAGGACGCAGCGCTCCTTGACGGACCGAAGGCCCCCCGCGTACCTCCAGATCTCAAGCCGTGAAAGCAGCGGTGAACGGGTCACCGCCTGATCGACGGGCCGTCGCGGCGGGAACGTGTCGTCGACGAAGCGCCCCGCGTGGCGCCTCATTGCGCGTCGAAGCATGGGCGACTCCCGGGACACCACTGATTCAGATGGGTAGCGCACGCAACGCCAACTCCGTAGCGCGTTTGAGCTCCGCAGCCGTTGCACCGTTCGCCGCCTGCACCGCCAGACCGTTCATCACGACGAGGACGTAGCGGGCCAGGTCTTTGGGATCGGTGTCACGAGGCAGGTCGCCCTCCTGCTTCGCCCGTTGCATGCGCTTCTGCAAGGTTACCGCCCCCATTTTGCGCCACTCGACCATCGATTCCTTCACGCGCTCCATGCCGCTGCCGCAGGTCAATCCCCCTTGCAAAGAGAGGCAGCCAGGTGGGTGCGCGGGACATGCGAGGAAGTCTGCGGTGCCCCGCAAGAGACCTTCGATCACGGCGCGGGCGCTGGGAAGGTCCAGGGCCTCACGCATGAAACGCATCGGTCCTTCGCGGTAGCGATCCATGACCCGCCGAAAGAGGGACTCCTTGTCTCCGAACGTCGCATAGAGACTCGAGCGGTTGATCCCCATCGCAGCGGTCAGGTCGTCGAGCGACGCGCCCTCGTAACCCTTTTCCCAGAACACATGCATAGCGGCATCCAAAGCCACATCCTCCGCAAATTCCCTGGGGCGGCCCTGCTTTGGGCGGCGGCTCAGTCTCTCCATGGTGGTATTTTTATACCACGGAGTTCAAAACCCTGAAACCAGCCGATGCCACCGCACATCTGAACCGCACGGTACAGAATCGACCGAAGAAACGGAGAAACTCATGTCAGGCAAATTGGACGGTAAAATCGCACTGGTTACGGGAGGCAGCAGCGGAATTGGGCTGGCTGCAGCGCGGGAGTTCGTGAAGGAAGGCGCCTTCGTCTACATCACTGGACGGCGGCAGGCAGAGTTAGAGAAGGCGGCAAAAGCAATCGGCAACAATGTGAAGGCGGTACAGGCCGACTCGTCGAAACTAGCCGATCTCGACCGCTTGTTCGCACAAATCGAGAAGGAAAAGGGACGTCTGGACGTCGTATTTGCCAATGCCGGCGGAGGCAGCTTTGCTCCTCTCGGAGCGATCACTGAACAGCTCTACAATCAAACGTTCGACACCAACGTGAAGGGCGTACTCTTCACGGTGCAAAAGGCGCTCCCGCTGATCCCTGACGGCGGTTCAGTCATTCTGAATGCGTCTATTGCCTCGCAGAAGGGTATGCCAGCCTTCAGCGTCTACTCGGCGACCAAAGCGGCCGTGCGATCGTTCGCCCGAAGCTGGACTACCGACCTCAAGGATCGCAAGATCCGGGTCAATGCCATTAGCCCTGGACCGATCGAGACGCCGGTGCTGGACGGGCTTGTCGAAACCGACGAGCAGCGCACTGGGCTCAAAGCCCAGATGCGGTCGATGGTTCCGCTTGGGCGAATCGGGCAACCGGACGAGATCGGCAAGGTGGCGGTGTTCCTCGCGTCCCAGGATGCAAGCTTCGTCACCGGCGTAGAGTTGTTCGTAGACGGTGGGCTTGCTCAGGTGTAGCGCCGTTGCTCCCGCCCTGGCAGGCGCCGCCGCCCGTGGACAGCTCGCAAACATTTAGAGTCAGCCGGGAACGTATCTGCGCTGTCGCTTCGCTGAGGGCGACCGCGAAGGCTCGAGGTCAGTCGCCGCCTGACACGCAGGTATACGCCAGGGTGCTTCCGGCCAAGCATAACCACCTGTAACCGGCGACATGGGTCAGCCAATCGCTCTTGCTGGGCCCATCCGGTCCCGCCCAGTAGTTGGTGTCGTCCACGATCTGGCCATTCTCGTTGAACACAAGTTGCCCGATCGTTCCGTCGAGGAGGATCCCGTTGTCCGGCCCACAGCCCGTCTCCACCAGAGACGCTCCAGTGTCCCTCATGCCCAGCAAACCCCAGATCGCATACAGGTCGCACGCATCGTCCCATGCAGAGCCCGTGTCACCGGCAAGGGTGGCCCTGTCGGCTTGGCCGC
Source organism: uncultured delta proteobacterium (assembly GCA_963849735.1). Taxonomy (GTDB): domain Bacteria; phylum Myxococcota_A; class Polyangia; order Fen-1088; family Fen-1088; genus Fen-1118. Next base: position 285,510 of record CAWKJE010000073.1, read on the forward strand.
CGGTGCCTCCATCCGGTTCCGCGGTTGCCTGGCCTACGGGTATCCCTTGCGAAGTCACGCCTCCGGTAGGCAATGCCGTCCCGCCCGAGCCGCGCACAGCGCCTTCCGCGGAACCGTCTGGCCCCAGGTGCAAGCTGGTACTAGCGGAACAAGCCAGGCAAGTGATCGCCAGCACAAGTCCACCTTTGGTCATCAGCATGAATAGTCCCGCACGCTGTAAGGTTCGTCCAGCACGACGTCACGAGCAATGTCGACGACGTGGTTGGCGACGTGGGCGGTAAGTTGAAGAAGGTGCGAATCATCGGTTAGCGGCACTCACCCGATATGGACAAACGTCGCACCGCTTTGCTTCAACCTCGCCACTAAAGAGCTTGATGACCGGCTCCCCTTGCTCCATCGGCCGGCTTGGCTACTACGGGACCACATGGCTGATGAAGCCGTATGGGGTGCCCGAGCTGGGGGTGTTGAGGCTGCTGTTCCCGAGCGTCATAGTACCCGAGAAGTTGCCAGCGTAGGTAACGGCGTTGGCCAGGCTGCCCGCCGCCGCCGTCGCCACGTTGACGACATTCATGCCGTGGTTGCCGCTCGCATCCCCGTAGCTATGCGCACACTCCACGGCTCCGGTGGCCGCGGCCAACTGAGCGTCGAATGCGCTCGTCGAGGTGTCGGACACCGAGGTGAGCCCGTTCAGCTTGGCCCCCAGGCTGCCCTCGAAAGCGCCGCCGATGAACACGTCGCCGGTAGACGAGGTGGCCAGCGACAGGACCGACTGGTTGAAGGTGGCATCCCCGAAGGTGAAGCCCCACGCCGCCGTGGTGAGAGCGTTGTTCAGCTTGACCACGAAGCCGTTGAGCAGACCGAGCGAGGTGAGAGTTCCCACCGAGCCGCCGAAGTTGGCGTTGGCCAGCGCGATGCTGCCCCCGACGATCACGTTGCCACTGCCGTCCACGGCGATGCCATTGATGTTGGAGATGCCGGCGCTGCCCCAGGTCTGCGCCGCCACCGCGTTGCCATTCGCGTCGAACTCAGCCACGAACATCAGAGCGAGGCTGTTGCTCGTGCTCACCGTCGGAAGCGCGATGGTTTTACCACCGCTGGGCACGGAGGTGAAGCTGAGCGAGCCGTTGTAGTTGCCCGCGATATAGGTGTTCCCACTCGCGTCCATGGCAATGGCCGTGCATTGCGAATTACCAGTTCCGCCGAACTGGGCACCCCAGACCACCTTGCCGGTGCTAGCCAGGTCGACCACGCCCACCACGATGTCGGTTTGCCCGCTGAAGGCCGTGGTGTCGCTAAGGAAGCCCGTCTTGGTGGTGCTGAGCCCGACCGCCCTCGTGGTCTTTCCGCAAATCGCGGCCTTATTGATGGCCGGGTTGGAGGCCGCGGCCAGGAAGGCTCCGTTGCCCAGATCGGCATCGTGGGCGTAGATCAGATTGACGTAGGGCATGGCGGACGACGCACTTGCGACCGCCCAGTAGTTCATGGGAGCCCCGGCAGTTACCGAGTTTTCGCCCAGGTAGTCGGTGTTGAGATTGCCGTTGCTACCATTCGCGGTGAAGTCGATCTCGCTCACATACAAGCCAGCCACCAGGACGTTGCCGTTCTGGCCGGCCGCCACCAGGCTTGCCGTCTGGTCATGGCTCCCGGGATCGCCGAACTGGAAGCTCTGGGTCGCCGCACCCGTAGTGGGGCTCACCATGTTCAGGTAGGCATCCGAGCTCCCCGTCGAGGTGATGGTGCCGGGGCCGAAGTTGAAGCTGCCATAGAGCGAGCCCACGGTCCACAAGGTACCGCTGGCGGCGCTGGTCATGTCGGCCAACGTCGGGGTCGTCTCCACCGCCCAGGACGGGTTGAGGCAGGCGCTTCCGGCTGCCCCGCCGGTGGCCGTGGTACCGCCGGTTCCGACCAGCCCACCTGTACCCGATAGGCCACCGGTTCCTGCCAGAGTCCCGCTGCTTCCCGCTCCACCTGTGATTGTGGCACCACCGGCTCCAGCCACACCCCCGACGCCTCCCGCTCCGCCGTGCGTGGTACCGCCAGTTCCGACCAGGCCGCCACTGCCTCCTGCTCCACCACCTGTGCCTGTGGTACCACCGGTTCCGACCACGCCGCCGCTTCCCGTTGAGCCGCCAGCGCCGGCTCCCGCCACACCCCCATTTCCCGCTACGCCACCCACACCAGTGGTACCGCCGGTTCCGGTCACCCCTCCCCTACCTGTCGCACCCCCAGTTCCTGGGGCGACCGGGGGGCTGACCGTAAAATTGGCCTGCGTGCTTAGGCCAAGTCCGTCAGTAACCACGACTGACACGGTGAAGCTAGCCGACCCCGTAGCCGGCGCGGTCCATGTTATCGCCGACGAAGCGGCGGTATCGGTCTGTCCTGAAAGCGTGCCACCCGACGCGATCCACGCGAACGTCATGGCGCTTTGATTGGGGTCGCTGGCCGTGATCGAGAATGTCGCAACTGGACCGACCATGGTCACCGGCTCCACGCTGCCGGTGATCACTGGCGCCTCGACGTGCGCAGGCGCGCCAACGGGTAGAGTCGCCTGACCGCTGGCCGACCCGCCCTGACCATCACTCACCGCTACGTTGAACTGGCAGATGGTGTGGGTGTCGGAGGCGGGAAGCGTAAAGGTGGTCGTGGCGGCGTTGGTCGAGCTGAACACCCCAGCAGTGCATGTGCTGGTCCAGGCGTAGGTCAGAGCATTGTTGGCAGCATCAGTGGCAACTACAGTAAGCGAGACCGGCTGGCCGAGCACGATGTAGGTGGGTGATACCAGCATGTCCGTGACGACCGGCGACGTGTTGAGGGTCACGGTGACGGCAGCCTGTCCGGTGGCATTAGCGTTCTCGACGCTCACGACCATCGAGGCCGAGGTCGTCGTGCCAGAGCTGTCCGTGACGGTAACTATAAGGGTGACGTCGCCCTGGCTGCTAGGGGCGGTCCACTGAGTGGTCGCTGCCGTCGGAGCCGAGAATGAGCCCTGCGACGCTGGATTCGTGGACCAGGCAAAGCTGACAGTACTGTTGGGATTGGTGTCGTGTGCCGTGACCTTTGCGGTCACGGTTGCTCCGGGGGCGAGAGAGGCGGACGAGACCAGCAGCGAATCAATGACGGGGAGCGAGAGCACGTAAGGCGGAGGCGGGGGCACCTGGTTCGCTATGATGACGACGGTGGTCACCTGATTTGCGATGATAGCAATCCCGGTCGCCGCGCCAGTGTAGAGCTGGGTGTTCGTCGCATCGGTGGCGCTGATGGTGAAGACGTAGTTGCTCCCGACCGGCAGATAGGCGACCAGAGCATTCCAGTCCTCCTGATCCCGCTGTGTCAGAAGGACACTCTTCGGCGCCGGAAGCGTTGGACCGGAAATCGTGGCAGTCACGGAGGTTACGTTCGCAGTGCTCAGGGCGCGGGCGGTGATCTGCGCTCCTCCTGTCACTCCTGCAGGACTCTTATTGTCCCGACAACCGCCAATGAAGGGGACCACAACGCCTGCTAGCAGAAACAACCCAACGGGTTGACGAAACAATCTGGAGAGAAACATGATAGCCCCCTTTGCTAAGTACGTGCTGCACCTGCATGACATGTGCTCGGTGTTTTTTCAGGTCACACGTATGCAACACTTTTGTTAACGAGAAGCAGCCGCGGAAGTGGACGTCTGGGTGATGCTACTGCTGAAGCGCCTGCCCAGGACACGGCGAAGACCCAGCAAACCAAACGGCGAAGGCGGCGACGTTTTTCCGAGTCTTCACCGAGAAGGAGAGTTCGGCGATCATCGCAAATCTGCCCGAGCAAGGGACGAGCAAGCGCCCGGGCGAGGTGTTCCCGGTGCGTGGCCGTTTTCAGGTGGCATGGGAGACGAGCCTCCGCTGCTCAGAGCCGCGGCAGAGGCTGCTGGCGTCGACTAGTACCGGGCGACACGAATCTCGGACTACGACTTCCGCCACTCGCGTTTGACTCATTTCGGTCAAGTTACGAGCAACCTGTCCCGGGTGATGTACCTGGCGGGGTGCGGAATTGCCGCTTTCCCTATTCGGCGGTCGCGAAACGGATGCGGGCATCCCGGGCACGGCCGAAGTCTTAACATTCCTGGCGGGCAGGCTGTCATTACGGAAGGCGCGGCGCGGCGCTAGCGTCGGCGCACCTGTTGGAGGGTCCCAAAGCCTTCGAGGCGCTGTCGACATTCTTCATGATTTTTCAAACCTGAAGCACAAACGGGAGTAACATAGTCATATTTGGCGTGGGTAGGCCGGTTGAAAATGAGCCAGTGTTTGTGCCCCGCCTCCGGAAGGTACCAGGATGTCGCCGACAACCAGAGCATTGCGTGGGCTGATGCCTGGGTGCGTTGGCCCAAGCGACTGGCGGACGTGGCCGCGACCATCCTCGCGCAGGTGTCGACCTGGTCGCGTCCTGGAGAGCGTGGGGGAGAGCAGATGCTGGCAGTTTCGGTCATGGGTCTGACTGTGTACGGTCTTGTCGCATAGGTGAGATGGAAGGAGTCGCTGCATGGAATCCAAGAGCTCGCAGCAGGTCGTTCTGATTGCACTGGTCTTCTGTCTGACGACGTGTGGCTCCAGTTCCGGAGCACCAGGTTCCACTACAGGCGGCAGCGGTGGAGCAACGAAAGGTGGCGATGGTGCTGCTGTCGCCACAACCGGGGGCAGCGGTGGAGCCATGAACGATGGCGGGGGCGCGGCGGGCGTTACAGGCAGCGCGGAGGGCGCGTGCACCTGGGTCGATAGGACGAAAGGAACCTCTGCATCAGGGCAGCTCTGGGCTTCTGTGGCGTCGGATTCGGGCGGGGCCAACCTCGTCGCTGCGAGCACGTTCGACCTGTGGACGTCGACCGATTCGGGGGTGCACTGGGCCAACCGGACTAGCGGGACGCCCGCGTCGGGCAAGGCGTCGGCTGGGGGCGGAAACTGGATTTCGGTCGCCTCGGACTCGAGTGGAACCAACCTCGTCGCAGTGCAATCAGAGGGGGGAGATATCTGGACGTCGACCAACGCGGGCTCGACCTGGACCAACCAGACCGCCGAGACTCCCGCCACTGGTGGGGACTGGGAAGCCGTGGCCTCCGACGCGACGGGCGCTAATCTCGTCGCTGTGACTGGGGAAACGGCCGCAGCAGCCATCTGGACGTCGACCGATTCGGGCAGGAGCTGGACCAACCAGACCAAGGGGACTGCCGCGACCGGCATCGGCTGGTCCGGAATCGCGTCGGATGCGACCGGAGCAAACCTCATCGCACTGGCCGGAGACATCTGGACCTCGCACGACGCGGGCCGCTCCTGGACGAACCAGACGGCCGGGACGCCAGCGTCGGGCCAGGGGTGGCTTTCCGCTGCGTCCAATACGACCGGCATCAATCTCGTCGCAGCCGTCAACGGCGGAGACCTATGGACGTCGACCGATTCAGGCACAGCCTGGACTGACCGGACCATGGGAACTGCCGCGTCGGGGATGGGTTGGCTTGCGGTGGCGTCGGACGCGACGGGAGCCAAGCTCGTTGCGATCGCCGGCAACGGGGACATCTGGACGTCTGCGAACGCGGGGACGACCTGGGCCAACGCGACCACCGGCACCGCCGCGTCCGGCCTGGTCTGGAGTTCCGTGGCGTCGGACGCGACGGGAGCCAAGCTCGTTGCGGTCGTCAACGAAGGGGACATCTGGACGTGCTCGGCCGCGTCCTCAGGTTCAGGCGCGTCCCCTGTCGACTCCGGTACCGGGTCGGGCGGTGTAACTACCTCTGGCGGGCCTGGTGGTTCGGGGGTCGTTTCTAGCTCCGGCGGGGCTGGTGGGTCGGCTTCTGGATCTGCGCCCGGTTCGACCTCCCAGTCGGTGGCGTGCGGAGCCGAGGGGGAGGCATGTTGCGACGGGACCGCATGCAACGCCGGGCTTACCTGCAATGGCAGCTTGGCATGCGCCGCAGTAACCTCGGGGCAGGATGCCGGAAGCGCCCCGTGCGAGCCACGGGGGGCGTTTTCCTGCGACACGCAATCGTGCACGATCCCGACGCAGATGTGCTTGCACAATCTTTCGGGCCCTTCGTGGTCCTGCGTGTCGACCCCCGCCCCGTGCGGATGCACGCCAGCCTGCGGATGCGTTGACAACACGATGCCGTATCAGCTGCTGACCAACCTGACATGTAGCGCAGCGGACGGGGCGATGACACTCACCTACGACGAGCAAGGGATCAAGCCGTAGTTATCCTGGCCTGGGGCAACCGGTGCCGATCTCGTCAGCGTCACTCAGGGACTGACCGGCGCCGACATTTCGTACCTTTTGCCAGCGGGCGGCGATGTGTTGCGTCAAGGACGCTGTCCGAGCAGGTTACCCCGCGCGGACCCGTGGCCAGATC
>CAWKJE010000074.1:0-45802 GCA_963849735.1 uncultured delta proteobacterium
CAGCTCTCGCGGCAGCCCCGAAGGCTATGCCAGAAGACTGAAGGGACGGAAAGGACCAAAAACTCTCCTGTCGCCCAGCCGGTATGCTGTAGTAGGCATGATGCCGAGGCAAGAACGACGACTGGGGCTGGGGGCGGCTACGGCGCTGGTGGTGGCCAACATGGTGGGGACCGGGGTGTTCACGACCTCGGGCATACTGGTGCGCATACTCGGCTCGCCCTGGCTGGTGCTCTTGACTTGGGTGCTGGGCGGCGTGGTGGCGCTCTGGGGAGCACTCTGCTACGGCGCCCTGGCCGAGCGAATGCCGGAGTCGGGGGGGGGAATACCTCTTCCTGTCGCGCACCCTGCACCCGGCAGCCGCGTACGTCGGGGGGTGGCTGTCCCTGATCGTCGGTTTTGCCGTTCCCCTGGGTGCGCTGACGTTCGCCTTTGCCGAGTACCTGCAGCCCTGGCTGCCGTCCGGCGCGAGCCCGCGCGCGGTCGCGACCATGCTCATGGTGGCGGCATCGCTGCTCCACTTCGGGCCGGTCGCGCTGGGAGCGCGGGTGCAAGCCGCGGTCGTGGTCGCCGAGGTCCTGCTCATGGTGCTCTTCGCGTCGTTCGGATTGGGGCGTTTGTATCCACACGGATTTCATACCGCGGGGGAAGGTGCGCACGTAGGCAAGCTCGGCCTTGCTCTCGTCATCGTGTCCTTCAGCTACCTGGGTTGGAACGCCGCTGTCTACGTGGGTGGGGAGGTCACTTCCCCCGAGCGGAATCTCCCCAGGTCGCTGGTGGTGGGGACGTCGCTGGTGACTCTGCTCTACCTTGCTCTCAACGCTTTGTTCGTTTTCGCCGCTCCCGTGGCGGTCATCTCGGGCCGAGTCGACATCGCGCGGGTGGCCGCGCAAGCGGTGGGGGGGACGGCGCTCGCCCAGGGCGTGTCGGTCTTGGTCGCGCTGGCGCTAGCGCTGTGCGTGTCGGCGCTGACCATGACCGGACCGCAGGTAACGGCCCGGATGGCGAGTGATGGTCTCTTGCCGGGGTGGCTGGCTGGTCGTCGCCCGGGTTATCCACCCCGGTTGGCCCTGCTGCTCCAGCTAGCGCTGGGTCTTCTGGCGCTGTGGACCGCCACCTACGAGCACATTCTTACCTACGTCGGTTTCACCCTGGGTCTCACCATGCAGGCCGCCGTGGTGGGGTTGTGCCGGCTACGCCTGCGCGAGGGGCCGGCTCTGCGGGTGCCGGGCTGGCCCTGGGTGCCGGGTCTGTTCTTGGCCTTCGGGGTCGCGGCGACGGGGCTGACCGTGGTGCAGAGGCCGCGCGAGGGGCTGGTCGGGATGGCAACCGTGGGAGTAGGGATCTTGGCCTATTTTATTCAGGGCCGGCACAAGGCGCGGCTTGGATGTCCGGGGCGGCCGCGGGGGGCGTAGCTTTTGTGTGACAGTTGGGGAGGACGGGCTGGCAAAGCGGCCAATCGGCCAGCCGTGATCGCTAATCGTGATGGCTAATCGTGACGGCATGGCCCGGGACTGAACTCGAGGTTAGACTGGTAGCTTGGACCACCGACCGCCGACCCCATTGTTCCGCGACCCAGCCTGGCGGGCTCGACCATGAAGAAGAAGATCTCCCCACGGCCCTGGCTGTTCCCCCGTCCGGTCTTGCTCCTGACCACGCGCGATGCCTCGGGGAAAGACAACCTCATCACCATCAGCTGGGCGGGCGTCGCCTGCACCAACCCCCCCATGATCTCGGTTGCTCTGCGCAAATCGCGGCAGAGTCACGCTGCTATCTGCGCGACCAAGGAGTTCGTGGCCAACCTCCCCACCGCGAAGCAGCAGGGCCAGGTTGAGCTATGTGGCACGCGCAGCGGGCGGGATATCGACAAGTTCGCCGCGACCGGGTTCGGCAAGGCGCCGTCGACCATGGTGGCGGCTCCCCTGGTCTCCCAGTGTCCCATCAACCTCGAATGCCAGGTGAGGCACCTCGTCCCGCTCGGTAGCCACGACCTGTTCGTGGCCGAGGTGGTGTGGACGCATGTCCATCATTTGCTGCTGCGCGAAGATGGCGAGCTGAACGACCAGGAGCTCGATTGCCTGGCCTGGGGGGAGGGCGAGTTTCTGCGCGTTCTCAAGCGAGCCAAGCAGCCGGCGCGCAGGTTGCACAGCCTCTGAGCGGTTTGTCCGCCAGAGCGATCGCATAAAGTGCGCCCGGCGCTGCTCGAGCAGCGGCCGGTGCGCTAGCCACCCGCGCAGCGGGCGGGTGCTCCCTGGTGTATCCTGGGCATCCAGCATGAGCGAGGCCCGGGCAGATCAACGTCGGCGAGGCAGGCGCTGGCTTTCTTACGGGGTAATCGGGGTCGCGGCTCTGAGCGCGGGCTACCTCTTTTGGGGTCGGGTCAGAACCCACGCTGACCACCTCGAGAACCCCGAGCGCGCTTGGCAGCCCGAGCATCCCGAGCCGTCCGGGCCGCCAGATTCGGTCCCGGCCGCGCCACCTACCGCGGAAAAGGGGTCCTCGCCCGGCCTGGGGGTGGAGTACCACTTCGACCGCAACGCCATAGCCGATAGCCGGCTGGTCGACGGGCGGCTATTAGCGCTGACCACCTCGGGCAACCTCTTGACGCTCGATGCGGCCAGCTTCGCCCTGCGTGGGGAACGGGTGCTCCGCCGCCGGGCGACTTGTCTGGGCCCGGCCGACGCCACGAGCGTGCTGGTCGGTCTGGCCAACGGGGCGGTGGTGCGCGTGTCCGCGCGTGATCTGACCACAACCCGGGCCGGGCAGGTTCCGGGTACGCCGCGTTGGTTGGGCAGGAGCCCGGTCGACGGCCATCTCCTGGTAGCCTACCAGCCCGAGGGGCGCCCGGATAGCGGCCTCGTGCTCGTCCAGCAACCGGCGGGCCAGAGCTTCGATTTGGGGGTCGAGCCGATCCTGTTCTTGGATGGCGGAGGCCGCCTGTGGATCGCCAACGTGGACAAGGTCAGCTCTATCGACATGGGCACGGGAGTGCGGAGGGAGGTGCAGGGGGCTGGCGCCCGGGTGCGCGGCTTCGCCGGGCTAGCGGATGGACAAGTGTGGGCCTTCGGGGGTGACGATGATGGGCGGGGAGCTGCGAGCTTCGTGGCCCGGGTGTGGCCGATGGCGAAGCGCTCGCTGCTCTATGCGGCGAGCCGCCAGGCGCGTTCTCCCTCGGCGCCCAGCACGCCCATCTCGCACGTGGTGGAAGCGCAGGACAGACTTTTCGTGGTGACGCGCGACCGGGTGGTGGTAACCGACGGCCAACTATCGTCTTGGGCCGTGCTGGGCGGTCTCGACGCCTTAGCCCGCGAGCCGGATACCTGCCTGGCTCGTGGGCAAGCGCAGCGGCAGGGGAAGGGTGTGCTCCTGGCCCTGGCGCGGGGCGGGGTGATGGAGATCACCGATGAGCACGCTCGGCGGCACCTGCTCGATGGGCAAAGTCCCTTGGCGCGCCCTTTGGCCATGGTGCGCTTGGCGGATGGCCTGGCGGTCTATGGCGACGGCGGCCCGACGTTTTATGCACGCGGGGAGTGGCAGGCCCTGCCTGACCAGATCATGCCGCCGGCCGAGCTGATGGGGCCGTCCCGCCCGGGCAGGAACGACCGGGTGTGGGCGGCCACCCTCACCATACCTATCGAGGAGCAGCAGAGCTATGTGGTGACCAAGGCAGGCTCACCTCGCAATTCTTCAGGGCGCCCGCACGGCTTGCGCGACGTGTTTGTCACCGCGCGCTGGGATGGTGCCGTGCTCGGCGTGCTCGGACACGAAGAGCTACCCATCGAGCCCGATCACACTTTCGTTACCCCGGACGGGGAGCTTTGGAACGTTGACGAACAGCGGTTGTGGAGCTTCAACGGAGGGCGGTGGCGCACGGTCATGCAGCTCGAGTCGGCCATGGGCGAGCCGTTACATTTCGCGCATGCGCTCGTGCCGCCCTTCTACGGGTTGCCGAGCCACTCGGCCAGCTGGTCGCTGGTGCGCCTCGATAATACCGAGCCGGGAAAGGCTCCGCTCATCGACGAGCTCGCGGTCAAGCTCGAGGGGCGCCGGGCGCTGCTGCGCGACCTGACGGCTTGGGGCGCCCGGGGCACGCTGCTCTTGGCCACCGATCGGGGGCTTTGTCGGTTCGACACCCAGTTTGGCAGCTGCCAGAGCATGGCCGTCGAGGGATTGAGCGACCAGGTAAGCCTCTTTATGCGCGACGGGTCAGGGCGGTTGTGGCTGGGTGGACACGGGCTTTGGGTGATGCGGGACGACAAGCACGCGCAGGCGGTTAGCCCCTTGGTCCCCGGCTTGGCGGACACCGAGGTGGTGGGGCTGGCCGAGGCGCAGGACGGGCGTTTGCTGATCGGGACGGCCGATCGGGGCATGGCGCTTCTGGCTCTGCCCGAGGGTTGGTTGAGCCGCCCGGCCGAGCGGCCGCCCCAGCTCGCAGACTGGGAGGCGAGCCCACGGCACGAACCAGCCTTCGATGACCCGAGCATCGTGCTTCAGAGGTGCGGCGGCGCCTCGCGGCCTCGGGTCGACTTCGGCGCGCTGGTGACGGCTTTGCGCGGGCAGGCCCATGGGCTACGCGGGCGCGCCCGCGTCGAGCTGGAACAGCAATATGACAGCGATCCCGACCTCGTGCTGCGCACGCGCGACCTGGATGCCGGCCTGGCGGCGGTACGGGCGCTGCTCGAACAACCCAGATTTCGAGGCCAGGCGCGCGTGCAGAAGCGTTTCGGTGCGCCGGGCAGCGCCAGCGTTGAGCTGGTGGCGTGCCGCTGACCCGATAGGGGCGGGCCAGAGCGGGCGAGGCGGGAGGCAATCCGCGCGCAACTGGCGCTAATCCTGCCGGCACTCGAGGACGAGCGCGGTGATGTTGTCGACGCCTCCGGCCGCGTTGGCCGCGGCTACCAGGGAGGTGACGGCGGCGTCGAGGTCGGCGCCGACCTTGAGATGCTCGAGAAAAGCGAGCTCGGGGAGCATGCCTGAGAGCCCATCCGTGCACAGGAGGAAGATGTCGCCGTCGCCGATGTCTTCGGCGACGATATCCACCTGGACCGTGTCGCGCATGCCCAGGGCACGCGTGATGACGTTCTTGTGGGGGAACTTGCGTTGCTCCTCCACACTCATACCCGGACGCGCTTCCTTATAGTCTTCGAGGAGCGAGTGGTCGCGGGTAATCTGCCTGACCTGCCCCTGGCGAATGCGGTAGCAGCGGGAATCGCCAACGTGAGCGACGTAGAGGCGCTCGTCGCAAATCTGTCCGATGACCACGGTGGTCCCCATACCGCTCAGCCGGGCATCCTTGGCGGCCGACTCGTGAATCTTCTTGTTGGCCAGCCGGATCGCGATGGCTAGCCGGTTTTCCAGTACCGACAGCGAGTGGTCCATCCGGTAGGGCCAGGTGACCTCGTCGTCGCGGGTGCGCGCGAAAAACTCGCGGATGACGTCGGCTGCCATTTTCGAAGCCACTTCCCCGCAAGCGTGGCCACCCATCCCATCGGCGACCAGAAAGAGTTGCTCATCCTCGATGAGGCAAAAGTAATCCTCGTTGTGGTTACGCTTGAGTCCCTGGTCGGTCTTGGCCGCGTAGCGTATGCGCATGAGCAACAACTACAATAGCAGCGAAGCTGCCCTCTTTGAATTATTGACTCGGGCCGGGGTGCCCGCTAAGGTACTGAACAAATGTCCTACCCGCGCGGGAGTAGCGCCAAGGTTGCCCGCACCAAGATCGGCAGCGCGACCGCCAAGCCAACCACCCAGCCCATCGCTGCGCGGCGACGCGCTCCGGGTAGATCAGCGGCAGAGGGCGCCACCGAGCACGCGGGCCGGAAAAGCGCGGTTGCGGCGCCCGCGGGCCAGCCTGTTCTGGGGCCGGGTACGGCTGCCATCCTGGCCATCGGCGACGAGGTTTTGCGCGGCGAGGTGGCCAATGCCAATGCTGCCTTTCTTTCCGATCGTCTGTTCGACGCCGGCTACGATGTTCGCGCCCATCGGGTGGTGTCGGACGACCCGGCCGAGATTCGTGCGGCGCTCGCTCAGCTGGCCAGCGAGGCCGCGGTCATCCTGGCCACCGGCGGCCTGGGACCGACCGACGACGACCGGACGGTAGACGCGGTCTGCGACCTGGTCGGCACCTCCCCGGTCGAGCATCAGCCGTCGCTCTTATCAATGAAGCAGCGCTTCTCTGCCCACGGGTTCGAGATGACGCCGAACAACTTGCGACAGGTGCGGGTGCCCGAGGGCGCCCAGGCGTTTGCCAATCCGGCGGGCATCGCGCCTGGCTTCGCGCTGCGTATCGGTGCGGCGGAGGGCTACTTTATGCCCGGTATTCCGCGCGAGATGGAGAGCATATTCATCGCCGAGTGCATGCCTCGTTTGGTCAAGCGCATGGAGGAGCGGGGCGTGCCTCGGGCCGCGGTGCGCACCTTCCACGTCTACGGCATGGGCGAGTCGCACATCGATCACCGCCTGGTGGGGTTGGTCGATGGCATTGCTGGTGCCACCGTGCATTTCCGCACCGCCGCCCCGGAGAACCACGTCAAGATCGTCGTTCGTACGGCGGAGGCCGGCAGGAGTCGCTCGTTGCTGGAAGAGCTCGATCACGAGCTGCGCAAGCGCATCGGCCAGGGGATATACGGCACCGACGGCGAGACTTTTCCCATGGTGGTGGGGCGCGCCTTGCGCGAGGCCGGGGCGACCCTGGCCTTTGCCGAGTCGTGCACCGGGGGATACGCCGGCCAGCTCATCACCTCGGAGCCGGGCGCGAGCGCTTTCTTCTTGGGCGGGATAACGGCTTACGCCGACGAGGTAAAGGTGAAGCTGCTCGGCGTGCCTCCCGATCTGCTGGCCGAGCACGGCGCCGTCAGCGAGCCCTGCGCGCGTGCCATGGCGGAGGGGCTACGCAAGGTCAGCGGGGCGACGCTAGCGGTGGCCATCACCGGCGTCGCTGGGAGCAAGATGGATGGTCGTCCCGGCCTGCCCGCCGGTGGCCAAGAGAAGGTCGGCGACAAGCCCGCGGGCACGGTCGCCTTTGCCGTGGCCGGACCGCGACCGACCAAGTCCATCACCAAGCTGTTTCCGGGCGACCGGCAGCGGGTCCGCAAGACGGCGGCGTACTTCGCCCTCGATCTTGCACGGCGCTATTTCGCCTAGCTCAACGCTAGTGCGCGGATTGTTCCCGACCGGGAAGAGCATGGAGAGAGAAAGAGGAGATATGGCCAACCCCAGCGAGCACAAGGACAACAAGAGCGAACCCGCCAAGACCGAGGGCAAGGCCGCGCGTGACCCTGCCCGCGACCGCGCCATCGAGCTCGCGGTCACCACCATCGAGCGGCAATTCGGCAAGGGCAGCATAATGAGGCTAGGCGAGGACATCGCCGCTCCCGAGGTGCACGTGGTGCCCAGCGGGTCGCTGGGCCTCGACATCGTGCTCGGCATCGGCGGGCTGCCACGCGGACGGGTGGTGGAGATTTTCGGCCCCGAGTCTTCGGGTAAGACGACGTTGGCCCTGCACGTGGTCGCGCAGGCCCAGCGCATGGGGGGAATCTCGGCCTTCGTCGACGCCGAGCACGCGCTCGATGTGGGCTACGCGCGCAAGCTGGGCGTTCGTACCGACGATCTCCTGGTCTCACAGCCGGACCACGGCGAGCAGGCGCTGGAAATCACCGAGATGCTGGTGAGGTCGGGTGCCGTCGATGTGGTGGTGGTGGACTCGGTGGCCGCGCTGACGCCCCGGGCAGAGCTGGAAGGCGAAATGGGGGACTCCCACGTCGGTCTGCAGGCGCGCCTGATGAGCCAGGCTTTGCGTAAGCTGACCGGTACCATCTCCAAGTCGAACACGCTGGTGATCTTCATCAACCAAATCCGCATGAAGATCGGCGTGATGTTCGGCAATCCCGAGACCACCACGGGCGGCAATGCCTTGAAGTTCTATGCCAGCGTGCGCCTCGACATAAGGCGAGTGGGGGCCTTGAAGGACGGGGAAAAGGTCGTGGGCAACCGCACGCGGGTGAAGGTGGTCAAGAACAAGATGGCGCCTCCCTTCCGCGAGGTGGAATTCGACATCATGTACGGCGAGGGTATAAGCCACGAGGGTGATCTGATAGACCTCGGCTCGGAATGTGGCGTGGTGGAAAAGTCGGGCGCCTGGTTTGCTTTCGAGGGCGAGCGTATCGGCCAGGGGCGGGAAAACGCGAAGCTGTTCCTGCGCGAGCACGCCGAGATCGCCAAGAAGATCGAAGCCAAGCTTCTGGCCCACCATGGCGTAAGGCGCGAGCTGGGAACGGCCGGCGGACTGGGCTCGGCCGTGCCCAAACCGGGGCAACCCGACAAGAGGAAGTGAGGGGGAGGGCGCCGCCTCAGCTGGGCCGCTGCCGGAGCTGCTATAGTGGCTGGCTCGATCAGCAGGGCAACTCGTAGCAGCGCAAGGAGATAAGCAAATGACCGGTTCGTTACGCGTCGGAGTTCTGGGCGCGACAGGCATGGTGGGGCAGCGCTTCCTGTCCCTCCTCGAGCATCACCCGTGGTTCGAGGTCACCACCTTGGCCGCGAGCGCTAATTCGGCCGGCAAGGTCTACCGAGACGCCGTGGCCGGTCGCTGGACGATGAAGACCGCTATCCCCGCGAAGCTGGCGGATATGAAGGTGAGGGATGCTTCCGCCATCGCCGACATCGCGGGGTCGGTGGATTTCGTCTTCTGTGCGGTGGATATGGCGAAGGACGATACCAAGAAGCTGGAGGAAGACTATGCCAGGCACGAAGTGCCGGTGGTATCGAACAACTCGGCCCATCGGGGCACCAGCGACGTGCCCATGATCATTCCGGAGATCAATGCCGACCACTTGGCTATCATCCCCGAGCAGCGCAGGCGGCTGGGGACGAAGCGTGGCTTCATAAGCGTCAAGCCGAACTGTTCGCTGCAAAGCTACGTTCCCGCTCTCGATCCGTTGCTGGCCTTTGCGCCCAGGGATGTCTTCGTGTGCACCTACCAGGCGATTTCGGGCGCGGGCAAGACCTTCGCGACCTGGCCGGAGATGGAGGACAACGTGATCCCGTTCATCAAGGGCGAGGAACAGAAGTCGGAGGAGGAGCCCTTGAAGATCTGGGGCAAGCGCGAGGGCGGCCAAATCGTGCCCGCCGCGGGGCTGCGCCTTTCGGCCCAGTGCATCCGTGTTCCGGCCAGCGACGGTCATATGGCCGCGGTGTTCGTGCGCTTCGAGCGCAAGCCCACTCCCGAACAGATCATCGACTGCTGGCAGAGGGCGGCGGGCAAGCCGCAACAGCTGCGCCTGCCCAGCGCGCCCGTGCCCTACCTCAGATATCTGGCCGAGGACAACCGTCCCCAGACCAGGCTCGACCGCGACGCGGGTGGCGGCATGGCCATCACCATCGGTCGCCTGCGTGCCGACCCCATCTACGACTACAAGTTCGTGTGCCTCTCCCATAATACCATCCGGGGCGCCGCGGGCGGGGCAGTCCTCACGGCCGAGCTCCTGGCGAGCGAGGGGTATCTCACCCCGAGGTAGCCCGGCGGAGGGTGGCGGGAGGGTATGGGAAGGCGGCCCGGGGACGCCGGGCGTTTTTTTCTATGCCGAAACTTGTCGCGGGGGGCGCCGGTGCGTACTACGATCGCTGCGATGCCAGCGAAGAAATCTGTCCCGGAAGGGCCGGTAGAGATTCCCGAGTACCTGCCAGTTCTTCCCTTGCGTAATTCGGTGCTGTTCCCGAACTCGATCATTCCCATCGACGTGGGACGCAAGAAATCGGTCAAGCTCGTCGAGGAAGCGATCGCCAAGGAGAAGCCGATCATCGGCATCGTCACCCAGCGCGATGCCCGGGTCGAAGACCCGAACCCGGCCGACCTCTACACGGTAGGGTGCGCGGCGCGCATCCTCAAGGTCATCAAGCTGGCCAAGGACAGCTTCTCCGTGATCCTGCAGGGGGTGTCGCGCGTCCGCCTGCTGGAGCTGGGGATGCAGGATCCGTACATGATGGCCAAGATCCAGGTCTTGCCCGACCCGGCGGGCAGCTCGGCCGGGCTCGACGCCCTGGTCACCAACGTCAAGGACGTGGCGAA
The DNA here is from genome assembly GCA_963849735.1 of uncultured delta proteobacterium. Classification (GTDB taxonomy): domain Bacteria; phylum Myxococcota_A; class Polyangia; order Fen-1088; family Fen-1088; genus Fen-1118. The sequence continues at coordinate 10,064 of CAWKJE010000074.1, forward strand.
GCGCGTTATCAAGCTCATGCCCGAGTTGCCCAAGGAGGCCTCGGCGCTGCTCGATAGCGTGAGTGAGCCGGGACAGCTCGCTGATCTCATTACCTCGAATCTCGACGTTCAGGTCGACGAGAAGCAGGAAATCCTGGAGATCTTCGATCTCAAGGCGCGGCTGCGCCGAGTGCTGCAATTCCTATCGCGCCAGCATGAGGTGCTGAAGGTACGGGAAAAGATCAACACCCAGGTGCAAGAGGAGATGGGCCGCAACCAGCGCGAATACGTATTGCGACAGCAGCTCAAGGCCATCAAGGAGGAACTGGGCGAGATCGACGAGACGGGCGGCGACCTCGACGACTTCCGCGAGAAGATCAGCACCGCCAAGATGCCGGCCGATAGCGAAAAGGTCGCGCTCAAGCAACTCGAGCGCTTGAAGGTCATGCAGCCCTCGTCGGCCGAATACACGGTGACGCGCACTTACCTCGAATGGCTGGTCGAGCTGCCGTGGTCCATCACCACCGAGGACAAGCTCGACATTCCCGCGGCGCGCGACATTCTCAACGCCGACCACTACGATCTGGAGAAGGTCAAGAAGCGCATTCTCGAATACCTCGCAGTGCGCAAGCTCAAGACCGACAAGAAGGGCCCCATCCTGTGTCTCGTCGGACCGCCCGGGGTGGGCAAGACCTCCCTCGGCAAGTCGATCGCACGCGCGCTGGGACGCAAGTTCATGCGCATCTCCCTGGGGGGCGTGCGCGACGAAGCGGAGATTCGCGGGCATCGCCGCACCTACGTCGGGTCGCTGCCAGGGCGCATTATTCAGGGCATGAAGAAGGTGGGGTCGAACAATCCCATCTTCATGCTCGACGAGATCGACAAGCTTGGCCACGATTTTAGGGGCGATCCGGCGGCGGCGCTCCTCGAGGTTCTCGATCCAGAGCAGAACCACGCCTTCTCCGACCACTACCTGGAGGTGTCCTTCGACCTGTCGAAGGTGATGTTCATCGCCACGGCCAACATCCTCGATCCGGTGCCGCCGGCACTGCGCGATCGTTTGGAGGTGCTCGAGATACCGGGCTACACCCGCGAGGAGAAGCTCAACATCGCCAAGCAGTTCCTCATCAAGAAGCAGGTCGAGGAGCATGGGCTCACGGACGAGCGCTTGGTCTTCGACGATGCCGCCGTGGGCGAAATAATCGACAGCTACACGCGCGAGGCGGGTGTGCGCAACCTCGAGCGCGAGGTGGCCAATGTGATTCGCGCGGTAGCCGTGCTGGTAGCGGAGGAGAAGGCTCAGCCGAAGGAAGTCGTCGATATCAAACGCATTCCCGACTTTCTGGGGCCGCAGCGGTTCTTGCCCGAGGTGGCGGAGCGCACTGCCGAGGCCGGAGTAGCGACCGGGCTGGCGTGGACGCCGGTGGGGGGTGACATCTTATTCATAGAGGCCACCCGCATGAACGGCAAGGGCAACCTGGTCCTGACCGGGCAGCTGGGCGAGGTCATGAAGGAGTCGGCGCAGGCCGCGCTGTCGTTCATCAGGGCGCACGCGCGCTGGCTGGGCCTCGACGATGGCTTCCTCGAGCGCAGCGATATCCACCTGCACATCCCGGCCGGCGCCATTCCCAAGGATGGGCCTTCGGCCGGGGTCACCATGTTCGCCGCCATGGTGTCCCTGCTTACCGGCAAGCCGGTACGCAGCGACGTGGCCATGACGGGCGAGATCACTTTGCGCGGCCTCATCCTGCCGGTGGGCGGGATCAAGGAGAAATTCCTCGCCGCGCATCGAGCGGGGATAAAGCGCGTGATCATGCCCGAGCGCAACCACAAAGACGTGATCGATATCCCCGAACAGCCGCGCAAGGAGCTGGAGATCATCTACGTCAAGCGCATGGACGAGCTCTTGCCCTTGGTGCTGACCGAGATGCCGGATCTCAGAGGCACCATGGTGGGGGCGGTCACGCCCACGCCCATGCCGCCACCCCCGGCGGCATAGCCTAAAGGACCCTCCCAGGGTCCTTAGCGCCGGCGGGACAAAGCCTTGCGCCCCGAACGGTGCAGGCCGGGGCGGGGCCGCTTGGCTGCTGCCGGGGCGGGCGCGGGCGCGGGGCTGGGGGGACTCGGCCTCGCGGCCTCGAGCTGGTCCAGGCGCTCGCGCAGGCGCGACGATTCCCCGCGCAGGCGCTCGACTTCTTCACCCAGCTTTTTGAGCTTGTCCCCGGCCCCGCCCTTTTCGCGCAGCTGGGTTATGGCTTGCTTGAACTTACGTTTGGTCCGACCGTCGAGCTCGGCCGCTTGGGCCCGCTCGATGGCGGCGACGGAGCGGCCGTCGCCGATCTCGGCCAGGGCCAGCGCCGCATCCATGCGCACCCGGAAATCGGGATCGCTAAGGCAAGCCTCGAGTCGCTCGCGGGCCTCCCGGGCCCGCGGGGTGCCTTCGGCCAGGCGGGCCAAGGCGGTCACGGCGGCGCGGCGCGATTGGAACGACGCGGTGAGAGTGATGGCCTCGGCGATGACCGGGTAGGCGGCGCTGTCGCCGCAGGCGCCCAGTCCTTCGAGGGCGCGGGTGCGAATGACGTCAGTGTAGGAACGACGGTTTAGCACCGGCGTGAGCACCTTCACGGCATTGGGGGAGCGCAGGCGGCCCAAGGCCAGGGCGGCGCTAGCCTCGACGAAGCAGCTCGGATCGCCCTCGCTCACCCAGGCCTCGAGCGCGGTGGCGGCCCGGGCATTGCCTGGATCGAAGTCGCAGCGGAACTCGCCCAGGGCAAGCGCCACGGCGCGTCTCACGCGGGGGTGTTCCTGGGTGCGCGCGGCCAAGAGCGCGGTGAGAGCGTCCTGGCGGCGGGTCTTGCCCAGGGCGGCGGCGGCGGCGGCGCGCACGCCCCAGAATACATCGGTCGTGAGTGCCAGGCGCAGAGCGTCGGTGGAGAGCGGATCCGGCTTATCGGCCAAGGCCCGCGCGGCGAGCACGCGGTCTATACCCAGGCGGGCGGCGGCCAGTTGGCGCACCCATAGGGGGCGCGCCTTCTCGAATTTCACCGTCTTGAGCAGCACATCGCCCGGGTCGAATATGACCTGGGCGGGTGCCTCCTCGGCCTTGATCTCGAAGCTGTGCGTCTTTTCGCAGATGTCGATCGGCTCGTCCACTTCGCGGCCGGCGATTTCCAGGCGAAGGGTGGTACGCAGACGATATACCCGCTCACCTTCCTGCTTTTGCTCGACCCGGAAGGTCCCGCTGCCCTTGTCGGCGTCCCACTGCCAGGCACACTCGAGCTCGGGGTGACCAGGGTGAGCGATCCATTGATCGAGGAAGCCGTCTAAGTTGCGACCGCTGGTCTCCTCCAGGACGCGCGCCAGATCGCGGGTTTCGACCGAGCGGCGAGCGTAGCGCTCGGCGTAGAGCTGGAGGGCGCGCCAGAAGCCGGCATCGCCCAGCTCGTGGCGCAGCATGTGCAAGACGCGCCCGCCTTTCTCGTAGAGGTGCCGATCGAACAGGTCGATGGGTTCTTCGAATTGCCGGCAGACGATGGGCCGCTGGTAGTCGCTGGCCTCGTCCAGATAGGTGTCGAGGTCGCCGAGCAGGTCGAGGTCGGCCTCGTCGCGGCCGCGCGAATGCTCGCGCCAGACATATTCGAAGTAGGTGGCAAAACCCTCGTTGAGCCAGGCTTCGGGCCAGTCTCGGCAGGTGAGCAGATCGCCCCACCATTGGTGGGCCAGCTCGTGCGCGACCAGGTAATCGATATCGTGGTCGAGGGCAGCGCGCGGGTCGAGGATGACCTCGCCGGTGAGGGTGGTGGCGGTGGTGTTCTCCATGCCGCCGAAGATGAAATCGGACACGAAGATCTGGCTATAGCGCCGGAAGGGGTAAGGCACCCCGATCTTGGCCGAGAAATGGTCGATGAGGTCCGGGGTGGGCGCCAGGCTGCGCTTGATGTCGGCCTCGCGTCCCTGGGGGCCGTAATAGAAGACGTCGATGCCGGTGCGGGGGGCGCGCTCGCGCACCTCCGCGAATTCCCCGCAGACCAAGGTCACCAGATAGGGCGAGTGCGGCACGTCGAGGGAGTAATGCCAACGCTTGCGCGCATCGCCGAGCTCGCGCACCTCGCGTAGGTCCCCGTTCGAGAGCACGAACAGGTTGGCGGGGGCCGTGCACACCACCTCGCTGGTCGCCTTGAGAATCGGCGCATCCACGCAGGGAAAGTAGTAGCGGGAGTCCTCGTCCTGGCCCTGGGTCCAGCACTCGAGCGGCCGGTTGGGATGCGCCTCATCGGGCCCGATGAAGTAGAGCCCGCGCAGGGGGGCGCAATGATAGCCGATGCGCAAGGAGAGCTCGTCGCCGCGCGCCCGGCGCCGTGCCAGGGCAACCCGCAGGCGCTTGCCGTCGTAATGAGTGCCTGCTGCCGGCTCGCCGTCGACGCTGATCGAGGAGAATTGCATGTCGACCGCATCGAGCTCGACCGCCGCGAGGTCGTCGCGACGGCAGACGAGGCTGAGGGTGACTTCACCCTTCAGGCTGCGCTCGTTCAGGTTGGGCTCGAGATCGAGGCGGACGTGGGTGACGGAAACCGGACAATCAGGAGCGAAGTGGGTTTTTGTGCCGGGGGTGACGAAGGGTCTTGGCATGACTTTGCTGGGGTAACGTTAGCCTGGGCACTGGCTGGGGTGCAACCGAGGAGCGCTCGAGTCGGTACGGATGGGCGGCGGGCATGGGAAACTCGAACCAGGAGCGGACGTCGAGGTCGAGGCCCACGCCATGCATGTAGTTGTACACCGCTTTGTGCAGCCCTTCGCCGTAAATTCCGGGGTCGCGGCGGCGGGGCTCGGCAAAGGCGATCTCGTTCCGGGCAAAGGTGGTGGCAGGAGCGGGGTGGAGGCGCAGCTTTAGCGGGGCTGCGTTGTGCAGCGCGATGCTGTGGGCAGTCAGCGCGAACCTGTGCCAGTACGCCGAGTGAAGGGCCCGGGCGGCGAAGAGCGAGCGCACGAGCTCGAGGGCGTCTACCAGCTCCTGCGCGGTCTGGCTGGGATAGCCGTACATCAGGTAGGCGTGCACCATGATGCCACTGTCGGATAGGGCCTGCATGGCGGTGGCGGCCTGGGCGGTGGTGATGCCCTTGTCCATGAGGGCGAGCAAGCGGTCGTGGCCGCACTCGAGACCTCCGCTCATGGCCAGGCAGCCGGAGGCGGCGAGCAGGCGACAGAGCTCGGGTGTGAACTGCCTTTCGAAGCGGATGTTGGCCCACCACTCGACGCGCAGGCCGCGCGCCAGGATGGCCTGGGCCAGATGACCGAGGAGCGCTGGGGGGGCCGCCTCGTCGACGAAATGGAAGCCGGTGAGGCCGGAGGCCTGGCTTGCTTGTTCCATCCAGCCGACCACGGTGGCCGCGTCCGCCGGGTCGTAGCGCCGGATGTAGTCGAGCGAGGTGTCGCAAAAGGCGCAGCGCCGCCAATAGCAGCCGTGGGCCAGGGTCAGCTTGAGCCAGGGCCGGTCGGTCCACAGACGGTGCATGGGGTTGGGACTCTCGGCCATCGCGAGATAGCCCGCGCGGGCCAGTCCCGAAAAGTCGGGGACCGGGCGCTCACGGTGGCGCAGTACCTGAGCTGTGGCGTCGTCGAGGGTGACTACCGCGCCCCCCTGACGCATCTTGGTGCGGACCAGCTTGGTAGCCGGGCGCTCGATTGACTGTGCGATGCGCAAGAGGGGGATTTCCCCGTCGTCGTAAGTGACGTAGTCGAAGCGGTCGAACACGCGCGGTTCGTTCAGCTCGCGTAGCTCAGTGTTCACGTAGCCGCCCCCGAGCACGGTGATCACGGCCGGATTGCTGGCCTTCATGCGGGCGGCGATGCGAAAGGCGGCATAGAGGGCTCCGGGAAAGGGAACGCTCAGGCCCACGAGGCGCGGATGATGGCGGCGATAGTCCGCTGCGGCCAAGGCGTCGATCCAGCGATCGAGCAGGGTGGGCGGCCGGCTGAGCGCCCGGGCCAGCGGATCGAAGCTACCCTCGCCCTCGGCTAGCTTCTCGGCGTAGCGGGCCAGCCCGAAATGCTCGTCCAGGCCATCGTGGACGGCGTCGGCGATCTCGTCCAGGAAGACGCTGGCGAGATGGCGGGCCACCACGGCTGGGCTGGAGCCGGCGATGAGGCCGCGCAGGGCACGCGAGCGGGGACCACTGGGCAAGATCCGCTGCCCGAGCAGGGCGTCTGTCAGCTGGGGCGCGCGGCCCTGGAGGAAACCGACTACCTCGTCGACCCGGCCGGCAATGTCATCCAAGTGGGCAAGGAAGTGGAGCACGGAAGGAGCCGGTCGGCGCTGGCCAGGTTTGGCGCGGATGGCGCGGGCCAGGGCGTCAATGCCCGGGCGCGAGAACAGCTTGAGCGCCAGGGCCAGGGAAAGGTCGCTCTGGGCGACCTGGTAACCCTCCCTGGTCAGGAAGGCGGCCAGCGCGGGTACCGCCGGGTAGGCGGTATTGAGCTGTACCATGGGCGGTGTGATGAGAAGGACACGCATTGCGGCTACCGCGGACCGGCAATTCGGGTGCCGGGGCAAGGCCTCTCTACTCTAGCAGCAGGCGCCCGCGGTCGACGTGGGCGACCAGCGCGGCCAAGCGTGGGTCCGACGCCAGGGTCTCCAGCAGATCACGTGCCACACGGGTGTAGGTCATGCGGTCGAGCTGACCGCTCAGTAGCTGATAGCGCAGAAAGAGAAACGCGGTCTGGGCCACGTCAGACAGGCAGTATTCGCGCAGGGCCTCGATCTGCCCGGTGCGATACATGCCCTCGACCTGGCTGCCGTCGACCCCATCTTTGCCCGGCAGCCCGATGAGTCGAGCCGCGCCGTGGAGCGAGGTCATGCGGGTGGCCCCGTGATCAGCCAGAATGTCGCACAGGTCTATATGACCTGCCGTGCTGTAACGGTAGCGGTAGCCTGGCTTGCGGTAGTACCAGGGCGCGGATATCCCGTGACGCAGGCTACGGAGCATGAGCACGGGCAAGTCGAAGCCGCGCCCGTTCCAGGTCACGATGGTGGGCTCCCATTTGTCCACGAACTCGGCGAAGTCGGCCAGCATCCCGGCCTCGTCCTTGCCCTCACCTATGGTGCCGGCTTTCTTGCACGCGAAACTCTCATCCAGCCACATGACGCCCAGCACAACAGGTTTGCAAGCGAAGATGGGGGGAAAGGTGCGCTCGCTGCCTGGGCTGGGCTGGCCCGGTGAATACACCTCCGTGTCGGGGACGGTCTCGATGTCGAGCACCAGGAAGGTAGCCATCGCAACCGGCATCTTAGAGCACAGGTGCGGGCATTCGTAACAAGGTTTAGTGTCTATACTGAGGAGGACCCTGAGAGGGTCCTTTTCATCCCCCGCGGTGAGCGCGGCCGGGCAAAGCCCGCCCGTGCTCACGCGAACTTTACCCCATGACTTCTCTGCCCCAAGGTGACGGTGCCGGCTTTCCCGATCGTGGCGCGCGGACATCCCTCATGCACGTGCGGGCGGCGCAGCTCCGGGCGCGCGCGTTGAGGTGGGCGGCGGGAAAGTCGGCGCTTGGCTCCATCTTCCTCATCGGCGCGCTGGCCTTTGCGCTCTCGCCCCAGCGCCACACCGAGTCGAGCAAAGTCTGGATCGACTTCCTGCTCCTGCTCTCCACCCTCAACGTGGGCTTGGGACTGCGCACCTTTGCCCGGGTGCGCAGGCGGGCCGGTCGCTACTGGCCGATGGCGACCGGCCTTTGGGGTCTACTCGCCGTCGTGCTTATCCACTTCCTCATGAGCCGCTGACCTCATGAGCCGCTGACCTGACGGCAGGCTGCAGCTAGAAGCTGAGGGCGGCCAGGCCGCCGGCACTATTCGGGCCCAAGCTAGGCATGACGATCAGGCTGGGTCGCGTCCGGCTGGCGACCGCGTCAGTCTTGCCGAAGTAGCCGTAATAGAGCAGGACGCCGCTGGCGACGACGGCGGCCGCGCCGATGCCGTAGCCGACCCACTGCAGATCGGTGTAGGTGTTGCCCAGACTCTCCTGGTCGCTGATGTAGGATTTCTCGCTCGGCGGGACGGCTCCCAGGTTGATCTTGCCGTCGGCCGAGCATTCGATCACGTTCTTGGCGGTGAGGCAGGGATAGCGGCGATACGGATCCAGGTTGCTGTTGACATCGGCGACCTTCCAGCTGGCGTAACCGCCAAAGCCAATGCCCACGAGCCCTAGTCCCAGCATGGCCCAGCCGGTCACCCGGGCGCCCACGTGGGCCGTGGTCGGTGGCTCCTCTTCGAGAGGCGTGGCCAGCAAGTCGACCGGGCCCTTGGCGACTGGGCGCGGGGCTGGGACACCTCCCACGGGCGTGAGCTGGACGGCTATCTTTTCACTGGCAGCGGAGCCAAGCTCGATCGTGCGCTCGTACTTCTCGTAGCCGTTCTTGCTGACCAGCAGTTGGTGCGGGCCGGCCGCCACGCCCGCAATGGTGAGCCCGTCGGCGCCCAGCAGACCGGCCTGGGCCCCGTCCAGCCACACCGTGGCGCCCACTACCCCTCCCGTGATCTTGAGCGAGCCGGGCAGGGCTTGCCGCAGCAGGGCCGCCAGCCACTTGCGCGCAGGCGCATGCAATCCCGCCGAAGTTGCCCGGGATCGGGCTATCTGTTCGGAGATCCAAGTGTCGATCACGCCGCGTTCAGCATCGAGCAGCTTGAGCGTGACCAGGTAGCCGTCGGCTCCCACCGGCTCGACGTTGCCGAAGATCAGCTTGCTCACGCCGATGCTCTGGGCCGCCTGCGCCATGCAGGGCGGGGCCTCGTCCGGACAGCTGAATACCAGCTTCACCTCGACCAGGTCACGTCCCGGTATCAAGCGATAGCCGGCCATCTCGCCTGCCGTCTGCCGCAGGGAGTCGGTAACGGCGCTGGCAACCGCGTCCGGCGTTCCGCTGGCTGCCTCGAGGCCCAGTATCGAGACAGTTTGCTCGGCCGCTTGTGCGAATGCTGCCCCACCTGACCCAGCCACGATCATGCCCGTGGAGATGACAACTACCGCCCGGCGGAGACTTCTTGTCATGTTGCGATCCTTTCCCAGGCATTGTGTAATGTCAATGGACACCCGAGGGCCCGCCAACCGTCAGGTGGGCATCCCGCGCGGGCGGTGCCCGCGCGACGAGGACTTTGCCGGATTGCGGCACAAGCCGCCTGTGTTAGCGTGGGTCTGGCATGCGCTTTGGTGTCTCCACCAAGATTCTCATCGCTTACGCGGTTTTGCTCGGGATGCTCGCCGCGAGCAGTCTCTTCACCTTGCTCTACCTGCGGCGTGGCCGCCAAGAGCTCGAGGCCAACCAACGCCGGCTCGAGGTGCAGGTTGCGGTGGATGCGTCCCTCCGCTCGCTGGAGGATTTCGCCAAGATGCGGCTGACCGAGACCAGCGCCGCCCAGCCCGATCTCACCAGCCGGGTGGCGGCTCAAAACGGCATCGCCTCGGCCCGGCAGAATCTACGCGATGCTCTCGACGCCATCGACCGCTACCTCGACGAGACCACCTATCCCTTGCGGCGCAAGGAATTTGCCGTATACCGGCACGATATCGTCGACCTCGACGCCCGGGTGGTGGGGGCAGCCGCCGCCCTGGGTGCGAGCGAGATGGCCACTGGCGCGGGCGACGGTAACGAAGCCGACCGTAGCCTGGCCAACCTGATCAGCCGCTTTCACGCGCTCAAGAACCGGCTGCGCGCCCAGGGCAAGCAGATCGCCCAGCAGCTTTCGGACAACGAGCGGCGGGCGGTCGAGATCGGCTTTGTCCTGAGTGGCCTCGGCTTGCTCCTGGCGGTGGGCGCCGCCCTGCTCATGGTGCGCACCTTGCGGCCTCTGGTCGTGCTGCGCGAGCACGCCCGGCAAATCGCGGGCGGCGATTACGCCCGACGTACCGGTATCGCTTCCCGCGATGAGATCGGCGACTTGGCGCGCGAGTTCGATGCCATGGCGGCCGCCATCGAGGAGCGCGAGCACCGCTTGATCCGATCCGAGCGCCTGGCCACGGTCGGCCGCATGGCCGCCCACATAACCCACGAGATCCGCAACCCCTTGGCCTCGCTCGGCCTCAACGTGGAGCTCTTGGCCGATGAGATCGACGAGAGCAGGACGGAGGCGCGCAAGCTGGTCGCCTCCCTAGGTAACGAGGTCGATCGGCTGAGCGAGATCACCGAGAACTATCTCCGCTTCGTGCGCTTGCCCAAGCCCAAGCTCGAGCGCGAGGACCTGGCCGCCATAGCCGCTTCGGTGCTCGAGTTCGCCGGTAGCGAGCTGAAGCTGGCGGGCGTAAGCTGGACAATTGGGGCGGAGCCGGGGTTGCCCGAGGTGGTGGTCGACGAGAGCCAGATTCGCCAGGCCTTGCTCAACCTTATCCGTAATGCCAAGGAGGCCATGCCGGCGGGAGGTAGCATCGCGGTCGAAGTGGCGAGGACGGCGGAGGGTATGGTGGGCCTCGCCCTGAGTGACAGTGGGTCGGGCATCTCCCGGGAAGACCTCGACCGGATCTTCGAGCCGTTCTTCTCGACCAAGGCCAAGGGCACGGGGCTGGGGCTGGCGCTGGTCCAGCAGATCGTGCTCGAGCACGGCGGCCGTATCGATGTCGCCTGTCCGGGGGCGGGCGGTACCCGCTTCACCATCCATCTTCCCGTGGCCAAGTCAGCCGCCACGCCGGGCGGACCGGCGGCGTGAAGATTGAAGTGAAGACCGATGTGAAGACTGAAGCGCTTGAGCTTGCCGATATCCCCGATTAGCATTCCCTCGTGCCGCCGCTGGTCTCTGTCTCGGTCGATCTCGACTCCGTGCTCTGCTACCACCGTATCCATGGGCTTGGGGAGGACGCCGGCGAAGCGCGTTTCGCCGTCCTGCGCCGGGCGCTGCCCCGCCTGGCCGAGGTCTTCGCCGAGCAGGGCATCTCGGCAACCTTCTTCGTGGTCGGCCGGGATCTAGAAGAAGATGGGCAGGGTAGGGCGGTGGTGACGGAGCTGGCGCGCACGGGGCACGAGATCGCCAGCCATACCTACAGCCATCCCTACGACCTGGTCAGGTTGGGAACAGAGGCCATGGCGGCCGAGATCGATCGCGCGCACGCGGCCATCGCCGAGGCCTGCGTGTGCCCGCCCGTGGGTTTCCGAGCGCCGGGCTACGAGATCTCGGGTGAGCTCATCGACCTGCTGGTCGAGCGTGGCTACCGCTATGACTCGTCCACTTTCCCGGCGCTGCCCTACTATCTGGCCAAGGCGGCGGTCATGGCCGCGTTGCGCTTGGCGGGCCGGCGCTCGGCCAGCATTCTTGGCAGCCCGAAGGTGATCCTGGCCCCGCGCTCGCCTTACCATCCCGCCGCCGGAGCCCCTTATCGGCGGGGCCAGCTTCCGCTGGTCGAGCTGCCCGTCACGGTAACTCCCACGGCGCGCGTGCATGTCATCGGCACGACCCTGGTCTTGGCGCCGCCGTGGCTGCGCCGCCATCTGGTGAAGAGCGCTCTCGCCACTGCCCACTTCAACCTCGAGCTGCACGGCATCGACCTGGCGGATGCCGCGGCGGATGGGCTGTCGCCGCGTCTGGTGGCCAGGCAGCCTGACCTGCGCGTTCCCCTGGCCCGCAAGCGCGCCGCGCTCGAGGCCACCTTTGCCCAGGCGCGCGCGGAGGGTGCGCGCTTCGTCACTCTGGCTGAGGCCGCCGAGCATTTCGCGCAGGATTCCCATGCTAAGGTGCCTTCGTGAGCCCGGAACACGTGCGAGCCTTGCTCGAAGCAGTGCGCAGCGGCGCCGTCGGCCTCGATGAAGCCATGCGTGAGCTGCGCGAGCTGCCTTTTCGCTCGCTGGGTTTCGCCCACGCCGACACGCATCGGCACATGCGGACCGGTTTTACCGAGGTCATTCTCGGCACGGGCAAGACGGCGGCCCAGATCGCCACCCTGCTGGTAGAGCTCGGGCGCGAGGGGGGATGTGTGATGGCCACCCGGGTGCTGCCGAGCGTGGCCGCCGAAATACTCGTCGCGGTCCCGCAAGCGCGCTACCTAGACGCCGGTCGCATCGTGGCGAGCGGCCCTGCGCCCGCGCCGACGCGGGGAAGGGGCACCATTGCCGTGCTTTCGGCGGGAACCGCCGATATTCCGGTGGCCGAGGAGGCCGCCATCACGGCCGAGCTGGATGGGAACGTGGTCGAGCGCATCTTCGACGTGGGCGTGGCCGGCCTGCATCGCTTGCTCGCTCACCGCGAGAAGATCGAGCAAGCCGAGGTCCTCGTGGTGGTAGCGGGCATGGATGGAGTCCTGCCCTCAGTGGTGGCCGGCCTGTGCTCGCGCCCGGTGATCGCGGTGCCGACCAGCATAGGATATGGTGCATCGCTCGGGGGCATAGCTGCCCTGCTGACCATGCTCAATTCGTGCGCGAGCGGGGTGGCGGTGGTCAACATCGATAACGGCTTCGGCGCAGGCCGGATGGCGTCGCTGCTCAACCGGGTGCGGGCATGACGGCCAAGAAGATCGAGAAAGGATTGCACCTGCACCTCGATCCTTGTTCCGGAATTGCGGGAGACATGACGGTGGCGGCGCTGGTCGATGCCATGGTTCCCCAGCAGGTGGTCCGCGATGCTCTGAGGCGGATGGGCGTGCCTGGGCTGAAGATCGGGTTCGAGCGGAGGAAGCGCGGGGCATTCGTGGGGTTAGGATTCACGGTCGGCTGGCCGGGCCAGCCGAGGCAGCGGCCCGCCTCTACCGCGTCCCGGGTGGCTCCTGAGCATGGCCACGACCAGGATGGCCAGCCAGACGAGGATCACCACCACGATGAGGGTCACCACCACGGCGAGGGTCACCACCGCGGCGAGCTGGAAGGCGGCCACCGCGGGGTTGACCACCACGGCAGCGGTCGACCCGGCGGGCCTGGCCATGGCAGGGGCAAGTCTGGTCCGGGCCACGTCCATCGCCCGTACGGCGCGATACGTGGGTTGGTGCGGCGCGCGGCGCTCGACGCTGCGACGAAGCGGCTGGCGACCGCCATTTTCGAGCGGCTAGCCACCGCCGAGGCCGCGCTGCACGGGGTGACGCTCGACGAGGTGGTCTTTCACGAGGTGGGAGGGTGGGATTCCATCGCCGACGTGGTCGGAGCGGCGGCCGCCCTGGCCTGGCTTGCCCCGGCCCGGGTATCGTCGAGTCGTCCGGTGTTGGGCAGCGGCATGGTGCGTACGGCCCACGGGTTGGTGCCGGTTCCCGCGCCGGCCACCGCTGCCTTGCTGCGCGGTGTCCCAGTCGTGATGGATGGCCAGGGCGAGCTCACCACGCCCACGGGCGCTGCCATCTTGGCGGAGGTGGTGCAGGAATATGGGCCGGCGCCCCCGATGTGTCTCGTCGCGCAGGGCTTCGGCGCTGGCAGTCGCGATCTGGCTGATCGGCCCAATGTGCTGCGGGTGCTGCTGGGCGAGCCGCTGGGCCAGCAGCTCGCGCCCTCGGAGCCCGAAGTGGTATGCGTCTCGGCCAACCTCGACGACATGAGCCCGCAACTGGCCGAGCCGCTCATGAGTGCCTTGTTCGGGGCGGGGGCTCTCGATGTCTGGTACACGCCGATTCTGATGAAGAAAGGCCGACCGGCTTTGCAGGCGTCGGCGCTTTGCCCCCCCCCCGCCCTGGCTGCGGTCGAGGCGGCCTTCTTCGCGCACTCGACGACGCTGGGATTGCGCCGGCACGGCTTGAGCCGGACCGTGCTCGAGCGCTCCCTGGCCAAGGTCAAGACCGCCTATGGCGAGGTGGGAGTGAAGCTGGCCGGCCGGGCCGGTGAGCTTCTGGGCGCCACGCCCGAGTTCGAAGACTGCCTCCGGCTGGCCCAGCGTGAGCAGGTGCCGGTGCGGCGAGTGATGGCCGAGGCCAGCGCGGCCGCGCTGGCGCTGGCTGCCGGGCGAAGGAAGCGGAGCTGATGAGCCAGCTCCGAGGGCCTCGGCTCCCCGCGCTCTCGGCGACGGCCGGGGTGACCGCGGCCGTGTGGGGCAATCTGGCGGGGGCCTTGCTGCAGATGGTAGAGGAGTCCGACATCCTGGTGGCCCTCACGGATCTCGAGGGCAAGGTGCTGGTGTGGAACCCGGCTCTCGCGCGCCTGACCGGCTGCCCGGGGTGTGACGGCGTCGGCCGAGATCTGGCGGACTGGCTGGTGGACCGCGGGGTCAGCGATCTGGCCGATGTCATGCGCGAGGTTGGGCGGACTGGCCTGGCCGTGCGCCGCGAGCTGCGCTTGCCAGGCTGCGCGGGTGACACGGCGGCGGCGGCTTTCGACGTCATGCCGGTACGTGACGCGGGCGGGGTCGCCGAGGCGATCGTGGCGGTCGGGCACGACCTGACCGCGCTGCGCGGCCTGCAAAGCCAGGTCCTGCATGCGGAGAAGCTAGCCAGCGTGGGGCAGCTCGCGGCGGGCGTGGCCCACGAGATCAACAACCCATTGACCTCTGTTCAGATGTGCGTCGAGGCGGTCTTGCGCAAGGGAACCATGGCGATCGAGGGTCGGGTGGCGAATCTATTCGAGCCTAATGACGTCGAGCGCCTCAGGCGCATTCAGGAGGGAGCCGAGCGCATACGCAGGTTTACCCGCGAGTTGGTGGCCTATGCCCGGCCCCCCGGGCGAGAGGTCGAAACGGTGGACCTTTCCGAGGTGGTCGAGCACGCACTATCGTTCTGCGAACCGGTGCTCTTTGCGGCAAAGGCGCAGCTGGTGCGCGATCTGTCATCCGATCTGCCCAAGACCCGGTTGGTGCGGGACCACATCATGCAGGTGGTGACCAACTTGGTGAGCAACGCCGCCCAGTCCCTGTCCGACGGTGGGGGCCAGGTGGTCGTGCGCACCTATCGGGCTAGCTCGTCAGCCTTGGGGCTGGAGGTGTCTGACAACGGCGAAGGCATATGTGAGGAGGATCGGCCCCGGGTATTCGAGCCGTTTTTCACCACCAAGCCGGCGGGGCGCGGGACAGGGCTCGGTCTATCGGTGGTGCGCGACATCGTGCTGGCTCACGGTGGCCGCATCGACTTTGCCGCCAATCCGGGCGGCGGGACGAGCTTTACCGTCACGCTGCCGCTGGTATCGGAAAGGGTTGGCTCCGCGCAGCCGCAGCAGTAATACTGCTCCGATGAAGGCCGAGCAGCTCACGGAGATTCTCGAGACTGCCGCAACGCAGCTGGGCATCAAAGTCCGCTACGAGGCACTGGCAGCAGCCGGACCGACCGGCGGGGGTGGGTTGTGCAGGGTCAGGGGTGACTGGTGTGTGATCATCGATAAGAAGACGGCGCCATCGGAGCGGGCTTCGATTTTGACCGATGCGCTGGCCGGCATGGATACTGATGCGATCTTTCTGCCGCCCAAGGTGCGTGAGTTGCTAGCGCAACGGCGGGCGTCCAATCAGCGCACGGCGCAATAGGCGCGCAGCTAACGATTTGCCCACCACCTCGCTAAGGCTGGCTGAGGGCGCGCACTTTGGCGGCCAGCAAGGGGTCTTCGGCCAGATGGTCGCGCAAAGCGGCCTCCACTTCCCGCCTGGTAGCCACGCTGCCCGTGCTGCCCAGGTGCTGGACGAGCACACGCTCGATGACCTGGTCGACGGCGGCGGTGGCGGTCATGGATCCGGCCTTGAGAGCTGCGCCGATGTCGGCCACCGGGTTCGGCTGGCCCGCATGGGCCGTCGCCAGGAGCGCCGCGGGCTGGTCCAACTGGGCCGGCGCAGGCGCCGTGGCGGCGGCGGCGACCTGGGCGGCGCCCGAGTCGGCCTGCGCGCGCAGGGCAGCCGAGAGCGCGCTCGGGTTGGCAAGCGACGGGGATGTGGGCGGCGGAACCTTCATTTTGGTTAGGCTAGCACGAATTTCGGTGGAAATTGCGTGGACAATTTGCGCCCGGGATTTAAGGTGAGTGGCCATGAAAAAAGCGCACATCGAGACCAACGCGGGTGAAATCGTCGTCGAGCTATTTGACGACGACGCACCAGGTACAGTGGAAAATTTCGTCGGCTTGGCCAGCGGGGTCAAGGAGTGGACCGACCCCAAGACGGGAGGGAAGGTGAAACGGCCCTATTATGACGGGCTGACCTTCCATCGCGTGGTCAAGGACTTCGTGATCCAGGGCGGATGCCCGCTCGGGAACGGGACGGGCGGTCCGGGCTACACCATCAAGGACGAGCTTAGCGGTAAGCGTCAGCAGCACCTGCGCGGCGCTCTTTCCATGGCCAAGACGAGCGCCCCCGACTCGGGCGGCTCGCAATTCTTCATCTGCCTCGGCCCGCAGCCCCACCTCGACCGCAAGCACACGGTATTCGGGCAGGTGATTGCGGGCCTGGAAGTGGTGGACAAAGTGCGCGGCGGTGACAAAATGACGCGGGTATGGATTGAGGTCTCCGCTTGAGCTGCTCGAGCCGCTTGACCCGGTAGACCTGGTAGACCCGTTGCTTGACTTGGGCGGCACTAGTGGCTGATAAAGAAGGAGGGCCCGCTCCTCTCATTTCGATGCTGGGCACAGAACGCGCTTGAACAAACCCATCCCCTTCGGCAAGTACTATCTCCTCGAACGCATCAATGTCGGGGGAATGGCCGAGGTCTTCAAGGCCAAGACCGTCGGAGTAGAGGGGTTCGAACGCATCGTCGCCCTCAAGCGGATATTGCCGAGTATCGCCGAGGACGAAGAGTTCATCACTATGTTCATCGACGAGGCGAAGATCGCCGTGCAGCTGCAGCACGCGAACATCGCCCAGATCTTCGATCTCGGCAAGGTCGACGACAGCTACTTCATCGCGCTCGAATTCGTCAACGGTAAGGACCTGCGCAGCATCTTCGATGAGCTGCGCCGGCGGGGCGAGCGCATGCCCATGGCGGCGGTGTGCTACTTCACCATGCAGCTGTGCGAAGGGCTCGACTATGCGCACAACAAGCGCGACGCTCAGGGACGTGAGCTCAATCTGGTCCATCGTGACGTTTCCCCGCAAAACGTGCTTCTGGGATACGAGGGCGAAGTCAAGCTGATCGATTTTGGCATCGCCAAGGCGGCGGGCAAGGCCTCGAAGACGCAGGCGGGCATCCTCAAGGGCAAGTTCGGTTATATGTCACCGGAGCAAGTGCGCGGCCTGCCCATCGACCGTCGCAGCGACATCTTTGCCCTCGGTATCGTGCTCTACGAGATGCTGACCGGTGAGCGTCTCTTCATCGGGGAGAGCGATTTTTCCACGCTGGAGAAGGTGCGCAACGTGGAGATCGCCCGTCCATCCTCCTTCAACGCGGAGATCCCGGAAAAGCTCGAGCGTATCGTGCTCAAGGCGCTGGAAAAGAACGTGGAGGATCGCTACCAAAACGCCATCGATCTGCACGACGACTTGCAGCTCTTCATGCATTCGGTGGGACAATTCGCATCGCGCAAAGACCTGGCGGCCTGGATGAAACGCAGCTTTGCCGGCCAAAATGGCGAGGGCACCGGCAGCTCGGCCGATTTCGAAGAGGTCGCGGAGATCGAGGAGCTGGAGGCGTCGACCTCGTCCACCCATGCGGAATTATCTGGCCCGGCGACGGTATCGGGCAAGGGCGGCTCATCCGGGCACGCGGCCCCGGGTGAGGAGGATTTTGGCTGGGACGAGGAAGAGCGAGAGACTCAGATTTTCGACAAGGATCCCGCCCAGCTCGATAAGGGGTCGCAGCAAGCGAGCTTTTTGGTCGAGGGCGGTGACAAGACAGTCGCCATGGCGCCTTCGGAAGAGTTGCTGGCGGAGATGGGGAGCGCTGGGGAGCTGGCGGCCGGTCTCGCGCCATTCGCCGAGCGCGCGGCGGGCGGGGGCCTGCCCGGTCAGCTTGCCCCGGGCGAAGTCGATCCCGGCGATACTCCACTACCTGGCTCGCTGCCGTCGGCGCAGTCGGGTGGACGACGGTCGACCTTGCCGGGGGCCATGGCCGCGCCGGAACAGCGCCCGCTCTTCAATCTGCCCAAGCCGAGCTTCCGCCAGACCCTGATAGGGGGGCCGCAGCTAGCCGGTGCGCCACTTGCGGTGGTGCACCCCCCCGGCAGCCCGGCCTATCCCACCTATCAGGGCTCGTCGGCAGGAACGGCGGGAGCGCCCCCCGGAGCGCTAGCGGGCGGGCAGCTGCCGAGCTTGCCGTTTTCAGGTGTTCCGGTATTGCAAAGGCAGGCTCCCTATCCAGCCACGGTGGAGCTCACCTACCCGCCGCCGGTTGCGCTGCGGCCCCCGCAGCGTATCAAGTATTATGCCTTCTTCGTGCTCTTCATGATTTTGGGCGGCGGGGGGGCATACATGTTCATGACCCGGCCGGGCAAGCTCCAGGTGGCGGTGCGACCGGCCGACGCGCGTTTGTCAGTCGACGGTGTGCTCATCACCACCGAGCCGCCCTTCATGCTGGAGAAGCGCCCCGGTGTCTATCGGCTGGCGGTCGCTCGTCCCGGCTATGTGGCGCGGGAGCTGAATGTGCAGATTGCCGCCGGGCAGGCGGGGCACATGGACATCGAGCTCGAGCCCTCGGCGGACACTGGTTTCGATTTGACCAGTCAACCTTCCGGCGGTCTGGTGTGGCTCGATGGTCAGCCGCTCACCGTCGATGACCAGGGCAGGCAGGCTACCACCAACTTCCACGCCTCGCGCATCGCCACCGGGGTGCACGTCATCGAGATCAAGGGTAACCCGCAGTATCAAGACTGGCGCCAGGAATTTCTCCAGGAGCCGGATCGCACGGTTCGCCTGCACGCCGACCTGGTGCCGGTGCTGGGCGGCCGCCCGACCGGTCTCGGCCGGACCTTGGCCCTCGGCCAGCCGGCGACGGCCGTTGCCGGCCAGGCGCTAGCCGGCTCGCCCAAGCGCGGCGAAAAGGGGGAACGAACCCGGGAGGAAAAGCGAGGGTCACGCCGGGGCGGGGCCAGGTCAGAAGGCGATGCGGTAGGCGTCGCGACCGATAACGCCCAACCGGGCCCAGACGAGCGGGCCAAGCCCTCGTCTTCCGACGAGGACATCTTCGAGACGCAGGGTAAGGTCGACGGCGGCATGTGCATCGCGACCATCAGCTCGAAACCCTGGGCCGAGGTCAGCATCGACGGCAAACCGACGGGCAAGATCACCCCGCTCGTGAACTACTCCCTTCCTTGTGGCCGGCACCGCATCTCCTTCAAGAATTCCGACCTGATGATCGAGCGCAACGAGAGCATCACGCTCAAGGCGGGTCAGCCCTTCAAGAAGATTTTTTCCTTGGTCGAAAGCGATCTATAGCATCGCGTGCTGCCCCGCGCACTTGACATGGCATCCTCCCGCGAGCACAGTGGATATGGGCTCAGCCCGGCATGGGAGGAGTATTTCCTGCGCGCAGCCGCGCGGGGGCCGGCTCACCCTGCCGCCCGCCAATTTCTCGAACGGGATCTGCGCGAGACCCTCAAGCGTTGGATACCGGCCGACGCTTCGGTGCTCGACGTGGGCTGCGGGACGGGGGCCTTGCTCGCGGCCTTGCCCAACCACGAGCGTTTGGGCCTGACCACTTCGGCTGAGATTGCGGCCAAGGCCACCAGTGAGCACCCGGGCTTGGCCTTCATGGCCTGTGCTCCGCAGGACTTGCCGGCTGAGCGACAGTTCGACGCCGTGATCTGCGACCGCCTGTGCCACAGCGTTGCCGACATTCGCGCCTTGCTGGTCGACTTGCGGGCGCGGTTGACGAGCGGCGGCCGTGTCTACTTGATCGTGTACAACTACCTGTGGGAGGTGCCAGCTCGTCTGGCGGAGCTGGCCGGCTTCAAGTTAGCGGCGCCGGTCTCGAACTGGCTTTCGCATAGCGACTTCGAAAACCTCTTTCACATCGCCGGTCTGGAGAGCGTTCGCTTCGAAGACCGCGTGTTGCTGCCGGCCGAGGTCCCTGGGCTGGCCCCGCTGGTCAACCGCTACCTGGGCAAGCTCCCCTTCTGGCAACGCTTCTCCATTTACCGCATATACTCATTGCGCAAGCGGGAGCTGACGCCTGAGGCACGCCCGGTCAGCGTGAGCGTCGTCGTGCCTGCGCGCAATGAAGCTGGGAACATCGCCGCGGCGATCGCGCGTATGCCGGTGCTGGGCGCGGGCACCGAGCTCATCTTTATCGAGGGTGGATCGACGGACGGGACCTGGGCGGCCATTGGTCAGGCGCTGGCCGACTATCGGGGACCCTTGCGCCTGCGGGCGTACCAGCAGCAGGGCAAGGGGAAAGGCGACGCGGTCAGGTTGGGTTTTGCAAAGGCCACCGGCGACATGCTGATGATTCTCGATGCCGATCTGACCGTGCCGCCCGAAGAGCTGCAGGTGTTCTACGATGTGCTAGCGCGCGGGCTCGGCGACTACGCGCAGGGGACTCGCTTGGTCTACCCGATGGACCCGGGGGCCATGCGCTTTTGCAACAAGCTGGGCAATGTGGCCTTTTCCCAGCTCTTCACCTACCTGCTCCGCCAGCCGATCAAGGACACGCTGTGCGGGACCAAGGTGTTATGGCGCCGGGATTACGAACGCATAGCTCGTGGGCGCGCTTTTTTCGGCGATTTCGATCCCTTTGGCGACTTCGATCTGATCTTCGGTGCCACCAAGCTTAACCTCAAGATTGTCGAGGTGCCGGTGCGCTACCGCCCGCGCGCCTATGGCGAGACCAACATCTCGCGCTGGAAGCACGGATGGCTGCTGCTCAAGATGTCCGGCGTGGCCGCGCGCAAGTTGCGCTATGTCTGACGGGTCTAGCCACGTCTCGCCCGAGCTGCCGGCGTCGGTGCGCGAGCGGACTCTGCTGCGTTTTGCCAGCCATCGTCGGGCTTGGGCGACCAACCCGGCTTTGCGGTTGTGCTACCGCGATTGGTATGGGCTCATCCGGGACAATCTTCCCGCGCCCGACCAGGGGCCCTGGGTCGAGATTGGCTCGGGACCGGGCTTTGCCCGAGAGCTTATTCCCGAGCTCATGCTCACCGACATCGTGGCGGCGCCGTGGCACGACCGCCAGGTGCAGGCGGAAGCGCTGCCCTTCCCGGCTGGCTCGCTAGGGGCGTTGGTCCTGTTCGACGTCCTGCACCACCTGGCGGCGCCGCCCCTGTTCTTTGCCGAGGCCATCCGGGTACTGCGCCCAGGCGGGCGCATCGTGCTGGTCGAGCCCTACCTGAGCCCGGTTTCGCATTTCATCTATCGCCGCTACCACGAAGAGCCGGCCGATCTCGCCGTCGACCCCTTGGCTCCCGCGCGCCCGTTCGCCGAGGGCAAGGACCCCTTCCTGGCCAATCAGGCGATTCCGACCGTGCTCTTCTGCCGCGGCCAGCGCTTCGCGCTGGCTTTTCCCGAGTTGCGGGTGATCCGGCTGCGTCGCCTGGCCGGGCTGGCCTATCCCGCGACGGGAGGGCTCGGTCGTGGCCCATTGCTGCCGCTCGCCTTGTGGCGGGCGGTCTACTTCGCCGAGGGGCTCATGCCCGAGGTGGCTTTTCGCCTGCTGGGCTTTCGCATGTTGGTGGTGATCGAGAGGCGCTGAGCCACCCGGGCCGGCTCAGCGTTTGACCCAGGCCGAGCATTGGTAGAGCGCCAATGAGGTGGGTGCTAGAGGGGGCAGGGCCGTGCGTTTGGCCAAGTGGAGTACCCGGGCGAGGGCCCGCTGGATCCTGGCCGGGGCCGTGACATGGTGGGCTTCTATGTTGCGAAAGCCGATGGCGCGGAAGAGGTGGGTCATGAGGCCGTTAACCATGGGATACCCGGCTACCAGGGTGCCGCCGCTGACCAGGCAGCGGGCCAGCGCGGCGGCGGCGCGCTCGGCGTCGGCGATGTGCTCGAGCACCGACAGGCAGAGCACGACATCGTAGTGCTCCGTGGGCAGGCTGCTGGGGTCCTGGAGGTCGGCGGCTATGAAGCTGGCCCGGCACGAGGGTGCCACCAAACCATCAAGCCCGCTCGCCAATACCAGATCCGAGCCGCAGTATTCGGGATAGCGCGCTGTCAGCGTGGGGATGAGGATGCCGCTGCCCACGCCGACCTCGAGGGCTCGGGTGCCGCCAGCGGGGAGCAGGTCCAGCGCCATCTGCAAGCGCCGGCGGTAGAGCCACCCGACCAGGGGATGGTAGTAGTAGGGCAGAGGATCGTGCTCGTCATTGGGGGTGAGGCGGCCGGGGGCCGGGAGGTGAAGCTTCATGGCAGTGGTGCGGGATTGGTTGCGGGTGGGCGAGCGGGAGGGGCCGGGGGTGGGGGGGAAGCGAAAGCTCCGGGTGCGGTCCGGCGCTCGCCGGCCACCAGCGCGAAGGCCTCCGGGGCGTAGGGGAAGCGGGCGGCGATCATGCGGCGAAATGTCGCGAGGTTATCTTCCAGCTCGGCGGAGGCTCGCTCGGCGTGCAGGGTGATGAGCTTGTCACGGATCTGAGCGCGGGCCTCGGCGCTGCTGGCCACGGCGTAGGCTTGTTCGAGATGGCGGATGGCGAGGTCGTCGGCGCCCTGCCTGGTCAACATGCGGGCCACCAGATTGGGCAGGTAGTAGGGCACTTCCTGGTAGAGGGCGGCCTGCCTGAGCCAGTCGACTCCCTGCTGTCGCCACCCGGGCACGCGTGCATCGTCCTCGCCCGCATCCTGGGGCAGCTCGAACAGGAAGTTGAAACCTAGCTGGAAGGGGAATTCCCAGTTGAAAGGGAAAGCCGCGGCGCCGCGCTCGAGGACCGCGATGGCGGATAGCACCATGTCGGGCGATATCTTCTGGCCGTTGTAGATGAGCATGGCCGCTCCAGCCAGGTAGAGGCGCTCGAACTTGGGGTCCAAATCCATGGCCACGCGCAGGTAGCTGGCCAACCACTTGGTCGGCACGCGGGCGTGGATTTGGGTGCCGAAGTAAACGTTAGCGCGGGCGTGGATGAGATCGGCCATGAGCTCGCTGTGACCCAGGCTCGCCACCTTGAGCGCTCCCGCGGGGGGCAGGTAGTAGGTGTCGGCCTCGGCCGGCCAGCTCTGGCGTAGACGATTAGCGCGGCCGAGGCCGAAATGGATGGCGAGGCCGCAGGCGAAGAGTAGCAAGGCGGCGGGTGCGAAGCCGAGGGCTCGCGCGGGCAGAGTTGCGGTGGCAGGGCTGGCCAAGATCGACACCTAGGGCTCAGGGACGGGAGTGCGGTCGCTCTCGAGGACGGTGTCGCCGCCAGTTATGCCCAGCTTGGACAGGCGATAGCGCATGGACCGAAACGATACCCCCAGCATGCGAGCCGCCAGGGTGCGGTTACCCCCGGTCTTTTCCAGGGCTTTGATGAGTAGGTTGCGCTCGTAGTCCTCCAGATGCCGCTCGAGGTCGAGACCCTCCAGGGAAAAGCTGGTCGTCACGCTGGTGGCAGGCATGGCCTCCACCTTGGCCAGGTTGGGAAAGGCATCGATGGCGAGCCAGTCACTAGTGGCCAGCGTGACCGCCCTCTCGATCATATTCTCCAGCTCGCGTACGTTGCCCGGGAAATGGTAGGCCATCAGCGCCGACATCGCCTCGGGGGTGACCCCGACGACGCTGCGGCGGTGCTCGGCGGAGAACTTGCGCAGGAAGTGATCCACGAGCAAAGGCAGGTCCTCGCGGCGTTCGCGCAAGGGAGGCAAGCGTACCTGGATCACGTTGAGGCGGTAATAGAGGTCCTGGCGGAAGGTGCCCTTCTCCACCTCGGTCTCGAGATCGCGATTGGTGGCCGCGACAATGCGCACGTCCACCTCGCGCTCGCTGATACTGCCTACCGGCTTGACCTTGCGTTCCTGGAGGACGCGCAAGAGCTTGACCTGCATGGCTACCGGCAGCTCGGCCACCTCGTCCAGGAGCAGGGTGCCGCCATGGGCGGCCTCGAAGAGACCCTGCTTGTCGGCGCCGGCTCCGGTGAAGGCGCCCTTGAGGTGGCCGAAGAGCTCGGATTCGAGCAGAGTTTCCGGGATGGCGCCGCAGTTGATGGCTATGAAGGGGTGGTCGGTGCGGGGCGACAGCTCGTGCAATGCCCGCGCGGCAAGCTCCTTGCCCGTGCCCGATTCCCCGATGAGCAGCACGCTGGTCCGGGTGGCGGCCACCTTGCGTAGCACTTCGAAGACTCTCTGCATGAGCGGCGATTTGCCCAGCAGTCGCTCGAGCTTGTAGCGGCCCTGGATTTCATCGCGCAGGGCCAGGTTTTCACGGGCCAGGCGTCGCTTCTCGATAGCGCGCGCCACCACCAGGCCGACCTCGTCTATCTTGAAGGGTTTGGTCAGGTAGTCGTGCGCGCCGGCCTTCATGGCGGCAATGGCCGTCTCGGTGGTGGAGAACGCGGTGACCACGATGACCTCGGTGTCGGGGTGAAGGCGTTTGGCTTCGCTCAGGAGGGAAAGCCCGTCCACATCGGGCATGCGCAGGTCGGTGATCACCAGGTCGAAGGGGCGGGCCTTGAGCACCGCCATGCCTTCCTTGCCCCCCGCGGCGGCCTCGATACGATATCCTTCCCGCCGCAGATAGATCCCCAGGAACTCGCGCACGGAGCGCTCATCGTCGACGATCAGAATGTCGCCGGTGGCCGTGCTCATGACATCCGCTTGCGCGCAATCACTATCTGGAAACCGCCGAAATTGCGCAGGACTGGCAGGTCGCAGGCCAGGTGCTCGGCGCGGGCCAAGAGCCCGGCCAAGACGGGCACGCGCAGTGCCTGCGAGGAGGGAGTGAGAACGCGCACGCCGCGCATACCAAGGTATTCCAGGCAGGCGGGCAGGTAGCTTTTCGCCGTGCTCGGGCGGTCGTAGCGGGTGTAGACGTCGCGGTCGGTGGTGCCCTCGGCTATCGCGGCCGCGCCGCCCAAGAGCTTGCCCAGATAGCGCAGCGAGCGCGGGTTGTAGAACTCGAGCAGGAGGTGGCCACCCGGCCTGGTTACGCGGGCGAGCTCGGCCAGGGCGGGGCGGATGGCGGGCACGTGGGCGAGCACCTTCATGCTGTAGACTAGGTCGACCGCGTTGTCGGGCAAGGGCAGGGACAGCAGCGAGCCTTGTACGATGCGCAGACCTCTGGCCCGGGCGTGCACCAGCATGCCGCGTGACAAATCCAGGCCGAGGGCCGAGCGCGCAACTTGCCTCGCTTGCACGAGCAAGAGTCCCGTGCCGCAGCCGGCCTCGAGCACGTCCCGGCCGGTGCCGTAGCGACGCACCAGCTCGAGCTCGAGCTCGTCAATCATCCGGTGATAGCCGCGCTGGCGTTCGCGTTCGTAGCTGCTCGAGAATTTGTCGTAGTAGCTCTGGGTCGAGCTCGGCTCTGCCATGGCCTGTCGATTATGAGGTCGGGCGGGAAAAGACGCGAGTAGAGATCCTCAGAACAGGTCGGTCCAGCGACACAGCTCGATTTGCCGATGCTTCACCACCTCGTACACGCGCGTAGATGTAAGTGCGAAGGCTTCGCCATGGCGAGGGGCCTGGGCGAGGTCGCCTTCGAGCTCGGGGTGGCAGATAAGCTCGTGACAGCCAGGGCCGAGGCGGCCGAGGATCTCCAGAATGCGCACTTCATCGAGCCGGCCCTGCTCGAAGCAGCCCCAGCTCTGGGGCCCGTGACGGTGCGTGCCAAGCTGGCGGCGGCCGAGCCAGGCCAAGGCACCTAGCGCGGCTGTCCCGAGTCCCCGACGAGGATCGGACACCCAGGCCAGGGTGGGACGCTCCACCGTGACGCGTAAGCCGGCGATGCCATGGCGCCGGGCCACCCGGGCGCTCTGCTCGGCTATCATGGGCAGAAAGCCCAGGTCATCCTGCACGGCCAGATGGTCGATGACCAGGCCGGCATCCCGCAAACGGCCAACCTGAGCGTCAATCTCGCGCTCGACCTCTCCCGGCACCAGGGCGGCCTTGGCCCAGTTGAGGATGACGTCGTGCCGGGAGCCGGGCAAGCGCTCATCGGGTCCGAGCAGCGAGGGAACCGAGCGCGCCGGCGCGACTGGCGCGCCTCCGCTGAGGGCAACGAGGATACCTACCCCAAGGCGCGGCGCGGCAGCCAAAGCCGTCTTCACTGCCGCAGGGTCGGCAACAATGCCCAGTACCGAGGTGCTGGTGACTATCCCGCGCTGATGGCTGGCCAGCACGGCACGGTCGCGCTCTGCGGATGAGCCGAAGCCGTCGGCGTTGACCACCAGGCGAACCCGTGAGGCTGGCAAGGACACGCGGCGTGGTCTACCACGTCGGCAGCATGGTCCACCACGTCGACGCCTTGGGCGGCGGGCAAAGCCCGTGCTGGGCCTGGTTGCATCGCGTCCGGGCACCCGTGGCTGCGGCCGTGTATTCGCGTGAGGGCGGGCGGGCTTTGCCCGACTGCCCTCGTCGCGGGGGATTTAAAGGACCCTCCCAGGGTCCTTTACATCATAGTATTGGCGAATTCATGAAGTCCAAAGCCAAGGGTTGGCATAACAGGAGCCTGGGGAGGCTAAGCGAAGCCTGCCCGGACAAGGGCGACGAGCTGAATGAGCTGATCCGGTTTCCCGCCCGCGTGGTCACCGGGGTGCTGGCCAACGGCTTGCGTGTCGTCACCGTGGAGACCCCGCATCTCCACACGGCCTCGGTTGGCCTGTACGTGCGTACCGGGTCGCGCTACGAGACTCCGGCCAACAACGGGCTCTCTCACTTCGTCGAGCACATGCTCTTCCGGGGCTCGGCCCGCTATCCGAGCTCGTACGCTCTCAACTCGGCCTTCGAAGATCGGTGCGGTATGTTATGCGGGGAGACCGGGCGCGACTATTCCCTCTATCAAGTGCAGCCCAAGCCCGCTGACCTGCCGGTCGTGCTCGAGATCTTCGGCGATCTCTTCTCGGCGCCCTTGTTCATCGACATCGATCTAGAGCGCGCCATCGTGCTGGAGGAGATCCTAGACGACTTCGACGAGCATGGCCAGCGTACCACCGTCGACGATATCGCTCGCGGTAGAGCGTGGCCGGACCATCCCCTGGGCTTCCCCATAACCGGGCCCGAGGACAACATTCGTCGCTTCACCCGCGGCGAGGTGCAAGCCCATTTCCGCCGTTATCACGGTGCCCGCAATCTCGTGCTCGCGGTGGCGGGTCCGCTCGAGGGCGCCAAGGTGATGGCGGCCGCCGGTAAAGCCCTGGCCAGCTTGCCGCCCGGGCGGGTGCGCTCGCCCCGCCCGGCTCCCCGTGGTGTGGCCGGGCCGAGCCTGCACTGCGTGCGCACCGATTCGCCGCAGGTCGAGGTGCAGATCCTGTTCCGGGCCCTGGCCGACGACCACCCGCGTTTCCCGGCGCTCATCGCCTTCTTGCGTTTGCTCGACGATGGTATGTCGACCCCGCTCCACTACCGGGTATGCGATCGGCGTGGACTCGCCTACCACGTCAACGCCGGGCTGGATCCGCTGGCGGACACGTCGCTGCTCGAGATCACGGCGGCCTGCGCCTCGGAGAAGTTGCCCGAGCTGGTGCGTGAGATCTTCAGCATTTTGTGCGAGCTGCGTGACCGGCCCATCGCGGCGGCCGCAATTGCCAAGGCCAGGCACCGCTATGCCCGCGATCTCGAGGCGGGCTTCGACGACGTCGACGGCTTGTGCAATTGGTTCGGCGACAGCTTGCTTTTCGGCCGGCCGCTGCGCAGCCCGAGCGAGCGCTACATCCGCATGGCCGAGGTCGATGCCGCGCAGATCCAGGAGGTCGCGCGCGAGGTGCTGCGTCCCGATCGTCTGGTGGTCGCGGCGGTGGGCAGCTTCGACCGATCGCTAGTCAGAGCGGTAGGCGCCCTGGTGCGCGGGTTCGCGTGAGCGCAGGCGGGCTTTGCCCGACTGCGCTCGTCGCGGGGGATGTAAAGGACCCTCCCAGGGTCCTTTTCTTAATAGCGTGAGCGCAGGCGGAGGCTCAGCGGGCGGGCTTGACGTAGACGCGCAGGGTTACGTGCTCTTTGATAGGCCGGCAGGCATTCTCTTCGCAGAGCACGAAGCTGGCTTCGGCCTCGATCTCCTTGTGACCGGGCTCGCTGGCAGTGATGCCGACCTCGAAGCGGGCTTGGCTGGGGGTCGATAGGGCGAGGTCGGAACGCCCCTGCTTGGGCTTGTCGACGGTGAGGCCGGGCGTGACCGCCAGCTTGAGGGTGAGGGGAGCCTCGGGGTTGAGATGCCAACCCTTCCTGGCCGCGATGGTGACGCTGGCCTGGCCCTTGCCGCCCACCCCGAGCACTGCCGCGGCGGTGCTCACCTGGTAGGTGTCATCGGAGCTATTGCCCGCCCAGGCCGGAAGGGCAAGTGTCAGCAGCAGCGCGCAAGCGAGGTGGCGAACCGGTTGCATGTCACCAGTGTAAGATGGCGGTGTCCAAGCGCAAACTCATTCGCGGATACCGGTATAATCGGATACCCTGGATACCATGCCTCCCTTGATCGACAAGCCGGAGCGAGCGCGTCAGCTGGCGCGGGCGATAGCATCCGACCTCGCCATGTATAACGAAAGCAAGCTGGTGAAGGGCATCCAGGAGGATTCGTTATTCGAGGTCATGAAGGAGGAGATCGAAGAGGGCCGGCAGCACTTTCGCGCGCGCGTGACGCCGGATATCGCCACCACCAACCTCTTCGAGCGTGCCCTGGTCGATATTCTGCTCAAGCAGCGCGGGCAGAATATCAAATCGAAGATCTGGTGAGGCAGTCGGCCCCCGCGGAGTCCTTGCCCACGGTCAGCTTTACCGTGAGCGCGGGGGAAGTGGGGCTGCGGCTCGACGTGGTGCTCGTGGCTCACGTGACCGGGGTCTCGCGCACGCAGCTGGCGCGCCAGATCGGGGAGGCGGCGGTCACGGTCAACGGCGCGAAGGCGGCGCCGTCGCAGAAGGTGCGGGCTGGGGATCGGGTGGTATGGGCGCCACCGCCCGCGCGGCCAGTCGGCCTGCCGGCCCAGGACCTGCCCCTGCAGGTGATCTACGAAGACGAGAGCTTGGTGGTGGTGGACAAGCCGGTCGGCATGGTGGTGCATCCCGCTGCAGGTCACGAAGACGGTACCTTAGTCAATGCGCTGCTGCACCGCTGCGCTGATTTGCGCGGCATTGGCGGCGAGCTCCGTCCCGGGATAGTCCACCGCATCGACAAGGACACCTCGGGTCTGCTGGTGGTGGCTAAAGACGAGGCGACCATGGTGGCCCTGGGCGCCGACTTCAAGATCCATCGCATACGCAGGATCTACGACGCCCTGGTGGCCGGCCGGCCGGTGCACTCCTCGGGACGCATCGAGACGCTGCATGGCCGCGACCCCCACGATCGCAAGAAGTTCAGCATCAAGGTGAAGACGGGCAAGCGGGCGGTCACGGGTTGGCGCCTGGTGGAGGATTTGGGCAAGGCAGCTCGCCTACAGGCCGAGCTGGAAACCGGCCGGACGCACCAGGTGAGGGTACACTTTGCCGCGATGGGATGTCCGCTGCTCGCTGACGCGACTTACGGACGGCCGCCGCGCGATGAAGGGGTGCGCGCCATCGCCAAGCAACTGGGCCGCCACGCCCTGCACGCTCGCCTGCTAGGCTTTCACCACCCCAAGACGGGCGGGTACCTGGAATTCGAGTCGGAGATGCCCGCGGACATGGCGGTGGCCTTGCAGGCTCTGCGGGCCTTGCACCGAGGCTCTTGACGATGGAAGAGCGAGCTGCCAAATCGGACGATGGCGTGGCGCTGCCGCTGCTGGTTGCGCCCGGGCTAGATGCGTTCCGCCATGGCTTCACCACCCGGGCGGGCGGGGTGAGCCGCGCCCCGTTCGACAGCCTTAATCTCGGCGGAAAATGGGGCGACCGGCCGGACGACGTATACGAGAACTATCGTCGCTTGCTGGCGGTCGCGGGTGTCCGGAGGATGTACCGCGTCTCCCAGGTTCATGGCGTGCGCGTGGTGCGGGTGGGCCGAGGCGATGCCCTGGACGAGATGGCCGCCACGCCGGCGGACGGGCTGTGCACCGACGAGCCCGGCCTGGGGGTGGCAGTCCATGTGGCCGATTGCACGCCAATCCTGCTGGCTTGCCCGCGCACCGGCGCGGTGGCCGCGCTGCACGCCGGGTGGCGGGGCACCGCCGCCGGCATGGCCAAGGCAGGGGTCGCGACCATGGTCACGCATTTCGGCTGTCATCCCCATGAGCTGCGCGCCGCGCTAGGACCATGTATCGGGGCATGTTGCTGCGAGGTGGGGCCCGAGGTGGTGGCTGCCTTCGTGGCGGCCGACGCCCAGGCCAGGGACAATGGCTCGGTGGTGAGCGGCCCGGCCAAGGAGCACATCGATCTGCGGCGGGTGCAGGCGCTCGAGCTGATCGCGATGGGGCTTGCCCCGGACCACATCGACGCCAGCCGGGATTGCACGCGCTGCGACCCCCGCGGTCGCTTCTTCTCGTTCCGGGGGGCTGGGGGCAAGACCGGCCAGGCGGTCGGGTTCGTGGTGGCAGGGAACCCTGGGTAGGGGAGCGACCACCAAGCTCTCCCGCGATCTGGGAGCCGGGCAAGGGCTCCCAGACCTAGCGGAGCGAGGACGCCTAGGTTCCGGCGTCGGCGTTGGTACCGGCCGCCACCACCGTCACGGACAGGGTCGGGGAGGAGGATACGCCCCGGAAGGTGGCCGTTACCGTGGTCGATCCGACGCCGACCGCGGTGAGCAGGCCGACCGATCCGCTAGCATTCGACACTGTGGCCACGTCGCTATTGGTGGGCGTCGTCCAGACGGCACCGGCGAACGTCTGAGTGGTTCCGTCGGCGTAGGTGCCGGTGGCGGTGAGCTGCTGGGTCGCGCCGACGCCCAAGGTGAGGGGTGACGGCGTGATGGCGATCGAGCTCAACGTCGAACCGTTGACCGTGAGCACGGACGAGCCAGTCTGTCCGCCGTAGGTCGCGGTGATGGTGGATTGGCCCGCGGCCACCGGGGTGGCCACCCCGGCCGCGCCTCCTCCCGGGCCACCGCCGCCGGTGCTGACGGTTGCCACGGTGGTTGTGGAGGATGTCCAGGTGACGCTTGTCGTCACGTTGGCAGTGGTGCCGTCGTCGTACAGGGCGGTGGCCACGAAGCCCTGGTCGATGCCCAGGTGCGTCGTCGGATTGGTGGGCGTGACCTGTAGCTGGGTGAGCTGCCGGGCTGCCACGGTAAGGGTGGTGGTGGCCGTGACCGCGGACCCGCCCGCCGGGGTGTAGCTTGCCGTGATGACGCTGGTGCCAGCCGTCAGGCCAGTGGCCCGCCCGATGTTGGCGCCCGAGGCGATGATGTCGGCCACCGCGGGAGTCCCCGAGGTCCATTGGGCGGAAGTGGTCACGTTTGCGGTGGTGTAGTCGCTGTAGACGACGGTGGCGGTGAACTGCTGGGTGGCGCCGCTCGACAGATACACGGTGGGGTTGGTGGGCGTTACGGTAAATGATTGGATGGTCGGGTTAGTCACCGTAAAGCTCGCCGACGCGGTGAACGCGGTGGTGGACCCGGAAGGGGTATAGCTGGCGGTAACCGTCGCCTTGCCCACCCCGACCGCGTCGGCGGTTCCGCCGCCCACGATGCCAGGGCCTCCTGGGCCGCCGCCCCGGCCGCCCGTGGCTGCGTTGGTCATGACGAGCACCGTGGCGTCCGAGGTGGTCCAGCTCGCCGTGCTGGTCACGTTGCTGCTGGTGCCATCCGAATAGGTTGCGGTGGCAGTGAGGTTCTCGCTGTTGTTGAGGACGATGCTCGTCGTCGTGAAGCCTCCGATGACGAGACCAGTCATCGTACGGGTTTTCACGGTCAGGGTCGCGGTGCCGGAAACGGCGGAGCCGCTGGCCGGGGTGTAGGTTGCCGTGATGGTCACGCTGCCGGCTGCCACGCCGGTGGCTAGACCGCCGCCGCCAGCGGCGAAGATGATCCCACCAAAACCGCCGCCCCCGGTTCCGCCAGTCGTGATGGTGGCCAGGGTGCCGTCCGATGTCGTCCAGGATGTGCCGCTGTTGGTGGTCACGTCGGTGGTAGTGCCGTCGCTGTTCTCGGTGTAAGCCGTGAACTGCTGGGTGCCTCCCACGTAGACCGAGGCCGAGGCGGGCGTCAGGTGAAGGCCGACAGCGGTCGTGGGTTGTTGTACGGTCAGGGTCGCGGGAGCGGTGAAGGTGGTGCCGCCGCTGGTGTAGCTCGCGGTGATAGTTGTGCTCCCAGCCGCCAGGCCGGTCGCCGTAAGACCGCCAAAGCCACCCGGGCCGCCGCCGCCCACCGACGCCACCATCGCGTCGGAGCTGGTCAGGGTGGCGCCGGTAGCCGTGCTGGTGGTGCCGTCGCTGTAGTCAACATAGACGGTGTAGGTTGCCGTGCCGCCGACCGCTATGGTGGAGGTCAGCGGGGTGATCCTGATGTCCAACACAATGGGCGGAGTTTGCACGGTGAGGGTGAGCGAGTTGGACGTCAAGGTGGTGCCGGCGGCGGTCGTGTAAGACGCCGTGATGGTAGTGGTGCCCGTGGCTACCCCGGTGGCGGTGGCCCCGGCCGGGGCGCCGCCGAAGGGAGTCCTGGCGGTGTTGCCGGCTATGGTGGCGACCGCAGTGTCAGACGACGACCAGGTCACCCCGGTGAGGGTGGTCGTGGTCGTGCCGTTATCGTTGACGGCGGTAACCGTATAGGTCGCCGTGGCGCCGGTGTTGATGGTATCCGCCGTGGATGAAATGCTGATTGACACGATGCCCGCCGCGTTGACCGTGAGGCTGGCGGGCGGCGAGGTCTGGCCGCTCATGCTGGCCGTGATGGTGACGGGGGTGGTCGAGGCGGCCACCCCGGTCGCCACGCCGTTCGAGCCGGCGGCATTGGAGATGGTGGCCGTGGCGGGAGTGCCCGAGGTCCACGTGACCTCGCTGGTTATGTTCACGGTGGTTCCGTTGTTGTAGGTGCCGGTCGCGTTGAAATTATAGGTGTCGCCGACCTGTACACTGGCGTTGGCGGGGCTAATGGCGATCGAGGTCAGGGTGGTACTGATCACGGTCACGGTCACGGGCGTGCTGGTCACCCCGGACAGGGAGGCGGTCACCGTGGTGGTGCCCGCCGCCAGCCCGGTGACCAGGCCGGCGCTGGTCGAGGAGGTCGAGGCATTGCTCACGCTGGCAATCGAGGTGCTCGCCACTTGCCAGGTCGCCGAGTTGGTAACGTCGATGGAGAACTGGGTGTTGGTATTGCCAGCGACACCGTAGAGGCCGGTGGCGGTGAACTGGGCGGTCAGTCCGATGATCAGGCTGGCGGCGGACGCCGGGGCGTTCACCGTGATGCTGAGCAGCGATGCGCTCGATACCGTGACGTTGTGGCGTCCAACCACCGTGCCCAGGGTGGCGGTGACGGTGGCGGTGCCCGCGGCCACTCCCGAGGCCAGACCCACGCTCCCGGCGGCGTTGGAGATGGTCAGGGTCGCGGTGGCGCTGGAGGCCCATGTGACGCTAGTGGTCAGGTCGGCGGTCGAGCCGTCGGTATAGGTTCCGGTCGCCGTGCACGGTTGGGGATTGCCTATTACGATGGTGTCGGGGCACGCAGCGGTGATCGTGCGTAGGCGCGACCCGTTGACGGTGACCGTGTCAGCGGGGCTGGTGATGCTGCCCACGGTCGCGGTCAGGGCCGCCGTGCCCGCGGCCAGGGTGGCTACCTGGCCGGCTGTGGTTCCGGTGGCGACCACGGTGAGGACGGTGGTGGCGCTCGATGCCCAGGTGGCCTGCTGGGTCACGTCACCGGTGGATCCGTCGCTGTAGGTACCCGTGGCAACGAAGGGTTGGTTGGTCAGGCCGACCTGCAGGGTCGGGTTGGTAGGCGTGATGGCAATGCTCTGCAGGGTCTTGCTGCTCACCGTCATCTGGGCGGATGTGCCGACGATAGCGCCCACGGTGGCGGTCACGGTGAAGGTGCCGCCAGCCAAGGCGGTCACTTGGCCGTAGCTGCCGGTGCTGGTGCCCACGGTGGCTACCGCGGCTGCCGAAGAGGCCCAGGTCGCCTGACTCGTGACGTCCTGGCTGGTCCCGTTGGCGAATACCCCGGTGGCGGTGAGATTAACCGTCGCCCCCACTGCCAGGGCGGTGGTGGGAACGTTGTTGATACTGATCGACGTGAGCGGGTTCTGCCCGTTGACGGTCACGTTGGCGGTCGCGGTGGCGGTCTGATAGGTCGCGGTGATGGTGGTGCTGGCCGAGGTGGTCCCGAGCCCGGTCAATGTCACCCCCGCCACCGTCAGTATGGTGGTATTGGCGGAGGTCACGCTCGCGGCGCTCGACACATCCTGGGTGGTGTTGTTGGAGTAGATCGCGGTGACGGTTATGGTGAGCGGGGTGCCCACGTTGACGGTTATCGGGTTGGGATAGATTGAAATGCTCTTGAGGGTGGCGGTAGGCCCGTCGACCACGAGCTGGGGGGCATCGCCGGAGGGGAGGTCGCTGGGCGAGCCGAGGTCGGGCCGGCCGTCGGGTGTGCCGAAGCCGCGCGTGTCCGCCGACGGAGCGTCGGTGTTTCGGAAAGGAGAATCGGCGCCCAGGACCAGGTCACCCAAGGGTAGCGCGTCAGCGCGGATCGCGTCGCCTCCACCGTCGCGCAACGGACTCACTTCCAGGCCCGGGCCACCGTCGTGGCTGCCGATGGCGTCATAGCTGCCGCCGTCGAGCTCCGATCCGGAAGCAGTGGCGACGGCGCGTAGCCCGCTGCGACCACCGCAGGCGGCGAGGGTGAGAGCAAGTAGCATACTGGAGAAGGCCAGTCTTGCTCGGGTGGTGGGCGTGGTGATGGGCATGGTGATGGACATGGTCATCGGGTAAACCTCGTGGCTATAGTCACTTCGCGGCGCCGATCGATTGCAGTTAGTAGCAACTACGATTACGAGCAGGGGGAAAGCGCACGTTTCTCCCTAGCGACGTACAAGTCAGGGCACGGGACCCTCTCATATCATCAATTGTGGTCTAGCGAGAAGGCAAGCGAGTTAGGCGGAGAAGCGCCGCGGCAACAGCGGAGATAGGCGTGCTCAAGCCAGATCCCCGATCTCGAGGGGGAAACGGCCCTTCATGGCCCGATTCACCACCTCTTCGACTTCATCTTCCGTGCGCATGGTCATGATCTCGTCGGTCAGCTTTTCCGCCTCCGCCATGCGGGTCGAGCGCACAATCGCCTTGACCACCGGAATCTGGCGGGGCGCCATCGAGAGTGAGCGCAGGCCAAGGCCGAGCAGAACCCAGGTGAATCTGGGATCGCCCGCCATGTCGCCGCACATGGCGACGGGTTTGCCAAACTGGTTCGCCGCTTTAACCACCATCTGGATGGAACGCAGGATGGCCGGGTGGAGAGGGTGATAGAGATAACCCACGTGCTCGTCCTGGCGATCGGCGGCCAGGGAGTATTGTATGAGGTCGTTGGTGCCGATGGAGAGGAACTCGCTCTCCTGGACCAGGAGATCCGCGGTCATCGCCGCGCTCGGGGTCTCGATCATGGCGCCGAGCGGCACGCGGGGATCGTGCTCGAGCCCGTCCCGGGTCAGCTCATCGCACACACTGGCGCACACTTCGCGCACCATGCGCATCTCACCCACCCCCGATATCAGGGGAAACATGATGCGCAATGGGCCAAGCGCCGCTGCGCGGTAGAAGGCGCGCAGCTGGGCCCGGAAGAGATCGCGGCGCCACAAGGAGTAGCGGATGGAGCGCAGGCCGAGGGCTGGGTTGTTGCCGGCGGGGATGCGCACGGCTACAGGCAGCTTGTCGCCTCCCAGGTCGAGGGTACGAAAGACCACGCTGCGCCCCTCCATCGCGCGCAGGGCCGACACGGCATGTTGATACTGTTCCTCCTCGGTGGGCAGGGTGGAGCGTTCGAGGTAGAGGAACTCGGTGCGGAAGAGACCGACGGCGTCCGCGCCCAGCTCGACCGAGACGCGAAC
>CAWKJE010000075.1:0-5196 GCA_963849735.1 uncultured delta proteobacterium
GCTGACCTGGCCCGGCGCGAGCCGCTGTGGCTACGACGCTGGGCCGAGGAGGGGCTCTACCAACGCGTCCTCGCCGCCCGCGAGGACGCGCACGCCCCCGCCTTCATCTTGCACGACGGCCCCCCCTACCCGACTGGCGGGATTCACTACGGGACGCTCCTGAACAAGGTTCTCAAGGACATCATCGTGCGCTCGCGCCTGCTCATGGGCAAGGCGGCGCGCTTCGTCCCGGGCTGGGACTGTCACGGCTTGCCCATCGAGCAACAAGTCGAAAGGCAGCTCGGCCCCAAGGCCAAGGAAGACCCACGCGCTTTCCGACAAAAGTGTGAGGCCCACGCCCGCAAATTCGTCGACGTCATGCGCGCCGACTTCCGGCGCCTCGGCTGCCTGGGCACCTGGGACGAGCCTTACCTCACCTTGGCCCCTGCGTACGAGGCCACCATCGTGCGAGTGATGGCGGCCTTCGTCGCCCGAGGGCTCCTCTACCGAGCCAAACGCCCCGTGCACTGGTGTACCACCCACCAGACCGCGCTCGCCGAGGCCGAGGTCGAGTACGCCGACCACAGCTCGCCTTCCATCTACGTGCGCTTCCCCGTCGTGCCCGGACAACCCGCGCTGCAAGCCATCCTCGGGCAGGCCCCGGCCGCCCTGGTCATCTGGACCACCACGCCCTGGACCTTGGCGGCCAATCTCGCCATCGTGGCCAATCCGCAGTTGAGCTACGTGGCCATTCCGGTCGAGCGCCAGGGCGGCCAGGGCCGCGAGCACCTCGTCGTCGCCGCCGAGCTGGCCGACAAATTCCTGGCCGCGTGCGGGATCACTCCTCCCCCCAAAGCGACCTGGGTCACCATCGCGGGCGAGCGCCTGCACCGCCTGCGGGGGCTCCGCTATGAGCATCCCTTCCTCGCCCCGAAATCCGAGCGCGACTTCCGTTTGACCTTCGCCGCGCACGCCACCCTGGAAGCCGGCACCGGTCTGGTCCACACCGCGCCCGGCCACGGGGCCGACGACTATCTGGTCGGGCTGGCCGACGGCCTGGAGGTGTACGCTCCGGTCGACGCAGCCGGGCGCTACACGGCCGAGGTGCCGAGATGGGCCGGTATGGCGGTGCTCGAGGCCAATCCCAATATTGTCGCCTTCCTGGCCGGCACGGGCCACTTGCTCAACCAACCCGGCGAACAGGTCGCGCACCAGTACCCACGCTGCTGGCGCTGCAAGAATCCCGTCATCTTTCGCGCCACCAGCCAATGGTTCGCCCGGCTCGGCGAGCTGGGCGATCCGGCCAGCTTGCGCCAGCAGGCCCTGGACGAGATCGAGCGCACCCAGTGGATCCCGGCCTGGGGACATGACCGCATCCGCGGCATGATCGAGGTGCGCCCTGACTGGTGCCTGTCGCGCCAGAGAGTATGGGGGGTCCCCATCCCGGCCTACCTGTGCAAGAGCTGCGGTGCGCCCTTCTTGGAGGCCAAGGCCATGGAATTCGTGGCCGACATCTTCGCGCGCGAGGGTTCCGACGCCTGGTTCGCGCGTCCCATCGCTGACCTCGCCCCGGCCGGAACCCGGTGTCCCCGCTGCCAGGGCACCGCCCTCGACAAGACCCACGACATCGTAGATGTCTGGTTCGAGTCGGGGGTGAGCTGGGCCGCGGTGGCCGACGGCAAGTTGGTGCCCAGAGGCAGTAAAGTCGACCTTTACCTGGAAGGTGCGGATCAGCACCGCGGCTGGTTCCACTCGTCGCTTCTGGCCGCGGTTGCGGCGCGGGGCAGCGCTCCCACCGCGGCCGTGCTGACCCACGGTTGGGTCCTCGACGAACGCGGCAAGGTCTACTCAAAATCAGAGATCGAGCGCGCCCGGGCTGCCGGCCACAAGACCGACTACGTCGAGCCGAGCGCGTGGATGGAGAAGAATGGCGCAGAGCTCTTGCGCCTCTGGGTGGCAGCGGCCGACTACCAGTCCGACGTGGTCTTCTCGAAGACCATTCTCGACCAGTTGGGCGAATCGTACCGCAAGATCAGGAATACCTGCCGCTTCTTGCTCTCCAATCTCTACGACTTCGTACCCGCCCGCGATATCCTGCCCGACGAGCGGCTGCGCGAGCTCGACCGCATGGCGCTCGCCGTATTGCGCGAGCGTAATCACCAGATTTACCAAGCCTACGAGCGCTACAGCTTTCACGACGCGGTGAGGCTGATGGTGGATTACCTGGTCACCCTGTCGGCCGAGTACCTCGGCCCGGTCAAGGACGCTCTCTACTGCGAGGCCACGGCCGCACCAGAGCGGCGTAGCGTTCAGACCGCGCTCTACGAGATGGTAAGAACCGTGGCGACATGGATGGCGCCGGTGCTCTGCTTCTCCGCCCAAGACGTGGCGGACGAGCTCTTGCGCCAGACCGGCGTAGCCTTCGACGTTCATGGCGGCCTCTGGCAGGTGGTCCCGGCGGCCTCCGCCACCTCTGCCCCCGATCACTACGACCGGAGCTTTAGCGAAGAGCTGCGTCCCCGTCGCGATGCCGTGCTGGCGCAGCTCGAATCATTCCGGGCGCTGGGGCACAAGGCTCTCGAGGCACGCGTGACCGTCACGCCCACCGCCCAGGACCGTCCGAGTTGGCAGCGTCATCTGGCCCACCTGACCGAGCTGTGCGAGGTCTCCGTCCTTGAGCTCGCCGAGGGCGAGGCGAGCACGACCACCATTGCCGTGAGCGCAGCGCCCGGCCCGGAGTGTCCCCGCTGCTGGCGCAGAACCGGGGTAGCCTCGGGCGACGCGCGCGAGCCCACCCTTTGCGTTCGCTGCGCCAGGGTGGTCAATCTACTGGAGCAAGCATGACCACGCCCTCTTCACCTTCGACCAAGCCGCGCAACGCCATATTCGTCGTCGCTTCTGTGCTGTCCCTGGCGCTCGACCAATGGACCAAGGTGCTCGCCCGTGCCCAGCTTAAGCCCATGGCGCCGTGGCAGACCAAGGTCATAGTGCCGTACTACTTCGACTTGCGCTACTCGGAGAATACCGGGGTCGCCTTCGGCATGGGACAAGGTCTACCGGGAGGCCGGGTCATTTTGACCCTCATCGCCCTCGCCGCCCTTTCCCTGGTCATCTACTATCTCAAGCGCTCCGCGCCTGGGCAGTATCGGCTGCACCTGGCCCTTGGTCTGGTCGGCGGCGGCGCTATCGGGAATCTCGTCGATCGCATCGCCTTCGGACGCGTTACCGACTTCATCGTGTGGCACCTGGGTCCCCACGAATGGCCAGCCTTCAACATCGCCGACGCGGCCTTGGTGGTGGGCGTGGTGCTGATGGCACTCGACATGCTGCTCGACAAGCGCAGCTCCCACCCGAGCCCTTCGGTCGATTCCCCGCGCTGAGCGCGCCCCGCCCTCGCGCTTGGGCGCCTTGGCGCTTTGTTATGGCCGTGATCGGGCGCCCGAGGTAGGAGAGGGCCATGCGGCCCGTCCTCGTCGATTTCGGCGTCGACCTCCCGGTGCTCGGTCACCTGGACCTACCGTCGTACTTCGTGCTGCTGAGCCTCAGCTTCATCCTGGGCACGTGGATGACCTGGCGCGAAGCACCACGGATGGGTCTCGACCGCGAGCGCGTCCTCGACCTCGACATCTATATCGTCATCGCTGCCATAGCGGGCGCGCGCCTTCTGCACGTGATCGCGGACGGCCACTTCCACGACTACCTCAACCTGTGCCTAGACAATTTCAAAGTGCGGGCGACCGAGGCCAAGGTGGCCTTCTGCAACGTGAGCAAGGAGTGCGGCTGGGACTACGTGTGCAACGTGGCGGCGCATACCTGTCATCCTCCGCGCGATTGCTTCGCCGTCCTGGAGGTGTGGCGCGGCGGCCTCACCTTCTACGGCGGTCTCATCGTCGCGACCATCTTCGGCTTGTCCTTTGCGCGCCGTCATCGGATGAGCATGGGCAAGGTAGCTGACTTGTGCGCGCCCTGGATCGCCTCTGGCCTGGCCTTGACCCGGCTGGGATGCTTCCTCAACGGCTGCTGCTACGGCAAGATAACGTCCGTGCCCTGGGCCGTGCGCTTCCCCGCCGGAAGCCCCTCCTGGCAAGCGCAGCACGAGGCCGGCCTCATCGCCGACGGGGCCGCGGCCCTGCCCGTGCACCCCACCCAGATCTATCTGTCCCTGCTCAATCTGGCGACCTTCCTCCTGCTCATCTTCGCCGTCAAGCCGCGCAAGAAATTCGACGGGCAGGTCTTCGCCTGGTTGCTCATCCTCAAGGGCATTTTCCGTTCCCTGGTCGAGATCTGGCGCGACGACGATCGGGGCGTGTTCTTCGGCTTCCTGTCGACCTCGCAGATCATATCGCTGCCGCTCGTCGCCTTCGGGGTGTTCCTGCTCGTGCGGGGCGGGCGCGCGGCCGCGCGGCCATCCAGCCCCGCGCCTCTGGCGAGCGAGCCGTGAGACCCACCTTGTTCGCGATCGGAACGGGTGCCCATCGTATGGCGGTGCACTCCTACGGCTTCCTGATCGGTGTGGGCCTGCTGGTGGGTATCGCGGTGGCATTGCGGCGCGGGCGCCAGGTCGGTATCGAGCCCGGGGTGACCCTGGACTTGTGCTTCTATGCCGTGGTGTTCGGCATGCTGGGTGCCCGCCTCCTCTACGTCCTCACCCACGCAACCCAGTACGCCAATCTGTGTCTCGGCCACGGCGCACCGCGGGGCCCGTGGCGGCGGCTGAGCGACTGCACGGCGCCGCTGCAAATCTGGCAGGGCGGCCTGGTATTCCTGGGCGGAGCCATCCTGGCGGCGGGGACGACCATGATACAGGCTCGGCGCCAGCAACTCGGCTTTGGCCGGGTAGCCGATGTGCTGGCGCCCTCGGTGAGCATCGCGCACGTCTTCGGCCGCATGGGTTGCCTGACGGCGGGCTGCTGCTACGGCAAGCCATGGCCGGGCGGATTGCGCTTTCCCCCGGGCAGCGTCGCCTACACCGAGCTCCAGGCCCAAGGCAGGTTGCTGGCCGGAGCAGCCTGTACCCCAGGGCTTTACCCCACCCAGATCTACGAAGCCGCGGGCGAGCTGCTGATCTTCGCCTTCCTGCTCGGGCTCTGGCGCCGACGCCACCTCCCCGGCAGCATCGCCCTGGCATATGGTTTCGCCTACGGCGCTTTGCGCTTCATAGTGGAGTTATGGCGCGGTGACGAAGCGAGGGGCTTCCTGGTGCGCCTGCCCGTTCCC
>CAWKJE010000076.1:0-62678 GCA_963849735.1 uncultured delta proteobacterium
TTTCCTCGCCGTCGGAGTCCAGCGGTTGGATTCTCGATACTGTGCTGATCGGACCGAACGAGAAGAACCGCGTAGCAGTGTCAAGGGCGCTTTCGGAATGCGCAGGCTGCGAGGTTTTCGCCTTCGCATCGTACCCTCCGAGCCTGGACGATGTGCCGCGGGGGCTGGAGCAGCATCACGACGTCATCATTATCGATCTGGACAGCGATCCTGAGTATGCGCTTGACCTGGTGGAGAGTATAGGCGCGGGTGGGCCGGCGACGACGATGGTGTATTCGGCGAAGCCCGATCCGGAGATGCTGGTGCGGTGCATGCGGGCCGGTGCGCGGGAGTTTCTGACTCTTCCGCTGGAACTGGACATTATATCGGAGTCGCTGGGGCGGGCCTCGGCGCGCAAGCCGGTTGCTCGAGTGGTCCCGATTTCTCGTAGAGGAGCAACAGGCAGACTGCTGGTGTTCATGGGTGCGAAAGGCGGCTCGGGCGTAACGACGGTTGCCTGCAACTTTGCTGTGGCGCTGGCGCAAGAGCCAAACCAGAAGACAGTGCTGATCGATCTCGATCTTCCTTTTGGGGACGCGGCGTTGAACCTGGGATTATCGCGGAGTTCTCGACGATTGACGCACTGCAACAGGCCGAGCGGCTGGATGGAAGTTTTCTGACCAAGCTGCTGGTGGAGCATGATTCAGGCGTTTCGGTGCTTGCGGCGCCGGGCAGATTTCAGCCCTACCAGCCAACCGATGAGGGCATTGACAAGTTGCTGGCGGTGGCGCTGAGCCTTCATCTTGGCCTGCTTGGGCGCCATGGAGGGCGAATCGTCGATCATGAAGACCATGTCGAGCTTACGACTGGGCGCCACCGTGATGTAGACGTTGCTCTCCTGTTGCGGATTGGGCAGGGGTTGAGTCAGCGGGTGCGAGATGCAAGCCCACCAGACCAGGGGGAGCAGGGGCAGCACGACGACCCAGCGAAGGGTTCGCCAGCTCAGAAGGCGAATCTTGTGTGCGGAGCTATGAGTCATTGGAATCCTCCTGATCGGAGCGCCTGAACGGGGTGAGAAAAACCTCTACCATAATGGGGCAATAGCAAGGAACAAGCCAGTGGAAAATCGCTGGAAATCCGGCCCTTTCCGGCTGCGAGCGCGAGCTGTATCGCCAACTTAGTTGCGATAGTCACAACTAAGTTGACTGCCGAGGCTGGCGCCAGACCACGCAATGAGATGCGGGCGGAAGGGGGAAGCGGCCGCCGCAGGGCAAGGTGCAGCAGGCCCCTGGGTCCCAGGGCTGCGGCAGCATGAGCTGGGCGGGGAAGTGCACCACATCGCTGGCCCCATTTCGCGCCCTGCCCCGTCATCGCACCTTCAGTTGCCGTCAAATCCCTGGCCTGACCGACTGGCTAGGGCACGTAGGTCGTCACCTGCGGCGGCAGCGCAGGCGGCTGCTGGCACGTTCCACCGATGCACTGATCCTGGGGGAAGCCACAACAGTCGGTGCTCAGGGTGCATACCCCCCCTTCCTGGACGCAGGTGGGGAGAGTAGCCGGCTCGCACTCGCGCACCACTGGCGGGCCGAGCTGGGTGACGCTGCAGGATAGCGCCGCCGAGGCCGTGGGCGGCTGGCAGCACTCGTCGGTGTCGGTGCATGCTCCCCCTTGGGGCGTGCACGGCTGGAGCACCCAGTAGGCGCGCTCGTTGGTGTACAGGGACGAGGGCGTGCAAGTGTCGGTGTGGTTCTGGTCGGGCAGCCAGAAGGCGGGGTGGCTGCGATCGGCGGTGCCACTGACCACGTCGTCGAGGGCAGCCACCCATAGCTGGCTGGCCTGGCAGCTCGCCCCCCAGGATGGCTGGTTCTGGGTGTTGCCATAGGGCCGCGTGCTGGCGAACACCACCCAGCGATAGCCGCCGGCCGCCATGGGCAATACCGTCGGCTGGAAGGACAGGTTGGCGTCCGCCGACCGTCTAAGGGTCGCGTCGCCCTCGCCCAGATTCAGATTGTCGAGGCTTACGGGCGGGTGGTCCTTGGGATCCGTGGCATCCACCGACCACATGGTCCCGATGGTGGTGTTGTAGTCGGTGGGCGCCATGTTGCCGTAGCCCTCGCCTGTCAAGCCAACACAAGCGCCAGGATCGCACAGGTCATTGGGGGTGCTTTGGTTGAATACCACGCTCTTGGAGTCGCTCTCGAAGAAGGGCCACTTGACCACGTTGCCGCTCGGGTAGTTGCTCATGATGGAAGTGCGATTCGTGAAAGCCTTGTTGGTCAGGTCGACATCGAAGGTAGAGAGCCCCTTGCGCCATCCCGCCCCGCCGGAGGTGTCGCCGTCGACGAAGACCAGCTTCTTGCCATCGGGGGAGAACGAGGGCACCATCATCGCAGTGGTGCCCAGGCCCCAGTTACTGGTCGCGTCTCCGGCGGTCGAGACCATGGTGGGGGTAGCCAAAGCCTGGCCGTTGGCGTCGAGAAGCTGCCAGATCATGTAGGGATCCCCACTCCCGTCGTCTCCACCGGTCGCGGGAGCTTGCCAATTGGTATTGCCCCAGAAGAAGTTACCTTGGAGGGCGTACTTCCCGTCGGGCGTTAGCGGTGCCCAGGCGAAGCCGCGGTGACTATCGTCCTCGGCTGTGCCAGGGTACTGGGGGGAGTCCGCCACCGGCTGCAGGCTGCCATCCGAGCCGACGGTCGAGATGCCACCAAAGGGGCTGTCGCCGCTCTCGCCACCCCGATCGGTGGTCACGAACATGTTGCCGCTCGCCGACATGGAGTGACAGACGGGACAGCCGGTGCTGTTGGCACCAAACGCATTTGCCGCGGGCTGTTGCAGGCCAGGCGAGATCTGCATGATGTAGGCATGGCGGTTG
Source organism: uncultured delta proteobacterium (assembly GCA_963849735.1). Classification (GTDB taxonomy): domain Bacteria; phylum Myxococcota_A; class Polyangia; order Fen-1088; family Fen-1088; genus Fen-1118. The sequence goes on from CAWKJE010000076.1 coordinate 2,855, forward strand.
GCTCCCTGATCATTAATATTAGAGCCGTAATACTCCGTATAGTAGATGCGGCCGCGCAACTGGGCGGTGGCGAAGTGAATCGGGCGCCGCACCTCGTTCAACAATTGCCCCCCGACTACGCGTTGCAGAACGATGGCCGCGTCACTGCCCGAGGCCGACTGGGAAAGGGCGGTCCAAGCCGCGGTCGAGATCGCGTTGGTCAGGCCTGCGCCTGCGCCGGTGCCCTGCACCAACGACCGCGGCGGGCTCGATTCCGGCAGGATGGTCGACCAGAGGAAGGATGGGGTCCCGGTAGCGGGATAGCACAGCGATATCTTTACCGCCGAGGCCTGACCCACGGCCCCCTGGGTCGACGCGTCATAGGCGATTCCCCCATCGGCTGCCCCGCCATCGTAGACCGAAGCCCCGGAAGCGCCAGAGAGAGACCATTGCACCACTGGTGGCTCGAGGCCCTTGGGAAAGACCGTTTCCGAATAGGGATAGAGCCAGACCAACGAGTCGTCGCCACTGGGGTTGCCACTGAATTGCGTCGCGGAACCAGTCGGCGCATACGTGGTGTCAGCCACCGCCACCTGTATGTTTAGCGTCCCGGTCGCAGTCCAGCTTCCGACATAGGCATTGACCGTCACGGTAGCAGTCACGGCACTGAACACCGTGACCGTCCCGGTCGAGTCGATGGTGGCCACGTCGGTGGGATCGAGTCCCCAGGCCACCCCTATGGTGCCGTTGTAACAGCCAGCAGGCACCAACTCCGCCTGAAAGGCGACCGTCGCCGGATTGGTAACGATGGGAGACAGCGAGGTGAGCGTCACCGTCTGCGTCGATGGAGTCACGGCGATACCAGTGCAGCCACTGCCGGGCTCGGCCTCCGGGGCGGTCGCGACAGCGCCGTCGCCCGATTGGATGGTGATGGGCGAGCTGCCGTCGGGCTGCGAAACAATTATTGTCCCCCCGTCATCGCCGGATCCCCCCGCTCCCGCCGCCAATGCGTCCACTCCCACTACGGCGGGTTGGCTGCAGGCCACCAGGAGCAGGCCGGCAAGGGCGGTCAGGAGAACGCTAGCTGACTTCGTCGGGCCATGAGGTTCTACCATCACACTGCCTTGGTACCACGAGCCCGCAAAAAGTTGAACTGGCGTCTGCGTCGCCCTCGCCATTTTCGCCACGAGCGAGCCAGCTCCATCGTACTTAGTGACGCCCATTCGGGTGCGATGCCACATTCCATAAAGCGCGGCTTCGTGCCATGGTCTGCCCGTGGTCGCCAGGACCAGCATAGTTCCATACCTGTTAGTCCATTGGGCCATCTTCGGGGCGATCCCTGCGGCTAAGGCGGAGCCCGCCCCGACCATGGAACTGAGGTACGAGGTGGATCCCGCGCTCAAGGGATGCCCGGATGGCAGACAGCTGCGCGCCATGGTCGCCCAAGCCCTCGGCTCCGTACCATCCCCCAGTCTACCCCATTTTCAGGTCACCGTGCGCGCACGCCAGGCGCAACGCGGCATCTACGGTGAGCTCGACTGGAGCAGCGCCAGCCGCGGTCGGCTAGGAACCAGGCGCTTTGCCCTCCCGAGCCGGGACTGCCGCGAGCTCATGGCCACCATTGCCTTTGCCCTGGCCGTCCAGCTGGAATTGAGCGCACGAGACGCTGCCAGTGGAGGCGCGGAGCCACCTGGGCCCACCTGGCCTGCCGATTCGGCCCGCAGCGACAAGGTCCCGCCCGAGCCGGCCAGCGTAGAGCGGAAGGCCGCAGAGCCGTCCGACCACAAGAGCGCGGACCGCCGGGCAGCGGCGTCTTCCGAGCACAAGACCGGCGAGCGCCGAGCCGCGGAGCTAAAGCCTGCCGAGCCGTCCACAACGGATGAGGCCTCTCGGCGTGGTAGCACGAAGAGCGAGCCCGCGAGCGCTGCAGGAGCCCAAGGCGAAACCGCCAGCCCGCCGTCCAGCACCAACAATGAGCGCCCGCCGGCGCAACCCCCAGCGAACCTGGACTCGACCCAAGGCCAGAACCTGGGCTCGAACCTGGGCTCGAACCTGGACTCGACCCTGGGCTCGACGCTGGGCTCTAACCCTGGCTCGAGCCAGCCACCGGCCCACTCGCCGCTGCCGTGGGGGCTGGTTGCCGGCGCCGGGCCGGCATTCGGGCTGGCCCTTGCGCCCCATCCCATTGCCCTGGGCCGCGTCTTCCTGGGTCTCGCCCTGGGACGAGCCCTGCTCGAGCTAGGGGCCGAAGCCAGCCTGCCCGCCACCTTGCACGACCAAGGCGGGGCGGGATTCGAGGATCAGCTCGCACTCGGAGCCCTGGCAGCCTGCGGGGAAAGTCTATCGATTTACCTTTGCGCGGTGGGCCGACTGGGCGCCATGAGGATACGCGGCGTCGGGCTCGTACGACCGTTCTCCCCCACCGGCTTGCTGGCCCAGTCCGGCGCCCGGCTCTCCTACGCGCTCGCTCTGGGCCATGGCCTCGCCCTCCTGACGCATGCGGATGCTCTATACCTCCTCTCCCCCTGGACGGTGGATGTGAACGGAGCTGCCACATGGAAGATGCCGCGCTTTGGCATCGAGGCGGGCGTCGATTTACAGATCGAATTTGGTGGCAACCGAAGCCCTCACCGAACAATAGACCCACGAGGGCAGTGACAGTACCGTAGAGGCAATGATGAATCACCTACGCCTGGTGTCGAGCAATCGCGAGCCGCCGCCCCAAGGACAGCAGCGTGGCGCTGACCATGTCGAGCATCCCTGTCTCGCGGCGTTCCAATTGGAATTCGACTACCTGAGCCGCAGCTTGATCCGCCTCGGAGTATCCCGCAACGACGTCGAAGATTTGGCCCACGAGGTTTTTCTCGTGCTCTACCGGACCTGGGAAAGTTACGATCCCACTCGTCCGCTGCGCGCCTACCTCTTCGGCATCGCCTTCCGGGTCGCCCGCAACCATCTGCGTAAAAGGACGCGCGAGGTTCTGCGCCCGGTCATGGAAACCGACGATTTCCGGCCACGCCCCGACCAGCTACTCGAACGCAGCCAGCAGCGCGCCCTGGTGCTGAAAGCCCTCGACCACGTCCCGATACTGCGGCGAGCCGTGCTGGTCATGCACGACATCGATGAGCTGCCCATGAGCGACATCGCGACCCAGCTATCCATGCGCCGATTTACCGGCTACTCCCGCTTACGCAAGGCGCGCAAGGAGTTTGCCGCGGCATTGTCCTCACTGGATAAGGCGCACGAATCATAAGCGAGCTGACCATGACTCCTGTTCCCGAACTTAACGTGTCCGCAATCCGCTCCTTGCTGGCCGTGGAGCGTGAGATGACTCCCCAGCCCGAAGAGGTCCGCCAGCGCGCTCTCCGTCGTGCCCGCGCGGCCTTGGCCTCCGCCCAGCTCGGCTATCCCCTTACCCGGACCCGGCTCCCCCGGACGCGGGTCGTCAGAGTAGCGGCTGCCGCGGTAATGCTGGTCGGCCTGTGCGCCGCCGCCTTCGAGGCCGGCTACCGGATTAAAGACAGAATAGCGACGGCCGCGGGAGCGCCCGCAACCGGCCCGGCCCCAGTGCTCGCCGAGACCGAAGGCGCAGATCCGCAGGGCACGGCCTTGCCCATTTCGGCGGGTGCCGACCCCAGTGCGCTCGCCCCCAAGAGCGAAAGCCCCGGCCAAACCCCGGCCCAGATCGACGACGCGGCCGGGCTCGCCGCCAAGACCGAGGAGCTCGAGCTGCAAGTGCTCAAGCCCGCTCTCGACGCCGTGGCGCGGCGGGACTTCGACGCCGCGTTGGCTGCAATCTCGTTGCATCAGAGACGCTTCCCCTCGGGACAACTGGCGGAAGAGCGGGAAGGCCTACGCGTCAAGGCCCTGGTTGGCCTGGGCCGGGCGACAGAGGCCCGCAGCGCAGAGGTGGCCTTTCGCGAGCGTTTTCCCCACAGTACACTGCTCAGCCAGATTACCGACCAGATCACCGAAATGATGGGTGGCCAGAGGTGACCACCCCCTGCTCTCATCGCACCATAGCAGTCCGCACCCTCGCCCCCACTGGACCGTCTCGCCGTTGGGCCTTGCTGTCCCTTGCCCTGTCCGCCTGTGGTGGGGCACTGAATGCGGGATCGGACCAGCCGCTCGACACCCGCAACCCCGTGATCCTGTGCAACGACGGCGCCACCGACAACTGGCAGGGCGAATACGCAGCCCTGCTGGCCGGCACCGGCGCGATCTCCCTTTCCGGCATCATCATCAGCACCGGCGGCGTGTGGTCGAACTTGCAAGATAACCTGTCCGGCTGGCAGGAGATGATGAGCGCTGCCAGCCAGAGCGGCCTGCCCGTCCCGACCCCCATGGCCAGCGCCTCCACCCCCCTGGTCGAGCCCGCCGACGGCAACATCGAGGACACCCGGTGCAACTGCTCCGACGGAGCCCAGATGATCGTCACCGCCGCGCTAGCGTCAACAGCGTCAAACCACCCTTTGGTTGTCATCACCGGAGGCAGGCTCACCGACATTGCCGACGCCTACCTGATGAATCGCGCGGTGGCCAAACGGATCTTCGTCATCTCGTCCCTGGGTAGTTCCGGCCTGATGGGCACGCCCAACGGCGAGATGGACCCCTGGGCTGATGTCATAGTCAGCCAGCAGCTGCGATACATCCAGGTCAGCGACTTCCAGGACTACGACCAAACCGCCGACCTTAACCCCAGCATTCTCGCCCAGCTGCCGGAAAACCCCTTCACCGACTGGATCAAGAAGAAGCAGCCGGGCATCTGGACCGATGATCTGGCCGCCGATCAGGTCGCCGTTGCCGCCTTTGCCATCCCCGGTTTTGTCTCCGCCCTGCCGCAGCACGTGGCGCCGGTCGGTACGGACTCCAGCGGATCGCCCATTCTGGTCAGCAATGCCGCCGGCCCGGTCCAGGTGATCGCCCACATCAACCCCGCCCCCGCCACCGCGCGCTTCCGCGCCATGCTGCTAGATCCCACGACCTTCCGGACGGATTAAGAAGATGCGCCGAGGGGCTCGCCCGACCGGATGGCGGGCGCCAGAGCGAGAGATTCTGTGCCCCACGCTTAACAATCTTCTCGACCCCAAACAATAACCAGGGTCCGGCCGTGCGGGAGCCTCTTCGTCCTGTCGACGAGCTCTCGCCAACGCCCTTTCTCAGCACGCATCGAGCCAAAACCCGAACTCAGGTAAAATTCATGACCCTCACCACCAAGCAGTTTCCGCGCCTAACGCAGCTCGCCCTCGTCCTGTCCGCCGCGGCCATAACCGCCTGTAGCAGCTCCAACGGCGGCAACTTAGCCTCGGGCGGTAGCGCCGCCAACGGCGGTGCCTCGAGTCTCGGGGGCAGCGGCGGCGGAAAGTCCGGCGCCGGCGGAGCCTCTGGCAGCGGCGGAGCGTCCGTCAGCGGCGGCAACGGCGGTAACAGCGGCAAGACCCAGGGGGGTGCGAGTGGCAACTCCGCGGGCGGCGCACCCGCCAGCGGCGGCGGCTCGGGTTTGGCCGGGGCGACCGGCGCGGCCGGGAAAGCGGGAGCCGGAGGAGCCGGCCCAGCCGGTGGATCTACGACTCAGGGCAGCGGTGGCCAGGCAGTAGACGGCGGTACGCCACTAACCTGCCCCACGCCGGCCGCCAACGGCACGAACTACACCGTCGACTCGACCGGCGTCACCTTCACCGTGGGCAGCAACACCATGCGCTTGCAGATCTGCCAAGCCGACATCATTCGGGTCCAGTACGCGAGTGGTTCTTCCATCCCGGCCAAGACTTCGCTCTCGGTCAACGCCACTTGGCCTACGCCCAGTTTTTGCGTCGCCGACGCCTCGAGCACGGTGACGATTACCACGTCACGAATGAATGCCAAGGTTAACACCACGAGTGGCGTGGTGACCTTCACCGATCTGACGGGCAACGTCATCTTGGCCGAAGACAGCAAGTCACTGGCGGCGACGACTGTTCAGGGGACGAGCACTCATACAGTTACCACGGTGTTCAACTCACCCGCCAGCGAGGCTCTTTACGGTCTTGGCAATCACCCGGACCAGGTGATGGACCTCAAAGGACACACGGAGGGCATCCTCAACTCCAACGGGTGGATAAACATCCCGATGTTGGTTTCCAACGCGGGTTACGGGGTCTTCTGGGACAATTATTCCCAGTCTAACTTCGACGCCACCGTCTCCGGCAACAGCAAGTACAGCTACGTCTCGAGCGCGGGTGATTTGGTGGACTACTATTTCTTCTATGGCCCCAGCATCGACCACGTAGTCGCCCTGTACCGCACGGCAACCGGCGCCGCCCCGCTATTCCCCAAATGGGCCTACGGGCTCTTCAATTCCAAAGACCATTACACAACCCAGTCCCAAGTCCTGGCTGTGGAGACCGGCTATCGCAACGCCAATATTCCGGTCGACGTCATCGTCCAGGACTGGCAGTACTGGGGCAGGTATTCCTGGGGCTCCCAGATCATGGATCCTAACAACTATCCCGATCCCGCAACGCTCGTCAGCACCTTGCACACGAACAACGTTCACACGATGATATCGATCTGGCCCGAGTATTATCACACATCCAGCCCTCCACCGGCGGTGACGGTAGACGGCACTACAGAGAACGACCAAGACGACTACAACGCGCTCAATGCCATCAATGCCCTGTACACCGACACCAGCGGTGGCGGATACCACTTCTATGATACGTTCAACGAGGCGGCCACGAAGCTCGCGTTCCAGCAGGACTACGATCGTCTCCTGAAGCCATACGGCTGGGACGCGATCTGGGCCGACAACGATGAGCCGCAGAGCTATCCGGACGGCGTCGACGTGGCCTCGGAAACGACCGCGCTGGGCAAAGGGGCGCTCTACGTCAACGCGTATCCTTTGCAACACAACCAGGGGATCTACCAAAACTGGCGAGCCACCAGCGGCTTCACGAAGCGAGTCTATGTTCTCAGTCGCAGCGCCTTCGCCGGCCAGCAGCGATACGCGGCCGGCTGCTGGTCTGGGGACATCAACTGTGACTTTCCGACTTTTGCAAAGCAGATACCGGCCGGGCTCAATTTCGCGATCGCTGGTATGCCTTACTGGACCACCGACATCGGCGGGTACTTTGGCGCAGGCACGTACACCGGCAACGATTCGAACAGCGAGCTATTCACCCGCTGGCTCGAGTTCGGCTCTTTCTGCCCGACCTTCCGGGTCCACGGACAAAGTACGTACGGTCGGGAGCTGTACAATACCCAGCAGTGGAGCTCCGCGACCATAGCCAACCTCACCGCGATAGACAATTTGCGCTATCGCCTGATACCCTACATTTATTCATTGGCTTGGATGGTCACCGACCAAGGGTACACGATCATGCGGCATCTGGTGTTCGACTACCCGACGGACTCCAAGGTGTTCAACATTGCCGACCAGTTCCTATTCGGCCCGGCTTTCCTGGTTAACCCGATAATCACCGCCGGGGCCACGAGCCGATCGGTCTATCTCCCGGCGGGGACCTGGTACGATTTCTGGGCGGGGACCACGACAACCGGAGGGACGACGGTGACGGCGAACGCTCCTCTCGCCCAGATGCCACTTTACGTGAAGGCCGGCTCGATCGTCCCCATGACCGGGAAGGCGATTCAGTACGCCACTGACACCGCGGATCCTCTGGAGATCAGGATCTACCCGGGGCAGAACGGTTCTTTCACGCTGTATGAAGATGAAGGCGACACGTACGACTACGAAACCGGCGCCTACTCGCTCATCACCTTCACCTGGGACGACACTGCCAAGACGCTGAGCATCGGCGACCGGCAGGGGAGCTTCACCGGAATGACCGCCAGCCGTACCTTCAACATCGTCTGGGTGGGCGCCAGCCACGGCGCGGGCGCCGGCATCACGGCGACGGCGGACAAGTCAGTGACTTACAGTGGCACCGCAACCTCTGTCAGCCAGAACTAGTCCAGCGGGAGAAATGGCCGCGTGCAACCGCGGGTCGGCGAGCAGCCGGCCCACGTTGGCCGCCATGGCCGTCACGTCGCCAACCGGGCCGAGCAAGCCGGTTTCGCCCTCGGCGACCACGTCGGGCTGGAGCCAGCACCAGCTCGACCGAACAATGCGCAGCATCATAGGTAGTGGCGCGAGCACGAGTCGCCTACTCCAGCAACCACTCCGGCAGATACTTGTGTCGGATCCCGCCGCGGCGCAGGGGGATGCGGTCTAGGGTGAGGACGGTCTTGGGGAAGTTGTCGGGGATGGCTTCGAGGGCGGCGAATTCGCGCTCAATCGTCTTGGCATCGGTCAGGTGGTAAGCGACCTGGTAATATTCGCGTTCACCGCCCTTCTCGGCCACGAAGTCCACCTCGCCTTCACCCATCTTGCCCACCGACACCTGGTAGCCCCGACGGCGCAGGGCGAGATAGACGATGTTCTCCAAGATTCCCGCCAGGGCGTCGGCGTGGAAGCCGCGATTGGCGGTGCGCAAGCCCAAATCGCCGGCGAAGTATTTCTCCGTGCGCTCGAGCAGCCGCCTGCCCCGGATATCGTAGCGGCTGACCCGAGCCACCGCGAAGGCTGATTCCAGGGCCCGGATATATTCCTGTACGGTCTCCACCGAGGTGGAGGATCTCTGGGCGCGCAAGAAGTCACTGATCCGCTTGGCAGTCGAGAACCGCCCCAGGTTGTCCATCAGAAAGGCATAGACGTCCTCGAGTAAGCGTACTTGCCGGATCTGAAAGCGGGACACCACGTCGCGCAGCACTACCGTGTTCTGGATGGCATCCAGGTACTGGTTCCATGGTTGCTCGGCGTAGCTGATGAGGTGGAGGCCGGGAAAGCCGCCCCAACGGGCGTAGTGCATGAACCGGTCCTCCATTGCGTCTGGCAGACGCGGCCCCTCGGCTTTCGCGAAGGTGAGGTATTCCGCAAACGACAGTCCTTGTACCCGGATTTCCACATGGCGCCCGGCCAAATGGGTGGCGTGCTCCGAGGCCAGCATGTGCGCGTTGGATCCCGTGACATAGACATCCCACCCCTTTTTCAGCAGGGCCGCCACCGCCTTCTGCCATAACGGGATCTCTTGGGCCTCGTCCAGGAAGAGAATGCCCGGGCGATCGTTGACCTGCCCCTGGCAGTAACGCACGAGGGCGCGCTCCGAGTCGAGAAAGGGGAAATCCAAGCTCTCCATATCCACCGCCACTACACGGCCGAGGTTTTCGGCCCTTTGCTCCAGACGCGAGCGAATGAGAATGAGCAGGCCGCTCTTGCCCACCCGCCGGAGACCGGTGAACACCTTGGCCAGGGGTTTGCCCTGGAAGGGCAGCACCAAAGATTCGTAGTCTGGGCGCTCGATCATCATGTTAGAGTATAACCGAACAAGATCGAGTATTACCAATTTTATTCGGTTATACACGAACCGAGTAATGTCAGCGGGGCTGCTGGTTCCACCCGCCACATCGCCACCTCACCCCAGCACCCGCCGGTAGACCTCCTCGTAGGCGGCAATGGCGGGGGCGGGGCTGAAGACGGCTACGGCGCGCTGGCGGGCGCGGCTCGCCATGGTCGCGTGCAACCCCGGCTCGGCGAGCAGGCGGGACACGTGGGCGGCCATGGCGGCAACATCGCCGACCGGCGAGAGAAAGCCGGTTTCGCCCTCGGCGACCACGTCGGGCAGGCCCCCTACGCAAGAAGCGATCACCGGCACACCGCAGGCCATGGCCTCGAGCGCGGCCAGGCCGAAGCTCTCCTGCTCGCTGGGCAGCAGGAACACATCTACCCCGCCATAGAAGCGGGCGAGATCGCCGTGCGGGATCTCGCTCTGGAAGTCCACCTCGCCAGCGAGCCCCAGCTCTCGCACCATGGCCTCGATGCGCGGGCGCTCCGGCCCCTCGCCCACCAGCTCGAGCCGGGCGGGCCGGTGGGCGCGCACGACGGCGAAGATGCGGACCACGTCGTCCACCCGCTTGAGGGCACGAAAGTTCGAGACGTGGGCGAGCACGGGTGGGCGGCCGGGATTGCCCCTCCCGTCCTCCTCCGGCCTGGGGGGCCTCAGCAAGAGCTCGCCGCTTGGCTCGCGATCCGCCGTTGACCGCGGTCCCCCTTCCCGCTCCGCCCTCGAAGGCTCGGGATTCCGGCGGGCCAGCGTATCGGCGTCCCGGGTAACCGGCGAGCTGAATTGCGCGCTGTCCACGAAATTGGCTATGACGTCGATGGGAAGGTCATCCGGCAGGCCCAAGCTGGTGCGCGCCGTTTCGGCCAGCCAGCGTGAAGGTACAGTGACAGCATCGCTGGCCATAACGGCAAAGCGGGTGATGGGCCGGAACCCGTTGTCGCTGCCCACCCTGGTCACGTCGGTGCCATGCAAGGTGGTCACCACCTTGGGTGCCGCTTGTTGCTGGCCTTGCAGGATCTGCCGGGCCAGGTTGGCGCTCACCGCGTGGGGGATGGCGTAGTGGGCGTGAAAAATCTGCAGGTTCTCCCGCTCCGCCACGTCGATCATCCGGGCGGTCAGGGCCAGGGCGTAGGAGCGCTGGGAGAGGGGGGGAAAGGCGGGCGTGGCCACCAGATGGAAGGAGACGTTGGGTGAGGCCGGATCGAGGCGGGGCGGCGGCTGGTCGCTGAAGAAGCAGACCCGGTGGCCGCGTCGGCCGAGCGCCATGCCGACGACTGACGCGACCACGCCGCTACCGCCCCAGGAGGAAAAGCACGCCATGCCTATGCGCAGTGGCTCCAACGTCACGCTCATATGGCGGCGACCTTGTTGCTCATGTGGCGACCTCGTTGCTCATATGGCGACCTCGTGCAGCTCGGTGGCGAAGGGATCACGGGTGAGCTCGCGCATGACCAATTCCTTCAGAGTGGTTGGACCGACCCGCCCGGCGAGGGCTGGCCAGGCATAGAAGCGCTCTTGCGCCACCCCGGCCGGGGCCAGGAATGCCTCCAGCTCGCCCAGCCGCCGCTTCAAGATGGCATCCTGCTCGAAGATCGCCTGGCCATAGCGCGTGAGCAACCGGTCCAGGGCACGACGAACCGTCGTGCACGTGCGCCGGACGCTGCGCTCCATGCCCAATCCCGGGCGGGCCAGAGCAGCGATACGAGCCAGGGTCGGCTCTACCGAGGCCAGCAAACCGCGCAGCTCCGCAAGACTGGGGTCGCCGCTCTCTGGCTGCCCCTGCAAAGCGGCGCGCACCTGCGCCGGGGCGCCGAGGCTGTTCAGCGTTAGCCCAAGCTGAGCCAGACGCCGGCGGGATCGGGCATCGATCATGCAAAAGCGCGCTCGCGGCACCAGCAGGGGCGGCGCCAGGCCGGCCTCGGCATAGAGCGGCCCGAGCTGGGCCGCGTAGCTGATCTCCCCCGGGCCCACCACCCAGCCCGCGGTGGGGAAGAGCCAATCCTGCACGATGGGCCGCAACAGAGCCGAGCTGGAGAAGCGCAGAGGCTCGCGGGCCAGGGTCGTGAGAAGCTCACCCTGAGCGATGCTCGCGCCGCCACCGGATAGCTGCCAGATGGCCTGGTCGTCAGGGTCGGAAGGCGCGCCTGCTCCCCGATCGCACGGACCGCTGGCCGGCGCGGCCCGCACCAGGCGAAAGCGCGGACCCGTGGGAGCGTTGCGGTGGAAGAAGACCAGCGACGACTGCTCGCGCACTGGCACCTGCACGGCCATCCCGGCCGCCTCCAGCGCGGTCGCCCGTTGGTGCAGGGACGCCTCGATGCGAGCGGCGTGTTCTATGGAGTCGCGATAGATGGGCGCCGCCAAGGCGGCGACGCGAGGATCGCGGGGATCGAAAAGCAGCAGCCCCTCGTCGGCGAACAAGCTGGCGAGCGTGGCGGCGAAGGCCGCCGCCAGACCGAGCCCGGGCCGATAGCACTGGCGCAGCAGCCCCACGACCGCCTCGCCCGCGGGCGTCCCACCCAAAGACTGGCCGAGCACGTCCAGCAACTCCACCACCTGGGCCGGCAGAGTCCGGTGGGCCACCGAGACCCGGTCGCTCTCCCCTTGCTCTTCCAGATCGAGCCTCAACGGAGCGCCGTCGGGGCCCCAAACTGCCGCGGATCTGATCTCGGTGAAGTCGTGATCCTCGGTCTGTAGCCAGAATACCGGTACGCAGGGGACGCCGGACTCGGCGGCCAGCGCCGCCGCCACGGCAACCGCGGAAGCGGCCTTGTAGTAGGTGTAAAGGGGTCCGAGAAAAAGCCCCACCTGCTGGCCAGTGACCACGACCGCCGCCCGCCCCGCGGCCAATACCTCCAGCGACCTGCGGCGGGCCGAGCTGGCCGGCAGGAGCGCCTGCTGTTCGGCCAGGACCGCCAGCAGCTCGGCGGGCAGCCCGCGCTGGGCGGCCGCACGCGTACGCGCAATCCGCGCTTCGCGCTCGCGAAACGCGGGCGCGAAAAAGGCCTGGGCGGCAGGTTCACCGGCGAGGTAGGAAGAAACGAAGGGACGTCCCACTGCCGGCCCAGTATACGAGACCCGACCTCGGCACGCCGGTCAAGCTGCGCGCATTTCGCCATCAACAGTAGACGCTGCCTCGGCAACGACCACGACCGCCATTGGCGCCTGGCAATGTCTGGGCACCAGCGTCGCCGCTTGCGACCCAGGCCAGCCGCCCCCCGGACCACCCGGGGCCAGACCCCCGTGACCCGAACCGTGGTACTATTCCCGCTGTGACTGTTACCTATCCTGTGGTCCTAGAGCGCGAGGAAGATGGGAGATATTCCGTCTACGTTCCGGATCTGCCGGGATGCGCGTCGATGGGTGACAGCTACGAGGAAGCGCTGGGCAACATCCGCGAAGCTGTAGTCTGCCATCTGGAAGGGCTGCGCGCAGACGGCCTGCCGGTGCCACCTCCCCGCACCCACTTTACGATGGTCGACGTCGATGCCGCTTGAGCCAACTGCCCCAGGTCAGCGGCGTTTGGCTGGTGCGGGCTATGGAAAGAGCAGGGGTTAAGCAACTGCGCCAGATGGGCAGTCACATAACTCTCCGCCACCGCAGCGACCTGGCTCGGCGCGCCACGGTGCCGGTGCATCCCAGCAGAGGCGTAGCACCGGGCACTCTACGTTCCCTTCCCCAGGGGGCGAGCTTCGAGGTGGACGAGCTACGCCGACTGCTGTAGGGGAACACGGGCTCCGGACACGCTTCCAGAAGCTCGGTGCACGGGCCAGGCGCCCGCGCTAGCACTAGAGCACCATGTCCCTCGCGCCTTCCGGATCGGCCCCCCGCCCCATCGCCCGTACCCGCACCCCCGATCGGCGGACCCTGCCCGACCGGGGCGACCGGGATAACCCGCGCGCCGGGGGTAACTCGGGTAGCCGAGGCGGTCGGAGAAAAGAGGACGCGATTCGGGCTATCCTCGTCTTGCCCGTCTTCTCCGTCTTGCCCGTCTTCGCCGGCTTGCCCCTCTTGCCCATCTTGCCCCGCTTGCCCATCTTGCTCCTCTGGCTCGTCCTTGTGCCGATTACCATGCTCGCCTCACCCACTCTCGCCCAGGCCGCCGGCTCCCCGCCCGCCGCTGACTTGCCCACGCAACCCGATAGCGCCCAGATCCGCCTGGGGCTGCGCAAGCTCGGGGTGGTGGGCAACGTGCTCTACATCGCGGCCCATCCCGACGACGAGAACAACAACCTGCTCGCTTACCTGAGCAACGAGAAGCTGCTGCGCACGGCTTACCTCTCGCTGACGCGCGGTGACGGCGGACAAAACCTGATCGGGGCGGAACAGGGCACCGATCTGGGGGTGATTCGCACCCAGGAGCTCTTGGCCGCCCGGCGTATCGACGGCGCCGAGCAGCTCTTCACCCGGGCCCGCGACTTCGGCTATTCCAAGCATGCCGAGGAGACTCTGCGCATCTGGGACCGCGATGCGGTGCTGGCAGATGTCGTCCATGCCATCCGCACCTTCCGCCCCGACGTGATAATCACGCGCTTTTCCCCCGAGCAAACCGATACGCACGGGCACCATACCGCATCGGCCCAGCTCGCCCTGGCCGCCTTCCATGCTGCCGCGGATGCCAGCTTTCATCCCGAGCAGCTGGGCCAGGGGACTAAACCGTGGCAGGCGCGGCGGATCTATTGGAACCGCTCGGCCTGGGGCATCAAGCCGGGGGAAGACATGGGGGACTGGAGCAAGCTGGAGGTCGACCGCTTCAACCCCTTGCTCGGCCTGTCCTACGGGGAGATGGCGGCCCGCAGCCGCAGCATGCACAAGAGTCAGGGCTTCGGGGCGGCCTGGTCGCGCGGGCCGGTGGTGGAGTACTTCCGCCTGCTGGCCGCCCAGACGGTTACGCCTTCAGGGGCATCGGGGACTGCGGGGCCCTCCGGTCCCCTCGACGGCCTGGATCTGACCTGGCACCGCCTGCCAGGCACCGCGCGGCTCCAGCGTCTCATCGAGCGCGCCGAGCGCACCTTCGACGCGACTGCGCCGCACCGGACGATACCCCTGCTGGTCCAGATCGATCGGGCCCTGGCGGGGGTACCCGACCCCTGGCGCGAGCAAAAGCAGGCCGAGGTCCGCAACCTTATCCTCGCCTGCGCCGGCCTCTTCGCCGAAGCGACGACGAGCGAGCCGAGCGTCACCCCCGGGGCTGAGCTCGACCTCACGGTGACCGCGCTCAATCGCTCGCCCGCAGCCATGCGCTTGCGTGAGGTGCGCTTGGTGGGCGCCACCCTGACCGATGGCACCTCCACCCTCACGGTGGCACAGCCGCTGGGCTCGCTCCAGGTGAAGCACCGGATACGCACCTTGGCGGACTTGCCCTTCACCACTCCCTACTGGCTGGCCCTTCCGCCCCGGCCGGGCCTGTTCCAGGTCGCGGATCTGCAATCCGTCAATGAAGCGACGGCGGCGCCACCCTTGCGAGTCGAGCTGGTGCTCGAGGTGGACGGTCTGGTGCTGGAGCGCCGGCTTCCCCTCGTGCAGCGCTGGACCGATCCCGTCGCGGGCGAGCGCTTGCGCGCGGTGGAAGTCGTGCCCGCGCTCACCGTCACCCCCGAGACAGCCACCCTGCTCTTGCCCAACCATGCCCCCCGCTCCTTGCGGGTGCAGGTGGCGGGGCAAGGCGCGGCCAGCGGCAGCGTGACCGTTACCGGTCCTGCCGGATGGTCGATCACGCCCGCCCGCCAGCCCTTCTCCCTTGCCGGCCCGGCCAGCGAAGTCGCGCTCAGCTTTCGCGTGGCTCCACCCCCCACCGCCAGCGCCGAAGCGGTGCTGCAGGTGATGGCGCAGTTTGACGGAGACGGAGGCAAGAGGCGGTATGCCGCCTTCGTCGCCCACCTGGAGCACGATCACATTCCCCGGCAGACGGTGCTGCACAGCTCGGAGGTGCGGGCGGTAGCTTTCCCGTTCGAGCGCCACCTGACTACCTTGGGGTATCTGCCCGGGCCGGGAGACGAGGTGGCGGCGAGTCTCCGCCAGATGGGCTACGACGTCAGAGTCATCACCCCCGAGGGCTTCACCCCGGGAGCGCTGCACGACCTGCCCGCGATAGTGACGGGTGTGCGTGCCTTCAATGCCGACGAGCGCGCACGCGCCGCCCTGCCCGCGTTGCTGGCCTACGTCGAGCAAGGAGGTACCCTGGTCGTGCAATACAATACCAACAATCGGCTCGCTCCCCTGGCGCTGACCCTGGGCCCCTATCCCTTCACCATCGGCAGCGAACGGGTAACCGACGAAAACGCGGCGGTGCAGCTGTCCCTACCCGCTCACCCCCTGCTCACCTGGCCCAACCCCATCGACGCACGTGACTTCGCGGGCTGGGTGCAAGAGCGGGGGCTGTACTTCGCCCGCAACTGGGATGGCCATTATCAGACCTTGCTCAGCATGAGCGATCCGGGCGAGGCCCCTCTCGCGGGCGGCATCCTGTTCACCCGCTACGGCAAGGGAGCGTTCATCTACACCGGGCTCGCCTTCTTTCGCCAGCTGCCCGCCGGCGTGCCGGGAGCATTCCGACTGCTGGCCAACCTGCTCGCCGCGGGCCAGGAACCGCAAGGGCTGGCGGGCTCGGTGCCACCCACGGTGGAGCAACATGCGCCCTGACTCCGAGCGAGGGAGCGCGGCCGCCCCGCCCGGCCTGAGCTGGACCGCGCTCTATGCCATCGTCATACTCGCGCTGGTCTTGCAGATTGCCGCGTTTGCCGTGCTCACGGCTATATACAAGTGACTCGCCGGCCATGAGCACCCTGGACTGGCTGATCCTGTGTGGCACCCTGGCCGTCATCGTGGGCTACGGGGTGACGAAGACCAGGGGCAGGCAAGACCTGTCGGGATACCTGCGAGGGGGCGATCACCGCTGGCTTGCCGTCGGGCTCTCGGTCATGGCCACCCAGGCCAGCGCCGTGACCTTCCTGTCGCTGCCCGGACAGGCCTTCGACGATGGCATGCGCTTCATCCAACTCTACTTCGGCCTGCCCCTGGCCATGGTGGTGTTGTCGGTACTATTCGTGCCGCGCTACTTTGCCGCGCGAGTTTTCACTGCCTACCAGTTCCTGGAAAACCGCTTCGACCTCAAGACCCGCCAGCTCACCGCCTTCCTCTTCCTGCTCCAGCGGGGGCTGTCAGCCGGCATCACGATCTACGCTCCCGCCATCGTGCTCTCGAGCCAGCTCGGCTGGCCCTTGCGATCCACATGCCTCGCCATTGGCTCGGTCGTGATCCTGTATACCGTGATGGGAGGCAATCGAGCCGTGGTCCGCACGCAAAAGCAACAGATGCTGGTCATGCTGGCTGGCCTGCTGGTCGCCCTCATCGTGATCCTCGTCCGCCTGTCGCCCCAGCTCTCGCTGGCCCACGCCCTGCAGGTGGCCGGCACCCTGGGCAAGCTCAACCTGGTGGATGTCTCCACCGATCTGGGCGCCCGCTACACCCTGTGGTCCGGCCTCATCGGGGGGTTCTTCCTCGCGCTGGCGTACTTCGGCACGGACCAATCCCAGGTCCAGCGCTATCTCTCGGCGCGATCGGTGGCCGAATGCCGGACCGGGCTCTTGTGCAACGGGCTCCTCAAGCTGCCCATGCAGCTCATCGTGCTCTTCGTCGGGGTGATGGTATTCGTATTCTACCAGCTCCACCCACCGCCCCTCTTCTTCAACCGGGCCGAGCTGGCCCAGGCCGAGTCCGCCGGGGCCGGCAGTGCTCTCGCCGCCTTGCAAACGGAGCACGACCTGGCCTTTGTCCGCCGGCGCGCGCAGATCGAGCGACTCGACAAGGCGCTCACCGCCGGGGACACCGCCACCATCGCAGCCGCTCGGCAGGAGCTGAGGCGCGCCCACCGGGAGGTCACGGCCATCCGGGAAAAGGCCCGCTCGGCCATCGCCAAGGCCGTACCCAGGGCCAACCCCAAGGACGCCGACTACGTCTTCCTCGCCTTCGTAACGCAAAACCTTCCGCGGGGGGTGGTGGGCCTGCTCTTGGCGGTGATCCTGTGCGCCGCCATGTCGGCGGTGGCCGGCGAGCTGTCGGCGCTGAGCTCCACCACCCTGATCGATTTCTACCAGCGCAGCGTAAGGCCTCACGCCAGCGACGCCCACTACGTGTGGGCAGCTCGCCTGTTCACCGTGGTCTGGGGCGCGTTGGCCCTGGCCTTCGCCATCCTGGCCGCGCTCCTCGACAACCTGATCCAGGCGGTCAACATCCTGGGCTCCCTATTTTACGGCACCGTGCTCGGCATCTTCGTCACCGGTTTCTTGCTGCGCCGGGTACAGGGAACAGCGGTGTTCGTGGCCGCCATCATCTCCGAGCTCCTGGTGCTGGCGCTCTTCAAGTGGAGCCAGGTCAGCTTTCTCTGGTTCAACCTGGTAGGCTGCCTGGCGGTGGCCGCCATCGCTACCGCCCTGACCGCTCTGCGTGCAACTCGGCCGGCGCGTGCTAAGCAAGAGCCGAGCGGCAACTAAGCGCCGCGCCTGCAAGGAGGCCTCCATGCGCAATCATCCAGTCCATCGTCTGGTCCATCGTCTAGCTCTGGCCCTGCTGGTATCGGCCGCGGGGCTCTTTTCCTCGTCGGCCGGTGCCCAGCCCGACCTGCCCAAGCCCAGCCCGAGCGCCAAGGTCGCGCAGGTCATCGGGCTCACCGAGATCACGGTGGAATACAGCAGCCCGGCGGTGAAGGGGCGCAAGATCTGGGGCGAGCTGGTCCCCTACGACAAGATGTGGCGGACAGGTGCCAACCAGGCCACCAAGATCACCTTCAGCCGCGACACCACCTTCGGCGACCAGGTCATCCCGGCCGGGAGCTACGCCCTCTTCACCATACCCGGCAAAGGCGCGTGGACCGTGATCCTGAACAAGAAAGCCGATCAGCCCGGGACAGCGACCGAATACAAGGCCACCCTCGACCAAGTGCGCATCCAGGTCGTGCCCAAGACCGCACCGATGCGCGAGCGCCTGGCCTTCCTTTTCTCGGATTTCACGGACGACAAGGGGCTCTTGGACCTGGAGTGGGAGAAGCTGCGCCTGGCCATTCCCCTCAAGGTCGGCACCGAGGCGCAGGCTCTGGCCAACATCGACAAGGCGGTCGACAATACCTGGCGGACCTACGCCAATTCCGCTCGCTACCTGGCCGAGACCAAGAAGGACTACGACACCGCTCTGCGCTATGCAGATCAATCGCTGGCGCTGAAAGAAGACTGGCTCAATCTCTGGATCAAGGCCACCATCGTGGCCGCCAAGGGCAATCGGAAAGAGGCAATCGCCCTGGGCGAGAAGTCGTACCAGCTGGGCAAGAAGGCTGAGGTCTTCTTCATGGAGCCCGAGATCAAGAAGACGCTAGCCGAGTGGAAGAAGAAGGGGTGACCCGCTGAGCCAGAAGAGGCCTGGCCCCTACCTGCGAGTGCAGTCGGCTCGGTAGTCGGCTCGGTAGTGGGATCGTCGGCCGGGCACGACCTGGCGGCCTCGCGCCCCTGGCTTCCGCCCGGCACCTGAGCTAACTTTACCCGCAAACGCGGCGCGCTTCGCAACCACCGCCCGACTGTTGCGGTAGGCCGCGCAGACCCAATACCGCGGAGGATGCGTTGGCCAAGCTTATTCCTGTTCTGGTGGCACTGCTCGCGTGGGAGGGCGCGGGGTTTTGCCAAGCTCCGCCAGAAGCATCGACGCCAGCAGGCCAGACCATCGTGATGGTGGATGCAGTGGCGTTCATCACCGCTGGCGTACCCAAGACGGTAAATGAGCGCGAGCGCTTCTTCGCCGACTTGCGCAAGAAACTAGCTGACCATGGCTGGACCACGACGGTACGCCCGGCCGAGCCCGAGTGCGGGACGGGCAAGGAATGTCTGGCCCACGTGCAAGCGGCCACGGGCGCGGACTACGTCGTGGGCGTCAGCGGAGAGGGCAACCTGCTGCGCGGCTATACCCTCCATCTGCAGCTCTATTCCGCGATCACCCACCACGTGCAGCAGGCGGCGGCGTTCTGCGACCTCTGCGCCACCGATCGGATCGCCGGCATTGCCGCCGAGTTTGCCGTGGGATTGCTGACCGACACCATCCGGGAGGAGCAGGCGCTTCGGCTGGAGAGCCGCCACGTGAGCACACCCGCTATCCTCTCGCCCGCCCCGCCCCCACTCCAGCCCGCGCAACCCCCGGCTTTGGCGCCAGCCTTGGCCGGCGCCAACCCGGCGCCCGATGACATCACGCCCGCCGAGGCTCGAGCTTCTCCCCACCGTGCCCAATCCGACGGTCTGGCGTGGCTGTCCTGGGGTCTCATGGGCGCAGGGGCCGCCAGCGCGGCCTACGGCGGCTGGGCGCTCTACCAGAACGGCCGCTACGCGGGCACCACGCAGGTCGATGCCAGCCTGACCTTGGTCCGCGATCGTTACGCCTCGGGCGCGGTGGGCGCCACGGCCCTGGCGGTGGGAGCTGGCCTGGCCTTGGTCGGGGTGCTCCTGCGCATCAGCGATCCGCCCTCTCGCGCCGAGAGCCCGCCCGCCAGGCCGGTTGCCCTCTCCGCCTCGGCCCTGCCATGACCGCACCCGAGCCGGGCGAAGCATCGTCGACCGATCCGGGCGCGGGCTTCCCTCGCCTCCTGGGCGCGTATGTGTTGCTCGGGCGCCTCAGCGAAGGTGGCATGGGCCGGGTCTACCTCGCCCTCTCCCGCCAGGACGGCAATGAACAGCTCTGTGTCATCAAACGCTTCGGCAATCCTGGTGCGCACCTCACGGCCCGGCAGACCAGAGAGAATCGGCAGCGCTTCCGTCGCGAGGCAAAAATCGCCATGGCCATCCTTCATCCTTCCGTGGCACGAGCCTTTCGCTACGTGGACGATGGCGCGCAGCCCTACATCGTACAGGAATTCGTCTATGGCCTGACTCTGGAGCACCTCGGCGCCGCCATGGCCAAGCAAGACGAGCATTTCTCGCCCGCCCTCGCCGCTTATGTGGTCGGGCAGATGGCCCGCGCTCTCGACTACCTGCACGAGTTTCGCCATGTCGGGCTAGTGCATCGCGATCTTTCCCCCTCTAACGTTATGATCTCGCACCTCGGCGAGGTCAAGGTGATCGACTTCGGCATCGCCAAGGCCACGCTGGTGGACGCGACCCTCACCAAACCCCACGTCCTCATCGGCAAACCCGGCTGGATCGCTCCCGAGGTCATCGCGGGCCAGAAGCCAGATCGGCGAGCGGATCTCTTCGCCCTGGGCCTTTTGCTCTGGTACCTCTTGGCCGGTCGCCGTCCGGATGAGCGGGAGTCCGCCGTCCCCCATCTTCCCGCGCCCTCGACCTTCAACTTGAGCTTGCCGCCGGGCATGGACGACCTGGTCATGAAGGCCATCGACCAGAATCCCGATCGGCGCTTCCAGACCGCTCGCGCCTTCCTCGAGTCGGTCGTTCCCTTCATGCCCGCTAGCGACCGGGGACCAGCCGACCTGGCCGAGCTGATCAAGCGCTTTCACCCCACCTTGGCCAGGCAATTCTTCGCCCAGGCCCTCCGGAGCGGGCGCCGGCTGCTCGAGCGCGCGCAAGAACCCAGAGCCCCGCGCTGGCACCGCCTGGCCTGGCTGGGGCTGCCGGTGCTAGCCGTTCTGGCCCTGAGCCGGATAACCCAACGCCTGCCGCCCCATGGCCCCCCAGCTCGGCCAGCGCAGCTAGCGCCTCCCCGAGTGTCACGGTCGGCGCCACCCGAGGTAGCCACGGCAGTACCTGGAGCATGGCCGGCGGCTGCCCCCAGGCCAGGCTCCGCGCTTGCATTGCCCGCGGCCCCCCTCATAGCCAACCCCACCCCGGCCGTGCCGCACTCCCGGGCGCCGGCTGCCCCCGCTGCGCCCGCCTTCCCGCCCCCCTCCGAGGTGAAGCCACCACCACCCCGTCGCCTCACGCCACCGCCCGATTCTACCCTGGCCCCCTCTCTGCTCGCCTCTGCCATTCAGGCCTTCGCGCGTGGCGAAGCAGATCGCGCCCTGCGACTGGCGCGCGCTTCGGCCAAGCGACGTCCGTCGCCCGAGGCATTCTTGTTGACCGGTCGCATCCTCTTCCAGACCGAACCCGAGCAGGCCCGTGCTGCCCTGCAAAACGCCCTGCGTCTCTCACCCGACGATCCCGATGCCGATCGCCTGCTAGCCGTCCTCAACGCTAGAATGCCTTGAGCCGTCAGCGGCGCGCCGCCCGCAAGTCGCCCTCGCTGCCAACTAGAACTGCGTGATGAACTTCCAAGCGATCGGTGGCACAAAGGCCTTCAGGCCATCATCGCCGGTATTGCTCCCGTCATCCACGCTCGCTGGGGTGTGCGCGCCATCGAACGTACACACCTTGACAGGATAACCCGCCTTGCACCCCGGGAAATCGTAGCAGAGGTAGGTCTTGCTGCCCGGCGTCGTCGTCGGGATGGCCGCAGAGGTGTCGCATCCGTTGTCGGTAGCGTGGGTAAGATCGCAGTACTTGCCTCCTTCCGTCGTCGAGGTGCCGTTGCTCGACCCCGTATTGCACGAGCCGTCGTTGACCCACGGACAGGTGCAATCGCTCATGCCGGTCGTCCCCATGTACGCTATGGGCGCCGCATTCGTATCGGTCGGCTCATTGGGAAGATTGTAGTTGGCCGCTTCCATGGTGACCACCGCGCGTAGCTTCGTCTGACGCGTGATCGACAGGGCATAGCTCATCATGGCTCCGTAGCTGAAGCCCGTGGAAAAGACCCGGCTCTGGTCGATGCACAGGTCCGCTTCGAAGAGGGCGAGCATGTCGTCGAAAAGGGCGCTGTCTCGCGCGAAATCCCACGGTATATCGCCGATTCCCTCGGGCGCTACGAAGATGGCGGAATCATTCGCCGCGGTCATTTCGCGGTGGAGCCCGTAAAAAGCATAGTCGGTTGCGTTGAAGTTGAGACCGCTAAACGCGGGATATAGGCCAGTCGCGTTCCCGGTGTCCGAACCATACGCCTGGTGCCAGGAAAAGATAAGGCGATAGGGATGCGTAGGATCGTAATCCGCCGGAATATCGATGATATACTCACGCTGTCCGCCGCCGTTAGCGCTGGTGATGTTGAGCCGCACGGAGGTCGGAAGGCCGTCTTGCACCCCTTGTCCGCTGGCTGTCAGGCTAGTCATCCCTTGCGTTCCGCAGCCCGCGCTCGGAACCGGGGCAGGGAGGGCGTCGCTGCCTCCCCCATCCAGCTCGGGTGCCTGCGAGCCGCCGGAGGCACTTCCGCTGCCGCCGCCGCTAGCGGTTGCTCCGCCGCTCGAAACGAGACCACCACCCAAGGCGCTCGCGGCCAACGTGGTTGTTCCGCCAGTCGCGGGCGTGCCACCTGTGGCCTGCCCGCCCGCCCCCAGGTAACCCCCGGCGCCGACGACGCCACCGTCACCACCTAAGGCACCGCCGCTGCCACCACCGCCGGTGGATTTAACGCCGCCCGAGGCTACCGAGCCGCCGCTTGCGACCGTTCCGCCGACGGCCTCCGCACCACCTGTCAATGTTGCACCACCAGCTCCCGTCACCCCACCAGTCGCTATGGTTCCGCCGGTGGGAAAGACCTGGGCGCCGCCGGAAGCACTGGTCCCAGTGGTAGCGAGCACACCGCCGCTCGAAACGAGACCACCACCCAACGCGCTCGCGGCCAACGTGGTTGTTCCCCCAGTCGCTGGCGTGCCACCTGTGGCCCGCCCGCCCGCCCCCAGGTAACCGCCGCCCGCACCGCCCACGCCGCCGTCATCGCCCAACGCACCGCCGCTGCCACCACCGGCGGGCTGCCCTGTGCCGGCGCCGTCCGATGGTAGACCGGCCGTGCCCGAACCTCCAGGCGAGTCGGAATCTGCATCCGAAGTTGCACTTGAACCCGCGTGACCCGCATCTAGGGGATTGTGCGCTAACAACGTCGGAACCTTGCCAGCGTAGCAACCCACGGCTACCATCACGGTCAGCAGCCCCACGCTTCGCCCTGCCGGATTTGCCATTCTCACGACTCCTCAGAACGCCCGTAACAATGAGAAGGTAATCCTCCCCGAGGCAAGGTCTGGAACAAAAGCAAGCTGTTCCTGGCTGTGGCCACGTTGCCAGACCCCTAGGCTGTAAAGAATCGCCGCGGTAGCAAGGGCAACCGCTCCCACCGTGTAGCCGATAATGCTGATCGTTTCGTAGGACTCGCGGCGATTCTCGTTAGAGCTGGTGTTCTCGGTAGCATTGTTCGCCATTTGATCGTGCAGGCTTCTTTCCTTGATGTTGAAAGCCACCCCGACCCCAGCGCCCACTAGGCCCGTCACTGCCGAGGCGATCTCGCCGATGCGCAATCCTTGACCGGAGCCGGTCGCTGACTCGGCGGGCACGCCGGCGGGCTTCGGCACGGGTCCGGATTGCACCAGCTTCACGTCAGGTGGAAGTGGTGCGGTGGGCTCGGTTTGTGCACTGACCTTGGCCGGCGAGACCCGGGCGGCTTCTCCAGGCGGCAGGCCTCTATCCAGCTTGGCCTGGCATTCTGCGATGTAGCCCTGCACCGAAGCGCGGACCTCGGCATCAATGTTGGTTGCCTTGCGCAGGTATTCCTCGAAGCGCAGAATCGCCTTTCCCGGCTCGCCGTTTTGCTGATAGCACCTACCCTGGTTGTGAACGTAAACCAAGTCGTTAGTCTCCACGTAAAGCTCGCCGAGCAACTCGATTCCCTTGGCTACGTCCCCAACGGAGCAGGCCTTCTTGGCAGCGTCCGCAAGGGCCTTGTGTGCATCACGCGGGGACGTCGCCGAGGCCGGCGAGACTGCGATGAGCTGCAGCAGCCCCGGCGCGGCCATGACGACCGAAGCCGACAGGAAACCGCGAAAACCACGATAAGCCATATGCGGATGATGCTCAGGCCTACCCGATATGGCAAGATCAATTCAGGCAGACGTAAGGGGGTCCTCGGCTGCTGTCGCAAGTGGATTGCAGCCACTCGTTCCGTCCCGGATAGGGCAGGGGAGCGATGACACGGGCATTCCACGAATGGAGCAGCCGATGGCTTGAGCAACGAAGCCAACTGCACGGCAGCAGCGTGGTCCGCAGCGTGAGTATCCCGTTTCACGATAGCCCGTTCTTATGCGGAGGTCAGTGCCTGACCGGTCACCGCCAACAGTCCAGAACCTTCCACGACGTGTTCAGCCGGAGCACGTCTCGTCGTTTTAGGGAAGATCGCCGAAGCTAGGAAGACTGAGAGTGTCGGCCGACGAGATCGTTCTTCCTAACGACAACCGACGTAAGAGAGTTGGGGCGGCCGCACAGGACAGTAGGTGTGCGCCGCCGCCATCCCCAGAGACCGGGCTAGGCGTACGCGAAGCAGTCGCCGAGGCGACAACGCAGAGGGACGCCTGACGCGAGATCAGAACTGCGCGATGAACTTCCAGGCTATCGGTGGCACGAAGGCCTTCAGGCCATCATCGCCGGTGTTGCTCCCGTCATCCACGCTCGCCGGGGTGTGCGCGCCATCGAACGTGCACACCTTGACAGGATAACCCGCCTTGCAGCCTGAGAAATCGTAGCAGAGGTACGATTTGCTACCCACCGTCGTTGTCGGGATGGCCGCCGAGGTGTCGCATCCGTTGTCCGTGGCGTGCGTAAGATCGCAGTACTTGCCCCCTTGCGTCGTCGAGGTGCCATTTACCCAGGGACAAGTTCCATCGCTCATGCCCGTCGTCCCCATGAACGCGATGGGCGCTGCATTCGAATCGGTCGGCTCGTTGGGAAGATTGTAGTTGGCCCCTTCCATGCTGACCACCGCACGCAGCTTCGTCTGACGTGTGATCGACAGGGCATAGCTCATCATCGCGCCGAAGCTGAAGCCCGTGGAAAAGACCCGGCTCTGATCAATGCACAGGTCCGTCTCGAAAAGGGTCAGCATGTCATCGAAGAGGGCGCTGTCTCGCGCGAAATCCCACGGGAAGCTGCCGACTCCCTCGGGCGCTACGAAGATGGCGGAATCGTTCGCCGCGGTCATTTCGCGGTGGAGCCCGTAAAAAGCATAGTCCGTTGCGTTGAAGTTGGGACCATTAAACGCGGGATATACGCCAGTCGCATTGTCGACGGCCGAACCATAGGCCTGGTGCCAGGAAAAGATCAGGCGATACGGGTGCGTCGCATCGTAATCCGCCGGAATGTCGATGACGTACTGGCGTTGGCCACCGCCGTTGGCGCTGTTAATTGTGAGCTGCACGGAGGTCGTGAGGCCGCTGGGCACCGTTTGTCCGCCAGCGATCAGGGTTGCCTTCCCTTGCGTTCCGCAGCCCGCGCTCGGCACCGCGGCAGTGAGGGCACCTCCCCCATCCAATGCGGGTGCCTGCGAGCCGCCGGAGCCGATTCCGCTAGCGCCGCCGCTGGCAGTGACTCCACCGTTCGCCGGCCCGCTGGCTCCACCCGCCGAGGCGCCAGCGGCCCCGCCGGCGCCGGTCGCCCCTCCGGATGGGCTCACGCCTCCCGTGTGCGAGGCGCCGCCAGCTCCGGTAGTCCCGCCCGCGCTGATCGTACCACCGGAGCCGGAGCTCCCACCCGAAGCCGAGCTAGCGCCAGCGGTGCCCCCCGACGCGGCCTTGCCGCCCGCTGCCGACCCGCCCTGGGCAGTGCCACCAGAGGCGCTCTGCGTGCCGCCCGAGGCGCTCGGAGTAGTGCCGCTATTGCTGCTGCAGGCAGCGCCAAGCCCAAGCATCACGAGTACAGCAAATACCGAGCGGGGAAAGGAACCGAATTTCATACGCATCTCCTTGCCGCAATTCCGCGGCGGCCGAGCGAGCTCGAAGGCGATGATACTCACAATCAGTTGTCGCGAGCAAACCATCATTTGTCGGGCTATCGTGGCACAGGGGCGCGTTTCGACGCCGGATAGCTGGGAGGCGAATGTCTAGGACAGATGCGAAAGCGCCTGCTCTTGTTATCATGCGCCGCGAGTTGTTGGCGCGCAAAGTCAAGGTTTTCGCCCCAGCCCCGCCGCCATCAAAGCAAGCCGTGCACGTTCAGCATCAGCCCGATCGGCTCTCAGACGATCGCGAGGGTGACCATGCGCAGGTCGGCCATGCGCACGAAGTCGTGGTCGAGCGACCAGATGGCACAGTTGTGCTCCACCGCCAATGCCGCGATGAGGAGATCGCCCACGCCGAAACGCTGTCCGGCATCCGATCCGGCGGTTACCCAATTTTCCATGCGTTTCCAGAGCCCTTCGGTCGGATAGAGCACGGGCAAGGCGGAGAGGACACGATTTAGGCGCTGCACCTCCGCTCTCCGCGCGCCCGAGAGAATCTCGCTCTTCACCGGGACGGGCAGGACGACTTCGTCGCGGTCTAGCAGGAGCGAGAGCTTCTCCACCACCGCCGACCGCCCGCGGAAAAAATCTATCCAAACCGACGTGTCGACCGCAATCACGACTTGGGTGGCCGAGCACCGTGTTCCCGCGCGAGCTCGCCATCTTTCCCGGAGGCGCGACGGGGCCGTCCGGGCCGGCGGCGCGAGCGCCCCAGATCGATGCCCAGATCTATGCATCCCGCCAGGCTCTTGAGCTCATCGATACGACGGCGGCGGATGAGCTCGGTCAGAGAAAGCACCACCGTGTCGGTCTTGGACTTGAAGCCGAGCAAACGCTGCGCCTCGTCCAGGAGAGAGTCGGGCAGGTCGAGAGTGGTGCGCATACAAATAATGCTGATTCGTATGCCTATAGATGTCAAGTGACCCTCTAACGATATGCTATCCAGTCCGTGGGCCTCCCTGATGCAAGGTGCCATGCGTTGCGATGCCGCCCTACCCTTGCCGGGCGCCTGAGAGTTCGGACCACTCATACAACTGAATCTTGGGATCGCGGGATCGCCGGGCAAGGTGAGATGCTGGGCCGTCAGGCCTCGGAGAAGGGCGTCGATCGCCTTCCGCTCCTCCCGGTTGACGCCGACCAGCATAGACACCTGGATCTCGGTGTCGGTCACCGTCACGTGACCGGGCGCTGCCAGGAGATTCGCGAGCAGTTTCTCCGCCTCGGGCGGCCGGGCCAGGCCGTGCGCCGCGCCAGCGCGACGGCCAGATCGCTCTCGGCGTTCGCCCACGCCGTGCGGACGGTGTCGAGTAGCAGCTTGTACTCGGCCGTGTGATGGACAAGCTTGCCAGCCAGTTCCGCATTGCACAGTTCGTCATGCTACGGAATATGCGGCCGCCGTGCCTCCAGCTCTTCTTGTTGTGCCAGCGCGGCTACCAGCTCCTTCTCGACGTCTTCCCGCTTGGCATCCGAGGCTCGCAGGCGAGCGACTGGAACAGCGAGGAGCCTTCAGGAGCCGTGAATCTCTGCACTACCGACACGGTTATTGCGAACCTGACCGCACTGGCCAAGAATGCTCTAGATCCAGGTCCAAATCCGGAGAAGAATCGAGCGCCATGAACCTCCAAGAGATGATTATTCGCCGTTTTCTGGAGCGGGACCGCTACACCAGAACCGCCCACTCGTCGCAGTCGCCTCCCCGTGAACGCTCATCGGATGCGTCAGCGATGGTGACCCAGCAGCTGTGAGCTTGGCCAATCCTCCCAGCCCTCCGCCGCACCGGATCTATACCGGAAGAACGCACATGAGGCTATCCTGCTCTGCACCTCAGATCTGCGGAGGCATTCTTGCGATCGGGCTGGCCCTATCGAACGCATGTTCGCCTTGGGCCGGCTGCAGTCCCTCCCCGTGGCGCAACGCGGCCGGCGGCTACAGCGGGATGGCGGGCGACAGCACGGGAGACGAACAAGCCCGAGACAGCGGCACCGCCGTTGGCGGTGCGGAAGGGATCGGGAGCAGGTACGCGGTGTTTGACAACACGCAGATATTGCCCGACTTTGAGGCAGATCCGTCGGCCCGGGTCTGGCGCGACGAAGTCTGGATCTTCCCGTCGCACGACCTCGCCGGGAGCAAATATTGGGACATGGTGGATTGGCACGCGTTTTCCTCAAGGGATCTCCTGCACTGGACCGACCATGGCATCATCTTCCAGTTGAGCGACCTAACCTGGGCCAGTAGCTATGCATGGGCGCCCGACTGCATCCGGCGCAACGGGAAATACTACTTCTACTTCCCTGCCGAGGACCAGATAGGTGTGGCCGTATCCGACAGGCCAGAAGGGCATTTCAAGGATGCTCTGGGCAAACCCTTGATCGCTCGAAACGAGGGTGGCACCCGTGCCATCGATCCCAACATCTTTATCGACGATGATGGCCAAGCCTATCTCTTCTACGGCCAAAATGAGCTGCGCGCGGTGAAAATGAAAGAAGACATGATCACCCGAGACGGGCCGATTGTCTCGGTACCACTCAAGAAGTTTCACGAGGGGATCTGGATGCACAAACGGAACAGCCTCTACTACCTATCTTATGCAAGTTACGACGGCACCAAAGCATCCAAAATGGAATACAGTATGGGCAAGAGTGTACTAGGCACCTTTGAATACATGGGAACCATCATCGACAACAATTCGCGTAACATCCACGGTTCGATTGCAGAATTTCGCGGCACCTGGTACCTCTTTTATCATATCCAGGGCCCCAGCCCTTACGAACGCCGCGTCTGTAGGACCCATCTAACGTTCCTTCCGGACGGCACGATCCAACCCCTTGGAATCGCGAACCCACGGCTGCTGCCGACCGACAATGACTAGATCACCGGCGGGCTGGGTTGCCAATCTGTCCGTGCTGGTGCTCCGGTTGTTTGACCAACCACCGCTTCCTCGAAGTCCACTATCGATGGTCCGGCTACCCAAGAAGTCTTGAGCGGTCCTCCATGTCTCGTCTCGTCCTCGCGATAGTCGTCTTCGTCCAATTCGTGGCTCTTATGGCCGTCTGCCTTGTCATTGGAGACAACGGCTGGGATGACGGTGCCATCACCCTCGCCTTTGCCAGGACATTTGCCCACCACGGTCTGGTCGCGCTGACCTCAAATTCCGAAACTGTCGAAGGGTTTTCGAGTGTCTCTTGGTTCCTCCTCAATGCTCTGGTGGCACTTGCTCGGCCCTCGTACGACGCCGCGATTCTCGCCTCCCAACTCCTATCGGTCCTTTGCATTTGTGCGTCCACGGTGTTGTTGGCACGAAGCTGCGTGCTTCTCGGACTGGACAAGATATTCTCATACCTGACGGTGGTTGCCTTCGCGGCCTGGGGCTGCTCCTTCTTCGAGGCAAGCAACGGCATGGAGATGGGCCTCCTGGCTGCCGCGTTTCTCCTCATGGTGAATGAGCTGCTGTCGCCCCGACCACGCATGGTGTTGTTGAGCACGGGCGTTCTGTTGGCTGTGACGACCCGATTGGAAGCCCTAGCCTACCTCGGGCCACTCTCGCTGAGCGTCCTGCTCGTCCGTGACCGCCGCGCCTTCTGGGCCATATTCCTCACAACTGCGGCCATCGTCCTGGTGCTCACGAGCTGGCGGCTTGCGGTGTTCTCCGACTTTCTGCCCAACACGTTCTGGGCCAAGCGCTGGCCACCCTACGCGGAATTCGACGCCTTGGGCCGACTCACCGGTGCTGTGGAATTGTTGAGATTCTTCCTGCTGCCCCTCATTGTTCTCGAAATTCTCCTGCGCTCCGGCTTCGATCTGACAAGGGTGCTGCGGACGCAGCGCAAAGCTTTTTTGCTTCTTTCCTCCCCGGTTCTGGGGGTGGTTCTCGTCGGTGGCATGGTCGGGAAACACTGGGGCTACGACGGACGCATGCCTTACTTCGCCTTTCCGCTCATGTTGCTGTTGTTTTCGTTGACGTTCTCGCCATGGGTCAACATCAAGAAGAGCAAGCTCCGCATCGCCATTGCCGTCGGTGCGTGCGCGTGCCCGCTCCGCGTGTCGATGGATAGCTTTCCTTCCGGCGAGATGAGTGCGGCATTGCACGGGGGAAGCTTCGGAGTCAGTCCTCATACGTATGCCGAGACCGCGCGGGTCTTTCGTCGTTTCGCACGGGCCGCAGATTTGCAACATCCGACCGTCCTCACCCCGGATGACGGAGGCCTTGCGCTCTGCTGTGACGAGCTCAGAGTCGTCGACCTCGCCCTGCTTTCCAATAGTAGGCTCGCTCATCGTGGGTACACGGCCCTCTCTGACGTCCTCGCAAGCGAGTCGCCCGAAATGATCGAGACGCACAAGGAATGGTCGTCATCGGGGAAGCTGTATGAGCTACCCTACTTCCGCGCTCGCTATCTACC
Source organism: uncultured delta proteobacterium (assembly GCA_963849735.1). GTDB lineage: Bacteria > Myxococcota_A > Polyangia > Fen-1088 > Fen-1088 > Fen-1118. The sequence continues at coordinate 33,387 of CAWKJE010000076.1, forward strand.
GGCCTTCGCTGGCGGGACCAAGCTCTGGATTCGCCGTGATGTCGCATGGACGATCGAGAGCAGGGGACGGGGGTGCCTGTTGCCTGCTAACACAGATGAGTTGCAGAAGGCGCTGAGCAAGCATCGCTACTACGATCACGATACGACTGATGACCGAAGGGCTTTCGACGATCCGGGCGTCGTGTTTGCGCTGAACGAAGCAGACGCGACCATGGCGAACCTATGCCAGTAGCGGGACTCTTGAGAGTAAGGCGAAAAGGAGCTCTCACTGAGGCATGGTCGAGGCGGGCGCGGGCCGGGGAAAGTAGAACAGGCCGTCATCAGTTACATAGTTCCTCAGCACGAAACGCACGAAGCGCGACCCAAGGGCAATCAATTCCTCGTCCAATGTGATGAGCGAGGGCCGAACCCGTCCGCTTTCGAGCAGGTCCACGTACGCCGCTCTCTGGCTCTCCGAGAGCATTGCCAATAGCTCTCGGTGCATAAAGAAGTAGTAAAGCGCATGGGGACGGAATACCCCGGTTCCTAGCCACCCGTCCAGGACGGTATCGGTCGGCTGTGTGTGCTCGAAGACATATTGTAGTCTTGCGGTCTGTTGCTGGTTTCGCTCGGTATAGGAGCTTCCCAGCTCGGCGACTGGCCAGACCAGGAGCGGGAGGGTCGCGCAGATCAGGAGCCACCCGCGCACACTTTGCCGGGCCGAGTCGACGACGAAGGCCAGGCCTTGCGCGGCGAACACGCACGCGATCGCCAATGGCATGAGGTAGTACTGCTTGTAGGCCGCGGGTATCACCAGAATTCCAGCCACCAGGCCGCCCAAAGTGCAGAGGAGCAGGATGTCCCCAAAGCGACGTTGCTTGCTATGATAGAACCTGTGCAGCGATACGGTGATACCCAGGAGACAGAGGATCAGAATCGGCCAGCTAGTTTTCAGCGTGACAGTCAAGTGCTCATCCGAATGTATCTTCCACTTGGCATTGAGGAGGAAGTTGTTCCGAATGAATTGGCTGCCGCCACCGCAAATGGCTAGCCCGGTCCAGGTTAACGCGCCAGGAACGACGATACCCACGAGAGCCACTAGCCCGGCAAGGGTCCGAGCGAGCAAGCGCCGCTGTCCGCCGGCAACCGCCCAGATGCCGAGGCCGGCAAGCGCGCCGGGCAGTACGAAGAGCATCTTCTGGGTGCACATGATTGCACACCCGATGCAGAGCCCGCCCCCGAGGAACCAGCGAAGCCTTGGCGTTGCCGCCGATTCCTCCGCGAGCAGCCCGCGCAGCAGAGACCAGAGGCCGCCGATGAAGAAGGCAAGGGCTGGCACATCGGGGCGGATCTCCAGGGTCTTCTGGATCACGACTGGCTGCCCTACGAGAAACAGCGCCGTTAGGATGCCCACCTTGCGATTGGCGCCTTGGCGTCCAACCAGAAAGGCGAGCACTGCCGACAGTGTGGTCAACGCGAGCGATAGCCCGCGCCCAAAGATGAGGAAGTGCCTGGCGCTTTCGAACGACTGGTCCACCACGAACCAACGGAAGAAGGGGGCCAGCAAGAAGTAGTACCAGGGCGTGTGATGCTCGAAGAAATCCTTGTAGGGAACGAGACCCTTGAACACGCACCAGGCCGCGTGGGAATGCTCGAATTCGTCGGGGTCGAAGAACCGAGTTGGAATCAACGGGATGCGCGCAAGCAGAAGGCCGACGACAACCGCGAGTAAGAAAGCGTAGTCCAGGTGCCACGACGTGCGTCCAGGCGAGAGACTGCCCAGGATTGCGGGAGCCGCCCTTGTGTCATGTTCGGTTTGCATCTTGCGAGTGCTTGTCTACATCACACCACTTCCGGATGCACGGGAACGCGACTTCCGCATCGGCCGCCTGACGGCGTTCGGACCAGTCCTCCACCTTGGCGGACGGAAAGGCAGCCCGATCAGCTCTCAGATGATCGCGAGGGTGACCATGCGCAGGTCAGCCATGCGCACCCGGAGGCGAGACGGGTCCGTCCGGGCCGGCGGCGCGAGCGCCCCAGATCGATGCCCAGGTCTATGCATCCCGCCAGGCTCTTGAGCTCATCGATACGACGGCGGCGGATGAGCTCGGTAGGAGAAAGCACCACCGTATCGGTCTTGGACTTGGAGCCGAGCAAACGCTGCGCCTCGCCCAAGAGCGAGTCGGGCAGGTCGAGAGTGGTGCGCATCAGCGCTGCACTTCGACGGCGCGGAAGATCATGCCATGGAGCGGCAGGAGCTTGGTGGTAAGGCTGTTCGGGTGATGAAACGCCGGCCGCGCCGTGGCCTGGTATTCGTTGATCCAGTTGTGACCGTTGCCGCCGAATTCCTGGGCGTCGGTATCGAGCACCTTGAAGTATCGGCCCGGAAAGGGCACGCCCAGGCGAAAATCCTCGCAGTACTCCTTCGACAGATTGATCAGGTACACGACCATGTCGCGATAGACCTTGTCGTAGCGCAGAAAGGCCAGCGTCCCGTGCCGATGCCCTTGGCATTCGATCCATTCAAAGCCATCCTTGATGTTGTCACCCTCGTGCATGGCCGGCACGTAGCGGTAGATTTCGTTCAAACGCTTGACGTACCACTGCATCGAGCCATGCAGATGGGCCCAGGTCGATGACCAGGGTAAGGCCTGTTCGGCATCCCACTCATTCTCCTGCCCGAACTCCTGACCCATGAAGATCAGCTTCTTGTGGGGATAGCCGAACTGGATGAGGTAGAGCAGGCGGAGATTGGCGAACTTGTCGAAATCGGACAGGTCGGGGGTCTTGTTGAGCAGGGTCCGCTTCATGTGCACCACCTCGTCGTGGGCCAGCGGCAGGAGGAAGCTCTCCGAGTGGTGATAGAGCATGGGATAGGTCAGATCGTCATAGACCTGCATACGCGAGGCAAAGGGCGCGCGGAAAAACTTCATCATGTGCGAGGTGCAGCCCAGGTCCCACTTGTAGTCGAAGCCGTGCCCGCCATGCTCCACCGGCTTGGTGACCCCGGAGGCAATGGTGGAGTCCTCGGCGATGCACAAGACCTCAGGGTGCTCCTCCTTGAGCGCCCAGGTCATCGATTGCATGAAGCGGAAGCCCTCGCCATTGTGACAGTTGCCATAGCGGCGCAGGAACTCGCGATACTCCTTTTCGGTGGCGAACTCGAAGTAGTGGAACTGTCCGGCGGCATCGAAGCGAAAGCCATCCACATAAAACTCCTCGACCCAGTGGAAGAGGCTGGAGATAAGGAAGCTGCGCACCTCGTTACGGGCGAAGTCGAAGTAAAAGGTTCCCCAGGGGGTCATCTTGCGCTCGGGAATCGGGCTCTCGAACAGATGGTCGCTGTCGAATTGGGCCAGCCCGGTGGCGTCCTTGGGGAAGTGCACCATGACGACGTCGAGGATCACCCCGATGCCCTCGCGGTGAAAGGCGTTCGATCAGCTGCTTGAGCTCGGTCGGAGTGCCTAAGCGCGAGGTCGGGGCGAAAAAACCGATGACCTGATAGCCCCACGAGGGAACATAGGGATGCTCCAGAATGCCCATCAGCTCGACGTGGGTGTAGGCCATGTACTTTACGTAGGGGACCAGCTCGTCGATCAGCTCGAGATAGGTCAGCGGGCGACCAGCGCGATGACGCCACGACAGGGGATGCACCTCGTAGATATTGAGGGGCGAGCACAGCTTGTCGGCTACTGTCACCTTGGGGTAACTAAATTCGTAGTAGGTCTCGACAAACCGCGGCGCCCGATTGAGGTCATTCTCGATGAAACGGGCAAACGGGTCGGTGCGCAGCGAAGTGTGTCCGTCCTTGCGTTTGACGGCGAGCTTGTAAGCGAGGCCATGAGCCAGGCCGGGCACCTCGACCTCCCACACTCCCGAGCCACCCCGCCGCTCCAGGGGATGAGCGCCCACCCGCCAGCCATTGAAATTGCCCACGACTGACACTTCCTGAGCGTTGGGCGCCCAGGTGGCGAAGCGCACCCCACCGGGCACCAAATGAGCACCGAGCAAGCGATGGACGCGGCGATGCTCACCGCGGCCAAACAGCTCGAGATCGTGCTCGGCAATAGCGTGGCCGCGCCCAGCCATCGCAGGTTCGCGCTCGGCGCGCGCGTGGGCCAGAGCGCGCACGTGTCCCTCGGCGTTGCCACCGGGAGCCGTCACCGGGATAGCCGCCTTGCCTCGATGCTGCGGCTTTGCCCTCGGGTTCAGTTGCCCATCCACCGTCATCCCTCGCGCCCCTTCGATGACGACCGGCCCGGCCCCGTTGCAGCGATTGCGGCGGTCCCGGAAGGCGACGCGCATCGACGTGGGCATCGGCCGGCGGCGCGCTATGGCTGCGCGCGCGTCAGTTGCCAGGCGGGTTGGTGTAGTCGAAAAAATTGCCGGTCATGGCCAGGAGCGACAGCATCATCCACGAATCGTCGTAATAGGTGCCTCCCGTCATATCCTGCAGGGTCGCGACCGAAGCATAGGCATCATTCACGAACGACAGAAAGCTGCTCGAGCTCATGGCGCCCACGGCGGCGGGACCGATGAAGGCAGCGGAGGTGCCCGGGCTGGCCTGCGGAGTCACCGGCTGGGCAGTCCCATTGAGAGCGTAGCCGTCGACGATCTCGCTCGCGCCGATGGCGCTGAAGAAGGCACTGGTCTTGGCCAGGTATCCCTGAGCGCTCGGGTTGCCGTTCCAGCAGTAATCGAGCCCGATGCGAAACGGCACCCGGCACGAGTCGTACTGGTAGTTGGTAGGTGCCTGCCCCGGCTGGTTGCCAAAAGCGTTGGCATTGGGAGAGCAAGAGGTCGAGCTGCAAGAGGCCCAGGCCGGCACCAAGCCGTTGCTCTGGTTGCCGTTGGCCGAGTTGAGGGTATTGGCAATGACATCGTAGCAAGTGCTGGCGACCGTGCCCCAAACGTGGGAGGAGTCGGAGTCGACCTTGGCGAAGATCGGGTAATACGAGGTGGCGAAGTACGAGATGTTGAGGGTGCTCCAGTCGCCCCAGGCATCACCTGGCCCGATCACTTGGGAGTTGATGATCTCGTGGTTCCATACGTTGGTAATCTGGCTCTTCGCCAAGGCTAGGTAGCTTTGGCCGAGCGAGCCTTGCCCGCCCCACTGCTTGTCGGCCATGATCAGAGCGAAGGCCATGTCCTCGTCCGCGTCGGTGGCCCCGCCGGTACCTCCGGTGTCGGGCCCCGATCCGTCCGGCTTGATGTACCAGTTCATAAGACCGTACTGGTCGAGGAACTGCTGCTCGTACTTCCACAAGCCATCGAATAGCTGCTGGTCGTTCATGACCACCGCGATGAGCATGCCGTAGCCGATGCCCTCCGAGACCGTGGAGTCCTTGTCGAGCGATGGCTCATTAGGGCGCTGGACCCGGTAGCAGCCGCCTTGCGGACAACCGCCCACGCCTGAGGTGGTCACGGTGTCGCTCTTCCATTGGCAGTAGGCGCGCTGGACGTCGTCATTGCTGTAGCTAGTCGGCTTGCCGCAGTAGGAGCCAAATCGATTCTGGGGAAAGGGAAAGTTGGCCTGCGGTACGGGCGTCGTCACGCAGGAAGGGGCGCTATCGCGGCCCTGATCGGGCGTGGCGGGGACGACCTCGATGGCCTGGTCGGGAACCGCGGCTCTCACGTCGGAGAAGCCGGACGGAGAACTGGCGTCCGCTCGGTCAGCATGCGCTCCGGGCAAATCCGGCGACGTTTCCTTGCCCGCCAGGGGAAGATTTGAGCTGGCCGAGGTGACGTCGGCGCGTACATCGGCGTCCGCACCGGCGTCGCGCACAGCCGCGTCGTTCCCCGCGTCATTCGCCCGACACCCGGTGAGCACGAGCCCCGTGCTCAGCCCTACGGCAAACCCGAGCGTGCACCTGGTGGCGAGCCTGACGACCGGCCTGCTGGCTTGCCCGGTGGCTGCGGCGGGGAGGGACGTACAGCCCGACCATCGATAAAGTTTCGCATGTGACATTGTTCACCCGAGCTTGCCCAATTTCGCACGAGCGACGGGTTAAGGACAATGCCCACGAGCTCGTCGCCCGCTACGGCACCAGTTCCCGAGCCTTTGCGGCGAGAAACGGCGCTCGTCAGGCGGTGGCCACGATCCCGAAAGTACGGCGATAAGCTACCCCAAGAACGTTGGCGGCCCATGGCACGGTCCAGATGAGACCGATGCCCAGGGGAACGGCGCTCACGCCCACCAGGAGTCCCATCATGCCGAGGAGACCGCAATACTTGAACCAGTGCTTGCTGACCACCTGGCGCGACGTTTCAAGCGCCTGCCATGGACCGAAGTCGCGGTCCGCTATGAGCGGAAAAGTCATGCAATACGCAATGGCCAGGTAAATGCCGGGGAGAAGCAGCAGAGCGAGCCCGACATAGGTGAGCAGGGTGGTGAGAAGACCAGCGATGAACGCGGGCAGCGCCTTGCGCAAACCGCAAAACGCGGTCGCCAAAGCGATGCTAAGCCCCGCGGCCCGCCTAACCCCCATGGCTACCAGCCCCAGGAACAGCACAGGAGCGACGGCGCCCAGGAAGAGATTGAAGAGCACGCGCATAACCGGGGCGTTCTTGTACAAAACCCCGCCGACCACGGCCGCCAACAGGTAGGCCAGGTAAAGCGGGACAGCGCCACGCCAGAACGTCCCCTTCATCCCCGGCGTCAATTGCCATGCCTCGTAGAGCACGTCGCCGATGGCGAAGTCATACCGACCCGCCAGCGCGTCTTCGATGCTGCCGGACCGGCCAGGATCGGGCGAGCGAGCGTTTAGGTCGGCCGCGGGTGCCTGGTAGGGGTTGTAGGGATTCGACGTCGTGTCGCTCATGCCGCCTACTCCTTTGCCTGACGGGGCCTGCCGCCCACGCCTTGGTTGAGCATAGTATCCTTGGCACCAACCTGCGGTCGAGCGTTTCCGCTGCCGCGGCTGCCGCGGTGGCGCGGCGCCGTAGCCCCGCTCCTGTGGTGACCCATCCACAGCGTGCAGCGCCGGCACATACGCCGTGAGTCAGCCGGCGGCGGGCTGGACCGCCCCGAGGGCGAGGCCCTTGATTCCTGAGGGCAGGGATGGCAGCTTCTGCGCAGGCTCGCGCTTCGGATGGGCACGTCATATGCATGTTCCGAACATGAGGTCGATGATGAAATCCAAGCTGATCCTCGCTTCCTCCCTGGCCGCCCTGTTGCTCTGGCAAGGCTGCGGCACGGTCGAGACTTATCCCCCGGCTCAGAACTGGGTGCTCTATGGTCAGGTAGAGTCCATCCGCCAAGTCGCCCGCGTCGTCCAGGGTGACCCGGCGGGCGGCGCGGTGTCGGGAGCCATCATCGGCGGCTTGCTCGGCACCATGCTGGGGGGGCGCGGGCTGGGCACGGTGGCGGGAGCGGCCGGAGGGGCTGCCATCGGGGCCAACAGCAGCCAAGGCGGATACGTCGGATTGGACTTCCACGTGTCGGTCCGCTTCGAGGATGGCAGCCTGCGCACTTTCGTCTACCGCGACCAGCTCCCCTTCCGCCAGGGTGACTACGTGGTCTGGACACCGCAAGGGCTTGCTCGGCGCTGAAGGCTCGCTGGAACATATTCCCCTTGCCAGCCGACCGAGAGAACGCCGGGGCGGACCGCGCCTCGCCCTTCCTGCTGCTCGCCATCGCGGGCTTTATTGCGCTGTGGTTCGCCGTCCTGCCGACCCGCCTCTTCGATGCCGACGAATTCGAGCACGCGCACGCGGCGTGGTGCGTGTTCAAGGGCATGGTCCCCTACCGGGACTTTTTCGAACATCACACCCCCTGGTACTACTACCTCGTCGCTCCCTTCTTTCGTTGGTTTCGCGTGGATGAGTCGTTCGCCAGCGCGCGGCACTTTCTCGTATTCGGGCGCGGCTTGTCGGTGGCTCTCGCGCTCATCTCGGTCGCCATGGCGGCCTGGGTTGGGCGACTCTGGCGCGACCGCCACACCGGGCTTCTCGCCGGCCTGCTCCTGGTCGCCCAACCGGTGTGGTTCGAAAAGATGGTGGAAATGCGCCCGGACGTATTGGCGCTGCCGCTCTACCTGGCCAGCCTGGGCCTGCTGCTGCGCGGCCTCGCCACCCCCTCGGCTGCCCGCGCGGTGGGCTGGTTCGGGGCGGCCGGCCTGGCCCTCGGCGGCGCGGTCATGTGCACGCAGAAGATGCTCTTCGTGCTGCCGGGCCTGCTGTCCGGCCTCGCGCTGGCGATGCTCCTGGCCGGACGCTCGCTATCACGGGAGGGAGGAAGGCCTCCCCTGGCCGGCCAGCCACTCGGGCCGCGAGCGGTCATCGGCCTCTTGGCCGGTTTTCTGGCCTGCATCGCCATGCCTGGCTTCCTGACTTGGGCGGCCTTCGCGCTCGGCCACGGCGGCACGCCATTCTTCCTGAACAACTTCGCTCTCAACGCGGCTTGGCGGCAAAGAGCGCACCAGCAGATGCTCAATGTCCTGGCGACGAGCTGGCCTGTGCTGCTCTTGGCTCTACTGGGCTGCGCGACTGCTCTGTCTCGCCTCGTCACAGGGCAGGAACGGCGCAATCTGGGCTCGGCACTCCTGGCTTGCACCCTGGGCGGGCTGGTGGCCGGGATCCCGATAGTACCGGTGGCCCACCGGCAGTACTACCTGCCGATCTTGCCCATCGTCTGCCTCTTCGCCGCCCACGGGCTCCTGCTGCTCCTGCGCGCCGTCCACGGGCGTGCCCGGGTAGGGCTCTGCGTGCTGGCCGCGGGCGGACTGGCCATCTTGCCCGTGCGCGACCTTGGCCAGGCCTTTGCCACCCGCAACGACGCACAGCTAGCCAGGCTTCGTTATGTCTTCGACCACACCCGGCCCGACGATCTGGTGATGGACGGCTGGCAGGGCACCGGCGTCTTCCGCCCCCACGCCTTCTATTACGCCTTCATTCACGTGGAGCTCCTTCCCATGCTCTCCCTCCCGCGCGTCTCCGCCTACCTCGATGCGCTCGAGAGGGGCAGCCATCGCCCACGCCTGATCGCGCTCGACGACAATCTCGCCGCCCTCGGCTCGCGCTTCCTGCGTTTCGTCCACAAGAGCTACGTGACCGATAACGGCTTCTTCTACCTGTCCAAGCACATCCCCCCGTGACGCGCCCCCGGGGTCACAACCGTCGCCCGGTCGGCTGCCGCCGGGGTCACAGCCCCGGATCCAATTTCGATTGCTTCTGGTGCGACGCCGTAAGATACAATCGCTGCCTTCGGATAGGCCCCCACCCGAACGGAAGAAAAGCGATGCGAACATCAAGCACCCTCGTTGGCCTAGGCTTGCTCGCGCTAGCCGCCACCGCCCGCGCCCAAGAAGCAGCTCCCACCGGCACCCAGACGACCGAGACCGCTCCGCCCGCGGGCGCGGCGTCCGTCACCAGCGCGCCGACGCCCCCACCCGAGTTGGCCGCCATGGCCGAGGCGCCGCAGGCCAAGCCGCGCAAATTCCAGCTCGCCCTATCATTTCTACCCATGGCATCTGGCACTTTCACCGCTGACATCGGTTTCGGCCCCCAGGCGTCTGATGCGGCGTTTGCCTATGGAGGAAGCCTGGCGCTAGGGTACGAGATCCTGCCCGGTCTAAGCGTTGGGCTAGCACCCCAGCTTATCTTCAACGCGCAGGATAAGGCAGGGGTCCTCAGCCCGGAAGCGGAGAAGGAGATCGACCTGCTGGCGCGTGCGGCCTACACCTTGACCATCGTCAACGGCATCGGCGTTTACGCCGAGGCACTCCCAGGCTACTCGCTCATCCTTCTGCCCAGCGGCGCCTTTTCGCAGGGCTTTGTCTTGGCATTCGGAGGCGGCGTCATCATGGATCTCACTGACCGGATCTTCGCCAACCTCGGAGTTGGATATCAGATAGGCTTCCAGAACCGCTCGGAGTCGGGGGGGGCCAGCTTGGAGAACCGGACCAAGTACATCCGCGTCGCCATGGGCGGCGGCGTGAGGTTCTGATCAGGCCATTAAGGTATACAGGAGCTTCCATGCCCAACCCCAACACGCTCTCGCTCGCCCTCCTCCTCGCAGGCGGCTTTCTTGCCCTTCCGGCCTGCACCCTGCCTCCTCCCAGCGGTGGAACTACTACGGTAACGAACACTGGAACCGGCACGTGCAACGCCGACCTGGACGGGGGCGTGGACGCCGAAGCAACGGATGGCGGCTACGCCACCAGCAACATCGACAACGTGGTCACGCCCGTCTCCTGCAACGCCACCAACAGCGCGGCCGCCCTCGCCCTCTTCAAGTATGCCCCCGGGTACACCCCCAACCCAGCGGTGCAACAGAAGGTCCAGCAGACGTTGAACGAGATGTCGCTTACTCAAGAAGCGACCCAGATGCGTGGCACGCCATACGGCAATGCCTACACGACCCAGATGACCGACGTGGAGCGCAGCTTGGATGTGGTGAGCGGCGGCCTTTCGATTCGCGGATTCCGCTACCGCGATGCCTCGCGCGGGATGAATCTGGCCGAGGACATGAATGGTACCCTGCCCAACGCCGGCTATGCGCCAGGGAGCAAGACCCCGGTGGGATACTCGACCGCCTTCCCGGTCAGCATGGCCCGCGGCGCAGCCTTCGACCTCGATCTCGAGTACGCCATCGGCGAGGCGATTGGCGACGAGATGCAGGCCGCGGGCCAGACGCTCCTCCTAGCCCCCTGCATGAATCTGCTCCGCAACCCTTTGTGGGGGCGGGCGCAAGAGACCTATGGCGAGGACTCCTTCCACATCGGCCGCTTGGCCTCGGCCATGACCGTCGGCATTCAGCAGCACATCGCCGCCAATGCCAAGCATTACATGGCCTACGACATAGAGGACAAACGCGCCGAGAACAACTCTCAACTCGACGAGCAAACTCTGCGTGAGATCTATGCCCGCCACTTCCGTATGGCGGTCCAGGATGGTGGGGTGGCCTCGGTCATGGCCTCCTACAACCTGGTGAACTCGACCAAGTCCACCCAGAACCACCACACCCTTACTGACGTCATGCGCACTGACTTCGGATTCCAAGGCTTCATTTTGAGCGACTGGTGGGCCATGCCGGGTGCCAACAACGTGTCCGACGCGTCCACTCTAAAAGGTGTGGCCGTACAAGCCGTCAACGCGGGTCTCGACGTCGAGCTTCCTTGGGCGCTCAACTACGGCCAGCTCGAAAACATCGTCCAGGCTGGAGGCGGGATAACCAAGGCCCAGGTCGATGCTGCTGCCGGGCGCATCCTCGAGCAAAAGTTCCGTTTCAACGCTGACCCGATGACCGGCCAGGTGGGTCTGGGCACTCCCACTACCCAGTACGTTAACAGCCAGATCCTATGCAACGCCCAGCACGTCGCCCTGGCACAGAGGGCCGCCGTGGAGAGCATGGTCCTGCTCAAGAACGACAACAATACCTTGCCCATCAACCCCTCGGTGACCAAGGTGGCAGTCATTAGCGCGTCGAAGCTTCCCTACGCGACCACCAATAACGGTCAGAGCTCCCAAACCACGGTCACCTACAGCACCGACGTGGTGACCGGGGACATGGGGTCGAGCCGGGTCTTTTTCAATCCCAAGGATGGCATCGGCGCCGCTCAGGGCATCCAGGATGCGGCTCCCAGTGGCGTCCAGGTGGTCACCGGGTCAAGCGCCAACGACGTGGGAGATGCCCAGTTCGTGGTCGTGATGGCCGGTCTCACCCCGGGTGATGAGGGAGAGGAATACACCCTGGCCGGTGACCGCACCACTTTCGCCCTGGACGCCAAGCTATGTACCTCGAAGCAGTACGCAAGCTATTGCAACACCCAGAACAATCTGATCAGCTCGGTTGCCGCGCTCGGCAAGCCGATGGCAGTGGTTCTGATCGGGGGTAGCGTGATCGACGTATCGTCTTGGCTGGACAACGTTCCTGCCCTGGTCATGGCCTGGTATCCCGGGGAGCACGGGGGCGAGGCCCTGGGTCAGCTCCTCTGGGGTCAGGCCAATTTCGGCGGCAAGCTCCCCTTCACCTGGGATAACAACTTTGAGGACTACGGGACCTTCAACGGCAACGGCACCACCATCTTCGACTATTATGCGGGCTATCGCTACTTCGACCACTATAACAAGACCCCTACCTTCGAATTCGGGCACGGCCAGTCCTACACCACTTTCGCGTACAGCAATCTCCAACTCGGCTGCTCCGACATGAGCCAGGGCGCTGTCTTACCCGTGGTGTTCAACCTGGCCAACACCGGCGGGGTGGCCGGCGACGAGATCGCCATGGTCTTCGTCTCCTTCCCCAACACCCAAGCTCGGCGGGGGCCCAAAGAGCTCAAGGGCTTCCAGCGCGTTCACCTCGAAGCCAACGAGGCCAAGCAGATCACCATTCCCCTGCGTCTCAAGGACCTCGACTACTTCCAGACGGATGCGTCCACGCTATCCAACCCCAACCCGACCACCGGCAAGTGGGTGGTGGAAAGCGGTACCGTCAACATAATGGTCGGGGGTAGCTACACCAATCTTCCTCTGACGGGTACCGTCAATGTGAACGGTTACTAGGCCCAGCTCCGGCAACGAATTTCATCGGATGAATCCCATGAGAACAGCTCTCCCCCGTGGAAAATGCCTGTACCCCGCGCTAACCTGCTCCGTCTTCCTGGGCTGGTCGGCCGGCGCTTCAGCGGCGAGCGAGGACAAGGCCGTGGAGGTGACCAAAGTCGCGGCGCCCACAGCTGCCACCAACTCTGCCGCTGCCGTCGCAAGCGCAGAGGCACCTGCCGAAACGGCACCGACCGGTGAGCAGCAACCGGCCCCTGACCCCGCCGCGGTGACGCAGGTTGGGTTCCAGCGCTTGCCGAGCACCGCGTATCCCGGTGAGGCGTCAGGGAGCGACGGGCTGCCCTACGGCTCGCTGTGGCTGACCTTCCACGGCCAGCAATGGCCCTACATGCCAGCCACAGGGACGGTGCCGCGCTTCATGGTCGGCCTGTCGGGCTGGGGTTGGGTCGACACCTCGTACGAGAAGTTTTCCCCGTGGACGTCATCGAGCGCGCAGGCCTCGAGCATATCGCAAGATAACGTGAGACAGTGGATCCAGCAGGCGCGCCTCCTGCTCAGAGTCACGCCAACCTACTCCCTGAGCAGCGGATACTTCGTCCAGGGACAGGCCGAGCTGGTGGGCACGGAGGATCAGACCATCAACCGTGGGGATCTCGGCGGCGCCGACACGGACGATCTCTGGTTGCGCCTCGGCCAGTGGAAGACCTGGGACTTCCAGGTCGGGCGCTTCGAAGGCTGGGAGGTCTTTCACCTCGGCATGGGCCTCGACCAGAACACCTACGAACGCAACGGCGCAGTGGGCCCCTACGATGCGGGAAACTACAACATCTCGTTCTACGGCCTCACCGACAACCAGTTCCGTCCCTCTGGCGCTGCCGGCAACCTTGCCGTCCACTACTATCCGCTGCGCTTTCTCCGTTTCGAGGTGCTCGGCACGGTGGGGAATAGCGCCGGCTACCCCATGCTGGCAACCCGCCCGGTCGCCATCCTCGATCTCGGCTGGCTCAAGCTCAAAGGCGGCGTCGAGTACCAGCACCTGAGCGACAAGAATCCCAGCGCGCTCGACTACACCACCAAGAAGGGCCTCGGGGGAGCCATCCAGTTCGTCTTCCTGCCCCACATCGAGTTCGGTCTAAATGCCGCCCAGGGGACGGTCTGGAGTGTGGACCAACAGGGGAGATACTCTCCTACTGGCAGCTACACGCGGACCAGCGTGGGCGGCTTCGCCAACGTCTCCAACGGCAACCCCCGCCATCCCCTCCTTTTCGGCGTGGGCGGCATGTATACCCAAACGGAGGATCAGAACAACTCCCTGGGCAACGGCGAGGTCGACAAGATCTGGCTATGGCAGAGCTTCGCTGCGGTCCAGTACGTTGCCTTCCAGCAACTCTACATCAAGCTGGTGGCAGGATACTCTAGAGGTCACTGGAGTATCCCCGGACCCGTGGCCTGGGACGACGAAATGTACAGCCTTCGCCTCCGCTTCTCGCTCTACTTCTAGCGACCGGCCATCCGATGCAAATCCTGCGCCCTTACCGGCGCAGCCCGTACTTCGCCAGACAATAGAGGGCGCGCAGGCCGTCTTTCATGCCGATCTTCTTGCCCTGGTCGTAGCGGCGGCCGTGGTAGGAGATGGGCATTTCGTAGATACGGATGCCGGGGCGGCGGGCGAGCTTGACCGTGACCTCGGGCTCGAAACCGAAGCGATCCTCTTCGAGCACGATGGCCTGGATGACCTCGCGGCGGAAGGCCTTGTAGCAGGTCTCCATGTCGGTCAGGTTGAGGTCGGTCACCATGTTGGAGATGGTGGTGAGGAGGCGGTTGCCGACCGAGTGCCAGTAGTAGAGGACGCGGTGGGGGCCGCCCAGAAAGCGTGAGCCGTAGACCACATCGGCGTGGCCAGCCAGAATGGGCGCGATGACTTTGGGGATCTCGTTGGGGTCGTACTCGAGATCGGCGTCCTGTACGATCACCACCTCGCCGCGCGCCTCCTTAAAGCCACGCCGCAAAGCCGCGCCTTTGCCCTGATTGTGCGGCTGCAGGATGAGGCGCACCTCGGACCGCGCCGGAGCTTGCTCGGCCAAGAGCTCGCACGTGCCGTCGTGCGAGCCGTCGTCGACCACGATGATCTCTTTGGCGAAGGGCGCGGCCGCGACCTTGTCGAGCAGGGCCAAGATGGTGGCCTTCTCGTTGAAGCAGGGGATGACCACGCTCACCAGCGCTGCGGTGTCTGACATGTCGGCTATACTAGAGGCTCCGGGCCAAAGGCTCCAGGCTTCAGGCTGCCTTATTCGGTCGCGTCAGCTCGGGCGGGCTTTGCCTGACCGAGCTCCCCCGCTGGGGATTTGAAGGACCCTCCCAGGGTCCTTCCCTTAGTAGCTCAGGCCAAAGCCGTAGGCGAACAGAGGGTCGTAGGCGGCGTCGCCGCGGTTGATCGGGATCTGCTGGGCGGAGCGTGGCCAGCTATGGGGCAATTTTCCCGTGGGGCGGTAGTCGCCGAAGAGCACGTCAGCCACGCCGCTGCCTTCGCTGCCGGGCAGCCAGGCCACCACCAGACCATCGGTCAGCGGCAGCCAATCCTCGATAAGCAGCGGGCGGCCGGTGATGAGCACCGTGACCACTGGCTTGCCCGAGCGGCGGGCGTTGGCGATGGCGGCCCGATCGGCAGCCGACAAGGCGAGGG
The DNA here is from genome assembly GCA_963849735.1 of uncultured delta proteobacterium. Taxonomy (GTDB): domain Bacteria; phylum Myxococcota_A; class Polyangia; order Fen-1088; family Fen-1088; genus Fen-1118. The sequence continues at coordinate 48,553 of CAWKJE010000076.1, forward strand.
CCTTGGCCGACCTATCGCCCGACATCTCGGCATAGGGCTCTTCCCCCACAACAACCACCACCACGTCGGCTGCGCCGCTGCCGCTGGCGTCGCGCGAGGTGGTTACCTTGGCCCGCCCGCCCGCCGCGTAAGTGATGGCCGACGCGATGGTGGTCCCGGTGGTCACCGCCCCCAGCCGCCCCTGCCAACCCACTGTCCACCCCCCGCACTGAGCGCCCAGGTCGTTGGCTTTGCTGCCCGCCACATGGATGCGCATGGTCTTCTTGAGGGGCAAGACGCCCTTATCGTTCTTGAGCACGACCATGCTCTGGCGAACGGCATCGCGGGCGACAGCCCGGTGGTCGGGCGCGCCCACTTGGGCGGCCAGCTCACGATCGGCCATGGGATGCTCCCACAGGCCGGCCGCCGCCTTGACGCGCAGAATGCGGCGGACGGCATCGTCTATGCGCGCCATGGGAATGCGGTTGGAGCCGACCAGGGACTTCACAGTGCGGATGAACTGGCGGTAGCCACCCGAGCACATCGCCATGTCGATGCCGGCGTTGATGGCGTTGGCCACATTCTCCTTGAAGCTGGTGCCCATCTTGTCGATGCCCTCCCAGTCAGAGACCACGAAGCCCTGGAAGCCGAGCTCGCCCTTGAGCACGTCGGTGAGAAGGTACTTCTGTCCGTGCAAGTGCTGGCCATTCCAGCTCGAGTAGGAGGCCATGATACTGCCCACCCCGGCCTTCACGGCGGCCGCGTAGCCGGGGAGATGGATGGCGCGCAGCTCCTCTTCGGATATGACGGCGTCGCCTTCGTCGATGCCGTCCTTGGTGCCGCCGTCGGCCACGAAGTGCTTGGCGCAGGCGATGACCGAGTCAAGCGCGCCCAGCTTCTCGCCTTGCAGGCCGCGCACCGCGGCCGGAGCCAGCAGGCTGGCGAGCTCCGGGGTCTCGCCAAAGCCCTCGTACGTGCGCCCCCAGCGCTCGTTGCGCGGCACCGCTATGCAGGGGGCGAAGGTCCAGCGCACTCCGGAGGCGGCAATCTCCGCCGCCGCGATCCTGCCCACCTTTTCGACGAGAGCCGGGTTGTGGGTGGCGCCGAGCCCGATGTTGTGGGGGAAGACCGTCGCGCCGCGCATCTCGGCGTTGCCATGCACGGCGTCGACGCCATACATCACGGGAATGCCCAGGCGGGTGGCGAGCGCCTGCATCTGCAGGCGATCGATCACATCGGCCCAACCCTCCGGGGTGTTGGGGGTGATGATGTCGTTGCCCCCGTTGAGGACGGAACCAAGGCCTAGCTCGCGCACCTCGGCGCCCTGCAGGTCGGGCCGCGACGCTTGCGTCATTTGCCCCACCTTTTCGTCCAGCGTCATCTGCGCCAGCAGCTCTTCGATGTCGGGAGCGGGCACGCCCCCGGCACGGGTGGCCGGCGGGACGAGCGGAGTCCTTGCGGGTTGGGGCGGCCCGCCCGCGCAGGCGAAGCCCGCCACAAGCAGGATGGGAAGAAAGAATCCGAGCCGAGAACGTGTATGATGCATGGTCAATTCCAGTGTTCCGAGGTCATGACAAGAACAAGCGGAGGGCCAGCGATGGGCAGTTCCAACGCCGAGCATCGCACGGGCAGCCCGGCCAGTCGATGGCAACCGCCGAGCGCGAAGGCCGGGCCGGGGGACCGCACGGCGAGCTTGCCCGAGGGCCGCGCGACAAGCGTGCCCGAGGCCTCCTCGGAAAGCTTGGCCAAGAGCTGCGCCCGCGCTAGTAAGTGACCTCGACCATGAGAATCTCCGACCTGTTCCGGTCCGGCCAGCGCCTGTTCTCGTTCGAGCTCTTCCCGCCCAAGACGGAAAGCGGCGCGGCGGCTCTCGATCGCACCCTGCACGATCTCAAGGAGCTGGCGCCCCACTTCGTATCGGTGACCTACGGCGCCGGTGGGTCGACCCGCGAGCGCACGGTCGAGCTGGTGACGCGGATTCAGCAGCAGGAGGGCCTGTGCGCGATGGCCCACCTGACGGCGGTGGCGGCCAGCCGGGAAGAGATAGCCAGCCTGGTCGGCAACTTGCTCGACCGCGGCATCGAGAACCTAATCCCCCTGCGCGGAGATCCACCGGCCGGGGCCGCAAATTTCGTCCCGGCCGCGGATGGCTTCGCCCACGCCTCCGAGATGGTGGCCTTCATCCGCGAGCGCTGGGGCCAGCGGCTGTGCCTGGCCGGGGCCGGCTACCCCGAGGGACATCCCCAGAGCCCGAGCCTCGACCACGACATGGAGAATCTGGTGAAGAAGGTGGAGGCGGGCGTCGACTTCATCGTCACTCAGCTCTTCTTCGACAACCGCTGCTACTTCGACTTCGTGGCGCGCGCGCGCGCCGCCGGCATCCGCGTGCCCATCATCCCCGGTATCATGCCCATCACCGATGCGGCCCAGATCGATCGCATCACCCGTATGTGCGGGGCCACCCTGCCGCCCTTGCTGCGCACCGAGCTCAATCGGCGCGCCGGCGACCCGGCGGCCACCATGCAGCTAGGCCTGGCCCAGGCCACCGCCCAATGTATCGGCCTGCTCGCCGGGGGGGCACCCGGCATCCACTTCTATACCCTCAACCAGTCGACCGCTACGCGCATGATCCTGACCGCGCTACGCATCGCCAACCTGGGCTGACACTGCCCGCGTGCGCTGATCCACACGCCCCCCAAATGCTCGCGTGAGCTCGGGCAGGCTTGGCCCGACCGAGCTCGCCCGCGGGGGTTCTAAAGGACCATACCAGGGTCCTTTACCTGGTAATGCGGAGCTTCACTTGGGATTGCTCGCCAGCTCCGCTTCGGCCACCCGCTTGACCATGGCCGGATTGAACTTGCCCTTGTTGGTCTTCATGAGGTCGCCCATCACCTTGCCGGCTTGCCCGGGACCGGTCGCGCCCAGGCGGGCGATGGCCTCCTTGACCGCGGCCCGCACCTCGTCTTCACCGGCCAACTTGGGCAGGAAGCGCGCGCAGACCTCGATCTCGAAATCGATCTGCGGCAACCTCTCGGCGCCCCGCTCGCCCAGGCCGGCGTACTCTTCGCGCGCCTTGCGTAGCTGCTTCTGGTAGGACGCGATCACGTCGAGCCACAAGGCGTCGTCGAGCGGCCCCTTGAAGCCAGCGGCGGTCCGCCTTTCCATGTGCTTGGTCTTGATCATGCGGACGCAGTCGGCCGTACGCAAGTCGCGGCCGCGCATGGCTTCCTTGAGCAGATCCTGAAGCTGAGTTTCGATGGACATTGACTCTCCTCTATTGTGAAAAGGACCCTGGGAGGGTCCTTTAGATCCCCCGCGATGAGCTCAGTCGGGCAAAGCCCGCCTGCGCTCACGCGAAGCATATTGTGAAAAGGACCCTGGGAGGGTCCTTTAGATCCCCCGCGATGAGCTCAGTCGGGCAAAGCCCGCCTGCGCTCACGCGAAGCATATTGTGAAAAGGACCCTGGGAGGGTCCTTTAGATCCCCCGCGATGAGCTCAGTCGGGCAAAGCCCGCCTGCGCTCACGCGAAGCATATTGTGAAAAGGACCCTGGGAGGGTCCTTTAGATCCCCCGCGATGAGCTCAGTCGGGCAAAGCCCGCCTGCGCTCACGCGAAGCGTTAAAGATAAGGCTCTACAGGTCGACGTCCGCCTGGGCGGCGTGCTCCATGATGTAGTTGAAGCGTGCCTCGACGTCTTTGCCCATGAGCTCGGTGAGGATGCGGTCCGCCTCCGCCACGTCACTGACGGTGACGCGTAGCAGGCGGCGGCTCTTGGGATCGAGGGTGGTGCGCTTGAGCTCCTCGGGCTGCATTTCGCCGAGGCCCTTGAAGCGCATGACCTCGGGACGGGCATTCTTGGGCAGGCCGGCCACGATGCGATCGCGATCCGCCTCGTCGAGCGCCCAGAAGGTCTCTTTGCCGTGGTCGATGCGAAAGAGCGGGGGCTGGGCGAGATAGACGTTGCCGCCCTCGACCAGCGGGCGCAGGTGCCGGTAGAAGAAAGTGAGCAGCAAGGTAGCGATGTGGTGGCCGTCGGAATCCGCATCCATCAGGAAGATCACCTTGTGGTAGCGCAGGCGCTCGCGCGAGAATGTCTCGCCCACCCCGCAACCCAAGGCCGAGACCACGTCCTGCAGCTCTTTGTTGGCCAGCACCTTCTGCAGCGAGGCCTGCTCGGAGTTGAGGACCTTGCCGCGCAGAGGCAGAATGGCCTGAAAACGACGCTCCCGTCCCTGCTTGGCCGAGCCTCCGGCCGAGTCGCCCTCCACGATGAAGAGCTCGCTCGCGCCCGGGTCGGTGGACGAGCAGTCGGCCAGCTTGCCCGGCAGGTTCAAACGGTGCGAGATGGCGGTCTTGCGCGACACCGCCTGGGCAGCGGCGCGCGAGGCCTCGCGCGCCCGGGCGGCCAGCATGATGCGTTCGACGATGGTCGTGCCCGCGGTACGGTTCTGGTGCAGGAAGTTCTCGAGCGCGGGGCGAATGGCGTTGTCGACCAGGGCCTGCACCTCGGGGTTGCCCAGCCGTTCCTTGGTCTGGCCCTGGAACTGGGGTTCCTGCAGGTAGAGGGAGAGCACCCCGACGATACCCTCGCGAATGTCCTCGGCCGTAAGACTGAGATTCTTGGGCGCCAGGCCGGCGTCGTCCATGAACGAGCGCATGGCCTTCACGATGGCGGCGCGGAAGCCTTGCTCGTGGGTTCCCCCCTGGGTGGTGGGGATGCCGTTCACGTAGGTGCGCAATGCCTCGTCGTGCGACTCGGTCCATTGCAGGGCCGCCTCGATACGCATACCGTCTTCCCGGCCGTAGTAGAAGGGCTGCGGGGTAGTGGGCGCCTTGCCCCGGTCAGCTATGATCTTGGCCAGGAAGTCGGCGATGCCGCCCTCGTGCTGGAGCACGTCGGAGGTGCCGGTTGCCTCGTCGCGAAAAGTGATCTTGAGGCCCTTGTGCAAGAAGGTCTTGCTGTCCAGGCGAAAGCGAATGGTGTCGGCCGAGAATTCCTGCCGGCCAAAAATCTGGGGGTCGGGCCGGAAGAAGATGGTGGTACCGCTACCGCGGGCACTGCCCCTCTTGCCCAGCTTGCTCGCGACCTCGCCCCGCGCATAGCGCTGCTCCCACTCGACCCCGTCGCGCCTGACCCGCGCGATCATCTCCTCTGACAGGGCATTTACCACCGAGGAGCCAACCCCATGCAGCCCGCCCGAGTACTGATACTGACCCGAGGAGAACTTGCCGCCCGCGTGCAGAGTGGTCAGCACCAGCTCGAGCGCGGATTTGCCGAATTCCTTCTTGACGTCGACGGGAATGCCCCGCCCGTTGTCGACCACGGTGACCGAGCGGTGATCCTGGTGCAGGGTCACCTCGATGTGGGTGGCATAGCCGTTGATGACCTCGTCGACGCTGTTGTCGACGATCTCCCACAGCAGGTGGTGGTAGCCCTTGCTGTCGGTGCCGCCGATATACATGCCGGGACGCCGGCGCACGGGCTCGAGGCCCTGGAGCACGGTGATGTGCTCGGCGGTGTATGATTTATCGGGGGCCATCTCAATTCACCCCCTTGCCGTGGTCGGGGTCATCGGGTGCCGCGGCGGACGCGGGCCCCAGCACGCGCAGCAGCTTGCCCTTGCGGGTGAGGACATGGCCGCGCCCGCCCCGCCCCGTGATCTCGTCGTGACCGGGGCCCACCGCCACCTTCTTGCCGTTGTCGAATTCGGCGATCAGGATCTCGTCGCCGTAGCGATCACCCGTGCCGAAGGCCAGCACGGCATCGTCGTCTTCCAGCTTGATCATGGTGACGCCCTTGCCGGGATTGGCCAAGAGGGCTACCTCGTCGACCATACACAGGAGCGAGCGCGCCTGGGCCGTGACCAGGCCTAGGGCTTGCCTGGGCACGAAAGGCAGGACGTTCACTACCTCGTCACCCTCGGCCAGCTTGGCGTAGCGCCGCCCGGCGCGGGTCGAGATCTCGCGGTGGGGATCCGAGCTGATGCGAAAGCCGAAGCCCCGCTTGGTGACGGCAATGATCTCCTTCCCGGCGGGCAGGACCGGGGAGCCGCTGCCGGTCAGCACATAGGCGGCTATCACGCGCTCACCGTCGCGAAAGTTGAACAGCTTCTGCACCGGTTCGCCATAGCCGGTCGAGGCCGGCACGTCGTGGATGCGCTGGACGTAGCAGCTGCCGAGGTTGGAGAAGATGGCCACCAGATCCTTGGTCGAGCCACGCAGGGCGGCCAGCACGGCGTCGCCCTCGCGCACCCGCGTGCTCGCCAGGTCCTTGACCTCGCGCACACGCTTGAGCCAACCGTCGCGCGACAGGATCACCGTCACATCCTCGTCGACGATAAAGTCCTCGGCCTGGAACTCGACCTCGCCCTCCCCTCCCCCGCCGATCTTGGTGCGCCGCTTGTCGGCGAACTTGTTGCCGATCTCGATAAGCTCGCCGCGAATGACCTTCCACAGCTTGCGCTTGTCCTTGAGCACGGCCTCGATCTCCTTGGCGCGCGCCCGTTTGGCCGTGAGCTCCTGCACGATGATCTGGATCTCGAGGCGGGCCAGCTTGTAGAGCTTGAGCTCCAAGATGGCGTCGGTTTGTTCCTCGTCGAGGGCAAAACGCTGCATGAGCTTGGCGGCGGCGTCGGCCTTGCCCTCCGACTTGCGGATGATGCGAATGGTCTCGTCCAAGGCATCGAAGATGGTGGCAAGGCCCTCCAGGATGTGGATGCGCCGGCGCAGCTCGGCCAGCTCGAACGCGAAGCGCCGGGTGACCACATCCTCGCGAAATTCGAGGAACTCGCGCAGAATCGAGAGCAGGTTGAGGCGCATGGGACCTGCCACCTCGCGGTTCCGCGTGGGCACCAGGCAGGTCATGTTGACGTGAAAGGAGAGCTCGAGCGGGGTGTGCCGGTAGAGGTAGGCCATGACCAGCGCGGGATCGGCGCCCTGCTTGAGCTCGAGCACGATGCGCACCTCGCTGGTGGACTCGTCGCGCACGTCGACCAGCATGGGCAGCTTCTTGCCCACGATGACCTCGGCGATCTTCTCGACCAGGTCGGCCTTGCTGAGGTTGTAAGGGATCGAGGTGATGACGACCAGGGAGGCCCCGCGCTTGGACTCCTCGCTCTTCCACTCGCCGCGCAGCCGGATGGGGCCCTGCCCGGTCTCGTAGAATCTCGCGCAGCTCTTTCCGGGAGCTCGGGCACAGCCCGCCGGTGGGAAAATCGGGACCCTTGATGTGCCGGAGCAGGTCCTTGCACTCCAGCTTGGGGTCGTCGATGAGGGCGATGGCGGCCTGGCACACCTCACCCAGGTTGTGGGGGGGGATGTTGGTCGCCATGCCGACCGCGATGCCGGTGCAGCCGTTGGCCAAGAGCTGGGGGGCGCGCGCGGGCAACACCACCGGCTCGTCAGCACTGCTGTCGAAGTTGGGACGGAAGTCGACGGTGCCCTGCTTTATCTCGTCGAGCAGCTCCATGGCCAGGGGCGCCATACGCGCCTCGGTGTAGCGGTAGGCCGCCGGGGCGTCGCCGTCGAGCGAGCCGAAGTTGCCGTGACCGTCGACCAGGCGGTAGCGCAGAGAGAAGTCCTGCGCCATGCGCACCATGGCCTCGTAGCAGGCGGTATCGCCATGAGGATGATACTTGCCGATGACGGTGCCCACGATGGTCGCGCTCTTGCGAAACTTGGCATCGGGATAGAGGTGCAGATCGTTGTGCATCGCATATAGAATGCGCCGCTGCACGGGCTTGAGACCGTCGCGCACGTCGGGCAAAGCGCGCGCGGTTATGACGCTGACGGCGTAGTTCAGATAGCGACGTTGCGCCTCGTCCACCAAGGAGGCATCAGCTGGCTCGCTCGGTCCCCCGCCGCCCTGGCCAGCGCCGCCACCCCGGCCGCGGCCCCCGCCGCCGCCTCCTCCCGCAGCAGCGCTGCCTCGTCCCCCCGGTTGGGCCGAGCTCGGGGTCGTCGCATTTTCTTCGAGCAATTCTAGCTGTTTCGCGGGCATGGCAGTCGGAAGGGACTGGCCTTACCGGCCGCCTTCGTGGCCCCCAAGCTACGAGAGGGCAAGCGCGAGATCAAGAAAGCATCCCAAACCATCCGAGTCTCCTGGTAAATTCACTCCGCCCAACCGCACCTTGATGTATCTGGACACGTCAATGAACCGGCCCGAATTTCCCGGAGGCACAAACTCTTGAGAGGATGTGCCCATGGGAAGAAAATCCAAGTATCCAGTGGAAGTGCAAGAACGAGCGGTCCGGCTCGTCTTGGAGCAGCAAGCGTCGTATCCTTCGCAGTGGGCCGCGATCGTTGCGATCGCAGCCAAGATGGGTTGCAAGGCGGAGACGCTGAGGCTGTGGACTCGGCGCATGGAGCGTGACACGGGGAAGCGCCCGGGACTGACCACCAGCGAGCGGGAGCGGCTCAAAGATCTGGAGCGGGAGGTGCGAGAGCTTAAGCGGGCGAACGAGATCCTACGGAAAGCGTCCGCGTATTTCGCACAGGCGGAGCTCGACCGCCGAGCGAAGTGATGGTGTCGTTCATCGACGAGCACCGAGCGTTGTATGGGGTCGAGCCGATTTGCGCTGTTCTGCCGATCGCCCCAGCGACGTACTATGCTCGCAAAGCCTGGGCACGGGATCCGGAGCTGCGCTCAGCACGGGCGAAACGTGACGAGGAGTTGCGGTCGAAGATCCGGCTGGTGCACGAGGAGAACTTTGGCGTATACGGAGCCGAGAAGGTCTGGCGGCAGCTGAAGCGGGAGGGTGTGAAGGTGGCCCGCTGCACGGTGGAGCGTCTGATGCGCAGGATGGGCCTGCGCGGCGCGGTCCGGGGACGGGCCTACAAGGTCACCACCGTCGCAGACGAGTCGGCGTTGCGCCCACAGGATCTCGTTAAGCGCGAGTTCGTGGCGACCAAGCCGAATCAGCTCTGGGTCGCGGACTTCACGTACGTCGCCACCTGGTTGGGCTTCGTCTACGTCGCCTTCATCATCGACGTGTTCTCCCGGGCCATCGTCGGTTGGCGGGTGGCGCGCTCCATGCGCACCGACCTCGTGCTCGACGCCCTGGAGCAGGCGCTGCACGCCAGGCCGCTCACGGGTGACCTGGTTCACCACAGCGACCATGGCTCGCAGTATGTATCTATTCGCTACACCGAGCGCCTCGCCGAGGCTGGCATCGAGCGATCGGTAGGAACCATCGGCGACGCCTACGACAACGCCCTGGCCGAGACCATCATCGGCCTCTTCAAGACCGAGGTGATCGAGTGCCGAGGTCCCTGGCGCAGCTTCGACCCTGTCGAGTACGCCACGCTGCAGTGGGTGGACTGGTTCAACCGGCGCCGCCTCCTTGAGCCCCTCGGCTATTTGCCCCCGTTCGAGTTCGAGCAGATGTACTATCGTCACGAGCACCCGGTCGCGGTGGCCGGACTCACGTAAACAAGCCTCCGGAAATCCCGGGCCGGTTCACAACGCCGCCGCTAGTGACGGTTGGGGTCGGGTACATGCTTCCGAACGTTGCCGCGGCGCAGGCGCTGCCCTTCCTAATCGGACCAGACCGCGCCAAGCCTGATGAAGTGAAGGAGGCCTTCAACGCTGTCGCGGCTATGGAAGGGGGGAAAAGGCCCTCGCACTACCGACGACATCCGTGCCTCGAGATCTCGGAGGAGGTAGCCAAACAAAAGGCATTGACGAAATTGCTAGGCTTTGTCCGGCAGCTCCAAGGACATTTCCCCGGCTTTGACGACTATCCCCTCCCTGCCCGCCGCGCGCTCGTGGACATGGTCTACAACCTTGGTCTTGGCCACCGCGCTAGAACTAGTCGGAAAGGAGAGTACCAGCCCGCCAAGGGGCTGGTTGGCAAATTCCCATCGTTCACCCAAGCTGTCGAAGCCGGTGATTGGCACGGAGCGGCTCTAGCTTGCCATCGCCTGGCCTCAAACCCCGAGAACACAGCAAACACCGAGGCCCGTAACGCATGGACGCGGCAGCTCTTCGAAGAGGCGGCTTCGCTCGAGGCTGCCGGACCGGTTTCTGGCCCTCATTTCACCTGGTGGCGATGATGATCGGGCTGATGCTCTTTAGCGCTTGGCTGGCGGCTCCAGCTCAACCGGCGCCCGCTCCAGTGGGCGGGGTTTCCTGGGCAAGCGAGCTCAACCTTTCCTCGTTGGCTGACATCGATAGGCAATTGTCTCAACCCCTTGACGACTGGCCAGATGACCCTTCCGCCATAATGCCAGACAAATCCTTGCGACCCATAAAGACCTGCCGGGACATTCTGGCTTTGCGGAAGACGCGCTTTGGCCTGACTCCGGATAATGGCAATGCGTGGGATTGGCTGGAGGATAAGAGCATCCGCTGCCTCGCCCTCGATGTCCTCAAGGGCGCCAAGCCGGCAACTACCAGCTACCTCGGCTGGTTTCGCTTTTCCGGAACAGCCATTGCCAAGCTTCCGGCGGGCCTAGAGCTAGATGTCGACTCGCCCGCCGACGATACCAGCTTGGCAAAGGCCGACGCCGCGTGCATATCGTGGGGCAAATACGATGAGTATCTGCGGGTGGTGGTTCGCACCAAAGGCGAAGAGGCTTGGGTTTCGGGCAGCGGGTGGAGAGGCAGCATCGCGCTCTACGCACGTGGTGACCTGGATGGCGACGGTATCGAGGATCTGATGTTCCTACGCTATGGCAAGCTCAATGAGGGCTCGGCAAACGAGGAGGCCCTCTTCGTGGTCACCCAGACCTCGTCCAAGTCCTGCCCCAAAATCATACGCAAGCTACTCTAGTTTCCGGAACGTATGGACCCGAGCCGCCGTGCCACCAACACAAACAACCCACCAGTCTTTTCGCTGCTAAAGGCGGAGACCGGCCATCTGACCATCGTCACTCGCGAGCCCATTCGAACGATCGACTCGCCCCCGCAGGACGTCTTGCCATGGGGCTACAATGGCACCGGAGCAAGCTTGCGACTCGACTTGGCTGACTACAGGATCAACGACAAGGAACGCGCGTTTGGTTACCGGCTCGCCACGTGGGACGGCGGTACGGAAGCGGCCTACGGCGAAGAAGTCCTGGTGCTCTACCGCTTGACCCCACAAGGCATGAAGATGGTCCTCGACGACATCATGGAGTCGCACGACCAATCCTGGGACAACCAAGCCCACCAGACTATCGAAAAGGAGACCTACACGCTGGTCGTCAGCCCCAACAAGCACGAGGGCAACTACGATTGGATCGAAAGAGGCAAGAAGGTCAACGGACCCTCCGGGCGCGCGAGAGCCACCAAGGCGCGGACGCTCATCTGGAAAAATGGCGAGTACGTCTTGGAGGGCGGCCAGCGGAGCACGGGAGGCGGAAGCAAATGACGCAATCAACTCGTCCACAGGCCGGACGCTCCATCGCGTAGGCCGCGGGTCGGGCCCGGCGGCGGACCGCTTGCGCCTCGGACCCTCGCCCCGCGGTGCGCCAGTGGCCCGGCTTGCCAGCCGATCAAGCTCCGAGCGCGCATTGCGCCGGCCCTCTGGCAGGTACGGCACAGCCAATCCCGGGCGAGCGCCAGCCGAGCGGCACGCGCAGGAGACCGTCAGCTCTGCGGATTGCGGCGGTGGAAGCCGCGAGGAGGCATGCGACCGGGGGAGTCGGGGTTGGAGCGCGAGTAGTCGATCCAACGATAGCTGGGCGGCTCGCGCACATCGACGTGCACGAAGCCCACCCGCGGGTAGTAACCGACGCCCACCCCACCCGCGTCGATGGTCTCGACGAAGGCCCGGATCTTGCGCGGATCGATGCCGGCGATACGAATGTCGGCCGCGGCGCCATGGAAATGGTTGCTGGTGGTGCGGCGCTGGAAGCGATAGCCGGACAAGAGCTCTATCCGCCGGCCGAAGTGATCATAAACGTGAGAAAGGATGGTCAGAAGACGGGTGTCGATGTCGTGCTCGAGACCGCTGCGCCGGCACTTGAAGATGTGGCTTAGCTCGGCCAAGGCTTTGATATTGTACGAGCCATCGGGGTTGTAGATGTTGACCTGGGCCTCGTCTTTGTAATTGATCGAGTAGATGTGGATGTCGCCCGAGGGGCGCGCCGGCGGATCAGCCAAGCTGTCCTCGGGCACCGGCCAGCCAACCATACGGCCCTTTTGCTTGCCCCGCTGTCTGGCCAGGCGGCGGTCCAGCTTCAATACCTTGGCCACCTGAGCGCGATCATCGCGCGTCTTCCTCGCCGGGACGGTTTCTCCAACCGCGACGGTAGGGGCCAGCATCGTGACGGCTAGCAGCATGAACAGCAACCGCTGCATCTGATCCTAGAGTTAGCCGGGACAGCGAATATGTCAACCTCCAACGCTCAGTCCGATGCGCTTTCCTGGGGGTCACGCCCCGGCCACTGCAGATGGACCAGCTCGAGGTGGAGGGCCTGGGCCACGTTGAAGATACGGTCGTCCCGGTAAAACTCGCCGTAGACGATACGCCGTAGCCCCGAGTTCACGATCTGCTTGAAGCAGCTCCAGCACGGGCTGGCGGTCACGTACAACGTCCCGCCGTCGATCATCACTCCGTTCTTGGCCGCTTGGAGAATGGCGTTGCTCTCGGCGTGGATGGTGGCCACGCAGTGGTCGTTCTCCATCATGTGCCCGACCTCGGTGCAATGAGGCATGCCACGAATGGAGCCGTTGTAACCGGTGGACAGAATGGTCCTTTCCCGCACGATGACCGCCCCGACGAGCTTGCGCGGGCAGGTCGAGCGGGATGAAACCACGGTGGCGATGTTCATGAAGTACTCGTCCCAGGAAGCGCGCTCGCCCATGGCGGCTCTTTTTACCAGAAGAGACACGACGAGCCCAAGGTCGGACACGGAGCATCGCGGCGCGACGCAAGATGAGATGAGGTGAGCTGAGGTGAGGTGGCGCAGCGTGGCGCTGGGCGGCACCCTCGCACGGCGCAGCTTGAGGAAGCCCGAGGAAGAGGTATGGGCTTGCCTGAGCCGCGGCGCCGGACCAGCTTCAAGAGATGCGTGCCGCCACGGTGTCGGTGTTGGTCGCCTTGGGATGGGGAGCCGCGCTCATGCAACCCGTCCGTCCGGCCTTGGCCTGGGACGACTTCGGCCACATGCAAGTTGCGCTGGTGGCATACCGGCACCTCAGCCCGGCGGTACGGGAGAGGACGCGGGCCTTGCTCGAGCTCAACCCGCGCTATCCCAACTGGATCCTGGGTGCCCGCCCGGGCCAGCGTGACCAGGTCGCGTTCATGCGGGCCGCCACCTGGGCGGACGCCATCAAGGGTGATCCCGACTACACGAGCACGAACGACGAGCCCAATCTGCCCACCGCCGTGGCCAACCTTGGCTATGCCGACAAGCTTCGCCACACGTATTGGCACTATGTCGACCAGCCGCTGGCGGCGGATGGCACCCCCACCCTACCGGCCACCGTACCCAACGCCGCCACCCAGATAGCCGCGTTTCGCGCTAGCTTGTCGGAGTTGAGCACGGACGAGGCCGTGAAATCCTACGACCTGGTCTGGCTCCTCCACCTGGTGGGTGACATCCACCAGCCCCTCCACTGCGTCGCACGCTACGACCGCAATGATCCCGGGGGAGACCGGGGCGGCCACAACGTCAAGATCAGCGGCAATCACCACCCCGAGGTGTGCGACGATCCGAGGTTTTGCCCCTACAACCCCACCGATGATCTACACGCCTTTTGGGACAGCATCACCGGCTCGAGCTACGACACCGACAAAGTGTCGGCGGCGGCGCTGGCCCTGACCGAGCCCGACCGCCGAGCCGCCCGCAACCTCGATCCGGCCATATGGCTTGCGGAAGGCGCCGAGCTGGCCCGGCAAGCAGTGTACGTGAGCCCCATCGGAGTGGGTGACGGGCCCTTTGCCGTCGATGCAGCGTATCAGCGCTCGGCCCTGGCCCTGGCCCGGCGCAGGATCGCCCTGGCCGGGCAGCGGCTCGCCGCCGTGCTGGAAGAATGCTTCGCCCAAGAAAGAGCAGCCCGAGCGGTCCAAACCGCCAAGGCAACCCGAGCAGCCCAAGCAACCCGAGCAGCCCAAGCAGCCCAAGAATCCAAGGCGACCAAGGAGACGAAAACCACCCAGACAACGGACGGGGTGCCATGACCTGTGTGACCTGTGACCTATCGCCTGCGACCCCAGCC